>JABARE010000012.1 GCA_019187365.1 Saprospiraceae bacterium | reverse complement strand
GAATGCGCACTGCACCATTTTGAAGTCAGGCGGATGGATGCCGACTTTTGCGGAACATTCGGTGAGGACGACTGGGGAGCAGAAGTTGGATTTTGCTGTGAAGACGTCGGCAAGACAATCATGGTAGGATTCAAGGCGATCGACCACCACGGCAACGAAGCGATCTGCATGGTAAACGTGGAGGTTCAGGACAAAGACCGGCCACTGATCAGTTGTCCTCCGGACATCACGATCGATTGCCGCTTTGACATCGACTACGAACACCTGGAAGTATTTGGCAAAGTAGTAATGGAACAGGGACTACGCGAACCAATTGTAATCGATCCGCGATACTGGCACCAGATTGGAGGCCATCCGCAGGATGGACTTGCAGAAGACAACTGCCCGCCGGTGGTGATCGAGGATCCGGATTACGGAGGGGTAAACCAGTGTGGGATCGGAACGATCTACCGGTACTTTTGGGCTGTAGACCAACAGGGCAACGAGAGTGAGCGCTGCTACCAACGCATCGTAGTCATCAATCACCATGACTTTGGATACGACGACATCGATTGGCCGCGGGACACGGTGCTGAGCGGGATATGCGATCCCCGGGAGCTGATCCCGGAAAGGCTTCCCCCGGGCTACGACAAGCCGGTGGCCAACGACGACGAGTGCAGCCTGATTGGTCTGAGCTATCACGACGACGTGTTTTCCCCAACAGTGCCTGGCGATCCCTGCTTTAAGATCATCCGGGTGTGGAAGGTAATCGACTGGTGCCAGCGGGACATCGAAGGCAACATTCTGATCTGGGAAGACACGCAGTACATCAAGATCATCAACGAGGTAGATCCACAAATTCTGCGCATAACCCCAGACACGGTGGTGTGCAGTTACGACGTAAACTGCCGCCCAATCCCGGTGAGTTTTTCAATTGAAGCGGATGACGATTGCACGGATCCGGCACAAATGCTGTACATCGTAAAGATCGACTTAAACAGCGACGGAACGATAGACTTTACGCAAAGCCGCATAGGTGGAAGGGAAGTGAGCGGCACCTGGCCGTTGGGCCGTCACCTGGTGAAGTGGGAAGTGGAAGATCGCTGCGGCAATACGGCCAAAGAACACTTCACTTTGGAGCTGCTGAACTGCAAGCCTCCGGTGGCCTACTGCCTCAACGGATTGTCGACGAACCTTACGCCGATGGATCTGGACGGAGACGGAGTACCGGAAGTTGCCATGGATTCGGTGTGGGCAAAGGATTTTGATGCGGGCTCGTATCACAATTGCGGATACCGTGTGAAGCTGAGTTTTTCAGAGGACACCAACGACATCTACCGGGTGTATGACTGCGACGACCGTGGGCTGCAGGAAGTGGAGATGTGGGTGACGGACGAGAACGGGAACACAAGTTTTTGCCGGACGTTCATCGACATACAGGACAACAGCGGCTTCTGCCCGCCGAACATAAAGAACGCACGCATCGAAGGAGAGGTCAAAACAGAAGTTGAGGACCGAGTGGAGAATGTTCGGGTGGAATTGCAGCAGTCTGGTCGCAACGAAGTGGTGACAAATAACGAAGGAAAATATTCATTTGACCAGTTGGCGGCGGGAAGCAACTACGTACTGTATCCTCGCAAGACGGATGGCTGGATCAACGGAGTGACGACGGCCGACATCGTGAAGATCCAGCGTCACATATTGGGACTTGAGCCGCTGAGCAGTGCGTACAAGATGATCGCAGCGGACGTAAATCGCAGCGGAACGATCACGTCGAAGGACGTATCGGATCTGAGGCGTCTGATCCTTGGAGTAACACAGGAGATAAACGGGAACACGAGCTGGAGATTTATCCACAGCCTGTACAGTTTTGGAGATCTGAACGGGGTGTTACAGGAGAAGTTTCCGGAATGGTACGAGATCGGACAGTTGCAGGGAGACATGAAGCTTGACTTTTATGCGGTAAAAGTCGGGGATGTAAACGGCACGGCAGCGACGAAGGGCTTTGGAGGCTACCAACAGCGCGGAGGTCCGGTGCTGGAAGTGGAAGTTGAGGACGTAGAACTCGGAGCAGGGGAGGAAAGAGAAGTAGCGCTGAAGCTAAAAAACGGAAGCGCGTACAGCGGATTGCAGTTTACGCTTGAATGGTCCGGCAGCCCGCTGGAGGTGACGGCAGTGGAGGGCAACCGCGAGCTTGGATTCCGCGAAGACCACTACAGGAAAATGCCAGGGCGGATGAGCGTGAGCTGGAACGGGGAAACACAGGATGGCGAAGTGCTGCTCAGCCTGAGAGTACAAGCACAAAAGCGGATGCGGTTGTCGGAAGGCCTGCGCCTGAGCAGTAGCATCACCCCGGCAGTGAGCATAGGAGTCGACGGACAAGAGGGTCAGATGGCGCTGAGATACAGCGGACAAATAGAAAGGGAACTGGTGGTCGTACCCAACGAACCGAACCCCTGGAGCCGGCAGACGGTGATCGGCTATCTGTTGCCGCAGGACGGCGAGGTAAAGATCAGCGTGTACGACGCGCACGGCAAGGTGCACCGGATGGATCGCCGCCAGGAGCTCAAAGGCTACCACGAACTGGTGATCGGAAGGGCAGAACTTGGAGCGGCAGGGGTGTACTATTACCAGATCGACTTCAAAGACAAAACCCATACGGGTAAAATGG
>JABARE010000066.1 GCA_019187365.1 Saprospiraceae bacterium | reverse complement strand
GTATTGTTTACAATATCATTTTCCGGAGATATGTTAAACAAAAGGCCTTTAGTACCAAAGTTGATCCCATTGCACTGGATCAATGAGCCGCCGCTGTTTGAAAATTCGATGCCGGGTTTGGGCGAACCCATGGTCAGCGTATTGTCAGTCACACTGGAAGTCTTCCAGTTGCTCACATAGATGCCGGCTCCGGGATCCAGACCCACTGCCGTTATTTCATTAAATTTTAATACAGCATTTTGCTGGTTATCCACATCTGCCAAAAGACTGATGCCCATACAACTGTTACCGCCGGATGCTACCGTGATTTGGTTGTGATCGGCTGTAAATTGGTTGCCAATACTACCTGTCAGTGATACTTTGATGCCAAAGTTAGTTGCACCTCCGTTGGTTGCTATCTGATTGTAGGTGATGGTGCCATTCATTCGGCTTTGGTCAATGCTGATATCATAGCCTTTGAAAATTTCTGAAAACCTGAGGCTGGTATATGGCACCGATGCAGCCGCGGTCAGCCTATGTAAACCGCCGCCACTGATCTGATCTCTTACGGCAGCCTGCATGCTGTGAAATTCATGCAAATCAATGATTAAGTGGAATGGTGTGGCCTTGTTTTTTACAAACCATAATCCGGCCTGGTCTATGTCGTGCAGGTAGAAGTTTTTAGCCGACAGGTTGGTATTGATGGCATGGATGCCGTATTCGTAACTCCGTATGGTGTTTCTGGATCCGGTCACCGGAAAACTGGTGTACAGCGAGGTCAAGCCACCCATGTCAATGTAGATCCCCGTACCTGACAGACAATAGCATAGTACCGTGCAATTTTTGCAACCTTCGAAAACGTTGTTGTGAAAATTCCCAAACCGGGGCCGGTGTCGAAAAGCTCTGATTCCATTCACGTTTTCCAGAAAGCTATTGTCGCTGAAATTCAGGGTGGCTCCGGAACTGGTGGTTAGCGGCAACAGTTCCAGCATGAGCTCTGCATCGGTTATGGTAGCTGATGACCAGTTTAAAATGGATTTTGGATTTGCTTTGATCCCGGTCCACCGGCAACAGGGAAATCCCGGATTGATCCTCCTGGCGGTTCGAATGGTGGTCCCGTTAAGCCCAAAGGTCCTGTCAAAATTGACGATGATCTGAGCATTTCTTGCCATATTCCAATAGCCCTGATTAAAATTGGAATTGATATCGACAAACAAATTACCCTCAATATACAAAGGAACGGCCGGGTTGGAGGCATTTTGGGTGATAAAATCGAAGACCGTGATGCCACTTTGATTGGTCAGAACATCCGACATGTTCAGACTTTGTCCTGCCTTTCCAAGATAGGCTCCGGGATAAAACGGCAGGCATTTGGTCACTTCATCAATGACCTGGTTATCACATAGGATCTGGTGGGTTACGCAAACCTGTCCGGTGGTATTGACATAATTGGAAAACACATGGTCGGGAGGGGTGCTGTTGGTGGAACCGGTAAAAATCACCGTTCCATCTGAATAAATCCATTTATGTACCGTCATTCCCGGTCTTTTGCATGCCGGCTCACACTTATACACATAGCCCATACAGGACTGGTAATTGGTAATGGGCTGTAAATTAAATGCAAAATCAGCACTTTCGCAGCAATCGCAGGGCGGCAGGTCGATCCATTCGCAACAAGTGTACGTGCTGTCTTCCACAAAATAGCTGACGCAGATATGGAAGGGGCCACGACCAATGAAACTGTGCTCCACCGTTTTTCCCACCGTGGTGTCAAGCGGGCTCTGATCACCAAAATTCCAAATGTAGTGTGGTGAAATGCTCCATGGAGAGTTGAATGTAAATTTGATACAGCAATTTTCTCCAGACGGCGGACACTCCACCCAGGAAATTGGATCGGGTTCGCACTCGGGGCAGGGAGGAACATACACGTCAAAGCAGCAAGTCTGATAATAATAGTCATCAAATCTCAGCGTTACACAAACCTGGTAGGTTCCAGGTAAAGAATACGTATGCGCAATTGACCTTATGTCGTTGGGCGTTTGAACCGAATTGCTCCCATCACCAAACACCCAGGTTATGTTATCTGCATTGAAGTTGGGGTTGATGGTAAACGTTACTGAGCAGTCTGCGTTAAATGCTGTACTAAAATTCCAGGAACTGCAATCGGGGTTACAGGACACATTCACCCTTTTATTGCAGGATGACGGTAGTCCTTCCAATGGAAGGAACGTATGGTCGATCAGGAGATGGTCATTTCCACTCAATGTGCACTGGAAGCAAATTTTCTGACCTGTAAAATGCGTTTGGCCGCACGATCCGCCCACTGCGGTGACATCCCATTCGTGGGTCCCGGAAATGTCCAAACCCTCAACACAAATTTCCTTAAGTCCGTTTTCCAGGCAGATCGTCTTGGTCACAATAAAGTCGCAACTGTTGGATTGGGCTGTTGTTTTGTTGCCTGCCAAACTGAATAAGGCCAGCAACGGAATGAAAATTAATTTTTTCATTGTACATAGTTGAAATTGTTAAATAATATGGTACCCAACAATTTCATAATCATAAAAAAGAAGCCTAAATTGCAGACTATTTTTGCGAATAGAAGGCCTGCATCCCCAGTCGATGGGTGATCGTGGGCTTTTTTTATGCTATGAAGTTGTTTTGGAAAAAGCTTTAAGTAAGAGCCTAGGTGATCATAGGTTTTGTTGGGGTGGTTGGTTAAACAATGTCGAAATGTACTAAACAGCATGAAGTTTTTACCCCCCCC
>JABARE010000063.1 GCA_019187365.1 Saprospiraceae bacterium | reverse complement strand
CGATTTGTAATACTCCCCTAAATTGAGACCAGAGGTTTAGTTAATAAAATTCGTAACTTTACTAAACTTATGACAAAACAAACACGGCGCAGGTTCAGCGCGGAATTCAAGGCCAAGGTCGCCCTTGAAGCCATAAAGAACCAGAAGACACTTGCTCAGCTTAGCAAGCAGTTTGAGGTGAATGCCATCACGATTTCTAAATGGAAAGCAGAAGCTTTAGAACATCTTACTACGGCCTTCAATAGTGGCATTTCACGTACTCAATCCGAATCATCCGTTGTAGCTGAAAAGTTGTATGCTCAGATTGGACAGCTTAAGGTGGAGAATGACTTTTTAAAAAAAAGTGTGCGGAAATTGGGAATATGCGACAACGTATGGAAATGATCAATCGCAATAATGGGAAGCTTTCCGTGCGCAAGCAATGTGAGATCCTGGCAGTACCCAGAAGTTCATTGTACTACCAACCAATTCCGGAAAAGCCTGAAAATGTCAAAATGATGAACCTCATGGACAAGCACTTGCTGAAGCATCCGACGGAAGGAGTGGTTTCTATGGTCGATTGGCTTAAGGACAAGGGCTATCCTGTTGGCCCTAAGCGTATTCGTCGCTTATTCAAGCTCATAGGCCATCAAACGTTGTATCGTCGTAGAAACCTCACCAAAGGCGCTGTAAGGAAATTCATTAAACCCTACCTGCTGAGGGGCTTGAAAATCACTCATGCCAATCAGGTGTGGTGTACCGACATCACATACATCCCAATGGCCAAGGGTTTTTTGTACATGACCGCGTTTATAGACGTTTATAGTCGTAAGATTGTAGGCTGGGGCATTAGCAACAGCATGTCAAAAGAATGGTGCCTTGAAGTGTTAAAAGATGCAATTCAGCGATATGGCAAACCGGAAATAATTAATTCTGATCAGGGTTCCCAGTATACCAGCCCGGACTGGATCAATTATCTCGAGGAAAATCAGATCAAGGTTTCTATGGACGGAAAGGGAAGAGCAACTGATAACACCTGGATCGAGCGATTCTGGAAATCACTGAAATACAATCACATTTACCTCAATCCTTGCGATACCGGTCTGGAACTTTTTAAAGGCGTACAACGCTACATCGAGTACTATCATCGTAAGAAGCACCAAACCATCAAGATGTCTCCAAATGCAGCCTATAAGCAATCCATGAAAATTCAGGCCGCATGAAAGATGTTTCGGCCCCCTAAACAATCAGACGAAGTTACACATAAAAAAATGTAATCTTTGTCTATGGAAAAGCGCAAATTCAGCCGTGAGGAGAAGCTTAAAATCCTCAAAGAAGCCCTGGGACAGGGCGTAAAAGTGACTTTGAATAAGCACGGGGTATACCCGGCGACATACTACAATTGGAAAAGGAAGTACGATGCGATGGGGGATATAGGCCTTCAGCACAGTATGACCAAGGAACGGCTCAAGGAGATACGGCGCCTTGAAAAAGAGATCAGCACGCTCAAAGAGATGGTCGTGGAGAAGGATCTCACGATAAAAATGCAACAGGAGCTGATAAAAAAAAAGTATCGCTAAGTGAAAAAGCTCAGATGGTAAGGGAGTATTCGGCAAGGGGATTGGTCCTGGAAAGGGCCCTCGAGCTTGCCGGTATCAGCCGCAGCCAATACTATTACGTAAAGAAGCCCGGCAAACCGGGTCGGCAAGCCACAACAACGACCCAGCGCATGGCAGAGGGAACTATGGTGATTTGCGACAATGCTGAAGTCGTTCAAACCATAGAAGGGATCCTAAAGGATCCGGACCTCCAGTATGGGTATAAGAAAATGACCGCTGCGCTGATGCTTGCCGGGTTTCTGATCGGGGCCAAGAAGGTGTATCGCCTCATGAAGAAGAGCGGATTCTTACAAAAGCGTCGTCGACTGACAGGCAGAATGAACTTCCCCCAATCCATGAGAACACTTTCCGGGGAAAATAAGGTGGATTGATCCTCCCCGAAAGAGATACCCATCATACATTTCTTCAAAGAAGAGGACGAGAAGCCCCGGCCCCTTCGATGAAGCGATTCTTGGGTGTGTGTCCACAAGTTATGCATGAATCGTATCCGTACTAGGAAGTACATCTTGCCAGCGCCCACGACACGCTGTAGCTTCGCTGGAAATTAGTATATATGACGAAGCAGGAATTTGACCAATTGCAAAATGAATTGGAAATGAGTGGAAAAACGCTCAAAAGCTTTATGGTCGGCAAAGAACTGCCTATACACCAATACTATTATTGGAAGAAGAAGTACAATACACGGGATGATTTAAATCAAACGGGCAGATTTATTCGGATCGGATCATTGGAGCAAACTAACGCAGCCATAAGGCTTGAATTGGTTTGACCCCCTATTAATCAGACTTTCGTTACAAAGTTAATAAATAGATCAAAACATCAAAATAATTTTGCACTTCCAGGAAACGACCGACGGTGATCTTTATACCGATGGGAAGAGTGGCAGGCTCAAACT
Organism: Saprospiraceae bacterium; assembly: GCA_019187365.1. Classification (GTDB taxonomy): domain Bacteria; phylum Bacteroidota; class Bacteroidia; order Chitinophagales; family Saprospiraceae; genus Vicinibacter. Next base: position 303 of record JABARE010000063.1, on the reverse strand, counting down.
GCCACCTTTTTGTATTTAGGAGTGTTGTATCCCTCCGGCCAACCACATATTGCAGGAGCTCCTTCAAGGTAGTTTCTTTGCCGGCATGAAAAATAGTAATAAGGGTTGGCATGTTCATATTGAAGAACAGGCAAAATCTTCTTTCACCATTCAGGCCTATTGTAAGCGGCATCGGTTGTCGACCGGCATGTTTTATTACTGGAGGAGGAAGTTAACGGTCAAAGCACCTGAGGGATCCCTTCAAGAGATTGAGGTCTTATCGCCGATTCAGACTGCACCAGTTATAGAGGTCCATCTCGGCCC
>JABARE010000005.1 GCA_019187365.1 Saprospiraceae bacterium | reverse complement strand
CGGATGGATCGCCGCCAGGAGCTCAAAGGCTACCACGAACTGGTGATCGGAAGGGCAGAACTTGGAGCGGCAGGGGTGTACTATTACCAGATCGACTTCAAAGACAAAACCCATACGGGTAAAATGGCCGTCGTGGATTGATCTTTCACCGGCAATTGACAAAAAATGGCCCCGCAAGCACCCCAGGGGCCATTTTTTTTTAAAAAATATATGTAATTTTTCGTTAATATGAGAAAGTTGCTTATGTTTGCAGCTACAGAACCCAGATAGGCACTCTTTAGCAACAGCCGCATTTAGCGAAGTTTTCATTATCCAATTCAACGACCATGAAAATTACTACTTCGCTATGGCAGTGTTGCCGCATCTTTTTAATTACTGCGATGGGGCTTTCGCAGGCCCTGGCTCAGACACCCTGCGACCAGGATGGCGAGCCGCCAGTTTTCACCGATTGTCCTGATGATTATACGATTGCGATTCAAAACCGCAATACGTGTACCCCCAGCATTTGGTGGCCGGTACCAGAGGCCACGGACAACTGTTCTGGCCTGACGGAAGATTTTACCGGAGCATTTGATTATCCATATTGGGGAACCTTTGTACAAGGCAACGGAAGTGCTCAATTCTCTAATTTTACACCCGACTCCATCCGGATCAGGGGCACCATATCAGGAGCAGGGGGTTCTGTCGCGTCCATATGCATCAGGTTTGGGTGTGCAGGGAGATTGCACTTTGATTGGAACGCTTATAAAAGCGGCCCGTCGCCTACTTTTGCCGGCGACCACGCTTTTTATGAACTTACCTCCGCACCGGGCCCAGTCCAGCTTACTCCAAATTCTGGAAGCACCGCAGATGGTGCTGTTGATTTAGTTGTAAACGCAGGTGATCAGCTTTGCATTCGAGTAGCTTCCAATAACGTCGGAACCCATACATTTCTGAACATATCGAATTTTTCATTCAACGAAGTGTTGGTGGTTCAGACGGCTGGACCAACGCCAAACAGCGGACCCGAGGATTTGGATGGTGACCCGCTGGGTCCTGGGACCTATACCGTTGAATACACCGCTACGGATTGTAGCGGGAATAGCACAACCTGCTCATTCAACCTTACGTTGACCGACTCACCTCCCACGATTGACTGTCCTGAAGACATCACCATATTGCTAGACACTTTTGACTGCGAACGGGTTTACTGCTACAACGTAGAAGGTGAGGACAATTGCGTCAATACCGAACTGAATATTCCCAATTTTACCTATCTGGGAAAACTCTATGGAAACACTTATTACATTTCGTCCCCTTTGCTGGCAAATCACGTCCATTGGATCGATGCAAACATCATGGCTGCGCAATTGGGCGGGCATCTCGTTACCATTGGGGATGCCGCAGAAAATAATTTCCTGGTAAGCAACATTCCATTTACCAATCCTTTGAATCCAAACTATGGCATTGGAGCCAACCAATTCTGGATGGGGATGCGTTATTCCCCTATGCTCGGCGAGTTTAAGTGGACAACGGGTGAACCAGTCTCCTACACCAATTGGGGACTTGGACAACCCGGCATCATCCCGGGGCAGTACATCTGGTTCCTCGACCTTTTCAATTTTGGTACCTGGTGGGATTCCCCATCTCTGCTCTACCGCCGTTTCATCGTCGAGTTTGAAGGAGGCCTTCAGATCAAACAAACCGCCGGGTTGCCTTCGGGGCATCCCTTCCCTCCAGGAGAAACCGTCAACGTCTATCAGGCATGCGATGCAGCCGGCAATACAGCTACCTGTTCGTTTTCTGTGAACGTGATCGGATCCACAAGCCTCACCTGTAAAAACATAAACGTTTCGTTAGATGAAAATTGCCAGGCCTTGATCACAGCACAGATGCTGCTTGCGGGTGAATACAACTGCTACGACGTATTCGAAGTAAGTCTGGCACACTACGGAACCCCGGTGCCAAATCCAGTTGATTCATCTTACCTGTGGAAACACCTGACCGCAACGGTATATGATCCCACAACCGGCAACAGTTGCTGGGCAGACGTGATCATAGAAGACAAACTTGCACCGGAGATCATCTGCCATGCGGATACCGTTGATTGCAATTTGGTGGAAGAGAAGTTCCCTCTAAATTACAACGGCAGGGATTGCAGCGACTACACGGTGACGACGACAGGAGAGCGATTTGAACATTACGAGTGCAATGAATTGTTTTTGAAAGGAATCTTCCGGGACATCCGGATCACGGACAGCCGTGGCAACATCGACGAGTGTACCGATACGATTTACGTAAGAAGGATACCCTATACCGACATCTTTTTACCGGAAGAGTCGGTCACGTTATATTGCGACCGGCCGTTTGAGCTGGATGAGAATGGTCATCCAAGCCCTCTGGTTACAGGATATCCTTTTCATTTTCAGAGCGATGGCAGCTTAAACGGCATCTGGCCGTTGACGGAATTACTGGATTGCCATTTGTTTATCAGTTACGAAGACCTGGACCTTGGCGAGATCAGTTGTGTTCGCAAGATCATGCGGACGTGGACGGTGCGTGAATGGTGGTGCAACCAGGAATTTACGCGCAGCATACCGCAACTGATCATCATCAGAGATGTGACGGGTCCGGTGATTACTCACATGCCATACGGATTTGACGCGACGACGGGCAACCGTGATTGCCACGCACGGGTCTTGCTGCCGCCGATTGAAGCGGTGGATGCATGCCACAACGACCTGCGGGTGGACGTGGTGTTCCCCGGTGGCATTCTGATAGACCAGAATGGCGGATGGGCGGACTTGCCTGTTGGAGAAGATACGGTGTACTACCGCGTGTACGACGGATGCTACAATTTGACGGAGGTCTACATCATCGTTCATGTACGCGATGAGACAGAACCGGTGGCGGTGTGCGACCGGAATACAGTAGTGGCCATCACCCACAACGGATATAGCTGGGTTCCTGCGGATGTATTCGACGACGGAAGTTTCGACGAATGCGCACTGCACCATTTTGAAGTCAGGCGGATGGATGCCGACTTTTGCGGAACATTCGGTGAGGACGACTGGGGAGCAGAAGTTGGATTTTGCTGTGAAGACGTCGGCAAGACAATCATGGTAG
>JABARE010000035.1 GCA_019187365.1 Saprospiraceae bacterium | reverse complement strand
CACAGGATTAAGGATCATCCAATCAATCGAATCGCTGAACTGCTACCACAGAATTGGAACAAGTCAACTGTTCATACAAAAGTGGGCGAGGTCTTGGCATAAATGCAGTTGGTAGGACGGATACTTTTAATCGTGAGATCCTTCTCCACGACCATCTCTTTGAGCGTGCTGATCTCTTTTTCAAGGCGCCGTATCTCCTTGAGCCGTTCCTTGGTCATACTGTGCTGAAGGCCTATATCCCCCATCGCATCGTACTTCCTTTTCCAATTGTAGTATGTCGCCGGGTATACCCCGTGCTTATTCAAAGTCACTTTTACGCCCTGTCCCAGGGCTTCTTTGAGGATTTTAAGCTTCTCCTCACGGCTGAATTTGCGCTTTTCCATAGACAAAGATTACATTTTTTTATGTGTAACTTCGTCTGATTGTTTAGGGGGCCGAAACATACGATCCTGAGCTGAATAAAAGTATGGCAGATTTTGCAGAGCATTATGATACCGCAGTATTACCTACACGCGCACGCAAACCAAAAGATAAAGCCTTAGTTGAATCTGCCATTAATATCCTATATACCAGAATTTATGCTCCGCTCCACGACAAAGTTTTTCATAGCCTTCGAGACTTGAATGAAGCCATTCGTATATTGCTTGATAAGCACAATAGTATTCTTTATCAACAAAAACCATTTAGCCGCAAACAACAATTTGATTCAGTAGAAAAAAATCAACTAAAACCATTGCCTGAACTAAAATTTGAATTTAAAAAATATCAACAAGCAAAGGTTCAACCCAATTGTCATGTATTGCTTAGTGAGGATCGCAAGTATTACTCTGTACCATACATTTATACTGGTCAAAAAGTTGATATTGGGTATACCGCCACAACCGTGGAAATATTTTCTAAACATGAGCGAATAGCCCTACACCAAAGGAATAGAACATGGAGCAAGTATACTACCAATGGAGCTCATTTGCATCCCAATCACCAATATTACCGTCGCTGGAATAAAGATTTTTTTGTCCAGGAAGGGGCTAAGATAGGAGAACATACAATTCGTTTTATGGAACAACTATTTGCGCAGAGCAAACATCCTGAGCAAGCTTTTAAAAGCTGTCAGGGAGTGCTCCATCTTGCAACAAAAAACGGAAACGATAAGGTAGATCAGGCTACTGGAATCTGTCTACAATTTGATTATGTATCATACCGGAAATTAGAACAAATTCTCTCAATGGATTTTCAAAATATCAAATGGGACGAAGCTTCTCCAACCCAATTGGATCTTTTTCATGAAAATATCCGAGGTCAAATGTATTATAAGTAACCTTTTAAATTATCTATATGAATCAACAAAGTACTTTAGATGCCATGCGCAACTTGCGGTTAACTGGAATGGCCGATCGATACGAAGCCATTATTCAGTTACCAGCACACCAAAAACCAGATGAATCCATTTTAATTGGCCAATTGGTAGAAGCTGAATTTTTGCACCGTAATCATCGCAAAACTCAAACTTCTGTAAAGAATGCAAAGTTCAGGTATCAAGCTAATCTTAACGATGTGATTTGTACACCACAAAGGAATCTCTCAAAAGAAATAATTTCTTCAATATCGGATTGCTCGTTCATAGATCGTGGTGAAAATATTATCATTACCGGAGCTACAGGTTGCGGGAAAAGTTTTCTTGCATCTGCTATCGGATATCAAGCTTGTATTAAAGGCAAACGTGTCGCTTATCTTTCATTACCTAAACTGTTTGCAAAAATTAAATCAGATAAATTGGATGGGGCATTCCGCAAAGACATTGATAGACTTGAAAATAAAAATCTTGTTATTTTAGATGACTGGGGTTTGACTCCCCTCGATACTCAGGCTCGTTTAGTTTTGTTGCAAATAATGGAAGATAGACATAACAGATATTCCACCATCATCGTCTCTCAACTTCCTGTAGCTGCATGGCATCAATATATTAATGAAAATACCATTGCCGATGCTATCCTTGATCGTATTATACATCAAGCTCATAGGATTGAACTAACTGGTGAATCTTTACGCAAAATGTCAAAAATTAATCAACAATAATTACTTTTGGCTTATGGTCTTTTATCTACTTATTTAGTGGCTCAGATTGCCCGGAATATTCACATAAAAGCCTCAAGGCAAGGATTATCACCTGGACCCCTAACTTTTATTGATTATCCGCATAAAAAATGCAATAAGTACCAATAAAAAATGATACATGTTGCAATCAATCAGAAATTCCAAATCTGTTATTTTAGTTTGCTTAAAAAAATGATTTGAAATCCTTCGATCCCTTATTTTATAAGGAGATGGTGCGGTAATTCAATTTATTTTGGACAACGGTGATTAAATTTTCATAAAACTTCCATCCCAATTCGTTTGCACCCCTCTAATATAAAAATGATAAACACCCGAAGGCCAATGGTTTATTTCAAATTCATGTATAAAATTAGAACCCGGATCATAACGCAGGATTTTATGGTCGATAAATTGGCCTAAATTATTGTAAATAAATAAATCATAAATGCCAAAATAGGCCGGAGAAAATTTAAGCTTGACTGGCCCATTCCCAAAATTATTGTAAATTACAATGTCTTCCTTGGGTACCGTATCCCCTGAACAATATCTATTGAGACATACTAAGGCTTTATATGCATTTAAACGGTTTTCTGAGACCGTAATATTTTCAAGAGTAGGCAGATGATCGCCACAATCTAAAATTATTTGACGAAGGATTGAAACAGCTTGAGATGGGTTTTTCTTATTGAGCTCTGTAAGTTTAGGGCAGAATTGATATAATAACGAAATAGTTCCGGCTACATGAGGACTTGAAAACGAAGTGCCCGATTCTTCTCTAATACTCCCTGAATCATCCAACATTGGTATCCCTTCTCCGGAAGCACTCATGTCTACATTTATTTTACTAAAACCAGCTTCTACTTTAATATCATTTCTATCTGTATTTGTTACGACAATTAAGTAAGGACTTGGGCATAATCCGGGAATATCTCCTACGATGTATCCGTACTAGGAAGTACATCTTGCCAGCGCCCACGACACGCTGTAGCTTCGCTGGAAATTAGTATATATGACGAAGCAGGAATTTGACCAATTGCAAAATGAATTGGAAATGAGTGGAAAAAC
>JABARE010000009.1 GCA_019187365.1 Saprospiraceae bacterium | reverse complement strand
ATGATGTAATTTCCTTTCTAAAGAATACAAAGTCGGATAAGGAAAAAGTAAAGCGGTATTTTAACGCGGAAAAAGTCCAATATGCATCTTAGGAATTGTGCACTTTTAATTGGTCAGAGTAATAATACTTAAAATTCCTCCTGGTTCAATGATGATTCTGCCTCTCGTAGGCATATAGACTGTATCCAATACAACGAGACGACCGCCTGATTGTATAAGAATATCTTTCGTAATATGTGTTGGAACTCTTATGGTATCGTTTCCAGTGATCGTGTCGTTTTTTAATACAATACCAAAATTAGACGCACCGCCAGTATTATCCATAATACTCTTTTTCATTCTGTTGGCTTGCCCAACAGTAAAATGATCTGTGCATTCATACTTCCTTTCGCCCATAATGATGGATTGGTCTGGATCTTGTAATTGATTGTTACAGGAATCTTTGCAGTAAAAATAAATATGGCATAGTGAATCATTCCAAGCACATGAGCTAATTCCAGGAATAGTAATTGGATAGTCAATTGGTGTATCTGCAACTAAATCTCCTTTTAAAGTATCATCAGACGAATTACCAAAGCATGGTTTTCCAAATGCTATATAATTTGTGTGATGCAAATTTAAGGTATGTCCAATTTCATGAGACCCTACATTAGGACTTGCGTTAAACTGAAACCAACAGTATGGAGAAGGAAAAGGCACGATCCCCGATTGACCTGTCGTTGATCCAGCAGCTGATTTTTGTATAAATATTGTTATACCATCAGATGAACCCATCATTCGAGTATATTCTTCCATCTTGCCACCCAAAATTGCACCATTGTCGTACATAGCTGTATTATCAATAAATTGAGTACACATTGTATCAAATACAATGTTATGCGAACCAAAGTTATCTTCAAGTTCCGCTAAAAATGTGTACAAGGTTGACATTTGAATATCTCCTGAACCATCAGTCTTTCTGACCAAAATAAAATATGCTTTTACATGAACAGTTGTAGCGCTATAGTCCGCTGTTACAGGATCTACTGGTGCTCCAGTAATTTCTGTTCCACACTGAGCCGATAATTCACTTGAAAAAAGAAAAGTAAATAAAAGAAGTGCTGATATGTATTTTAATAAATAATTTTTCATAATTAAATATTTATAAGTTAATAATAGTAAATAAAGTCTCATTACATCCATGAAACCCAGATGCATTCTTAAGTTCAATAAGGAAGATGCTAAGAGCGATTAGGCTGACTCAGTTTTTGGTTTGCAGGGTATTTCTTTCAAAAAGGGTTGCGTGTGAAACAATCGGTTTAATTCTTTTGAGAAGAGTTAAGCGGTTTGAGAGTAATCGGTGCAATAAAGCAAATCAGCCGTTAAAAGCCAGGTGGAGTAAGATCAGTTGAGTTCATAATAATTGGATTTAGTTAAATAATAACAATTCAATAAAAATCAATTATAAAACAAATTGATTTTCAGTTGATAGAAATGAATATGTTCTATCGAATATTAATTTCTGTGACGAAAAATTAATTGACCGGATGTGAAGTCATGGAATTGAAACGTGAAACGAAGGTATAACAAGTCTTTTCGGAAAACATCAGGGTAAACCCTGATTTTTTAAATTTCTTGAAGAATTAGTATTTATACTAATTGTAAGTTGGTATTTGTACTAATAAAATGTGATATGTTGCAAAAAATACGTGAATAGTTGCAGGATATACGTAACATGTTACAGTATGTATGTTATCTGTTGCAATGGTATTGCAACAGATAACATTAAATTTTGCATTGCGGAAATTACCCATACCCTGCTCCCAAAATATGGGTCGCTTAATTTTAACTTTACAATACCATAAGTGCATCATCAACTGCACTTTTCTTAAGACTTTCCAAATAGCCCTGAGTCGTTTTTAAATCAGTATGTCCCATCACCTGTTGTATTGTTACTGCATCTACTCCACGATCAAGCAATACACTTGCCATTGTATGTCTGGCAGTATGGAAAGTAAATCGCACATCAATTTGCAATTGCTTTGCAATGTCTCTCAGTTTTTTATTAATCTTCTTAGCAACTTTCTTTAACCTATCTTTTTTTTGTTGCATTGTAACGTGAAAGGATGAGAGAATAGGAAATAGATATTCGCTTCCTTCATATTTTTTCAATATTTCTTTAGCTTCATCTCTAAGTTTGATAGTAAACTCTTCTCCCGTTTTTGATCTTACATAATGGAGGTATTCAGAATAAATATTAGCTGGTTTTAGTTGTGCAATGTCCCAAAGATTTATTCCACCACCATAGTATGAGAACAACCAAAGATCAAGTTCAAAGCCTGTAGTGAAATCTTTGATCCTTTGTAAATCCTCCAGATTAATTGCTCTCACTTTCCTTTTCGTTTTCAAATGAGCAAAGGTGTATCCATTGGGCTTAAGCTGGGATCTGAACGGATAGCAATCAGGATGAACGTATCCTCTTTTCATTGCCTCTCTGTAACATGCTCTTAAGGTACGTATGTAATGATTAGCACCTCCACCGTTTACTCCTCTTTCAAATAAATGCTTTTCGTATGCTTTCAGAAATTTGTAATCTATGTCCTGGAAAGCAACGTTACCTGGTCTGAATTTCATCAATGACTGCTTTGCTACTTTGTACGCTTCTGAATTATTGATCTTATCCTTTGCTCGATTTTCTTGAATGATAGAATCGAACATATCATACACGGTAACAGATTTTTTCCCTGTCAAGAATCTTTGTTTAAATTCTTCAAAGTCGAAAGGTTTGTTTAATAATAAGTAGTCATCAACAATCCTTTGAGCTGTTATCTCATACTTATGAAGGATCATATTCTTTTGCTGGTAGTTATCCTCGTTCTTGCGGAAACGACCTATATTGTCATCGAAATTCTTTTCGATGGCTTCTAATGGAAGGAAAATACGCCTGTATCCGGCTCGGTTTAACTGTAGCACAATAGGATACTTTCCGTTTCTGTGGGTCTTCGATTTGAAGAGCTTGATTTTGAGTAGTTGCATGGTTCAGAAAAAAGGTTAAAAGGTTGACTTTATAAATACTGTCAAGTATGTAACCTACTGATAGAGTGTACTGAACCGACCCCTAATTTCCAGTGGAAGTTCTTTGGGAGCAGGGGGTCCCAGGTTCGAATCCTGGTGCCCCGACACAGAGTCATGAAAGAGTATTCATGGCTCTTTTTTTTGGGGGGTAGGGTGTAGATAGAAAGAAAGCTGGTCGGAAGAAAATTACGGTAGCGCATGGCGCCGCAGGCGCCAGGGTCCCAGGTTCTCCCGCCTGCGGCGGGACAGGCCCCGCCTTTGGC
>JABARE010000031.1 GCA_019187365.1 Saprospiraceae bacterium | reverse complement strand
ATACGGATTGGGCTTGTCATAGAGTTCATATACCAAAAGATCAAGTGGGTCAGGTAGCAACACTTGAAATAATAGCAGCTGATTGTGGTCAAAGTTCACATTTTGGTTATGTTTACATCGACGGCATCTGCGAAGAGTGCGACAACAGCAGTTATGGTTCAGGAACACTCGACAAAAAGCCTTATATCACAGTATCCTGTGATGGCGATTCCATCACCATAAAAGGCAGATATACTACCCCTGCAATCGATGGATATACCATTCTCGATGGAATCAATGTCCCGGGATTTACAATCTATGCGATGAATATTGACACCATCACCAAAACCTTTTCCTTCAGGGTTGTTAAAACCGATTTTCAAAGTCCTAATCCTACTTGTCGCGATGTCGTAGCCTACCTGAAGTTTAAAAATGCGACCGGCGATTTTCTTCCCGATGTACCCACCAATGGCGTTGAGTTATGCCATAAGGATTTTGTCATTCCTGATGTGGAAATCCTCATAGGCGGATGCAACCGGAACGATCCCAGCAACAATGTATTTTCAGACGATTATTATTATGTGAGCTTTACCATTTCCAATGCAGACAACAGGCATTGGAGACTTGAAAGACTGATGGATGATCCGTATCCGGATGAATCGGGACGTTATTTTCTCAAAACGGATGGCTATGGAAATGGTTCTTACAATCTCGGACCGTTCCTGATCCAGGAAGGCAGCTGGGTGTTGACTTTGTATTATGGAGGCTGCTCTGATACCTTCCAGATCATTCCTCCCGATTATTGTTCAGGTTGCTCGGCACTTTCCAAGGTCAGGATCAACAATATTCAATGCAATCCGGCAACGGGTACATGGTCTTATGATATCTTCATCCCGGGGCCTATTCCACCTGTTGGGGATTGTTATGAATTAGAAGGTGTCCAAAGGCAATTTAACTTTACCTATACAATTGATGGGGGACTTGTGAGTGATCAAATGTGCTTAAATCCAAGAATGTTTTACAAACCAATATGTGGAATTGATTTTGATTGTTTTGCCGATTTCGATATTTGCCCTCCCAAGCCCTGCAATAATGGCAACTATGAAAGTTGTGATTTGGAGGCCTATTTTGACGGAATTCATTGCATCGATTATAGCAATGGCAATTATTCTTATACCGTTGAATTTAATGTAAGTGACGCTCCTTATCCTTGCTATCGAAGTTTTACGTCAGGTAATTTAAACCTGGTCGAAGGTTCGTTCAGCAATCCTTTGGGACCTTTCACAGATCCGGAAAGGTATTTTGTGATCTATTCCTGCGGTGATGTCATTCCATACACCTGTACTTGTCCGAATACAGGATGTTACAAAATATTTAAAGTACGTAGACCAGAAGATTGTATCACTCGGGAAGATTATGGCAGTGCAATTGAAAGCTCGATCCTGAATAATGGTAAAGAACTTAAAATCATACCAAATCCTGTCATATCTGATGGATGGCTGATCCGTTCAAGCCTGGAAAAAACAAATTTTGAGATCATGAGTTATTCTGGAATCAGCATATTCGTAGGTACATTTACAGGACCTGAACATCAATTTAAAATATCCTTGTCCAAAGGCTTGTATCTGTTAAGATATAAAAATTCAAACGGGGCAAGTTCAAGTCTCAAGTTTATTAAAATGTAATTCAATCACCAAAAGGATGAATGCATGGAATGCATTCATCCTTTTTCCTTATTTAGTTTAGCCATGAAAAAATATATAATTTCCTTTAATACCATTTTATTAATTTGTTTACCGTTGTTTGTTTTTGGTCAAAATGATCATTGTAATACTCTTAAAGAAGATTCAATTCAATGTTACGTTTTGAAAAAATACATTAAACCTCAGATAGTACTTGAAAAAAAATGGGAAACTAAAGAAATTGTGTTGCAAAGACAAATTCCGCTTTTGGCAGATATGGATGGTGATTGTATTCCGGAAATATTAATGAGAGGGATTAATCAAATGGATGGATCCAAACCTGACACTCCCAGGGTGCATTTTTTTGATGGAAGAGACGGAAATCTAAAAGTAAAGTTTGATTGTGGCGCGTTCGATCCATTTATGACTCCTTTATTGGCTGATGTGGATAACGATGGTATTAAAGAGATTATAGTTGCTGCTGATTATGGCTCACATAATTGGGCGGGTTTTATTAGTTGTTATGAATATTCAGGGAAACTTAAGTGGAAATCCGATGAATATTTTTATAATCTTGGATATAATCCTCACCATACCACTTTTGGTGTTGCGGATTTTAATCAGGACGGCAAGCCGGAGGTCTATTGTTTAAACAGGATCTTTAACGGACAAACCGGCAAATTATTGATCGATGGTGGAATGAATGGTATAGGAGCTACTTATATTAATGATGGATCGGGTAAAATTGCATTGTCTTTGACTGTGGCAGCTCAACTGGATAATGATCCAGACGACTTGGAATTGGCAGCAGGTTACACTATTTACAAAGTAATGATTACGAATCCAAATAGTAAATTCGGAAACCAAATGATTCCAATCAATATTAGAATTAACAACCAATTTCTGGATGGTAAAACAGCGGTAGCAGATGTTAATGGGGATGGTCACTTGGATATAATTGTTTCATACAGTGCTAAAAGCGTTAATTCAAAACTATATGCATATACATTAATAAAAGGTTCACCTATCTTAATTGCGCAAAATTATATCCCTGGAATAGTTGAGACTAATGGATGGCCGTCAATAGCAGATGTTGATGGGAATGGGATACCTAATATTTTAATTAGTAAAAACAATTCTATTAACAATTTTGAATATGATGGAACAAATTTACTAAAGTTAAAATGGTCCTATGTTGTAAGAGATACTGGCGCCACTACTGGTATCACATGTTTTGATTTAAATGGAGACGGCACTTACGAGATCGTTTATCGGGATAATTACAATTTATTATTAATTGATGGTAGTGTGAATCCACCACAAATCATTGACAGTATAAAATGTCTTGCTGGTACATTTAGTGAATATCCTATTATCGCAAATATTGATCATTCAAGGATAGCACAAATATGTGTTACATGTACTGATAATTCATCATTAGATTTTAAATATTCATTCGGTTACCTCACCGCCTTTGGTTCTCCTGACAGTCTTCCCGGCTGGGCACCTGCAAGAGGCGTGTGGAATCAACATGCCTACAATCCGCTTTATATCAATGATGACCTAACGGTACCGAGAGTACCGAAAAATCAGGTCCGTTATAAAAATGGCAAGTACAATAATTTTTTGCAGCAGGAATCTTTGCTCGACAGCAACGGCATGTATAAGGTTGCCGCCGCAAACCTGTGGGGTGAGATTGATTGTATAGACTATGATCCGGTTGCTGAGGAATATACTGTGA
>JABARE010000041.1 GCA_019187365.1 Saprospiraceae bacterium | reverse complement strand
TTTCCAATGCAGACAACAGGCATTGGAGACTTGAAAGACTGATGGATGATCCGTATCCGGATGAATCGGGACGTTATTTTCTCAAAACGGATGGCTATGGAAATGGTTCTTACAATCTTGGCCCGTTCCTAATCCAGGAAGGCAGCTGGGTGTTGACTTTATATTACGACGGTTGCTCTGATACCTTCCAGATCATTCCTCCCGATTATTGTTCAGGTTGCTCGGCACTGTCCAAGGTCAGGATCAACAATATTCAATGTAATCCGGCAACTGGAAACTGGTCTTATGATATCTTTATCCCGGGGCCCGTTCCACCTGTTGGCGATTGTTGGAATATAGACAATGGTCCAGATAGGCAATTTAATATAACATACACCATTTATGTGGGTCAGGTAAGTAATCTAGGGTGTATTAACCCAACTATAAATTATTATGAATATTGCAATACAACTCACCAGTTTATTTGTAATGCAAGTTTTGACATTTGCCCTCCAAAGCCCTGTAATAATGGAAATTATGAAAGCTGTGATCTGGAAGCCTATTTTGATGGGGTTCAATGCATCGATAATGGCAATGGAAACTATTCTTATTCGGTTGAATTTAATGTCAGTGATGCCCCATATCCATGTTACAAGAGCTTTACTCCTGGAATTTTAAATATTGTAGAAGGCCCGTTCAGTAATCCATTAGGACCCTTTTATGAACCGGAACGTTACTTTGTTATTTATTCCTGCGGTGAGGTCATACCTTATACTTGCGAATGTTCGAATACTGAATGTTATAAAATTTTCAAGGTACGCAAGCCGTTAGACTGTATCGAAAGAGAAGATTTTGGTGGAAAAAATACAAGTTCAGTTTTGATGACTCCAAAAGACGTAGAAATTCATCCAAATCCTGTCATTTCAGAAGAATGGATTATACATTCAAATCTGGAAAGAACAGAGTTTGAGATTATAAGTGCTTCGGGCAATAGAATCTTATCTGGAAAATTTATCGGAACAGAGCATCATTTAAAAATTCCATTATCAAAAGGTTTATATCTCTTAAAATACAAAAACTCCATGGGAGAATTTACAAGTTTGAAGTTTATTAGACTTTAATTTATTCGTCATCAGGGCGAATCTTAACATTGAGTTCCGTATGTTTTAGATATTAAAATTCATGAAGATCACGATATTATTTTATTGGAATTTAGTATTCATTTTCATTTCTTTGCCAGTTGTAGGACAGAATCATCACTGTGATGTTATCATTGCAGATACTACAAAATGTTATGTTCGGAAAAAATACATCAAATCTCAAATAGTCCTTGAAAAAAAATGGGAGTCGAATGAAATGGCATTACTAGGACAAATTCCACTTGTCGCGGATATGGATGGGGATTGTATTCCTGAATTAATAATGCGTGGTATTAATGATATAAGTGGAACCAAAATTGACACCCCTAGAGTGCATTTTTTTGATGGAAGAAACGGATGCCTCAAAGAAAAATTCGATTGTGGTGGGTTCAATCCTTACTTGACACCTGTCATAGCAGATATGGATAATGATGGAATCAAGGAAATCCTATTTTCATCTGAATATGGTGGCGTAAATTACTGGGCAGGTTTAATCAGATGTTATGAATTTTCTGGTAGGCTCAAATGGGAGTCGGATGAGTATTTTTATAACCGTGATAATAACCCGCTTCATGCTACTTTTGGAGTGGCAGATTTCAACCAGGATGGAAAGCCGGAAGTGTATTGCCACAACAGGATTTTTAATGGTCAAACTGGAAAAATGTTAGTCGAAGGTGGAATAAATGGGATTGGAGCATCTCTTTATTTTAATGGAAATATTAACATTTTCTATTCATTATCGGTAGCTGCACAACTTGACAATGACCCAAGTGATCTGGAGTTAGCAGCCGGTTACACGATTTATAAAGTTAAACTTTCAAACTTAGATGGTAAGACCGGTAACCAAATGGTCCCCATAAACATTAAAGTGGATAATAAATACTTAGATGGAATTACAGGTATTGCAGATATTAATGGAGACGGTCGTTTGGAGGTAATTGTTTCTTATTCAGATCGGTTCATTACTCAGTCAAGATTGTATGCATATAACTTATCCAATGATGTGCCCATCTTAATAGCACAGAATTACATCCCTGGAAAAGACGAACGAAATGGCTGTCCTACTATTGCTGATATTGATGGAAATGGAATCCCCAATATTTTAGTAAGTAAACACAATTTAATCCACAATTTTGAATACGATGGAACAAATACATTAAAATTGAAATGGTCATTAGTTGTTAAAGATACCTTTTCCTCAACTGGAATTTCTTGCTTTGACTTGGATGGTGACGGAATCCAAGAAATTATATACCGGGATCATATTAGTTTGCTGCTGATTGACGGAAAAGTTAATCCACCGCAGATCATTGATAGTATAAGATGTCTGGCTGGAACATTTTTTGAATATCCAACTATTGCTGATATTGATAATTCCGGAGAAGCAAAAATTTGCATCGTATGTAGAGGCACACCCCCTCTTAATTTTTTAGGCTACCTCACCGCCTTCGGCTCCCCCGACAGCCTTCCCGGATGGGCACCTGCAAGAGGCGTGTGGAATCAATATGCCTACAATCCGCTTTACATCAACGATGATCTGACTGTACCCAGAGTACCGAAAAGCCAGGCTAATTACAAAAATGGAAAGTACAATAATTTTTTACAGCAGGAATCCCTGCTCGACAGCAACGGCATGTATAAGGTTGCCGCCGCAAACCTGTGGGGTGAGATTGATTGTATAGACTATGATCCGGTTGCTGAGGAATATACTGTGACCTTTAATGTGTTTAACCACAAAAATGCTTCAGCAGGAGTGGATAGTGCATTGCCGGTTTCGTTTTACAATGGGGATCCTGCCACAATCGGTAGTTTATTGGGAATATATTACACAAAAGTTCCATTGGATCCCGGAGACAGTCTTGTCCATCAGGAATTTAAATTTATGGCCTCACAAATCAATGACCTGTATATGGTGGTCAACACCCGTCGCGATACCAGTGGCGCGTTCGATCCTAAAGATTTTTCTTCTTTAGAATGCGATTATGCGGACAATGTTTTTCATACTACTGAGTTCCCTAAAACACAAAGGATCTCAGCTTCAATCTGCAAGGGTAGCAATTATCCATTCTATGATAGGTTATTGTATGAGCAAGGGCTTTATATTCACACTCTGAACAGTCAAAAGGGATGCGATAGCCTGATCGCCTTACTTGAGCTTGCCATTGTGGATACCGTTCACAGTTTGCAGACGCTGTCTGTATGCGACAGTTTTATCTGGGACGGCATGGTTTACCGGGAGAATGGAACATTTGTAAATCATTTTCAAACCTCTGCTGGTTGCGACAGCGTGGTCACCTTAAATCTATCCGTTAGACAAAGCAGCGATACACTGATTCACGAGACCGCCTGCAGAAAGTTTGACTTTAACGATAAGGTCTATACGGAGGGAGGTCGTTATTTTATTAAGATAAGAAACCGGCAGGGATGTGACAGTACCATAGAGCTCAACCTGAGTATAGTTCCACTCGACACCA
>JABARE010000069.1 GCA_019187365.1 Saprospiraceae bacterium | reverse complement strand
ATTCAAACTCGAGGCATATAAAATTGTGAGTAGAAGTTCCGCTCTGGATTGAAATTAATCAACACAAAATGAATTATGCATGAAATTCAGTCAGCTCGGGGCGGAAATAAGGTTGTTCGAGGTTCCCATAAACATTTGAGGGAGCAAGCCAAATTGATGAAGCAGCAGCATGAATTGGAAATGATGGAGTACAACGAAAAGAAAGGCAAAGATGCAAGTGCTGAGAAGCCCAACAAGCCGCCTGAAAAAATGTTGTTCATCCCGGCCAACAACAGCACAACAGGAGTATTTCAATTGTTGTTCGACAACGAAGGCAGAGGCTTAATGTTTGAAACAGAAGGCGACACCCTGGCACAAGCATTCAAAACCGATTACGGCAATTACAGCGATGGTTTCCGCAAGGCTTTTCACCACGAAACAATATCATACTACCGGAGAACAGACAGAGAGTATGTAGATATTGAAAGCCCATGCCTTTCAGGCATGTTCACCGGAACACCCAAGCAAGTATCTGCCCTTATCCCGAATGCTGAAAACGGCTTATTCAGCCGTTTCATTTTCTATTTCATGAACATTCAGCCGGTATGGAAAAATGTATTCGCCAATTCGTCTGATAATGGCTTAGACGATTACTTTGACCAGTTAGGCAATGACTTTTTTGGTTTGTACCAAACCCTGATGGCAAACCCTGAAATACAGTTCTGCCTTACGGCAGAACAGCAAGAGCAGTTCAACGCCTTCTTTGAGCAAATCCAAAATACCTACCTCAGCTTGCAGGGGCTTGACTACATGGCAACAATCAGGCGTTTGGGTTTGATTGCTTTCCGTATTGCCATGATCCTATCCGCTTTGCGGATTATGGAACATGGAGACTTGCCGGAACGCATCATTTGTGAGGAAAGAGACTTTCAAACCACGTTGGAGATGGTCCGTGTATTGGTGAAACATGCCAGTAAGGTATTTTCCGAACTACCACAAGATGCCCCAATGCCCAAGCGTAAAAACCAAAAAGAAAGGTATCTGGATGCCCTGCCAGCCAGCTTCAACAGGCAGGAGTACCTGAGAATTGCCGCCTCTATGTCCATACCCGATAAAACAGCCGAAGGGTACATTACCGACTTCTGCAAACGGGGGCTGATTCATAGGGAAAAGCAAGACCATTACCTGAATCCCAATGCTAAGGAAACTCAGGATTTAAGGGAAATCAAGAAAGGGTAAGCCAATGCTTGCCCTTTCGCAGATTCGGGCAGGCCCGTTGAAATTACCTGACTTCTGCCCAATCTAAGGGCAGTTAGCCCTTAGTTTCCTTAGTTTCCTTAAAATCCTGAAATCCCAAAATCCCACCAGAATCAAACAAAGGAAAAAAAGAGAAAACATTTGCAAAAGGTAGCAGTTTTCACTACCTTTCGCAAAAAATTACTCTCTTGGAAGATTCAAGGCAATATAAGAGTGCAGAAGATTGGGTAAACCACCTGCTGGCTAAGGGTAAATATGCTTTTGCTCTGCATCAGTTCCGTGCGGATTTTCCTGAGCAGTCAGATACGGCCAATAAGTTTGCCTTGAAAAGGCTGGTAGATAAAGAGCAGATTATTTCCATCCACAAAGGGTATTACCTCATCATACCGCCCCAATACAGGTCAAAGGGAATCCTTCCCCCCACCTTGTTTTTAGATGCGTTTATGAAGGAATTAGACCGGCCATATTACCTGGCTTTGTTAAACGCAGCCGCCTATCATGGAGCATCGCACCAGCAGCCACAGGAGTTTTTTGTGGTTACCGGCTTTCCAGTGCTGCGGCCTATGCAAAAAAAAGGACTGAAGCTGAACTACATCAGCAAAAAAGAAATACCGGCAACACTATTAGACACCCGAAAAACCGAGGCCGGATACTTAAAAATTTCAAACCCTGCCCTAACAGCTACCGATCTGATACAATACGCCAAACGGGTGGGGGGCATCAACAGGGTGGCCACGGTGTTGGCTGAATTAGCCGAAAGTATTCAACCAAATGCATTTGATGCCAATCTGCTGCAGCATGTTCCGGTAACTGCCTTGCAGCGTTTGGGCTATCTGCTGGATAAAGTATTTGACAATCAGCCGCTGGCCAATGCCTTATACATGGCCTTGCAAAATAACAATGCCCCTTTGTTTCGGATACCATTAAAAGCCTCTGCTCCGGCCAAAGGTTTTGCATCAGACGAAAGGTGGAAAGTAATCGTAAACACTACAATAGAACTTGACGAATGATACCACAGGCATACATAACAGAATGGGCTAATCAGGTGCCCTGGCAAACCAACGAACAGGTAGAACAAGACCTGGTGATTTGCCGTGCCTTGGTAGAAATCTTTTCAGATGAATGGTTAGCATCCAGTTTAGCATTCAGAGGGGGGACGGCTTTGCACAAATTGTATTTACAGCCTCAGCCCAGATATTCTGAGGATATTGATTTGGTTCAAATTCGGCCAGAGCCGATAAAGGAAACCATTCAGCGTCTTCAAGCTCGTTTATCCTTCTTAGGCGATTGTACTGTGGCTCAAAAGGCCAACAACAACACACTAAAATACCGTTTTGAATCTGAGTTCCCTCCGGTGCAAAACCTCCGCCTCAAAGTAGAAACCAATTGCCGGGAACATTTCACCGTATTGGGGTATCAGCAATTTCCCTTTCAGGTAAATTCCTCATGGTTTACCGGTGCTTGTAACATTACCACCTACCAAATAGAAGAACTATTGGGAACAAAACTCAGGGCCTTATACCAACGCAGAAAAGGCCGTGATTTATACGATATGTACAAGGCTCTGGTGCAAGTGCCAGGCATGGATAAAGAGGCCCTGCTCCATTGCTATCATGCCTACATGGATTTTGTAGTAGATGAACCTCCTACGCAAAAGGTTTATCTGCAAAACATGGAGGCCAAAATGCAGGATGATGAATTTATTGGTGACATAGCAGCCCTCATACGGCCAACAGAAAAATACGACCAGGCAACCGCTTTTGAATTGGTGCGAACGGAGTTGCTGGAGAAAATAGAAGAAAGTAAAATAAAACAAACGAAGTAGTGGCAACAAATAAACATGCTATAATAAGGTATCATGCTTTAGACCAGTGTTTTAGCAACCCTGGTCGTAGGTATTTTATTGACGACCTTATTTCAGCTTGTAATGATGCATTATATGAATACACCGGAGTTGCAGAAGGGGTAAAAAGGAGGCAAATATTCGAGGATATTAAATTCATGGAAAGTGAGCAAGGCTGGTCCGTGCCGCTGGAAAGATTGAAGGATGGCAAGCAGGTTTATTACAGATATTCTGACAAATCATTTTCAATCAAGAATCAGGCTGTTAATGAAGCAGAAGCCAAACAATTAAAGGAAACCTTGTCCATCCTTACAAGATTCAAGGGAATGCCTCAATTTGAATGGATGGAAGAAATGCATGTTAGGCTTGAATCAATCTTCAATTTTAAAAGTAACACAAATGTTATAGTTGGCTTCGAGCAAAATCAATACTTGAAAGGGAGCTTGTAAAGAATTTTGTGTAAGTGATCGGACCATTGTTTTCGAATCGAAGTTAGTTAAAAAATTGGATTTGTTTCACCCTTTCTGGGAATAAGATGGTTAGCTGATTGATTATCAAGCCCCAA
>JABARE010000071.1 GCA_019187365.1 Saprospiraceae bacterium | reverse complement strand
ATTGGGGCTTGATAATCAATCAGCTAACCATCTTATTCCCAGAAAGGGTGAAACAAATCCAATTTTTTAACTAACTTCGATTCGAAAACAATGGTCCTATCACTTACACAAAATTCTTTACAAGCTCCGTTTCGCTGGACTTGTCAAAGCTAAACGGAGTGGACCCATCGCAAAGGGCACTTTATTGCCCCTGCTGGATCATAGTATAGTTATAATTCTGTGTTGCTTGATCAAGTTTGTTACTTGTGCGCCCTGCTGGCGCCAGTTTGTCCTGTCCCGCTCGCGGGAAACTTCCCCCCGCTAGCGCAAGTCTATAACTTGTGCAAAGTATGATTCTCACCCAAAATAATGTTCCGTAGCAAAAATGTATTGATCTATCCATAAATTCTTAAATGCCTTAATATGGTTGAGTTCATAAAATAAAAGCATTGCTTTTTTATAATCCGATGGGCTAACACTCCGGTAAGATAAGGGACATAAATCATAAGCCATCAATACAGCATTGGCGGTAAGTCTTGCGGTTCTTTTGTTACCGTCTTCAAAAGGTTGCAAATAGCTGATAAGTATTACAGCCAATAAAGCTTTTTCATATACATTTTCTTTATCGTTGATCAGCTCACACATCTTTTCAAGATTCTCCTGAATTAATAGCGGAATATCTAAAGGAGTATACCGTGTTCCTGTAATCCGGACCAATCTATTGCGCAAAGATTTTTCAACGCCTAAGTTTAGAGTTAATAGACTATGAATTTCCATAATTTTACCTATAGATATCCCGATATAGTCTTTGGCATTTTCACGTATGAATGTTATTGCACTTTTATGATTTAACAACATGATACGTTCTTGCTCAGAATGCTTTGCAGAACTGATATTATATTTAAGCAGTTGCTCTGTATCGATCAGATCATAGGTATTTCCTTCTATTTGAGATGATTTCCAGGACAGTTCAATCATCCAGCGTTCATTTTCTTTTTGTATAGTACCCGGAGTTTGAGTTGTCATTTTTTTCTGAAAACTTGAGCTGCATTCTGCCAATTTCTCTAATTCGTTAGAACTGAATAGGCTTGTTGTTTTTAAGGAATCAAAAATAGCAGGATTGAATTTTTCTAAAATAGGTCTCTGATCAATTTCCAGCTCATAATACTGGTTTATGTCAATAGGTGCGAAGAGCAGTCCATTCATGTGTATCAGATATTTAACACTTGGCCCTTTTCCTTGTGAATAAATAAACTGATCTTTTTTTAGTGCCGCTAAATCTCTGTTTAGGGTAGGTACAGAAACCTTCTCTGTCAACAAAGAGATAATATCAGATACCCCAATCGGTTGATGTTTTAAAATAACACCAAAAACTTCCTTTTGTCTATCGTTTTTCATAAATCCTATCACAAATATATTATAATCTTATCATAATGATAGAATTATTGAGTAGATTTGAGAGGATTCTGATTAAATATTGCGATTTTTGACTTTACAGAATAATCCTATTTCTTGTGCCTTACACCTCCTCTGCTTGCGCACGTTTCTAACTTCCTGTGCGCCGGACAGGACAAACTTTCGCCAGCGGTGTGGGTTTATTTATTTATGCAAACGTTTTCCTATATTCAGATTCAATATTATTGATTTCTTCTTCATTCAGTTTTTTAAATTCATTTTCCTTTGCTCTTTTTGAAAGTGTGCCCTCATTTTGTTCCAGAAACCGAACCATAAGTGCAACCAGTTTATCCGGCATTTCAAATTCATCTTCCAAAAAGTGTTTGAATTGGTCATATTGAATGAGATACGTTACTTCTCGAGGTATGATATTTTCAATGGTATCCATTACGCAATCATATATAAATTCCGCCTGTTTAGTCGCATCAAAATAAGCATAATAATCCATCGTGTCATTGAGTACTTCAATATTGTGGTCTTGCGTTTCACGCCAGTCTATATAATCAAGAAGAGGTAAAGAATAGGCTTCCAGTACTTTTCTATAATCAACGATATGATCTAATATAGAGGCGGACACAGGAAATATCAATCCTTGTTTTGAAAATTGTTTTTTTGAAAGTATATGGTGTATCAGGTAGCGGTGTAAGCGACCATTGCCGTCTTCAAATGGATGAATGAATACAAAACCAAATGCAATGACGGCAGCCGACAGCACAGCATCCATATCACTTTTTAATAACATTTGATTGGTTTGTATCAAACTAGTCATCAAAGGATCCAGGTCTTGCCATTTGGCCGATATATGATCCGGCAAGGGCTCCCCGGTAATTCGATCGTGCTCCCCTATAAATCCGCCTTTGTTCCGAAAACCCATGTCCACAAATCGGGGATTTTCAATGATTATTTGTTGTAATCTCAATAACTCTTCTTTATTTAAATCAATCATACCTGCCTGCCCAATAGCTTGACCCCATCTTGCCATTCTTTTACTTTTAGGACTTTCTCCTTCAATAGTAAAAGATGCTTTGGAGTCTTTCAGCAATAAAAATGCGGATGCCCGTTTTAATACATCGGCATGAATATTTTTAATATAATTTTCTGATTGGGATGAAATATTTTTTTCAATATATCGATTCAGTTTCTCCGTTTTACGAATGAGAGGGCAGAATCCATTAATCCCGGGTAGATTATTTAGAATGCGATGTCGCTCTGATTTTTCGCCTTTCGGTAACGCAAATTGTAAATCAGGGTCCACCAAAGTTACATAGTTTCCTATTTTTATATCTTTAATGCTTAATTGTTTATTCAATAACCATTCATACAAAAACCAAAGTCTTCTGCTATACTGTCCGGTCGGTTCATGCTGTACTAATGCAATGCTTTCTTGCTCAGTTAATTTCTCAAATATTTTTTTCAGTAGCAAGAGATTTAGACCTTCATATTTTAAAGCAAAAACCAAATGCTTGTACAAACTATCTTCCGGTAAGTACCTCGATGTGAATACCTGCCATTCATCGGTCTTGTATTCTCGTTTTTTAGTGCTTATAAGAGTTAGTACATCAGGAACCGGCACATCTAATTTATAGGCTTCCAACAATGCACCATAACCTACAAGAAATCCCTCTTCAGGCGTCTTACGTCCGCGAAAAACAGTTATTTTTAGTGAAAAACGATTATTATTCATACCATTTGGTGAAAATTGATAAACAAAAGTAGTGAAAAATAATTAATTTAAGTGAAATACAAATAAATATATGTATTTATGGTGAAAAATAACTATTTATATAAATGGTTGATTTTATCCCGATAGTCATACGTATCTTAATATTATAGTTAGGATAGGTGCATGCACTTTAGCTTAAAAGAAATCCTAAACAAGAATACTATGTACGGGACTAATTATGATTTATAGGAAAAAGTTTTATTAGTCATCTGCTTTGGTGAGAAATAATTTTACACTCCAGGGTATTATTATTCCAGCCTCGGCCTCTATTTTGAACCATATTGTTGATTATCGGGTGCTTTTAGAAAACCACTCCCATATTGGCGCAAGTCTCCCGACACTTTGCTCGGGACAGGTTTGACTTGTGCCGCTGCGAAATTGTACCAAATTAACCTAATATCCATTCTAAATAGCCAAATTTGAAATGGAGAAATGTAAAGCTATTAATTTGAAATAAGTTCGCAAGGTAAATAGTGTTTCGGCCCCCTAAACAATCAGACGAAGTTACACATAAAAAAATGTAATCTTTGTCTATGGAAAAGCGCAAATTCAGCCGTGAGGAGAAGCTTAAAATCCTCAAAGAAGCCCTGGGACAGGG
>JABARE010000043.1 GCA_019187365.1 Saprospiraceae bacterium | reverse complement strand
TCACAGTATATTCCTCAGCAACCGGATCATAGTCTATACAATCAATCTCACCCCACAGGTTTGCGGCGGCAACCTTATACATGCCGTTGCTGTCGAGCAAAGATTCCTGCTGCAAAAAATTATTGTATTTGCCATTTTTATAGGTAGCCTGGTTTTTAGGTACTCTGGGCACGGTGAGATCGTCGTTGATGTAAAGCGGATTGTAGGCATACTGATTCCAGACTCCGCGCGCAGGTGCCCAGCCCGGAAGGCTGTCGGGGGATCCGAAAGCGGTAAGATAGCCTCGTGTAATGTTCTGAGGCCAAGGTCCAATACCACCGCAGACAGTGCAAATTTGAGCTTCTCCGGAATTATCGATATCTGCAATGATGGGGTATTCTCCATATGTCCCTGCTATACATTTTATACTATCAATGATTTGTGGTGGATTCACACTGCCATCAATGATCAGCAAATTAAAATGATCCCGGTATATAATTTCCTGGGTACCATCACCATTGAGGTCAAAAGTGGTAATTCCTGTTGATGCTCCTGTGTCCTGAACCACAAATGACCACTTTAACTTTAATAAGGAAGTACCATCATATTCAAAATTGTGAATTGATTTGTGTTTACTTACTAAAATATTTGGGATACCGTTTCCGTCAATATCAGAAATAGTAGGACAACTGTTAGGGTTATCTATTCCTGGAATATAATTTTGTGCCAGCAAATTGGGGATATCATTTTCAAGTGTGTATGAATAAATTTTAGATTTTATATCGCGGTTACCATGAGAGACAATTACATCCAATATTCCATCTCTATTGATATCCGCAACTACTGTTTTGCCATCAAAAAAACTTCCATTTATTTTTATATTAATGGGGACCATTTGATTACCAGCCACGCCATTGGGATTTGTAATTATAATTTTATAAATACTATACCCTGCCGCTAGTTCCAAGTCATTTGGGTTTTCGTCTAGCTGAGCTGCCACACATACCGAATTTGTAATGAAACCTTCATCATGCTCACCTTCCCCATTTGAACCACCATGTAATAATAATTTACCGGTTTGGCCATTGAATATCCGGTTATTGCAATATATCTCAGTCTTGCCATCTTGATTAAAGTCCGCGGCTGCTAATTGGGGTATCCAATCGATATCATAATCAGTATTATAAATGTATTTATCGGATATCCATTTCAACTTTCCTGCATAGTCATAACACAATAAGCTATTTTTGTAAGGAAATTTTCCATCAACTATTGAAGAAATAATAATTTCATTTATTCCATCATTATCTACATCGGCAATGACAGGAGTTAATTCAGATTGGAAGGCCTCACAATAAATTTTCGCATTCAGGCTTCCGTCTCTTCCACTATAAAAATGGGCTACTGCCGTATCAGGCTTAGTAATATCTATTGATTTAATACCTCTCATAAGAATTTCTGGAATGCAATCTCCATCCATATCCGCTATAAGTGGAACTTGACGGGTTGATACTATTTCCTTAGTTTCCCATTTTTTTTCGAGCTTGATTTGCGGTTTGATGTATTTTTTTAAAACATAACATTTAGTTGTATCCTCTGTATCAATATTACAAAGATTATTTTGCCCTGATACAAATAAAGGCAAACAAATCAATAGAATGGTATTTAAGGTAATTGTATATATTTTCATGATTAAGTCAAATAAGAAAAAGGGATGAATGCATTAAATACATTCATCCTTCAAATTATAGATTTACATTTTTACAAACTTTAGACTTGAATTTGTCCGATTGGAATTTTTATATCTTAACAGATACAAGCCTTTTGTTAATGATATTTTTATTTGATGTTCCGGTCCAGTAAAAGTACCATTGCATATGCTGATCCCGGAGGGACTGATGATCTCAAAATCTGTTATTTCCAGACTTGAATGGATCAGCCATTCATCGGAAATGACAGGATTGGGAATGATCTCAAGTTCATTATTAATATTCAGGCTCGAGCTTTCAATTACACCGCCAATATCTTCCCGTGTAATACAGTCTTCCGGTTTACGTACTTTAAAAATTTTGTAACAGCCAGAATTCGGGCAAGTACAGGTATAAGGTATGACATCCCCGCAGGAGTAGATCACAAAATTCCTTTCCGGATCTGTGAAAGGTCCCAATGGATTGATGAACGGACCTTCAACCAGGTTTAAATAACCTGGTGTAAAACTCCGGTAACAAGGATATGGAGCGTCGCTCACATTAAATTCGACAGTATATGAATAATTCCCATTTCCGTTGTCGATGCATTGCAGCCTATCAAAATAAGCCTCCAGATCACAACTCTCATAATTTCTGTTGTTGCAGGGCTTGGGAGGGCAAATATCAAATTGCCCACCGCAAATGGGATTTCCAGGACAATTAGGCACATTACCAATACTTAAAGGAATGCAATCTTGATTACTTAACTGGTTACCAACAAAAGTATAAGTCACATTAAATTGGTATTCATCTTGCCCGATAACCCAACATTCTCCATTCGGTGGAACGGATCCCGGTATAAAGATATCATAAGACCAGGTACCCGTTGCCGGATTGCATTGAATGTTGCTGATCCTGACCTTGGAAAGTGCCGAACAACCTGAGCAATAGTCCGGAGGAATGATCTGGAAGGTATCAGAGCAGCCTCCATAATATAATGTCAACACCCAGCTGCCTTCCTGGATCAGGAACGGTCCGAGATTGTAAGAACCATTTCCATAGCCATCCGTTTTGAGAAAATAACGTCCCGATTCATCCGGATACGGATCATCCATCAGTCTTTCAAGTCTCCAATGCCTGTTGTCTGCATTGGAAATGGTAAAGCTCACATAATAATAATCGTCTGAAAATACATTGTTGCTGGGATCGTTCCGGTTGCATCCGCCTATGAGGATTTCCACATCAGGAATGACAAAATCCTTATGGCATAACTCAACGCCATTGGTGGGTACATCGGGAAGAAAATCGCCGGTCGCATTTTTAAACTTCAGGTAGGCTACGACATCGCGACAAGTAGGATTAGGACTTTGAAAATCGGTTTTAACAACCCTGAAGGAAAAGGTTTTGGTGATGGTGTCAATATTCATCGCATAGATTGTAAATCCCGGGACATTGATTCCATCGAGAATGGTATATCCATCGATTGCAGGGGTAGTATATCTGCCTTTTATGGTGATGGAATCGCCATCACAGGATACTGTGATATAAGGCTTTTTGTCGAGTGTTCCTGAACCATAACTGCTGTTGTCGCACTCTTCGCAGATGCCGTCGATGTAAACGTAACCTAAATGAATACCCTCACCACAATCCGCTGCTGTCAATTCTAAAGTGGCAATATTACCTACCTGATTTTCCGGAATATTGATTCTATGACAAGCCCAGTCGGATGTTTTAACATGCTGATTTTCATATATACAAGTATCGATTGGATATAATGTTTTTGCTGGGATTGAAACACCATCAAAGCATAAGTCATAATTCGGAGAAAGATCACAACGAATGCTATAAAATGGCTGAGCATCTACATGACCTTCCGGATTTCCTAATATGGCGCAGTACCAAATGGTAAAACTCCTATTCTCCTCAGTAACCTTGAATCTTTTGATTAATCTATTTACATCAGCCTGAAAACTACATCTATTGATTGTATTAGGATTATGCGTTCTTGGACTACTCAAACGCAATGCATATAAGCCGAATAGGACGGTATTGTATGAACTTAAGATATCTGTGCCCTGAGGAACAATTTCAAACCGGTTATACACTGGCATTGTTGTGGCTTCGGTAAAAACAATGGGTGAATGATTGGCATCTAATGGTGTACAGGTATTGCTTCCAAATCTAAAATTACCATAATATCCTCTATAATATGTAAACCCATCCTCAAACCCTCCATTATCGCAAATCAGGGTATCCTGACTTTGCGATATTCCCGGCAACAGGATCATCAGGCAGAACAGAATTAATTTAAATTTTTCTACGAAACGTTTCGTAGTCAGGGGGGGGGGGGGGGGGGGGGGACGAGTTTAAAAAAAAAATTTTAAGGGGTATAAAAAAAAAAAAAAATA
>JABARE010000021.1 GCA_019187365.1 Saprospiraceae bacterium | reverse complement strand
CGCCCTGTCCCAGGGCTTCTTTGAGGATTTTAAGCTTCTCCTCACGGCTGAATTTGCGCTTTTCCATAGACAAAGATTACATTTTTTTATGTGTAACTTCGTCTGATTGTTTAGGGGGCCGAAACACGCTATTAATGAAGTTTATTGCTGTATCAAAATCCAGGCATCTTAACCTTGATGAAGAAATAAAAAAATATTTCACTCAAACTCAACCAACAACCAATGAAAGCAAGTCATAGAATTTTCATTGGGTCCCAATTCCTATTGCTTTTACTCAAGCATGAAAAATGCATTGACGAGGATCCAATATCTTATTAAATTAACTAAGGTCCTCAAGATAAATATTCATTATTTAATTTTTAAATTTTAACAAATGGAATATTATAATAAAGAATTTTATTTCGGTATTCGAGTGGAATCTCTCGAATACTATATCAAAACAAATCTTACTGAGCTCAAAGAGAAAACTCTCCAAAGCACAGACTTGATAGTTCATCAAGGTCTTAAGAACACGCTTGTTATTCAACATGAAATTGCTACTGCTATTGAGGTTCTCAAGGCTCATGTAAGCAAGACTCTTAATCCGGAAATCGAGAAATTGGACCAGGAAATTCAACAAGCAGATTTGGAAGGGTTAAAAATCAGAACTGCTCCAGAGGTTGATATAATTGATCAGAAGATCAATAATATTGAGGTAGATATTAGAAGAATAATAATTAGTTATGATTGGTCTTCCTACTACAAGGTGTTAATTGGTATTGTCGCATTGAGTTCAATCGATGCTTTAATGAACTACTCCAGCTATCAAGTTATTGCCAAGTATTTGTTATTTGCCATCCTGCTTTCAGTTGCGACGGCGATCGGCCTTTCTTTAGCATCCCACACATTAGGAAAATGGATGCAAAAGGCGTTGACTACAAAGGGAAAGTGGATCTGGTTTCTATCAGGTCTTCTTGGGGGTGGTGTTGTTTTCTTTGGATTGGGATTACTTAGACAGACATATTTAAGGGATACCGGTTTACTTGCTAATTCTCCTATCATTTGGATGCTCTTAAATAACTTCTTTTTTGCAATCGCCATTTTGCTTGCATTTACGAAGCTTCCATCAGATGCTCAAGAAAAGGAAAAGCAATTGAAAGATCAGAAACTTCAGGAAATTGAGAGGTTAAATGCAGAGAAGAAGCTTTTATTGGATAGGCTTGAGAATGAAGTAAGGCGAATTCATGAATGTAAGCAAAAGCTTGAGGGTTTTAAAATTTACAGGACTGAATTATTTAATCAATTGGATAGTGAACGAGACCATATCGTTTCTAATTGTAATCGTGAATTTACCATCAAAAGTGGTTCGCGTTTACAACAACCACCGCAGTTATTAATTCAAAATAATCAAATGTCATGAAGGCACTTAATTGTTTTTGCACACTGCTGATTTTTTCAGCAGTGTGCTTTTCATCTTGTAATGAAAAACCGAAAGTTCACAACATAACCATTGTATCTGATTTGACTGAAGAACATTTTAATGGAATTGCGATGTCAGAATTTAAAAAAGTATCAGCTCTGACTAAAAATTCTATGAATGGAGAGTTGACGAGGTTGATACCTATAACAGAATTAGGATTTAATCGATCTTATGAGGTTGTAATTCAAAAGGACTCAAGCCTTTTGATGGGAAATGATTATGAAAGAACTGATTTGGTAATTGAATATTTTTCGAAGATTGATTCCTGTTTAAATTTTATAATTGGAGATAAACATGATCGATCAGGATCTGTAATATTTAAAGTATTAACAGAAGAACTTAATAGATTGAGTGAATCAACGGCAGATTCAAAGACAGCAATTTTTAATACTGATTTTATGGAAAAGTCTTTCATTAATTTTTATGACATAGCAACAATGAATGCAATCAGGAAACATCCGGATACAATAATACAAAAATTGTTAAAAATGTATCCTATTAAACGACTAAATGGTGTTGAGATTTACTTCGCCTATTTGCCTAAGAATATTGATGATAGTGAAAGGTATGAAGTTTTATCTCAGTTTTATAAAAAGATGTTTGAATCATTTGGAGCCAAAGTGCATATTGTAGGAGCAATTTAATCAACCAAACACAATGATATGTCCCAGCCAAATAGAAGCATCTTTTTTGAAGCATTAAAGTCATTGATTGTATCTACATTGAAATTATTGACTTTGCTATTTGCTTACTCTTGTAAATTGTCCGGAACGATTCTTTTAAAAACTGGTGAATTTTTGGAAAAATTATTAGTGAAATGATTAGGGTTATTGGCTTTATACTAGAGCTTGTATTTGAAATCCTGTCTGCGATATTTACCGGTTTGTTAGAATTTATAGAATCACTCATTGGTCAGGAACGAAAAACGGAGTATGATGCGGATTTCGTTCCGGCCAGTGAGATTTTGAACAAATTTGATGAAGGATTTTGTCTTAACGGAAGTCATTGCCTGTCAATTACGGAAAGTTATAAAAATGGTGTGGCTTTTGGTGGTTCTGGTTCCGGAAAAACCTCAACCATATTAATAAATAGTGCGCTTTTGATGGCGAAGGGAAATTCAAGTTTAATCTTTAATGATCCAAGCCATGAAATTCGGTTATTAGTCAGCGGAGCACTAAATGAAATAGGATATGAAATCCGAGTAATAAATTATAGCAGTTTAAATTCAGAATGTTTCAATCCATTAAAACGATGCAAGACCATTTCAGATATTCAGAAGCTGGCTTCATTGCTTGTCAGAAACTCATTAGGTGATGCTAAAGATCCGTTTTGGAACAAGTCGGCAGAAGCTATAATTTCGCTATTCATCAGATACCTAATTTTTTATGCAGAGCCAGAATATCGAACGCTTTATAATGTGCTCCACTTAGTCAATGTATTTGCAGGCAATCCTGAAAAAATTGACAAGCTTATTGTAAAGACCAGAGATGAAAAAATGCTTTCAGAATACAAGGCATTTGTTGCATACGGCGATAAAACCTTGTCTTCTATACTCGCAACAGTAAAAGCTTCACTAACTTTATTTACCGATGAATTAATTGCATCCATTACATCAATTGATACGATTGATTTTGCGGAGTTTAGAACTAAGAAAGTGGCTCTGTTTATAAACAATTCAGTACCAGACATGCACTATTATGGAGCTTTAACTTCTCTTTTCTTTCAGCAATTTTTAAATGAATTATTGGTGCGTATTCCAGATAAGAATGAAAATAATATTTTCTTTCTTCTTGACGAAGCATCATCAATGTATTTGCCGGGACTATCAATAACAATTTCAAATATTCGCAAATACAATAGTGGAATACTTTTAATCTACCAAGACTATCACCAGCTCGAACACATTTATGGAACTTATGAAGCAAAGAATATTACCGCTAATTGCTATGCCAAAGTATATCTCCCAGGTCAACCAATTGGAACCTGCAAAGAGCTTGAAACAGTTTTAGGGAGATTTGAGTATTTGGATGAAGATGAAATAAGGCATACAAGACAACTCATGACTGCTGATGAAATCAGGATGACGGACAAAGCGATAATATTGATTGGAAACAAACCGCCAATTCACGCAGATCTGAAACCATATTTTAATGATCGGAAGTTAAATTCAATGACAAAAAGACCTCCTTATGAACCATCCAATAAGCTTCCTTTTGATGTGCCACCTTTAATTCAGTTAGATGAAGAGAAGAAGGCTTAATACTAAAAGCAATTTATATTCCTATTTGAAGTCCACTGGTGTTCTTGAAAACGGAACACATGCGGAGATACAAAAAGTTAAAAATGATTATTGGAGAGAATACAAACGAAATTGGAGAAAGAATAAACGGAAAATCGGAAAAGAGATTACCATATCATTTACCAAAGAAGAGTTCAAAGAAATAAGCTCTGAGTCTAAGAGACATAAGTTAAGCCGTGCAAGCTTGATTAAGCAAGCTTGCTTTGCATACTTTAATAAATCTTTCATAGTACCTGATTTGAAAGAAGTCAAAAAAATATCTCAGATTCTTGCAATGTCATACAACTATATTCAGGAAATGACAGAAGAAAATAAAATTGATTTTAAATCCGGTAAATCAATTTTAGAAGCCATTTACAAATTGGAACGAGAAATACTTCCGGTATTATTACTCTGACCAATTAAAAGTGCACAATTCCTAAGATGCATATTGGACTTTTTCCGCGTTAAAATACCGCTTTACTTTTTCCTTATCTGACTTTGTATTCTTTAGAAAGGAAATTACATCATT
>JABARE010000014.1 GCA_019187365.1 Saprospiraceae bacterium | reverse complement strand
ATTTTCTCAAAACGGATGGCTATGGAAATGGTTCTTACAATCTTGGCCCGTTTCTGATCCAGGAAGGCAGTTGGGTGTTGACATTGTATTATGATGGTTGTCCGGATACCTTTCAGATCATTCCTCCAGAATATTGCTCAGGTTGTTCGGCACTTTCCAAGGTCAGGATCAACAATATTCAATGTAATCCGGCAACGGGTACATGGTCTTATGATATCTTCATCCCGGGGCCTGTTCCACCGAATGGGGAATGCTGGAGAATAGGTCAGAATACGTATCAATTTAATGTAACTTATACCTTTGATGGTGGTCAAGTAAGTAATCAGGATTGTAAAAGTGCGAGATTCAACTATATTGCTGATTGTGGACCAATGGCTGATTGCTTTGCTGATTTCGATATTTGCCCTCCCAAACCTTGCGACAACGGTAATTATGAGCTTTGTGATCTGGAAGTCTATTTTGATGGCATTCAGTGTATCGACAATGGCAATGGCAATTATTCATATACCGTCGAATTTAATGTAAGCGATGCCCCATATCCTTGTTACCGGAGTTTTACATCGGGAAATTTAAACCTGGTCGAAGGTCCATTCAGCAATCCATTGGGACCTTTTAATGATGCGGAAAGTTATTTTGTGATCTACTCCTGCGGTGAAGTCATTCCTTATGCCTGCACCTGTCCGAACACTGCTTGTTACAAAATATTTAAAGTGCGCAAACCGGAAGACTGTATCACACGGGAGGATTTTGGTGGTAATATTGGAAGCTTGATTCTGAATAATAATTTTGAACTTGAGATCATACCAAATCCTGTAATTTCAGAGGAATGGCTGATCCGCTCCAGTCTGGAAAAAACAGATTTTGAAATTATCAGTCATTCCGGCATTAGCATATATGCTGGAAAATTTATTGGACCTGAGCATCAATTAAAAATTTCATTGGCCAATGGCTTGTATCTGTTAAGATATAAAAATTCAATTGGGGCTAGTTCAAGTCTCAAGTTTATTAAAATGTAAATCGATCATTTAAAGGATGAATGCATGTTATGCATTCATCCTTTTTACTTATTTATATTAGCCATGAAAAAATATATAAATTCCTTAAAAATCATTCTATTGATTTTTTTACCGTTGTTTGTTTTCGGTCAAAAGGATCATTGTTATATAGATAATGAGGATTCAGCCATATGTTATGTTTTAAAACAATACATAAAACCACAAATCGTCCTTGAAAAAAAATGGGAATCTAAAGAAATAGCAGCCCTTTATCAAATTCCACTTATTGCTGACATGGATGGAGACTGCATTACTGAAATATTAATGAGTGGTATTAATAACTTAGATGGATCGAAACTTGATACACCCCGGTTACATTTCTATGATGGGAGAGATGGTACCTTAAAGTGGAAATTTGATTGCTATGGATTTGATCCATTTTTAACACCTGTCCTAGCAGATGTAGACAACGATGGTATTAAGGAGATTTTAGTTGCTTCTCATTCTGGTCCGAGTAGTTGGGCGGGATTTATTAGCTGTTATGAATACACAGGAAAGTTAAAATGGAAATCCGATGAATATTTTTACAATAGAGATTATGACCCTGGTCATGCAATTTTCGGTGTTGCTGATTTTGACCAGGATGGGAAGACGGAAGTGTATAGTACTAACAGGATCTTTAATGGCCAGACAGGAAAATTGCTTGGAGAAGGTGGAACAAATGGAATAGGTGCAACACATTTAAATGATGGATCTGGTAAAATTGCTTTTTCCTTGTCGGTAGCAGCTCAGCTTGATGAAGACCCTAATGACTTAGAATTGGCAGCAGGGCATACAGTTTACAAAGTTAAAATTGCAAACCAAAGTGGAAAGGCAGGTAACCAATTGATTCCAATAAAGATTAATGTTGACAATCAGTTTCGAGATGGAAATACTTCAATAGGAGATATTAATGGGGACGGGAAATTGGATGTCATTGTCTCATACAGCGCAAAGGATATGAACTCAAGACTTTATGCATATTCTTTAAAAAATGGGCTTCCCAATTTAATCGCAAAGAATTACATTCCCGGAAAAGACGTCCCCAACGGTTGTCCTACTATTGCAGATATTGATGGAAATGGAATCCCTAATCTTTTGGTAAGTAAATTCAACTTAATCCACAATTTTGAATATGATGGATCCAATATTTTAAAATTAAAATGGTCACATAAAGTAGATGATACTTTATCAGCTACAGGTATTGCAACTTTTGATTTAAATGGGGATGGTATTCAGGAAATTATTTATCGGGACCATTTTAATTTATTGGTAATTAACGGAAGCGTAAATCCCCCACAAATCATTGACAGTATAAGTTGTCATGCTGGAACATTTTTTGAATATCCAACCATTGCTGATCTTGACCATTCCGGAAAAGCAATAATTTGCATCGTATGTAGAGGTACACCCTTTCATCCTTTTGTAGGCAACCTTACAACTTTCGGCTCTCCCGACAGCCTTCCCGGCTGGGCACCTGCAAGAGCTGTTTGGAATCAATACGCATACAATCCGCTTTACATCAACGACGATCTGACTGTACCCAGAGTATCGAAAAACCAGGCTAATTACAAAAATGGAAAGTACAATAATTTTTTACAGCAGGAATCTTTGCTCGACAGCAACGGCATGTATAAAGTCGCTGCTGCTAGTTTGTGGGGTGAGATTGATTGTATAAACTATGATCCGGTTGCCGAAGAATATACTGTGACCTTCAATGTGTACAACCACAAAAATGCTTCAGCAGGAGTGGATAGTGCATTGCCGGTTTCGTTTTACAATGGGGATCCTGCCACAATCGGTAGTTTATTGGGAATATATTACACAAAAGTTCCATTGGATCCCGGAGACAGTCTTGTCCATCAGGAATTTAAATTTATGGCCTCACAAATCAATGACCTGTATATGGTGGTCAACACCCGTCGCGATACCAGTGGCGCGTTCGATCCTAAAGATTTTTCTTCTTTAGAATGCGATTATGCGGACAATGTTTTTCATACTACTGAGTTCCCTAAAACACAAAGGATCTCAGCTTCAATCTGCAAGGGTAGCAATTATCCATTCTATGATAGGTTATTGTATGAGCAAGGGCTTTATATTCACACTCTGAACAGTCAAAAGGGATGCGATAGCCTGATCGCCTTACTTGAGCTTGCCATTGTGGATACCGTTCACAGTTTGCAGACGCTGTCTGTATGCGACAGTTTTATCTGGGACGGCATGGTTTACCGGGAGAATGGAACATTTGTAAATCATTTTCAAACCTCTGCTGGTTGCGACAGCGTGGTCACCTTAAATCTATCCGTTAGACAAAGCAGCGATACACTGATTCACGAGACCGCCTGCGGAAAGTTTGACTTTAACGATAAGGTCTATACGGAGGGAGGTCGTTATTTTATTAAGATAAGAAACCGGCAGGGATGTGACAGTACCATAGAGCTCAACCTGAGTATAGTTCCACTCGACACGAACGTCACCAAACTGAATAATACGTTGACGGCCCTGGATAGTCTTGCCACTTACCAATGGGTGGATTGCGACGAGGATTATGCACCTGTTGTGAACGCGACGCAAAGATCCTATACGCCGGTGAGGAGTGGAAATTATGGGGTGATCCTGTCCTCTCCACCTTGTTCTGATACCACGGTTTGCATTCAGGTCATCGTGACTCATGCCTTTAATGAGAATGAGCATCTCTGTCTTATTTATCCGAATCCTGCTACAAGCAAGCTGTACGTACAATTTCCGGGCGGTCTGACGGGTAATGTCATTTTGACGATTTATGATATTCACGGGCGTGACCTTTATAACAGGGCATTGGTCATAGGGGAGAGGGAATTTATTGAATTGGATGTCAGCGGCCTGGTAGAAGGAGTGTATTCTTTAAGAATTCGGTCTGCTATTTTATCAGATCATTTCATTTTTTCTAAGATGGGAATGAGTAAGTAGTTATTAAGGGTATTCAAGACGCCTTGTGCGTATATTCAGGTCAGGATGCTGATGAGAATAAAAAAAAGCCAAATTAGGGCTCAGCGATCGAAGGCTTTTAAAGCTCTGAGTCGTTAAACGTAGACGTAATGAGCGATAACCTCAAGTGGAATGCTCCATAGGACCCGGAACGATTTTGGAGAGAAATTGACTTCCAAGGTCGCTGATGGCTGATTTGTGTAGAATGGGAGTGCGAAGGAAGCAGAGGAGTGTCAACTTTGATAACTAAAAGAACGACAATTAGTTGCATTAGAAATGGGTGCTGATTGA
>JABARE010000026.1 GCA_019187365.1 Saprospiraceae bacterium | reverse complement strand
CTTAATAACTACTTACTCATTCCCATCTTATAAAAAATGAAATGATCTGATAAAATAGCAGACCGAATTCTTAAAGAATACACTCCTTCTACCAGGCCGCTGACATCCAATTCAATAAATTCCCTCTTCCCTATGACCAATGCCCTGTTATAAAGGTCACGCCCGTGAATATCATAAATCGTCAAAATGACATTACCCGTCAGACCGTCCGGAAATTGTACGTATAGCTTGCTCGTAGCAGGATTCGGATAAATAAGACAGAGATGCTCATTCTCATTAAAGGCATGAGTCACGATGACCTGAATGCAAACCGTGGTATCAGAACAAGGTGGAGAGGACAGGATTACCCCATAATTCCCACTCCTCACCGGCGTATAGGATCTTTGCGTAGCGTTCACAACAGGTGCATAATCCCCGTCGCAATCCACCCATTGGTAAGTGGCAAGACTATCCAGGGCCGTCAACGTATTATTCAGTTTTGTGACGTTGGTGTCGAGTGGAACTATACTCAGGTTGAGCTCTATGGTACTGTCACATCCCTGCCGGTTTCTTATCTTAATAAAATAACGACCTCCCTCCGTATAGACCTTATCGTTAAAGTCAAACTTTCTGCAAGCGGTCTCGTGAATCAGTGTATCGCTGCTTTGTCTAACGGATAGATTTAAGGTGACCACGCTGTCGCAACCAGCAGAGGTTTGAAAATGATTTACAAATGTTCCATTCTCCCGGTAAACTATGCCGTCCCAGTTAAAACTGTCGCATACAGACAGCGTCTGCAAACTGTGAACGGTATCCACAATGGCAAGCTCAAGTAAGGCGATCAGGCTATCGCATCCCTTTTGATTGTTCAGAGTGTGAAAATAAAGCCCTTGCTCAAACAATAGGCTATCATAGAATGGATAATTGCTACCCTTGCAGATAGAAGCTGAGATCCTTTGTATTTTAGGGAACTCAGTAGTATGAAAAACATTGTCCGCATAATCGCATTCTAATGAAATAAAATCTTTAGGATCGAACACACCAGTTGTATCGCGATCGGTATTGACGACCATGAATAGATCCTGGATTTGTGAGGATTTAAATTTAAACTCTTGATGGACGACACTATCTCCAGGGTTCAATGGCAATTGTGTGTGATAGGTTCCCAATAAACTACCGCTTGTTGTGGGATCTCCATTGTAGAATGAAACCGGCAGACCTGTATCGGCCCTTGCAGAAGCATTCTTGTGATTAAACAGATTAAAAGTCACAGCATATTCCTCATCAAGCTGATCGTAGTTTATGCAATCAATCTCACCCCACAGACTTGCAGCCGCAACTTTATACATGCCATTGCTGTCGAGCAGGGATTCCTGCTGTAAAAAATTATTGTATTTGCCATTTTTATAACTGACCTGGTTTTTCGGCACTTTGGGCACGGTGAGATCGTCGTTGATGTAAAGTGGATTGTATGCGTATTGATTCCACACGCCTCTTGCCGGTGCCCAACCCGGAAGGCTATCGGGAGAGCCGAAGGCAGTGAGGTAGCCGTACGAATATTGAAAGGCAAATGATGAATTATCTGTGCAAGTAACACATATTTGAGGATTACTTGTGTTATTGAGGTCTGCAATAATAGGATATTCACCAAAAGTACCTGCGAGACATTTTATACTATCAATAATCTGTGGTGGATTGACACTTCCATCTATTACCGAAAGATTAATATGGTCTCGATATATGATTTCGGGAATACCATCTCCATTTAGGTCAAATGTAGGAATTGATGTAAAGGAAAGTGTGTCTTGTACGTAAAATGACCATTTTAGTTTTAAAATATTAGTGCCATCGTATTCAAAATTGTAAATAAAATTATTTTTACTTATTAGGATATTTGGTATTTGATTTCCATCAATATCAGCAATTGATGGAAATCCATTTGATTCAACTTTTCCAGGAATATAATTCTCTGCAATTAATATGGGAGCCCCATTAATTATGGAATAAGCGTATAATTTAGACCTATTGTCTATAGCACTAAATGAAACAATAACATCTAAGTAATCATCCTTATTAATATCTGCTATTGCCGTTTTTCCGTCACGGTAATAGCCATCCACTTTAAAATTTATAGGGATCATATTGTTTCCAATATTACCATTGAGATTTGTCAATAATACTTTGTAAACCGTATAGCCCGCAGCTAATTCTAAGTCAGTTGGATCATCATCCAGTTGAGCTGCTACAGTTAATGATTTGGCAATTTTACCTGAGCCATCATTAACAAAAGTTGCACCTATCCCATTTATTCCTCCTTCTGCTAATAATTTTCCTGTTTGTCCATTAAAGATCCGGTTTAAACAATATACCTCAGGCTTACCATCCAAATTAAAATCGGCTACTCCAATAGTCGCATGATAAGGATTATAACCTCTGTTATAAAAATATTCATCAGACTTCCATTTGAGTTTGCCTGAAAATTCATAGCAACTTAAAAAACCTGCCCAAAATCCCGAACCGCTATATGAAGCAAGTATTATTTCTTTAATGTTATCGTTATCAATATCAGCAATTACAGAACCAAGATCAGTCTGGAATCCATGGCTTTCAAATTTATATTTTAGCATACCAGTTCTTCCATCAAAAAAGTTCACTATTGGGGTATCAATTTTAGTTCCGCTTAAATCATTAAAACCACGCATTATTAATTCCGGGATACAATCTCCATCCATATCTGCAACAATTGGTACTTGGTCTTGAGCCACTACTTCTTTTGATTCCCACTTTTTTTCAAGGACTATTCTAGGTTTTATGTATTTTTTCTGGATAAAACATTTTGTGGTGTCTGCAATGATTTTATTACAGTAATTCTCCTGACTTACTGCTATTAAAGAAATGAATAAGAATACTATTGTCCAATAATATGATATCGCTATCTTCATGAATTTTAAAAAATAAAAAAGGGCGAGCACAATGGTTGAATTCGCCCTGATGACCAATAAATTATAATTTAACAAACTTCAAACTTTTATATTCCCCTTTTGAGTTTTTATATTGAAGGAGATATAAACCTTTAGACAATTGAATATTTAAATGATGTTGCGGCCCATTAAATTTTCCGGTGTACATGCTATTTCCAGAATGGCTAATAATTTCAAATTCTGTTTTTTCCAGGCTTGACCGGATCAGCCATTCATCTGAAATTACAGGATTTGGAAAAATAACAAGTTCATTATTAATATTCAGGATCGAGCTTTCAATACCACCTCCAAAATCCTCTCTGCTGATACAGTCTTCCGGTTTGCGCACTTTAAATATTTTATAACAGCCTGTATTCGGACATGTACAGGTGTAAGGAATGACATCACCGCAGGAATAGATTACAAAATACCTTTCCGGATCTGTGAAAGGTCCCAAAGGATTGCTGAACGGACCTTCAATCAGGTTTAAATTACCCGGTGTAAAACTCCGGTAACAAGGATATGGAGCATCGCTTACATTAAAATCTACCGTATACGAATAATTGCCATTGCCGTTATCGATGCAATGAATTCCATCAAAATAGGCCTCCAGATCACAAATCTCATAATTACCATTGTTGCAGGGCTTTGGTGGGCAAATATCTAATAAAGCGTTACATAATTGTGGACCTGGGCAACTTTCAACATATTCTATAATAATATTATTACAGTCTTGATTATTCACAAGGCCACCATCAAAATTATAAGTAATATTAAATTGATAATAGTTATCATCAATTTTCCAACAGTCCCCAATAGGTGGAATTGGTCCCGGGATCATGATATCATAAGACCATGTACCCGTTGCCGGATTACATTGAATATTGCTGATCTTTACTTTCGAAAGCTCTGAGCAACCGGAACAATAATCCGGAGGAATGATCTGGAAGGTATCCGGACAACCATCGTAATACAAGGTCAATACCCAGCTGCCTTCCTGGATCAGGAAGGGCCCAAGATTGTAGGTTCCATTTCCATAGCCGTCGGTTTTTAAAAAATAACGTCCCGATTCATCGGGGTAAGGATCATCCATAGCTCTTTCCAGTCTCCAATGCCTGTTGTCTGCATTGGAAATGGTAAAACTCACATAATAATAATCATCTGAAAATACAGTGTTGGTCGGATGATTTCGATTGCAATCACCAATGGTAATATCTACATCAGGAATTACAAAATCAGAATAGCAGATTTCTACAGCATTGGTGGGTACATCGGGTAGAAAATCACCGGCTGCATTTTTAAATTTTAGATAGGCGATGACATCGCGACAAGTTGGATTTGGACTTTCAAAATCGGATTTAACAATTCGAAAAGAAAATGTTTTGGTGATCGTGTCAATGCTCATTCCGTAAATATTAAAGCCTGGAACAGAAATGCCATCTAATAGCGTATATCCATCGATAGTAGGTGTAGTATACCTTCCTTTTAAGGTAATGGAATCACCATCACAAGATACAATAATATAAGGCTTTTTGTCGAGGGTGCCGGAACCATAACTGCTGTTGTCACATTCTTCGCAAATGCCGTCGATGTAAACATAACCAAAATGTGAACTTTGACCACAATCAGCTGCTATTATTTCAAGTGTTGCTACCTGACCCACTTGATCTTTTGGTATATGAACTCTATGACAAGCCC
>JABARE010000061.1 GCA_019187365.1 Saprospiraceae bacterium | reverse complement strand
TGTAAAGCCCATAACATAAATCCCTATGACTGGCTCAAGACAACACTGGAGCGGATTCCGGATACTAAATTATCTGAGCTGGATAAGCTATTGCCAGGATACGGGGTGTAGTTAGACGGAGGGATACAAACTATTTAGGGAAACAATTGGAGACACCCCATTTCCATTACCATTGAAATATTATGGAAGACTACAAACATTAGCTGGTATTGTTTACGAAAGCGAAAATGATAGCCATATGGATAATGACTTAAAAGAACTTTCAAACTATGTGCAACAACTCTCCAACTTGGACATTCTTGAAGACCATGTTAAACAACTCGTTCCAAGACCAAAGGACTTTCATCATATGTTTGACACTGGACTTGACTATAGACATCAAAACTTAGTTTCACCCGTTATTACATTTCCAGAGACTAAAATTTTTCCGCAACAAAACGGAACCGTTTCGGAAAAAGTTATTAATATGGTATTGGACGAATTTAAGAGTATAAAAACTTTTGATTTCAATGTTGCTAAAATCATATCATGGATAAAAAGCAAAATAAACTTTGAAGAAAATATGTCTATTGAACCCTAATAACAACTAAAACAATGACAACTATTGTTTACATAATTTCGGCACTAATCATTTTCTCAAAGTATTTGGACTGCTACACAACATCTTCACAAATCACATCAGTTAATCAAGAAAGAAACCCACTCGCAAGAAAAATCATGAAACGACTGGGAGTTCACACAACAATTTGGGGAATATTCGGATTGACAATAATTATTGTTCTTGTTTCAATTTGGTTGTTATTTAGTTTTTATGACTCTACATTTTACAAAATTATTTTCATTGCTATTGGTCTATTCGTTGCATTGACTCAATTTGCTGTTGCACATACCAACAAGACAAAACGGTTGAATATATTTACAAAATTTTTGTTAACTAAAATGTATTATCGTGGTTGATAGGCAGAAAACACCAGCCACCAACAGCAGCTACCCAAAAGGCGGGGTTTCGTGTTCCAAAGACAGTTTGGTGGTTAATCAAACATTAGTTTTTCAAATCAAGTTTTGTGGTATAAGTCCCGCCCTTCGGGTAGCTGCGATCCGATGTGGCGCCATTCGGCGCCACATCGGATCGCCGGATTGCATGCGCAGATGTGGCCTTGAACGGCTCACATCTGCGCATTTGCGAGATTTCTCCGCGGATCGCAGCTTCGCTACTCCCGCTCCGAAACCTCGCAAATCCGGCGATCCGTTGGCGGCAACAATCAAATAAAATAAATGAAAAAAATGAAATTTTAATTCAACAATTCAAAATGAAACCAACAACCAAACTGTTTATTGTAGCAATCACATTGGGTTACACCATTTTCCTTTTTAACGTGCAACAAGCTTATGCACAGACTCCCGACTCAGTCGCCAAAGCGATGATTGGGGCACATAGACCGGGTGAGGCATATAGCATCACAGTTGAGAGCAGTAAAGGAAAAGGATTATTTCAGCTTAAGGAAACTGCCTATAATCTCTTTTATACAGATACAAAAGAACTTGGTGAAAAGGGTTGGGCGCAGCCATGGCTTAATGAAATCGACAGGCTTCATGTTGCACAAGGAGTCTCAAGTGATGAGATATCCATTCTGGGTTCTCGAGGATTGGCTTCTAATCGCAAAATCACCCGTGAACGGTTTTCAACATATGTATCGAGACTAAAATTAATGACGCCAGAAATGGTTCAGCGTTGGGAAACTGCTACTAATCAGATTCAGAAAGGTGTAAGTAATTTAGTACTTGTAGGCCTTCTAGTAGGACACGATTCACTCTTTGTTGTTACTGATTCTATAGCTTATACTGCCCGTGAACAGAGGGAACTTAAACGATTCCAGTCAATACCAACGGAAGTCATTAACGTATGGGCAACCGCCCTCACTCGTAAATTCGAACCCGAGTTCTTAGGCCAATCAGAACCTTATGGCTGGAGTGGTATACCACCTTCAATAGATATTGCATTTGGGCTTTTGCTAGTGGACTCTTTATTTGTTGGCGACATCTTTCAACAATCTGTTTTTGACGCTGCATTTCCAATAGCTCAAAAATTGTTAGACACCCAATAAATTGAGTGGTAAAGAAAATGAAAAAATAAAAATCAAATTGAAGAGCCGCTAACAACGCACTCAACGCCTATGCCCGCCAGCCGCCAACCCACAAGTCCAACGCTCCGGCGGGCACAGCGTGAGTGCAACCGATGTGGCGCCATTCGGCGCCACATCGGATCGCCGGATTGCATGCGCAGATGTGGCCTTGAACGGCTCACATCTGCGCATTTGCGCGATTTCTCCGCGGATCGCAGCTTCGCTACTCCCGCTCCGAAACCTCGCAAATCCGGCGATCCGTTATAGGCCATATAATTAAATTTATTAATCCAATACTTTATGCCAATAGCTTTAGATTTTAATTTAATTAAGGAAATAATTCAACATGGAGCTATTCATTTGGAAGGAGAAATAGTAGATCCGAGCACAAGTCAAAAATTATGTTCTGCAGGAGTAGCTATGGTAACTACTTACATTGAGCAATTGTCAATGTTAAATCTAGTGAAGGATCCATTTCCTATGTTTGGGAAAAATGGAGGCATGTGGATTGGATTTAAATTATCTGAAACTGGTAGAAACTTAGCTAATTCAGAAGATGAATTAAGACGCATAGTTGGTGAATTAATCGGCGGTCCTAAGACGGAAGTGTCTGAGTCAGTTCTTTTACTACAGAAGGAGTGTGAAAAGGCAAAAATTAACGCAGCTTATCGTGACGATTTTCTTAAAACCATAGATGAAATTAGAATATGTTTTGATGAAGCATGTTATATTGCAACTATTGGCCTTTGTGGCAAAATACTAGAAGTCTGTCTTAAAGAAATCCTATATCGAAATGAAATTGTTT
Source organism: Saprospiraceae bacterium (assembly GCA_019187365.1). Lineage (GTDB taxonomy): Bacteria > Bacteroidota > Bacteroidia > Chitinophagales > Saprospiraceae > Vicinibacter. The sequence goes on along the minus strand of JABARE010000061.1, from coordinate 1,819 downwards.
GTGATCCAAATGCAATGGTTGGCAATTTGCTAAAATCAATTAAAGAGAAACTTCCTAGTGAATATTTAGATCCTTCGTTACAAAATGTAGCAAACATTATTAATGCAAGTAGAATTACCGCAGTGCATGCAAAGGAAAAAATACCAGTGCCATCACGTGATCAAGCAATTATGGTTATTTTCGCTACAAGAGATCTAGTATTGAGAAATTTGAGTAAAATAAATTGACCTTTTCCAAGCAATAAAATAAAAACGGCCTTTAACATTGTACTTGCGATCATGCCGCCAGTAAATTTATTTTTCACTTTTGGCTGATGGTAAAATACAATTTCTTACTTTTGGTTTAAGGGCAAGTGGCGGCACGTCGCAAGTACTGACACGTTAGTGTTTCGGCCCCCTAAACAATCAGACGAAGTTACACATAAAAAAATGTAATCTTTGTCTATGGAAAAGCGCAAATTCAGCCGTGAGGAGAAGCTTAAAATCCTCAAAGAAGCCCTGGGACAGGGCGTAAAAGTGACTTTGAATAAGCACGGGGTATACCCGGCGACATACTACAATTGGAAAAGGAAGTACGATGCGATGGGGGATATAGGCCTTCAGCACAGTATGACCAAGGAACGGCTCAAGGAGATACGGCGCCTTGAAAAGGAGATCAGCACGCTCAAAGAGATGGTCGTGGAGAAGGATCTCACGATAAAAATGCAACAGGAGCTGATAAAAAAAAAGTATCGCTAAGTGAAAAAGCTCAGATGGTAAGGGAGTATTCGGCAAGGGGATTGGCCCTGGAAAGGGCCCTCGAGCTTGCCGGTATCAGCCGCAGCCAATACTATTACGTAAAGAAGCCCGGCAAACCGGGTCGGCAAGCCACAACAACGACCCAGCGCATGGCAGAGGGAACTATGGTGATTTGCGACAATGCTGAAGTCGTTCAAACCATAGAAGGGATCCTAAAGGATCCGGACCTCCAGTATGGGTATAAGAAAATGACCGCTGCGCTGATGCTTGCCGGGTTTCTGATCGGGGCCAGGAAGGTGTATCGCCTCATGAAGAAGAGCGGATTAGTACAAAAGCGTCGTCGACTGACAGGCAGAAAACGCGTACTCCATCGCAGGGTGCTTCCTATAAGGCCTCTGGAAGTGCTTGAAATGGATATTAAGGGTTCCTCGAATAACCCAGTTTTGATGCCAGAATGAAAAGGGCTGCCTCTCTTCACTCCCAGTTGATGCCAGAATGAATTTAGCAAAACAAGACGAGGCGCAGCGAAGGAAGCTATGTGGAGCGATACCTGACTGAGCTGCAACGAAGGATTGTGAAGCTAAATTCATTGAGCGCACAGCCAGTGCGGGTAGGCTGGCGCAAGAGGGAGTGAACAGAGGCAGCCCCCAAGCAAAACAAGACGAGGCGCGGTGAAGGAAGCTATGTGGAGCAATAACTGACTGAACCGCAACGAAGTATTGTGAAGCTAAATTCATTTCGCGCGCAAGCCAATGCGGTCTGGCTGGCGCTAGAGGGAGTGCAGAGAGGCAGCCCCCGAGCAAAACAAGACGAGGCGCGGTGAAGGAAGCTATGTGGAGCAATAACTGACTGAACCGCAACGAAGGATTGTGAAGCTAAAGTCATTTCGCGCATTAGCCTGTGCGGGCTGGCTGGCGCAAGAGTGGGTTATTAGAGGTGCCCTAAACAATTATTTTGTATCCGTACTAGGAAGTACATCTTGCCAGCGCCCACGACACGCTGTAGCTTCGCTGGAAATTAGTATATATGACGAAGCAGGAATTTGACCAATTGCAAAATGAATTGGAAATGAGTGGAAAAAC
>JABARE010000040.1 GCA_019187365.1 Saprospiraceae bacterium | reverse complement strand
ATAAAATCACATCTCTTCGCAATTGCTGCAAAGCTTCATTAGATAATTTACGCCCATCCTTTATTTTCATGGCATAAAGATACAAAACATATTTATAAGAGTGTACTATTTAACAATTTTATTAATAGTGGTGGTAAAATCACAAGAGGTACTCTTGGTGATCCTTGTGGAGAAAGAACAGGTGATTCACGTTTTTGGCGTGGCATTGAAATGCAAATCTCTACTTCTGGACAATATCCGAAAGTGTATATAAACAATGGGACTGTAGAATTTTCAGAACTGGGTATTCACAATCCCTCAAATCGTTCTGCTGGTAATGCGCACATAAGTATTAACTATGGCATTTTTAGAAATAATATGCATAGCATTCATCTTTTAAGAGCAGCCTCTTCAAATACTGAAGATATTAGAATTAACAAAACAAGATTTTATCATGATGGTTTTTCGTATTTAGACCATTATACTACTCAAATCAAAATTGATAATTCTAAAGTTTATCTTGATAGTTGTCTTTTTGACAATCCCAACAACAGAACCCATCCTAATAGAGATAGCAGCTATTGCATTAGTGTTATGAATTCAACTCTTGGCGTCCAAAGGACAACATTTGAAGATAGCCTGTACGGAATTCAAACAAACAAATTTCTGTCTACAACTACTTTAGCTGTTTCCACAAGTAAATTTGATAAAATGATTATCGGCATTAATACCAACGATGGTACGAATGAATATTCAATAACCAAAAATACCTTTGTTAACTCATATCAGTATGGACTTGTTAGTAAGCATTGCAAAGGATATATCATAAATAAAAATCATTTTAAGAAAATATCCGGTGGCTCCAGCAATTCTAAGGGAATCTTGATGTCCGAATCCGGTGAAGGCTCCAATGTAATTCAATTAGATACGTTTTCAGGACTATTGTATGGTAATGTCTCAGAAGGTATAAATGGAAGTGAAATAGATGGACTTCAATATTTCTGCAATACGCATAATTTCAATACTACTGACTTTTATTTAAAAGGTAAAGTTGCTGGAACGCAAGGTTCGCAACAAATTGCAGCCGGTAATAATGAAGGAGGCAATCCAAATGATGTAACTTTTAATCTAACCAATTTTGATCTAGCTAAGCTAAACTATTATTATAGGAATAGATCGGGAGAGGTGCCTGCTGAACAATCGTCAACAAAAAAATTATTAAAGTTTACATCTGACACTAGTTTGAATTGCGCTCTTAAGGGCAAGCCTAAACATGATACTATCATACATTATGTAGCATGGGTTGACAAGAGAGATACAATGCTACAACGTAAAGATGTAAGATCTGGTTTTATTGATGGTGGCAACACCTCTGCATTACTTTCTTATATTGCAGGCGCTAATTCCGGCACAGCTACGTTTCTTCATAATCACCTTATAAATAAATCACCGTGGTTGAGTTCGGCTGTTGTACTTGCTGCGTATAACAGAACAGATATTTGGGATTCAACTCATAGGGCGAACCTTCTATATGCGAACCCAGATTTATTTGACTTTAATGATTTTAGGTTAGCTCTAAGTGAAGCTGATTCTCCGCTTCCAGAATCTTCTTTAGAAGCGCTTGATACGTTAACGAATTATGCTACAGCAAGAACTGCATTGGAATCTGAAATTGCTATGTTGAATCTTGAAATGAATGCACTTTGTCATGATAAGCTGCATGAATTAAAGATAGACACTCTGAATAACCAAGATAGCATCCTCGTATGGCTTGAGAGATTAAATGATTATGAATCAAAAAGAGAAATAATGGCATCATATTACTCCAACGGAGATTTTAGCGAAGCATCTGACGCACTTGATGATTTAAGTGGACTGGATAATTTGAATGAAAGTCAAGAATCTGACATTGATGGACTGGAAGATATGCTTCCGTATATTGAAGATGTAATTGAAGATGATCGTTACGAAGGCAGTTTGAGTGAAGAGGAAATTGAATGGATGATTGATTTTGTCGATAACAATAATAATCAATCTGGTGCCGAGGTAAGAGGAATTTTAAAATTCTATTATGGAATAGACTTAGAAAGTATAGAATATCTTAAAGGTTCAAGAATCGTCAAAAATATTCCAGGTGAAAGTGTGAAGATAGTAAAAGAAAAAACGATTGCTAGTATGGTTAGTATTTTCCCCAATCCGAGTAAAAATGAAATAACTATTCTATTACCTGTAGTTGAAGAAAGTTATTGGGATATTGAATTGCTTGACTTAAATGGCAAAGTTTTAGTAAGCGAACGTACAGATAGGTACAAAATGAAAATGGATATTTCAAAAATCCCAAATGGCCTTTACTTGATTCATTTGCTAAATGGAAAGAATGAAAGGATTGTTAAAAGGATACAAATTATGAAATAACCTTCTTCAGTTGGGCTTGGTATTATCCTCAAATTTGATGAATCGGGGTAAATAAAAAGCGTAAAATGCCTATATTTATCCCGATTTTCTTCTATCTGTATGAAACGAATACTCGCATTAATGTTATTATTTATTTTTACTCAGGGATATTCACAAGTATTCTTTAGTAGAACATATTCAGTTCCTGAGGATGGTACGGGTATAGTGAATACTTACCCAAATTGGCTTAGTGCCATTTTTCCTACAGATTCTTTGATATTCGCTTTCGGATATTCTGCGGATACAACCTATAAAGAAATTTATGGAACAGCATTTTATACATTTAATTGGGATGGAAAACTTCTTGATTATTATCACATTAAAGATGATAGTTTGCATAACTTTTTCTTTCCGGAAGGAATTCATACATGGGATGGAGTAACATTCTATACTGGATTTAATCATCACAATAGGCAAGAATCCATTTTAAAGCTTAATCGCTTCACGAGAGAACAGACAGCTTTTGAAATTAAAAATTCTATTTATCCTGGCGGGGCAATTGTTTTTAACAATATGTCCGCTGACAATTCCGGTTACTTAATTACTGCAAGCAAGGTTGAAACTGGAGTCCCGCTCCAATGGCGAAAAGTACAAGTAACTAAGATGGATACTTCTGGACATATTCTTTGGCAAAAAATTATCGGAAAAGATCCAATCACTGAGTTTGATAATATTCCATTTTCTACTTTAGTTGACAAAAATGGATTTATTTATATTGGAATTGGTTATACAAGTTACTTTGGATTAGGCGCCCCTGGTGAGTATGAAAGTCTGCTCTATAAACTCGATGATGATGGCAACACAAAAAAGATTTACAATTCTCAAAGAAAACAAGGATTTTGTTTTGTCTATGATATAGCAAAGGATGAAAAAGGATGGCTTTATTTGTCATCAGATTATAATTATAATGAACCTCAATTTCCTTACGCTAATAGAGGATATGGTATCGTACAAATTTTAGACTCTTCCATGACTTTTAAAGATTACGTAAAATTAGATTTTAGATATACCGGAGGAGGTGCAGCTTATCTTTATACTTTTGAAAAAATTATCAGAACCAATAAAAATGACGGAGTCATTGTTGGTGGTTCTATTCCAATTAAAGATACTTTGATTCAATTTACTGATTCGATTCAGAGAATAGATACTATTATAGGGTTTCATGAACTTTTGAACTTAGTAAAAATAAATGATTCTAAACAAATAGAATGGAGAAAGATTTTTAGAATTCGTAATGGTAAGGACGATGGTTATTTGTATGACATTAAATCCTGCCCAACTGGAGGATATATTATTGCTGCTTCCTCTTATCTTGATGATGCTTTCGAAAAAAATGGAGATCCTTATTATATGTCCTGGCTTTTACGAGTTGACGATGATGGATGTTTGATTCCTGGATGTGGCACTGTCAGGAATAAAAATCTTGAATCAAAACAAGAAATTGTTATTTATCCAAATCCGGCAAGCAATTACATCATACTGCTTCATTCAAGCTCTGAGAAAACGCACTATCAAATCGTATCTGCTGAGGGAAAAATAATTGATGAATTTGATTCCTATTTATCGGACGAGCAAATCATCATTCCGGTTTATCATTATAATCCAGGGTCTTACTTTGTTAAAGCGGAAAGCAAGAATGGTAGTAGTTCAAAAGTTTTTATAAAGCAATAATGATGGGCGATCTTCCCAAATGTTTCATTTGCGGCAAACCAGCTAACGCTACCGGATCACATATCGTACCTGCTTGGCTAATTGCACCTTGTGTTGGCGAAAGAGACAAGGAGGAATCTTATAGAATTTCCATTAATTCTGGACAAGTAGATGCTTTTTATGGCAGTGCTAATAAAAAAAACAATGAAAATGCTATAGAAACCGAAATCAAAGAGCATCACTATACCTTAGATAATATTTTTTGCTCTAATTGCGAAAAGAAACTCGGAGTAATAGAAGGAAATTTAAAAGAACATTTAATTTGCTCTGTTTCAGAGAACGCAAATAAGAGTCTATACTCGTTGTCTTCATTAACAAGCGGAATACCATACAAGACTTTTTTAAAAGCAAATCTAAATGAGTATTTGGTATTTTGGTATTCGATAGTTTATAGGTGGTATATATATCATTTAGTTAGATCAGGTTGCAATCAACATATATTCAATGTCCGAGATGTTGTGTTATTACGAAAGATTCTAAAAGAATTTATTATGACTGGCAATATAAATGATTCGGCGGGAGCATCTAAATCATTTCGATTTTTCGTTATTTCTAAACTCGAATTTGATGCTACTGATCCAAGATTAATAGGAGAGTTTGATAGAAATGGACATAACGAATTCTATTCGTGCCAATTTATTATCGAATTCTACGCACATTCGGATAATTTCGATCCACTTGAAATTCCATACAACGAATTAATAAATAGTGCAGATTGCCCGCCAACCTTAATACTCTTTTCTAATGAACAATGGGTAGAGCGAATTTATGAGCTTAAAAAAAATGTCCCCGGATTTCTGAAAAACGTAGGCAAAAGATTGGCAGGCATAACAAATCAAGATAGCCAAAAGATGATTCAAGAATATCAAGAAGAATTGACGAAGCTAAAAGCTGAGGAACAAATTGATTTGAATCATTTTGAAATTGCGGAAAAGAGAATTATCAAAAAGTATGCTTTAAAACATTAATTCAAAGCTATTTCATGAAAAATAATAATTTACCAACTTGGAAAATTGAAATTGAAAATTGGAAGGATTTCTCACCTGAATGTTTCGGCCCCCTAAACAATCAGACGAAGTTACACATAAAAAAATGTAATCTTTGTCTATGGAAAAGCGCAAATTCAGCCGTGAGGAGAAGCTTAAAATCCTCAAAGAAGCCCTGGGACAGGGCG
>JABARE010000044.1 GCA_019187365.1 Saprospiraceae bacterium | reverse complement strand
CCTCAAACCCTCCATTATTACAGATCAAAGTAACCTGGCTATTCGATATTCCAGGCAGCAGGATCATCAGGCAGAACAGAACTAATTTAAATTTTTCTACGAAACGTTTCGTAGTCAGGGGGGGGGGGGTGCAAAAGTGTTCATAACAAAGGTTTTAAGAGGTTAAATAATGTACTAAGTTATAACAATTCCATCAAAAAACCAAGAAATTTAACCATTCTCAACCCAGAAACTCGATTTTTGCCGCTGACTCGAGGTTGAGCTTCCACACCGGTCAATCAGCACCCATTTCTAATGCAACTAATTGTCTTTCTTTTAGTTACATGATTTTGTGCGCTTCTTAACGCCTGAAATGACCTTCCATGCAAAACAGCTCACCGTGCCATAACAAGCCTGCCTTCTCTTAAGATCCTCCAGGCTCTTTAAAAGACATTCCGGTAGGGGTATCACTCAGAATGTCAACGCGCAAAATGAGGAATGTCAAGAAATTTTACAAAGCCAGAAGCTGCATTGTTTTATTTCCGAATCCAAGGACTTTTTGAACGTTCATTTGATTAAAGTGATATCTCCAATTTTTACTTCACTTTCAAGATGTGGATTCAATAAATTTAATTGAAAAATATAAACACCTGGTGGCGTCCTTTTACCGGAATTATTTTTGCCGTCCCATGAAGCAGAATGAGGCGAATGATAAATCAGATTGCCCCAGCGGTCAAAAATTGAAAAAGATTGCATTTGATAATCTGCTCCCAGATAAGGAGACCATACATCATTCACCTGATCACCATTTGGTGAAAATATATTTGGAAAATAAATATTTTGATCTCGATCAGTTTTAAAATACACCGGAAGAGTATCCGTGCATCCATCTTCATCCGAAAAAATGAGTAAAAGATTTATGTCCCTTTTAAATTTAATCTCAAACATATCTTCTGACAATAATTTTAATTCTGAAGGGGGTACAGACCATAAATATTTTACATCTCCATTTACAGCAGTAAAAGAAATATTTGCCAGTTTCCCAGGTGAAAGTTCAATAATTTGATCTAACTGAATTTGGAGATCGCTTATATCTTGTATTCTAATTGAATCATAAACAGCACAACCTTCCTTGTCAATGATTTTAATATAGTATAATCCTGGAGAAAGCTGATCAAAGATACCTGTGTTACTAGCAAACCCGTTCAATTGATATTTGAATGGTAGAGCTCCACCACTCAAGGACTGAATAGAGAGCGAACCAAACGATTCATGGCAATTTGGCTGTTGGGCCGATAAGCTATAATTAATAACAGGCAATTGTCTGATGGAAATACTAGCAGATCCAGTGCAGCCATTCTGATCAGTTACCGTGAGCGTGTAGGAGCCGGCAGAAACCTTTATTTCTCTTTGGGTGCTTGAAGTACTCCATAAATACTGAGTAAACGATCTGTCTGGATTGATCAAACTTAAAGCATCAGGGCAAATCAGAGTATCTGCCTCTAATAAAAGAGCAGGAACAGGAATTCCTGAAACCTTCACCTCCAATAGGGTATCACAGGAAAGCAAACCTTTCAAAGTATCGGTAATCACTTCACCATGTTCATAATGCTTTCCCTTGTAATCATACGTTTGATTTTGACATATGTAAATTTCCTTTCGGGAAACTGTCATTGGAGAAAAGGTAATCTTAAAGGAATCCTCATGATAACATCCGTTGCTGTCTTTTACAAGGAGTTTATATAATCCAGGAACTGTAAAGTCCCTATAAGTATTTGTATCTCCGTCACTCCAATGGAAAGTGGAATTTGGAATATTGAATTTAAGAGACAAAGGAGTGTTTATACATATCACAGTATCCTGAGGCAACTTAAATAAAGGAGGATCATCAAGTAGAATTGAAATAAAAGCACTATCAAACCCGCAGATGGAATCGCCGACGATATAAGTGTACATACCGGAAAGATCAGTCCTTGGGTCAAAAATAGAAGACGTTTTTCCCGATGGCCCTAACCAAAATCCATTGACAGTATAACAAGAACCTAAATAATTATTTAAATCGACGGCAGATTCATTTCTACAAAATCGAATATTTGCATCCGAGCCTGCATTGTAAAAGGGACCCTTCACTTGAAGGGTCGCGTAAGCGGTATCGGAGATATTATTTTTATAAGCAATAAATCGAATAAATCTTGGGCTTATGGTAGGTAAACAGGATATATTTTGATATTGTAAGGAACGAATTATTAATTCAAAACTGTTGTTGGTTGTCTGCGAAGAGGGAAGTAAAGTAATGCCATAAGCTCCAAGTCTTGTAAGAACATTTTGGCTTTGATCAAGATGGAGATACTCAAAATTACCATCTAAGGGATTTAATAATTCAATTGTAATGGAATCCATAGTGCCATAATCTGAGAACACATCCGGATCCTGATCGGACAAAAAGGAAAATGATTGATTACAGAGAATCGCATTGTAAAAGCCATTTTGATTATTGCCTGAACTGTTGTTGATGTCCAGATCTATCATAACATCACAATCGGCCGGATCATACATCCATGGGGAACTTCCGTGGATGTCCCGGCACCCTGAAAGAGTTAAATATCGAGGGTCTTTAAAATCAATTTTACACAGGTATTTAAGCACCTTATGTTCTAAATTCAGTTCGTAGTATTCATCCGAACATGTGATGACGATCAGTGACTGCTCCCCGCAACTTCGATGTAAATCAACAATATCCAACACGTGCATATCTGGAGGAAACGTATATGCCCATCTCCATTGCGATGGATTTGCAGTATCAATTCCAATTAGCTTAAAGGTGGTGGATGGAAATTCAGGGAAATATAATGAATAGTATTCACTGCCTCCTGTAAAAGCAGTGTGATGCGAGAGTTTTTTTCTAATACTAGCATCCAATGGTCCCTTGTATTCATAAAATGTAGTTGGGGGATTCACTTTGAAAATACCATCGGAGCCAATACCCCAGATAAAACCTTCTTTGTCTGAATCAATTCCATCATGAAATAATTTTGTATTGGGGTTGAGAATCATAGTAGATTTATTCCAGGTAATCCCATTGCAATAATTCATTTGGACGTAAGCTAAATAACTAACAGTATACAACTTAACAAACTCCTGAGTCACAGGTCGGATCGCAAAATTCCGACCATACAGTGAATTATCACACTCCAAACTAAAAGTAGAATCGTATAAATTTATTTTAAATATATCATATCCGCCCATTCTTTCATACAAAGAAATATAAATAACCTGTGAAATTCCCTGAAGCCAAAAGGCTCCCAGGATAATCAATATCATCAAAGCTCTCATATTAATTAATTTTTCACAAACCTGAAGATGAAGGGATGCAAAGGATGATTCCACATTCCGAAATAGCATCCTGGTCTAAGCTGTCTTATATCTATTCTGTCATTTAGAATGATTTGATTCGAAATAAATTTTCCAGACATGTCTTTAATTATGACTTCATTGTCTGATCCGTCTATAGGGTCAACAAATAAAAAAGTGGAGGCTGGATTGGGATAAACCACCGGCCCTGATGAAGCCAGATTATTTATTAATTCGATTGGATAAGCATTTTTAAATTCATCAATGAGAAGATTATTTAATCTGGTATCCGTAGTGTTAATTCTCCAATTCGCAAAATTCCGCCGTCCATTAGACTTAAACTCAATGACGAATGAAATGGATGCTGTTTGAGACTTATCCAGATGCGTATAAATTAGATTTAGAAGTCCTTTGTCCTTATCCGTATTCCAGATTAAACCATGCTCCGGCCCTGAGACTAAATTAACGTGAGAAATGCGATCTGCGTCTGGACCTAAAAATAATGATGAAGAAAATATATTTATCGAATGTTCATGCCTAACCTCTAAAAAGCAGGCATTATTTGAATTTGCGGCAATAGAAACAGCAACTGGGCCAGACAGGGTTCTTGTTAACACTGGTGGATCTGCTTTAAGGCCACAAGTGGTACATGAACCATTCAGATCTCCTGTAGGAAAGCCATACCAGTCTTCTACTTCTGGGTCTGAATCCACTATAATTTCCGAGCAATTGTCAACGACCGGAACCAGATCTCTGTCTTCTGAATTGCAATCTACTAAAAACTGATCAAATTGGGAATTGCTTACATATTTCCACTTTAATGGAATGTCGTAATTGCCATTGATTAAATATCCTTCCAGATGCACGATATCAAGAGTTGAGACTCTTCCGTCGTTATTAACATCAGCGGCAAAGTGTTGCCATTCATAATCAAAAGGACAGACCACGTCTAAAATAAATTCTCTGATGATGTCAATATCAAATTCATCAATGCCACAACAAGCATCATCCGGTCCAACGACACAGATATTGTAATCGCAATCCTCACGAAGTTCTTCGCATTCATAATAACCGGTTGCCGATGTTTGTACATCTACGCAAAGATCCCATTTCGGTGCATCTGCCATGGAGATGGTAACTTTCCGATCAGGCAGTCCGTGATCGGTGCTACTTCCCCCTGAGCAAGAGAAAAGAGCTGGGATAAGTAGTTTACCATTTAACTCATATGGATCTACAGAAATATTTTTTGCGCTGTCTTCATAGTACCCTGTGCACAAGGTGGCGCAAGGATTAATTATAAATAATCTTGTAAAATCAGTTTGTACGGTTGCACTTGAACCGGTCATGAGGTTAAAAACTATAGTTATCAATACATCTTGATCATTAATTGCAACAGGTTCGCATAGTTCACCTATAAGAAACCCCACTTGATGGCCATTTTGGGCTATAACTATATTATCCACATAATCAGCAACTTTGAGGGCAGAATAAATTCTAACGTTATTAGAAAAGTTGACATCCATACGACCAAAAGCCACAACATCTGAACCTGTTATATTTATTAAAGCACTCACTTCATTAAATCCACAAATGGCACTATGATTTTGAGGGATTGTCATTTCACCCCAATAAGACGTCGGGCACTGGGCAAGCGATATTCCAGGCAGCAGGAACACCAGCAGAATGGAAGGAAGTTTAACAATGGCTAGGTAGCAATTCGTAGATTTTTTAGGGGGGGGGGGCAAAAGTGTTCATAACAAAAGTTTTAAGAGGTTAAATAAAGTACTAAGCTATAACAATTCCAGCAAAAAAGCAAGAAATTTAACCATTCTCAACCCATAAACTCGATTTTTGCCGCTGACGTGAGGTTGAGCTTCTTTACCGGTCAATCAGCACCCATTTCTAATGCAACTAATTGTCTTTCTTTTAGTTATCAAAGTGGACACTCCTCTGCTTCCTTCGCACTCCCATTCTACACAAATCAGCCATCAGCGACCTTGGAAGTCAATTTCCCTCCAAAATCGTTCCGGGTCCTATGGAGCATTCCACTTTAGGTTATCGCTCATTACATCTACGTTTAACGACTCAGAGCTTCAAAAGCCTTCGATCGCTGAGCCCCAATTTTGCTTTTCTATATTCTCATCAGCGTCCTGACCTGAATATACGCACAAGGCGTCTTGAATACCCTTAATAACTACTTACTCATTCCCATCTTATAAAAAATGAAATGATCTGATAAAATAGCAGACCGAATTCTTAAAGAATACACTCCTTCTACCAGGCCGCTGACATCCAATTCAATAAATTCCCTCT
>JABARE010000036.1 GCA_019187365.1 Saprospiraceae bacterium | reverse complement strand
ATAAAATCACATCTCTTCGCAATTGCTGCAAAGCTTCATTAGATAATTTACGCCCATCCTTTATTTTCATGGCATAAAGATACAAAACATATTTATAAGTGTGTACTTTTTAACAATTTTATTAATAGTAATAAGAAAATAAAGCTGTTCAAGTGCTCTAAATTCAGGATTATCAATACCCATTGCCTGAAGGAAAATAATTTTATCTTCATAAAAAACTACCCAACACTTCATGATAACAGGAAATGTTAATCCTGAACGTTCCATTTTACCTTTTACCTTAAATTGAACGGAAGGATAAGTGTCCACAGTAACAATTGATTGGTCTATTACTTGTGGGTTTTTCAAAATCGAACTCGTTTCTTGAACAAATTCTTCAACGAAATTATCTTCTTGAAGGGCTTCACTTATTTGCTTGCGGGAGAAGAACGTCACATTATCTTTTATTAAAATCAAATATGTATTTCCTTCATTTGTAAACTTCTTTACTATATTCGGTCGGTCACCTTCTTTTACTTCCCAACCAACTGGTACTTTTAATTTCAGGTTAACTTCTTTTGCTTTCGGGTGGTCTTTGATACTGACATAATCACCCAATGTGAAATTAAAAGTTGAAAATTCGTTTGATTTAACACTTACTTTTTTAGCGAGTGAGTTACCCTTATAGTAATAAAAATCCACATCTATGTTATGCAAAAAATAAGTCTTAGCCGCTCCTGCGGTTTTCAAGTTGGATATTATTTCTTCTTTGATATTGTATGGTGCTTCCCAATATGCTGGCACTTCATATTGATAAATGAGAGTTCGTCCAAATGAAAGGCAGCCCTTTGCTGTTATGCCATTACCAATGTCAACACCTTTTATTTGTTGATTTACCTGTTTAGCAAGTTTCTGTATATCATTTTCAGAAAATGTCTGACTATAACATTTATTTGAAAATAATGCCAAGCATAGTAATGCGAATAATAATGTTACTTTATACTTCTCCATATTGCCATACTGAAAATTCCTAAGATAGCCATTGCCCAACCCAACCTTTTTGTTTCCTTTTTATAATTACCGAATGCATAATTAAACCCAATTGCGGCTCCCAACCAACCACCAAGTATTGCAAAAATGAAACCTGCAACAATCCAGCCTTGACTTGCTACTTTCAATCCTAAAGGCGAAGATGATTTTTGGGGGTTAATATTTTCAGCTACGTTATGCGTACTAATTGTGTCATTTTCGTCAATTATAGGTGGTGGGCTTAATTCAAAGATTTCTTTTAATTCTTCAACGCTTTCAGCTTCTTTCCAATCGTCAAGCCCTTCATGCCAAATTAAAGTCTTTGGTTGAATGTCTTTCTGTTTTAATTCTTCTAAGGTCACAGGTCCTTCTTTTTCCTGTCCGTTTGAGTAAAAATACTTTTTCATTTAATGTCTGTTTTGTTTGTTTTAAAAATACCGCCAACGGATCGCCGGATTTGCGAGGTTTCGGAGCGGGAGTAGCGAAGCTGCGATCCGCGGAGAAATCTCGCAAATGCGCAGATGTGAGCCGTTCAAGGCCACATCTGCGCATGCAATCCGGCGATCCGATGTGGCGCCGGATGGCGCCACATCGTGTCAGTATTGCCGCCGTGCCACTCGCCCCTCTGCCATACAAAAGCTAAGTTAAATATTTTCTGCCAAGGGTGAAAGGAAATTCTTCATGTGGCATGGAGGCAATACTATGTTAGCGGTCTTCCATTATTACAATTAGTATCCCCAATAGTAAAAAATGGAAATTTTACTTTCATTTTTTCTTTGGACCCTTATAATACAATGATATTCTGTTTCTACTACACAATTGTATTCACCACAAATATCATATTTTGGATGTCTAAGTCTATTGTCATCCAATTTATACTCTCTATTTGGATTATGTTTTATCAAATCCAATACCAAGTAGTATACTTCGGAATTCCTAGGATTCACCATTTCCAATTCAATTGCTCCACCTTCCCAAAAGGAATGTTTGATTAACATATCACCATTGTTTAATTTGCTCATATACATTTCATGAACACCGTTACCATCTAAACCATTTGAATATACCAGATCACAACCTATTTTATCCAAGCAACTCAGCGCATATCCCGCAAGGATATTCATAGAACCAGAATAATCATCATAATATTCAACATTTGCATGTGTCTTTAAATAATTTAAATCGTCAAGTACTGGATACCTACTAATAAATGCATCAAATACATAACCTTCGAACTTATTGCTTAAAGAAAGAACTCTAATCCAATTTCCTTTAAAGCCGAATATTGAGTCAATAATAATTTTATTAGTTTTTAGAATTACAATTTTTTCACCCCGCTTTAGAATTGATATTTTATTTTCACCAATTCCGGGATTTTCTCTAAGAGTCAAATCATTGATTGCTACTACCGATAAAGTATCACCTATTTTATAGTATTGAGATAATAAACTTCCTTGAGATATGAAGCTAGATAATATAATTAGATATTTATACATTATTAAAAATTATTTATATTGACCGCTAACGGATCGCCGGATTTGCGGGGTTTCGGAGCGGGAGTAGCGAAGCTACGATCCGCGGAGAAATCTCGCAAATGCGCAGATGTGAGCCGTTCAAGGCCACATCTGCGCATGCAATCCGGCGATCCGATGTGGCGCCGAATGGCGCCACATCGTTTGGCAGCTACCCGAAGGGCGGGACTTTTACCACAAAACATGATTTGAAAAACTAATGTTTGATTAATCACAAAACTGTCTTTGAAACACGAAACCCCGCCTTTTGGGTAGGTGCTGTTAGCTGCTGGGCTTTATTTTACGGGTTCTCTTAAAATCGTTTTTAGTTTATTGGGTTCTGTTTTTCTAAAATCTGATAAATATATTTCGTGGTGAAGTCCGTTTTTGCTCAACACATTTGTCTCACAAAAAGTCTGAATTTGCTTTAAGGTTTCGGGTTCGGTGGAAAATGGTCCAACGTGTAACATTTGAACGCATTTACCTTCCGTCACTTCATAAAATTCTATTTTTTTCGCAAGTTGAATTCTTTTTTTGGTCAATACTGTTTCTTTTGCTTTTTCAAGTTCTTGTTTATTTACAAAGTCGGGTAGTCTAATAAGCAATCTATATTCCCATTCACTTCTTGGAACTTCAACCGAAGTAGTAGCAATGCTTTTCCCCGTATATTTCGTTTCATTAAACCACCAAAGTCCTTCCAATTTTGAAACCACAAAATCCTTATCCATTGCTTTATAAATAAACTTTAAAGCATAAGCCGTAGAATAAAGAGCTTCAATGTTGTCTGAAAACGGTTTGTCGTTTGGGTCACCTTTGCCTATTAGTGAAAGAAATTGTGCAGGCTCAATTTCTACAATTTCAGGTTTTGTTTTTGCTGTGAAGTATGTTTTATACTTCTTTGTTAAATCTAATTTGTCCATTTTAAATCTTGTTTTGTTAATGATATTGCAAAGAAAGGCAACACCACTGACAACCCTATGGCAGTCTATTTTTCTATTCTAATGATTTTAGATATTCTGTTATTGTCCAATGAGATTTTTTTTCAAAAGGATTTAAAGTGTCTTTTAGCTTTGAAATCATTTTAATTTTAAAATCTCTATACTCGTTTCTTTTCCAACACCAAGCTATTAAATGCCATTGCAAAGTGTAAAATGCAAGTCCGATAGGTTCTATTTTTCTTGTGGTTGTTATGTTAAGGTTGTTTGTGTATTCTATTTCAAGTATTGTTTTTGTCGAAATTGAATTTTGAATTTGGGTTAGAAAGTCATTATCCGTTTCACCGTCTTTCGGAATATAAATGCTAATGTTTGAAGACAGCGTTTCAATTTTTTCTTTTTCGCTAAATTTCAATCCTGCCTTAATTTTCGTTAATGCACTTTCAATACTTTTAGAAGTAGAATTATCTCCGAATTTTTCAGAAAGAGAAGAAATTAAAATTAAAGCATTTGCTTCTTCGGTTGTCAAACATAAAGGTGGAAAAAAATAACCTTGAACAATGAAATACCCTTTTGGCTGTTCAAAACTTACAGGAATGCCTAATTCTGTCAAAGCTCTAATATCTCGGTAAACTGTTCTTACGCTTATGTCGTATTTTTCAGCAAGCTTGTCGGCAGTAACATATTTCTTGGATTGTAGAATTGTCAAAATTCCAAAAAGTCTGTCAATTCTGTTCATTGAAATTTCATCTTACGGTTGGTTTAGTAGCCTTGCAGCTAACGGATCGCCGGATTTGCGAGGTTTCGGAGCGGGAGTAGCGAAGCTGCGATCCGCGGAGAAATCTCGCAAATGCGCAGATGTGAGCCGTTCAAGGCCACATCTGCGCATGCAATCCGGCGATCCGATGTGGCGCCGAATGGCGCCACATCGGTTTGCAGCTACCCGAAGGGCGGGACTTTTACCACAAAACTGCCTTTGGAACACGAAACCCCGTCTTTTGGGTAGGTGCTGTTATAGGGCGTTTTTTTGTCATGGTGTCACTGTCGCTTTATGGTTTGTATGAAGCTCTTTATTTATTTCATTGTCCAAGTCGGCAGATTTCAACGATGAGTTTAAGTCAGCGAGATATTTAGCATTTCTATTTACAACCTTTGATAAAATTGTCATTGCAGAATTAATGTGAGCATCAAGAATTGCATTGCTCGCAATAAAATTGGTGATATCACTTTTCAAAGTGGCGGTGTTTGTCCAATTGTCACTTGCACGCCATAAATAAGCACTAATTCTTGAAACATGAAATGATGCGTTCTTTGCTAAGTATCTCGTTGTATCGTCCGTTGAGGATGCATAATTCAAAAGCAAGTATTCATTAACCTTTCTATGAATTAGAACAGAAAGTAAATAAGGTTCAATGATGTCTGTCCCTGTAAATATTTTATCGTAGAATTCATTCCAAACTTTATATTTTCTGCTTCTTGAATCTGAAGGTTTTTTAAGAACAACGCCAAGATAAGCGACAGCAACATCTTCGTTGGGAACTATATTTTCTTTTGGGATGGTTGTAGCTTCATATTGTCGTGGTTTTCTTTCCAAATGATAATTGAATAACGTAAATCCTTTTTCCAAATCAAGCTGAGTCTTGTCATTTGCACGCAAATTTCTTCCAGTAATTTTATTTTGATTGTTAGTAGTCAAAACAATTTTATCAACGAGTTCTAAATCTTTTGTTTCGTAAATACGCAGCATTAATTTGGCATCGGGTTGAAGATGGCCATCCTTTAATGCATTTGCTAAACTCGTAGCTGTTTGGCACCCGTTGACAATTTGCATATTTTCAATTTTCACTTTCGGGTCGTCTGGGTCGGTCACTGGGTCAGCTTTGTCACACACGATTGTTACACCGTTATTCAAAAACCAAAAAAGATTACTTAAATTACTACTTGTACAGGTATTTAAAATATCTTTGTTAACACCACCAAGTTTGCCCAAGTATTTACGAATATTGAGGTCAAAAACAAAACCGTTTTTGTCATTGTTCACTACCTGTGCAATTTCAGTTGCAGTCGCGGAGCATATAATTCCTTTTAAACCTTTACTGTGATATTTAATTACCCAAATTTAGGGTAGGAAATATACACTACAGAATAATTTTGCCGAAAGGCCCTGATTTTATTGAATTTATTTGGAAATATCAAAAATATCTTATTCCTTTGTAGTGTATAATATATACACTACAT
>JABARE010000073.1 GCA_019187365.1 Saprospiraceae bacterium | reverse complement strand
GCCTGAGGTCGTTTCCTGTAAAAATTAAACCAACCCAATCGCCTAAAAACAAAAAGGCGGCAGCTTAAGCCTGCCACTCTTCCTATCGGTATAAAGATCACCGTCGGTCGTTTCCTGGAAGTGCAAAATTATTTTGATGTTTTGATCTATTTATTAACTTTGTAACGAAAGTCTGATTAATAGGGGGTCAAACCAGGGTTTACTTTACTTATAAAATTTTATACATGAAAAGGTTAACTTTGTTTTTAGCGTTTGGATTATTTTGCCTTAATGCCTTTCCTCAAAATAATTGTCAGTTTGCTAGAGCAAGCAATGATACCGTTTTTCAAGACTATATTGAACGTGTATTTGATGACCCAGCTAATGAAGAAATTATAGTGATTGGCACAAAAAAGTCTAGAAAAAACTCTTCTAACTTTTTATATCGGGCGCCTTTTTTTCAAAAATATAATTATTGTGGAGATCTAATCCTGGATAAAGGATATCCTCAGGTTGATAGTTTAATTGTTTGGAATCATGAACATTTACTAACGAACAGAACAAATATTTTTGAGCCCATCGAAAATAGGACTTTTAAGGATCAAAATGGATTATATTGTATTGCATTAAGAGTTTTAGACACGCTAACTAATAAAGTTAATTTCGTAATTGTAGGTCTCGATAGAAATGGAAATATTAGTAAGAAAGTAATCGTCCCATTAAGTGATGAAGAATTTTATAAATATGCAATTAAAAATATTAAGATATTGTCAGATAATAAAATCTTACTCATTCTTTACAACGCACTTACTTACCAGTATCTCTTTTTGTACTTTAATGTTGATTATACATTATTCAATAAGAAAATATTTGATTTAAATGCTGAGATTTACGGAATTGAAGAAATAGCAACGCAAACTTATATTTGTGCTGAAAATGGTAAAGATTTAAAGCAATTTAAAATATTTAGTGTTGATTCCGCAGGAGATAAAACATAGGAATATAATCCCTATCCATCCAGAAAGGGGGCGGTTCGTCAAGTGAGAGTCATTGAAAACAAAATAGTCATTGTAGGCTATATTAATAAAGCGGACTTAATGACTACAGGACAAGGTTTAATAACTACATTAGGCACTAATGGTAAAGTTATCAATGAAATTGTTGTGTCTGATTCAATTGGAAATTTAAAATTTCAAAGTGTTATTAAGGATAGTCAAGGTCACTATACTGCTGCTGGTTACTTTCAAAGAGCAAATGCTGATAGCTCAGGCACAAATATTATTTTATACACGATTGATACAAGTTCTAATATTCTTTGGGATACTTCATATAATTTTATAAGTAAATTAGGCACTTCCGATGGTGGATATTACAATGATTATGGAGGTTTTGATTTAATTGAAACAAAAGACAATTACTTAATTACATTTGGTATTAATATATATAAATCCGCATCTTCATTTGATAGAACTTCACACAACGATGGCATATTAATAAAAACGAAACCAGGATTCATTACTAATGCTAATGAATCAAAATTACATAAGAGTAATTTATACTTACTAGAACCAAATCCAGTTATTGATGAATTGCATATAAAAGGTGATTTATGCAATATTCAAAGTTTAAGGATTTTTGATTTTAAAGGCCAATTGATGTTAAGTGTCGCCAAAAATGATTATTCTCTATCTGTTTGCAATTTTGTTCCTGGTTTATATATTCTTCACGTAGTTGACATGAATAAAGTGATACACAAATTAAAATTCGTAAAAATATAAATGTATATAGGTTAATTATTGCAATTTAGTTGAAGTAGTCACGATTTAATCTGACAATTTGATAAATTTGCGATATTTATTTCTTAACCATCAAACTTGATTAAACCATGACTACTCAGGACAAAGTTATCAAAACCAAAGTAGGATTACTTGTAATAGCCACTGCTTTACCCGGCCGAAGGGGTGCAGGAAGCCCTCACCTCACCATCACTTGGTAACAAAGGTTAGCAATTCAGATTCCGGAGGCTGAATAGCTTTGCCCTACCCGCGCCGGAGCTACCGGCAGCCAGGTCGATGAGCACGGTCAACAACCTAGGTCCTGATACGCAACGCCGTTTTGAAAGAGAATTATCGGAGGGCTGCGAAAGCGGCCTTTTTTTATTGCAAGGGGTAGCCTCCTGCCATTCAGGACGAATTTGTATCTTTAAGCATGTGGTTTTGGGCTTTAGTGGCAGTATTCGCTGGCTGCCTGGTGCTGCAAATTTATTTTTGGAGATGGAGGTATCGATTGATCTCCAGTCCGGTCGCACCACCGGAGAAAGAGCTCCCGGTTTCGGTTTTGGTTTGTGCACACCACGCTCAGGAACTCCTGGCATCCAATTTGCCCGCCCTGGCCGGTCAGGATTACCCTGACTATGAAGTTGTACTGGCAGACGACGGCCCGGACGAACGAACCGTTGCATGGGTGAGTGACTTAAAAGGTTGCAGCGCCCCGATTGTTTACCTTGCCCATAAAAAGCAGTCTTCCGGAAAAAAGCCCGCACTTTTGGCCGCTGCCACCCTTGCCTCCAACAAATGGCTTGTGCTAACCGATGCAGACTGCCGCCCTGCGGGATCAAACTGGCTGTCATCGTTGATGGCTCACGCAAACGACAAAATCGATCTCGTAGTCGGTTATGCACCCTACATCCGGAAGAGCGGTTGGCTCAACCGCCTCATCAGGTTCGAAGCCTGTTTAAACGCCGTACAGGTCTTGTCGGCAGCGGCAAGCGGTTGCGCCTATGCTGCCGTGGGACGCAACGTAGCCTGCAGGAAGGCATTGCTCCACCCGGAAGCGTTGCGAATGGATCTGCCCTTTGGCGACGACGATCTCCTGGTGCAACACTACCGCGGAAAGATTCAAACGGCGGCATGCATCCACCCAGAAAGTTTTGTGTACACCCATGCTCAAAATACGTACGCCGCCTACGCAGACCAGCGCGGAAGGCATTACGCTGCATCGAGGCATTACACCTATGCAGACCAGATCTGGCTGATCGTTTATTTTGCAAGTCTGGCCGGCGCATTGTTCACACCCCTCTTTTGGATTGGGAGCGGACATCCGATCCTGGCCTTGAGCGCCTGGGTTGCGAGGTATGCCTTGATATGGCCGGTTTTCAATGCCCACTCTCGAACACTTCGCGAAGAGGATCTCCGCCCGTGGTTCCCTTTGATGGAAATCCTCTATGTTTGTCACCTCGCCCTGCAACTTCCCAGGTTGTTTTTCCGGCGAAAACACTGGTGAACATGGAGATCATCCTGAGATATTTTCCCGGACTGATGCCGGTTCAGAAGGCACAATTCGGCCAACTGCTGGCACTCTATGAGGCTGAAAACGCTGCTGTGAACCTGATATCGAGAAAAGACATGGGCTCGTTTTACCTGCACCACGTCTTGCATTCTTTGGCACCTGCCCGATTTGTCAGGTGGCCACCGGCTTGCGAGGTGCTCGATTTGGGAACCGGAGGAGGATTTCCGCTGATTCCTTTAGCCATACTGTTTCCGGAAGTTCAGTTTACGGGAATTGACGGCACCGGAAAAAAAGTCCGGGCAGCGCAGCGAATTGCAGAAGCGCTTTCCCTGCAAAACGTGCGGCTGGTCCATGCACGGGCAGAGGAATTCCGTGGCCAGTTCCATTTTATCGTCAGCAGGGCGGTTTGCACCCTCGACGCCCTCATCCGCTACGGTAGCCCGCTGCTGAGGAAAAAAAACCTGGCCGCATTGCCCAACGGGATCATCGCCTACAAAGGAGGAGATCTGAAAGAAGAACTGACGCTTGTCGGCAAGGGACAATACATCGAAATCTGGCCCATTGGCGATCATTTTTCCGAGACCTGCTTTGAAGAAAAGGTATTGGTTTACCTGCAGCATTGAAAACTATTTCAAGCAGTGACACGGGGATGATCTTTTATGACGCAGCTTGTGTTATTTTGCAGAGATAACCACAAGCAAGCTGGAAGTATGGTTAAGGTAGAATGGTAAAATTGCGCACACTGCATTATTGGTTTCTCCGGATTGCACGCCAGCGGGCTACGCATCACGAAATTGCTTTTGGCGCTGCCTTGGGAACCTTTATCAGCGTATTTCCCACGTTTGGTGCGGGGCCACTGCTCGTATTGCTGCTGTTTAAATTCTGGAAGTTCAACCTTTTTGCTGCCCTGGGTGGCAGCATCGTGTCCAATGTTTTTACCAGTCCGCTTTTCCTGGCCTTGAGTTATGAAATAGGCAGTGCGTTTTTCCCGTCTGTCTCCGTGGTCGATTTGAGGCAATGGTATGTACATTTTGACGACCTTGCCCTATCCGTCATTTCGGGGAACCTGTTGCTGAGTTTTTTTCTGTCTGTTCTGGTCTACGGCCTTCTTCGCGTGGTGGTTCCGCAATGGCGCAGCAGGATGAAAGTCAAAACCCATGAAACGCCGGACCCATAAATGGGATGCATATTATGCGGCATTTCAGCCGGCCAGTGCGTTGCGGCTGTTGCGCAGCGGTGGAGAGTATTTCGAATGCCTGCTTGATGCAATCGCAGAAGCAAAAAAATCCATTCACCTCCACACCTATATTTTTGAAATGGACCAAACGGGCAGGCGCGTATCGACGGCCCTGATGGAAGCGGTGGGCAGGGGAGTCGAAGTCAGCGTGGTCATTGACGGATTTGGGTCTCTGAATTTTCCTCAGGCCACCTGCAACGCCTGGCGTCAAGCGGGTATACAGGTCAAACAATTTTCGCGCATTTCGCTGTTCAGCAACCTCCATATCGGGCGCAGACTACACCACAAGGTATTTGTTGCCGATGGCGAACGGGCAATCGTAGGAGGGATCAACGTCGCCGATAAATACCATGGCGAGAAGGGACAGATTCCGTGGCTCGATTTTGCGCTGTACGTGGAGGGATCAGTAGCAGAAAAACTCGAGCACATATGCCGCCAGGTTGAAGCTCCCTGGTTCACACTGCGCAATTACAGGGAGCCACCTCGCTACCACGGACAGCAAATTGCTCAGGTGAACGTGCGACAGAACGACTGGCTGCGCAACCGGAAACAGATCTATTTCAGCTACCTCATGGCCCTGGATGCAGCGGAGCACTCAATATGTCTGTTTGCCAGTTATTTTCTTCCGGGCAAGCGATTGCGCAACGCATTCGAACGGGCTGCTGCACGGGGCGTAAGGATACGCATTGTGTTGGCAGGCAAGTCAGACATACCCCGCGCGGTCAACGCGAGTCTGTACCTGTACGACTGGTTGCAGCGCACGGGAATTGAAGTATACGAATGGAAACCATCGGTGTTGCATGCCAAGCTGGCGATGGTTGATGATGAATGGATGACGGTCGGGTCGTTCAATCTCAACCAACTCAGTACCTATGGCAGCATCGAACTCAACCTCGACGTGCTCGATCCGTTGTTTGTCAGTAGCAGAAGGAAAGACATCGACCATCTCATTTATGAAGGCTGTATGCGCATTGTGCCAGGCGCGAAGAAATCCCTGCCGGCCAGAATACAGCTTTACGTGGCATACATCGCAGGGCGTACCCTGTTGTGGCTCATCACTTTTTCCCCCAATTTCAGCCATAAAAGCGGAAGACCGGTAGACTGACTTGCAGTAGCGGCCCACTGGTCAATTTTGGATTGCACTTCTCCACTTAAGGGTTCCTCGAATAACCCAGTTTTGATGCCAGAATGAAAAGGGCTGCCTCTCTTCACTCCCTGTTGATGCCAGAAGGAAAAGGGCTGCCTCCCTTCACTCCCTGTTGATGCCAGAAGGAATTTAGCAAAACAAGACGAGGCGCGGTGAAGGAAGCTATGTGGAGCAATAACTGACTGAACCGCAACGAAGGATTGTGAAGCTAAATTCATTGAGTGGGT
>JABARE010000055.1 GCA_019187365.1 Saprospiraceae bacterium | reverse complement strand
GCTCCGAAATCCGGATCGCTTGCTTTCTTTAGGGTGTCAGTATCTGACGGAATGACAGAAAATCAGGAGAGATTTCACCCTGGTCTCATCCACCGAAACGGGGGGTCAGGATGGGCCGAATTATCCAGAACGCTTCCGCTTTTGCTCAGCTTCATGGAAGCGATTACTTTTTACTGCCAGTATCAGAGAGAAAGCAAAGCAGACGAAACCACCGGAGAGATTTACACCGAAACCCACCCGGCAGATATTGAATGGGCTTTTAAGCTGCTCAAAGATGTGCTGTTCAGAAAAAGCGATGAACTGAGCGGAGCAGCAAGAGAATTTTTGCAGTGGCTGAAACAGTGGAACGGACAGAAGAAATTAAAACAGTTCTACGCAAACGACATCCGCAAAGAAAACCGCATCCACCCGAGAACCTTAAACCGCTACTTGCAGGAGCTATGCGATTACGGACTTTTACAAATAGCCGGAGGCAACAGGCACCGCACCGGATACGCTTACAAAATCATGGCAGGAAAAGACTTTGAACAAATGCAAACGAGCATCGAGCAGCAAATAAAACAGGTGATGGAAAATGTTTGGAAGGCATACGAACAGAGGAAAGCAGAGCCACAGAAAACGAAATCAAAAAAGAGTAAGACAGTAAGCCATCAGTTGGACAGCAGCGCAGTTGGCTAACTCAAAGCCTTGCAGGATAAGCAGTTTACGCCAGTTGGACAATCACCACAAAAAATGCAAGCGGAATGAAAAAATTACCAGTTAAAAGTCAGTCGTTCCAATACATTGAAAAATCATTTAGAGAGTGGTTAGACGTGTTGGGCTATGCGCAAACCACTGTTTACCAAATGCCCAACAGTCTGAGAGAATTTTTTTACTACCTGGAGCAGAACAACATTACCCAAATCATACAGCTTGAAGTAAAACACATCCGGGAATATTACGAACAACTGAAAACCCGCAGCAACACCAGGCGGGGCGGTGGACTGAGCAACAGCTATTTAAACAAGCACCTGCAAATGCTTTACAAGTTCACCGAGTATCTGAGGCAAAGCGGAAGAATGGTTTTACCATCGTTAAACATCGAATGGGAAGAAAACGACACGGACGAAATAGAATACCTGACACAAGACGAAATCAAAGAACTGTTTGCAGCAACTTACGGCTACAATGAAGGAACAAATTTAGAACCCTTGAACAGCAGAGACAGGGCGATACTTTGCATCTTCTACGGTTGCGGGTTGAGAAGAAACGAAGGCTATCATTTAGATTTATCAGACATCAATTTTGACAGGCAGATCATCCGTGTAAGACGGGGAAAAGCCTATAAGGAAAGGCTGGTTCCGTTCAACAAAGCATTATCAAAACACTTGCAGGATTATGTATATGAAGCGCGGACACGGCTTGTAAAAGACAAACGGGAAGAAGCGTTTTTTATCAGCCAGAGAGGAAGCCGGATGAACAGCATGAGCATGGGTTTACGGTTGAGATTATTACAGCAAAGGACCGACAACATCGAACTGCAAAACAAAAATGTAAGGCTGCATGTATTGCGCCATTCCATCGCCACACACTTTTTACAGAACGGCATGAGCCTTGAAAAAATCGCAAGGTTCTTAGGTCACGCATCATTGGAAAGCACACAGGTTTACACGCATTTAGCGGAAGCGGAAAAGAACGGAACAGAGCCGGAGCTAAAACAACAGCCATACAGGAACATCCCGAAATACGAATACTTTAAACTGCATGAGGACGAGCTATGAGCGGAAAAATCAAACTTGGAAAATCAAGGGACAGCCGGACAAGAAGAAAAGCGAAAACACAGGATGCGGAAGCTGTTTTAAAATTGCAGCAGGAATTAAAACAGCAGACTGATTTTACCAACTACCTTTTAACGAAAGGCTTTAGCACCGCCACGATAAAACGCTTTATCAGGGACACGGAATATTTTTTACAGTGGAGCGAAAAAGAAAATGTGCCGGTAGAAAATGCAAGCTATGCGGATGTATTGCACTTCATACAAGGCAAGCGGGAAAAGGTGAAGCAAAGAACCATCAGCATACAAATCAACAGCCTGAAACACTACTTCAATTTTTTAGCCACCACAGGACAAGCCGGAGAAAACCCGACCACGCAAATACAAATCAGAGGCATTAAGAGAAAGACCCTTTACGATATACTGAAGAAAAGCGAACTGGAAAGCCTTTACCACAACTTTGAGTTACCGAAAGAAGATAATCCCAACAAAAATCAGAACTGGTTTAAAACGGCTGTATTGGCTTCAAAGCGGAACAAAGTAATATTGGGCTTGATGGTTTACCAGGGCCTGACAGTTTATGAGTTGGGAACACTTACGGAAAAAGATATGAAGCTGAGAGAAGGAAAAGTTTTTGTAGCAGGAAGCAGAAGAAGTGAAGAAAGAGAATTGACTTTGGAAGCACATCAGATTTTAGACATCATGGAATACCAGTTGAAAACACGCAATGAAATTTTACAGCAAACCAAAAAGCAATCAGATAATTTTTTTGTCAGCACCGGAACAAGCGAACACTTTAACAACACCATGCAAAAGCTGATGCAGAAGCTGAATAAGCAAAACAGTAAAGTAACATCGGCAAAACAAATCCGGGCAAGCGTAATCACTCACTGGCTGAAACTCTACAATCTAAGGCAGGTTCAATACATGGCAGGACATCGTTTTGTAAGTTCAACAGAAAGTTATTTAGTGAATGATTTAGATGATCTGTCAGAAGATGTAAGCAAGTTCCACCCGATAGGATGAAAAGAAAAAAAGGTTCCTGCTTCTAAGTCCCCTTCCCCTGATAAAAATATGAATGATAACCCACCCATCCACGCACGGCACGGCTTGGGGCTTTGCAACCGCACAAGGCAACCGCTTCAAGCCCCTCTGTGGTGTTGCCGTCATTTTTTCTGTCATGCTTTTTGTATCCACGCACTTGCAGCACATTGCTTTTTTGTTTTTGAATTGAAAAATTTTTAGTGGTAAAAACAAAAAATCAAAGAGCTGCACCCACCGCACAAAACAAAAAGACACGCCAGAAAAAAATGCCGGAAGCTAAATAACATAATGTGGCATTATAGGTTCGCTTCGCACTTTTTTTGCCACGCTTATGCAAGCATCCAACCGCACAAAAAGTCCTATAATGCCACATTATGTTAAATAGCCAACACCCCAGCGCACCCCCGAAAAAACATCTCCACCCGCATAGGTCAATCGCTGATGTTTTTCGGGGTTGCAGCCGTGCCCTTGCCCACGCACCCCACCCGGACAGCGGTATATTTTTACAGGGAAAGGGGAAGGGGTTGCAGTGCTACCATCAAAGTTTACTGCTCTTAATGAAGTATTTTTATTAGTTCGGTTCACCTTCCGCGCGGGATGAAGTGCATCGCTTCGATTGAAATGCAGTAGCCCGCTTGGATGCTCATTTTTATTGCTCGATGCCCATAAAGTTCAGTGCATAAATCAAAGTTCCGTGCAGGGCATCAATCAATAAAAATCGAGCTTTAAATTTTACTTCCGTCCGGTGAAACAGTAACGGAAATCTTTATCTTTGAGACCTAACAAACCGTCAGCAAAAATTTAGTGTTCACGCAAAGCAGCACATATAGCCAGTTACCGATTTTTTTCTTTGAGACTAAGGAAAAAAACGTGAGCGTGTCTGAAAAAGGCAAAGACTATTCTACAGGCGGGATGCCTATGCCTGGGCGTCAATTTAACTCTAATCAGTATCGTTACGGCTTTAACGGACAGGAAAAGGATGATGAAGTTAAAGGCGACAAAAATAGCGTAGACTTTGAGGCACGAATCTACGATTCAAGATTGGGAAGATGGCTTAGTGTTGACCCTGATTTAAGTTTATTACCATCAATTTCCCCATACAATTTTGTATTAAATTCTCCCAATTTATTTTGTGATCCAAATGGTAAATATTCTAAAGTAACAATTCAAGAAAATAGTGATGGTACAGGCACAATAATTATATCAAGTATTATCTATGTGAAGGGAGAGGCTGTAACACCCCTTATTGACAATCTCAATTCCGATGCAAGTAATTTATTAAAAGGTGGAGTTTTTATTGATGATTCTGGAAAAAAATATAACATAAAAATTGAATTAAATTTTAAGGATGGAAACACTGATCCTAATTTAAAAATTGAAAATGAAGAAAATATTGTAAACATATCTAATGAAGAGTTTAGATCACATACCCATGGAGGTGCTGTTATTCATAAAAGGCAAACCAAACCTTATGATAGCGACGAAGTTTTGACGGAGACCACAAGTTATTTCAGTGATATCAAAAATGAAGCAGACGTTTCAAAAAACCCAAAAAATAGTCTAATATTGCATGAAGTATTGCACTTAGTTGGTTTTTCTGATAGATACCATGATTATAAAGGAGTATCTTATCCGAATAAGGGTTATTCTGACGATATTATGGCCGATTCAGATAAAATGAATTTTGACAAGAGTCATTATTCATTAATAGGAAAATATATAGTAAATAAATTTAAAAATGATGGTATTAAGGAATATATCAATACTAAAACAGTGGATGTAGATCAAAATAGTGGTAAGTTGATTGTACCTGATGATAAGAAAGATTAACCATGATTATTGTAGATTGTACTCTGATGGTCAATGATTTTATCTGAGATACAGTATTTTTAAAAATTTGTAATTTGATAAATGAGTATATAAAATGATGAAGAGTGGGTTGATGTAGGGATGTCTTAAACAGATGAATGTCTTGAACAGGTTGATGCATGTCGGAGTAGTTCTTGCAAGACTGAAGGATAGACAGTATTTCCATGCTGGCGCAAGTCGTGCAAGTATAGCCATCGCTTGCGGGTTAAGTTGTACCTAAATGATTCTCACCCAAAATAATGTTCAGCAGCAAAAATGTATTGCTCTATCCATAAATTCTTAAATGCTTGAATATGGTTGAGTTCATAAAACAAAAGCATCGCTTTTTTATAATCCGATGGGCTAATACTCCGGTAAGATAAGGGACATAAATCATAGGCCATCAATACAGCATTGGCGGTAAGTCTGGCGGTTCTTTTGTTACCGTCTTCAAATGGTTGCAAATAGCTGATAAGTATTACAGCCAATAAAGCTTTTTCATATACATTTTCTTTATCGTTGATCAGCTCATACATCTTTTCAAGATTATCCTGAATTAATAGTGGAATATCTAAAGGAGTATATCGTGTTCCTGTAATCCGAACCATTCTATTGCGCAAAGATTTTTCAACGTTTAAGTTTACCTTATTCACAAGACTTTAATATTCAATTACTTTTCCCGTAGTAAAATCTTTTATCTTGGGAATTTTTGAGGATATTTTTTTGAATTGGAATCCATCAGTTCTAACTTTACTTCCAAATCCACATCCCATATAATAATCTTCAGTTGTTTCAGAAATTAAAATTTTTGAATTTGAAAAACTAAATTTAATTTGACAACTCGGATCATATTCTGGAATTTTATAAATAGCAATATTGTTTTCAATGATCAATGTATCAATGAATGATCCTGAATTGTAAGTTGGAAATCCTGAATTTACAAAAAAAGACATAATTATTTTATCTGCAGATATTGGCTTGACTTGAATTGTTCCATATTTCCCAATTTTCTCACCATTTTTATAGGATATTTTACTTATTAAATTGTAAGTACCACATGGATATATCTGTTTCTTTTTCGATTGATTTGATTGACCAATTATACTTATTGTAAATACCATTCCAAAAAATAGAGTCCAGTTTAATTTGCTAATCATAATAGGTTTTAGAATTGAATTCATAAAATTGTCTTAACCCACGATAAGCTGGACAGAATTTTTAAAACAGTTTACTAATAGTGCATCCTTGTCCTGCTCACCTGTTAAGCAAAGGTATGGCGTTTCGCGAGAGTATAAAATACTTTGTGTAACTGGGAAAATTGCAATACAAGAACTCCCGGAGAATTTTGTGTAAAAGAGGCCGTTGTTTAAGAATCGAAGCCTAAATTACTGCAATGGACAGAAAAAATGA
>JABARE010000047.1 GCA_019187365.1 Saprospiraceae bacterium | reverse complement strand
TAAAATCACATCTCTTCGCAATTGCTGCAAAGCTTCATTAGATAATTTACGCCCATCCTTTATTTTCATGGCATAAAGATACAAAACATATTTATAAGTGTGTACTTTTTAACAATTTTATTAATAAATAATCCCAAGTCTATAGAAATTTTAATCAAAGAGCATATTGAAAAAAATGCAAAAAACAAAAACTCATTGGTGGAATTCATTAATTCAATATGATTCTAAAGAATCTCACCAGAAGATCAAATACCGGCCAATTGGTTAATTATCTTTTCAAACAGGAAAAAGATAATAAACCAAAGCCAATTTTAAAACATAATTTAAGAAGTCGGACAACCAAAGGTTGGACAAAAGAGTTGGATAAAAATTTTGAATTCAGATTGAATAAACGAAAGGACAATATCCGGCTTCACCATACCATCATATCCTTTTCAAACAAGGACAAGAATCATATCAATCCGGAATTGTTGAAGGGCATTACTAAGAAATACATTGAGCTTCGTGGCAAAGACAATATGTATATAGCTTCATTACATTGGGATAAGGAGCATATTCACCTTCATATCGTGATGTCCTCCATAAAATATCTGACCGGAGAATCGAACCGGATCTCCCGTCAGGAATTCAAAGAAATAAAACTTGCTCTGGATTCTTATCAAAAAGAGAAGTATCCTGAGCTTGTAAACAGCTTACCCAATCATGGAAAATCCAAAAACACCCAGCTTACCGATCAGGAGCAAGGGCTCCTGAATATGGATAGAAAATTATCACAAAAGCAAGAGCTTTTGGAAACTATCCAAGCGGTTTATGACAGTTCGAAATCAGTTGATAATTTTCTATCCGAGCTCAAATCCAAGGGATATGAGCCATATTATAGGGGTGGGAGACTTTACGGACTTGAAGATGTCTCAGAGCGTCATTATCGCTTTAAAACCCTTGGAATTGATCTCAATATGCTGGAAGAAAAGGACAGGCAAGCTCAAGTCGAAGCCAAGCAACTCCAAGAGCTTGTCAGTCTTAGGGAGTCAAAAAGTCAGGATAGACAGCAAGATGATGAACCGGAAAGGGAGATTTCAGATGATCGGAATGATCTTGATTTGGATTCAAAATCCGAGGAAAATGAAGACGAAAAGGAGGATATACAAGACGATGATCTGGAACCAGAAAGCCCTGATGATGATTAGCTTAGGATGCTGATTTGGGAAGGTTGCAAGATTGCATTTCGCCATGGCGATACACTATCTGCCTTATGACGAAATGCAATCTTGGCGGGAGACCCGCACCCCATTTTCTGAATTCAATAAAGACAATTAAATTAGCATTCTAAAGAATATACGAAGTATGTGGTTCAGGCAAGTTTTTCGGGACTCTGTTTACTTGGTTAATAATAAAAGTGTTTACGAGTTTTTTAAAGATGTAAATGAAACCCAAGAAAGTATATCTTCCTTGATCGAAAAAGAAGCGGTTCGATGGTTATTTGGAGGCAATGGGTTTCTAGATTTTTTTTGTATAGATTTTTTTGAGAAGCCAGGTAAAGTCAAATCATACTTCAGTGTTTCAGATCCATTCATTAAGCGAAATGAAAAACCCGGAGATCTTGATTTAGTTCTTATTGATCCTGAAGAACCTCATAAGTCAATTGCTTTTGAATGCAAGCGAATCAAGGTACAAACTTTAGCCAATCAACAAACCAAAATAAATGGCTTAGGAAATTTAGAGTCAGGAATTTTTCAAGTAAATAACTATCTCAAACTTGGATTTCATCAAACCTATTTGATGATAATAATATTAGATGATTGTAGATATGATGAATCGGAGAATGTCATGTTAAGAAGTAGTAGATTCACTAAGGAAAATGTAAACTATAACTTTAAATGGCCAAAGCCATTGAAAAACTCAATTGGAGTTGTTTATGTTAGAATTACACAACAAACAAAAAGACATTACTCATTCATGTGTGGATTCGGTGTTAATATTCCAAAATTGGCTGTAAAACTTCAGCAAGCCAATGATATTACAAAGAAAGTTGAATTCTTATTAAAAAATAATTCCTTCTAAATATTTAAAATAAAAAAATGAAATTTCAACATCCTAAACAACTAAAGGATATATACGAGGGTAGCCGTGTTCATTCTATTTCAGAATTAATGCCAATAATTGAAACGGTTCAAATGGTTAAAAATACCGGAATTGAGTATTTTGAATTTTATCGAGGACATTCGCTGGAAGCTTACAAATTGCTGTCAGGACTTAGTAGATTATCTGATAATCCCACGATTATTAGTCAGATTGACAATGAACTTCAATCTAGATTTGATTCGGAATTTTTACCACAAAAATTGCAAGCTTTAGAACTTTCACAATTACATAAGGATCGGAGCTTCGAATTGAAATGGAAATTAGCTTTTCAAGCGCAACATTTAGGTCTGAAAACAAGATTACTTGACTGGAGTATAAATTGGAGAATAGCTTTAATGTTTGCAGTAGAAGACCATTTTGAATCGGATGGAGCTCTTTGGATCTTTCTATGTCCTAAAGTATGGAGATACAGTTCTGCTGGAAATACCAATTACTTTTCAATTCATCCCAATAATGTAGAAAGCACATTACTTATTAATCATGGTTTTCTATTAGATGAACAATTTAAGGAGCATGATGGAATGATGCGAGTGGCTCGGCAAGCTGGTAGATTTACCATCCAATCATATAATGAATCCATAATACCATTGGAAGCACAAAGTAATGTGGATCAATTTTTGATAAAAATAATTATTGATGGTGCATCTAAGCCTTCAATAAAAGCTGAATTAAAAAAATCAGAAGGAATTCATTTGGATTGGGCGTATTATAGAAAGGATTCAGAAATTGATGATATATTAAAAATAATAAACACTGAAACTATTTCAAAGTATATACCATAGTAAGCAAGTTGCTCTACATTGTTCTTAACAAGGCGGTGTATGTATTTTAATAATTTAACACAACATTCAATGCTTCATCAGTATCCTTATGAACAAAATTCGATTGGTACCCAATCGTAGTAGTTATTGATGTATGTCTATATAGTTTTTGAAGCATTTGAATAGGTATTTTATCTCCTGATAAATTTCCAAAAGTATGTCGAGCAATATGCATGGTAAGTTTTTTATTAATACCTCCAATTGATGCGACCTTTTGCAAAGCTTCGTCTATTGTTTTAGTTGCATTTTTTATCTTTCTTTGCAAATCAAATGAATCGGTAAAATTTTCCGTGTTTTTTAAATATGGAAAAACAAGGTCTGTTTTGTCCCTAGCCTTCTGATACTGCTCTAAAATTAGTGTTGCTTTTTCAGGAATCATAAGCGATCCGGCTTTTGAATTTTTCCCCATACTATAATGAAGTCTACCATTTGGAAAATCCGACCATTTCAATCGAAGTATGTCAGAAACACGAATTCCGGCAAAATAGAAAGAAACAAGCCATAAATTTCTGGCATGATCAAGTGATGGGCTTTTTTCTAATTGAGTGTTTTCAAGAATTTTCACTTCTTCTTCTGACAACCCAACTTTTAGTGAGTCTGGAAATTTAATTTGTACTTTGTCCTTTCCAAAAGGGTAGTATTTTGATTCTATTAAATTATCCTTTATTGCCTGACTGAAAACGGAACGAATAACTATAAGGTGATTCACAATTGTCCGATCTGATATTTTTCTTGTCCCCTTCAAATATGCTTTGAACTTGTTAAGAAGAGTTACGGTAATTTCTTCAAAAGATATATCGTCTCCGTTGAGAAATTCTTTGAAGCGTGTAATTCTAGGTTTGTCAGCAGTATATCGGTTATACTTTCCACTTAGCTTTAAGTTTTCTAAATAAATGTTAGCTTGAGAAAAGAACTTGTTGGTTGATTTCGATTTGATGTTATTCCTGATTGCTTTGGAGCTTGCTGTTTCCCTTTGCGTTTCAATTTCTAATAATTTCTTGTTGGCTTCGGTTAGTTTTTTTAATATAAGATTGTTTAGTTCGCGATGATTTGGGTGAGATTTTTTTACCCGCTGTTTATCGGCATCCCAATCGTTTGGATTTAGGTACTGACCAATGTAATAAACAGAGTTCCTTCTATCCTTTACTATTTGAATACAAAGAGGTAATTTTGCTTCACTATTTGGCTTCTTGCGTAGCACTACTTTTACTGATGCCATAATGATGGTTTTTGATTAAGGTAGAACATAGGTAGAACATTTTTTGAATAAAGTTGGTTTAAATTGAATCACTAAATTTCATATAATGCTAAATATCAGCTTTATAATAACAAGTTAATTCAATTAAAAACATATATTGCAGGACTTAAAATCCTGTGGCCAGTGATGGCCGTGCGGGTTCAAGTCCCGCCCCGGGTACTAGGTTCAGAGAAATCTGGACCTTTTTTATTTTAGTCGGGTCGAACATAGGTCGAACAAATTAATCCCTTCTGTCCCCT
Source organism: Saprospiraceae bacterium (assembly GCA_019187365.1). Classification (GTDB taxonomy): domain Bacteria; phylum Bacteroidota; class Bacteroidia; order Chitinophagales; family Saprospiraceae; genus Vicinibacter. Next base: position 2,607 of record JABARE010000047.1, on the reverse strand, counting down.
TTTCTTTTTCTTCATAATCTTTTTTGTATTTTTATCTCATGGAAGTCATTTGTCTTGAAGATGAAGCCTTTTATGCTTTAATTGATAGGGTCGTGTCCCGAATTAAGGACAAAGAGGGCATCAAAGAAGATAGATGGATTTCCACTAAAGAAGCCATGATTAAACTTAGAATTAAGAGTAAAACAACACTTCAGAAACTGAGAGATGAAAACAAGATCCGGTTCTCCCAGCCAGAAAGAAAAATTATTCTTTACGATACCGATTCAATCAATGAATATTTAGAAAAACATTCAAAAGAAACTTTCTGATGGAATTGAACGAGGAACAATTTATAGCAGGATTTAATAGTGGTTATCTCTTAGCTCAATACGAACAGGAAGTGCTTACCTCATTGCTAACCCAGATAAGTCCAGTAAATTCATATATCTCCGGAATGACTTATGGTAAAAAGGAGTATGAATTAACGCTTCAAACTAATCAATTAGACGATTTGAGGAAGATTAGAAGTAAGGGAAAAGATAGTCGAGAATCCGAATTGGATTAGTATTTTAAAGTTTAAAAGTACTATAAATTGCAAGTGCAACAGCAACAGTTGAGATAAATGAAGATAAATTAAATCCGTTCAATTAATAGCTGTTGTTGGTGCGCAGTTTGGTGGACATAAATTGGAAAATTCCAAAATATTCCCACTCATCATATCATCTCCATTTTCATCGATACCAATTATTACCAATCTACGATTTGAGTCATAAAATCCATTGAAAATCCGAATGCCGACACAGCCCTCTTGCTCTAGGATATCCTTGACTTTATTAGAACCAAAGGCAGTTGCTTTGGGATTAGAAACACTCGCGAGACCAAAATTGCTGACCCAATCTGAGACCATATCTACAGCTTCTGATAATGAAATGCATGAACAGGTATCTGGACTAAATGACTCTGGCGTAAGCTTGAAATTTAATGGGTTAGATAATAATTTAAAAATCTTGGTAAAGATGGCTTCTATTTCGATTCTATCGCTAAAATACGTTTGCTTTTAAGCAATATTCATAAAAAATGGTACATGCTGCAATTCAGATGTAACATAGTGCAGTTTATTATTCATTTCGTACCACCTCCAAAAAACAGTATAAAGTGCAGTCAGATTTGGTATATGTTGCAATAACATTTATATTACGTTTGCATCGGTTTCCCATCGTTCACCATAATCTTGGTTATTCAATATTTAAATTAGGCTTGATTTCCAGTCAGTTTGGAAATTGATTTTCTTATTTTTTTTATAATATCATCAAAGTTGAATTTTTATAATCAATAGTATCAAATTATTTAATTCACATCAAAAAATTAGCGCCTATGAATAGAACAATAATGATCATGAATTAACATGATGAATTACTCTTTATTTATTCACTTACAATTAAAATTTACTTTTATGAAACTATTTAAAAACATTGAGTATTTTTACTTTTGCAGATCTATAATTATAAGGTTAAGCAATAAGTACTTGAGCAAGATTTATATCACTCTATTTATTTGTTCTCTTTTCAGTCAGTCTTGTAATAAAGATGGTAGTATTACAACTGCTACAACAAATCAGAATCAACACCAATTAAGTCTACAGAAATTTGAACAGTCAATCAGATTAACTCTAAAGCAACTCAATGTAACGCAAGGAATAAAAAATTCTTCTTTAATTGAGTATAATTGTTTTACAGACGAACCTACAGGAGCGCATTGTACCTTGCAAAATTCGGCCTTAACACAGACAATTTCATTACCCGCTCCTTATAGTCCTTGCAGAGCTGTAGTTACTTATGATTTGTGGTGGTGCTATCACGATTCAAACAATGAAATATTTAGCATTGTCTTTGACAATTTCTCAGCTTATCCAGAGCCGGGGTCGGATTGCCAGAGCTTATTGGATGATTGGCTGGATTTATATAATAATTCAGATTATGAGGAGTTAGATGCTGAAATTGAAGCTTTTACTAAAGCAGCGATAAATGCATTAGAAGAAATTGTAATGCAACAATTAACATATAATAATCGTAATACTTTTCCATGTGGTGCGACACCTGCAAAATACTTATCAAGTGATTTCCATACCCAGCTCTGTTATTCCATTTGTGCCAAAGTTGTAAATCATGCAGGACCACCGTCTTATGATGAACTTGTATGGTTGGAAACGGAATGTGGTGAAGCATGTTGTAAAAGTGTTTCGGCCCCCTAAACAATCAGACGAAGTTACACATAAAAAAATGTAATCTTTGTCTATGGAAAAGCGCAAATTCAGCCGTGAGGAGAAGCTTAAAATACTCAAAGAAGCCCTGGGACAGGGCGTAAAAGTGACTTTGAATAAGCACGGGGTATACCCGGCGACATACTACAATTGGAAAAGGAAGTACGATGCGATGGGGGATATAGGCCTTCAGCACAGTATGACCAAGGAACGGCTCAAGGAGATACGGCGCCTTGAAAAGGAGATCAGCACGCTCAAAGAGATGGTCGTGGAGAAGGATCTCACGATAAAAATGCAACAGGAGCTGATAAAAAAAAAGTATCGCTAAGTGAAAAAGCTCAGATGGTAAGGGAGTATTCGGCAAGGGG
>JABARE010000058.1 GCA_019187365.1 Saprospiraceae bacterium | reverse complement strand
AATGATGTAATTTCCTTTCTAAAGAATACAAAGTCGGATAAGGAAAAAGTAAAGCGGTATTTTAACGCGGAAAAAGTCCAATATGCATCTTAGGAATTGTGCACTTTTAATTGGTCAGAGTAATAATGGGGGACATGATGTATTTTATAATAATGCGAGGATAGGAATCATTGCCATTAATACTTCTTTAAACTGGAATTTGTCATTTATAAATGGACCAAATGTAAACGAATATGATTTGAGGTCTGTGGTGATGCATCAGGTAATGCATCTATTAGGATTTTATTCTACTATGGGTATCGATGGGATTCCAATCACAAACGGAGGGCTATATGATTATTATGATAATTATCTTTATAGGTATGACGTTAACACTATAACAAATGGCACTAAAGTGATCATTGGGGACTGCTTAAATAATTGCTGGCATTTAAACCCTGCGATAACTAATTTTGAGGAGGATGTAAAAAATTCATGCGATCCGTCCATTTATACATATGGCATTGGAGATCCATTTATTGCCGCGACTGCCAATAAGGATGATTTTGATTCAAACATCTCCCTTGACAATTATGAATACTTATCTCATTTGAGCGAGAATTGTAATGCAAATGGAATGAATCTCTTGATGCGGCCTAAGTTTACCGAAGGAGAACGGAGAGTTTTGATACAAGCGGCAGAGCAGGAAATTCTATGCAAACTTGGATATCAAATAAATCTTTGTAATGGATGCCCATTGATTGCTCATTTTGAGAGGACGAACAATACAAGCGCATTTAATTGTTGCACAAAATTATACAATGCCTGCACCAACGATGATTTAGAAATAGATTTGACTAAGTTGCTATGCAATGATATAGGTGAAAACAAAGAAATTACGGATGTATTTTTTAGTGTAAATCAGCAGTTTCCCAATCAAGCCATGCAAGTAACATGGAATTATGGAGACCCTATTGCGATAGTAAGAGCATCTTCACCCGGTTATTATCGGTTAAGTTATACAACAAAAGGGTGTGATTGTAAATTAGACAATGCATATATTGAAATCTTGATCGGAGTGTGTTGCACACCTGACCCTCCGTGCGTTAATCTTGTATGTACTAATGGGTTTGAAGAGTTTGATGAAGGTTGTTCCTTGTCATATTCAATAGGTCAACGTTTTTGGGGCTTTGAGGGGAATACATACAATTGTGTCAATTTTGAAAATGGTCCAAATAAATTTGTCGGTTTATTTGCAATACACGATGTTGTAAATGGCTTGTGTTTCAAGTTAAAGGAGCCGATACTCAATGGTTGTAGCCTGAATATTTCATTTAAAGCCTATACCGGCGAAGCAGACAGAGAATTGATTATATTAGGAAGTGAAATGCCACCATGCGAAGCGAATGATAAATTGGTGGCAAAAGGCTGTTTGAATGTAACCGCCTGTTCGGGATATGACTATGAACCGGATTGCATTTCAAACGGCATACCAATCGCTATAGGTTCTGTTTTCACAAGCTACAGTATCAATAATTTTGTAAATCCAGGTCTGCCTATGAATTATATTATTATTTACCCAAATGATTATTTTAATCAAAATTTTAGCAGCCAGATTTTTATTGATGATGTTATTGTTCAAAGCACTTGTTCATTTATTCCAGATTTCACTTTTAGTGACTGTTTCGATTACCAAATTACGTTCACAGCCTTTCCGGAAAAACCCGGTTTTTCATACAATTGGGATTTTGCCGATGGAAATTCTGCAACTGGACGTAATGTGAGCCATAACTATCAAACCAATGGTTCCTATACAGTTACCCTGACGGTGACGGATGAATGTAATAATAGTAAGACAGTTATTAAAAATGTATTGGTAAATTGTCCGAATGTATGTAATTGTCAAACGGATTATGTTGTAGGGCATAACCAGAATTCTGTAACAAATATAGATCGGACGCAAATTCCTGCTTTATTGGGATATAAAAGCATTTGTATCAATGGGCGATTAAATATTAATAGAGCGCACCAAATATTTAATCATTGTACTATTTTCTTTGCACCAGGGGCATCGATCGCGGTAAATTCGAATTCCCGGCTTACATCCGGCTATAGCAACTACCTTGCTTGTCAGGGTAAAATGTACCTAGGGATTATTGCAGACCCAGGAAGCACCCTGTATGCATTTCATAATACGATACAAGATGCTGAAATCGGAATAGAACTAAATCCGGGAGCCAGGATATTTTCGTTGACACAAAATGCATTTATTGGGAATCACATTGGAATTTCTATGCCGCAAGGTGGCGATTTTACTTCTCCAATCATAACCAGCAATCATTTCTCCTCATTAACTGGTTTATTGCCTCCGAGGAGCGGTGAATTAACTTATGCAGGAATTTATACAAATGGCGCTCTTGCCATTATCAAGCATAGTGATTTTACAAACATGAGAAACGGTATTATTTGTGAGAATAATTCAATTGTTTTCGTTGAAGATGATTGTGAATTTACTGATATGATACCAGTAAATTTAAATAGTGTTGCTGGGTCACCAGATGGGACTGGTATTTATACTGATAGGTCAATTCTCGCTGCATCAAATTGTACAATTAGTAATTCGTTGATAGGAATTAGCACTAATAATTCATGGATATTAAACTTATCCGATAATACAATCCAAAATGACAGAGCTGGTATACACGATCGTTTCTCCTACGGCCCCGGAACAATCGTAAATAACCATATAAATGAATATGGGGAGCAGGGAATTAGGATTGATAATCCATCGAATGGAATTTTCTTTAGCATAAACGATAACACTTTCACAAATCAAAATGCTCAATCTTCTAGTCAAATGGAAGCGGCCGCAATCTTTTTAGATAATGTTCGCAGTCTTCAAGCTTTAATTCCATCCCAATTAGTTCATAATATAATTGCTCAAAGGTCTTCTCATAAAGGAATTTTTGCGAGAAACTGTGATAATATCGCCGCACAAATTAATGAAGTTCACTATAATGGTTTTGACTTATATGGAAACTCTGGAATTGAATTGCAAAATGTTGAAAATAGCGCTTTCTATTCCAACACTGTCGATGGCCAAACTCAGAACAATCTTATCCCGGCGGGTTTCAATGCAAGTTTTTCCCCATTAAATATTTATTGTTGTAATGATGTCGATTTTACGGCTTTTGGTTTTGTATTTACAAGTGATTGTGATCAATCGATTTGGAGGCAAAATTTTCTGAAGAATCATTTCAGAGCACTATTTATTCAATCTGGAAGTTATTTTGGCCGTCAACCGAATTATGGTCCAGGACTAAGGACATCCCCAGGTAACCAATGGAGTAGTTCTATATATCCCAATTCTGGAGGATTTCATGCTTATAATGGAAATGGGGCTGGAAGTGCTCTGACACAATTGTCAAATATCTTCCCTCAGACATGCAATAGTCCATATTGGCCGCCAACAATTTTTCCAATACAAAGCTGCTCATTCAAACCAGGTCCGTGGTTTATATTGGCAGAAAGTCTAATAAATGATTGCGAGCATGATGAAGGATGCCCGGCCTTGACTTTTGGAAATCCACTAATAAATGCTGACGATTATTTAACGATGTCTGATACATTTGTTGCACGAGGAGAGTTGCTTATTGAAGATCACGGCCTTTGTTTAAATTTCGAAAGCCAAAAAAGGCTGTTCGGCAAACTTCACGAACATCCCGAAATACGCATAGCTGAAAGTCCAACGGATTCTTTCTATCTCGCCAATTTAAATACAGACTTATATTCTCTATCTAAAGTAGATAGTATTAGATATAAGGCAATGTCTTATGGAAATGATATTCTCGAAGTATTGAATGAATCAAAGGATTCTATCCTACATTATATTGTTGTTTTAAAAACACTGGATAGTCTTTATGCTATAGCATCAACTTGGGAAGATAGTCTAGAATTAGAAAATGAAATGACAAATACGGCAGCAATTATTGAGCTTTTCAATTCCAATATTGTTAACGAAGTTAGCCAATTTAAAGCAGACAAACTTCCGCTCATAGCTTTGGCAGAGAACATCAATAACGAGATTACTGAAAATGATTTGTTGTATTCGAACATAACCGCTGTAATTAAGATATATTTTCAAACTATTGCAATGGGCTTAGATACATTAACTAGCGGACAACGAGATAGCCTTTTCAACATATCAAATCAATGCCCTCTTGATGGTGGCAAAGCAGTATATATGGCCAGAAGTTTGTATAATTTATATGGTCCATTAGATATAAATGATGACTCAATTTGTATGCCGACATCTCCTATCATTATCAGTAGTTCAGAGGATTGGACTTCATCAGAAATAAAATACTTTCCGGTGCCTTTTAAAGACGAATTTATTTTACAGATCCCGACAGAATTAAAATCTGAATTCGAAATTTCATTTATAGAAATAGCTACTGAGAAAATTATTAAAAAATTTAAGTTTAAAAAAATTAATGAAGAGCTGATTAAATTAAATATTCGTGATGTTTCACAAGGGATGTATATATTTACATTAAAAAACAACGGAATTTTAGTTTCAACTGGAAGGATTATCAAAATTAATTAAATGATTTTTAAATGACCTGAGGTAAAATAAACTTACCTCAGGTTTATTTTGAATGTAGTGGCATGAATAAAACTATTCTATTAATTCTAATATTATTTAAAGCGATTGCTTGCCTTTCCCAAAAGCAAGACTTCGAATGGGTTATCAACCATAATTTTTTGAAATTCAAACGAGATTCAGGTTCGGGATGTACTAAAATATCATTTAATTCGGAAAGTGGGAATCCTAATATTTATTTTGACTCAATTAATATTATTGAATTTTTACGTAGTGCTTCATGTATTGCTGACAAAAATGGAGAATTTTTATTTGCTTTTAATGGTTATCATGCAGAAGATGCCACAGGAGATAGAGTGATTAATTGGGAGAGTATTAAGGATGATTGTGAACCCATTCCTCAAGGTCATTTAATCCTTCCGATTCCAAATAAAACTGATCAATTTATTCTATTTACAACAGATGTAAAATGGGTGGGCGGAGAAGGAGTTGTTGGTGTTACAGAATTATCAATGAGTATATTGAAAATAAAAAGTGGGAAAAGAGTAGAAGTTATATCAGGAAAGCAACAAGTCCAATTAGATACTTTTGATTATGGTAAAATTAGCGCTTGTAAACATGCTAATGGCAGGGATTGGTGGGTTATAATTCCAGTAGATAGAATTAATCATTTTTATAATATTTTATTGACTCCAAATGGTATAGACACAATTTTTTTGCAAAAAGTAGATGATTTGTATCGGGCTGCAGATGTAGGATTTTCATGTTTCTCTTCAAATGGTGAGTTTTTTGTGATTGGGGCCAATATGGCCTTTAATCACTTAAGTGGTATCGGGAATTATATTGATTTTTATCAATTTGACAGATGCAATGGTACGCTTTATAATCATCAATATAGATATGTTGATAGCTTACAACCCTATGGTGTTGGAGTTGAATTTTCCCCAAACAATAAATTTTTGTTTGTCGCCTCCGGAAGCTCTATATACCAATATGAAATATTGAATGGTTTATTGATGACTAAAAATATTGTTGGTAATTATGATGGCTATTTATCTGAATATTTGCCTGGTAAATTTTCATCTAATAACTTTCATCAATTACAATTAGCTCCGGACGGAAGAATTTATGTTAGTAATTATTTTTCTTATGTCAAAGAATTTCATACTATTAATAAACCTAATAATGTATTTAAGGATTGTGATTTTCGGAAGCATAATGTATTAATTCCAACAATAAAAACAGTCATGCCTTCCTTTTCTAAATTTCGCCTTGGCCCAATCGATGGAAGTATATGCGATAGTTTGGGAATTGACAATATCCCTTGGTGTCATTGGAGATATGACCAGGATACCTCAGATTACCTTAAGTTTGAATTCACAGATTTAAGCGCGTATGAAGTCGAAGAATGGTGCTGGAATTTTGGCGACCCCAAAAGTATTTCTAATACCAGCAATGACAAAAATCCAACGCATAAGTTTTCTGAAAAAGGCGTTTATGAAGTTTGCTTAATGGTAAAGAACCGAAATGGTATGGATACTTTATGTCGTAACGTAAATATAGGGGTCATGGTCAATACGGAAGATAACAATGAAATTCCGGAAATTCAAATCTGGCCCAATCCATGTGAAGATTATGTGATCATAAATGTAATGGATTATAATCCGCAAAAAATGATTTTAAAACTTTACGATTTATGGGGTATGCCTATTGATCGCAAATCTATCTATCAGGGAAGTAATTATATGAATTTGAAGAATTTGCCTGGTGGAGTGTATTTTGCAAAAGTGACGGAAGACGGGAAAGTAATCAATTCAAAAAGGATCTATAAATTATAGGATGAAAAGGCATGAAAATTCATGTGTGAGTTGAAGTACCATCCGTTAGAGTTTGAAGCGTATGATTTTTGAAGATCAGAGCTCCCAATGTTGGAGAAAGGTCAGCCTGCGCACCCTTGCGCTTATGCGCTCGGAACACGGTACCCCAAAGCGCCATGCTGATGGCAAGTCCGTGCTGTAGGCTGCTCAGTTGCCAAAGGTTCTGGATCGTTTGTTCCGCACCGGAGATGACGACGGTATCAAAGCCGAACAGCAGTCCCGAAAGAGACGCCGTCAGGGCGCTGTAGTACAGTATCCGGTTTGCAGATGGCGAACGCACGGGGACAGACGGATTCCCAATTGGATGGTTGTAGAACCCGGCGACCCAAGATAAGTAAAAATATAATGCGTCGGGTGAAAACGATTTGGAAAATTGAGAAAAAAGAATTACTTTTGGTACAAATAACCGCAAACACTACAGGTATGAAATCCTTACGTCCTTACGTCCTTATTGATAAAGTTGCATTAATTGTAGGGAAAAGGTGCTTACTATTATTTTTTATTCTTCATTTTAATGCACTCCAGTTAATTGCACAAGGAGTGAATTTTTGTGGCGCCTTACCCGCGCATCAGTCCACTTCCAGTAATCCGGATTCAATTCTATACGATCGTTTTGGTAACACCTATTACTCTGACCAATTAAAAGTGCACAATTCCTAAGATGCATATTGGACTTTTTCCGCGTTAAAATACCGCTTTACTTTTTCCTTATCCGACTTTGTATTCTTTAGAAAGGAAATTACATCATTC
>JABARE010000018.1 GCA_019187365.1 Saprospiraceae bacterium | reverse complement strand
AAACCTCGCAAATCCGGCGATCCGTTAGCGGGCATTGTAAAACGACACGACATTGAAAATAGTAACTTGGAATTGTAACGGAGCATTTAGAAAGAAGTTCGACAGTATTTTGGACTTTGACGCAGACATTTATATTATCCAAGAATGTGAAAACCCAATCGAATCTGGACACAAAGAATATATCAAATGGGCTGACAATTACTTGTGGACTGGCGACACCAAAAACAAAGGACTCGGAATTTTTGGAAGACCTGATTTTAAACTTGAAAAATTAGATTGGACGAACCAATTCAAAAATCATACTGTAAAACATTTCTTGCCGTGTAAAATAAATAACGACTTTGACCTTCTTGCAGTTTGGACACACAGAAATAATTCGCCAAATTTTGGTTACATCGGACAACTTTGGAAATATATACAGGTTAACAAAGACAAGTTAAACGGAACGTTAATCGTTGGCGATTTTAATAGTAACACAATTTGGGACGAATGGGATAGATGGTGGAATCATTCAGACGTAGTAAGTGAATTAAAGGAACTTGACATTGAAAGTATTTACCACAAGTTGACTGGTGAACAACAAGGAAAAGAATCTAAACCGACTTTGTATTTTCAACGAAATCTATCAAGACCTTATCACATTGACTATATTTTCGGAGCTAAAAAATTTGTGGAACGAACAAATAATATTGAAATAGGACAGGCTGAAAAATGGTTAAAACTTAGTGACCATATGCCGATAATTTGTGAAATTGATTAGACTGAATAATAAACAACGACCCGCTAACATCGGTTTGGCAATATGGCGGCTGAAGTGCTTCTATGAAACATTTGTGCAAGGTTCAACAGCAGTAATTCTAATGAACTTTTGTGCTAAAAGTCCGCCACATCGCCAAGCCCCAAACCGATGTGGCGCCATTCGGCGCCACATCGGATCGCCGGATTGCATGCGCAGATGTGGCCTTGAACGGCTCACATCTGCGCATTTGCGAGATTTCTCCGCGGATCGCAGCTTCGCTACTCCCGCTCCAAAACCTCGCAAAACCGGCGATCCGTTATCAGATATGAATAATAAATATATTTAACAAATTGATTATCAATTATTATAAATTTTGAAACTAAAATATGGATATTATACTTCAAATAAAGTCTTTGAAATTATTTTGATAACGGGGTGAAAAATTTGATCCGAAAACACCAGAAAACAAAGTAGGACAGTATCTTTAAACAAAAAAAATGAAAAAATCTTATTTAAACCTTACTTTATTCCTTGTTATTGGTCTTAATGGATTCTCACAAACGGATCCTTTTATTAATTGTATTCCAAATGGATTTATTCCTGATCCTTTTGAAAATGCTGCTACCTTATGCCAAACTTATGGATCGCAAACACCTGATTTGACCATAGGCGAGGGCACATCATTCCCATATGCAACAGATATTTTAGGCTCTACATTAGATGGAAAAAGGATTAATATCATTGGTGATTTCACAGTTGATAAGTCATTTACATTCAAAAATTGTATTATCAAAATAAATCCCGGTAAGGCTATATTTTGTGATGTTCAATCTTTAAAAATTGATAACAGTAAATTATTTGCTTGTGATCAGCTTTGGAAGGGAATAATAATGGTTGATTATAGTAGTATTTATTGCAGAAATAACACAATAATAGAAGACGCTGAAGGTGCAATTCAATCTGAAAATCCAGTTTTCTCATTTATCAATCTATCCAACACAACGTTTAATAGAAATAGAATAGGAGTTTTAATTGAAAATTCAGCTCTAAATATTTACCCACAAATTTCAGTATTCCAAAATAATCGATTTACTTGCACTAGCCCATTAAACGGAACTACCAATGAATATTCATTTGCAGGAATTAAATCAAAAAACTTAAATGTAATCACTAGCCAGTATGCTAAGTCTAACTACTTTTATGATTTACATTATGGAATATTCACTGAAGGTGAAGCAACTGAAATTTCTGGGTCTATTTATAGAATGTTTCGAATAAAAGATGAGGGCATTGTGCTTTGCAAAGGAAAGCTTGATATTTCAGGCTCCCTATTTCTAAATTGTAGAATTAATGCAGTGCATGTTTTAAAAAACCAAACTACAGCCATAAAAGCCACAACATTTATAATTAACGATCAGATAATTAACAATAACTTGCATACCGCTATTAAAATAGATGAATTTTTACCTAATAGTACAACTAATATTACAACAAGTATTAGTGGAACTCTTAATTGGAGTAGATTTGGAGAAAAAATAACTGGAATTCATTTGCAAGGGAATAAAATTGCAGGAGGTACAGACATTAAAGTTACCAATTCATACGTTTTGGTTGATAATAGAGGAGGTATTGGGATAAATTTACCAGGTCTATTTCCAAGCTCCAGTTCTACTTTATTAGAAAACAACACAATTACGATAGGTTTAAGTAATGATTCACCGTTTAACAGAATGGATTACCCAACCGGAATATCATCTGTAGGAGAAAAGAATAACCTTCGAATATTATCAAATAAATTTACTGGCTCCACGCCATATCAGTCTGGAGATCAGAGTATTGGAATTTCTATTGTAAATTCTACTGGACAGGGCAATGAAATATCTACTAATGAATTTTACGGAATTAAAGTACTGAATTTTCCTCCCAATCCTCCAATAAATATAGGATCTAAAGGCCATTATTTTAGAACAGGATTAACGATGGAAAATGCCATGAATTTCAGGGTATGTAATAATATTAATGACAATGGTGCAGACAATGGATTTGTTTTTGATAAGTCTTGTTTGAACACTAATTTTATTTTAAATGAAAACTATGGTTCTAGATATGGAACTTTTATTTCCGAATCTGGTGTTATTTCTGAGCAAGAACATAAAGGCAATAAGTGGTTTCTAAAAATTGATAAGGGCTGGGGGTTAATTCCTTATAGATATGCATCATGTAAAAACTTACCAGAGGTTGATAAAAATAAGTTTACAGTACACACAACCCAGTCCACTGGATTTCCACCTTTTGGAATATTTAATGAATTTCATCCCGACAGAATCGAACCTGATCAGAATAATGAGTTCTTTGACGCTGACCTGAATGGTAGTCCTAGTACAGCTTGTGTTACGCAACTCGCTTCTACTATCTCCGAAACAGATTTAGCAATTGCTGGGGGTTTATACTCTTCTAATTCATCTTATCCATCTAGCCTCTTAGACGCAAATAAATATTTATTTCGAAAATTGTTTCTTAATCCTGAATTAATTCAACTAAACCCTGTTTTACAGACATTTTATAATAACAATATTAATAACAATGTTGGGTATTTGGTCAAGGCTGAAAAACTTTTGGATGATGCATATCAGATAAACCAAACAATTAGCGCTAACATTAATAACAACTTAAACAATCAATTATTAATTTCTTCTGAAATTGCTGAACTGGACAGTTTATTATCCATATCTGACGAATCAGATTCTAGTGTTATATTGCAAAGAACTATATTAGTACAACAATATTTATATCATCAATTGCAGTTAGATTCCTTTTATTCCCAAGCAAATCTTGATTTTTATTTTGGATTAGAATTGGCTCTAAATGAATTACAACTGATTAACACAATATCAATATATGAAACCAATGAAAAGGCATACTTAAATATATTTTTGAATTCTCTAAGGTATCAAGAAGGAAGGATTACAGAAAGTCAAGGAGAAATTCTGAAAAGTATTGCTGAACAATGTCCTACTGTTGGTGGATTTGCAGTGATAAATGCAAGAAACCTGTTGCCTTTTTGCTATTCCAATTTTTATGAATTTTGTGATGAGCAAATTGATATTCCATATGGTGATCAAACATTTATTTATCTAGGTGAAAACCCATTGATTGGATCAAATAACCAATCTAACCAAGAAGGTTTATTTAGCAATTTAATAAACAATAAAATTAATTCAGATCAATCTATTACTGAATATCTATACGAGATATATAATTTGTCTGGTCAAAAAATTGAATCAAGTAGTAATCCAGTAGATATTCACAATAGAGTTAATTTTAGTAATGGAATATATTTCCTTGTCACCACTGATATTTCAGGAAATAAAACGGTAAGTAAATTTGTAATACTTAAATAATGCAATTTCTCATTAAAAAAATTGCACGAAGGGTCGGAATATTAATTCTTACCATCATTATAACTCATTCTTTGCTTTACTGTCAAAAAGAACGTAATTCAACTTGGATCTTAGGAAATACAACTGATGGGAATTTGGTGCGCTTTAACGATAGTTTGTCAGTTTCATTAATTGACCCAGGAATAGATTTCGCAGGATCCAATTCAAGTATTTCTGATCTGGAAGGCAAACTACTCTTTTATACTAACTCATGTTGGGTTGCTAATGCTGAAAATAAATTGATGAAAAATGGAGATACAATTAATCCTGGGGAATTAAAATTTGGTTTTTGTAAAAATTTACAAGGAGCTCCTTCACCAGGTTGTGTTATTACAGAATATCCAGGCAGAAATAATAGGTATTATATATTCAATATTGACATTGATATTCCATATTTTGGAATAGACTCTTTTATTGGACATGCTCCACAAAGAGTTATGTACCATATTGTTGATATGGCAAGAGATTCTGGAAAGGGTGAAGTGATACTAAAGAATCAAATTGCATTATATGATACACTTGGCAGGGCCAGTTTAATAGCCTGTCGTCATGCCAATAAGAAGGACTTTTGGCTGATTGCTCCAAAATCGCATACTAATTGCTATTTTGTATTTCTAGTTGATAAAAATGGTGTTAATAAGCCATCTCTGCAATGTTTAGGTGAACGTTGGTCAGATCTTGATACTCAAGGTCAAGCGGTGTTCAGTCCCAATGGTAAGCACTATGCTAGAATGAACAAGTGGAATGGATTGAATATTTATGATTTTGATGATAGCACAGGACAATTATCCAATCCTAGACCTAGAATTATGTTTGATCAAGATACATTCCATGTTACGGGTTTGTCATTCTCTCCAAATTCAAGATATCTATATGCAAGTCCACTTTATAAAGTAATCCAATTTGATATGCAATCTTCAAATATTGAAGCATCTAGAATAGATATTGCCCTATATGATGGATTCAGAAATCCATACGGAACGGTATTTTATTTATCTGCTTTGGCCCCAGATGGAAGAATATACATTAGTGCCACAAGCAGTACATATAATTTGCATGTAATCAATAAACCAGATTGTCCTGGAAAAGCATCCGAAATAATTCAACATGGGGTTACTCTGCCAGGATTTAACTTCTCATCTATACCTACTCAACCACATTATGGTTACCCGCCCTCAAACTATCGGTGTGATAGCACATTAAATGGAGTTAAGGAAGATTTAACCAGTAAAAGATTATTTGAAGTTTATCCAACAGTAACAAAAGATAAAGTAATAATTAAATATAATGGAAGTCATTTCAAAGAAAATAGAGTCGTTAGCTTGACAAATCTCGCTGGCAATCAACTTACTTACTATTTTTCACTTCAAACATTTAATGATTTAGATCTATCAGAACTTTCTTCAGGTATTTATATACTGCAAATATTAAATAAGAATAAAGTTATATTCCAGAATAAATTGGTTAAAATCAACTAGAATTAATTTGAATGATTTTGCAAAATCAACAAGAATAGTTGTATGGAAACATTAATTTGAAATAGAGAATTCACATCTGATAACAATGTGTATGACGATCATGGCGGCTAAACACCGCCACGTCGCATACACTTGACCGATGTGGCGCCATTCGGCGCCACATCGGATCGCCGGATTGCATGCGCAGATGTGGCCTTGAACGGCTCACATCTGCGCATTTGCGAGATTTCTCCGCGGATCGCAGCTTCGCTACTCCCGCTCCGAAACCTCGCAAATCCGGCGATCCGTTACCGCCAATGCCACAATAAATATTTAAAAGTAAAATGAGTTAATACGAAATATAAATTCGTAACTTTGGAAAATTCTAATTACCTTAAAGGAGATGTACCATCGTTTAAAAATTAAATCTGTAAAAGATTTTAAATTGCAAATACAGAATCTAACTTTAATTATTTTACTGTTTTGTATTCCCATAATAATGGAAGGCCAAAACTACCAATGGGCAAAAAGTTTTAAAGGAACAGGAGATGATTATAACGGGGATATTGCTGTTGATGACAACGGGAATATATATTGCATCGGCAATCTTAAAGGTACATGTGATTTTGACCCTGGCTTTGATTCTTTCAATTTAACTTCTGCAGGAGACTTTGATATATATTTATCAAAACTAGATGTCAATGGTAATTTTGTATGGGCAAAAAAAATAGGTAGTAACAGAGAGGATGTTGGGTTTGCGATTACATTGGATAATAGTGGAAATATTTATGCTACAGGATGGTTTACTGGTACTGTTGACTTTGATCCGGGTATTGCCACATATAATTTAACTTGCTATGAAGATAATTGTTTTATTTTAAAATTGGACCCCGGTGGCAACTTCATTTGGGCTAAAAAATTCGAAAATTCAAATTATTACTATGGTTTTTCAATTGCGACAGATGCAAACGGTAATGTTTATACAACTGGTTATTTTCAAAACACAGTAGATTTTGATCCCAGTACCGCAATTTACTATTTAACGTCGGCAGGTGGCCCTGACATTTTTATTTCTAAATTAGATGCCAAGGGTAATTTTGTTTGGGCAAAAAAATTAGGTGGACGAGCAGATGACTTTGGTACTTCAATAAAAGTTGATTTAAGCGAAAATGTTTATGTTACAGGTACTTTTCAAGAGACTGCGGACTTCGACCCTAGTTCCAAAACATTTGAATTAATTTCAGTGGGTGGTACTGATTTATTTATTTCAAAATTAGATGCTAATGGTAATTTTGTTTGGGCGAAAAATTTCGGTGGATCTACTCGTAATTTTAGTACACACAGCGATCTTGATCCTAATATCGAATTAGGAAAAAATGCCACCATATATATTATAGGTTCATTTTTGTCTACGGTAGATTTTGATCCTGGAGTTGAATCCAAATACCTTACTTCCAATGGAGGGTTTGACATTTTCATTTTGAAATTAGAAACTAATGGAAATTTTGTTTGGGCAAAAAATTTCGGTGGAATTAAAGATGAAGCTGGTGATTTGGCAATTGATACTTTAGGAAATATCTATTTAACAGGATATTTTCAAGGTACCGTTGACTTTGACCCTGGTGTGGGAAATTATAGCTTAACTCCAAAAGGCATTTCTGATATTTTCATTTCCCAATTAGATACCAATGGGAATTTCAAGTGGGCAAAAAGTATCGGTGGTACCGGTAATGATTCTGGAGCTTGGATTTCTGTGTCTTCAGGAAATATATTTATCACAGGCTATTTTGAAGGCACAGTTGATTTTAATCCACCATTATCATCAAATCTTAAAGCTATTGGTACTTATGACATATTCATTGCTAAGTACACAAGTAATTTGACTGGAACTATTGAAAACAATTATAAACCTGACTTTTGTATTTATCCTAATCCTACCAAATGTAATGTAGACATTGATTTAAGAGAACAAACAAATTTTACTAAGGTAATAGTTACTAACTTCTCAGGTCAAGAAATCATCAATAAGAACTACTTTAATGAATCAGCAATACATTTGCAGATTGAAGGAGAGTCCGGTATTTATTTTATAACCGTTAAAACTCAAAATAAATTGGTTACCAAAAAAATACTAAAAATATAAAAGTTAATATAATCACTCAATATCTGCATATTCAACAAATACTATTTAAATAAAAAAAGAGCACTGGCGGTAACACTGCATAGACTCTACACCGCCAAGCATCTTAAATCATTTTCTTTTAATTTTTTTCGGTAATGAAAAACTAATTTGCTACATTTGGCTTACAAGCATTGGCGGTGCAGCGTCTATGCTAATCCGATGTGGCGCCATTCGGCGCCACATCGGATCGCCGGATTGCATGTGGATAATTCGGCCCATCCTGACCCCCCGTTTCGGTGGATGAGACCAGGGTGAAATCTCTCCTGATTTTCTGTCATTCCGTCAGATACTGACCCCCTAAAGAAAGCAAGCGATCCGGATTTCGGAGC
>JABARE010000039.1 GCA_019187365.1 Saprospiraceae bacterium | reverse complement strand
AAAATAATAAATCTGCTCAATAACCAATTGTATCTTTAAACTCAAATTAACGTTCTTTCTCTTATTGCCGAATCAGGGGTGGGTCAACATCCAGGAACCCCGGGTCAACATGAGAGGAATTTACAACGAAGAAGCTTCGAAAGATGATACCGACGATTCTGAATTTGACAGATCGAGACTATACTGGGGTGCGGGTCTCCCGCCAAGATTGCATATCGCCATGAAAGAGTAGCTTTCGCCATGGCGATATGCAATCTTGCTTTTACTTAAAACCGGCATCCATCCTAGTAGTATTCATCCGGTTCATCTAGGCCGGATTCTTCTGTATACGTATCCTCGTTTTCATATTCCATATCTTCAGATTTTGATTCGTCATCTGGTTCGGCTGGTTCAAAATCTTGGCTCCCATTCCAGTTTGAAATACTTGAATTTTTTCCGGTAGATTCTGTTGGGCTATTCGGTTTCAAATCTTGGTTAGGCTTAGTTTATCCTGATATTCATCCAGAATTTCAATAGGCAGGTTCTTCAAATAAATCTCAGTCGTTGCAAGAGAAGAATGTCCTAACATCGAGCTTATCGCATTCAAAGGGACTTCTTTCATCATGGCATGAGTAGCAAACGAATGCCGACTGACATACGAGGTTAGATGATCATCAATCTCACAAATTTTGGCTAACTCTTTTAGCCCTTTGTTATACATTTTCCGTGACTGATACACATCTTTATATTGATCAGATAATTGAGTATGTCTGATAAAAGGAAAAACAAAATCTTCTTTTGTTTTTCCTTTTAAATAGAATGAAAGAAGCTCCTTTAAAGAATCAGTAAGTTTAAGATCGTAAGGCCGTCCATTTTTTTGACGCCGATATCGAATCCGATCGTTAATAATGTCTTGGATTTGCAGAAAAGCCATATCAATAAAACTCATACCGTTCATCATAAAACTGGCGAGGAAATAATTTCTTACATTAAAACAAGGATTATCCGGCTCTAAATTCAACTGAACGATTCGTTGCAAGGCATTTTGGTCGATTGCACGTTTTACCGTCTTTTCTTTCTGAATTTTATATCGTTTAAATGGGTAATTATTTTGATCTGCAACTCCTTCAAGAATGGCTTTATTATATATCGAACGTAAGGTTCTTAAGTTAACCGAAAGGCCATTCAATTTAAATCCTTGACCTAGATAATAGGCTTCATATTCCTTTAAAAAAGCATAGGTAATTTCCTCAAATCGTAAATCCCTGTCCTTGCGATAATTTTTGAATGCTCCAAATACATTTTTATATACCCTGGCATTTCCGACTTTCCGAGCCTTCAACATTTGTTCTATAAGTTTTTCAGTATAAGAAAAGAACGAACTGAGTGTCTCTGGTTGTTTTTCTATGAAATTTCGCAAATCAGAAATTGAAAGACTGACCAATTTTCCGGCTTCTTCCAGTTTTGATATTATTTCTAATGCTTGCGATTTCCTTTTTATAAAATAATTATTCAATCGAGAAACTGAGGAAACAGCTTTGCAAGATGCTCTAACCTTATGCTTTTTATCGTCCCAATCTGCAAGCTGAACAGAAAAGCCTAAGCCAATTGAAGTGGTTCTTTGGTAATGACCTAATCTCAATACTACCGGAAAAGAACCGTCTTTTTTCCTTCGTCTTGAATCTAAAGAAATTGCAACTGTCGTATTCATTAATCAAAGATATTATAAAATTGCACATAATTTGCACATAAAATATGTATTTTTATGACTTAACTCATACCGATATTATTTATACATGCTTGATATACAGACACTATAAAACCATATAGAACCGTATAAAACCAAAATTTACACGTCTGGGGGGCGTGGGGTCGCTGGTTCAAATCCAGTCACCCCGACAACAGGCTTCCCCTCTTGGGGGAGCCTGTTGTTTTTACCCCGGGCCGAAAAGAAGAAATTGCCAGGCCCAAGACCCAATCAAAATGTCCGCTCCCGCTTTTTTTCTATTCCTTACCCGAAGGGGTAGCTATGAGGATGTATTGGTATTCCAGCATCTGGCCGTCTGATACCAACAGCCGGTAACCGGCATTGATCAGCTCCAGCTCCACCTCGTACTGCGCGAGGCGATTGCTTTGAGAGGGGCCAATGGGTGTAGGTTCCTTTTTAAAATCTACGATCATGATCCTGCCACCCTCCCGGAATTTGGGGATGAGGTTCCGGAGATAATCCGCCCGGTTGTCGAGATACGGATAGGTGTTTGCAATGAAAACGACGTCGACCTCGCCGTCAAGCAGCTTTGGATCGGCTGCCTCTGCCAGCCGGGCTTCAAATTTTCGACGGAGATCGGGTCGATAGAACTGTTTTTCCTGGTCCATGAGTCGGATCAGATCCGGGTCGATGTCGATGGCGATGACCCGGGCAGCTTCGTGAATGAATCGAAATGAAAAATATCCGCTCCCGGCGCCGATGTCGGCGACGGTGAGGTATTCCAAGGGTCCAAGCCGGTGTATGACCTCGTAAGGCTTTTGCCATACCGTTCGGTCGTGCATATCCCTGTCTGGCTCTCCTGATTGCTCTTCAATGTCCAGAGAATCGGACATTTGAGCCGGGTGCAAAGCCTGAGTGCCACGTTCGCGACATGTGAGCAATGACAAGACAGCGAGCAACAGAAAATAACGCACCGTCATTTGCAAAGTAATTCATCCAGGTCTACTAAAAATGAGCTTATCCTCCGTTTTACTGCAGCCGGTTCTGCAACAAAGTTGTTGACCATAATCGAAATTGCATACGCTGGCTGCTCACCTCGCATGCAATATCCTGCGTATGCCTTGACGCGCTCCATGCTGCCGCTTTTCAGGCGAAGGGAACACTTCGTTCCGGGGCTACGACTTTTTTCAGGCACCGGTAAAAACTCCGGGATCCATTCCCAAAAATTTTTATCCGGGCGAGCTAATGTCAGGAGGTGCAAAAAAGCCGTCATATTGCTTGCTGAAATCAGGTTCTTAGGAGAAAGTCCGCTGCCATCCAGCATTTTAAATGCCTGATTTTCCGTCGCTGCCCCCATAAGGGTTTTTGTCAGCCAATGCAGTGCGGAATCCCGGTCAGCAGACCCCGCAAAACAGTTACCCATCCAGTGCAGAAAAGCTTCGCAGTAAAGATTCGAGCTGCGCTCCAATGCAAAGCGCGCCAACGCTCCGAGCACAGGTGATTGAATTTCAGTAAGAGCTAGCGAACGAACGTTCGTTTGTTGACCGATGCCATTGCTTGCCTCACTAAACGATACTCCCCTTTTGACCAATTCCTGTTTCAGTGACCGCAAAAAATGCTCTGCCGGCCGGTACATCGCAGCCCGCAACACAATGGAATCATCGGAGCAACATTTCCAGTTGCCATAAATGCGTTTATGCCGGTTGGAGGAAGTGCCGATCACGTATACATTGGGTTTAATGACAGCATTCCCAGATCCTTCAACAGCGGAAGTAAAATCTTCGATCGCTTCCGGCGGTCGCGTCCATCGCAAGGGGCAAATGGCACCCGGTTTTTCCGCTGCCGAAAGACCAACGAGCACCTCATTGTCTGCCCAGTTGAAAGCCCGGCAGCCTCCGCCGTAGTAGTTGCCCAGATCGTAATACAACCATTCCGGGTTCTCCGGTATGTTGGACAAGTACTTTTCGTCCACTTCCAAATCGCCTTCCAAGCGCTTTATGCCAAGACCGCGCAAAGCACCACTGATTTGGGCTGCAATGCTGTCTATTCCAACGGCGCCGGGCAGATGTGTTGATCCCAACGCTGGGTCACCTCGCCCTGCAACGACCAATTTTCCAACAAAACCTGAATCACCTGTAAAATGGCCTTCCAGTCGCACCGGAGTCGCAAACGTTTCCATCTCCGCCTGGCTAAAAAACAGCATACCGCAGGTGATCAATTTAAGTGTTGACGCCGGCACCATGGCGAGATCCGGATGGTGCTGCGCCACAACACGTTCGCTTCGCAGGTCAATCACGTTGAGCGCGACGTGGGCATGCCGAAGGAGGCTGTCTTCAATAAAAGACTTCAACAAGAGATCTATGTCATTTCGCGGCGGCTGGCTCATGGCCTTCATCCCGCCGAACACCAGTATCAGGCTGAGCCAGCTATAGCGGAACCGATCAATGTAAACTGACATATTGTTCTTCCTCAAAAGCCAGATGGAACATGCCATCGCCAACGTTCACGATGGGAGCGTTGTTGTGGCTGAGCAGGTAGGCATCACGGGATGCATGCATACGCAACTCGCGCTGGGCAAAAGGATCTGAAATGACCGCAAGCAATTCTCCTTTCGTTACCCAACTCCCCGCTTCACGGCGATAGACCACGATACCGCCCTCGTGAGCTCGTTCCCACATGGTTTTTTTAAAAATGCGCTTTACTACCGGCGTCATGGGCGGTGCATCGATCATTTTATATCCCGACAGGATGCTGCGTATGAGGTGCAAGCCATTTGCCACGATATAAGGATCCAAATGATTGGCTTCTCCGCCCTCATAGATCAGGATCGGTTTTCCCTGATCCCTGGCCACTTTACGGAGGGATTTGGGCACCAGAGATTTCTCAACAACAAGGGGAAAGTTGATTTGCAAAGCAAGTTCCTTGGCTGGAAGATCTTTCCCGGAATACCTCAGCTGGGGGTGGTTCCAATGTCGGTCTCCCCCACTGTGGAAATCAATGCCAAAATCGACCATCGGAAGGATCTTGCGCGTGATAATTTTTGCTATGCGGCTTGCCAGGCTTCCGGATGTCGAACCCGGGAAGCTGCGGTTGACATCCTTGCCGTTGGGAACATCCCGCGAAAAATTGATAAAGCCAAAAATGTTGAGCAGTGGAATGGCAATGACCGTGCCGGCCTTCAGATGGTTAAAAACCCTTTGTGCGACTGCAGCGCGTACGATTTCCACCCCATTGATCTCGTCGCCGTGCATGCCTCCGAGAAACAAAATGACCGGTCCCGGTTGCTTGCTTCGGAATACAAAGGTGAAAATGGAAATGCTGTTTCCCGAAGGAAGCCTCCCGGCACGGATACGCACCATCCCCGAGCTTCCAGGAGGGAATTCCTGCCCTTGCAGGAGGATCTGACGAAAGGCCTCACTCATACCGTATGCACCGTTTTGCCTTTGTCGGGGGTTGTCTGTTCAGATTTTGCCCGTTCAATGTATTCGATGATCTTACCCGCGATATCGTTTCCGGTGGCAGTTTCTATTCCTTCCAGACCGGGGGAAGCATTGACCTCCAGCACGAGAGGTCCCCTTGAGGAGCGCAGAATGTCAACGCCGGCAACACTAAGTCCCAAAAGCTCTGCAGACCGGATGGCCAGGAAAAGCTCTTCGTCACTGAGCTCGATGGAACGCGCACTTGCGCCCCGGTGTATGTTGGACCGAAACTCACCTGGAAGGGCCTGGCGCAACATGGCTCCCTCCACCTTGCCGTCGACTACAAAAGCCCTGATATCAGAACCTTTGGCATCCTGGATGAACTCCTGGATGAGGACATCGGCTCCCACGCGGTGAAATCCCTCTACCATGCTCAGGCCCTGGCTTCTCGTCTGGGCGAGCATCACCCCCAATCCCTGAGTACTGGCCAGCAACTTGACGACGGCTTTGTCGCGGGTGATCTGGTCGTACACCATCCCGGCACAGGTATCACCTGCTGAAATGCCTGTCTTGGGCACATCGATGTCATGCCGGGACAAAAACTGCATACAATGCAATTTGTTGCGAGCCTGCATAAGCGAAGCTGAACTCACCGTAGTAAATACACCCATCCATTCCAATTGGCGGATCACGGCTGCACCGTACTCTGTGGCAGAAGCGCCTATCCTGGGAATAACGGCATCAATCCCGTTGAGCGGGTCAAACCCGATAAACAATCCAGGGCGGTCTCGCTCTACAATCAGGCTACACAATAAATGATCTATAATTTGGACCTGATGGCCCCTACGCTCTGCAGCGCGCTGCAGACTTTGAGTGCTGTACAGCGTCGCATTGCGCGACAAGATCAAAATTTTCATACCGGGTCTATTTCCTTCAGGATGCCAAGGTAATTTATTTTATTACAACCCCGACCGGCCTCAGGCATTCACGTGGTGGTACTGCGGTTGACAAAAACCTCCTCCCCGGCAATACCCGGTTCTTGTGGTTATTGGTACCCGCCCTGTCAACCACCATCCCCTCTGAATTAGCCTGTGAATATTTCGTAATCTTGTCCGCTGCTACAACTCCAAATGGAAAAGAACAAAAAGGCCGAACTTGGGTGGGTATTTTTCGATTGGGCCAATTCTGCATATTCCCTGGTCATCTCAACGGCAATCTTTCCCGTGTTCTTTCTTGAAAATTCGGCTGAAGTCATCCATTTTGGGCCACTTTCACTGTCTAACGCATCTGCCTATGCCTTCTCGGTGACAGCAGCTTACATCGTCGTCTGTTTTACGTCACCCATACTTTCCGGAATTGCCGATTACAGCGGACGCCGAAAGCTTTATATGCGCGTATTTACAAGCCTGGGAAGCCTTTCTTGCATCGCGCTGTATTTCTTCGATGGCCCAGCCAGACAGTACGATGCTTTACTGGCGTTTATGCTTGCCACTGCCAGCCACGCAGCCTCCCTGGTGTTTTACGATTCTTACCTGTCGCAGATCGTCACAGTCGACCGGGCCGACAAACTCAGCGCCAGAGGTTATGCTTTTGGTTACGCGGGAAGCGTACTGCTGATGTGCCTCAACGTATTGATGATACAGTATCCCGAATGGTTTGGCGTTCCAGACGGTAAGACGGCTGCCCGCCTGGCCTTTCTGAGCGTTGGGATCTGGTGGATCGCATTCTCCCAACTTACCTTTGCCTGGCTGCCGTCCGACAAGCGCCTGCCCTGGCAATCGGACTGGATCCGCAGAGGGTACAGGGAACTTCTCAAAGCCGCAGAACATGTAAAAAGACAAAACTACATGCGCAAATACCTCGTCGCCTTCTTTTTTTACAGCGCTGGGGTTCAAACAGTCGTATACCTGGCCAGTTCATTTGCCAAGCAGGAACTCAAATTTGAAACCGCTGAGCTGATCCTGGTCATACTTCTGCTTCAGGTCGTCGCCATCGCAGGGGCCCTTTTTTTTGCGCACCTGTCTAAAAAAACAAACAACCTATGGACGCTGAAAACGATGATACTCATTTGGGCCCTGATCTGCCTGTTTGCCTACTTCGTACACCAGCAAATGGAGTTTTACTTTTTAGCAGGTATGGTAGGACTTGTTCTTGGAGGCATCCAGGCAATATCCCGCTCGAGCTATGCTAAAATGATCCCCAAGGACCATCCCGACGTCACGTGCTTTTTCAGTTTTTATGATGTAGTTTACTACCTTTCCATTGTATTTGGAACGTTTGCGTTTGGCTTTATCAACCAGCTCACCCAGTCGATGCGCTTGAGCGTACTGTTGTTAATGGTCTTTTTTGCGGTTGCCTGGCTGATCCTGCGCAAAGTTCCCAAAAATGCACTGCGCGAAGCCTGAGCACCGGCGAGAAACCAATTATAACAGGCCAATCGAACGCTTAACGGAACTTTCATCAACAATCGCTGTACACAAGGTGAACCCGGAATGGGTCAATGAAAAAAAGGGCTTTAACTCATAAGGGCACCTCGAATATCCCAGTTTTGATGCCAGAATGAAAAGTGCTGCCTCTCTTCACTCCCTGTTACTGGCTGGCTGGTGCGATAGGGAGCTTTTAGAAGTGTACTGAATTCAGTTGGCTATTGCCAGGGGTACGGTGGTTTTTACTCTGTTGGAATGTTTCTTCTTAATTTCTTGTTTGCCCCATGCAAATTGGGTTGTTACTTTCTTTTGCCGCAAAAGAAAGTAACCGAAGAAAGCTCGTCAGTATGCTAGGCGCTCACGCTGCGATCAATCTGCGCTTTTAGCTTTCGTGTTTGGGGGATTGCAGTGTTCCCTTCTGGCATCTGCCATGCACCGTGAACGTGTCCTGCGGCGATGAAGTTTTGCTTTGGTTTAATTCGGGAGTCAATTGCTAGGGGATTGTACGCTGTTGGAATATTTCTTCTCCATTTCTTGTTTGCCCCATGTAATTTGGGTTGTTACTTTCTTTTGCGGCAAAAGAAAGTAACCGAAGAAAGCTCGTCAGTATGCTAGGCGCTCACGCTGCGATCAATCTGCGCTTTTAGCTTTCGTGTTTGGGGGATTGCAGTGTTCCCTTCTAACATCTGCTATGCACCGTGAACGTGTCCTGCGGCGATGAAGTTTTGCTTTGGTTTAATTCGGGAGTCAATTGCTAGGGGATTGTACGCTGTTGGAATATTTCTTCTCCATTTCTTGTTTGCCCCATGCAAATTGGGTTGTTACTTTCTTTTGCCGCAAAAGAAAGTAACCAAAGAAAGCTCGTCAGTATGCTAGGCGCTCACGCTGCGATCAATCTGCGCTTTTAGCTTTCGTGTTTGGGGGATTGCAGTGTTCCCTTCTGGCATCTGCCATGCACCGTGAACGTGTCCTGCGGCTGGGCGCTACGCTGATTATCCCAGCCTGCGGACACTGCGCTTGCATACTGACTGTCCCAATGCAGTATCGTATGGATTTTGCCATCTGGTTTCATAGTATATTTTAGCGACCATCTAAAAACTCCATTTTGATGCCAGAAGGAAAAGGGATGCCTCTCTTCAATCCCTGTTGATGCCAGAATGAAAAGGGATGCCTCTCTTCAATCCCTGTTGATGCCAGAA
>JABARE010000010.1 GCA_019187365.1 Saprospiraceae bacterium | reverse complement strand
TTTTTCTGTCCATTGCAGTAATTTAGGCTTCGATTCTTAAACAACGGCCTCTTTTACACAAAATTCTCCGGGAGTTCTTGTATTGCAATTTTCCCAGTTACACAAAGTATTTTATACTCTCTCAAAATTATTAGCGTCTCATCCAGAAGCCCAAATAAGGATCAGTCGACTCAAGTTTATTTTTCCCGAATTAAACATTATTTCTTCATCTCCTCCTAGTGAAGCGTATGCGGAATTAGCTCATTGGGCATTTATGGAGCAAGTGCCAAATTTATATCATCATAAGTTATATGGCTTCTGCCTCTATACCTGTTTGTTGTCCATTCAAAAGGGGCATAGTCTTAGTTTTTATAAGTCCTGGATAACAAGTTGTTTAAAGGAATTATTAAATGCCAGGAAATCATATTCCACAAGTAAATATTTAGATAAGATTGATCCACTTAATCAACCCGTGGATTACCAAAGGTATTTACACGTGCTGTGGAATTTAAGTCTAGATGATTTGACCAATTTGATTAACTATTATGGAAATGAATAATTTGCAAATATTAAAAGGAAAGATATTATATGACATTAATTTAAATTATTTGTTAATGAAATACAGTTTTAACTTATATTTGACTCCATAGGCGAGCGGATTTTGTACATAACCAACCTGATATTTTAAATGCGGTACTTTAAAACAATATTATCGAGTGTCTCGTATCAAAACATTGGTGCGATAGAAAGTATATTTATTTCATTAACAATTATTTATAATTGCTTTTTTTTCTCAATAAGTTATTCATATGGCAATGCTATTCAATTAACTTATTCATCATCGATAACTTCATTAGAATTTTCAGATACAATTCCCTGCAATCGAGTTCTGGACTTCGATGGAATCAATGATTATATACAGTGTAATACTCCTAATTTAAAATCACCTGCTTTCACTATTGAACTTTGGTTTAAATCGAACAATAACCGGATGGGTAATTGCGATACCAATAATCTTTCAGCTTTCAATTGGCTTTTCAGTTTCGTTGGAGATCGATTCGGTCTGGGTGATTGCAAGGGTATTTTAAAAATAGTTTATGCACCCTATTGTCTTAAAGGCAATTTTATTTGCGATGTTCTTCCTGATATTCCTATCAATGATAACAGATGGCACCATTTTGCATTTGTGCAGGATACTTTGACTGGAGCTGAAATGTGGGTAGATGGGAAAAGGGTATTCAATTTTGGAAAATCAACATTTCTACTCCCAGAATCCTTTCGCATCGGTGAGCGGCATAGAATAAATAATGGAAACCCGTTTTTCGGAAAAATAGATGAATTTCGTATTTGGGCATTTAAAAAAGATAGTGTGAAGATAAATGAGCAGCTCTATTGTAAGTTAGTTGGAACAGAAGACAGTTTAATTACATACTATTCATTTGAGCAAGGTATTCCCTCAGGCCTAAATCATAACATATCACTGGTTACAGATTTTTCACGTTCTCTAAATCATGGTCGGCTACAAAATTTTAAATTAGTAGATAGTATTTCCAATTTCGTATGTAGTGATACACTTAACTTAGACAGCTCTTGTTTAAGCCAAAATTGCCAAGCAGATTTTGAATCGCAATTTATTAGTTGCAATCAAATTCAGTTTTATGCATTAGCGCATTTCCAAGGTAACAAAGATAGTCTTGTCTATCATTGGAGTGGTTCAAATGGTCAACTTATGTCTAATTCGAAAAATCCAGAATTTACATTTACAAATGGAAGTGGTTCATATGAAGTTTGTCTGACCATATCGAGCAAAACCTGTGTAGCGAATGTTTGCAAAACCCTTAATATACGAATTCCAGGCCCTCCAATATTTATAGATTGCCCTAGCAAAATTAGGCTATATGGCTGCGAGGCAGTATTTCCAATTCAAATCAATGCATACGATTCGTGTTTAAACAAAAATATAACAGCGACTTGTTACCGTAGTGATTTTAGGATGCTCACTGACCCTTATTCAATTGGAACTACGCAAGTAACTTGTATAGCGAAATCAATTACGGGTGACAGTAGCATTTGTAAAATTAATATAGAAGTCATTGATACCATACCACCAGAATGTGATTTGAATGTCTATACGGCTGTTCTGGATAATTCTGGGTCAAGTATTTTAAATGAGTCTTTAATTGTGAACTCCATACATGACAATTGTTCCGCAGTAAACGTGCCAACATTCTCTTTTAAGTTAAATTGCTCACATATCGGCAAGTTAATCCCTGCACAGTTCGAAATGAAAGATGAATCTGGAAATAGGAAAAATTGTTCATTTTTAATTCGGGTCGAAGATAGATCTGACCCTCAATGCGAAGGACGAGATACCATTATTAGTGCAAGTTCTGATCAAGGTGCTTATTTTGATTTTACATTCGCAAGTAGTGACAATTGTGGGGTTATCATGAAATCATGCAGTCCTGCAAGCGGCTCACTTTTCACCTGCGGACTAACAACCGTATCTTGTACAGTAAAAGATTCATCCGACAATTTAGGGCGCTGTCATTTTAAAGTTGAAGTAGTAAATTGCAATGCTTGCTGCAAAAATGAAGGTAGATTCCAGAATATGCTTGCACAAGGAGTAAAACTTGAATTAAAATGGAATCAAGCTAATAATTGTCAGGTCCAATTATTCCCTCCTGATTTTAGTGAGTGTCAGTTTATAACCCAACTAAAATGGGGAGACGGAACGGTTACCAATGGAAAATTCCCGGATTCGCTAGAGTTTACTCATGAATACATGAACCCTGGTAAATATAAGATCTGTATCCAAATTTCCGAGGGGCTGGACAGCTCTTGTTTTCAGGGAAAGGTCTGTTCTGATATTGAAATTAATTCGAATTGTGAATTATTTACTTCCGTTGAAGATCTGGATCCTTTGGGTTTTATTTTATATCCAAACCCTGCTACGAATACCTTAAATATACATTGTGTTAAAAAGGCTAATCAACTTCTGCTTACAGATTTTAAAGGCGTGCAAATTCTTTCTAAGAGAGTGATGCTGCAAACATTTAATTTGGATATTGATAAATTAATGCCAGGCATCTACACACTTACACTTATTTACGCGAACGGCTTAAATTCCAGTGCTAGATTTATAAAAACAGGATTTTGATATGAAGGCGATAATTTATATATTATTCCTGTTTTTTGCCTCAGATTTGCGAGGACAGGACATTATCATTCAACCTCCCATTATCCCACCCTTTGGGTGCACTGGATTTTATACCTTATTTACAGGAAGCGTTACGAATTTCAGTTCAGCCGATTTTCATACATTTCTATATGGCGAAATCAACTACACCAACGAACAGGGAAATTCTATAAAACTCGCAGAAATATTATTCAGAAATAAGCCGGCAATTATATTTTCAAAAGGGGTAACACTGATTACCAATTCAAATTTTGAATTTATCTATCCTGATCGAAGGATCGTATTCTTTGATAAGGAACTTGAAGATATCATCAACCAGTCTAAATGTCTTCCGGCTGGTGAATATGATTTGTGTCTCGCTTTATATACAGAAAAGGGAGGAGAAATCATTAAACCAACGGAAAATTTCTTAAGCCAAACTTGCTTTACAGTAAGCAAAGAAAACAATAGTAATTTATTTTTAGTGTCTCCAATGGATGAATCTGAAATGGAAAGCTTAATTCCACTTTTTACATGGACTCCTGTAAGTCCCTTTCATGAAAGAGCGTATTATACGCTGCAAATTGTTGAACTCATCGACAACCAAACACCATGGGATGCTTTTCAATCGAATCCGATTGTGTTTGAAACATCAAATCTAAAAACAAATATAATGCTATACCCTTTAGCAGCCAGGCCTTTCAATAAATGTAAGACTTATGCCTGGAGAGTGCAGTATAGTTTGAAAGAAGGATTTGGAAACCCGGGTTTTCGCAAACCAAGCCCGATCTACCAGGAATCGGAAATCTGGACGTTCAAAACACCTTGTAAGGAGGAAGAAAAGCTTGCAAGAACTGCTTCGCCTCTTGAGTGGCCTGTTTATTACTTAACCAGTTCAAGCAATAGCGGTAATTACCACAGTGTTAAAGGAGAAATGCTTAGAATTATTGTTGATAATCCATACAAAGAACAGACGCAACTAAGTTATGTTTTAATGGATGCAAAGGAAATCTTGGCATCAGCTTCTTCGAATGCTGCCCTGAACGAAATTATTCCAAATGCTTATCCTTCCTTGCCTTTGAAAGAGGATTATGGTGAGAATAAGTTTATAATTTCTTTGCCATCTTCCATTCAGCTTAATAAGCCTTATCTATTGGTAATTAATGGATTGAAAGAAAAACATTATTTAAGATTTATTAGAAAATAAGTGAACTATAAATTCAAATATCTCATCATTCTTACATCTATTAGCAGTAGTTTGATAGGTTGTTCTAAAATTCGATTGTCACCAAAAGATTATATTTCCCATTGCAACAACATTAAGAATGGTTTAATTGTGTATGCAGAAACAGATAGTTTTAAATATACTTTGCAATATAGAACTGCAGTATATCAAGCCTTGATTGAATCCGGAATTCATTATAAGAAAGAACAGCTCGAGAGGCAGATAGAAGAGTATTCCGGCTTGGAATATTATCTTTTGACGATCCAATCAAAATCGATGCATTCTAAAGCAGAACCCAATTTGAAATATTTATCCTTTGACTTGCAAAATGCGATCAGTTTATGGGCAACCGATACCCTAAAACCAGTTATGTTCCAATTTGAAAATTCCAGTGGAGTGAGCCCGCTTAAAAGATTTTCACTTGCATTTGAAATCCCAAAAGATAGCATGGCAGATCGGCAACTCATCATCGACCATTACTTAGACGACCGAAGCGTCCGACTTCTTATTCCTGGCTTAGCTATCCAAAATCTTCCAAATATCAGACTATGAAGAATAAAAAATATCACAGTAATAAGCGATGGTCTTGGTTCTTCCTAATATTGATGATCCTACAACTTTTTCCTGCGAAAACGTTTGCTTTAACAGGAGGTCCAAGTCAACCCGAAGTTGAAACTTTTCAATCTATAGAAGTAACAGACATGGTGGATCCTGCCACAGGCGATTTTTCTTACAATATTCCACTGATGGAGGTCGGTGGTTATCCAATTAATTTAATTTACAATGCAGGCATTACCATGGATCAGGAGGCAAGTATTGTTGGTTTAGGATGGAATATTAATCCTGGAGTAATCAGTAGATCTATACGAGGAATTCCAGATGATTTTAATGGGGATGAGATTGAGAAAAAAGTAAATATTAGGGAAAACTCAACTTGGGGTGTTAGTTATTCTGGCAAATTTGAATTATTTGGGATTGGTATGAAAAATTATACTGGTAAACAAATTTCATTGAGTCCGAGTCTTGGTATAAGTTACAACAATTATGATGGATTTGGACTTGAGTTTGGAATAACTCCTGCATTTTCAGGAGGTGATAAATGTTTACCAGGGTTGAATGCTAGTATGGGGCTAACTGCAAGCTCAAAAGAAGGATTAGGCTTTTCACCTTCTCTTTCTTATTCAAAAAAAATTGATGAAACTAAAGGCTTTTCAACATTTATATCAAGTGGATTCGGGACAAATATTAATAGCAGAGCTGGATTTAAAACACTTACCTATAATGTGGGTGCAACTTCTAAAGGATTGGGAACGATAAGAGGAAAGGATGAGAATGGGCAAGAGGCTTCATTGATGACTAATTCTTCTCATTCATTTTTCAGTGGTTCTGCTTCTTTATTAAATTTTACTTCTACAACATTTATTCCAAAAACAGAGTACCCATTAAAAAACTCAAGTTATACTTTTCAGGCATCGGTAGCAATAGAAGGGATGGGTGCTTTTTCTGGACTATCTTTTACTGGTTATCATTCAAAGCAAGAGTTAGAAACAAATTATTTCTCTACACCTTCGTATGGAATAGCATACCTTGATAATGGTAAAGATAAAAATGGCTTATTAGATTTTAACCGAGAAAAGGATGGATCCTTTAATAAGGAAAAGCCTAATCTGCCTATACCTTTTCTTACTCATGATATCTTTTCATTAAGTGGGCAAGGCATTGGTGGCAGTTATCAATTATTCAGAGGTGATATAGGAGTTATTCATGACAAGAAATCAAAAAACTTCTCCAATGGAAATAGTCTTGGTGTAGAAATTGGAGCTGGAAATGCATTTCGTCTAGGAGGTGATATCCATACTAATATTGTTAATTCCTACACAGGAAAATGGGATGAATTTACTCCAACATTAGATATTAATATTGGGTTTCATAAATTCAACCAAGGTACATTCGAGCCACATTATTTTAAGGCTTCAGGAGAAGCAAGCCCTTACTTATTAAGCGAGGAAAATGTCTACACTTCGACAGGAAATGATAAAGCTGTAAATTTCTCATTAAACAAAACTGGTTCCGAAGTAACACTGATGCCAAACTTAAAAAACAATTTTGGCGATAACTTTCCAATAAGTGGACCAATATTAAGAATAAATAGGGCAAAAAGGAATCAAAGTATTTCTTATTTGACTGTTGCTGAGGCAAAAAATATTGCAATAGATAAGAAAATAAAAACTTATAATATTGATGGCGAAAACTATACAGAAATTGAGAGAGATAATAACTACAGAAAGGCACATCACATATCAGAAGTTACTGCTTTGAGGCCCGACGGCCTTCGGTACATTTATGGAATACCAGCTTATAACACGAAGCAATATGAAGTAACATTTAACAGAGATCCATCACAATCTGCGGATTGCAGTACTGGATTAGTTTCCTATGTTCCAGAATCATCTGGTGATATAACACCTCAACATAAGTTTGGATTGGACCACTTTTTAGATCAAGAAAGTACTCCAGCATTTGCCCATTCTTATTTGCTTACAGCAATTCTTTCTGAAGATTATATAGACCTTACTGGAGATGGGCCAAGTCCAGACGATCTAGGTACATATACAAAATTTAATTATAGTAGAATTCATGACAGTTATAGATGGAGAATACCCTATGAACATGCAAATTTTAATCCTGGATTTAACTCTAAAACTGATGATGATAAAGCAAATTTTACTTACGGTGAAAAGGAAATTTGGATTTTACATTCTATAGAAAGTAAAACACAAATTGCACGATTTAATTATGGACAGCGCTTTGACAGTTACGGTGTAGCTGGATATATGGGTGGAATGGATAACAGCATGTCTTTGAAAAAGTTAGAATCAATTATCTTATACAACACTCCAGATTACATGCAAAATTTACCATCACAAAGAACTCCAATTAAGTCTGTGCACTTTGAGTTTGATTATAGTCTTTGTCAAGGTAGCTTGTCATCCAGTTCTGGTGGAAAACTTACGCTTAAAAAAGTATATTTCAAATACGGTAAATCTAATAAGGGGAAATTTTCGCCTTACCAATTTAAATATAGCGGTGACTTAGCTCTCTTTTCGCCAGAGAAAGGAATTAATCCTCCATATAATATAAAGGGATACAATAGATGGGGAAGTTTTTTAAATGTAAATACAAAAACTAACAATGATGCTCCAATCGATTGTTCAGATGAATTTAAATTGACATCTTCAGAATATCCTTTTATTCCACAAATTGACATTGATGTTTTTAATGAAAAAGAATATGCCAATGGAATAGCTGGAGCATGGGCATTACGAGAAATAAAACTCCCTTCTGGTGGAAATATTAGAGTGGATTATGAAGCAGATGACTATGGCTACGTTCAAGATAAAGAGGCAATGCAGTTGTTTGACATAATTGGAACTTCTGATGATGCTACTTTAAAATTCTCGAGTCCAGATTTGCCTTTATATGGAGGCTCGCCTTATAATTATTTGTTTTTCAATCTTTCAAGTCCAATCCCTTTAGACGAAGATCAAAAATTACATGTATATAATCACTACATTAGACAAGTGCATCAGTCTGGAGACTTGTTTTTTAAAGTTTTTACCGATGTTGATAATTTAGGTGATTATGAGTATGTCTTAGGTTATACTGAAATTGAAGATTGGGGTGCTTTAGACGCTAATACTGGATATATAAAATTAAAAAATGCATGCACAAAAGACAAAGAAGTAGCTCCAAATGGTGTTTGTAATGGGGCCCTCAATTATGAAGCTAACCCAATTTCTAAAGCAATCTGGCAGTTTGCAAGATTGCATTTACCAAGGTTAGTCTATGGTAGTCCAGATCAAAATGTTTCGGAAAATGCAGATGATTTTGTATCTGTTGGCAATGCATTTAGGGGTTTGTTCTCTGATTTTGCTACTATGCTTGATGGCGGAATAAATAATCATTTAAAAAATAAATATTTTGGGAAAAATATTTTAAAGGGAAAATCCTGGATAAGACTGAATAATCCATTTTGGAATAAATTAGCTGGAACGCATCGCGTTAAGAAGATTTTAATTAGTGATGAATGGACGGAAATGACAAATAGCCAACATCAAAATTCAGAATATGGACAAGAATATGAATATACTCGAAATGATAGAATAATAAATGGAAAATCATTTATTATAAGTTCAGGAGTCGCTAGTTATGAACCTTTGATTGGAGCAGAAGATAATCCATTTAGATTGCCAATTACTTACAAGCAAGAAAATAAATTAGCTCCTGATGATGATTTTTATCATGAAGGCCCAATTGGAGAGTCTTTTTATCCCGGAGCTAATATTGTCTATTCTGAAGTAAAGATTAAAAATCTACAATATGAAAATTTAAAAAAGAAAGCATCAGGGTACATCATTCACAAATTTTATACAGCTAAAGAATTTCCGACTAAAGTAAGCCAAACTACTATGGAGGCTTATCCTAAAAAAACAAAGCCAATCTTGAAAATTTTAAAAATTAAGAATCAAGATTTTATGACAACTTCACAAGGATATGCAATTGAATTAAATGATATGCATGGCAAATCTAGATCTAAAGAAGTATTTAATGAAATAGGTACAAAAATCAGTGGACTAGAATATTTATATAAACCAAT
>JABARE010000054.1 GCA_019187365.1 Saprospiraceae bacterium | reverse complement strand
AAACCTCGCAAATCCGGCGATCCGTTAGTGGCAACCCTGTAACGACCGACAGAACAACATCAAACCGACAGAAAAACGACCCGAAATGCCAACCGCACAAAATGGCACATTTGGTTTTGCCCGACACACAAGCCGCCCCTTCGCAAAACCAAAAGAGCCATTTTTTTCCAACGCACAGACGATAGTGTTGAAAATAATTTGATTACTTTTTATCTTGTAAAATGAGATACGAAATAATTAAAAACTATATTTGCGACCAGACATCATTTAGACAAATGAACAGAATAAAAGAAGTGTTGGACGAAAAAGGAATTAAGCAGACTTGGCTTGCCGAACAATTAGGCAAAAGCTACAACATGGTAAATGCCTATGTACAAAACAGACAGCAACCAAGGCTAGAAATTCTTTATGAAATAGCTAATATTCTTGAAATTGATGTTAAAGACCTTTTGAAATCTAACAAAGTAAAAATATAAGTGCGGACAGGAATTGACATATTAGAAAATGAATTAATCGAGAAATATCCTCATGTTCTCGACACACTCCTGCTTGACCACACAACACAGCAAAACATCTTTTGGGCTACCGACAATTATGAACACATTGGAGAGAAGTACAGTTTCCATTCTCAAATTTTACCCGATTTAATTTCAGGTGATTATGGAAGTATTATAATGCCAAGAGTGCATAAAGACAAACTTTTGCAGCTGTCTAGATCCAAAGAAATGGCAGAAGTTTTCACTCCTTCCTGGATATGTAATGCTCAAAACAACTTAATTGATAATACTTGGTTTTGCAGAGAAAATGTATTCAATACAGAAATATTAGCTAAAGATGGTTCTAAAATTTGGGAAACAAACAGCGAGAAAATAACATATCCAAAAGGTAAGACTTGGAAAGATTATGTTCTTGATACTCGTCTAGAAATTTCTTGCGGAGAAGCACCATACATTACAAGCAGATATGATAGTACAACCGGAGAGTTTATACCAGTTGAAAATCGAATTGGAATTTTAGACAGAAAATTAAGAGTAATTAATGAAAATGTCGACTCTAAGGAAGATTGGTTAAAAGCATCTCAAATTGCATTTAAAAACACTTACGCTTTTGAATGGCAAGGTGATAGTTTACTACTTGCACGTGAAGCCATGCTTATAACATTTATTGAAAATTATACTCACAAATTCGAGAAAGAGCCGTTATTAAAATCAATTCAGAATATCGCTAATATAATTTCATGGAATGTTTGGCAGATGGATGGATTAAAAGGTGTAGTGCCTGACAGTTGCACAGATGCAGTTAAAGAGCATAGTGATTTATTTGGAAATACATTAAATGAAATTGTAAAGTGCAATGGGTGTAAATCTCAAAACATTTTAACGCACAATGGGAAATATTGTAAAATTATGGATTGGAATGAAAAGGATGTTGAAACAGGATCAATGGGTAAAGCAATAAAATTTATTGACCTGCTTAATAAATAAACAAGAATAACTATGTCAGAAATAAAAAAAATAAATGTAGATATTCTTGATGAGTTAATAATCGGAAGAGTTGAACCTCAGATTTACGCATTTACAACGGAAACAATACCAAATTATCTTAAAGTTGGTGACACATATCGTCCTGTAGAAACAAGGTTAAATGAATGGAGAAAATTCTTCCCAAACCTTGAGAAGAAGTTTGGAAATGTAGCAAAGGTTGATGATGAAACGTTTTTCAGAGACTATGCAGTTCATTATTTTTTAGAAACCGAATTAAAAAGAATCCGTTTAGAGAAAGGTGCTTTAAAAAATATCCCTTATTATTCAAATGAATTTTTCAAAAACGCAACAGAAAAAGACCTGCAAGATGCAATAGATGATATTAGGATTGGGCATAAGAAGAACGAATCAAAATATCAATATTATCGTTTTGATGAAAGTCATATTCCAATTACTCATACATACATCAGAAATGAAAATTACAACCCCAGACCTAACCAACAAGAAACAATAAACAATTTTAAGAAGGCGGTAAAAAAGGGCAGAAAAAATCTTTTAATGTATGCGGTTATGCGTTTTGGTAAATCATTTACCTCGATGTGCTGTGCGGTTGAAATGAATGCAAAACTTGTAATAGTTGTTTCAGCAAAAGCAGATGTTAAAGAAGAATGGAAAAGAACAACCGAAAGTCATTTAAAATTTGATGGCTATTGTTTTCTCGATAGTAATTCTCTTCTAGAAAGCGATTCTATTATAGCTGATAAACAAAAAGCAAATGAAAAAATCGTTTTGTTTCTTACTTTACAAGACCTTCAAGGTGATATTATAAAACCAAAACATAAAAAAATATTTCAAAGTCAAGTTGACCTATTATTAATTGATGAAACACATTTTGGAGCAAGAGCAGCTGAATATGGCAAAGTTTTAAAGGAGGAAAATTTAAGTGCGAAAGAAATTAAAAGTGAACTAAAACTAAATGACAATTCATTAGATGATATAGAAAACAATACAAAGGTTTTTAATGCTAAAATTCGCATTCACCTTTCTGGTACTCCTTATCGCATATTGATGAATAGCGAGTTTACAACCGATGATATCATTGCATTTTATCAGTTTTCAAATATTGCAGAAGACCAAGAACAATGGGATTTAGAAAATTTAAACAAAGACGAAATTAAAGAATGGGATAACCCCTATTATGGTTTTCCGCAAATGATTCGATTTGCATTTAACCCGAATGAATCTTCCCGTAAGAAAATGGAAGAAATGAAAAAGAAAGGTGTTACCTATGCTTTTTCAGAACTATTTAAACCGCAATCAATAACCATAGACAAAGACAAAAAGCTACATAAGAAATTCAAATACGAGAAAGAAATTATTGATTTATTAAAAGTAATTGATGGTTCAGAAAAAGATGCTAATTTATTAAGCTTCTTAGATTATGACAAAATTAAAGAGGGCAAAATGTGCCGCCATATTGTTTGTGTGTTGCCCTATCGAGCATCTTGTGATGCTTTAGAAGCATTAATAAACAAACACAAGTTTAAACATCTTAGTAATTATGAAATCATAAATATCTCTGGTGTTGAGAACGAGAAGAACTTCAAAGACACGCAATCTGTAAAATCCAAAATAAAAAAATGTGAAAGTGAAAATAAAAAAACGATAACATTAACAGTAAACAGGATGCTTACAGGTAGTACAGTCCATGAATGGGACACTATGCTTTACCTCAAAGACACAGCATCTCCTCAAGAATACGACCAAGCTATTTTTCGTTTACAAAATCAATATATAAGAGTTTTCAAGGAGCCAAGTGGTGATGTTGTTAAGTACAATATGAAGACACAAACTTTGTTGGTTGATTTTAACCCAAACAGAATGTTCCAAATGCAGGAACATAAATCTCAGATTTATAATGTGAACACCGTATCAAACGGGAATAGCAAATTAGAAGATAGAATAAAAAGAGAACTTGAAATATCCCCCATTGTAGTTCTGAATAACAATAAAATTGTACAAATACAACCAGCCGACATTCTTGATGCTATTAGAGAATATTCAAGTAGTAGAAGCGTGTTTGATGAAGCAACTACTATATCAATTGATTATTCTTTATTGGATATTGAAGCAATCAAGGCTGAAATAGAAAAACAAGGACAAATTGGCTCTCGACAAGGTATTGAAATTAAGCCAACGTTAGGCGAAGGTGATGAGTTAGATATTGAAGAAGGATCTGAAACAGATGGCGAAACGGATGAAGGTACAAAGAAGTCCAATGGCACAGAGGATGAAGCAGAAGTAGACTATAAAGGTCAATTTGCAATGTTCTATGCAAGAATTTTATTCTTCTCATTTTTAACGGACTCAAGAGTTAAATCACTGCAAGAGGTTATCAGTCAAATTAAGGGCAACACAAATAATTTACGAATTGCAACAAATTTAAATCTTGATAATGCTATTCTCGAATTATTTCAAAAACATCTTAATCCATTTATATTAAGTGAACTTGATTATAAAATACAAAACATAAATTCATTAGCAAATGATTTAACAATAACTCCAATAGAAAGGGCAAGCAATGCTATGAAAAAGTTTAGCCGCTTGTCAGATTCTGAAATTGTAACCCCTGAAATTGTAACCGACAAAATAATTAATAGATTGCCAGCCAAAGCTATTAATAATTCTACAATCCTTTTAGATATTGCAGCTAAACAAGGGGAGTTTGTTTATGCTGTTTACAAAAAATATGGCAAGGATGTAGCCAATAATTTTTACTCTATACCTACATCAAAAATAGCTTATGAGTTTACAAGAAAAGTTTACACTTTACTTGAATTAGATATTAAACTTATTGAAGAAAACTACACCTCCTATGATTTGATCAAAGACAATAAATTGACCGTAGGCGAAAACATAAAAATAAATAAAAAGAAAATGAAGTTCAATGTAATAGTCGGAAATCCACCCTATCAGCAAAAAGAAGGTGGTGCAAATAGCAATACAGCCTTACCCATTTACAATCATTTTGTGGAAGTGGCTAGAAAACATAATCCTGATTATATTTCTTTAATTATGCCTACTAGATGGTATGCAGGAGGAAGAGGATTAGATGATTTTAGAGATGAGATGTTGAATGATAGTCATATTTCAGAATTACACGATTTTCTTAAACCTGAATTGATTTTTCAAAACATAAATCTTAGAGGAGGGATTTGTTATTTCTTGTGGGAAAAGGATTATGATAACAGAAATGATTTAACAAAAGTTCATACATATAAAGACGATTTAACTCCAAGCATTAAACAACGAAGCTTAAAAACACCAAATTCAGATATTCTAATCCGTCATAGCATCGGAGTTTCCATCATCGAAAAATTGAGCAAGAGTCCAAATTTTGAATCTCTAACGAAGCATGTGTCTGCTGCAAAAGCTTTTGGTTTTAGAACATACTTTATACGAGATAAAAGGTTTAGGAGCAGTTCGAAGGGTCTTAAAGAACCAATAGCCTGCTATGGTAGAGCTAATGCAATAGGATATGTTAATAAATCAGAAGTCGTTTCGCATAAAGATTGGATTGACGTTTGGAAAGTTTATGTGCCGGAATCAAATAATATTGGTACTGAGTTAAATGACGATAACCAAAACTCTATTGTTGGTGAACCTAAAACAATTTGCACAGAAACATATTTAGTTGTAGGGGCTGAATTAAGCTTAAATAAAATATCAAGCAAAAATCTATCAAGCTATCTTAGAACAAGATTTGCAAGATTCATGCATAGTTTAGCAAAAATAAGTCAACATGGTACATCCACAACATATCAATTTGTTCCTCTTCAAAACTTCACTTCAAAATCAGATATTGATTGGAGTAAGTCAATCGAGGAAATTGACAAGCAACTTTATAAAAAGTATCGTTTGACCAAGGAAGAAATTAGTTTTATAGAAAGCATGATTAAACCAATGGTTTAAGTTAACAAGAATAAATGCAATAATTAAAGAATGAAAGCAAACGAATTACAAATAAATAATTTTTTACAAGCCCCCAATGTGCAGTTTGTAATTCCAGTTTACCAACGTAACTATGATTGGACAAATACCGAATGTAAAGAACTTCTCAATGATATTATTTCAGTTGAAACAGAAGACAGAGGAACACATTTTATCGGAAGCATTGTATTTGTTCATGAAGGAACATACAGCACCAGTGAGGTGAAAGAATTAGTTATTATAGATGGACAACAGCGTTTAACAACTATCAATATTTTATACGTAGCTCTTTATCGCTTTGCCAAAGAAAGTGGCAATACACAGGATGCAGAACGATTGTACAATATGTTTTTAACCAATCAGTATGTTAAGAATGAATCGAGTAAACTAAAGCTAAAACAAACTGACACCAATTCATTAGCTTTTAAAGCCATTATGCTTGGCACCGATAGTGAATCAAGTGCCTTTTCAAATGTTACAGAGAACTACAACTATTTTAGAAGTGTAATAACTGATGAAACTTTTGAATTAATTTTAAGAGGTTTAAATCGTTTGATATTTGTTGAAATATCTTTAGAACGAGACAAAGACGACCCACAGCGTATTTTCGAAAGTTTAAATTCAACGGGTTTAGATTTATCTCAATCCGATCTAATACGGAATTTTATTCTAATGGATTTACCTCCAAAAGATCAAAACAGAATATTTGAAACAATTTGGAATCCCATTGAAGAAAATGCAAAAGATTTAGTGAAACAAAGTTCTTTAGTATCTGACTATATTAGAGATTACTTGACACTTCGCAATAAAAAAATACCAAATAAAAATAAGGTTTACGCAGAGTTTAAAAGTCTTTACGCTAATAAAAAAGATGAAGCCTATCATCAGGAACTTGAAAACATAAAATCATTATCCATTCATTATAAAAAGTTTGTAAATCCTACCACCGTTGCAGACGCCAACATAAAAAAGGAATTAGAATACATTAATAGATTAGAAATTAATGTGGCGTATCCTTTTTTGCTTCAAGTATTTGAAGACACCGAAAATGGATTGCTTTCAAAAGATGAATTGATTAGCGTTTTAAAATTGATTCAAAGCTATGCATGGCGCAGGTTTATTGTTGGCTTACCAACCAGTGCATTAAACAAGATTTTTATGACATTGTATTCGGAAGTGGATACGGAGGAATATTATGATTCTATTGCAAAGGCGTTGCTTAAAAAGAAAGGTAGTGCAAAATTCCCAAGTAACGAAGATTTAAAAACTGCATTGAAGGATAAGGATTTGTATAATACTCAACCTAAAAACAGAAATTATCTTTTTGAAATGTTGGAGAATTACAACAATCGAGAATATGTAAATACAAGTAACGAGCTAATTACTATTGAACACATTTTTCCAAGAAATCCGAATGAAAATTGGAATACTGATTTGACATCCGAAGAGTATTTTATTTTCAAAGAAAAACATTTAAACACCATTGGAAACCTAACACTTTCCGGTAACAACGGAGCATTATGCAATAAATCATTTTTAGCAAAGAAGGAAATGAATATTGATGGAAATGAACAAGGCTATCAATTCAGCAGGTTGTGGTTAAATTCCTTTTTAAAATCAATTGACACTTGGAATGTTTCAAAATAT
The DNA here is from genome assembly GCA_019187365.1 of Saprospiraceae bacterium. Classification (GTDB taxonomy): domain Bacteria; phylum Bacteroidota; class Bacteroidia; order Chitinophagales; family Saprospiraceae; genus Vicinibacter. The sequence goes on along the minus strand of JABARE010000054.1, from coordinate 2,818 downwards.
GAAGAAAGACTTAATATCATTTATGAACGCTTCTTGAAAATTTGGGAGTTCCCTGATGTGGAAATTTCTGAAAGTGACGAATCGGAAGAACAAAATATTTTTGATGCAGAAAGTCCAACAAGTAAAAAGCTAGAGTACTTTATTTTTGAAAACACCAAAGTTGAAGAAGATACAGTTGCCCAAATGTATTTTTATGTAATTAGAAATCTTTACGAAAAGAACTCTCAATTGCTAGTAAGCAATCAAGAAGTTTTAAAAATAACAAGAAGTGCAGATGATTTTAGAACAGCGAAAGAGGTTGTTAATGGTTGGTACATTGAATCAAACATAGATAGCAATTCAAAATTCTTTGTTTTGAAAAAATTGCTTTCATTGTTTGAAATGGAAGATGAATTATTAATCAAATATTTATCAAGTGCGGACAATGAAACAGAACCCAATCGTTTTGGAATAAGAAAAAAATATTGGCAACAAATCTTACCTCTTTTAAGTCATACTAATTTATTTACAAATGTAAACCCGACCAAAGACCATTGGTTAGGCACGGGAGCAGGAATTGGTGGAGTTTCATATACGCTTATCATAACAAAGACAAATGTTAGAATTGAATTGACAATTTCCAGTTCGAGCAAGGAGAAAAATAAATTGTATTTCAAAAAACTCCTGAAAAACAAAGAAGCTATTGAACAAGCTTTCGGTAGTGCATTAGTTTGGGAAGAATTGCCAGACAATAAAATGAGTAGAATGAAATTTGAATTACAAGATGTAAACTTATTCAATGAAACAGACTGGCAAAAAATGAATGACTTTTTTGTACTCTATCTGCCAAAGTTTGAAAGTGCAATACAACCGTTTATTAAGAATTTAAAATAATACAATTAGACAACAATGCCAACCCTTCGAAGTCATACACATTTGCAAGCCACACAAGCCAACGCACAGACCAAAGCTTGCAAAAGAGTATGCCTGCCCAACCGCACAAAGACACTGCAAACTCGACACGACAGTGATTTAGCCCCCTAATACACCGGACAAGATTAGTGTTAATTTTAACGAATCATGTCAACACAAAGAAAATCAAAAATCCGCAGGACCAAGGAGGAGAAGCTGAAGATTATTTCAGAGGTCAAAAGAGACGGTGTTACAGCCGTATGTGAGAAGTACGGGATCTTTCCCAGCACCTATTATACATGGGCTAAAAGATTGAATTCCATGGGAATAGAGGGTCTCCAGCACGGGATGACCAAAGAACATCTCAAAGAGATCAAACGGCTCCAAAAGGAAAATGACCGCTTGCGTAACTTATTGGTCCAGCAGCAATTGGAGTCTTCGTTGAAAGACGAACTCTTGAAAAAAAAGTATCTGAACCAGAAGCTAAGGAAATAGTGGTGAGGTATATGGGAAAAGGCATGAAAAGAGACACCGCGCTGGCCATCGCGTCATTAACCCGGCATCAATTCTACCATGTGCCCAAGGATCATAAACGGCCGGGCAGACCCAAAAGCACACACACTCAGAGGATCACCTCACGCGGGATAGAATTGGCTGAAAACGGAGAGGTCATTGATCAAATAATGAAAATAGAGCAGGATCCGGATTTAAGATGCGGTTCAAAGCGTATGCACCAGCAACTGCAGCTTAAAGGATTTGTGATCAACCGAAAAAAGGTTTACTCGATGATGCAGGGGATTGGAATTTTAAAGGAGAATAAACGGAAGGCAAAGTCGGGCGGACGCAAATTCGTGCGTTACAGAATAGTAAATCCCACAAGTCCATTGTCGGTTCTGGAAATGGATATCAAGCAGCACTGGATTATAAAAGACCGACGGTCAGCTTACACCATTACTGTTATCGATGCGTTTACAAGGGAGACCCTTGGAAGGATGACTGGATATACGATGAAAGCCGTTCAAGTGAAAAAACTATGGGATCAGATTATCGAACAGCACCTGGAGCCTGCCGCAATGGCATTAAGTAGCCTTCAGATTGAAATCAGATGTGATAACGGCCCCCAGTTCATAGCTCAATTAATCCGCGACTATTTCAGGGATAACAAACTGCTCCAGGTATATACCAACCCTTATACCCCTCAGGAAAACGGACACATTGAAAGCTTTCATAGTATCATGACCAGCTGTGTCGGCAAAGAATTCTTCAGTATCCACGAGTTAGATCAAAGGCTGGAGAGATTTTATGAAATGTATAACAACTACCGCTCACATACTGCAACAAAAGGATTGCCCCCTGTGCTTTTTCGAAAAGCCTGGGAGCAAGATATGGTCATTACTTGCTTTGATGAGCGCAAACCCACCATTATCAAGTTAAAATACCCGCTTTATGAAATATCCGGTAAACTGAACCGGAAGGAGCATCTTGCAAACCCGAAATCGAAAATCAACAGCATTAGAAAGAAAGGTGGAGAAATTGCTCCCTCCGCCTGCAACCTGGTAACATCCGTGTTAACGTCACCGTCAGTCGCATCTTGCGGGGCAAAGAAACTTAATAAAATAACTCATATCTTAGCAACCCACGAAATTGTCCGATAATTAGGGGGGCAAGGCAACAGACCATTGACCGAAAGAAGGGCAGCCACTAACACGGGTTTGGCAAAAGTGGCGGTTCAGTGCACGGCAGACACATTTGTGGTTAATCAAACTTTGGTTCTCCGCATCAACATTTGTGGTGAAAATCGCTGGATATTTCGGTGATACTGACCCCCGTTTCGGTGATACTGACCCCCATGTGGAAAGAGGGTTAGGCAACAATGCCGCCTGACAAAATTACATTTTTTTTCGCAAAGAATCTCCTTTGAGTTCAA
>JABARE010000062.1 GCA_019187365.1 Saprospiraceae bacterium | reverse complement strand
CGCCCTGTCCCAGGGCTTCTTTGAGGATTTTAAGCTTCTCCTCACGGCTGAATTTTCGCTTTTCCATAGACAAAGATTACATTTTTTTATGTGTAACTTCGTCTGATTGTTTAGGGGGCCGAAACACACAAAGGTTTGGGAAAATATTTGATCATCCATTTGCTCTACATGGCGAGCAAACAATTCTGCATTGCTGAGAAATTCCTTTGTTAAATGCTCCCAATCTTTTTTATTGCGGATGTCAGGAAGGTCAAAGCTGAATTGGTCGTGGATCGTGAGGGTTCCTCCGCGAAGAACTTCGAGCAATCCCTGGATGTAGTAATTGATATGGTAGGTCAACATGGCAATAGAGTTTAACTGTTCTACTCTATAAATGGCTTCTTTCCAGCTTACGCCTGTTATTTGTTCTTTAAAGTTGGTGTTGGCAATCCATGTTCCATTCAGTAAAACCTCTCTGAGCCTGTGTGCAAGGGCAATTTTATTTGTTTCCATTTTTGGTTGGTGCCTTTAAATGGTACTGTGCAGATAACATGACCATTGTGATTCTCATTGCTGCTTCATCTGCTGATATTGCCGCTACATGACGCTAAAGCATAGTATTTATCTTTTGAACGATTGATCACCTTCTGACCCCAACACAGCACCTTGAGTCCAGAGTATCACATCTCATCGTCTGACAAGCTTACCCGTTTTTTTAAACCCCTTTATGGTTGTCAATTCGTAAAAATAAATTCCATCATGAAACGCGTCTGTAGCGATCGTTATGGAGCTTGTAAACCGGCTATTGAATACTCTGTTTCCGGTGAAGTCGTAGAGAAACAGGGTCGCAACATCGTTATCTGATACTGCAAAGGTCAGTTGATTGGTAAAAGGATTCGGGTATGCGTTGGAGGTCATGACGTCCTCCTCGTTGTGCACGTTTGTTATGATTTCATCGCAGGTAGTCGCAATGCCTGAACTATAGAAGCCCAGGGAATCATCCGAATAGCAGCGCAAGCCGATCCGGATACCGGCATCCAGCCAGCCGTAATTGAAAGGAAACATGTACCATGAGCCGCCAAGCCGTTCGATGATCCTGGCTCTTCCCAGAGGCCCCCAGTAACCGCCAAAACTGAGGCAGGAGTGATCGCTCGAAACGTATAAGGTCTTTAAATTTTGGCCATTTATGGTCACCATGGAGGTGCTGTCAACGGTAATGGTCATTTCCTCTTCAGGTGGTCCGTCTCCGAACAGGGAAGACCTGGCGAGCCATGAGTCTCCAGGTTTCGCCGCAAAATTGTACAGAACATAAAAGCGATCATTCGTCGCCAGCCGGTAAACGGTATCGCCACTGCTGTAAACAAATTCATCCCGTTCATTTATGCCGCGATACGTTTTTTGTAAATGGCGGCAGCTTTTTCCCTGGACGATGGTATCTCCGATGCATTTGATCTCAACGTAGTCCATATCCTGCGAAAAGAAACTGATTATGTTGGTATAATACCAATGACTGCCGACCGGCGCGAAATCCTGGGTCAGAGGTCGTGGTTGAGCATTCAGAGAACATGCTGCAAAACAAAGTGCGATAAGCGCAAATGGACCAGAGCATTCACAACAGATTCTGATCCACCTTGCCGCCGGTTCGATGAAGATTTGGTTTTTCATAAGGGTAAGTTTGGGTTCGCGATATAAATATAAGGGGAATTTCGAATAACTTCATTTTGATGCCTGAAAGAATTTAGCAAGAAGAGGCGCGGTGAATTGGCAATGTGGAATGAAATTGGACAGAGCGGCAACCAAGCATTGTGTAGCAAAATCAGGGAACGCGTGAGCCTGTGTGGAAAGGCTGGCGAAGCAGGGGCTTGTTCGAGGTACTCTTTGGCGTGCTTTCGGATGCGACGCGACCTTCGTCAACTGACCGCAAGGGGTGGCTCCGGTTTTTCTCCCACTCTTTCACCTTTCCAGGCCAATATCAGCCCTGCCAGCGCCCAGTAATGCCGGAAATTCATGACGTCCATGGAAATTGCCTCTGCAGCCATGATGGCCAGCAGCGCGATGAAAAGGTAGCGAAACGGATCATCTGCCGGCAAGCCGGCAACGATTCGAAACAGGGCAATGCCGCAGGCGAGCAAGGCCAGCAAGCCCAAAAGCCCCAGCGTGGCCAGGGCACCGGTGTAGCTGCCGTGGGGATCGAAGTCCGGAAGGTGACCAGGGTATGCACCGGCGGTTTTGAGTCCGGCCAGAGCGCGGTTGAAATTGCCGGGGCCCGTTCCTGTCCACGGATTCTCAGCAAACAATTGCCAGGCTGCGCGCTTGAGGGCGTAATACCCCGTTTTAACCAATGCGATGTCTCCGAGTACTAACAAACGTTCGTTCGTAGTGTAAGGACCGGAAGGATCCACGCTGCGCTGCGTCTGCTCCACAGCTTGGATGAGGAGGTGGGTTGCAAAGCAGTGCACGATGGTTAGAACGATTCCCACAAATACTACCCGGAGCGACGAACGGCCTGAGCGTCGGGCCAACAGCGCGACCCACAAAAAAATGACGTAAAGGAAGGACTTGGCAAACGTCAGCACAGCCACCAGCGTGAACAAGCCTGCTTTAAAGACAGCCTGCCGGCCATTGTCCCGGGAGAGGGCGTCGCCAAGTACAAAGCCGATGGACAGGGTAATCGCCGAAAGGTAAAGTGCGGGCGTGGTGGTGAAGCCCTGCAACCGGTAAACGTCGCCGAAGTAGGGAAAGCACACGTAACACTGAGCCGCCTCGTTGGCCACACCGCCGAGCGCAAGCAAATAGGCTACCAGGGCCGTGAGCGTCATGGCCCACCCCTGCCACCCAAACGCACGCACCCCGAATGCCGGTAGCTCAGCGGCAGGAATGTGGATCGCCAAACGTTGGATCCAAAGGCACAGGACAGCAAGGTAGATCACCCCAAGGCTTTCTAAAAATCCGTCGAGCGAAGGGTGGCAAGCGAAGGAAAAGCAGTGGACGAGGCACCAGCAAAGGACAGAGACGAAGAATACCCGATGCCTTGGACTGTTGTCACCTCTTCGGGGATTGCTTGCCCACCATCTCATGGTCAGAGGCAAACCCAGCAGAAAAATGCATTCCGGTAGTTGAAATTTTTCGCCGAAAAAAGGCAGTACGAGCAGGTGCTGGAACCCGCAACTGAGTAGGTAGGCACCTATCCAACTTTCCGGCCGGTGGATGTGCGCAAGTGGTATTCTGCCCTGTAGCACAGACCAAAACTACGTTGCATCCTTCAGTTCTGCATTCTGGTTCAAAGCAGATGGCGATGCGTTGCGCAAGCAGTTGAAAGGAAAAACTCCCATCCCCTTGGATTCGGCGTTTTGTGGAATGATTTAGCAGATGTTTAATGCCGTTCAGACGGCGAAACTCTCGCCGCACCCGCAGGTGCGCGAAGCGTTGGGGTTGTTGAAGTAAAAGCCTTTGCCCTGGAGACCACCCGAAAACTCCAGGGTCGAATTGAAGAGGTACAAAAATGACTTCAGGTCGGTCACGATCTTTTCGCCGTTGTCCTCAAACACCTGGTCGTTGGGTTGCACTTCGTTGTCGAAATCCATTTTGTAGCTCAGTCCACTGCAGCCACCACTGGTAATCGACACGCGGATAAAATAGCTCGAATCCAGTCCGGAATCCCTGCGGATTTCAGCTATGCGCTGCTTGGCCGTGTCTCCGACAAAGAGCATAGAGCGTCAGGACGATTGTTTTTGTTTGTAGTCGCGGATGGCGCTTTTGATGGCGTCTTCAGCGAGCACGCTGCAATGGATTTTGACAGGGGGAAGGGCAAGTTCTTCGACGATGTCCATGTTGTCGATTGCCATGGCTTCGTCGAGGTTCTTTCCTTTGAGCCATTCGGTAGCCAGGGAGGATGAGGCAATGGCGGAGCCGCAGCCGAAGGTTTTGAAGCGGGCCTCTTCAATGACCCCGTTCTCCGGGTTGACCTTGATCTGGAGGCGCATCACGTCGCCGCATTCCGGCGCTCCAACCAGTCCGGTGCCGACGTTGGGATCGTTTTTGTCGAGCGTCCCCACGTTTTTGGGGTGTTTGAAGTGGTCGAGTACTTTTTCAGAGTAGGCCATATATCGGGTTTAATTGTATTCAACTTAAAAAACAAGCAATTGTTGCGCGGCGTTCCCTCAATGCTCAGACCATTGGATCTTGCTGAGGTCAACACCGTCTTTGTACATCTCCCAAATGGGCGACAATTCCCGCATGTGGTTGACCCCTTTTGTGATGGCATCGATCGCGAAATCGATGTCCTCTTCTTTGGTAAAGCGGCCAAGCGACAGGCGCAGCGATGAGTGGGCGAGGTCGTCGCCAAGGCCCAGCGCCACCAGAACGTAGCTGGGTTCCAGCGAGGCGGACGTGCAGGCGGATCCGGAAGAAACGGCGATTTGCTGGTTGAAGGTCATCATCAGGCCTTCGCCCTCGACGTGTTTAAAAGACAGGTTGGTGACGTGTGGCATTCGGTGTTCCATGCTGCCGTTTACGTAAACCTCCTCCATCTTCCGAAGTCCGGTTTCGAGACGGTCGCGCATGCGGCGAAGGCGCTCGGCATCGGCGAGCATTTCGCTTTGCGCAATTTCTGCGGCTTTGCCCATGCCCACAATGCCGGGCACGTTGAGGGTCCCGGAGCGCATGCCCCGCTCATGTCCGCCTCCGTGCATTTGGGCGGAAACCTTAACGCGCGGATTTTTGCGGCTCACGTACAAAGCACCGACGCCTTTTGGACCGTACATTTTGTGTGCGGTGAACGCCATCAGGTGGACTCCATACTCGCGCGGGTTGACAGGGATCTTTCCTACGGCTTGGGTGGCATCGCTCATGAAGAGAATGCCGTGGCGGGCGCAAATGGCGCCGATCTCGCGGATTGGCTGCAGCACCCCGGTTTCGTTGTTGGCCCACATGACCGACACCAGCACGGTGTCTGGCCGGATGGCTGCTTCAAGCTGCGCGGGGTCAACGCGGCCATCGGCTTGCACTTCGAGGTAGGTCACCGAGGCTCCCTGTTTTTCCAGGTAGTCGCAGGTGTCGAGTACCGCTTTGTGTTCGGTTTTGACGGTGATGATGTGGCGCCCTTTGCGGCCGTACATTTCGATCGCTCCTTTGATGGCCAGGTTATCGGATTCAGTGGCGCCACTGGTAAAGATGATCTCTTTTTCGTCGGCACCGATGAGGGCAGCGACGCGTTGCCGGGCCAGGTCAACTGCCGCCTCGGCTTCCCAGCCAAAGGGATGGCTCCGGCTGGCAGCATTGCCAGGGTGTTCGTAAAAATAGGGCAGCATCGCCTCAACCACACGTGGGTCGCAGGGCGTGGTGGCATTGTTGTCGAGGTATACTTTGTGAATGGACATCTCTTGAATTTTGTAGCGTTGGCGTTTTGGCCATGCACAAAAGAAAACAGCTTGAGAAAGTCATTGTTTAAGCGAGCAGCAAAGTTATTTAAACAACGGCCAACGAGGCATGAAAGAACAACATCTGCGACCGCCAACTCGTCGGGGGAACAGATGCTTCGGATCGCTGGATGCAATGGAGAAATATTTCTATTATCAGCTTTGTTGGTCTTAATAGACTCAATGCATCAGGGCCTCTTTCGGGTATATTGAAAAGACCAAAGGCCTTTTTCCCAAAGCTTGCGAACCTTTATGTGAAGGGGATAGATCAGAAAAATAAACCTGTCTTCCTTACGACAGATGAGGTTTGTTCGTATGGAGTCGAAGATGTTTAAAAGACATTTGGTCGCGGATATCGTGGACGTGAAACCGGACACACCATGTAAACCCGGAAGGAATCAATTGGGCCTAATTCGATACACCCTTATAGTACCAGCGTATTGCCGACGTTCTATTTATAAACTTGGGTCCGGATTGGTTTAGTATGGTTTAGCTTTAATGAGAATGTGGCGAACCGGGTTGAGCCTGCGCTGCATTTTGCCCATCCCCAGTAAGCTTTAGAAGTTGAAAATGATATGGAGTGCCCGACAAAGCCCATCCATTGGTCCATAACAGGCACCAAGTCAATTCTAAATAACCATTCCGTTTTGGTCCTTTACCCCATATCAGACCGATGCGTGTCCCCATTTTTGGTGTGACCAAAAGAATGAACCCGGTTAGGACTGCATTTCCCAATACAATACCTTGCGGGAGATCCATCCTACAAACGTGTCTAAGGGGGCAGATGGGATGGGGTATTTGTTATAAATCCATCATTCTTTTGAACTGCAAGGATTTGCGTCTTTTCGACAAGGGGAACGCTTCAGTCTGCCGGCGCAATAAAAACATTCTTATGTATTACAGAAAAATATATTTATATTTGCACTGTAAGTAAATGTTTTACGTATTATAAATATTTATAATTATGAATGCGCAGGACCTGGACGAATGGATTGGGAACATTGCATCGGGTGACCGGCAGGCCCTGTCCAAGGCCATCACCCTCGTGGAAAGCAGGAGGGGCACTGACCGCGAGCTGGCCTCGCGACTGATCCGGATCCTGCCATCGCGCAGCAAGCCGGCGCTTCGCATTGGACTGACGGGTCCGCCAGGTGTCGGGAAGAGCACCCTGGTTGAGGCCCTTGGCGTCTTTCTAACCGACCAGGGCAACCGGCTGGCGGTGCTCACCGTAGACCCGAGTTCTGCGATATCCGGGGGCAGCATACTGGGAGACAAAACGCGCATGGCGGAACTGAGCCGCAGGGAAAATGCCTTTATCCGGCCGAGCCCCACCGGTGCATACCTCGGCGGCACCGCCCGGCAGACGCGTGAAGCCATCCTGCTGTGCGAGGCGGCCGGCTACGACATCGTCCTGGTGGAAACCGCCGGAACGGGTCAAAACGAATACCTCGTCTCGACGATGACCGACATTACCGTATTGCTTGGACTGCCCGGGTCTGGCGACGCACTCCAGGGCATCAAGCGCGGGATCATGGAGTGGGCCGACGTCATCGTCGTTCACAAGGCCGACGACCCCAATGATCCGCGGGTGCGGGAAGCGTTGCGCGACCTTGGCGCTGCGGCTCATTTTCTCGAAACCAGGCCGCATGGGCATCCACGGCGCGTCGTTGCCGTTAGTGCCCTCCTGGGCAACGGTCTCGAAGAGCTTTGGAAGGTCATCTGCGAAGTCCGGGATGTGCTGTTGGAGAAAAACCTACTGTATGCGCTGCGGGCAGAACAGCTCGTGGGGGCTTACCGGGAACGTCTCAAAGAAGACCTGCTCGAAAGCTTGTTAGGCCGAAAGGGGGTTGCCTCCTACCTGTCTGATCGCGAGAGGGAACTGCGCGAAGGGAAAATATCGCCCGAAGAGGCCGCAGAAACCACCCGGGCGTTTATTTTTGCGTCCAACAGTAAGTAGTGGGTATGAAGAAATGGTGCTGGGTCTGTTTGTGGACCGGCTCCGCCTTTACCTATGGCGAAGCCCCAATGCCCGATCCTCCGGGCGTATTGCAGCTGGCGTCGCCGGTGCGGCACGCCATCTCCGTAAGTGGAAGTTTTGGTGAGCTGAGGCATAACCATTTCCATGGTGGCATCGACATCCGTTCCGGGAGGGGTCCCGGTGGCGACGACATTCTGGCATCCGCACCCGGCTACATTTCCAAAATAGACATCGACGCCGAGAACCTCGGCAAATCTCTTTACATCACACACCCCAACGGCTTTGTCACCGTTTATGCCCACCTCGATCGCTTCCGTGCCGACCTGGCCGAATGCATCCGTCAGGAGCAGTTTGCTCAACAGAAATTTCAACTCAGTATGGAGTTTGATCCGGAGCACTTTCCCGTGCGTGCGGGCGATCTGGTCGCCTACATGGGGAATAGCGGGTCGAGCCGGGGCAAGCACCTGCATTTCGAATTGCGAGATCCCGACGGGGAGGAGGTCTGGGACCCCCTGCTCTTCGGACTGCCTCTGGCCGACAGCCGCGCTCCGGTCTTTCGCAACGTCAAATTCACGGGTTACGACAGCGAGGGACTCGTCGTATCCCAAAAAGTTCTTACTGCCAGTATGGTGCGCAAGCAACCCCGGATCCGGGTGCCGGGAGCCTGGTTTACCATCAGCGTGGATGCAGCCGACCACACAGATCACTCGGGATTCATAACGGGCATCAAAACCCTGCGCATGGAGGTCGATGGAACAGAGCGCTACGCATTTTCTGCCGAGCGGTGGCGTCGCGACGAAACCCGCTACATCAACGCTCACGTGGAGTCTGGCCGGGGAGGGAGGTCCTGGGCGCGTTTCCACCGATGTTACCTTTTATGCGGCAACCGTCTGGGCCTTTACAACACCTGTAGCAACGCCGGATTTGTTGCTATGGATGATACCACGGGGCACCGGGTCGATTTGTTTGCCGGCGACGCCTGTGGCAACCAGGCTGCGCTTTCCTTCTCCGTTGAAAAGGCGCCATTCACCGCCGGGCAGCCTCGAGGCTGCAAGGGGCAATGCCTCTATCCCGACCAGGAACTGGTTCTGGAAGGCAGCCATTCGCAGTTCGCTTTCCGGGAAGGGAGCGTGTACGACGTTGTACACTGCAAACTTGAAGAAGCAAGTGTTTGCGCACCGGGTTCCTACAGCCCACTGGCAGGGGTCAGCCCGCAAGGAATGTCGCTGCACCATCCCGTCATCATACGGCTCAAACCCGGACGCGAAATTCCCGAAACCCTGCGATCGAAATGTTACGTCGCACAAAAATCTGGAAAGGGCTTTATCAATTCAGGCGGCCGGTGGGAGGGGGATTGGCTGGTGGCAGAATCGCGGTCCGCTGGGCCATTTTGCATTCGCGTGGATACCCTTGCTCCCAATCTGCAATTGCTGCGCCCGCGCCGCAAAAGTCAACGGCTGAATGCACTGCGTTTCCGGCTAACGGACAACGTAGGTGCCATACGGGAAATACCCGACCTCAGTTACGAAGCCTACATCGACGAGCAATGGGTGCTGATGGAGTACGACAAAAAGAACCGGCTGATTCACCATGCCTTCGAGGAATGGCTGACTTCCGGCCAGCATAGCTATCGCGTCGTCGTGCGCGACCCGCTGGGTAACGAAAAGACCTATCGCGGTAACTTTGTTCGATGAAGGCGAAAAATGAATCAAACCGGGAGGACTACCTGCCCAAGGTCAGCCTCTCCATCGGGGATGCTTTCCCTGCAAATGAGCTCAGGCTCAGCGACGGCACGACCGTCGACTTGCGAAAGACCGGAGCCCGGTGGACTGCGCTGTATTTCTATCCCAAGGACGATACCCCCACGTGCACACGACAGGCTTGCAACCTGCGCGATGCCTGGCCTTTGCTGGAAGGTCACGGCATAATGGTGTTAGGCATCAGTCCCGACAATGCTTCGCGCCACCAGCGATTTGCTGCCAAACATGCCTTGCCTTTCCGCCTCGTCGTCGACGAAGAAAGTTCACTTGCGCGGTCGTTGGGCATTTTCCGGATGAAAAAATTTATGGGGCGCGCTTACGAGGGAATGCACCGCGTCACCCTGTTGCTGGATGCTCATTTGAAATTGGCTGCCGTGATCTATCCGGTTGAGGCGAGCCATCACCACGAACAAATACTTGAAGCGGCAGGACTGACGGCGGAAAAATAAAATGCACCTCGAGATGATGCACGTTTAGCGAAAAATGCGGAGTGGAAGGAGCAGCCCTAATCATTCTGGCATCAAAACTGGAGTTATTAGTAGTACCTTATGGGCACTTCTCCCCCTCTGGCGCCAGCTAACCCATAACGGCTCACGCGCTCAACGAATTTAGCTTTACAATCCTTCGTTGCAGCTCAGTCAGTTATCGTTCCACATAGCCTCCTTCGTTGCGCCTCGTCTTTTTCCATAAATTCATGCTGGTATTATCACGAAGTTTCTGAGGGCGTTCCTGAAAATTTTCGGCCTAATGCGATTTAGTTAACTAATGAAACGAAAGGGTTAAATCCATCCGAAACTGCATTGGGACAGTCACTCCGCTGGCTGAGCGGAGTCGAAGCCAGCGGATGAGATGCGACACGTTCACGTTGCATAGCAGATGCTAGAAGGTAACTCCTCATTCCTGGATTGGGACAGTCACTCCGCTGGCTGAGCGGAGTCGAAGCCAGCGGATGAGATGCGACACGTTCACGTTGCATAGCAGATGCCAGAAGGCAACTCCTCATTCCTGCATTGGGACAGTCACTCCGCTGGCTGAGCGGAGTCGAAGCCAGCGGATGAGATGCGACACGTTCACGTTGCATAGCAGATGCCAGAAGGTAACTCCTCATTCCTGCATTGGGACAGTCACTCCGCTGGCTGAGCGGAGTCGAAGCCAGCGGATGAGATGCGACACGTTCACGTTGCATAGCAGATGC
>JABARE010000027.1 GCA_019187365.1 Saprospiraceae bacterium | reverse complement strand
CAAGGGCGACCTTGGCCTTGAATTCCGCGCTGAACCTGCGCCGTGTTTGTTTTGTCATAAGTTTAGTAAAGTTACGAATTTTATTAACTAAACCTCTGGTCTCAATTTAGGGGAGTATTACAAATCGCCTTGTATCCAACGGGCCGATACTTGATACGTGGTTTGATTGGTGAACCACAAAATCATTACATGATTTTTCATTGGTTGACCTGTAATGGTTCCACCAATAATATCCCATTCTACATCACCTGCTGATGTTTCAACAATACTGTACATATATTCCTGTCCGGGACATATATATGGTTGGCCTGTTATTTCAATTGGGCTTTGGACCGGATTTTTAACCGTGAATTGCAAATTCTGACTGCACTCCATACCATTCATCTGCACTTGTGCAAATAAATTATAGATACCTGCTTTAACCAATAGATCTTTACTTACAAGTAAAGGATAAGCTGTAGTATTTAATACTTCGATGCCATTGTACAACAATGACCAATGGACTGTCATATTTGAATTGTAATTTTCGATGCTAAAACTGGCATCTGTACCATAACAATGCACCGGAGTTTGATCAATGATTTTGTTATCATAAACATCTATTTGTAAAGTACCGGTAGCAGTACAATTTATTAAACTTGAGCTTAAATTCAAAACTACATTAAATGTACCTGTAAAACCACTGATGATCCTAACGGTAAACTCATTTGCCTTTTCCGTTTTGATAAAATTTTCGGTTCCCTGTCCCGTGACATCCCAGTCGTATTCCACACCAGGCCATTTTGGTGCTAAGTAAGTCATACTGGTACTTGAAAAAATATCACATATAGTTTGTGGTCCACTGATATAATTGTCTAAGTCTGATGGAATAATGAACACATGCTCTTTGCTTGTAGCATTACAAATCGAAGATTGACAATCGGAAGGGGTGACAAAAATAGTCCCAACACCACTTGGGCCGGGTTGCTGCCAGATTACATTGGCTGTCGGACTATTCCCAGGAGCCGGATTAAATTGGCCATGTTCAACAGCCCAAACATATTGCTGACAAACATCATCTACCGAGTATTGTATTTCTTCTCCTTCACATACAGTATTTCTGATGTTGTTGATTTGCAATTTTGTGTTTTGATCGACTGTAATGACCACTTCATTTATCATTGCACATTTAGTGACGTTGTATCCCGTAAGCCTTACTGTGTAGTTGCCTGGATTAGGATATGTAGTTAAAAATGGAGTATTTATAGATCTGGTAGATGAACTTAATAATGTAGATCCAGCCTGTATCAATTCCCAGACATAAAGATTGTCATTTTCATGTACTGAGTTATTGGTAAAGAGGATTTGATCACCAAGACAAATATGCAAAAGCGCAGGATCGTTGCCCCCGTACCATTGAAAGTCAATGACAGGTGGATCAAATAAATTGAGTTGGACACATAGGGTTCTCGTACATAAATTAATCAAATTTTGTACGATGAGACATAATTCTCCTGTAGGCTGATTTCCGGAATTAAATTCTACTGTATTTGAATTATTACCAACCGGTATGCCGTTGTAAGTCCACGAATACGAATAATCACCATGCTGCATTGTCAGAAATTTCAAATCGGTGTTTTTACAAAAGTTGTACGTTTTGTTCTCTAACGCACCACCTTCATTAGGTATGGGTTTTATGTCAAATTCTTCAAAATGAGCAACTGAAATATTCAATGAGCAACTGGAAACGATCGCCCCGGTGGAAGATCTGATTTCAGCCAATAAAGTTTCTGTACCGGTTTTTTCCCATTGGATCATGCAATGATCTGTATTGATGGTTATAAATTTGCCTAAGCGGTTGACCAGCCGCCATCGAACTGTCTGATCAGGACCAGGGTTGATGTTGTAAACATATTCAATGGTTTTGCAAACGTCTACAGGTCCGGAAATGGTACATTGTGAATAAACTGAAGTACAAAACAATGCTATTATTGCAATAGCAAAAATCGTTTTTGGGTTCATAAGAAAGGTTTATATTGTTAAAAAATAAATTTCCTTAACATATAAACGGTATTTGGGTTCTTACTTCCTTTTTGGATTCTTTTCGATTGCTAAAATAGGCCGATTTACCTATCTTTGTCAAGTAACAGTTTGACTTTAACTTATGAGAAAGCGTTTACTTGTGTAAAAGGATCATCTCAATAAGCTTATACACTGATGAAAAATGTATATAAATTTTGTTTATATTTTTTATTGATCCTTGTGGTGGGCATTTATTGGCCAATACCAGAATTTAACAATTTTGAAAACGAAACCAAACAAATTAATTCTTGTCATCAAAAAGGTGATGTAGATCATTTTAATGTCGAAATAAATCCAATCCTATTGAGCAGAACATTAATCTTAAAAAATGATATCAACAATAAATTAAATTTGCATTCAATTGAACAACAAGAGGACAATTGTCCTACAGGTCTTGAGACTTCAATATGGTACATTGGCAAACATAGTCTAAACTGGAATCGGGGTTTTCCCGCAGTGGATACTGGTTTTGTGATTCGGGGAGGAGAAGCCCAAACTTCCATTTGTGATCGTAACGGAAGTTTATTGTTTTATACTGACAATAAAGACATATTTAATTCTCAGCACCAAGTTATGGATAATGGAAATATTTATTTTCCGATTCTGGCGGGTGGTCGTTCCAGTACCATGAATCTAATTCTTCCTCAACCCGGCAGTGATTCTTTATACTGGTTTTTTTATCCGGATCAGATAACAGACCAAACAGACACCTTTGCAAAAAAGCTCAGATATGCTATCATCGACATGAGTCAAAATGGGGGATTGGGTAAAGTGATCTTAAAACACCAGATATTGATGGATACTTCATCAGAAAGAGTTGAAGGAATTAGACATTGCAATGGAAAAGACTGGTGGATCATAGGTCAAAATGCAATTACCGAACAATTTACGGTGTGGCTGTTAGATAAAAATGGATTAAGCTTAAATGGAAAAATGAACTCGGGAACAGTAAATAATATCGATTCTCGATATTCATTATTGGGGTATTTAAAATCTTCACATAGCGGCTCTGTTATCGTGGAGGCAACCGGAGGTTTTAATGGAGTAAACAGAGTTTTTTTAAATGCAATAGAACTGCATCGTTTTGACCCAGCGACTGGCACAATTTACGGTGGAGTACCATTGAATTTTAATTTATTTAATGAGCGTGTATATGGAGCCGAATTTTCTTCAGATGACACAAAATTGTACATCACCGGAAGTAAAATTTGGCAAATAGATTTGGGTATACTGGATACGGCAGTGATCAATCAAAGCCTGATATTGATATCTGATCAATTCAGGCGCAATACAGGTAGCCCGGTGTTAGGACCAGATGGGATAATATACATTACAACATTTAGTATAAACAGTTTTAATTTATTTAATATAAATAAACCAAATGAGAAAGGCCTTGCCTGTGATTTCCAATCACAAGGATTTTATTTAGGGGAAGGCTCAGGACTTGGAGCGCCTCATTTTGCACAAGGCCTGCAGTTTCCTTACCGGCTCTTTACGCATGGTCCTTATGAGTTTTGCGCCGATACGACGGTGCGTTATGTGTTGACCGATCCTTGTCCGCATCCTGATTTGCAATGGGTTTTACCTGACGGAGGAGTCATCGTAAACCAAAACGGGGATACCATTGATGTTTATTTTGCAGATCCCGGGTATAAACGGGTGATTGCAGCTTATCCTACTCTATGCGGATATAAAAGTGACACCCTAAAAATAAAAGTGAATAATTGTAATTGCCAACCGGCGTTTGAGTGGTTACAACGAGATACATCAATATGCAGTGGCAGTACCGCCACGTTTAAGTTCAATTCAAACGCAGACAGCGTTTTTGTCAATGGAAATTTTCTTACTTCTGATAGCTTTGAGATCGCTTCTCTGACTAATGATACTTGTCTGGATGTTAAAATCCATTTTGCAGAATTTTGTGACAGTACTCTGTCGTTGTGCATTTATACAAAAAAACAAGCTGTTGTTCAAAGGGACAGTATTGGGTTCTGTCCGGGAGATAGTCTTTTCATTGCGAATGTTTATTATTTTTCAGATACCCTTTTAATCTTCAATTATCAAGATCAATCAGGATGTGATTCCGTTTCATATCTTCAATTACTGACCTTCCTTCCAACCATTTCATCCACAGAACAGGTTTGGATCTGTCCGGGTGATTCAGTACAAGTTGGGCAACAATGGTATGAGGATAGTATTGATATTGTTCAAACGTATTCAGATAGGAATGGATGTGATTCAAATCATGTAATTTATATCAGGGTCTATCCTGAGAATCTACCCAATCAGTTTAATCATATCATGTGCAGGGGGGACTCCGTATTGTTCTCAGGAGTTTGGTATAAAGACAGTATTCAAAAAGAACTGGTAAATCAGGACTCAAATGGCTGTGATTCAGTATGGAACCTTAATATAAAGCTGTATCCTTTGAGCTTACCCGACACCAACAGATATGAAATATGTCCCGGAGATTCCATTCAACTTAATGGTCAATGGATTTATGATACTTTGAAGATTGAATCTCATTATCAAAATCAAAATGGATGTGATTCAGTTCATAGAACGATCGTTAGCTACAAAAGCATTCCAGAAGAAAAGAATCTTCAATATTTTATTTGTCAGGGCGATTCAATATATATAGCAAATGCCTGGATCAAAGAAGAAATTAATTGGACCATCCGAAAACAAAACCAAAGCAGTTGCGATTCGGTTTTTCATTATCAGATCAAATGGTATGATGAAATCCATGTTGATGTACTCAATGAGTTACAAATCGATGAAGGAGATTCCTTGGTATTGGATCCTTATTATTCATCCAATGTAAATCAGGTAAATTGGTCACCATCTACCGGACTGAGTTGTACAAATTGTTTACGTCCCAAAGTAAGTCCTCCAAAAGATACCAAATACTACATCACCGTACAAGATGACAACGGTTGCACTGCGATTGACTCCATACTCATAAGGCTTATTAAAAAGGAAAAGGAGTTGTATGTCCCTAATAGTTTTCGTCCAAATGGAGATAATCTCAATGATCGCTGGGGACCTGTGTTGGAGGAGGGAAACGGGATGGTTGAAAGCATCAAAGTATTTGACCGGTGGGGAAATCTTGTTTATGAATGTAGCGGCTTACAAATTAAAAATGGCCTATGTGCGAAATGGGATGGTAGTTTACGGGGTAAAAAATGCCAGCCAGGAGTTTATGTATATCAAATCATCTGGAGGAATAGCTCAGGAGTACTACAGCAGAAAGTGGGAGATGTGAGTTTGGTTTTATAGATCCAAAAAATCCATCAGATCATTGCTGATCGTCTTTTTGGTATCATCATCAAAACCGGCAAAATAATTCTGGGTCGTTTTTTTATCACTATGGCCAAAAGCTTCGCCAACGACCTCCATGCTTTTACCAGAACGTATCAAACTTGTGGCAAAACTATGCCTTGCCCAATAACTGGAAATTTCATCTGTGATACCATTCTTAGCTGCCAATACTTTCAGATTCTGATTAACGAATCTTGTAAAATTCTTAATCTTGTTGAATTTTATTATTTCAGAATCGTGGTCTGAAATAATGGGAAAGATTAAACTTTTTGGACTTTCTGCTGTAATGGAATACCTGTCAATAATTTCTTTTGCAATTTGATTTAAATAAATGGTTATAGGTTTTTGATTTTGCTTTGTCGTGTTTTTTGTTTTTGCACGTAAAAATGTCAGTTTATCATCCTGCAAATTATTATATCTCAATAAAGCAATATCCTTGAGATTCATACCATTACAAAAAAACGAAAGAAACCAGAAATCTTTGGCTTTTTCCTGTTCAGGATTGTTAGGCTTCGATTCAAATAATATTTTTAATTGAGCCTTGTTCAAAGCTTTCTTTACTTTTTTATAGTTGGGTATCAGGTATTTATTTTTTCCAAACGGAAGAATTTCTGGGTCAATTTCCTTATCAGCAATGGCATTGTGGAAAATAGCTCTTAGGCAACGCAGATACATTGATACAGTGGTGGTGCTCCTGTGCATCGCCTCAATCATATACTTCTCATATCTTTCAAGCCATAATGGATTAATTTCCCTATAAAACAACTTATGAACTTCTTTACCGGTTAAATTAGTTACAAAAGCCATTATGGACTTTAGACTTAATTCATAAAGCTGTGCGGTTCCTATTTGGTCCAGCAATTTCAGCCTATCTATTTGTTCCTGGTATTTTAATAACACATTTTGCCGATCACCTTTTACTGTTTTAAGCGATTTGTCAAATTCCTCAAAGTCAAATGGGACCAAATTATAGGCTTTATCTAAAGCCATTTTTTCAAGTGCCTGGAGCTTTTCTCTGATTGATCTATGCTCTTTAGTAGGCTTTGAAGTAAGCCAGATGTTTTGAAACTCCTTTTCTGTAAAGTCGTAAATAGTAGGATATAGCTTTTGTCTCCTGGGTTCCGGAGTAAATACCCTTAGTTTGAGTGGATATTTCTTGTTCGCTTTTTCATACCGTTTATCCAGGACCAAAGAAATAAAAACCTGCTTTTCCATATCTTTTAGAATATACACAAAAATAATACATTTGCATACAATTTGCATACAGAAATGCATAATAAACATATAATAACAATATATAATATGATAACAAATGCCAGTATTACAATGCGTTTAACGATATTATAGGGAATAAAACAATGATAAGATTAAGAAAATATTATGCCTTACAAGCAGAGGGTCACTGGTTCTCCCGCCGTTGGCGGGACAGGAAACCCAGTATCTCCCACTGCCACAGAAGCCAACTCTAAGAGTTGGCTTTTTCGTTTAGATCTGGTCAGATCTGCTGGCTGTTGTACACAAACCCCACCGCTGGCTTCGACTCCGCTCAGCCAGCGGTGGGGTCGAAGCCAGCGGTGTAGGCGAAGCCACTTCGTGTGGCTTTCTCCTTGCTCGCACCCTCCTGCTGAAAGCAGGCCCCGCCGTTGGCGGGACAGGCACGCTGAATTCGTTCAGACCCTGGCGCCTAAGGCGCCAGGGTCAATGGTTCTCCCGCCGTTGGCGGGACAGGCCCCGCCGTTGGCGGGGCAAGAAACCCAGTATCTCCCACTGCAACAGAAGCCAACTCTAAGAGTTGGCTTTTTCGTTTAGATCTGGTCAGATCTGCTGGCTGTTGTACACAAACCCCACCGCTGGCTTCGACTCCGCTCAGCCAGCGGTGGGGTCGAAGCCAGCGGTGGGGTCGAAGCCAGCGGTGAAGGCAAAGCCACTTCGTGTAGCTTTCTCCTTGCTCGCACCCTCCTGCTGAAACAGGACTTTCAACAGGACTTCCGGCGGGGCAGACTCCCGCCGAAGGCGGGACAGGCCCCGCCGTTGGCGGGACAGGCCCCGCCGTTGGCGGGACAGGCCCCGCCGTTGGCGGGACAGGCACGCTGAATTTGTTCAGAGCATGGCGCCTAAGGCGCCAGGGTCACTGGTTCTCCCGCCGTTGGCGGGACAGGAAACCCAGTATCTCCCACTGCAACAGAAGCCAACTCGAAGAGTTGGCTTTTTCGTTTTGATTTGTTCAGATCTGACAGTGGCTAGTACACTTAAACTCCTCCGCTGGCTGAGCGGAGCCGAAGCCAGCGGTGGGGTCG
The DNA here is from genome assembly GCA_019187365.1 of Saprospiraceae bacterium. GTDB lineage: Bacteria > Bacteroidota > Bacteroidia > Chitinophagales > Saprospiraceae > Vicinibacter. The sequence continues at coordinate 2,735 of JABARE010000027.1, read as the reverse complement.
AAGCCAGCGGTGTAGGCGAAGCCACTTCGTGTAGCTTTCTCCTTGCTCGCACCCACCTGCTGAAAGCAGGACTTTCAACAGGACTTTCAGCAGGACTTCCGGCGGGACAGGCCCCGCCGTTGGCGGGACAGGCACGCTGAATTTGTTCAGAGCATGGCGCCTAAGGCGCCAGGGTCACTGGTTCTCCCGCCGTTGGCGGGACAAGAAACCCAGTATCTCCCACTGCAACAGAAGCCAACTCTAAGAGTTGGCTTTTTAGTTTTGATTTGTTCAGATCTGATTGCGGCTATTACACAGGCAATGGCATTGTATTTGGCCGGAGCCTTGCTTAGTTTCATTTCAGTTTACCTTTCCTTTGCATTCTTTGCTATGGTGCCAGCCATGTACTTTGTACCGGAAAAAATTGAGAACTACGGATAATGAAAATCATGACTGTGAAATGAAAATTGCATTTGTTGGAACGGGTAATGCGGGAAGCGCATTGGCCGTGCGTTGGGCTCAAAAGGGACATGAGGTTTTCCTTGGGGTGAAGGACCATGGGCAATTCAAAGGCTCTTCGTTGCCAGGAGCCTTGGGGACACTTCGGGAAAAGTTGTCATCGACGCATTGAACATCGTGGTGGTCCAGGGACCGGAAGGATTTCAAAATACCGCTGATGCCGTTTTGGAAAACACCCGGACAAGGGATGTCGTAAAAAGCTTTAACTTCACTGGTGCCGAGAACATAGTGGATCCACAGTACGGTGAGCATGCACTGGATATGTTTGTTGCGGGCGATAGCGTACGTGGGTGCGTCGTCGCTGCACAACTGGCCCGGGATGTCGGTTTTGGCGAGTGCTATGCAATTGGAGGAAATGACAAATTCACCCTGATGGAGCAATTTGCCCTGTTCTGGATTAACCTGGCGATGTTTCAGGGGATGGGTTGCGGGATCGGGTTCAAATTGTTACGGAGGTAAAGCGAGCTGCCAATGAATCGTTTGCAAAAGATTTTGCAGGAAGTCGTCAGAACGCTCATGCGTCGGAGGTTCGGTTCCGTTAGATCATTCGTTGAAGTCATGGACCAGGTGTTGGAAATTTCTATTCAAATCTGCGACGGAACGGCATACAGGCACCTGCAGGGGCCAGGTTCACCCATGTGCATAGCATTTAGTTTCCACCCCCGCGCAGGATTCGCGCAGCGAGGTATCGCTGCAGGTCCGTAACTTCATCTTCAATCTCCAGGATGACCAGGGCATCCAGGACATTCATAAAGGAAGGGTCGCGGTTAAAGGCGATTATTTTCGCATTCTGACGAAGGTATTGGCGAAGCATGACGGGCAACCGAACGCAATGGTTTTCAATTTCAGTAAGAATTTTATCCAGTTCGCGCAGGTCGTTTGTCGAATGAGAGGCCACTCTCTTAGTTGTTTGCACCTTCAGAAGATGCCGGAAGGGTTTTTTGGGTCTTATGAGCTTTGAGAATGCGGGGTGCAGGTAGTATTTAGATAAGAACGACACCATCATCAGCCGGCTCATCCGGGAGTATCGGCAACTGATGCTAACGGGCCCCATTACGTATTTGTATCCCGGACTTTCCCTCAGGTATTTGTAAAGCCCCTGCCACAGCAGCATGAGTACTAATCCCGCCCTTTGATACTCAGGAATGACAAAGGATCTGCCGAGTTCGATGGTCTGGCCCATTATACTGCCCATCGAAGGATGAACATTAAACAAGCTGGAAATGTAAAAACCGCTGATTCCTAATTGGGAGCATATTTTCTGGCCTTCTCCAATCCTGTAGGCGCCGGCAATTTTTTGCTGATGGCAATCCCATACAAACAAATGTTTGTAGTAGGCATCGTATGGATCGAGATCAACGGAGAAGCCGGTTCCTTCCAAATTTTCCCGAAAGGTGAGCTCGCGAAGACGACCTATTTCTAAAAGTAATAATTTCATTCTTTCGGGCGAAGACAGGTAAACACGGAAGTGCCCGTCGTCAACCAGACAATGATCGGGTGGCAGCGCTGCAATTGCATCGATCAAAGAGGATTGCTGCAACGCTCCAATTACATTTAGTTTGGAAGTTTTTGCTTTTACCTGCCGCTGTAAGCTGTAAACGGTTTTGTCTCTGTGAGCAGACCCTAGAAGCTGTAACCGCGAATACAGATAGCTCCCCGGGCTATGCCCGTGGTTTGGTTTCAAGAGGGATTCGCTTTGTATGTGGTGGCTACATTGCAATTGATAGGTGCCGGGTGCCGGTCTGAGCATATTTTTCAACTCAGCGCTATACGGAAAGTAGACTCCGGATTTTGCCGCTGACCATGTGGGAACAATTTTTGCCAGTATCAGTGGGATTTTAATTTCAGCGAGCCTGCAAATGAACTGGTGAAAACCCCGGCTAAAATACTGGCTGTGTTTCCAACGCATATAACTGAGTGCACCGGAGTCATCTACTATGCAATAGTATATGATTCCTGCTCCCTTATTTTTACCCGCATCGTTGGCAAAGTTTGGTTGCCATTCTGCTTGTTCCGATCTCGAATCCAGGGCACTTTGAAAAAGGAAGGATGCGTCGACGGTGCGATGCAATGGGAATGCCTGGGTTGAAAGATAACTGGCCAGCAGTTCAGTATTACTCTGACCAATTAAAAGTGCACAATTCCTAAGATGCATATTGGACTTTTTCCGCGTTAAAATACCGCTTTACTTTTTCCTTATCCGACTTTGTATTCTTTAGAAAGGAAATTACATCATT
>JABARE010000065.1 GCA_019187365.1 Saprospiraceae bacterium | reverse complement strand
GCTTTTTTGTGGTTAAACACATTAAAGGTCACAGTATATTCCTCAGCAACCGGATCATAGTCTATACAATCAATCTCACCCCACAGGTTTGCGGCGGCAACCTTATACATGCCGTTGCTGTCGAGCAGGGATTCCTGCACTAAAAAGTTATTGTATTTGCCATTCTTATAGGTGGCGTTGCTCTTTTGTATACGCGGCACCGTAAGGTCATCATTGATGTTTAGCACATGATAGTTATATTGATTCCATATACCCCTCGCCGGAGCCCAGCCAGGCAAGCTGTCGGGGGGGCCAATTATGAAGAGTTTCCCAAACCCACCGTCAGGCTCTAAAGAACAAGGCACACAAATTTTTGCTTTTCCAGTATTATCGAAATCTCCTACCACCGGATATTCGTTCCTGGTGGCAGAATAACACCTAATCTTAGCGACTTCAAAAGGCGTGGAGTTCGATCCGTTGATAATTCTAAGAAAGGTCTCATCTCTAAATACAATTTCTCTTACGCCGTCATTATTGAAATCGAATGCCGTTACACCAGTGAATCCAGATGAATCCGTTGTCACAAACATCCAATCCTGCTTAAACACCTTACTTCCATTAAAAGAGTACGCGGTTAATTGAGCGCTTCTAGAAACAATTATAGAGGGAACATCATAACCCACAATATCTGCTACTAAGGGAGGTCCTATATAATCCTCTACACTCTGAGAATAAATCTTGGCTATCAGTTCCGGAATACCATTCACCAAACAATAAGCATAAATTAATCCCCTATTATCCTTCCCTGGGCATGCCACTATAACATCACTAATACCATCTGTGTTTATGTCTCCCACTGTTGTAAATCCGTCCCTATAAAAATTGTCAACTTTTATATTATGAGCAGTCATATAGTTACCCAAAGTGCCATAAATATTCTCAATATGCACTTTATAAATAGTATAACCAGCGGCAAGCTCCAGATCAGCTATATTAGTATCAAACTGCGCTGCAACAGTAAGCGCTTCGAGTGGAAAGGTATACGCACTTTCCATCCCTAAACCATTTGCTCCACCGTCTACCAATTTAACTCCTGTCAAAGCATTAAATATACAGTTATTTAAATATACTTCCGGTCTACCATCCTGGTTAAAATCTGCCAACGCAAGTTTTCCACCAACATTATTCAATTGTATATCATATCTACTATCTGAAATCCATTTCAAACTACCATCCGCAGAATAACACATAAGCCTTCCCCTGATGTTCGGTGGATATGAAGATGCAATTCCTGCTTTTAGGAAAACTACAGGAGCACTAAATTCATCAAATTTAGCAATCGCAATGCTCCCAGGGGAAAATTCAATAAAGGGCGTACTTATTCGCCATTTAGTGAGGCCACTATTTGAATCAATAATCAGTATGGATTTTTCCCTAACAGCAGGAATAACTAATTCAGGAATACAATCCCCATCCATATCAACTGATAAGGCATTATCACCCGTCCATACATCATCAGAACTTTCAACCTTTTTCTCAAACTTCATCTCAGTATTATGCGCGGCAATTTTGGTAAAACATAAATTTCTAACTGAATCTGAACAATTCTTAACTTGCCCTATAATAGAATATGGCCACTGAAGTATGATATACAAACTAAAACTCAAACGAAATACAATAATTATTAAATTCCTTCCAATCTCCATAGTCAAGTACTTAACCATTTACCCTTTGATAATTACACGACGTTCGCTCTACAAATATCTCATATATCATAACTTTAACATCTTATTATAATTTAATGAAACTAATATAATCATACTGCCCCAAATTATTCATATACTTAACGATGTATAATCCCGCACACATTTTTATAGATAACCTCAACTCTGGTGCGGTAAAAATCCCATGATGTATCACCTTAGCAGCAGAATTATATATTTCGAAACTGGTTAGAGGGATCTTAGAAAACAACACGAGTTCATCATAAAATACAGGGTTAGGAATAACCAATATATTATCCTTCCGCATTTTCCCAAACTCATATGCTTCGCGGACACGAAACTCAAGATTCTCACAATCCGGCTTAGGAACATATACAATCTGGAAGCAGGTCTGGTCGCAGGTACAGGCAGAATCCTGACATACATAAAGAATGATGTATACATCTTCTTTAAATGGACCTAAGGGATTGTCAAGATTACCTTGAAAATAATCGTCGTCACCAGAATTACCCATTGAATCCATAGCAAAACTCTCGTAACAATAATATCCTGACCCAGCCCCGGAAGTCACTAAATCAACATAAAATAACTCCTCTTCTTCATCACATACCACCTCAGTTACATAAGCTTCCAAATCGCAATCGCCTGAACAAGGTTTGGGTGGACAGATAATAAAATAGGCCCTACATCCAGTTCCAACATCTTCAAGTATAAATTTCTGACATTCCAATTCTATAGCTCCCATTTGAATCAAATGGTCATGTGTCGGACTTGTTCCGTACGTAAAACTTGATGATGGAATATCACTAGCCTTATATAGGTAATAGTTTCCTGAAGGACCAGGCACATTGATTGTAAAAGACCACCAATCATCAAATGGATCCGATGAAGCCACTCCACCGTTATTATCAGAACATGTAATATTAAATATTCGCGTCCTGTAGAATTTATCACATCCTGAGCAATAAACTGGTGCGCCAATCTCATACACTAGTATACACCCCCCAATATTTATCATCAGATCCCAGTTACCTTCCTGTATTAAAACAGGGCCAAGCTCCACAATCCCTGGGCCAGTACCCGCCTTCATTACATATTCACCAGACAATCCGGGATAAGGATTATCCAAATGCCTCTCCATAGTCCAGTTGTCCCCATAATTAACTGACAAATCGACGCTTAAATAATAATAATCATCCGAAAGTAGGGTTGTGGTCCCGTTGTCCTGACATGTGCCTGTTGTTACATCTGCTTCGTACACTTCAAATTCGCCGTGACAGAGTTCGATCGTGTTGCTCAGCTGTCTTGAATCATTCGACAAATTCGAACTAAAAAAGACCTCAACATAGAACTCCCTGCAACTGTCTTCCGGAAAATCGGATAATGACAGATCCAGACAAAATTTTTCATTTACTTCATCTATATCCACATTGCTTATCACAAATCCAGGAGCCCTTATAGAATCCACACCCCAATCGCCGCATAGCGTTGGCAAAGTAAAACTACCACAAACCGTTATTTTATCACCCTCGCAAGACCAGTACTTTATCCCAAGTCCGGTCCCGTCATACGGTTCATCAACTATGTTGGCTGACCCTAAAGCACTCCCTTCACATTTTTCACAGATCCCATCTATATACGCGTAGCCAAAATGTGCACCACATCCACAATCTGCAGCTATGACCTCTAAGGTTGCTATGCTGTCTACCATATTTGCGGGTATTTTTATCCGATGGCATGACCAATCAACTGCATCGATGTCCGTAAAGGTACACAACGAGTCCGCATAGTAGTCCTCGCAACTGATTACAGAAGCATCAAAGCACAAATTGCTTTCAGGTGCCCGGTCGCACTGAATACTGAAAAACGGCTGGGAATTGATATGATCTGCTGGGTTTTCAAGTACCGCAGCAAACCATATTGTAAAATCGCGGTTTACCTCCGTGACTTTAAATCGCTTTACCAATTTGTTAGCTTCCCAGTTACCGTTACAAGCAGGGCTTACATTCCCGTACCTATTGTTAATTAAAGCCGCCTTTGATCCAAATTTCGCTCTGCTAATGCTTACCAAAGTATCTACTCCCCCTGATGTAATTTCAAACCTCCTGAAGGCAGGCATTGATATCTTGCTCCAACTCACAGGTGCACCACCCAACAAGGGAGTGCACTCATCGCTGCCAGTGTTATAAGTGGCTACCTCTCCAAAATAATAGCTAAAGTTGCTCTCAAACCCTCCATTGTCGCAAATCAGGGTATCCTGACTTTGCGATATTCCGGGCAGAAGGATCATCAGGCAGAACAGAACTAATTCAAATTTTTCTACGAAACGTTTCGTAGTCAGGGGGGGGGCAAAAGTGGTCATAACAAAGGTTTTAAGAGGTTAAATAATGTACTAAGTTATAACAATTCCACCAAAAAAGCAAGAAAATTAACCATTCTCAACCCAGAAACTCGATTTTTGCCGCTGACGCCTGGTTGAGCTTCCACACCGGTCAATCAGCACCCATTTCTAATGCAACTAATTGTCTTTCTTTTAGTTATCAAAGTTGACACTCCTCTCTGCTTCCCTTGCACTCCCATTCTACACAAATCAGCCATCAGCGACCTTGGAAGTCAATTTCCCTCCAAAATCGTTCCGGGTCCTATGGAGCATTCCACTTTAGGTTATCGCTCATTACATCTACGTTTAACGACTCAGAGCTTCAAAAGCCTTCGATCGCTGAGCCCTAATTTTGCTTTTCTATATTCTCATCAGCGTCCTGACCTGAATATACGCACAAGGCGTCTTGAATACCCTTAATAACTACTTACTCATTCCCATCTTATAAAAAATGAAATGATCTGATAAAACAGCAGACCGAATTCTTAAAGAATATACTCCTTCTACCACGCCACTGACATCCCTAAGATTCCGAGATAACCTAAGTTCACTTCCGTCAAAAAGATATATGACTTATTTGAGTACTATAAATTTTTTGGATATTAAAATTCCATCGCATTCGTATTGTATCCAATACAAACCCCCTGCCTGCCAGGATTCCAATGTTTCGGATTCAAAAATAAACCTTATGGTTGAACTGCTAATTTGTCGAATCCAAATGTTGCGACCGTACACATCTACTATTTTTAGAATTCCTCGTTCAATGTGCTCAGAGAATTCCAATACCATTCTGCTCGATACCGGATTTGGCCTGACAAATAAATCAAGTCCTTCATTATGCTTAAGGTCAAATTCTTTAGAATTATCAAAATGTGTGTTCGCTTCAAAAGAAACTTTCCTCCTGAAATTACCTCCACAGTTACTCTCATCGCAGGGGCCCAGGTAATCTCCATGGTCCAGATGGCTTTGTACAGCACTTTGAGAAGCACATAGAGTATTTGGATTATTGCCACTGTGACAAATATAAACTTTGGTATTGTTATTACCGCACTTCCAGGAAGAGGGTAAATTTGAAAATCCGGGATAAACATGACAGTCCGGCTGTCCATCGTTATTGTTGTCAATCGTATCGTCACCACCAGGGCAAACATCGCATACATCACCAACACCATCACAATCATTGTCATCCTGGTTTGGATTTGCAATTGCAGGACAGTTATCGTCTTCATCGTCGACGCCATCACCATCAGCATCCGAGCCACCACAACCATCATCGATCACACCATCGCAATCATCGTCGATGTCATTATCACAGATCTCTGTTTGAGCGTTGATGGTAACTGTAAATGTGCAACTGCTTACATTGCCATGAATATCCGTTGCCACAACAGTAACGGTTGTCACCCCAATGATAAAACTGGAACCAGAGGCCGGACTATAGGTAAGTCCCGCAATCTCGCAATTATCTGATCCACTTGCAGTATAGCTTACATTTTTGGTACAACTACCCTCATCGGGCGTTCCAACGATGGGTTCTGGACAAGTGATCACAGGATCCTCATCATCACTTACAATAATAGAAAATGTACATTCGGATACATTGCCACTCGCATCTGTCGCGGTGGCAGTGACCGTAGCCGTACCTACAATAAATGAGGAGCCACTTGCCTGTGAATATTCTATTGTGGCGCCGTCGCAATTGTCGATTGCACTTGCGCTAAAGCTAACAGACTTATTGCATTCTCCCAAATTTGCAGAAACAGATATGTTCGAAGGACAAGTAATTACCGGACTTTCATCATCTATTACTGTGACATTGAAAGAACATTCCGATTCATTGCCGTTCGCATCTGAAGCTGTAGCGCTAACTGTGGTAGTGCCTACACTAAATGTGCCGCCGCTTGAAGGTGAATAACTCGATGAAACTCCTTCACAATTGTCGCTTATGCTTGCACTATAATTTACTTCCTTGCTACATTCTCCAGCTGCAGTAGATACAGATATATTTTCAGGACAAGTGATCACCGGCGCTTGATCGTCGCTTACAGTAATCGTAAATGTGCATTCTGATTCATTGCCGCTCTCATCTATAGCCGTTGCAACCACAGAGGTTGTCCCCACATTAAAATGCGACCCGCTAGAATGCGAATAGCTTACTTGAACAGAATTGGGCACTAGCTCATAGAGTGTAATATCATCGATTGCAAAATCATTGGGAAATAATACTCCTGTCAATTCGTGAATACAGATCTCTGTAACAGAATTGGTTGCAATAAAACTAAAACTACTCATTTCCCAATCACATAAATCATCTTCAATAAGGTCACCAATGGGTGCACCATTGACCCTTACCTCTAAATGAGATGCATTTCCGGACAAAAGAGATGTTGACCAAAATTCAAAAAAATAGGTGCTTCCAATTACCGTAGATACTTGTTGGCACCATAATTTCTTTCCTGCTATAGGATGCCCATTTAAGACCAACATTTTACCGGCTCCCGAAGTATGATCGGTGCAAGCGTTGAATCCCCCATTCCAGGATTGCGGGTTTATTAAAACATTGTATTCGCCTTCAGTTGTATTTGATGTTGTAAAATTATACTCAGTAGTAAAACCATCATTACCCGCTTCCAAATCATTGTTTTCAATTGGTATATAGACAATTTCGCCACCTGAACAATTGTCGTCTGTGCTTGCAGAAAAGCTCACAGCAGCATTACACTCTCCAAGTTCTGCAGAAACTGATATATTCGATGGGCAATTAATCACAGGATCCTCATCATCACTTACAATAATAGCAAATGTACATTCTGATTCATTGCCACTCGCATCAGTTGCCATAACGGCAACAGTAGTTGTGCCAACATTGAATGTGGATCCGCTTGCATGTGAATAACTCAAAGCAACTCCTTCACAATTGTCGCTGGCACTGGCACTAAAACTGACAGCATTACTACATTCACCAACATCTGCAGAAGCGGATATATTTGAAGGACAAGTAACCATAGGATATTCATCATCACTTACCGTAACTGTAAAAGTGCATTCTGATTCATTGCTGCTCGCATCTGTTGCCGTTACATTGACCGTGGCTGTACCTACATTAAATGTAGAGCCACTTGCCGGAGAATAACTTATTGTAGTGCCTGGGCAATTGTCGCTTGCATTTGCGCTATAACTGACCGCTTTATTGCATTCTCCAACATCTGCAGAAACGGATAAATTTGAAGGACAGGTAATCACCGGATCTTCATCATCACTTACTGTAAGCGTAAATGTGCATTCCGATTCATTGCCGGCAGCATCGGTTGCAGTTGCAGTCACGGTGGTTGTGCCTACATTAAATGAAGTGCCACTTGCCGGAGAATAACTTATCAAAGTGCCTGCACAATTGTCGCTTGCACTTGCATTGTAATTAACTACCGTGCTACATTCTCCAACTTCTGTTGAAACGGACATATTTGGAGGGCATGTGATCACCGGATTTTCAAGATCTGCAATTACACCAATTGTAATGTGTTCTATGGTTTCACAATCATCAGCCCCTGTAATTGTGACATGATATACTCCCGGAAAAAGTCCTGAAATATTCGAAGTAGTTTGACCGCTGCTCCAAATAAAAGTGTATGGACTCATTCCTCCTGAAGGATTAACAGACGCACTTCCATCCGTTGACTCCGCACAACTCGCATCCAGATGCGAAGGATCTGTAGTCATGAGCGGGCAAACTTTAAACAAATTATTTTCATATAAACTCCACTTACCTTTGGAATCCAAAACTCTCAGGGCAAGATTATGGTCCCCAACAGGAGTTGTATTAGGAATCATCAACAATAAGTCTTCATCAACATTTGCGCCATTCGTAACATCTACAGGGATACCATTTCCAACACCCGGATCCGCGTCAATAAAAAATTCTGCAGCTATAACATCACCAAAAACCAAAGGCTGTACAATGAAGTTCTTGCGATCGTATAAACTCCATTTACCGGCTGCATTTTTAACGCGAATAGCCAGCAAATGCATTCCTTCTGAGAGGTTTGGAATAGCCAAAGTAAGGCTCTGTTGAACAGTTGACCCTGCTGTAATATTTACAGGAGTAGCATTGCCAACACCAGGATCTGAATCAATAAAGTATTCTGCACTCACCAGATCCGATGTAATTAAATATTGCACGATAAAATTCTTCCGTTCAAAAAGACTCCATTTACCTGCTGCATTTTTAACGCGAATAGCCAGCAAATGCATTCCTTCTGAGAGGTTTGGAATGGGAATGCTCAGATTTTGTTGAACACCCGTTCCGCTTGTAATGACAATTGGCGTAGCGTTACCAATACCAGGATCTGCATCAATAAAAAACTCAGCTGCGACCAGATCTGTTGCGTTCAGATATTCAACGATAAAACTCCTTCTTTCGAATAGACTCCAAAGACCGTCATCATCCAATACCCTGACCCCCAATACATGCAGCCCTTCTCCAATGGAGCCGACAGGTATCTGAATGGTTTCGTCAATTGACAATCCTGCAATGATCGTAATAGGTGAAGCCAAACCTGTTCCGGGATCCGTATTGATAAAATATTCAGCATCGATAATCTGTTGTGCCCGGGTACCTGCCCATAAAATTAAACACACAAGCAATAAATACAATTTAATTTTCATACTTCCTGCTTAAATGGTTTACTTAGCCTGGCTTGCTTTCAAATGAATTTCAAGATTACCTCCAGAGGTTGCAGTTGAATTGATCAACAAACTATTTACTACCGGTAACTTTGGATTTCGTGAATTTGCCCAATTTAAATAACCGGTTGGATCGAATAATAAACCCAAATCCTTGCCATCGGTTCCGCTATCATTTGCCGGTCCGGCAGAAATTGTATAGTCCAATAGTGGGTCATTCATATTGTCAATGTTTACCCCAGCCGCCATTTGTGGATCTAAATTCTCAATGTTTCCTGTACCAGTATTGCCATTAACTGTCCATGGGGCATTACTTCCATTATTAGCAAACGTTATGTTATTCAAATACGTACTATTCCCCACCCCTTGCTCAGGACTATTCATTTTATAAAATATATTATTAGTAAAAACAAAATTTTGGCAATATGAACAAAATCCATTTCCAAACATGAATAAATTATGTGTAATTTCAACACCTGTTGCATTACCCATAGCGCCGAATGAACCACCATATTGCCCTCTGAAAATATTATTGATGTAGAGAATATTTGTCCAGGTTGGTCTTTCTGTTTGGTACCATGCACAAAAAGCAGCTCCTAGACCTGTTGCAAAAAAATAGTTTCCTTCAATTAACCAATTTTCAAAAAGAGCTGAACTACATGTTGCGTCAATATTTGCATTTGAAAAATAATTCCTTATTATTTTTAATCCTCTAACAGCAATATTCCACTGAAATACTATTCCCGCTCCACCATTATCCCAATTTTGACCATTTCCATAAAAAGCCAAGCCTTGGATAATTGTATTATCACAGTTTTCATTTATATTTATTCTATGCAAAGAAGCTTTAAGTCCAGGATTTGTATTTGGTGACCAGCCAGGCCCAATGAGTGCCAAACTTTTATTAATCAATGTGACTTCTCCATATCCTATTGCGGATGCATGAATATATACTGTATCCCCGGAAGCACTTGCATCTATGGCCGCTTGAACTGAATTGTACTGTGCCAATGTTGCCGGCGAATTACTCACTGTACGAATCGTTGCATTTAAACTTAATGCAAAAAGTAAAAAACAAAGGTTGGCAATAATCCTTTTCATGACAATACTATTTTAAAAAGTTAATTAATAACTGATCTTCCAGGTTATGACCCCGGTGCCGGAGCTCCTGTCCGGAACCAGATTGACCAAAGTGCTGCCTCCCCCTTTGATCTTTGCGAATTTTCCCTTGCCTCCCGTAATGGTATCAGTTATGATAAAGGAACCATTCGGTTGCAGTTGGGAAGTTCCTCCCACTTCTATGACATCATCAGCCACTTCTCCGGTGAATATGGACTCAAAATTCGATCCCTTCCCTGTGATATAATCAAAATGAAAAGAAGTGACCATGGTGACATTGCCAACATCAGATATGACACCTACTCCGTCAAAGGAGATCTGTGCAGAAAGGGGTACCATACCAGTAGAATCAAAAGTCAGGGGCACAAAACTTTTTATGGTGTAGTCAATATTACCCGTGACGTCTTTGTTTTCAATGGTATAATCATCATCCTCGCTGCAGGAAACGAACCCGAGGCAGCTACACAGTAAAAGAAGATTCAAAATGGTTTTCATAATTTTTTAATTTTAATGGTTATTTTTAAAAACTCAAGGTCGACTCTCCATATACTTCAGCCAAGCTCAAGATTAGAGTCCATGTATCCCTTATTGTTGTCGGGAAAGAAAATGTAAAGAATTTTAAAATATTTTTTTCAAGAACTATGTGGTTCGACTAAACCGCATCCTCTGCCTGTATTAGTCCCCGGCATCATTCTATTTTCAATGAGAGTAAGTTTGCCTGCCCCGGCTAATCCGATTGAGTAGGGCACCTCTAATAACCCACTGTTGAGCCAGCCAGCCCGGACAGGCTCACCCACTCAATGAATTTAGGGAAACAAGATGAGCTGCAACGAAGGGTTTTGAAGCTAAATTCATTCTGGCATCAACAGGGAGTGAAGAGAGGTAGCCCCTTTCATTCTGGCATCAAAACTGGGTTATTATAGGTGTCCTGTATGCATGCATCGACCATTCGGCCTGCTTTAGACCGAACCGTTTTCATTGATTCCGGTATGGAAACCCTCAGATCAAGCCCATATTGCCTGATCTGATTTAAGGGCCTTTCTTTGCCGGTATCAGCCGCAGCCAATACTATTACGTAAAGAAGCCCGGCAAACCGGGTCGGCAAGCCACAAAAACGACCCAGCGCATGGCAGAGGGAACTATGGTGATTTGCGACAATGCTGAAGTCGT
>JABARE010000050.1 GCA_019187365.1 Saprospiraceae bacterium | reverse complement strand
CCTGCCACTCTTCCCATCGGTATAAAGATCACCGTCGGTCGTTTCCTGGAAGTGCAAAATTATTTTGATGTTTTGATCTATTTATTAACTTTGTAAAGAAAGTCTGATTAATAGGGGGTCAAACCAATGGACACGAAGAATGCGAAGAGGAGGAACTGGTAAACACTAACGATGAAAGAGTTGAAAGGGAATATTTTAATAGCTTATTCAGTTTTGATCCGATGATCGATTTGAATAGCAATTTAACTAAACTAACCTTATATGATTCGTATGGCAAGAAAATCAAAGAAAAAGTGAAATATTCTGATTTAAAAAATATATCTTTGATACCTGGTTTGTATTTTGTATCGATCCAAAATGGCAATAAGATTTTTAAAACAGTCAAGATATGGTTACCAATGAAATAAAAACTTTATTCAAAGTTATAGTTCTTAATATCTGTGTTTCAACAACTTTTTTACTTTCTCAGAGCCATGGAGTAAATTGGATCTTAGGATTTGCAAATAATAATGATACAAGTGTTTTTGGAAGAACTATTTTTGATTTTTCTACAGGTTCTTTAAAATTGACCAGAAATTCTGGTGGATACAGATTTGCATTAGGATTTGAAAATAATTCATTTTCTGATGAACAAGGTAAGCTAAGATATTTCTATGATGGATTTAGATTAGGCAACGCCATTGATTACAATATTGTAATCAATGGCGATACTTTGAACAAAGGAATTATTTGGCAGACATATAATGGTGCATTATATCCAATCAGTGATGCTTCTGTTTTTATTCCTCCATTAAAAGAAGATAGTATTTTATTACTATTTCATTTGTCTTTAGATTTTGTACCAGGAATCCAATATCCAATTTCACCTCATTTGTTTTTAACGAGAGTGAATATGGAGTCTAACAATGGAAAAGGAAAAGTAATTTCAAAGAACGAACCTGTTTTTAATGGAACTTTGCTTCCAATAGTCTTAAGTGCTTGTAGACATTCAAATGGCGAGGATTGGTGGATTATATGTAAAAACTATAAAGGTCCAACTTATTATAAATTCCTGATTCATAAAAATAAGCTATTTAATAGCGACTCACAAATTATTGGAAATTCTATTTTGGATTATTCAACTGTTGGAAATTCTGTATTTTCTCCTGATGGTAGAAAATTTGTTAGAATATCAAATTTAGATGGCTTGCAAATTTTTGAGAGAGTATAAAATACTTTGTGTAACTGGGAAAATTGCAATACAAGAACTCCCGGAGAATTTTGTGTAAAAGAGGCCGTTGTTTAAGAATCGAAGCCTAAATTACTGCAATGGACAGAAAAAATGAATTACTTGAGGAATTGATCAAAGAGATCAAGTCCAAAGAAGAGTTCTATGCCATTAAGGATCAGCTCTTTAAGCGTGGTATAGAGACTTTATTAAATGCCGAGATGACGCTTCATTTGGGCTATCCGAAGAATCAGAAGGCCACTGAGCGACGGGCTAACTCCAGAAATGGAACGACCCCTAAGGTGGTAAAAACATCTGAGGGGGAAGTCCTAGTTGACATACCGCGAGACCGGTCAGGAGATTTTGACCCAATTACCGTTCCCAAGCACTCCAGAATGAGCCAACAGTTGGAGGAGGTAATCATGCAGCTATATGCCAAGGGAATGAGTACGCACGATATCTCGGATCATATGTATCAGGTATATGGAATTCAGTACACGGCCAGTGCTATATCTACGATTACAAACCAGCTTTTGGAGGATATCAGTCAATGGCAAAATCGCCCTTTGGAGAGTCTATATCCGGTTATTTGGCTGGATGCCATTCGTTACAAGGTCAAACAAGACTCCCGCATTGTAAACAAGGCAATTCTTGTCGTAATTGGATTAAAAATGGATGGTAAAAAGGAGGTCTTAGGCTTGTGGGTGTATGAGACTGAATCTTCTGCCTTTTGGCTTGAAGTATTAAGTGAATTAAAGGCCAGAGGAGTACAAGATGTTCTGATTGTTTCAAGTGATAATCTTAAGGGTCTTACCGAAGCAATCAAGGCAGCTTTCCCCAATGCAGTTACCCAAATTTGTATTGTTCACCAGATCCGTAATTCGCTAAAACATGTGTCCTATAAGGACCGTAAGGCACTTTTAATGGATCTTAAAAGGATTTATCAGGCACCAGGGGAACAGGCAGCCAGAGAAGCTCTCGATCACTTTAAATCTATGTGGAATTCAAAATATGGTTATGCCGTGAAAAGTTGGGAATCAAATTGGGAAAACCTTACCCATTTTCTAAATTTCCCTCCGGAGGTAAGAAAAATCATTTATACGACAAATGTCATTGAAAGCTTTAATTCAATGTTGCGAAAATTTACCAGGAATAAGAAGCAGTTTCCCAACAACGATTCGGTATTAAAATCCGTTTGGCTGGCAGTCCAACAAATCAGTCGCAAATGGACAATGCAAATGAAAGATTGGGGCTTGATAATCAATCAGCTAACCATCTTATTCCCAGAAAGGGTGAAACAAATCCAATTTTTTAACTAACTTCGATTCGAAAACAATGGTCCTATCACTTACACAAAATTCTTTACAAGCTCAATTAATCTGAGATACACCAAAATTATAACCCGGAGTTGCTGGTATGCTTTCCGTATAACCATAATCAAAACCAAAATTATTACCGATGGCTAGATGCTCGACAATGTCTACATCAAGTTGTTTCGGCCCCCTAAACAATCAGACGAAGTTACACATAAAAAAATGTAATCTTTGTCTATGGAAAAGCGCAAATTCAGCCGTGAGGAGAAGCTTAAAATCCTCAAAGAAGCCCTGGGACAGGGCGTAAAAGTGACTTTGAATAAGCACGGGGTATACCCGGCGACATACTACAATTGGAAAAGGAAGTACGATGCGATGGGGGATATAGGCCTTCAGCACAGTATGACCAAGGAACGGCTCAAGGAGATACGGCGCCTTGAAAAGGAGATCAGCACGCTCAAAGAGATGGTCGTGGAGAAGGATCTCACGATAAAAATGCAACAGGAGCTGATAAAAAAAAAGTATCGCTAAGTGAAAAAGCTCAGATGGTAAGGGAGTATTCGGCAAGGGGATTGGTCCTGGAAAGGGCCCTCGAGCTTGCCGGTATCAGCGGCAGCCAATACTATTGCGTAAAGAAGCCCGGCAAACCGGGTCGGCAAGCCACAAAAACGACCCAGCGCATGGCACTCAACAAAAGTGCTAAATTCAAATGATAGGAATAGCCCTAATAGGTTTGCCATTTGACCCGGCAGTTCTGGTCAGGGTTGTCTGCATGGGTTCTTACCTTATCCCCTCAATTCCCTTCGCAAGATCTTTCCGATGTTTGTTTTGGGCAAACTCTCCCGGAATTCATAAAACTTTGGCAATTTGTAGGCGGTGAGGTTTTCGCGACAATAATCTCGGAGTTCGTCTTCGGATAGACTGCGATCCCTTTTTACAACGAATGCCTTGACGGCTTCGCCGCAGCGTTCATCGGGGAGGCCGATCACTGCCACCTCGAGTACCTTGGGATGTCGGGAGATCACCTCCTCGATTTCATTCGGAAACACATTAAAGCCGGAGACAATGATCATGTCTTTTTTTCTGTCGACGATGAAGAAAAAGCCATCTTCGTCCATGTACCCGATGTCTCCCGTACACAACCAGCCGTCGACGATCATTTTAGCGGTTTCGTCCGGGCGGTTGAAATAACCCGCCATAACCTGAGGGCCCATGACCTGGATCTCTCCGCGCTCGCCCGGACCGCAAACGCGACCGCTATCATCGACCACGCGCACGTCGGTTGAGGGAACGGGAAGTCCAATGCTTCCTACCTTGCCGTGGCCATCAATGGGATTCAGGGTTACGACCGGAGAAGCTTCCGTGAGGCCGTATCCCTCTGTAAGATAGCAACCCGTGACGGCTTTCCAACGCTCGGCAACACTCGATTGCAGGGCCATTCCACCGGCCACCGTGACCTTGAGCATCTTAAACTGCAGTTTGTGGAAGGTGGGCTCGTTGAGCAGGGCGTTGTATAGGGTATTGACACCGGTCACCAGACTGATCGGCGAAGAACGAAAGGTCCCCACCACCGACCGGATATCGCGGGGATTGAGCACCAGCACCGTGTTTGCACCTATGGAGATCATCGCCATGATGTTCACGGCAAATGCGAAAATGTGGTACATCGGCAAAGGCGACAGGGTTGTTTCCTCACCATCCCGCAAATAATAGCAGATAACGGCTTTGATCTGCTCAATGTTGGCTAATAGGTTCCCATGGGTGAGCATAGCTGCTTTGGGGACGCCCGTCGTGCCCCCCGTGTATTGCAATAGAGCCGTCTGCTCAGGGCTTAACTCAACGGGAACCAGGCTTTGTCCTGCACCCTGGGCAAGAGCCGTCTTGAACGGCACTGCGTTGGGCAGTTTGTAAGCAGGAACCTTGCGTTTTACGTACCGGACCATGAAATTGACCAAACTGCCTTTGAATCCTCCCAGCAACTCACCGACACTGGTGCGGACGATCACTTCTACCGAAGTTTTCGGCAACACCTTTTCCAGGGTAGAGGCAAAATTTTCAGCAATGACAACGGCTTTTACCCCTGCATTCGTCAGTACGAATTCGAGTTCTCGGGGAGTGTACAAGGGGTTGGTATTCACGATGACGAGGCCTGCGCGCAACGCTCCCAAAATGGCGATTGGGTATTGCAACAAATTGGGCATCATCAGTGCTATCCGGTCGCCTTCTTTCAACCGGCGATACTGCAGGTAGGCTGCAAAATGGTTTGCCAACAGGTCCAGTTCGCGGTAAGTCATCGACTTGCCCATCAGGGTAAAGGCCTTTTTCGAAGCGTATTTTTTGAGGTTCGCTTCAGCAAAGGCATTCAGGGAGGAATAGGTGGCAGGATCGATGTTGGCCGGGATACCCGGGGGGTAATTCTTCAGCCAGGGACGGGGATAACTCATGCGATTCAATATTTTACTTCCGTTCGGACCATTGGCCCGATGGGCAAGATAAGGCATAGTCTTCACCCGGGCAAGCCACCAGGACAAGGGAATTGCCCTGCCCGAAAGGCAGGAAAGGGAAATCTCACCTTTTGAAAAGCTCTGCAAACGGCCCTGCCACGGCGGGATCCGCCGGGTCGCAATACAAATGGCACAAAATCAGGAAATGACAAATGGTTATGAATGATTATGCGATGCCGCACGAAGTTTCCAGGACCTTCCCCGCCCAGGCAGACGGCCATTTTCTGGTTGGCAATTGAACATATGGCTCTTCCTATTGCCCGGAGTGTATTATCTTTGCGCCGCTAAAATTATTTATTCACCTTTAAAAAATTCCAAAATGTTGGATGAAAAAAACATTAACCCTGAAGAGCAGGACCTAGACCCAATCGATGAGGCACTGGAAGTGCCGGAGAGCCCAAAAGAGGAAATTGAAGATCTCATCGAGGAGACGGTAGGCCTGGAAGTCCTCGTCAACCCAGACGAGGTCGGAGGAGCACACGACGAATTCGATTGGTCGATCAGCTCCAAAAAATCCATGAATTACTCAGACGAAGAGCGCAAAAGCTATACAAAGGACTACGATTCTACATTTACGGCCATTCTCGACGGGCAACTGCTCAACGGCAAAGTTGTCGGATTTACCGGAAACAGCGTCATCCTCGACATCAACTACAAGGCCGACGGCCTCATCCCGAAAGCAGAATTCCGGGACATGGAAGTCAAGCTTGGCGACCTGATCGAAGTGTATGTTGAAAAAACAGAAGACGAAAAGGGGCACCTGGTCCTGTCGCGCAAAAAGGCCAAACTTCTGCGCGCCTGGGAAGACCTCGTAAACTCCTATCGCAACGGCACCGTCGTCAAAGGAACGGTTGTATCCAAAACCAAAGGCGGTCTCATCGTGGATTGCAACGGGCTGGAGACCTTCCTTCCAGGCTCGCAGATCGATATCAAACCCATCACGGACTACGATTCCTACGTCGGCAAACTGATGGAGTTCAAAGTCGTCAAGATTAACGAAGCGATCAAAAATGCGGTCGTTTCTCACAAAGCGCTCATCGAAGGCGACCTTCAGGAACAGCGAGAGCAGATCATCAAAACACTTGAAAAGGGCCAGGTGCTGGAAGGCACCGTCAAGAACATTACCGATTTCGGTGCATTCCTAGACCTCGGTGGCGTAGACGGATTGCTGTACATCACCGATATATCCTGGGGCCGCATCAACCATCCCCAGGAAGTGCTTGAGAGAAATCAAAAAGTCAACGTCGTCGTTTTGGATTTCGACGAAAACAAAAAGCGGATTTCGCTTGGACTCAAGCAGCTTCAGCCACATCCCTGGGAAGTCATGTCGCAGGACATTGCCGAAGGCAGCGTCGTGAAGGGAAAAATTGTAAACATCGAGGATTACGGTGCGTTTTTGGAAATTCATCCCGGCGTAGAAGGGCTGATCCACGTTTCAGAAGTCAACTGGAACACCCAACCCGTCCACGCAAAAGACTACTTCTTCGTGGGGCAGGAAATGGATGCCAAAGTCGTAACCATCGACCGGGAAGACCGCAAGATGTCCCTCAGCTTAAAACAACTCACAGAAGATCCCTGGCTGCGGATCTACGAAAAGTTTCCGGTGGGTTCGCGCCACTCGGGTACGGTGCGCAACCTGACCCCTTATGGTGTATTCGTGGAACTGTCGGAAGGCATCGGTGGCATGGTCCACATTTCCGACCTGTCCTGGATCAAACGCTACAACCATCCCTCCGAATTTACCAAAGTGGGCAATCAGCTGGAAGTCCAGATCCTCGAAATTGACACCGACAACCGCAAATTGTCTCTGGGCCACAAACAACTCGAGGAGAACCCCTGGGATACCTTCGAGACGGTATTTCCGGTCGGATCGTACCACGAAGCAACGGTCGTCCGCAAGGAGGATCGGGGTTATACCGTGCAGATGCCATACGGCCTCGAAGCATATTCTCCCGTGAAGCATATGAAAAAGGAAGACAACAGCCAGGCAGCCGTTGACGATCACCTAACGGTCAAAGTCATCGAATTCAACCGCGATGACAAAAAGATCATGGTTTCGCATACGCGCTATCTGGAAGATATCAAACGTGCTGCAGACGACCAGGTTCGGCAGGAGAAGCGCGAAAAGGATGGAGGCGAAGCTCCGAAGCCCAAAAAACCGGTCGATAAACCCCAGCAGAAAGTGGAAATTTCGACCCTGGGCGAACTGGAGGGCTTTGCGTCCCTCAAAGAGCAATTCAGGGAAGCGGCTTCCAAGAAAGTTTCTGAGCAGAACCGTGAAGTGCCTGCATCTGGCCCAGCCCAGGAAGTTACCCCGGAGCCCGCTAAGGAAGAGGCACCTGAAGTTTTTGTAGAAATTCCTCAGCCTCCGGTTGTAAACCCAGCAACAAAAGGCTCAGACGACCTGAAGAAAATCGAAGGCATCGGACCTAAAATTGCTGAATTGCTTGCTGCTGACGGGATAGCGAGTTTTGACGCATTGGCCGCAACCAGTCAGGAAAAGCTCCATGAGATTTTGGTCAAGGCCGGCTCCAGGTTCAAAATGCATGACCCTTCGACCTGGCCACAACAGGCTGCATTGGCTGCTTCCGGCGACTGGGACGCTTTGCGTAAGTTGCAGGAAAGCCTCAAGGGTGGTCGCGTGGAATGAGGGGCAATCGAAGATCCCAACCTTATACTGATCCAAGGTCCGAAGTAATTCGGACCTTTTTTGTTTAATTTATAGTTGACAAAAATTAAACAAAATGATTTATCATTGGTTAGCAGTGAATGAAATCCCCAAAGCGCGTTGCGATCATCGGTACGGGCATCAGCGGAATGGCTGCTGCAATAGAATTGGCCGACAAAGGCATGCGCGTAACGGCCTTCGAAAAGAATGCATCTTATGGTGGCCGGGGAAGGCAGCATCTGGCGCAGGGCTACGCCTTTGACCTGGGCCCCAGTTGGTATTGGATGCCGGATATTTTCGAAGCATTTTTCAACCGCTACGGAAAATCGACCAGTGATTATTTCGAGCTGGTAAGGCTGGATCCATCCTACCGCATTGTTCACCGCCAGGGCGTGCTCGATGCACCGGCGGGGAGGGAAGCGTGTGAGGCTGTATTTGAGCAGCGCGAACCCGGAAGTTCGCAGTTTTTGCATGCCTTTTTGGATGAAGCACGCTATAAATACGAGACGGGCATGAGCGATTTTGTTCGAAGGCCCAGTTTGCGCTGGTCGGAATTTTTTGATCTCCGACTGCTCAAGGCGGCCTTGCGTCTGGATATGCTGACTCCTCTGGAAAAGATCGTTTACCGTGGAGTGCGCGACGAGGTGCTTCGCCAATGGCTCTGTTTTCCTGTGCTCTTTCTCGGGGCAAAGCCTTCGAGGACTCCGGCACTGTATAGCCTGATGAACCATGCGGACATCGACCTCGGCACCTGGTACCCGATGGGAGGCATGTTCCGCCTGTTTGAGGCCATGTACCAGCTTGCGCTGGAAAAGGGCGTGGAGTTCCACTTTAACGCCCCGGTTAGCGCCATAAAATCGCAGGGTCCTGCGGTAACGGGGTTGGTTGTTGACGATCGGGAACATTTGTTTGACGCGGTGATCGCAGCAGCAGATTACCATCACGTCGACAGCCAGTTGCTGGGTGCAGGGCGTGCACATTACACGGAGCGATACTGGCAGCAGCGCGAACTGGCACCCTCTTCTTTGATATACTACCTGGGAGTTGGAAAAAAGCTCGACGGCTTGTTGCATCACAACCTCTTTTTTGACGCTGATTTCGACCGCCATGCGACGAGCATATACGATGAGGGAGGCTGGCCAGAGGACCCCCTGTTTTACGTTTGTGCGCCGTCGAAAACGGATCCCTCGGTTGCCCCGGCAGGCAAAGAAAACCTGTTCATCCTGATCCCGCTGGCGCCAGGTATTCACGACACGCCGGAAGCCCGGTCGCAGCTTTACAACAAAGTGATGCACCGCATCGAATCGCGTGTGGGGGAATCCATTCGCCCTCACATTGAATACAAAATGGAAATGGGTCCGGACGACTTTGTTTCGGCATACAATAGTTTTAAGGGGAATGCCTATGGTTTGGCAAACACGCTGCGGCAGACGGCTGTGTTGAAACCTTCGCTCCGGCACCGCCGCATGAAGGGATTGTACTATGCCGGCCAGCTCAGCCATCCCGGGCCGGGCCTTCCCCCATCGCTGATCTCAGGGCAGATCAGTGCAGGATTGGTCATTGACGATTTGCAATAGATTATGAGCGACCTCAACACATACCACCATTACAGCCAGGCGGCGAGCAAAATGCTCACGCGACGTTACAGTACATCCTTTTCGCTGGGTATACGCCTCTTCGCACCAGAATTCCGGGAGCCCATCACCAGCATCTATGGATTTGTCCGGATTGCCGATGAAATTGTAGATTCCTTCGGCCATCCGGAAGCAGAACGCCTGTTGGAAAAATTTCGGGGGGATACCTTTGAGGCGATAGACCTGGGCATCAGCACGAATCCCGTATTGCAGGCGTTTCAGGCGGTCGTGCGAAAGTATGGCCTGGAGCGAAGCTGGATAGATGCATTTTTTGATAGCATGGCCATGGACCTCGGGAAGGCCCACTACAACCGCGGAGAATTTGACCGTTACGTGTACGGCTCTGCAGAAGTGGTGGGGCTGATGTGCCTGGCGGTCTTTTTGCGCGGCGATAAGGTGGAATTTGCGCGCCTGGAACATCCGGCCAAAAAGCTCGGCTCAGCATTTCAGAAGATCAATTTCCTCCGGGACATGAAAAGCGATTACGAAGAGCGGGGTCGCGTATATTTTCCGGGTGTTCACATCGACCATTTTTCAGATCGCCAGAAGCTGGAAATTGAGCTGGAGATCGCGCAGGACCTGCACGATAGTCTGGAAGGGATCCGCATGTTGCCGATCCGCGTGCGCACCGGCGTTTTCCTTGCCTATGCCTATTTTTCGGCGCTTATGCAAAACATTCGCAGGGCAAGGGCTTCTGAAATCCTGCTTCGCCGGTTTCGCATTCCAAATGGTACCAAATACTTCATGTTGTTCAAGTACTGGTTTCTGTTCAGGCTGCGCCTGATTTGAATTCAGAGTGCCCATGAAGCCATCGCAGCCGGTTACCCTGATCTTACTTGCCATAACCCTGCTAGCCCTGCCGCCAGCCTTGTTCTCCGTGCAGGCAGCCCAGCACGTAGCTGATCCTGGTCCGTGGTGGAAAATTCCGGCATTGGAAACACGCGGCCTGTACCTTATACATCACCTGATTGCCTTCGTTCCCGTCTTCTTTTTCGGTATCGTCATCAACCTGTTCGACTACCGAAAGCAATTTGTCCAACTTTACCTATGGCCCCTGCTATTGCTGGCTCCGGTATTTATTGCCTGGGATGCCTGGTTCAACGCCAAAGGGATTTGGTCTTTCAGCAAATCCTATTCCCTTGGTTGGAATTTGTTGGGCCTTCCCATTGAGGAGTGGAGTTGGTTTTATGTCATTCCCTTTTGTTGTTTTTTCGTGCTCACCATGGTTCGAATGCGATTTGCGGTAGGGAGCAGATGGGACCGGTGGCTTTTACCAGCTTTGGCGATGCCATTGCTGTTTGCATTTGTGTATGGGATGGATTCCCTTTACACTGCGTGGAGTGCGGGCTCAGCCCTGTTTGTGCTGGTTGCCGGCCGGATGCTGGGCGTTTCCGGACTGGGAGAATTTTTGGTAGCATTTGCGATCAACCTGGTGCCGATGTTTTTGCTGAATGGAATGCTCACGGGCTTGTTTACCGATCGGGCGTTGGTGCAGTACAACCCGCTGGAATTTTCAAACATCCGGATCGGGACCTTCCCCGTGGAGGATTTGGGATTTGGGTTTGCGTTTCTCTATGGGGTGGAGGTACTCAGTAGCGTTATAAGGAAGTGATTTACAGATAATTACGCCTTAAAAAAACAATATTTGTTATTTTTTTGCAAAAGCATTTTGCCATGTGGTATGGGCGGATTACCTTTGCAATCCCTTATGCAAAGGAGTATGGGGGGATGTCTTGTAGAAGAGGCCTTCGGGCGCTGAAAAAGACCAAAAGTTCATTGACAGGCTAAGGAGAGATAGGAATTGAGAGGTAAGGAAAAACAAATGCAAAACCTGAGTCAATTTTGACTAAACAGAGGCTTGGACAAACTTTTTTTAACTGTGAAAATGTGATGGTCTGCCGCGAGGCGGGCTTTTTGCGAAGATACAGTACTATGGAGAGTTTGATCCTGGCTCAGGATGAACGCTAGCGGGAGGCTTAATACATGCAAGTTGAGCGGTAAGCTGTTTGTAGCAATACAGACGGCCTAGAGCGGCGCACGGGTGAGTA
>JABARE010000067.1 GCA_019187365.1 Saprospiraceae bacterium | reverse complement strand
TATAGCTTGCGCTGTTGATGGCAATGTCGTCGTCAAATCCAGGACTGTCCTTCAGATCATAGTCTCCGGACGCGCCTCCGGTGTTCTTTACCAACACCTGGTAGCTCACTTCGTACATGTTGCCGCCTAGGTCGGTGATACTAACAACCGTTTTGCTTACCGTGATGTTCGGCAAGTCGCCACACGCTTCGTCCTCGTCATCCGGTTGGCCGTCGTCGTTGGTGTCGATGCTGGCCTTATTGTAAAGCCCCTCTCCGGCCTTTGGATCTCCGGGCGTGGTCTTTTCGCACTTGCTGTACACGTTGTCCCCGCTGCTTCCCGCACTCAGATCCAGGGTGACTTTGACTTTTAAGGTATAGGTGTGCGTTGCACCCGCTGCAATCACCTGGTTGTTCGCCAAAGTCCACGGTCCACTTCCCACCAATGCTCCTCCGGGATTGCCCGCAGCAGTTGATGTATAGCTTGCGCTGTTGATGGCAATGTCGTCGTCAAATCCAGGACTGTCCTTCAGGTCGTAGTCTCCCGATGCAGCTCCCGTGTTGCTTACCAACACCTGGTAGCTCACTTCGTACATATTGCCGCCCAGGTCGGTGATGCTGGCTACACTCTTACTGACCGTGATGTTCGGCAAGTCTGCACAAGCTTCATCCTCGTCTTCAGGCTGTCCGTCGTCGTTGGTGTCGATGCTGGCCTTGTTGTACAGACCTTCTCCTGATGTAGGATCTCCGGGTGTAGTCTTTCCACACTTGCTGTACACGTTGTCTCCGTTGCTTCCTGCACTCAGGTTCAGGGTCACTTTGACCTTCACCGTGTAGGTGTGCGTTGCTCCGGCAGCAATTGCCTGGTTGTTGGCCAATGTCCACGGACCGCTTCCTGCCAACGCGCCTCCGGGGTTGCCCCCTGCATTGGAGGTATAGCTCGCGCTGTTGATGGCGATGTCGTCGTCAAATCCGGGGCTGTCCTTCAGGTCGTACGATCCAGAAGCCGCTCCGTTATTGTAGACCAGCACCTGATAGCTCACTTCGTACATGCTACCTCCCAGATCAGTCACACTAACAACCGTTTTGCTGACCGTGATGTTCGGCAAGTCTGCACAAGCTTCATCCTCGTCTTCAGGCTGGCCGTCGTCGTTGGTGTCGATGCTGGCCTTGTTGTACAGACCTTCTCCGGATGTAGGATCTCCGGGTGTAGTCTTTCCACACTTGCTGTACACATTGTCTCCGCTGCTTCCTGCACTCAGGTTCAGGGTCACTTTGACCTTCACCGTGTAGGTGTGCGTTGCACCCGCAGCAATTGCCTGGTTGTTGGCCAATGTCCAAGGGCCGCTTCCTGCCAACGCGCCTCCGGGGTTGCCCCCTGCATTGGAGGTATAGCTCGCGCTGTTGATGGCGATGTCGTCGTCAAAACCTGGGCTGTCCTTCAGGTCGTACGATCCAGAAGCCGCTCCGTTATTGTAGACCAGCACCTGGTAGCTCACTTCGTACATATTGCCGCCCAGATCAGTCACACTAACAACCGTTTTGCTGACCGTGATGTTCGGCAAGTCTGCACAAGCTTCATCCTCGTCTTCAGGTTGTCCGTCGTCGTTGGTGTCAACACTGGCCTTATTGTAAAGACCTTCCCCGGCCTTTGGTTCTCCGGGCGTAGTTTTTCCGCACTTGCTGTACACGTTGTCGCCGCTGCTTCCCGCACTCAGATCCAGGGTGGCTTTTACTTTTATGGTATAGGTGTGCGTAGCACCGGCAGCAATCACCTGGTTGTTCGCCAAAGTCCACGGTCCACTGCCAACCAAGGCTCCTCCGGGATTGGCCGCAGCAGTTGATGTGTAGCTTGCGCTGTTGATGGCAATGTCGTCGTCAAATCCTGGACTGTCCTTCAGATCGTAGTCTCCGGACGCGCCTCCGGTGTTCTTTACCAATACCTGGTAGCTCACTTCGTACATGTTGCCGCCAAGATCGGTGATCGTTGCAATTGATTTATTAACCGTTACGTATGGAACATCACCACAGGCCCATTTAACTTCATCAGCAACGCCATCGTTGTCAACATCCAATCTTGACTCATTATAAAGTCCTTCGTTCGGCTTTGGGGTACCCGGAGAAGTAGTCCCACACTTCTTGTATAAATTATCGCCACCACTTGCAGGGCTTAAATCGAGTTTCGCAATTATGGTCAGGACGTAATTGTGAGTTGCTCCGGATGTTATTGCCTGGTCATTCGCAAGAGACCACGGACCACTTCCAGCCAGAGCACTACCTGCATTCCCGGGTGCGCTACTGGTATAACTAGCGCTTTGAATGCTAAAATCGCTATCAAAAATGGGTGCATCCACAAGATCGTAAAATCCATTGCCCCCATTATTACTAACGCTGATAGAATAGATAATTGAATAAAGATTGAATCCCAGATCAGTTGCAGAAACAAAAGTCTTGTTGTGCGAAATTACCGGCTGACAATTGGCCGGAGCTGTATAATTAACAGACGCTGAACATTTCGCGCCATCACTGAATACCGCATTAACCGTATGAGCTCCCCCATCTGCAGCCAACCCAACAATAGAATAATTCACGGGTGATGAAAAAGGTGCCAAAAGAATCTGCTGCTTTACTCCAACACTTACCGTCAAACTTCCAGAGAGTGGGGGGTTCACCAAAGAAATCACACCACTCAGGGAATACGTATTTGAGGCGGGGTCACAAGGGCCAGGTGTAGCTGTCATGCTACTAATACCCTGAGATATGATTGTTCCCTGCGCATTGTTGGTACAGGAATTATCATCGGTAACAGTCACTGTATAAATACCGGATGGGAGATTCGTCTGAGACTGCAGAGAACTTCCGTTGGACCAACTGTAATCGTAAGGGCTCTTACCTCCGCTCACAATGGCCTCAACTGAACCATTGCTGATGCCTATACAAGCCGGAGTAGTCGCTACGCTTACAACCGGCTTTGGGTTTACAGTAACATCCACAGTAAAAGAATTGCCTAAACAATTTTGTGAGGATTTTGGAATTACAGTATACCTAATAACTCCTGCGGCCGTAGAACTACTATTTGTAAGAATCTGGCCAATCACATTTCCGCAAGAAGAAAGGCAATCGCCAAATCCTGAAATTGAAGCTCCAGAGTATTGAGCTGCAGACCATGTAAAAGTGGTATTTGCTAAAGTAGAACTAAGCGTCACAGCCGTGGATTGTCCGCTGCAAATGGTCTGGGGCGATGCACTACCAAGTGGCTTAGGCTTAACAGTAACGTCAACATTCAGAGCTTGGCCCGGGCACCCCTGGGGAGAGGTAGGAATAATGGAATAGCGGACAACACCGGAAACCGCATTACTCGTATTCGTCAGAATCTGCGAAATAGTTGATCCGCAAGAGCTAGCACAATTGCTAAACCCTGTGATCGCTGCACCAGATAGTTGCGATGCCGTCCAGGCAAATGTCGAACCGGAAACCGTTGAACTTAACAAAATAGAGGTTGAATTTCCGCTGCAAATACTCTCACCAGAAGCCGCCGCAACAGGGGAAGGATTTACGGTTACATCCACTGTAAATGTACTTCCAACGCATCCATTGGGCGCCTTGGGCGTAACAGTATATCTCACCACTCCGGGAATACTGGTCGAGGTGTTTGTAAGAGTCTGAGAAATGCTGGTGCCACAAGAGCTATTGCAATTGGAAAATCCAGTAATAGTCGCTCCAGAAAATTGTGCGGCAGTCCAGGTAAAACTGGTACCGGCAACATTAGAACTTAGGGGGACGGCACCATTTTCTCCGCTGCATATGGTAACCGGCGCAGCGGAACCTACTGGACCACTTGTTACGACAACAGAAACAGTATCGCTGCAGTTATTTGCATCTTTCCAAACAAATTTATAATTCCCCTCAGAGGCAAAATCCTTAATTACCGAAGTGGGAGAATTTGGGGTGACAATGGTAGCACTTGAATTACCAGCATGCGCGATCCATGCACCGGACCCTTTCGCCTCCATAGTAACGGATCCTCCCGGGAAGGAAAACACACAATTTGCTTGTTTATCCGGGCCTCCATCTGGCTTATTAGTGACTTCCACAATAGTAGTATCGCTGCAACCACTTGCATTTGTCCAGATAAAAGAATAATTGCCAATTGTTGAAAAATCCTTTATGATCGTAGTTGCCAAGTTGGGCGACACTATAACTGCCGTACCCGGATTTCCAACTTCAGGGGTCCATGTCCCTGAGCCGGTGGCTCCCATAGCGACAGATCCTCCCGGAAAACTGGGAACACAATCGACACTTTTATCGGTCCCAGCGTAAGGCTTTGCAGTTACAATAATCCTTGCAGTGTCCTTGAAACAACCTAAGTTGTATTTCCAAATAAATGAATAAACACCCTCCTGAGAGAAATCATAGATAGTGGTTGTAGGCGAGTTAGGATTGGAAATTATTGCAGTACCAGGATTACCAGAGGCAGCACTCCATGTCCCCGAACCACTTGCGCTCATATTTGCGGTTCCACCAGGGAACTGCGCAACACAATTTAAATAAACGTCAGGACCTGCACTTGGTTTTACACATAAACTGTAATCTTCTACTTCACCATTTTCTGCAGCCTCAACTGAGCGTTCGTCAAGATTTGATGTATTGCCATCGTCTACCAAAGCATTCGTTGTAAATCGAATTCTCAGATATATTTTATCAGGTGATCCGTCTATCGTAACATTTGACCAGGTAAGGGTTTTAGACCCTGAAAATCCGTTAGCAACACTTACCGAAACAAATTCCGGGCTGTCAAAATTCCCGTCACCGTTTAAATCGATCCACGCATACAGCTTTGCGGTTAAACCCGTTGAATTATATATACCATTAACGGTTAAGCTAATATTTTGAGGGCCTCCAGGCTTAAAAATAGGAAATGTGGAAATCCCATCTTCATCATCAAGTCCGGCATTATCATCCCCATTTGCATCAGCTCCAGGATTAGCTGCCGTCTCAGCGTCTATTGAGCCTATGCCCAATTTGATGCAATCCAATGTATGAGAAGGAGCTCCATAAGTAGACGGTGCATCGGAATAATCTGTCTCGACAAGTGAACTAAATTGTATACTAAACAGGACATGTGTATCGTCAGACGTTGGATTGGCGTTGTTGGTCTTACCCTTATCGAAGCCAGTATTGCCAACTATAGTTGGCGAATGGCTAGCGCTGTGCGTTGTAGTACCTACATATATATTGGCTCCTTTGACCCATAAGTGGTTACCTCCCCTGGGCTCTCCGGTATCTCCCAGGTAATCATTGTACTGACCTCCAATATTGGTTGCATATTGAAGGGCCGTAACATCATCGTCGAAACCGGCGAAGAACATGTCCAATCCGCCGTTGTTAGTAGCATCAAAAAATGGATCTCCATTAATATTTTTCGTAGGTATTCCCGCCTCACATGTTCCAAAAACAAGCAAGAAGCCCTCCACAGACCCGTCACATTTTGTTTGCTCTACACGCTGAATACCACTTCCCAGATCATTTCCGCTTCCCCCAAAATAGGTCGCTCTCCAGGAACCACTGCCGCCAACTTCCGATACAGATCCCACAATGGCATCAGTTCCTCCATTATGACTCACATCATATGCTCCACTGGCAGTTGGGAATCCGCTACCCGCTATCCCTGTCCAAAACAAAGAGGTTCCTTTAATAACTAAATCATTGATCTTGTCATCTTGCCCCCCTCCGACTTCATCCAGGTAATTAAAGGCGGTACCACCAGAATTAAGCACGCCGAGAATTCCATCAAAATCTGATCCAGTGGATCGGCTCGCAGCACTGTTTTTTTCAGTCAAACTTCCGGTTCCGGAACCAGCAAAAGCCACTCTGCCGTCACCGAAGAGCTCAAGATCATTAAATATTTCATTGCCAGAACCACCAATGTATGTTCCCCAACTCAACGTATTCAAGCTGGAGAACTTTGCAATATACATATCCTGAGAGCCGCCAAAACTGGTCTGAGCAGCACCTGCAGAAATATAACTCGCCGGTAAAGAACCAGCTGCAGTCAATCCACAAATAAATGAATTATCATCCAGTGCGCGTATGGATGTTACACCCAAATCTTCACTTCCCGAGCTACCTAAATAAGTTGAATAATGCAAAGTCGACAGATCTCTGGAAAAAACTGCAACAAATCCATCATTGCTGCTAAATGAATTATCAAATGGAGAACCTGTCATTGGAAGTCCCGAAAGTGTAGTACGTCCACCAATAAAAACGCGATTGGTGGAAAGGCTTAGAGCATAGGCAACAATGGTAGCGCTACCGGACACACTCCCAGGCCCATAAAGCGTCAGATCCACAAGATCAGATCCTGTGCTGTTGACTCGGTAAACGACGGCCACACGAGGGGTAGCACCGGTACCAAATCCGTTTATAGAGTTTAAGTATCCATCCGCATCATATGGTGGCGAATTGGTCGGAATGTTCCTATTGGAAGCTCCGGCACAATAGACCATACCATTGTCAGGATCAACCTGAACGGCGAATAAATACTGATCAAAATCGGGATCATTGCCATCCATAAAGGTTCCCCATGACAAAACAGGATCAATCACCGTAGGGTAATTGGCGTCAATAGCCTGGTCCGCATGCAAACCAATAATGTCATTCGACGACTTGGTAAAAGAAAAGTCAACCAATCGCTTACCCTCCGGCGTTACCTGATAACACTCGGGAATGTTAAATTTTACATCTGAAAATCGCAGACCAACGCTCAAGTTACCATCCCTGTCGATCCTCAGATTGTCCTGTCCACTAAACCTCAACTTGATCCTATCTGCCGTAACACCAGCAGCCAGCACCCAATCGAATTCCATATTTCCATCTTCGGAGCTGTAAATTCTAAGGTCAACTCCTTCGTAAACATTTTTAAGGATCAATTCCTTTGCTGCCCTGACACCAGAACGCCATTTAGATGTATCCTCTCCAATATAATAGTTGTATTTGGTAGAGAATCGGTCTCCCAACATGACCTCAGGCCCGTCTGACGCACCCTCAAAATACATACTAAAGCTGTGCTGTCCAGTCTCAATGGTTTCATCCTCTTTTAAAAGGACATTGCCTGCCAGATCTCCCTTTTTGAGCAATACGCGCTCCTTTGCTATAAACCTCAATCTCCCCTTTTCAATGATAACAGTGCCCTGCTTACTGGTCAAATAGTAAAGAGCATCCGGGTTGTCAAACTGACCCTTGTTTTCAATAAATCGCAGGATTTCGGAATTCTTCTTTAACGTTTCCCTCACATTGGCCTGCAATGCATACTCGCCTGATACTTGTGCACGCAGCACACCAGTTAATGCAAACGCCCCAAAAATGAGACAACTGAGGAACAAAGATTGGTTTTTCATGATTTTTCAGGAATTGGTTAATAAATCAGTTGTATTATGGCTTTAAGGGGGTATGTGTCGAACGAAGAATATTTTCTTTGATGAATGAAGTTTCAATCTTCAACATGCCTATGCGATGAGAACACCGCTCCTCCGGGTATTGTGCTGCACTTGAAAGGCTGAAGTGCTGGAAATGGCTGAATAATAATTTCAATTTACCAGTTGCA
The DNA here is from genome assembly GCA_019187365.1 of Saprospiraceae bacterium. GTDB lineage: Bacteria > Bacteroidota > Bacteroidia > Chitinophagales > Saprospiraceae > Vicinibacter. The sequence goes on along the minus strand of JABARE010000067.1, from coordinate 4,280 downwards.
GCATCTCTGGAAATAAAAGCGGGAAGTCGCTCAATGAAATGAGGTACTTCAATGCATAAAAAACTGGAAGCAATTTTTTGGAGGAAGTTGAATAAACCGTTGTATGTCTTGTGCAATAATTTATTAGCAAAGAGACCATTCTTTGCCAACTTGCCGATATACAAGCGCAATGAGATTATCGTGAAAGAAAACTTTAGTAATCGTGCACAGGCCTTTGCAGTATGCCTGCGCTCAATGCATGACTGGTTAGTAAAACGAAAACAGGCCCATAAAGAAAATCTACTCAGAAGAGAGTATAACTTTCCCTTTGAAATGTGTTCTTTATTGGGGTACATGAGACCTGAGTACTATTGAAAATGTGTAAGTCCTGGTTGATTAGCAATCGGATCCAACTGCGACAACGTTGATTCAAAAAAAATTCAATAACAACCCTGCCCCAGTGAATTAATGCCACGCCACGCTTCCGATTGCAATCGCTGCGCTGTTGTTCAATGAATGTTTAACACGGGCAATAGAAACCTATCCCATCCAGATACACTTGATAGGGGAACAGCTTTGGTTAACTACAATGCACGGCCATGCCATACCTGGAGGTATAACCAAAAACTTACAGAAAATCTACACTCGCTTCGTCAAACTGCTCGTCGAACTTGCCTGGACAACGTGACCATTTATCCCGTTGCAGCAGACAGGTTCCTTGGGGTGTTGCAGTCTAATGGGGTAAAATAAAAACTAGCTTGGTGGGGTTGCAAGTGCTTTCGCAATTGCGCGGCGAATTTAAACAAAGTCGCAAATTTTTTCTAGATGCCGCAGAAATTTCTTGAATATAAAATAATTAAAATAATATAGTTTTATTACTCTAATCATTATACATATACACAAATTATAATATATATCATTACCATTTGGACTTCTCCAATTAATCGTTGTAATCGGTTTTCCGATACTTTTATGCGAATCGGCATAGGCGTTAAATTCATCCTCAGCCATTATCCCCCTTCCCTTCATAAGGCCCTTTGGATCAGCCTGGATCATTACCCGAAAATTCAAGCAACCGCAATGAACCCGGCCCCCGTGATTAACTGAGCAAGTCGCTAAAAAAGGGAAGCCTGCGTTTTAGCAGGCTTCCTCCAATATTCTAAAGTCTCCTGGTCAAAACTACCTAACCACGACAAACTTTTGTACAATAAGGTTTCCATTTGCAACAAGCTGGATCGCATAATGGCCCGAAGCCAGTTCGCCTGCTTCTATGCGCAAGGTATGGTGGCCACGCTGCATCCAGGTGTTCGAATGGATGGTTGACACCTTCCTACCACTCTGATCAACCACGCTCATAGATACCTCCCCATCCCGGGGAATCCACAAATCCATGGTCAGTACGTCAGACACTGGGTTGGGTGACAGAAACGCCTGCAACGATAGACCGGCCTCCACGTGAACAGCTATGATGCGACTGTAGCTGGCAATGCCACTTTGGTCAATTTGCTTTACCCGGTAATAGTATGTTCCCGGACGATTCATCCCGCGATCTTCGTAAGAATAATCGTGTCGGGTCATGTTGCCATGAGGATGTGCCGCTACACTACCCAGCGTAACAAAATCCAATTCCGATTCATGGCGGCGCTCGACGTCGAAATGGTCATTGTCCACTTCAACTCCTGTGGCCCAATCCAGCTGGGTAAACTCACCATTGTACTCACCCCTGAAGTCCAACCAGGATATGGCTAAGGCCTTCGACACCAAACCGGCATCTATGGATGGGCGAACCTCTCCTGCCATTATCCGGATCAGCTTAGTTGTTCCATATCCAAAGGTGTTGTCGACATCAGAATCCAAGTTGGGATCACCGGCATTGGATATTGTAAAGCCCTGGTTAACTGCAGGCTCAAATTTCATGTAATAATCCCCCTGGACCAGGCCATCCAAAGTGAACCTTCCTCCATAGTCCGTAACTGCCTGACTCACCATCGAACCACTCTGACGGTACGCAGAAACCTTTACGTTGGAAGCAGGTGCTTCTCCGGCATCCTGTAAGCCATTGTAGTTGCTGTCATGCCAAACGAAGTCCCCCGCCATGGCTTTGACCTGGAATCCTGCACCAATATTCAAGACCATGTCACCACTGCTGACCATAATTACCGGCGAGGTGTTGACTCCGTTATCGTGTGTTATGTCACAATCCCTGTTTGGATCACCTCCAAGATAAGGTTCTGCAGCTCCAAGGTGTCCAGGCCGTTCGAAGCGAACAAAATACTTGCCCGGGCGCAGACATGGCGCTTTATAATAACCGTCATCTGACGGGGTTCCCGGTTTTGCATCCGTCCGCAGGGTGGTAACCGTCTGTCCGGTAAGCGCATCCACGATGGCCACATTTAAACCGTTGATACCCTTTTCCGCACGGTCGTAAACTCCATCGAGGTCGATGTCAAACCAAACATCTCCTCCGATCATGGCACATTTGTACAAACCCAGATCCCATGTCCTGTCGTCCTCACCCGGACTCAATAAAGTAGTCTGGGTAGTTCCGGCTCCATTGCTGTTGTCAACATCACTATCCTTGAAATCAGGACCGTTGTTGGGGGTTGTCACCACCCAACTTGCAGGCACGGAAAATCGCAAATAGTAACTCTTTGGGAACAGCTTACTGAACAGGAAACTACCATTTGCCGCAGTGGTAACCGACTGTATGACAAAATTTGTCACTGGGTCTACAACCGAAACCGGGATTCCTCCGATGCCTTCTTCTCCGGAATCCTGCAAGCCATTGCCGTTTCGGTCGTGCCACACCAGATCGCCAATGGATGCTGACTCTGTTAATCCAGCATCTACATGATCGATTTCATCGCCTATGTTCAGCACAACGCATGGGAAGGCTACTCCGCTGACATCGATGTCACTATCCAGATCCTCATCTCCACCTTGATTCTGCAGAGTTGCGAGATATCCCGCCGGGAAACTCGATGGAAGGAACCAGGTGAAGTAATTGCCCGGCGGCACAAATTCAAATGCATAATTTCCTGAGGCATCTGTCGTATCCAGTCCAATGAGGAAACCATCGCAGCGATACAAGTGTACAATCAATCCAGCAATTCCTGGTTCACCGGGATCCTGAATGCCGTCTGCATCAAGGTCGTCCCAACCAGTGCCCGTTATCCTTCCAACCGGAAGCATTATTTCTGTCGGGTCGTCCGTCGTTCCGCTGTCCCCTGGCTCGCCAGGGTTATCTCCACCAGACATAGGATCGTCTGAGCTATTTGATCCACTGTCAGAGGAATCATCCGCATCAGAAGGATCAAGGTCCGGGAATCCAAGCGGATCATCGTTGGCGGGCAAATCACCTACACCGAAAGCCTGGTTCATATAAACATACTTATTCGGCCTGAACCTTACACTCAGTGAAATGCGCACGGTATCTCCAGGTGGCATGGAGCCTCCTAACGATACATCGAGCATCTCTGTATCGGACATTCCATCAAAGGAAGCATTCAATGAAACCGGATTAGCGCTGTTCCGCACAATCGATATATTGGAAATCGCATATTGCCCGGGTATCCCCGGAACGCCAACTGCATACGTTCCAAATTCAGTCGAAAGATCATCGTCAAACTGAAGATCCCCCAATGTAACGTTTCCGTTATTCGTCATCACCAAACTGAAGGTACTCGTAAACGTACCATCAAAATTGTTCACTGTGGTAACGATTTCCTTCGCCATTCCAATTTGCGGATCCTGAGGAAGGTCCGTGATCGTTGGATCATCAGGATCTCCGTCTCCATCCGGGTCGTCGTCTGTCGAATCGTTCGGATCGTCAGAATCGTCTGTAACATTTGGACCCATCGGCGGTGTGCCTGTGGCCAGGGCTATATTCTCATATTCGCCTGCATCAATGTCTGCCTGGGTCAGAACGTAGCTGCCCGTAAACGTAAGGCCATCGCATGCTCCAACGGCAAGCGTTGGGATCGGCCCTCCAACTACCGTAACCAGAGGATCCGTTACCGTAACGTTCGTTAGTGTAACGTTGCCCGTATTGCACACTTCAAAGGTGTAGCTGATCGTCTCCCCTACGTCGGCGTTGCCATCTCCGTTGCCGTCGTTCCACACGCCCACTTTCTCCAGCTCGATGCGCGGATCCTGAGGAAGGTCCGTGATCGTTGGATCATCAGGATCTCCATCTCCATCCGGGTCGTCGTCTGTCAAATCGTTCGGATCGTCAGAATCGTCCGTAACATTTGGGCCAATCGGCGGTGTGCCTGTAGCCAATGCTATATTCTCATATTCGC
>JABARE010000030.1 GCA_019187365.1 Saprospiraceae bacterium | reverse complement strand
TAAAATCACATCTCTTCGCAATTGCTGCAAAGCTTCATTAGATAATTTACGCCCATCCTTTATTTTCATGGCATAAAGATACAAAACATATTTATAAGTGTGTACTTTTTAACAATTTTATTAATAAGATGGGGTTTGCAAAAACAGACCAGCAAAATGCTGGGTTCCCCGGCGCAGAGTATCCTCTTCTTATGCTCTTCAGGAATGGAGAAGGAAATGCGCCCTTTACGGGACAACTCTTTCATAAAGGTAAAATTATCAATGGAGTCTAATCCTTACGGGTGTACATATAGGATTTTACAATTTGATCATGTAAAACTAACGTTCGTTAAACCACTTCTTCATCGTCGATTAATATACATATTTAATAATATCGTAATGTGCATAGGATGATTCCATTGGAAGGCTGCATCTAATTTTGCCATGCCATCCCGGGAATGCATTCAGTCTGTTGCTACGGAAATTTCTGACTGAGAATTGTAACAGATACGCTGTCAGAGCACGCTGTTTCAAAAATGCTTTGGAGTAATGTCCCTTGAGAAAACCGAATCCTATGAAATACATCTTTTTAATTGTCTTCAACGCTGTATTTTTATTTTCTGACGCTGCATGGGCAGGAAAGCGCAAGGTATTGCTGATTGGCATTGACGGCGTGCGTGCAGATGCGTTGCAGGCCGCCCGGGTTCCCACGATTCAGTGGCTGTATAAAAACGGATTTGGTACGTTCGAATCCTGGCACCAAGACATTACCATTTCCGGACCATCCTGGAGCAGCATACTCTGTGGTGTTTACCACGATAAGCACGGCGTAACCGACAATGGCTTCCATGGAAAGCGTTATGACCGGTACCCAATGATTCCGCTGATCGCAAAGGCATACGACCCTCAGCTCACTTTCGGAATGTACATGGAATGGGGTAAGCTTTTCAGGAATTCAGCAGGACAGGGTTGGGACCAGATGATCCGGGGTTCGCTTGCAGCAACGGAGGAGACGGCAAGAAAAAGCGCTCAATGGATAACTGGCACGGATCTCGATTTTTACTTTGTCTATTTTGGTGCAGCCGATTACGTCGGCCATGTTTCCGGCTTTTCCAGATGGAACCCATTTTACCGCTGGTCTTTAGAGGATATCGACATGGGCGTAAACGAAGTCATCCGGGGAATGCGCTCACGGGAGCAATATGAAAGCGAAGATTGGCTCGTACTTCTGACTACGGACCACGGCGGGAAATTGCTTGGGCATGGTGGTCTTAGCAAATCGGAGAGGCAAGTATTCTGGATCGGCTACAGCGACCGGATTCAAAGAAATGCCCTATGCGGTATGGACGGAGGCAACATCAATGATCCTATGAATCCACCGGTTTTTTGCATCCGGCAGCACAGCCCGGTACAGGCCGATATTGCCATTACAGCTTTGCACCATTTGTTGTATGGAACTTTGTGTGAGGAAAGCGACTTGCACTGTTGGAATTTTGACGGCGTTTCGTGGTTGTCGAGTATGGGAATGTGCAATGAAAGGAAAGATGTGAGGGAGATCGCCTATGCACCCATGAAGGATTATTTTTGCAATTGAGAGCAGACTTCAACCAGACAAGTTTCCGGTTCTGCGGGGGGATAGGTCCCGTGCAAGCGATGGGCTAATTTTTTGCGATCCCGGTCAGATATTGCATCAGTCTGGTGGCGGTGAGCAGTGCCGGGGCAGCCATGGGGTCGTTAAAAAGCGCCTGGGTTGGCGCCTCCCCAAAATAGAGACCGTCAGAAACGAGAAAACTCAGCCGGGTGGTGCCATTTGCAGGGAAAGGCCTGCGTGCCTGATCCCAGGGTCCAATTTGTTCGATGATGCTCTCGCTTTGTGCAAACAGTTGTTCGGTCAATGCGGCAGACTGGTCGTCCGAAGTTTCCCACAACACCATTCTTCCTGTGCCATGAATGTAGCGTGCGGTTCCATCTGAAAAAGTGGCCAGCACGTCCAGTCCGGCATCCAATCCCACCTCCACAACCACTCCGAGCAACTCCGGCCCACCCGGAGGATATCCCTCCGTGCGAAGGCGATGATAGGCGAGCAAACGCGCGCGCGGGTCAAGCTGTTCGTCAAAAGACAAAGCCTGGAGTGCATCGATGGGCGCTGGCAGTTGAAAAAGCGTTTCCCAGGGTTGTTTGCCGGTTAGACCTGACGAGGATTTGTAAAGAGAAAGGTCGTCGCAGAAGATAAGGTTGTAAATTTTGTTACAAGCAGGATCGGCGTAAGGTTGGTAGTCGGGATTTCCCTCTGTATGGATGAATTCCTTGTAGGCAGTCATTTTATTGGCATTGGAAGCAATAAGAAAATTCCGGGCATATTCCAGTGGGAGCCAAAGGTAAGCATTGCCTGCGGGAAAGCAGGACTCTATCGGGTTTCATAGATCACTTTTGCGGTCGATCTCCTTTGAAACTTCGGTTGGAGCTTGAAACATCCTCTTTAACCTGTTTTATCTTTATCCCATGAAATCTCTCCTTCCTTTTCTATTCTTCGCGATGGCATTGAAGCTGGATGCCCAGGTGGTGAGGCTCGACTCGTCGAGACTTCCGATTTGCATCATTGATACGCGGGGCAAGACCATTGCAAACGAACCCAAGATCATCGCCTATATGCGCGTGGTGTACCAAGGCCCGGGAAAAATGAACCACGTGAAGGACCCACCTGTACACTACTACAATGCGATCGCCATAGAGGTCCGGGGCAACAGTTCGCAGTCTTATCCACAAAAGCAGTACGGACTGGAATTGCGCGACAGCGTTTCCGGCGAGGACATCGACGCGCCGCTGCTTGGCATGCCCGCCGAAGAGGATTGGGTGCTCTATGCGCCCTACAACGACATCAGCATGTTGCGCAACGCGCTGACGTACCAGCTCTGGAATGAGATGGGCCATTGGGGGCCGCGGACACGGTTTTGCGAGCTGGTGCTCAATGGTGACTACCAGGGCATATACCTGTTTACCGAATCGATCAAACGGGGGCCAGACCGCGTGGCCATCGCCAACCTGAAAAAGGAAGACACCTCCGGACTTGAACTGACGGGTGGCTACATCATGAAGATCGACAAGAAAAACAATCCCGCCGACAAAAGTTTTGTGTCCAAAGTAAAATCCACCACCGGGCAGAACATCACCTGGCTTTTTCACTATCCCGAATCTGATGACATCCATCCAAGGCAGGAGAATTACATCCACCAGTACATCGATACCGTCGAACAGGTGATTGCCTCTCCCAATTTTTCGGATCCAGTCAATGGTTATATGCGATACCTGAGCATACCAAGCTTCATCGATTACTTTCTGCTGACGGAATTTACGCGCAACATCGATGCATATAAGGCAAGCAGCTATTTTTATAAAGAGAAGCAGGAAGCCGATGGAGGTAAAGGCAAATTCAAAGCAGGCCCGGTTTGGGATTACAATTTCGCCTATGGCAATGCAAGTTTCTGTTCCGGCGCCCAGTTTACGGGATGGATGTACGACGGCTGTGTTCCCGCAACACTCCCAACGCCGGTTCTTTGGAGGCGGCTGTTGCAGGATCCCGAATACCTTTGGCAAGTAAAATGCCGCTATAATGAGTTGCGTTCGTCGTTGCTCGACACCGCCCGGCTGTTTGCCTGGCTCGACCGCTATGCCTTTGATACCCTAAGCGAAGCCCAGCTAAGGCACTTTATGCGCTGGAAAATCCTGGGAACAAATCCAGGTGGTTTTAACGCCTATGTCGCCAGCTCCTATCCGGACGAAATGCGTCGAGTGAAAAACTGGATCCGCAACCGTCTGAACTGGATGGATGCAAACCTGCAGGGAACCTGCCCGCTTCCGGCTGCCAGGATCACTGCCCCGCCAGACCCAGCTTGTTTCACCGGGCCGAGACCGGCCGTCGACCCAATGCAGCCGTTTTCTGGAGTGCCTTACCGCTACACAGGGAGCGAATCGTTAAAATCCCTTCCTCCGGGTATCGTGCGCTGGGTACTGCTGGAATTGCGCGACGAAAAGGATCCCGAGCTGGTAGTGGACCGCCGGGCTGCCCTGTTGAGGAACGACAGCGCCATCGTCGATACCAATTTTTCCACTGCGATTTATTTTCCCAACGCGCTTTCAAACCACGAATATTACCTCTCCGTGCGATACGATCTCGCCGGGGTCATGCGCTCCCGGGAAAAGATCAGGCTCCCCAGCAGTCAGCCGCTCCTGCTGACTTCCCTTTCCGGATTGTGGACCGCTCCCGCTGGAAGCAGTCTCTACTACGACCTGGAACTGTATGGGTTCGACACCTTGCGAATGTGTTTCGGTGAGAAAGCCTTTCTGAGCGATAGCAACCTCTATAAACTGGGCTACTCCGGACTAGGGTTTGATTGCGGCACTCCGGGAGTGCGATTTGAATCTCATGGCGATTTGGGAACCGACATCGCACCTGGAGCTCCAGGCATTTACGCACTCGACATTTTCAGGTATTGCGATCAGCAAGTGGGATTTCGAACGAAACTCTACCTCGAAGTATTTCCACAACCCGATCCGGTCATTGCCGGACCGGATGCTTTTTGTCCGGGAGATACAGCCATACTTTCCACACAGGGATTTCAGCATTACCAGTGGGGCACAGGCAGCACGTCGGCGCAAATCGCGGTTTATCAGATGGGATCGCATTCCCTTACGGTGACAGATGCTAACGGATGTAAGGGATCGGCGGTGAAATCGGTGCGGCAGCATCCTGACATCAGCGGTGAGGTCATTGCCGTTCCCGGCCATAAACCGGATACCTGCCTGCTGTATTTTATGGTGCAGGATAGCAACGCGCGATACCACTATGCATGGAGCAATGGGGAGACGACGTCTTTCGTCGAAGTTCCAGAATCGCAATGGTCGCTGGTCGTTACCGACACGAACGGCTGTACGAAACAATTTGACGGGAATTGCCATCCCGTTTTTACTCAAACCCCGGCCCGCAATGATCAACTGACAATCGTTCCCAATCCCAGTGACGGTCATTTCGTCTTGCAATGCCGGGAGGATGTACTGCAGGTCTTGCTCCTTTCATCCGATGGCCGCATAAAATGTCAGTTGCCCCTGCAATCGCATGGCCTCCATACATGGGTCATGCAGGCGCAGGATGTCCCTCCCGGCTGCTATGCACTGGTCCTGCGCACCCGTACGGGTACTCTTCTGAAAGCCGCAGTGGTCATCAACGGCGATTGATGCGCCTGCAAAACCAACCAGCCCGGGCAGACTGGCGCAATAGAGCGTTTTTAGAAATACCCTAAAGCATCTTCCAGGAGGCACGGTGTTTCGTTAGATTCTGCCAACGCTCCATTGGCCTGGCAGAAGGCATCTAAGTTTACCCATAATTTGAAAACATTTCTTTATCCCAAATGAAAGGAGGAGTTTTCATGCCAATACATACAAACGTTAGTTTGTATCGATACATTCCTGTTTAATTGATTGCAAGGGAGTACGGATATTGAGAAACTTGCCGTGTTAAGCCCTTCTGCCAGCACAGAAGTGTATGCCAAATGCAGGGGGTCATTCGCTTCCCGGCCCTGCTTCGAGTTTGGCCGGTTTGAGATTGACAGGCAAACGGGTTATTGAAGGCAGATTGAGGGCCCGGACATGGAGAATTCCCCCGGGACCTGAAAAAAAGGGGGACAGGAGGAACTGGTTTTGACGAAATAGTGCCAGAATTCAGTAATTTTGACTTTGGCATTAACCTTTTTGCTGCTCTTTTTTGCCGGATGCCACCAACCGCAATGCTAAAACCGGACATGATTCAATCGGAGTTTAAAGTTTACTGGATCGGTCTCCTTTTTATGGGCTACTCAGCGACTGGGCAAAATTTGCGCATCACCCATTTATTGGAAGATACGGTATCTATCTGCGGCCAGTCGCAGTTGAGGATAGATTTGGAGAATGCTTCGGGCAGCGATGTTGTTAACGCAGCGCTCGAACTTTACCTTCCGGAGGGTACCAACTACCTTGCAGGCAGTATTCAGAATGCATCGGAGCTGGATCTAACCATTCCGCATCGTCCCATATTTAAACTTGCAACTTTTCTGCCACGTGCGAAAAGGACTTTGAGGCTGGGGTTTTTTGTTACTTGCAGCCTCTTTGATCAGGTTAACAGCGGCTCGTTGTTCCGAAATAAAATCAGGCTGACCTACGATGGTGGGCAGGATTCGCTCGTTACGGACCCACCCTACCCGATTGAAACTGGATTTCTGGTTATTCAATCCGTCAATGATACAAGTGTCGAGGCGGGAACGGATTTATACCGGAAAATCCGGATCACCAATTCCAGACTGGGCCCGATCAGAAATTTTACGTTCGAAGACAGACACGATTCGATAATAGTCAGTTCCGCAACCGGAAAAACGGCATACCAAGATCCGGTTATTCTGCGACTGGAGCTGGATGGAGGAGATTTTGTCAAGACCGGAGATCGAGATTCCCTTTTGGAGCGAGACGAGTTTATCGAAATTGAAGAATGGGTTTCCGATACCAGTTGTGCTTCCAAGACAATTGGTTCGATGTATTCTGCTTTTTGGTCATGCGCGGGAAATGTCTGTCAGGGCGATGAGGAAAGTTCAGAAATTGATTTTATCCAACCCATCCGGAATGCCCGCCTAAGCTTCTCAACAGGAACCAATGCAGATGATTGTTATTGTACACCCGATGGGCATTTGTTTTACATCGATATTCAAAATACGGGTACACGAAAGGCAGACGGACTTCAATTGAGCCTTCAGTCAAAAAGGAATATGGGTCCGGGCGATACGCTTGCTTTCATTGTGGACAGCTTCCGTATTGATGGGCCCGTAGCGATCTCTTCCCTGGTCCCATCGGGGACTTATACCGGACAACTTTGCACTCCAGCAGAGTTGGCAAACGACGTCGACGTCTATATACATTCACTACTTCCCGGACAAAAGGTCCGGCTTTATGGAAGGATCCTGATAAACCCGGATGTTCCGGCCAGCCAGCTGGTATTTTATTATAAATACCGGTATTTCACGTTCTGTAAGAGCAATCCTACAGCATCCCCTGATCTGATCCCCGTCGCCATAGACCTGAGCAGTACAAAGACATTTTACCACGAATTGAAGTTGCCGGGCAGTTCACCTATTTTTAAACACAACCAGACCTATGTCGTTTACGACAGCATTCGAATACTCCGCAATATCGCCGACAAACCCATTCATATCCAGATAGCCATTCCCTGTGGACTGATGTTGGCGGATACTTCCTTTTTTCTGGGAGGAAAGGTCCCGGCAAAAAGACAAATCAATATCAGCGGAGCAACCCTGGTCAATCTGCAATACGACCCGCCCTTCTTGGTACAGAATTATCTGCTTCCCATCCGGGTCATCGCCGATTGTAATCAGCCGTGTCTTCAATCCCTTGGACCGAGTTCGCGAAAATTCATAACCTCCTGTCCGCAAAACAAGGAAGAAAAGGCCGTAGTTAACGGATTATTATGCAGTGTGGTCAGTTCCCCCTGCTACTTCTCCGATAGTTGTGCATGCGGACCATCCCAGATTGCATTGCAGGGATTTGAATTGGACTGTCCTGATGAGCAGGGGGTGCAGGATACGATTCCCATATATGCAGGATTCAACAGCGATGTCTACAGGGTCAATGTGTATGACGCCGATGTCGATTCCAACAGATTGTCTGATGGTACTGGCCGGGCCGACACTTCGATGGTGGCGATTCGCAATTTTATAACCGGTGATACGCTGGCCAATGCAGTTAAGTCGGGGATCATTGCCTTCACCCCTGGATACACTGCCGATTCAATTTCATTTTTATTTTCAATTGGCGTTCCACTGAATCCCATTTCTGGCAAATTGCGTTATTACCATGCCGCCAGCCAAAGGTGGTTCCAATGCAATGTTGACACCATCGTGGAATATAAGAGTCCCGCAGTATCTCCAGGATGTGGCAAGGTAGGTTTAAAAAGGAAGAATTACGGATCGGGATATGCTGCGACACTGACCCGGGAATCGCTGATCCTCAACTGTGGCTTGCCCAATGATCACGAGATCGCCGATGGTGACAGCTTCGAACTGGAAGTACTGTATACATTTAAGGGAAGTGTAAATGACCGCATCTTTTCAACGAAAGGCGTGAATTACATTCAGGTATTTAACCGGGGCCGGGGATTTTTATTTCCCTATTCATGTCATTCGGAGTCCCAGGTCCTTAAGTTTGCCACGCCTGGATGGGAGGTCATGCTTCCTTCCACCGATGTTTACTATTGTAACAGGGCGTTGCAGTTGAGTCCGGTGGTCATTAGGGGCAATGGGAACCTCTCTGATTTTTTTACGCGGGAATTCCGCCGGATCATTCACTTTGACAGCATCAAGTATTTTCTTGCACCTGACCTCAAACTGGATACGTTATGGACCTACAGCTATTATTTTAATGGGCTGTCAGACACATTGATCCGGAGGGACTATTTCATCCCCGATGTCGTCAACAACGTGTATTTCTTTCCGGCCGGCCGGTTGGCTAAATTGAGCTGGGATGAGGCATTCAGGATCGAATGCATTCCACACATTCTTGTTGATCGCTGCGGTGCGCTCAAGGACGATAAGGTACAGATCACATTCCAGTATGTGCTCAGCAGCGAAAGTGACAGCACTTTCTGGATTGCCCCCGATGTGATACATCTTCAAAGCAGGTGGAACCTTACAAGCAGCCTGGAATACCATTTGTTGAATCCCGGTGCGCGACTGCGGTTTGATCAAAAGGAATTATACATTTCCTCCAGGCAGCTGGAGTGGGATTTGATGTACCCTTCCGGTCTCGATGGCGGCTACCTGAAAATCACCATGGGTTCAGCGAGCGGACTGGTAGATCAGTTTGCCATCCGCAGCACACCACCTGTTAACATTCGTTCGCTTCGCGACAGCTGTTTTTTGATAGGGCCGTTTGAGAATGACAGCAATTACATTCTGGAAATGAAGGCCATTGAGATGAGCTGCAATAAGGATACGCTCCGCATCCTGACCAGCTGGTCATGTGATTCACTGGCGCTGATCGCGGATTTTGACACCTGCCTGCTTCACGCCATTGAAATCCCCGTCATTCCTGCAAAGCCTGAGCTTGAACTCGACTTGGCGCAGGAACAGATAATCCTGAAACTTTGCGACACGCTTCCGGAAATGGAATTGGAGTTCTTTAATGCCGATAAGGGAAGCGCTTACCAGCCTGAATTGATCATCGAAGTGCCTGCAGGGATCATTCTGATCACAGGCAGCGCAATGGTATCCTATCCCGCAGGGAGTCCCTACAGACCCTTCCCGATGCCGGAATGGCTTATTGGCAATCGTTATATCTGGAGGTTTGACCAACTGATTCCGGAATTGGCTACCCGCGGTTTGCAGGGCATACAATACAAGCCCGCCAATTCTATCAGGATAAAATTTAGGGCGGCGAGCAGTTGTGAAATCGCAGCGGATAACTACTTTGTATTTACGGCACGCGGGTTGAACCTTTGTGAAAACACCAGCAACATTGTACGAAAGGCCGGAGGAGAGATACTCATTGAGGGATTGACGCGCATTCCGAAGGGTCATGCTGACCTGACTCTAAAGCATCCGCTGGCTTGTGAACCGGGAAAGGTGACTTGCCACGCAAGACTGGAGTTCGATCAGGAAACCCAAAGTGACGACAGCTGTGTGATTTACATACCGAAGCCGTTTGCTTTTGTGGCCAATAGTTTCATGGCACTGGAAAATATTTCCGCTCCTCCAAAATTGCGGCTCTCTGAATATTCCGACCATTGGGAATTGCACCTGGCGCTCGATCCTGGAATCGCATCCGGACAGCCCATTCGGTTTGGCATTGATCTGGATGGATATTCACCTGCAGACTGCGGGGATTATGCGATGCAGCTGAACACCTTCACGAGAAGAACGGCCTTTTGTGTGACGAGCCAGTCGGAATGCCAGGTGTATGCCAGCACCTCAGAAGCGAAGGGGGCGATTGCAAAAAATCTTGCGGTTGCGGGATTTTCATTTTTTAAAGCAGACGAACAGCATGACGGCAGGTTGAAGTTTGAGGCGGGGATCCTGACAGAGAACATGGAATTATTTCCCGATTCCGAATTGTGCTTGGGCATTTTTATCGATCGTCCGGCATCCGGCAGCCTGGGAAAGGAAGACAGCCTGGTCAAACTGATCAAAATACCGGTCGACAGTCTAAAAGCGCATCAGGAGCTTATCCTCAACACATTCATTGATGGCCCTTTTCCATTGAATTGTAATTTCCTCATCGCTCTCCCGGAACCTGTCTGTATCTGTTCTTCTGATACCCTAGCTACCAGGCGGGTGCTCCTTCCGGGACAGTTCTTTTACGACACCCTCTGCGCCGGAGATTCCATATTGTTAGGCGGTGGCATTTCCGCACTGGGGAGCTACAAATGGGACGAATCTACCTTCCTCTGCGACTCCTGCAGGTTTCAATGGTATGGTGCAAAGGGGAGAGATTCGATTTTTCTTGATACGCTGAAATTAACCATCAGCAGTGGCTCAGACTGCATGAAAGACTATACCTACATCATTTTAAATCTTCAGCCATCCGGAGGGCTTCACAACCAAATCCTGGCTTGCAGGGATGAAGAGATTGAACTGGACGCCGGATCGAAAGTCAATTATTATTGGCGGGGACCCGGTATCGTAGATCCGCTTAAAAGGACGCAGCGCATACTTGTGCGCGACAGCCTTCGGTATTTCCTGGAATACGACGACGTGCAAGGTTGTAGAAGTACCGATACATTCGTTGTGAATTACTGGGCCTTGCCAGGTGCACTCGGAATTTCTCCTGATACGACAATCCGGAAAGGAGACAAGGCGCAGTTGTACGTAACTCCGGGATACCGCTATCTGTGGTCCCCCGGACATTCTTTGAGTTGTGACGATTGTCCGGACCCCGAAGCTTTTCCGGAAACCACTACGGAATATTCCGTCATCGTGACCGACTCGATGGATTGCACCTACCTGCTTCGCGTCACCGTGCGCGTTTTGTTAACAGACTGCGATCAACTTCCTGTGGGGGTTCCCAATGCGTTTTCACCAAACGGAGACCATGTCAACGATTTTATGTTTGTCAGAGGAGCTCCCCTGCAGCAGTTTTATTTTCGGATCGTAGACCGGTGGGGAGAAACCGTTTTTGAAAGCAGGGATCAGAATAAGGCCTGGGATGGACGATATCGCGGAAAACTGTTGGGCCCCGACGTTTTCGGATATATACTTCAATACGATTGCGAAGGGCGGCAAATTGTCCGCGTCGGCAACATCTCTTTGCTCAAATGAGCAGGCCGGCGGATCGATGCGGCCCATAATGATAGCGCCTGTACGTCAAAGCGGAAAAGCGGTCCTCATAGGGAGTTTATAGGCCAGCCTTTAGGATCACTTCTAAAAGCTCCCTCTTGCGCCAGCCAGCCCGCACTGGCTTGCGCGCAAAATGAATTTAGCTTCACAATACTTCGTTGCAGCTCAGTCAGTTATAGCTCCGCATAGCTTCCTTCACCGCGCCTCGTCTTGTTTTGCTAAATTCATTCTGGCATCAAAACTAGGTTATTCGAGGTACCCTAATTAATTAAATTTTGAAACCAGATGGCAAAATCCATACGATACTGCATTGGGACAGTCAGTATGCTGGCTTTCTCTTTGCCCTCACTCACACTTCCTGCTTTCAGCAGGACAGGCCCTGCTTTCAGCGGGGCAGGCCATGCTTTCAGCAGGGCAGAGCTATTATGCAGCTGCAGTAAATGCCTCAAAAACACCCTCGGCGGAGCTCGGCTGTTTTCTCGGTTCGCTGCGTCGAAAGCCACATTTAGTGGCTTTCTCCTTGCTCATGCTCAGCCAGCGGACAAGAGGCAACATGTTCACGGTGCAAAGCAGATTCCAGAAGGGAACTTTTCATTCCTGCATTGGGACAGTCAGTATGCAAGTCCAGTGTCCGCTGGCTTCGACTCAGCTCAGCCAGCGGACAAGAGGCAACATGTTCACGGTGCAAAGCAGATGCCAGAAGGGAACTTTTCATTCCTGCATTGGGACAGTCAGTATGCAAGCGCAGTGTCCGCAGGCTGGGATAATCAGCGTAGCGCCCAGCCGCAGGACACGTTCACGGTGCATAGCAGATGCCAGAAGGGAACACTGCAATCCCCAAAACACGAAAGCTAAAAGCGCAGATTGATCGCAGCGTGAGCGCCTAGCATACTGACGAGCTTTCTTTGGTTACTTTCTTTTGCGGCAAAAGAAAGTAACAACCCAATTTACAAGGGGTAATCAATAAATAAAGAAGAAACATTCCAACAGCGTAAAAACCACTGTGCCCTTGGCAATAGCCTCATGAATTTAAGGCACTTCTAAAAGCGCCCTCTTGCGCCAGCCAGCCCGCACAGGCTCACCCACTCAATGAATTTAGCTTCACAATACTTCGTTGCGGTTCAGTCAGTTATAGCTCCGCATAGCTTCCTTCACCGCGCCTCGTCTTGTTTTGCTTGGGGGCTGCCTCTCTTCACTCCCTCTTGCGCCAGCCAGCCCGCACAGGCTAACCCACTCAATGAATTTAGCTTCACAATCCTTCGTTGCGGT
>JABARE010000023.1 GCA_019187365.1 Saprospiraceae bacterium | reverse complement strand
CCTGCCACTCTTCCCATCGGTATAAAGATCACCGTCGGTCGTTTCCTGGAAGTGCAAAATTATTTTGATGTTTTGATCTATTTATTAACTTTGTAAAGAAAGTCTGATTAATAGGGGGTCAAACCACCTGAGGCAGCAAGTAGCCAATAAGATTAAAGCCAGAACTCGTTGTCGCGTGGAGCATATTTTCGCTTCAATTCATAATCGGGCGAAAGGATTTGGGGTTCGTTGTATAGGACTCATGAGAGCAACAGCAGAGATCACACTTCAGAATTTCGTATACAACATGACTCGGATGATCTACTTAGATAAATTGCAAGGGGCAAGTACATAAAGACAAGAAAAACTAGCTCTATCAACAAAATAAATGCAACTAAGAGATTATAATTCAAACTCGAGGCATATAAAATTGTGAGTAGAAGTTCCGCTCTGGATTGAAATTAATCAACACAAAATGAATTATGCATGAAATTCAGTCAGCTCGGGGCGGAAATAAGGTTGTTCGAGGTTCCCTTATAATTTACAATTCGGTCAAATTTCATACCCAAAACGAATTTGTATATAACTATTAACATTTTGAAATGATTTGTTTTTGATTTGAATACAATTGTTTGAAAAAAATATGTTTTCTGCGGTTAAGTAATTTAGAACCAAGTCTGTTATATTTATTGAACAAAAACCAATCACTATGTTAAAATACACCATTGCAATTTGGATGATTATTACACTTATTTGCTGTAAACCCAGGGTTGCACCCATTCAGAATGATAATTCTATTTCTTCCAATTCCAGTTTAGTCCAATCATCGGATAGTTCAGAAAAGAAGAACGCTCATCAAAAATTACCAAAGGACCATCCGGAGTACATACAGACACTCCAGGAGAATAAACTTGAGAATGATATCTTTTATCAGTCTCGAAATGGGCGATTTAAGCAAGGAGATAGTATTAAGATTGGTAATTTCTGGTTGTACTTTAAAGAAAATCTTTCAATAGGTACCTTAGATTATAGGAATAAATATGATTATAAAATAGGGGAGTTTGCACCCGGTATTCTAAGTTATTCTAATCTTTATCAAATAAGGTATAATAGACCTGACTCAAACACATTTTGGTATTCCAAATTAATTTACCTTGATAGTAACTATAATATTTTCAAAGAATTTCATTTTGATAAACACAATCCAATATCACTTAAAGGTAAAAAAGTGACCTGCATATGTTGTTTTGATGGAGAGAATTGCACAAGTGAATTAAAGTCAACTTCAGGGCGAAATATATATAAAATGGCAAATCACTTTTGGACCAGACCAAATGATTTCTCAGCCATTAATACAGGATATTATGCTATAAGGTATGCTATTTCCGCACGTGATGAACGAGATTGTTTAATTGACGATATAAACACCATCATAGTACTTGATCCAAAAGGGAACATTATACACCAACTTGAGAATTTAGTTACCAATATCAGCCAAATTATTATTTCTCCTTGTGGTAATTTCCTTTGGGTCGGTTCGGGAGGTATCCATAATTCAAATATGGAAAGTATCAGACATTTTAGTATGGATTTATACGATTTGAAAACCAGCAAAGTCGTCCTGCATTTTGATCACGGATTTAATTTGCCCATTTACGAATTTCAAACTGGGCTGCATATATTAAGTCATGATGTAAATGATAATAACATTCAAGATTACTTAACTACTAAACTATATTTCGATTATAAAAATAGAAATTATAAGGAAATTCATTTTACCAAAAGTCAATTTACAGAAATCCGTAAAAACTATTTCAAATCAATCCGCAACCACTCAAAATTACTTGAATTATATCCCTTTGAATCCATAAAATTTTAATTATGAGGCTAATATTATATGCAAGCTTTTTTATAAGCATTCATAGCGCAACGTTGAGCGCACAAATATCTGCTTATTACAGCATCCCGATAAATGATGGATACAGCTCTACTTTGACTGCCTTTGAGGAAGAATTTATTGCCGATGATTTCGGACCAAGGTGCGTTGATGGAAATTGTGGTTGGCATAGTGGTATTGACCTTAATGGACCAGATGGCGGAGATTCCGATTTAGGATATTTAATCCGAGTTATAGAGTCGGGTCAAATTAGAGAAGGAATTAAACGAAAAAATGGTGTTCGATCCTTTTTTAATGCAGGACTGAAATTCCTGATTGTAGGTGATTACATTTATACACATTTATTCGATGATTCAAATCTTCCACTTTTATTCTCAAACAACGGGACATATCAAGTAGGCAACTGCCATGTCATGAAGCAAAATGATCCATTTTCTGAAAGATGGTGTATAGTTTATAAAGTAGGCAGCAGTTATTTTGCAATCAGCGATTTCAATGATGATGGTAATTCAACAGTAACAGTTGATGGAGTTGAAATTGGGGTACAAACTCATGTTTCTGCAGGTGAAGGTATTGGAGCGTTAGGAACTTCTGGTCAAGTTACGGCTCACCTTCATTTAGGACGCACAAGTGGAAATATGGATGGTGAACCCAATGAACATAATCCGCTGAGCCAACTTTCTTATTCGCAGCCGACATTTGATCAATACCTTTTTTATTTGGATGAAACCCAGACAGAAACATCAGGTTACATGGTTAACTATGGGAGTAAACCATCTCCTTTAAAAATAAAAGTCAGAAATTCGCAAGGCAACCAAAATGCATGTAGATATAATCAAATCTTTGATATTGAAAAAGTCAGTTTTTTATATAGTAAAGTCCAACCAGAATCATTTGCAGAATTTAAAGGGAGAGAATATGATTCCAAAATAGTGTATGGAGGAGAATTGGGTGCAGCAATCTACGGTCATAACTATGCGCAATTTGGGAATTGGAAACGAAATGGTATTCAGCCTAAAGCATATAATTGTTCTGGAGCGGGAGATTGTTCACCTGATAGGGAAGATTGGTTTTACTTTTCAGATATTTATTGGCGATTGTCAAAATCTCATAAGCAGGGTACATCAGTTTTACTTGCGAAGTGTCCTATGGGTGCTTTTTACGATGATGGGGACTATCTTGTTAAAGCGAAGACTATAACTATAAAAGGGGAGGAATTTGCACCAAATCCACTTTCGGTTGTTGTAGATAATTTTCAACCCTTTATTGAATCAGTAGAAGTTATTATTGACAACCAACCGGTATATAAAGCTGGTTGGGAATTCGATAAAAATGGCCTTCAATTTTCAGCTAACTTGTGTGCAACAGCAGATGTGGGTAATGAAAGCTTAATTGAAGTTCGTGTACGAAGTAGCGAAGCTCTCAATAATCTCAACGGGCAAATCGTAGAATTGGAAAACGGTTGGAAAACTTTTACCAATTTAGGAGGGAATGTTTGGTCATATACTTTCGAAAATGATGGAAAACTTGAGGATGGAGCTACTGGTCATTTGGAGTTTACAGGCTTAGATAAGAACAATAATCAAATATTGGATATGAAGGCTATGGCCGGAGGTTTAGTTGAAAATGGAACAATGGTACAAATTCCTATAAGAGAATCTATCAATTTGTTCAATCCAGCCAGGAAAGGAGGAAATATAGATGATGTTTACAAATTTTGTTTTGAAAATTGTCATATGCTTACGTCCGGCGAGGATACTAAATTGAATAGTTCTTCCTGTTTTGATAATTTCAAAGTAAGTGTAAAATCCGAATCGGAAACAAGTAGTGGTACTTTGGATGGGTGGATTGTCTTAGAGATAATTGGTGGAATGTCCCCATATTCCATTTCCTGGACTGATCCATCAGGTAACAGCATTCCTGGTACCGATGATAAAGATGAATTATTTGGTTTAGCTAATGGTATTTATTGTTATGAAATTGGAGACCAGGACTGTTGCAAGTTAACTGGATGTATACAACTATGTGCCAGGATTACAGTTTCTGCTATTGAAGTTATAACTCTACCAACTGATTGTAATGTGGACGATGCAGAAATAAGATTTATAAGCATGTCAGCTTCAGGCGGAACAGCTCCTTATGAATTTCATCTGGAAGATCTTTTGGGAAATTGGATAACCAAAGATTATCAAACAGGTAAATATACTGGTCTGAGATCTGGAAAATATTTTTTAGTTGCAACGGATATAAATCTTTGCACCGGAACTTATGAAATAGGAATAACTAATCCTTCCCCAACCGACTTCATTCTTAATCCTGAGATAGCAAACTCGTGTAGTGCAAATGGTTCAATTACAGTTGAAGCATACAATTTTAATAGCGGGTATGAAGACGATGTATATGATTTTTCCTGGTCGACTGATCAAACTGATTTAGGACAAACCATATCTACCATTGATAATTTAATACCGGGAACGTATTGTCTTACAGTCACCTCACAGTTAACCGCCTGCTCTATTGAAGATTGCTTTAAAGTGAAGGATTTTGGACGTATTCCACTCCAAATAAAAGTAACCAGTCAAAATCCATGTCCCGGTGCTTCGAATGGAGAAATAAGAATAACACCTCAAGCTGGAGCTGGACCATTAGATATTTTTTGGTCTGACAGCCCAACAAAATCCTTTTGGAGACCAAATTTAAGCTCAGGAACATATTCAGTTACAGTAACCGATTATTGCAATAAAAACATAAGCAAGCAAGTAGTTTTAGAACCCATTACTACATCAGCCCAAGCTAATGATTGTAGCCACCCCGATCAAAATATCATACTCAACGCATCAGGTGGTACTCCTCCTTATAGTTATGTTTGGGACAATGGTGCTCAATCTTCGATAAAACCTAATCCAAGGATTGGCCTAAATTCTTATACAGTAACTGATAGTCGATCTTGCCTTATTTCCGGCAGCATTGCGTTTAAAAATAACCTCGAAATTATTTCAAGCAACCTCAATTGGGTACCATGTTCAAATCAAGCTTATGCAACTTTTAATCATGCTAATAACGTGGTTATGTCGACTGACAATGGTTTTTATAATCATGGTAAATTAACCTATGATAATTTACCACCTGGCGATTACACAGCTTGGGGAACTGATTATACTTGTAGTCTAAACAATCTCAATTTTACTATAACTAATAGCTATTTTTCAATACAAACATACCCTGATTACATTTGTAATAATATCAATGATGGAACAATAGTTTTTTACAATATATCCAATGTTGCAATTAAAAATTTTAACTGCAATGGACAATATTATTCAAATCCACCAAATCCGCTGATAATTTCTGATTTGGCAACAGGAGTTTATGTCTTATATTTTTATTATGGTAATTGCCCTGTGGGTTTATTTGCAACTGTAGGAACTAAAGACGAAGATTGCAACGAAGACTTACCCATCCATATAGTTGATGCCTGTTTAGATCAACCAAATGGTAGCATGGAAGTTTTGGCAGAAGACTGTTTAAATTATAATTGGTCTTCTGGACATGCTGGTGTTTGTCAAATAACTGGATTAGTTCCAGGTAAATATTGTGTCGAAAAAATTAATACACCTTTGAAATCTTGCCGATTTGTTAAAGAATCACCAATAGTATCAATTTTAGAATATAAAAATATATCTTGTAATGGTCAAATACCGGTTTCCCCTGGTAAAATAACATTGGGAGGGACAAATTTTTCCTATCTATGGTCCAATGGGAATACTTCTAATAGCCTTGTTACTTTTACACCAGGTCAATATTCTGTTACAGTTACAGATATATCAGGTTGTACGGCAACTAAGCAATTCAGCTTAACATGTTGCACTAACATGAGCAATTGTAAATATTCTATTACCTCCTCAGTAACACCACCATCAGCCAGAGATGCTTTTGATGCTGCAATAGATATTACTATTGCAGGATGTCCGATTAAAATCATCCAATGGACAGGACCCAATGGATTTAGTTCAAGTAACCAAAATATCAATGGACTTGGCATTGGTGACTATACAGTTAAAGTAGAAGATGGTTGCGGTCGTAAATCTTCCAAAGTTATACCCGTGAGGTTTTGCGGGGATCGCCAAATTAAATTTGACTTTAAAACTTCAGATTATGTGTGTGAAATTTGGTCACAGATGGATATTTGGGTAGATAATATTCAAGGAGCTTTAGGTAAAACCAAATTCAAGTGGAATGAACAAAACGAAACATCATATAAGTTGCATCTAAATAATCTTGGGACAAATCCATCTGTAACAGTTACAGACGAATCAGGATGTTCTACATCAGCAACATTTAATTTGGTCCCATTTGAAAGGAGGCTAATTCCCAATCATGCAAATTGCTCATATTATTATGCATGCAATGGCAGAAAAAATGGGCCAAGTTATTCAGCATTTAAAGTTATAAATACGACAATATTTACGGATCCATTTTCTGGTAAGGTTAAATGTAAAGGAAGATTAATATGCGAGCTCAATTCGGGGGATCCTGGAGTAGATGTTTTTGGAACTCCCAAATGCAAGCCAACAGAAATACTAAACGATCCTCCAGGCTATTGTCAAATTACATGTAATTGCGATTTCCCGGGATATGAAAATGTTGAGCAGTTTACACATATTTTGACACAAATATGCTGTGATGACCCTTCTCCAATTATAAGACACGTGAATGAGGATTATGATTTTTCAAATGACGTAAGTATAGAGTCCGATAAACCATGTTTGGCTACGAAGATCTGCGATAATTCAAATGGCATCCGTATGGAAATGCTCATCGAAGGACCTAATATTGCGCTTATAGATGATTGCGAATTTTGCCTTGAGGACGGTCTTTGTAAAATTGAGTGCACATGTACTTACGAAAACACTTTATATACACACACATTGTCACAAATAACTAACGAACAGAAATGCCTACCATTTCCTAATAAGAAATGTCCAATTTACCTTAAAAAAGATCCTACGAAGATCGCTTCTATTTGTGGAACTGGTGAAAATGTAGTATTTGGAGAGTATACAAATTCAGGCTTTTATTTTGAATTGTATGATTCAAATGGAATAAAATATTATGAAAGAAGTTTCAAAGGCGGAAGTAATTTCACAGGAAATGTTACGGCGAAATATTTTGAAGCTGATGAATCTGGGATAACCATTATAGCTAATTTAGTGGGAGCTTCACTTGCAGATAGCATTTTTATAAATGACGAGTCCGAACAAAGGGTTATTCAATTTCATTTTGATAGTTATGGTTTCCTATTACAACAAACAGTTCTTTTTGATGGTAAAAATACTGATTGTCAAACAGTGAGCAAATTTGGAGCAAACTATTACTTGGTCATTAGTGGAAAGCATAATTATTTGGATCCTGAAGACACTATCCAATCTGAAATAATTGAAAATTATCTTGTCAAGGCTGACTTAAATTGGGTTGTAGAACAAGGTTATAAAATAGATTCTCAGAGTACTACAGCGTCAAAGTTTGAAATCATAAATTATAGCGGGCCAAATATTGCATTACTTGAGGTTCAAGAGGACGGACCAATGACTTTAAATGTCACAACGCTAAATGGTGAAATGGAATATTTATGCTCTTCTTCAAGCCATTTTGATCAAGATATTTCAAATATAAAAGTAAGTCAAGATAAAGTGATTGTCAATTTGCGAAAGAACGATACACTTGGATATGCTAAAGTATTCTCCATGAGCCAAACAAGTTGTGATTTAATCTTAAAAACGAATGAATTATGGGGAACTAATTTCTCAGTTATTGATTATATCAACCAAGGGGATACATTAATTACTTTAATCATCAATTACATTGGCTATATTGAATTATTCGGAACTGACTTGAGGTATTCAAGTAAACATACAACTTTGATAGTTACGCACAATGCACTTGGAGAAATACAATCAATTAATGAGTCTGAAGGATTAGTTTACCATTCAAATTTTATTGACTCAGATACCTGTTTAGGTAAAATAGCAGTTTTGGGCAGATTTTTGGGCAAAAACTATTCTATTGGAGAACATTATTTTTCAAGTGAAGATGGATCCGTACTAAATAATTTTATAATAGTTCTTGGAGGACAAAGCAACCAACAAGTTCCTATCCTGTCAAACGAAAAGAGCAAAATTCAAGTTCCGGACATAAAAGTTTATCCCAATCCATTTAATCAAATTTTAAATATTGATTTGATTTCTCCAAAAGAGAATATTTTATTCCTTAGGTTGTTAGATTCTTATGGTCGACAGATTATTTCAAAGGAATATAACCTAACTTATGGAAAAAATATGCTGCAGGTAGAAACAAGCAGCCTATTACCAGGTATTTATTTTATTGAATTTTATACTAAAGATAATTTGATGAAAAATTATAAACTGATAAAAATTTAAATTTTTACAGAATTAAGTGTTTGAAATTATAATGATTTAAATGAGGCCTAATTACTGGAATATGTGTTTTACATTGATTCTTTATCTTCTTAGACTTCATTTTCTGATTGAAGTGTTTGGTGAATAC
Organism: Saprospiraceae bacterium; assembly: GCA_019187365.1. Lineage (GTDB taxonomy): Bacteria > Bacteroidota > Bacteroidia > Chitinophagales > Saprospiraceae > Vicinibacter. Next base: position 4,940 of record JABARE010000023.1, on the reverse strand, counting down.
ATCAGTTATTGAAAAAATAAGAGGTGAAAACAGTTGAACTATTAAAAAATAATTTGAAATTCTATTTGGTAATTAAAAGTATACACTACGAATTGGATTTAGAAAATGACGGAACAGGAGGTTGTCCGGATTGTAAAGCAGTCACAGCTGGGATAAAAAGAATTAGCAAAGACCCAAGAGTAATTGGAGTATTCAGAGATACTTTTGCATCTCCCCATAGGTTAACAGAATTTGGGCATCAACTGAAGAATAAAGTTTATGATTTTGAAAACCATAGGAGGTCTATTTGTGATATAGCTGAACTTTTTGACGGACTAGAGAGAGCTTATTTTATAGAAGGTATTGTCAAGCATGTCCAATGGGTTAATCAAAGTGATTATTGGGACACTTGTCATTTACAATTCGAGAAGAAAGTGAGACCTGAATTATATAAGCTTGTTAGTTCGGAGTATATTTTTACTAATCCTGATGAACCTATTAAAACATTCCCAGAGCATTTATTAAGTAATGAAGCTGATCAATTAGCAAAACTTCTGAAGGAGGAATTTAAAAGTGATATTGGAATAACTATAAGATATATGTTGGAAGCTTTAATTCGGAATGAACCTCAATTACTTGCGATCGAAAATCGAAAAAGAAAAGCAGTCTATATTTCTTTGAAGAATTACTGGGAAAAGCATATTGGGTCTTATCAATCAATATTTGATACTAAACTTTGGGATACTGAGGGAAATCCTGACTATGAGAGTACAAAGCTGAGGGTTTTGAAAATATTGGAAAAGCTTACAAACTAAAGGCTATTTGCTTGTTTTACTTTTTTATTCTTGTTTACAAGATTAAACAACCTAACAACTCACATATACTCTATACAATCACCATAATTTTGAGGCATAGTTAATTTAAAAACTATGTCTTATGAACGAAATAACATTTAATGAATTGCCAAAGGCAGTGGCTGAACTTTACAAAGAGGTGGTTATTATTAAGCAGCTCTTGAGTGATAGGGATAAAGCCACCTTAACAGAACAAGACAAATGGTTTGACCTAAAGGAGTTGTGTGCTTATCTTCCGGATAAACCATCTAAATTGACCGTTTACGGCTGGGTTCATAATCAATCGATCCCACACCGAAAAGGGGCCAAAAAATTGAGATTTCTCAAATCGGAAATCGATACCTGGCTAAAATGTGGTAAAAAGGTGAGCATTATACCTGATCATGAAACCACTCCGGAATACTTATTAAAAGCAAAAGGAGGCCGGAAATGATTAATCAAATGAATAATAATCCAAATGGCCATTTAGATACGTATCCTAGACATGGCAATGGGGAGGTAAAATTGTGTCCGAAATTTGATTTCAAAAGAATTGAATCCGGCAATATTTCTCCAACTGATATTTTGGAAAATATTAATCAAATACAAGCGGATATTGAAGCTGAAAATAATGAAATTACGGGCGAATCCCTATTGCTTTCGGAAATAAAAGAAATCCCTTGTTTGGTTGAGCCTTTTTTGCAACAAACCGGATTGGCATGTTTGGCTGGTAGTTCAGACACGGGAAAAAGCTCAATACTGCGACAATTAGCCGTTGCCATTGTTACAGGTGAAAATAGTTTTTTAGGGTTTAAAATAAATGCAAAACACCGGTCAGTAATTTATGTATCAACCGAGGATCTGGAACGTGAAACAGCTTATTTACTTTCTCGGCAAACACAAGCCTACAAACCTGAATTACTCAAAGGATTGCGTTTTGTGTTTGAAATTGAAAAATTATACAGCAATCTTGACAAGCGCTTAGGGAATAAGCCAGCCGACCTTGTGATCATTGACTGTTTCGCTGATGTTTACGGGAGCGACCTCAAAGACACGCAGCGAATAAGAACTTATTTGCACCCTTTTCAGGAATTGGCGCAAAAGCACGAATGTCTGATTTTGTTTTTGCACCATACTGGCAAGCGAACAGAAAATTTTGAACCCAGTAAAAACAACCTGTTAAGCGGACAAGGATTTGAGGCAAAAATGAGGCTGGTAATTGAATTAAGAACCGATCTGTTAAATCCACTGCACAGGCATTTATGTATAGTAAAAGGAAACTATTTGCCAGCCAGCTACGAAAAGGAAAGCTATGTTTTACATTTTGATGAACAAAATTTTGTTTTCTCAAACACAGGTGAACGTATGCCTTTTGAGCTATTGGTTAAGCAAACCGATGCCGATAACAGCAAGGCGAAATATGAACAAGCAAAGGAACTTAAAGAACAGGGGTACAGCTTTGAACAAATTGCAAAAGCCATAGGGTATAATTCAAAAGGCAGCGTTTCAAAACTGTTTGATAAGGCAAAAAGGAACGGTTGGGATAACAGCGTTTCTGATTGCGTTTCCACAGGAAACGAAGGAAACGGAAAGGAAACACCCTTTTAAAATATCGTTTCCTGTTTCCATTCCCTTAGTGTAGGGAAACGGGAAACGCAAAAAACAGCTCAATGACTGGATTTAAATACATACTTGAACCATACAAAGGCATGAACACCCGTTACCATTGTCCAGGTTGCCAACAAAGGGCGAAAACCTTTTCCCGCTATATCGATACGGAAACAGACGAACATATAAATCCCATCGTTGGCAGGTGCAACCGTGAAATTAATTGTGGCTACCATTACACCCCAAAACAATATTTTCAGGATAATAATATTTTATTTGAAACACATCAGCGCAAATCACACAGGCCCCAAATTAATATACCCAAACCAAAGCCCATTTCGTTGATCCCCGTCGAGGTATTTAAAGCAAGCCTGAAAGAACATGAAACGAACAGCTTTGTAAAGTTCCTTATCAAACAGTTCGATGTTGAGCTTGCCGGTGAGCTGGTAAGCCGTTATTTTATTGGCACCTCAAAGCATTGGAACGGTGCAACGGTATTTTGGCAAATAGATACACAAGGCAAAGTAAGAACGGGTAAAATAATGCTTTACAGCCCTGATACAGGCAAAAGAGTAAAAGAGCCATTCAATCATATTACTTGGGCTTACAAAGCTCTTAAATTGACCGAATTTGAACTAAGGCAATGTTTGTTTGGCGAACATTTACTAATAGATAAAATAAAACCCGTTGCCATCGTTGAAAGTGAAAAAACGGCTATAATTGCCAGCGTTTATTTACCTCAGTTTATTTGGGTTGCCGTAGGCAGCCTTACTAACCTGACAGCTGAAAAGTGCAGCATATTAAAGGGAAGAAAAGTAATTCTATTTCCCGACCTCAATGCGTTTGATAAGTGGACCAGCAAAGCAAAAGAGCTTTCACACATTGCAATATTTTTCGTTTCCGATTTACTGGAACGTAAAGCCACCGAAGCCGAAAGGCAAAAAGGGTTTGACCTTGCAGATTATTTAGTGAAATACGATTACAAAGTATTTGTATTTCCTGAACCTAAAGCCAACGAACCACTATCAGCCGTCCAAGCATTGGTTGAGGTGAATACAGTTGGACAGCCCGATAATATAATTGGCTTCAGGAGGCCCGATCAATATAAGTCAGGGAGCTGGGAACAAGATATTAGAGACCTTGAAAACTACTTTGCAAAAATAACACTACCAACACAACCCATTATTTTGAATAATTGTCTTCCAATTACCAACTTTTTAAAATTCATAGAAAGCCACTTTGCGACCGTGAAAGCAAACAACGGAAACCAAATCTTTTTACCATATCTCCAAAGATTACAAGAATTGAAACAAGTATTATCCGCAAATACGAATTGATATGAAAATTAAAGAAATTGAACGCCTTGAAAGCCATTTTAAATCCGGAAATGAACATCAGAACAGGTATGTATTGGAAATGCTTTGTGATGTAATTCAACAAGGTAATTTTGAAATCCTTGAAATACCATTACTATTGTTTAATAAAGCTGTAAACATTTTCACAGTGCATCACAAAACACCTTTGAGGGCAATACAAGATTTTGAGGATGAATGCGACAATCAAAAATTGATTCAAGATCAAAAACTATTTGTTTTCGAATGGGTTTGCAAATTTTTGAGGAATACCAATTTTAAAGACATTGATTTAATAGAAATTTTGACTTTATTAACTAGCAAAACTGAAAGACTAAAAAGTGATAAACCAAAAATTGAGTATAACAAGCCAATTACAAGGAGCATTCGGGACGGCCTTAAAGAGTTCATGCAAAAGGAAATTGAGTTGATGCCCGAAACACTCATGCAGCTTGAACCATTGCAACGACTGAATATACTATGTAAACTTTTGCCATTTGTATTACCCAAAGTTGAAAGTGTTACCCATAGACTTGGGGAGCCGGATGAATTTAAAGTACAGCGGTATCACGATTAATTAATTAAAGTTCCTTAGGGATTTAGGTTTTAAATATTAAAATTTTATGGCCAGATACGGTACATTTCCATTTATATTAGAGCAAGCTATCTGCATTTCTATTTCCGGCTTAAAGAAATGGAATTATTTGCGAAAAGGAGAAATTAACAGCGGAGTATTGAACTGGATGCAAGGTGGATCTGAAAGAGGCTACGTTTCCATTAAGGTGGATATGGCTTCTAATATTTGTCATCTTGTGCTAAATTATACCCACAATGAAAATGAGTTCTCAGAAAGGATATTCCTAAGGGCAATTGAATCAAATTTGGGAGGCGGAAATGTGTGGTATTTTATTTGCCCCAGGACGCAAAAGAGTTGTAGGAAATTGTATTTCAGGCATGGGTATTTTATGTCCAGATATGCAATTCCGGACTATTATTATGAAAACCAAACTAAAAGCCAGAGGGATCGTAATTTTAATAAGCATCGTATCCGTACTAGGAAGTACATCTTGCCAGCGCCCACGACACGCTGTAGCTTCGCTGGAAATTAGTATATATGACGAAGCAGGAATTTGACCAATTGCAAAATGAATTGGAAATGAGTGGAAAA
>JABARE010000022.1 GCA_019187365.1 Saprospiraceae bacterium | reverse complement strand
ATTGGGGCTTGATAATCAATCAGCTAACCATCTTATTCCCAGAAAGGGTGAAACAAATCCAATTTTTTAACTAACTTCGATTCGAAAACAATGGTCCGATCACTTACACAAAATTCTTTACAAGCTCAGGACTTTGTGGCACAGTCTATTCGGGTAATGTACTAGGAACGTTTAAGACTAAACAAAATCTGAAGGATGATGTATCTCAAAATAGAAGCGCGAATAGCAATGATTACAACTACAATGATGATATTCTCACAAATATTGAAATCATACCAAATCCAGCAAGAGACTATACAACTCTATTGATTCAGGGATTTGAAAAGCAAACTAAAGAAGTAACCATGCTAGATTTCAATGGCAAACTGGTATTTAAAATTAATGTCGAGGCAAAGGACAATCAATTAGAATTAAATCTGGATAAATTATCAGTGCATACCGGAATTTTTCTGATAAGAGTATCTGATAGTATAAAGCAGAAGACGGAGCAGCTGGTTATTGAAAGATAATGATACATTCATCAAACGCAACTCTGATAAAATACTGGGAAGAAGCTAAGTTATCCAAATGGAAGTACATATAAAATCACTGAATATGTCCACATCTTTATAGAATTGAACATTGATTAAATCAAGTGTTTTATGGTATCATTAAAACATGGAAAACAATAAAATAGTATCTTTAGTTGGGTTATCGGTATTACTGGGTTTGGTTTCCGGCTTTGTTAGCGAATATGTTTCATTAAAATCATTAATATTTGTTTTACCTGGTCTTTTTTTAGGTGTATCTATTTGTATAATGCTTAAGTTTGTATTAAAAGTTAAACAAAGCACGAAACAGTACCTATTATTCATTGTATTGTCTTTAGTTGCATATTATATGTCCTTAATTTCAGGTTCTATTTCTTTGTATATGTCTTTTATGTTAGAAAATGTGCCCTTTGAAATTCTCTCCTATATAAACGACTTGATTGCAAGCTTGGTAGGCGCAATCGGTATTTGTTTATCCTTTGCAATTTTTAAATTTCAATTTAAAAGGGAAAACATAATTATAATTATTGTTTCGGTCTTGGTTACTCTATTAACCTTATTGGTTATGCCGGAGGAGATATTCACTAATCGTGGAGCTTTAATACAAACAACACTTTGGCAAGGGGCAATAATGGGATGCTTAGCGTATTTTATACTTAAGAAAATACAAAAAGAGAATTACATCCAAATAAATCAAGTTAATTCGACCACTACTTCATCAATGTAAGATCACCCACAGCGTTTTTAAAGGTTCCATTCTGATCTTTCCAATAAACATGATATACATAAACCCCAGGTAAACACTTTTTACCGTCAAACATTCCATTCCAACCACATTGTGATATATTAACCGTAATATTTGCACATCCAAAGACTTGATTACCCCAACGATCATAAATAGACAGTGAGATTACTTTTCCTTGTGGTTCAGACAAAACTGGCACCCAAATGTCATTAATGTTATCTCCATTCGGTGAAAACACATTGGGTACGTAAATATCTGATTTGTTTTCATTGACTCTAATTGCTATTGAATCCAACGATGTGCAACCGTTTTGATCAGAGACTTCTAAATAATATGTTATATCATGAGTAGCTTTTATTTCCGGTAACGAACAATCTGTACACGACAATCCTTCTGAGGGGTACCATTTATAGTTTATTACATTTCCAGAATGGGTTGGGTTAAAAATAAAAACTTCTCCCCGATTGAGTGCTACATCTTGACCAAGATCAATATAAACATCATCATAGGTTATTGCAAGATAGTTAATAACCGTATCACATGAAAATTGGCTTGATTTTCTTTCTGTAAAGCTGGCATCTGAATGATACCAGATATTTTTAATCTCTACCGAATCACCCTGACAAAAGAAAAAGGACAACTCAACTGGTTCAGGGCCTGGCCGTAAAAGTATTTGTGTTTGTTTAATTGAATCACAACCAAATTGATTAAAAAACCTTTGCTGAATTTGACCTCTATCATAATACCAATTGCCATTTATTAAAATAGAATCTCCTTTGCAAATGGATATCGAATCAATTGTATTTTCTACTTTCGAATAAAAGAGTAAATCAGTAGTATGCAGAGAATCACAACCTTGTGAGTTCTTATAAAGAACTTGAATACTTGTATCTCGATGATACCATTTATTTTCAACCAAAGCAGAATCCTCATAACAGAGAGTAATTCTTTCAGAAGTAGGTGTACTTTTATTTAGTTTATTAAATTGATGAATCACGACTGAATCACACAATGAAGCAGAAGGATAAGTTCTCAGAATTTGCGAATCTCTTGTGATCCATAGATTTTCAAACACCACAGAATCACCATCGCAGAAATTATACTTCAGATTTGAAGTTGAAACATTCGGATGAAATTGAACATATATAGAATGAATTGAATCACAACCAAATTGATTTTGATAATTTTCTAATATAGTTATGGTGTCGGTATAAAACTTTCCATTTATTAAAATTGAATCACCAAGACATAGCAAATGAGTTTCAAAAGTCGGATGGGTTTTAGGATAAATGGATATAATATTTTCAATGATCGAATCACAGCCAAATTGATTTTGTAATCGCTCAATTACAATTACACTATCCTTGTACCAAATGCTATTTAATAAAATTGAATCACCTGGACAGATTGAAAAACGATTTGATTGTTTAGGTGATTTTGGATTCACTTTTACTTCATAAGTAACAATAGAATCGCAACCACGGAATGAAATGTAATTCTCTCTTAGTATTTCTGGAATATAGCGCCATATTCCAAATACTAAGATAGAATCACCTTCGCAAATTTGATCCTTAAAATACAAACTATCTTTTTTGATTTTGTGTATGATTATTGAATGCGTGGAATCGCAACCAAATGAATTGGAATAACTATTTATTAGTGTATCTGTATCATAGATCCACTTGTTATCGACAAAAACAGAATCTCCTTCACAAAACGGTACAAGCTCTTCGCTATTATTTGAACGATGCACTTTGATATTAATTGGAATGATGCTATCACACGAACGAGGATATTTAATCATCAACTGAATGATAGTATCATTTTTTAAATTTGAAATACTAAAAGTATCTGTATTTAGTAAAATATTATTAAGTAATACCTGGGTGCTATTGGTTGTATATTGAAACGAAGCATGATCTCCTTCGCAAATTACTGTATCCATTCTCATCCAAGATATGCTTGGATAGCAATTACATGTAGTTACTTCGATTTTAAATGTATCCGTTTTTAGTCCACAATCTGTCGAATAACTTGCAGCAATTCTATAGTTTCCTTTATCAGGATAATATACTTGGATTGTATCACCATTTTGATTCATCATCTGGCCACCATTTAACAGAGTCCATTCTGCGGTCGGGTGGGGACAGGGATCAGAAAGAATGAATTGAACTGTAGTATCAGCACAAAATGAATCAGGCCCTTGTATGTACAACCGGTAAGGAAACTGTAAGCCTGCCGGAAATAAAGGAGCACCTAAGCCTGCATACGAACCGAGTTCAAATGAATAAGGTCGAAAATCACAAGCCATTCCTTTTTTGTTTGGTTGATGTATAACATGCTGTAACGTTGGCCCAATTCCCCAACTTGTAACATATATCTTATCATTCTTACCAAGCACAGGAGAACCAAGATTTGTTGGTGATCTAAACAAACGTATCATACTTTTTCTTACCTCTATACTATCCCATACACTCACATCAAATTGGAATAAATTTATTTGAGTATTATTTTCGAATCCCTGAACATATAATTTAGAGTTGTCAGGTGAAAATTCACAAGAATACATATAATCCAAAGGACTAGTAAGAACATGAACTTCCATGCCATCAGAAACTTTCCCTGTTGTCGGATCGAAATGGTGCAGTTCAAGATTACTTGGCTGTCCATCTGTTATCTCTGCCAATACATAACCATTGTGTGAAGGTTTAAGATAGCCTACGTTTTGATGTTGAAAGAAAAAACCATGATGAACATAGCCAGAATTTGAAATTACGGGACTATTTACCAATCCAGTATCAGTTAGTAACCAAGCATGAAATGCCTCATCTGCCGCTCTTAACCCAAGAACCCACCAATCTTTACCATTACAATGCTTTACACCAGTTATTTTTTCTGATGATCCAGTAAGTAATGTTTGGTTTAACTTGACAACCGAACCAGCGTAGTTATTACTTTTTGCATTAATAATTGTGTATCTCAATAAATGGGGTAGGGTGTCATCTAATAACCCGTTTATTCCATAAGGATGAAAAACGTAATACAAAGAATCCTGGCCTGGTTGCTTCAAAATCATTGTCATCGTACTGGAGGGGCCACCTGCTATTCTTGTAATCGCCTTGTGATATCTATTGTAGATGAATTCATTTTCTGTATATAAAAGTAAATTGCCTTGTCGATCACAAATACTTGTATGGCCTTCATATACGTTTTGCAATCCTCCATTAAAAACAAGAAAGCCACCAATAACCTTTGGCGTATCCGTACTCCAATCAATACTATTTGGCCCCATATACCATATATCTGACTCATGTCCCGTTGGACATGAGTCAATAGGGTTTGATAAATTAGTGGGTGATCTGACTGGTACCGAACTTTTTATTTCGATCTCTTTATTTTTAGTCATTTTAATCTCTTCAAGTTGGTTCAATTTTGAAGCGGCTTGATTGTTTTTGACGGTAAAATGTTGTTCAGTAATAAAAAAATAATATACGCAGAAACGAGCGATCAGCATGACACTAATCACGAAAGAAAGCCATATGTGGTGCGTGTTTTTCAAAGAATTAATACAAAACTAATATTCCTTTCGAATTTTGATGTAACACTGTGAAAGTAAAAGGATTACATCTTTATATTGAATGACACTTAAGGGCGAAATTCTGCTGCTTTGGAGTCAAAGCTATAAAAAAATTTGGTTATTAAAGAATTATATATGTAAATTTGGCTGCAAGTTTTAACCCTTAATAAATAACATTATATTGCCCAATACGAGCATCTTATTCTATTTTTATTTATTTTTAAAAACGTAATTATGAGTATCTTAAAATCAACCTGTTTTATTCTTTTAACATTTGTTCCAGGTTTAATCTTCAGCCAATGCATGATTATAGGCCCTGATGAACCATGTGTGGGAGGAGAAACGTACTATCAACTGAATTACACTCCGAATAACGGAGATACTGTAATCTCAACTACTTGGTACTTAGATCCGCCTAATAAAGGCATTTTAATTCGAAGCGATAAAGATTCAGTAACTTACATCTGGACACAATCAGGGGAAACTATTCTTAGGGCAAGGTTTATTACCAGTAACGGTGATACATTCATTTGTCCTTTGAAATTAGAAGTTAAGCCCAATAATACTTTTACTATAAATTCAACTCGTAATAGAATTTGCAATTCAAAATTAAATAGTGAAGTATTTAATTTTTGTGAAGGAGATAGTACGATCTTCTCCACAGAATTATATGATGGGTATCAATATACGTGGGAGATTAATGATACACTCACATCAAGTACAGATAATCAAACTAATGTAATTTATTTTTCTAATGAAAGTGATCAAAAAATACAAGTTACAGCAATAAATACTGAAAATGGATGTGTCGTTTCGGTTACAAAAAGCATCTTTGTTAAAGCGCCGCCAAATCCAGAGATTAAGGTCTTAAATATTAGCTCTGATAGTATTTTAATTTGTAAAGGTCAAAAGCTGAGATTTGAAAATTTAACTGATTCCAGTACAAATAATCTTTATTTATGGGAAGTTATAGATACGAATGACCAAATAATTTATTCATATTCGACTGAACTTCAAGAAAGCTTCACTTATATTTTTGGGCAAAGTGGAGCCTTTACGGTTAGACTTACAGCAAGAAGTTGTTTTGGTTGCGAAGCCTTTACAGAGTTTACTGTCATAGTAAGTGATCTAAACTCAGTTACTATTGTTTGCCCTTCTGTTGTTTGTCAAGATGACCAGAAAGAAGTAATGTATGAAGCCAAAGATACATGCAGTACATATACCTGGTCTGTCATTGGGAGTACAAATTACAGAGTAGATTCAAATAAAATTTGGGTTATTTGGGATTCTTTTCCTACAAATGGTTTCGGTTATGTAAAGTTACAAACATCAGGATGTAGCGGAGAAGTTTGTGAAGGAGAAACAATAATAGAAGTACCTATTCTGCCAACTGTGGGCGAAATTTCTGGTGAAAAATCATTTTGTAGTCCAATTGGTGAAAGCTCGTTTGAAGTGCCCATGTGGCCAGGAGCGTCATATAAATGGAGCATTATTCCTGCGAATGATTCCACTTTAACAATAAGCAAGGGAGCAAATGCACACGAAGTATTTGTTATAAGAGATGGATATGTTGGAAGTTTTAGAATTAAGGTAAAAGTAGAACATCCTTTAGCAGATTGTTCTTTTGAAAGAGAAGATACTGTATTGTCTCATCATATTACTTTGGCAAATGACACAATTTGCTATGGTTCGAATCCAACATTTGAATTTGATTCTCATGGGGAAAGCATTGATTCTGCTACATGGACTTTCAGGAATTTTACAGTTTCAATTGATAATTCAAACGAGGTAAACATAGATAGCACATATACACGGACGCAAGGTCTATTTGATTTGAAAGTTGGAGTCAAATTTGCAAATGGAGACTTTTGTAACACTACTGCAAAAATTTTAATTAGACCTATCATAACCCCTCCATTTATAAGTGGACCGCAAGTTGTATGTCTGGATTCTAATTATACATATTCTGCAAACCGACCAAATCACGCAGGTATAATTGATTGGGATGTTATCAATGGAACAATTATTTCAGAAGATTCAATTAGTAGACGAGTAGTTGTAAATTGGACGGTAAGTGGAAAGAATAATAAAGCACTTAGTGCTAGATACCGTTTGGGAGAATGTTATTCAACATGGATTTCGTTTCCGGTAGTAGATATAGATTCGCTCGATCAAATTATTATGGGTAATCCATCTCCTTGTGAAGATACAGAAGAATCATATTATGCTAGTGACCATCCGACCGATGGATTCTATAGCTGGATATTAAATCCGGTATTTGGAGAAATATTAAATTCAAGTGTGTATAATGCACAGGTACGATGGCATATGGTATCCAACGACACGACAATCATTCTAAAGTATAGGGATAGTATCTGTGGAACTATGTATGAATTTGATTATCCTGTTACAATCGTAAATAGATATGTTGCAGAAATTACCAATTCAGCCGCATGCGCCGGTAAAGATATTTTATTTTCTGTGAACGTAAAGGCAAATAATTTTATCTGGGATTTTGGTGACGGTACTATTATTTCTACACCATCAGATTCAATATCACATAATTATGCAGATAGAGGATTCTATACGGTAAATGTAAAATGGACTAATGCTTTAGGTTGTGTCACAGGATTCAGTGCGACCAAAGAAATAGAATTGCAGCAAACCATTAAGCCTTACGTAAGAGTATATAATAATGCCAATAATGAATTTATATCATGCCTCACAAGTGATACTGTTGAAATTCGCTTCCATGCCAATGAGTTTAATATTCCTGGATTGAAATATAGGTGGTTCATTGATGATATTCCACAAACCGATGATAGTAGTAATACTCTTATTAGATCCCATCCTATCGATTTCAATTTTACAAATGTATTTGTTAAGCTATATATAGAAGGTATGATTTGCACGGATACATCTTATACGTTGATTGACACTTGTCTGTTTAATCCTGGTTGCACACCTCGAGATACCGCTTTAATTACGAATGTTATAGATTCTGCTTGTTTTATTAGAAATATTTATGGCGCCTTTTTACCTTCTTTTACGGTATTTCTATATGATACTGTTAATATATCTCCTAATCCTATGATAGAACATAATATATACCCTAAGGGTGAGTGGTTTTTTGAAGATGTGCAATCCACTAGAAAATATATTCTAGGACCTCGCGACCTGGACAATCAAATTCATGAATATCAAGGGGCGGGTGATTGGTTAATATTCTTAACAGGAAATGCAAGAGACAGTGAAGATTCTACAAAAATATGCCATACATACGATAGTGAAATAGAAACTATACCAATAGTTTCTGATTTTATTTACACATTCAATTGTGATGATTTTGGGTATCTGTTACAGTTAAAATCTGATGTGAGCTATTTGTCGGGATATGAGCCAAGTCAGTATAAATATATTCTGAATGATGCAGAATACTATAGTGCTGAAGGTGAAGCGGAAATACCTGTTTATGAAGATACTTTATTGGTATGCTTAGAGCTTACTCAGGGAGATGATAAGACCTGTTCAAAATGTAAACTTATTGTCAAGCCCGCTGAACTCTTGTCGCCAGAAATCAAAGTTAATGATACTATTTGTGCTAATTCGGTTTTGCAGTTCGATATAATGGATGCGAACTTCACAGATGATATTACGGATTATCTCTGGGATTTTGGGGATGGGGTACAATCAAGAATTAGGCGCCCAAGTCATGTATTTAATGTTTTCAATACTACAAAGGAAGTAAAGCTATACGTTACAAATAAATGGGGATGTATGAAGATGAGTTCAAAGTCGGTATACATTATGGAGAATACGCTTGAAGGAAATATTACAGTGGATTCGATGGAATGTATTTCCCATAAACAATTGAATTTTAACAAAACAGATGGCCGATCCCCAGTAACTTATACATGGAATACTTCTGACACAACTTCAAGTATTATGGTTGGGCAAAGTGGATTATATAAAATAACAGTAACAGATCCGTATGGGTGTAAAATAATTCTGAACAAAGATGTGATAGTTAGCGAATCATTCACGAATGAACTTCAAGGATTGGATAGTATTTGTTCAAATATGAGCAATCCTACATTTACATTTTTTGGGAACGATGCTCTTTTTGATTATTTTGTAACGAAAAAGGAGATGCCAAGTGGTACTGAGGATACAATTCTTTACAGTGGCACTAACACACATACTTTTACATTCGATATTGATAGTATAACCGGATTTTATAGAATAATCATAAGAGCATATTCAAATGGAACCTCCACAGTTTGCGATAGTATCATACATGATATAACCATTAACGAATCAAACATTCCTCTTATTCAAGATAGTTTATATTCATGTAAGCCTTATACCTATGTACTTACCGAAACCCATGATTATAATTTGGAATGGTTTAGTTTAGGTAGGTCGGAATCATTTTTTCTCGGATCAGGGCCAGAAGTTGATGTGCACAAAGGAGGTAAATATATAGGAGTTTATAAAAATTCTCACGGTTGTATCGAATCCGATACGATCGAAATAGAAAATCAAATTAATCTTACTCCATTTATAAGTGGTTGTTATGACATTTGTGATACGACCTTAGAGAATGGAATTGTGTATGTCCCAATGCTTGATGACAATACCATCTATAATTGGTGGCGGTATAAGCACCTCGATAGTAATTTTGTTATAAAGCAAGGATTTAATAGTAAGGTCGATAGTTTTTTATTGCAAAAAAGACACGAAGGGAAAATGTATCTTGTTGTTGAGAGTTTAAATGGGTGTATTGATTCATCTGACTTACTTTGTTTGAAGGTAAAGGAATGCATCCCGCCAATTGATTGCGATACGGTGAGTATGACTTGTCCGCATCTATCCTTTATTAAGGATACGTTTGAGTGCGATAGCATGTTCGGATACTATTCTGTGTTCGGTGATATAGTAGTCGGTAACGATGGATTTACTTTGTGTACTCCAAATCCATTTATTATTGACGATTTAGAATGGATAGAACAACCCACAATAACTATTACCGGCCATACAATTCATTTTTCTGGTGGGAAATTGAGGATGCACGTGGATTCTTGCACTGGCGAAATAAACATATCTGTCCGGCTCTGTAAGGATGGAGCTGAGTGTATTCAAGAATTGGCCCCGTATGATTTTGAATGCTGGCATAATACATGTGGCTTGTATTATCACCTAGTTACTCCGCAGGCAAACGGCACGCATAAACTGCAAGTTTCTGGCTATGTTGATAACATAGCAAACTGCGACACTATCCATAAATGGATTAGGGTGAGACTTTATGATGGAGATTGTGCCGTGGGAATAGGAAATAATTATCCCTTAAAAAAAGGATTTAATGAGTTTTTAACTACATTTACTATACCTGACACCAGTATTGCAGCATGTTATTGTTTAAAAGTTTGTTTAAGTTCCGCTACCAATCAATGTGAGCAATTATGTGAAATTCCAAATATTTGTACTGGACTTGATGGCTTTAATACAGTCGGAGGTAGAGACGGAATTTACCATAACATTGAGTGTGCGAGTCAAACCACAACAGGATATTATAACTATGATTATGATGCATCATTTGATAGCACCGGAACTGGTTATTATTTAGACAGTTTTAGTATTGCTAATGTCGAATCATCAAGCTATACATGCAGTGAAGGACTATGTAGCGGACATTTTCAAGAAGATTCTACCTCAACTACGGTAGATTTTACCTATTACATTAGAAACCCTGATTTTCCCCTCTCAATAATTGGAATTGATTCGACACTTAGCTTGCCTGATTGTGGTATGCATCTATTAAAGTCAGGAGATAACGGTAGTAAAAATTTAATAGGTAGTGAAAAGTCAGTGATTGGATTGGATGCAACTGAAAATTCCACAAGGTTATATTTGCTTCCTAATCCGACAAATTTATCAACTACAATTTACTATCATGTTGCTGACAAAGAGGATGGTTGGGAAATACGGATTTTTGATTTTTCGGGTAAAGAATTTGTGAAGAAAATTTGCTCTGATCTCAGCGGTAATTTTAAATTTGATTGTTCTAATCATGCAGCAGGAATGTATTTTGTAGTACTTTCAAAGAATGGAAAGATTACTTCTTCCAAAAAATTATTAATCACTGATTGATTATAGTTTATTGATTTATTTTTATGCTAGCCTAAATATTTAAAACTACATCAGATATGTTGAAAAATATAATTGCGCCAATATTATTTTTAAGCTCAGTAGTGCTTTCATCCCAATCGTCTGTCATCTGGCAAAAAACCTATGGCGGTAATGATCTTGAGTATATTAGGGGTGGGATCTTGCCAACTAAGTCCGGAGGCTATATTATTGGTGGACATTCAAGTTCGGGGAAAAATGGAAATAAAACAATCTCAAATACTGGAGTGTGGCTAATCGGTATTGATGATAAAGGAAGTATTTTATGGCAACGTGGATATTGCGTTGCTGGAAGCCTTGCAAGTTTTAAAAGCCTATCTGATGGGAATTATATTCTTTGTATAAGCACTGATGCCGATACGTGTGAAAATAAGTCGCGAAAGAGTATTCTGAGTGATATTTGGCTAGTGAAAATAAATGATGTAGGCGATATACTTTGGGAAAAGACTATTAGTGGACTTGATTATGAGCAATCTCCAGTTCTTATTACGACACAGGATAACGGTTTCCTCGTTGCTGTTGAATCTTATTCTTCGGTTGGCCTAGACAAAACGGAATTTTTGTATGGAGTTTCAGATTATTGGGTTATTAAATTAGATAGCCTTGGAAATATAGAATGGGATAAAACAATCGGGGGAAGCAAGCAAGATGGAGTTACTGCGCTGGTTGAACTCTCAGATGGATATTTAGTTGGTGGTTATTCGGGCTCAGGTGTTGCCGGAACTAAAACCGTATCAAACTTTGGAAGGTCTGATTATTGGATTGTAAAGCTTACAAAGGATGGAAGGTTAAGATGGCAAAAAGAATTTGGCGGAGATGCAACAGATTATCTCACATCACTTCTTGTATTAAAAGATAAAGGATTAATGATCTGTGGACATTCGACATCCGCTGATACTTCTGGAAACAAGAGCACTGCGAATTTAGGTAAAGAGGATTGGTGGATTATTAGGCTTGATAGTTTGGGTAATCAAGTTTGGCAAAAATCCTATGGTGGAAGCAATTCTGAAGGATCAAATCCTATTAATATTATCCCTTCAGGAGAATCGGAATTTTACCTATTTGGATCTACCTTATCCGGAATATCAGGCAATAAAACTATTCCTTCCCAGGGTAATTCTGATTTTTGGATTTTGAAATTAAATTCAGAAGGTGATATTCTTAAACAATATTCATTTGGAGGAGACGCAAAGGATGTTCTAACAAATCTATATCCAGAAACTGACTCAACCTTTATCTTAAGCGGAGAATCATGGTCAAACATTTCTGGTGATAAATCTGAAGCTGGTTACGGTTCTCAAGATATATGGGTGTTAAAAGTAAAACTAGATCAAACAATTACAGCTACTAATAATAATGAAATATCGAGTATAAAAATATACCCGAATCCAACGAGAAATATTATCAACTTTAATTCAGACATTGAAATAGATCAGGCTGCAATTCTTAATCTTTATGGACAGGCATTTCATTATAATATCAATGGAAATAATTCCATTAACGTAAGTAAGCTTGTTCCAGGTGCATATTTTATTAAGCTTATTGATAAAAAAGGAAATTGTGTTCATAAAGAGATGATAAGTAAATTTTAACCGGAGTAGAACGGAACCTATTACTATGTAATTTTTGTAGTTAATGCACTAAATGGTCTGCTCGGCTTTCCATCAATCATCAGCTTTAAATAAATCTTGTAATTCGGAAGATTAATAAAATCTTCAACATCAAATTCAGGATACATTTCTTTTGCCATGTGCATGGCATCTTCTGTTCCGATTCTAAATGAAATAACAGTTCCGGCATTTCCAAGTACAGCACTTTTAATATCATCATCCAATTGATTCATATATTGATGCGCTAAAGTCATTCCCACTTTGAATTTTCGTAATTCGGAAAACATGTTGACTAAAGATAGTGTAGTGAAGTTGTGAAACTCGTCCATGTACACCATGAATGGAATTCGTTTTTCTTCTTCGGTGTCAACACGACTAAAAGCAGCAGAAGCGATTGAGGTGATAAATAGAGCACCTAAGATGTGCGATACATCAGCTCCTACATGACCTTTCGAAAGATTCATCAGGACAATTTTCTTTTCATCCATTGCTTTACGCAAGGACACTTCTTCCGTATTTTCAATCAATACTCGTCTGATTGCCGGATGCACAAGCATTCCGCCAATCTTGTTCATTACTGGCAACAAATCATATTTCATATATTCAGGAAATTCTCTTTTCCAGAACTTCTTTACACTTTCGCTTTTGACGTATCGGAGCGCTTCTTTTCTAAAGTCCTTGTTTAATAGTATCTCAACAATATCTGCAACAGTTGCTTTTGGCTGATCAAGTAATGTTAGAATCGCATGTCTAAGTATGTGTTCCAGCTTCACTCCCCAGGCACTATCCCAAAGTTTTGAAAATACATCCAAAATGCCAGAAGCCACCAAAGATCTTTTTTCAATACTTACTCTCTTGAATGGATTGTAGCGAAGATTTAGTTTTGGGTCAGTAATGTTGAAATAAATTAAATCTTGTTTTCCTAATTCCGGTATGTTCTTTACAATTTTTTCAACCAAGTCTCCATGAGGATCTAACAAACAACATCCTCGTCCTGCCTGAATGTCTTGCATTATCATTGTTTCCAGACAAGTTGATTTTCCAGTTCCGGTTTTACCAATCATGTAAGTATGCATTAATCTATCTGCTTGCTTAATACCAAACAATCTTTGATCACTTCGCCATCCGACTTTTGCGAAATATGTAATGTCTTTGTTGAATGATCCTTGCATTCAAAAATGATAGTTTATGTAAAGCTTCAATCCAAGAAGGTATTATTTGCCATTGTGGCAGAAAAGACCTTCTATACTTCTCAAACAGAAAGCTTAAGATGGTTGGATGGATAACGAGAACAAAGAATTAAAACCAATCCAATTTATTCGTGATCTCTGCAAGGGGAAAACGGAAGATGAATTACTGGAAGCAGAACAGAATTTCAGAGAATTTTTATTGGTAATAAAAGAGATAGCTGACCGCTTGGAAGCGGAAGGTAAAACACTTGCAGATTTTGACGATTAGTATTAGCAGTAGTAAGATATAAGTATCACTATGAAAAAAGTATATGGATATATACGGGTATCAACCGTCAAACAAGGAACTGGCGTATCGCTTCAAGAACAAAAAGAAGCGATAATTCGGTATGCAGAAAGACATGGTCTCAAAATCATTGAGTGGTTTGAAGAACAAGAAACGGCGGCTAAACAAGGCAGACCTTTATTCAACCAAATGATGAAACTGTTAAAGGACAAAAAAGCCATCGGTGTTATATTCCATAAAATTGATAGAGGAACTCGTAATTATCGAGATTGGGCATCTATTGACGAATTAATTGCTTCCGGTTCGGAACTACATTTCGCTCATGAAAGTCTTGATATGAATACAAGGGCTGGTCGCCTTACTGCCGATATGCTTGTGGCATTAGCCACCGATTACATTAGAAATCTTCGTGAAGAGGCTACCAAAGGCTTATATGGCCGTTTAAAGCAGGGTATCTATCCTTTTGGAGCGCCGATTGGGTATATCAATAAGGGAAAGGGTCAAGTAATGTATCCGTCCTACCAACTGCATTTATGCCAAGACCTCGCCCACTTTTGTATGAACAGTTGACTTGTTCCAATTCTGTGGTAGCAGTTCAGCGATTCGATTGATTGGATGATCCTTAATCCTGTG
>JABARE010000037.1 GCA_019187365.1 Saprospiraceae bacterium | reverse complement strand
CACCAAACCATCAAGATGTCTCCAAATGCAGCCTATAAGCAATCCATGAAAATTCAGGCCGCATGAAAGAGCAAAACATTAACTTAACAATTAAACCTTTTGGTCCAAGAAATGGGGAGTATTACAGTCTTCCAAAATGTACGTTCAATAACCCTAATCCATGTATAGCTCCAAATAATCTGGTTACGTATCAAACTGGCGGAACACCTCTTAATTGTAATTCTAATGGTGGTGGATCAGAAGAATTTTGCCATACAATTTCTTGCTTAGAGAATATTGGTATTTCTTTGAATAATTTAATAAATATATCCAATCAAAGGCCTTTGACTCAAGAAGAGAATTCTGAGCTTAATTTGCTTAAGGTTAAGTATGATAATGGGTTATTGAATATTACTAGGAATTTTATTGAGAATTCAGATTACTCATCGGCTATCACATTCCTTCAAGGAATCAACTCAAGTT
This sequence comes from Saprospiraceae bacterium, assembly GCA_019187365.1. Classification (GTDB taxonomy): domain Bacteria; phylum Bacteroidota; class Bacteroidia; order Chitinophagales; family Saprospiraceae; genus Vicinibacter. The sequence continues at coordinate 14,684 of JABARE010000037.1, read as the reverse complement.
ATGGTAAGAAGGTATTATTTTCAGTTTATATGAGTCAGAATGATATTTCAGCTGCAACGCAATTAATAAATTCATACCCAATAGTTTCATTAGATGATCAATATTTTAAGACTATCCAACTCATTAATATGAATCTAATTCAGCAAAATTTTGTTTTAACCACTACTCAAAAAAATGAATTATTACAAATAGCTGAAAGTGACCAATATTGTGCTGGATATGCAAAAGGAATTCTAACTTATTGTGAAGGAATACTATTTAATCCTGAAATTCCTGACTTATTAGACCCAAGATCAATTGAATCTAAAAAAGGATCAGCAATACTTGACCAAATGGAAATTATTCCAAATCCAAGTTCGGGTAATATTATTATAAATATTCCGAACCAAGATTATAAAAGCGGAATATTGAAAATATTTTCAAGTACAGGATTAGAAATCTGGGATACTAAAATTTACAGCAAGATCTCAACATATACCACAAGTATTGAAATTAGTGGCGTATATTTTATATCATTAACTGATGAAACAGGTTTTAGTCAAGTTAAAAAACTTATTATTAAATAATTTATTGGATTAGTAAAGGGAGTAATTTAAATTAAAATTACTCCCTATAAATAAAAAATTATATGAGCTACTACAAATTATTTTATTTATTTTTTTTAGTAAGCTATATCAATTTAAATGCTCAGCTAAGAACTTTTGAAATGGATATGGCGCCAGAAGATTCAGAAGTTAGTAACGATTATATTTCTGAAACTATTATAGAGGATGATAAATACACTTTTATGGCAAATACTAATTGTGATCAAAACACAGTTTTTTGTCTTGCATTCTGCCAAATATCTAAAGACGGTAAGTTATTGAACTTTAAAAAATATAAAATTGGGCGTTCATTTTATTCCCAACATGCTAACAATTTTATTAGGAATCCTGATGGAACATACCTGGTTGGTGCTAATATTTATGAGAGCCTATATGATCGTGTACCAGTACTTATGAAATTAGATAAAAACTTAGATACTTTATGGACAAAAACATATCGAGTTAATAATAACTTAATAGATGATATAAGAGGAATTGGGGTAATGAATAATGGAGATATAGTACTTGGTATTTATGGAGGCACTAGTAATTTTCAAGATATAGGAGTTATCAGAACCGATTCTATGGGTAATCTTAAATGGGTAAAGAACTCTGGATTTCGATCTAATTACTTTACAGTTGGTTTGCAGAAAATGAATTTGTTATCAAATGGTAATCTTCTCGTTAGCTTTTTTGCTGGTGCTTATGACAATACACAAGGTAAAACGGATGGCAATAACTTTGCAATATTAGATAGTATGGGAAAAGTAATTGTAGATCATAGAATAACTAAAAATCTTGGCAGTATACCTTTCATATTACCAATTTCTGATACAACATATTTCTATGCTTGTGAGACAGATACCTTTCTTCACGGTAATTTAGGTAATCAAATCCATGGAATAATAAATAATAATGGAGAAAAACTTTATGAATATTCTTTCCCAAGCCCAGAATTGAGACAAATATCTGCTATTACAAAATCTACTGCTGGTGATTTGTACCTTTTCGGGCTAAGAGATGACTGGAAGTATGGAACCAGATCATATTGGTTTAGTAAGCATGATTCTTTAGGTAAACTAATGTGGGAAAGAACCTATTTAGAAAAATCCAGAATGTTTTCAAATATGGCGGGATTCTTGGATCTTGATGTAGATATAGATGGCAGTATATTACTATCAGGAGCAATTCGTGATACAGTACAATTTCATGGGATACGTAAACAAAATGCTTTTATGATGCGATTTGATAAAGATGGTTGTTATTATCAAGATAGTTGTGATAATATCTTTTTTCTTACCGGCATTAAATACAATAATATAATAAGTAATGCTCAAATTTTTATTTATCCAAATCCTGTTATTGATAATTTAATTGTTTATCTGAATAATGAGGATCTGCAAGATAGAAGATATCAGATCAAGTGTTTTGATCAGAATGGGAAAATCGTATTGACAAGCGAAATAAGTGGTCGGAAGACAAATATTGATGTTAATCTTTTGGTAGCTGGTATGTATTTTTACCAAATAAATGATAGATTTAAAAATATTCAATATGGAAAGTTTATAAAATTGTAAATTCACTTCATAGAGTCGAAAATTTGAGAAACAAGTTAAAAAGAAACTGGAATTAACACAGTATTGACGATCATGCCACCAAAATGCTATCTTTTTCAGGCTTGACATAAAGGTAAATTGTTTTTCACTCTTGGCTTTAATCAAATAGCGGCACGTCGTCAATACAAACCGATGTGGCGCCATTCGGCGCCACATCGGATCGCCGGATTGCATGCACAGATGTGGCCTTGAACGGCTCACATCTGCGCATTTGCGAGATTTCTCCGCGGATCGCAGCTTCGCTACTCCCGCTCCGAAACCTCGCAAATCCGGCGATCCGTTAATTCCAATTTCAAGAACTAAACTGAATAACAAAACGTTAAGTTAAAGATATAAACAGTCAAAAAACAATAAAAAAAGCCCACGACCACCCATCGAAATGGGGACGCAGGCCATCTTATCGCTAAATAAGGCCGCAAAAATAGGTTTTTTAAATTGCACTTTAGCTGTTTCGTTAACAATTTTTATTTATCATTAAAATTTTTAAAAATGAAACATTTATTTTTTCGTGGATTAGGTTTAATCAGCCTAATCTCTTTCTTAACTTTTTCTTGCTCAGATGATAATATAAGTTCGTCCAAGAATGAAAATCTTAATAAAGCTTCAAATCAAACGCTTAAGCAGGCCTTAGATCAAATTGTAAAAGCAAATCCAGGTATATTTTTTACTAAAAAACTTGATAGTAGAGATGATGGCCCTGGTCTACCTGTATCTTCTCCATGTTATACTGCACCTCCAACAGGTTCATTATGCTCATATAATCAAATTGTTAATTATCAGATGTCATTAGGTGCAAGTCCACCTAGACCAGCTTGTTCTGACATGATAGTTAATTGTGAAGTTAGACTATGTCTTCTTTCAAATGGGATATGGTCTTATACTTTTTGGAATTTTAAAGCTGATTATGGGAATTGCCCAGCTTTTGATACATGGTATCAGTCATTGTCTGACGCTGATAAATCTATTCAACAAGACAAATGGGAATATGAGTTATCGATAATCTTAGAACAGCAAGTTGTTATTGCAAATGCACCAACAATTCCAGCTCTTTGCCCAGATTTCTATGCTATTACAGAGTTTATATCTGATTTATGTTATCGTAGATGCTTAGCACCAATTCCAAATTTTCCTTATTGGAGAGCAATAAAATCTCTTTGTGGAGATCAATGTTGTTCAAGAAATAGAACAGCTTGTATTACCTCAACTGGCTCTATTAGTTTTTTAGCTCCAACATTTACAACTAAAGGTCCTACATGTAACTCTTCTGGAGGATTGTGTCCTCCAAATACAATTCCTCTAAGCCCAACTTGCGGAGTTGTATGTGGGCCTCCACAGCCTTAAATGTTAGATTCTTTTATCAAGTGGAGAGAATAACATCTCTCCACTTTTACAAACTATAAATAAAATGTCATGATAAAAAATATTTTACTTTGTGTCTTATTAATTCATAAATTATCTGCTCAGACATTCGATCCAATACAGTTTAAATTATTTCAACCCAAATGGTCACATTACTCTATGGCTAATGGATTGTCTAAATTTATTCAAGGTAATTATTTGAGTGGGCATCCAATATTGCATAATGATTATTACTATTTTCTACATAATATTTCAGATACTAGTATCAATCAAGGATATTTAATAGAAAAGGTCAATGCTAAAGATGGGAATTTGGATTGGAATTATTACAAGTTTTTTACTAAAATAAATACAAGAGAATTTGCAACGGGTCATAAAATAATAGATGATAGATATTCTGTTATTATCCAAAAAGAAATTGGATCTAATCCTTTATTACCAGGATGGTGGCTTAGCTCCTACTTAAGTCGAAAGGCAATCAACATTTCAGATGGTACTGAAATTAGCACAATAACTACTGATACAAATGATGTAAACAATAGACGCGTAATAGTTCCTGGCATTATTTTTGGCATTAATAATAATATTTTCCAATCAGGGGATAATTATATATTACTTCAGCAGACCGCATCATCATATTTTTCAAAATTTATTAATAAAGAAGGTCATGTAATAGATTCTTTTCAGAAAATTGTAAATACAACTTTTCTAAATGGAGGCATTTCAACTATAATAAACAATGAAGATAGCATATACTCAATATCTCATACCTTTGACACCTCAAATGGAACAAAGGTTGCAGAAATTAATTTTTATTTATTCGATTACAAGCTTAATATGAAATCTAAGCTTGACTTAACTCAAGATCTTCCGAAGAATCAATCAAACTATGTATTAAAGAAACGTAATTCAAATTGCTTTCAGGTAATAAGTTACCCTTCAGAAGCCGATATCTCTCAGAGTATAACTGTGAGCACTTTTAATTACAATGGAAATTTACTAGAATCATTTGTTCTTGATAGAGTAAGTTGGAATTCATTTACTACTGAATTAGACCTTAACTCTCATAAGTCAATAATTTTCTTAACTAAAGAAGAGGGAGGAAGTTCTGTGTTGTATTTTTATAAGTCTGATGGGAAAGGTGTAATAAAGTTAGTAAAGAAATTAGTAACGGAAAATAAAGATGACTTGTTGCTTGCTAGAAATATTTATTTAAGCCCTAAGCTTGATCTACTAACTAATATTGTTCACATTAGCCGCAAGTTACAGAACAATATGATTGTACCTAAATGGACATACTGGGCTTTAATTGATGGAGCTGACCTAGAATTAAAAACATCTATAAATCAAATAAGTGATAGCAAATTAAATTATATTTATCCAAATCCAATATGTACCGGAAACAATCTTTTTATGAGTATTCCTTTTGGATTACCAATTAATTACACGGTAATGGATTTGAATGGCAGGATAATTACTAGTAATAAGGAATATTATACTTCGAACGGTATTAATATTTCATACTTAGAATGTGGACAATATATTTTGAATTTATTTTTCAATGGCAAATCCATATGTAATATTTTTCAAGTTACTAATAAATAAGAAAATTGAATAATTTCAATCTTTGCTAAGAATCCAATCAATGATAAATATACTTGAACGAGAAATGTACATAATATAATTAAAGAAAGGCGATACAATTGAAAATGATTGCATAAAGCATATAAATAAGTTTGTAATTCAGAATTAGTGTAAATGTTAATTTCTACATTTAAGTTATATGATTCATTTACTTTGAAATAAAAGAAACTGGAATTAACACAGTATTGACGATCATGCCACCAAAAAATATTTTCTTTTTCAAGCTTGGTTTAAAGGTAAAATATTTTCACTCTTGGCTTAATTCAAATGGTGGCACGTCGTCAATACCAACCGATGTGGCGCCATTCGGCGCCACATCGGATCGCCGGATTGCATGCGCAGATGTGGCCTTGAACGGCTCACATCTGCGCATTTGCGAGATTTCTCCGCGGATCGCAGCTTCGCTACTCCCGCTCCAAAACCTCGCAAATCCGGCGATCCGTTCTGCCCAATTTAATCTAATTTATGGATAAGCTACAAGCCAAATTAATTTTAAACTTAACTGGGTCAACAAGCTATTATCTATGGAATGGAACAGAGGAATATTATAAAAAATTAAGAAAAGCCTATCTTGATCTTAAAAGTACTGATCATACCGAATATTTGTATTTTGCCTTTTTTACTTTGAGTGCAGCCACCCTGGAGTATTCATTGAATTACATTATTGCAGAGTATTGTGTTTCAAAGTTCAATCCGGAAAACTACAAAAGATATTGTGAAGAATATATTGGTTTAAAATTTAGAAGCAAACTCTTTATGTTACCTCATATAATTTCAGAGGGTAAATTTAGTATGAATGAAGAACACCATTCATTCAAACTCTTAGAAGAATTAATCACTTTGCGAAATCGAATACTGCATAACAAAGAATATCTAAGGGAATTTTCCCTGCCTTTGAATGGGCAATTGGATAGCGATGTTTTAACATTTCCAAGTAAAGAAAATCAAATTAATTTTGAATTGAAAATCGATACTAATTTTATTGACACATTAACCAAAGAGAAATGTTTAGAATTCGCTGACGCTTTAGGTGATTTCAAAGAATTAATAATGATGCCAGCACTCACTAATGGCTTGAATGAAAATGCTATGCTTTTGAAAAATTACTAAGTGCAATTAAACTGGGCATAACATGGCATAGACTCCACACCGCCAAACATCCGAAATCATTCTCCTTTAGTTTTTTCCGGTAATGAAAACTAATTTCCTATTTTTGGGTGCTAATGGTATGGCGGTGCAGCGTCTATGCCAGGACCGATGTGGCGCCATTCGGCGCCACATCGGATCGCCGGATTGCATGCGCAGATGTGGCCTTGAACGGCTCACATCTGCGCATTTGCGAGATTTCTCCGCGGATCGCAGCTTCGCTACTCCCGCTCCAAAACCTCGCAAATCCGGCGATCCGTTCTGCCTCATTAGACTTGTTTTGCTTTGATAATCAGAATTTTACGATATTTACATCAAAAAAAAATGATCAACCACAAGCAGATATCTAGCGAACGACAATTGAAAGCTGCCATAGGCAAATCTAAACCTGAATTCAAATTGCTCAAAATAGATTTTGAAAATTTCTATTTCGAAGAATATGGTCAAACTTATGAAGAATACATCGATGAAAATGTTCAGGAGACCCCAAAGTTGAAAAATTTGGAAGATGCGCTGTTCTTCGTCCTGTTTCAACTTAAAAATGGACTGACCTGGGATTCACTAGGGGTGGTGTTTGGGATGTCGGGCGCAACGGCGTACACGAATTTCAATACATTTTCAAAATTATTGGAAAGCACCTTGGAAAAAAAAAGTAATGCCCAAACGAGCGTTTAAAAGCGTCGAAGAATTTGAAGGACATGTAAAGGAAGCGAAAGAGATCATCATTGACGGCACAGAAAATGCCACAGAGCGGCCTAAAGGCAATGAAAATCAAAAGGTTAAATATAGTGGAAAAAAATCAACACATACTGATATAGCGCTGCTGATTTCCGACAAGGAAAGAAAAATCTATTACGTTAGCAGACTGTACGACGGAAGCAATGTGGATTTTGGCATATTAAAAAGTGAGTTCCCGCCAGGACATGATTGGTTCAGAAATATCAGATTGCTTGTAGATTTAGGTTTTGTAGGGATAGACAAAATCTACACCATCAAGGAGCTGGTAATCGGAAAAAAAAGAACAAGGAAATCAAATGCCAATCCCAATCCTCAATTGACCGATGAACAAAAAGAATTGAATAAAAAAGTGAGCAGGGAGCGGATTTTTGTGGAACACGCTATTGGTGGTATGAAAATATTCCGAAATTTAAAAAATAGATGCCGTCTAAAAATAACAGAATTGAAGGATATGATACTAGGTATATGCGCAGGGCTTTGGAACTTTCATTTAGTTACAAAGTGCTGATAATCATGGCAAAGCAAGTCTATTAACAAAAAAAGAAAAAACCAGATGTGCAAATTAAAAATACAGTTAAATCAAATTAACCAAGAAATTTTTGAAAGCAGTAATCATCAATTTGACTTCACAAATTTCAATGGTTATTTAAATTCAACAGATGATTTAACAAGCATAGACAGAGTGCTTGGAATGCATTCGTTGGAATTTAGAGCGTTTGTTCCAGATGAAACAAGAGAAGTTTATAAAACCCTTTTGGAATCATTAAAAGAAAAAGAAGATAGAGAAAAAGTAATCAATTTACTTACAAGAGATGTGCTTTATTTTGGTTCAGAGTGTGAAAAATTTGGAGCAATAGGCATTTCTCAGGAGTATCAAAATTTAGAAACCATTATCAATAATGAATTTCTAAAAATACACAATTCTAATAGCGAAACAAAAGATGGTCTTTTTGATTCATGGCAAAAAATAAAACCAGAAATTATATTGATTTCTTGCCACGGTAGCGAGTATGGGCTGTATTTGAAAGACGAAAATGGTAGATGTAAAGAATATAGTAATTCTGACTTCTACAATTTTTTCAAGAAAAGAAGTGATTACACCGAATGTGTTATACTGAGTTCCTGTCTTTCCAAAAATCTTGGTGAATTGATTTCAGAGTATGGTAGAAATGTAATTTGCATCAATCAAAAAGTAAATATAAAGGAAGCTACAAAGTATGTTTTTGAGTTTCTTAAATTCCTAAATATGTTTTCATTACAAAATAGTCAAGTATATGAAAATGCACACAAATTCAGTTTGGAAAAATTAGAATTTGAAAGCTCGCCAAATAGTTTCTCTTTTGAATTTCTCAAAGCAAATAAAATTTAATCACAACTAAATTTACAATAATGAATGAAATTAAAGCCAACTTAATTCCTGATAGTCCTATGGATAGGACCTCGAACCATGTCATTAAATTATTGAACTCCAACAAATTTTGCATTGATAGTCATGTTCATTTGTTTGACATAAAATGTATTAATAAATCATATTTTACTTTAAGGGTTTTGAAAGACTTATTGGGCTTAAAATCTACTACCGAAACATATTCAAATTTATCAGAACAGCAAGCATATGATGAAATAAACAATTATCAAGAAAATTGGGAAGATGTGTTTTCTGAAGAATTGGAATTAGAATCAAGTACAGTAATTGCTCCTGACACTAAAGGAGTAATTGATATTTGGCATGCAAGAAAATTTCTCGGTTTCAAAACAATGAAAGCCGTATATAATCATTACATTAATGACTTTTCTTTAGGTAAGGTTTTAAATAAAGATGTGATTGTAACTGCTTTAATGATGGACTTAGAAATTGGATGGTCTGTAAATATTAAGAAGGGAGTCTATGAACAGGTAGATGAACTAAAAGAGTTGTCCAACAATTTTCCGGTACTACCTTTTCTTTTTTGTGACCCAAGAAGAAATATGTTAATCGAACTTTTTAATTATGCATTTTGTGGTGATAAGCCATTTTTTGGAGTTAAGATTTACCCCGCTCTTGGGTATGACCCCTCGGATTTTAGATTGTGGTCAATTTATGAGATTTGTGAAAAAAAGAAAATTCCAATACTTACACATTGTGGTGGTGAAACTATTTCAACTGCAAAAACTGAATTGGACATTTATCAAGGTCAGAATAAAATTGAATTGAAATGTAAGAACAGAAAAGAGGTGGCGTATGAGTTAAATAATCCAGAAAGGTGGAGAACAGTACTTGAAAAATTTCCGAATTTAAAATTAAATTTTGCACATTTTGGAGGTTATGAAACATGGAAAAGACCCTCTCCAGTTGATTATAAAGGTCAAAAAAGAAAAGAGGTTATTTTTGAATTTATGAGAACCTATAATAATGTCTACTCTGATTTTTCATATAATCTTATAGAAGTTGATTTGTCAAAGAATTTACGAGAAGTTCTTTCTACCCACAATGACATTCTCAATAAGTCTTTATTTGGAACAGACTATTGGGTTGTAAATAAAGAAGATAACTTATTAAAAGCACAAGAAGAATTTTTGAGAGAGTTAGACCGAAATGTAAAAGGAATTAAGATGAGTGATATTGTGGCTATAGAAAATCCCAAAAAATACTTATTTGATTAAAAAGAAAACGAGGCAGAACAAAGCATAAAATGTTCATGTGCCCTATGCGGGCACACGCCATTTATGCAGACCGATGTGGCGCCATTCGGCGCCACATCGGATCGCCGGATTGCATGCGCAGATGTGGCCTTGAACGGCTCACATCTGCGCATTTGCGAGATTTCTCCGCGGATCGCAGCTTCGCTACTCCCGCTCCAAAACCTCGCAAATCCGGCGATCCTTTATGCCTCATTGTTAAAAGACAGCCGACCGCACATTCAAGCACATTTGGTTTTTGCCATCACACAAAGCCAAAACGAAAAACCAAAAGAGCTTGAATTTTTTGCCACCGCTCGACAAATAAAAAGTAACTTTGAAACGAACAAATAAAATTATTACAAAATGAACAGAAAAATAATCTTAACGACAGCAACAGCGCTAATAAGCACAGTGCTTTTTGGACAGACACCAAAAGCGTACATCACCAACTACGGTAGCGAATTTATTTCGGTGGTTGACATTCAGAAAAACCAAAAAATTGCCGATATCAAAACAGGCAACAAACCGCATGGTGTTGCAGTATCTCCTGACGGAAACTGGATTGCAGTGAGTAATGAAGGTGACAATACTGTTTCCATCATCAGTGCGACAGACAACAAAGTTAAACAGACCGTTTCCGTTGGCAAGACACCTCACCAGTTAAGTTTCAGCATAGACGGAAAGTATGTTTTAACCGCCATCAACGGAGAACATAAAGTAGATGTGATTTCAACAACAGATTGGAAGCTGGTCAATTCAATTCCTGTAGGCAGAAACCCACACATTGTATTGCCTATGCCTGATGGCAAAACTGCTTGGGTTACATCCGAAGGCGATAACAAAATTGTAAAAGTCCATTTGGACAGTATGAAAGTTGTAGCTGAAATTCCCACTTTTGGTTTTCCGAGAGTGATGACTGCTACACCTGACGGAAAATATATTTATCTGACCATTCGCTGGTTTCATGGACTTGTGAAAATTGATGTGGCGCAAAACAAAATAATTGCCCAAGTTCTTTTACCGCAATCTGACAAATTTGATAACGAAGGGAAAGCAGCCCACGGACTTTCCGTAGCTCCTGACGGCAAAACCGTTTACCTGACGAGCCAGTTTACCAATGATGTAACTGTTATTGATGTAGCAACGAATAAAATCCTGAAAAACATTACTGTCGGTACAAATCCGAACTGGATTGAATTTACTTCTGACGGAAAATTTGCTATTGTAAGCAACACATCTTCAAATGATGCGAGCATTATTGACATTGAAAAATGGAAAGTGGTTGCGACTGTTCCGGTGGGCAAAAGTCCAAAACGCTTATGGGTAGCAAACACAAAATAAATGAAATGGTGAGAATTATTTTCTGTTTATTCATAGCTATAATTCATTTATCTGCTTATTCACAAAAAAATGGTAGCATAGCCGGAAAATTGCTTGACAGCGAAAACAAACCTGTTGAATTTGCAAGTGTTTATCTCACTACCATAAATGATTCCACGACAATAGTCAGCGGAACAATTACAGACAGTTCCGGAAGTTTCAATCTGACCGATTTATCTTTGGGAGAATTCATTATTCATTTTCAGTTTATAGGATTTGTGAAGCAAAAAAAGTCAGTTTTACTTAGTGAGGAAAATAAAAACCTGCAAATCGGGGATATTGTCTTGCAACCTGATGCCACCACTCTGAACTCCGTTGAAGTAATCGCCATCCGCAATATGATAAAGAAAACCGAAGAAGGAATTGTGATGAATGCCTCTGATAATCTCACACAAATTGGCGGTACGGCAGCCGACCTTTTGAAAAATATGCCGGGAGTATTAGTAGATGCAGATGGAGCTATTACATTGCGGGGTAAAACTCCTTTGATTTTAATTAACGGCAGGATTTCAGGCATTGGCGGAGCAGACAGGGTAACCAATCTTGAACAGATACCGGCAAGCAGCATTGAACGCATAGAAATCATTACCAACCCCTCGGCAAAATATGATGCGGATGCAGAAGGAGGAATCATCAACATCGTTTTAAAGCAAAATGCTGATTGGGGAACGAATGGTTCGGTTGCACTTGGCGGTGGATTTGGCGAACGGTATCGCATCAATGGTTCAGTTTTACTAAATCACCGAACATCAAAATGGAATTTCGGATTGGCTTATGATAATTGGTTTACCACAAGGACACGGAAACAAAACGGTGACCGGATTCAATATAATCTTCCCAACGAATATTTCCTTACGCAGAGAAGGTCGGATGAGCGGATTGTGCAAACACAAACCGCACGATTCAATATTGACTATACACCCAACAAAAAAAATAACCTCCGTTTGGAAGGAATCTGGTTGTTTGAAGGTCAGGATAACCGGGAAACGGTAATCAGCACCACAGAAACATCCGCTTATGATTTTACAGGAAGAAACAGCCGTTATGCTAATGAAATAAGACGGTTTCATACGGGAGAATTATTGTTTAATTACACACGAAAGTTCAGCAATCCCAACCAAATTCTGACATTCAATGCGAGTTCTTCTATTGAATACAACAGGGAAAATACAGATTTATCAACCCAAACTTTGTCAGAACAAAATTTTGCAATCGGTAATCCCTTTCTGCAAAAAACACATAACTACGAAGATGCCAACCTGACCAATTTTTCGGTGGACTATGTCCATCCTGTAAACGACAAAGGAATGATTGAAACGGGATATAAAGGAATTCTCCGTTTTATTGATGTAGATTTCCTTCGCTCCAACCAATTCAATGGAAATTTTGTAACCGATTCCGTCAGCACAGATATTTTTAAATTCAGCGAGCAAATACATGCAGCATACCTGCAATACACAGGTTGGATAGGAGACAAGCAGGAACCGAAATGGAAATACAGTTTAGGAATTCGTGCAGAACAGGTTTGGAACAAAGGAAACACCATTTGGAATCCGGTATCATTCTCAAACGATTATTTCAATTTATTTCCATCTGCCAGTTTGATTTATTACACACCAAAGAGAAATATGTTCAAATTGAGTTACAGTCGAAGAATTAACCGTCCCTCGCTCGGCAGGTACAATCCGTTCACCGACATTACCGATTCGCTCAACATTTATTCCGGCAATCCGAAGCTAAAGCCCGAACTGGCACATTCGGTTGACATGACATACAATTATTCATTTAAGAAAGGTAGTGTTACAACATCTGCATTTTTCCGTCAAACAAGTAATGTCATCATGCCCTATACAGTTGTTGACAGCAACGGAGTGGGTTTTACGCAACCACAAAACTTTGGCAATGCTTCAACTTACGGTCTGGAGGCAATTATCTCATATAATCCTTTCAAATTCTGGAGCATCAATCTGAATGTCTCCGGCTACAATCTTCAAATTGAAGATACCGACCCAACCCTCAATATCCAACAAAATCAGTTTACCGGCTATGCCAAACTCATCAATAATTTTTCACTTTGGAAAAACGGAAAAATTCAGATCACCGGAAACTACACCTCTCCTGTCGCCATACCACAGGGAGAACAAAAGGAAGTTTACTTTGTGGACTTAGGGTTGCAGCAAAAAATTTTGAAAGGGCAAGGGCGTTTGGCTTTAACTGTTACCGATATTTTCAACACACAGCAGAGCGGTTATAGGATTTCAGACAGCAATTTTTCATTTGTGCGAACCCGAAAGGTGGATACCCGTGCAGTGATGCTCATTTTCGCGTATACATTCCGGTCGGAATTCAAAGAAAAACTTTTAGAAAATAAATTTAAAAATGAATAATCATGAATGCATTTTTAACCTCCATCTCTTTACTGCTGAGCATTACCTCATGCAGTAGTACATCACAAAAAAATAACCAAGCTGAAAATACGATTTCCTACGAAAAGATGGGTAACGATACGCTTGTCAATTTTAATAATGAAACGGAAGGAAAATTGCCTTTTGGATTTGTTGCTAATGCTACCAATAAAGCCAAAAGCATCAAATGGAATGTAGTTGATGACAAAGGCAACAAAGTAGTTGCACAGCAAGCCGAAAATTCGGGCAGTTGTTATAACCTGCTTGTTTTAGATAAAGTCGCTTATAAAGATTTTTCAGCTTCGGTGAAGATAAAAGCCATATCCGGTGAAGAAGACCAAGGGGGCGGACTCGTTTGGCGTTACATAGACAAGAACAACTATTATGTAGCAAGATACAATCCGCTTGAAAACAATTTCCGATTTTACAGAGTAGTAAACGGAAGCCGTAAAGAATTGGAAAGTACCGACAGCGACATAAAACAAGGAGAATGGTTTACCATGACCATTGTCATGAAAGGAAATAAAATTACCTGTTCACTGAACGGAAAAACATTGATTGAATCAACGGACGACACGTTCAAACCAGCCGGACTAATCGGCTTTTGGACAAAAGCGGATGCGATTACCTATTTTGACGATTTGAAAATTGCAACAGAAAAATAAATGCCGACCCTTCGCATCCATACACATTGGCAAGTCGCTCAAAGCAGCTACACAAGCCAAAACTTACCAAAGAGTATGGCTGCCCGAACGCACGGACGACAGGAAAGAACAACGAAGGCATAACAGCACCTTGCCAAAAGTGGCGGTTCAGTGCTTCGTTGAAAGTTTGTGCGGTCAATCGCCACCTTCGGCAAGCTGCCAACCGATGTGGCGCCATTCGGCGCCACATCGGATCGGCGGATTGCATGCGCAGATGTGGCCTTGAACGGCTCACATCTGCGCATTTGCGAGATTTCTCCGCGGATCGCAGCTTCGCTACTCCCGCTCCGAAACCTCGCAAATCCGGCGATCCGTTAGCAGCAACCCATAGACGACACTAAACAGACAACGACAATGGAATATTCAGAGGTTGACCATTTAAAAGACAAAGTAAAAATCGTAACTGACATTTACGAAAAGTTAATTGCTGAACTTCAGAAATTCGGA
>JABARE010000064.1 GCA_019187365.1 Saprospiraceae bacterium | reverse complement strand
ATCCTTGGATCACACTAAGAGGTGGGTCAGCATGCAAGAATCTCCAGGGAATACCCCTGCTGAGTCCTCCAAAGGGGTGGGTCAACATGCAGGATTCCTCCCTTTACAATCCTTGGATCACACTCAGAGGTGGGTCAGCTTTCAAGAATCTCCAGGGAATACCCCTGCTGAGACCTCCAAAGGGTCGGGTCAACATACAGGAATCCTCCCTTTATAATCCTTGGATCTCACTAAGAGGTGGGTCAGCATGCAGGAATGGTGGGTCACCTTAAACAGGAATGATGGGTCAACATGGTCAGGAATCTACACCGTAATCTCTTACATCGCAAATCAGCACCAACATCACAGCAAGAAAACCTTTCCGGACGAATATCTTGCCTTTCTTAAAAAGTATAATGTTGATTATGATGAGAGGTATGTTTGGGATTAGATACATCGCCACTCGACAGGGCTTAACCCTATCTTAAGATATTATGCCCTTTCACGGCATCTCCGCGATAGCCCCGAAGGGGCGACATACGTTAACGTGGCGGCATCGCCCCTCGCGACACGATATTATGCCCTTTCACGACATCTCCGCGATAGCCCCGAAGGGGCGACATACGTTAACGTGGCGGCATCGCCCCTCGCGACACGATATGATGCCCTTAAGTGTGTGCGCCCGGGGTGTGCAACCTCTCGTTTACACGCAGCATGACCTCTGTGCGCAACGCGCTGTTGACCTGGCGCGTTCCCCGGAGGCTATACCAATAACTTACGCGCAGGTGAACCAGATCGCCTTCAAACCGGTCGATCTCCACGGATGGGGGCGGAGACTTCAATACCTCTTGGGTATCGGTGATGGTTTGCTCAATGTCGCGGATCTGGGCGCGCAGGTCTCCACGGCGTTTCAGGTCAAGGGTGAATGTCCCGACGAGTACGTCGTCGATCGTATAGTTGTACAGGGGCGTTTTGAGGATGTTTGCGTTGGGAATGTAGAGATCTTTTCCATCGAAAGTTTTCAGCACCGTCTCGCGAAGCGACATGTGCACGACGCGGCCCACCATGCCCCCAATCTCAATGACGTCGTTGGTGCGGAACGGCCGGTTGAAAACCATTACGATGCCGGAGAGAAAATTCTCTCCGATGTCTTTCAGCGCAAAACCGATGATGAAGGTCGTCAGTCCTGCTCCCGCCAGGATCTTGCTTGTCAGCGAATCAAATCCCAGGATGCCGAGACAAAAAACGACGAGCAACAGGTAGAGTCCTGCACCGGCCAAGTCAGCAATGAACTCTGCGGTGAGGCCCTCGCCTGATCGTTCCAGGACCCTGGCCTTTATGCGGCGCTTGACGCTGCGTATGATCCATCCCCCGGCCAAAAACGCCACCACCGCAGCCAGCAGCAACGGCGAAAACTCTACGATTCCCCTAAATGCATTCCGGAACGGCTCGGCAATTTCCATCCTTAGCAAATTTATCCCTGCGCGTTTTGTCCGCAGCACCAAGATAGAACTTCTGTGGCATTTTCGTTATGAGGCCCTCATTTCAATACCGCCGCGCGCACCACCGCTCCTGCACCCCAGCGACGCCGGATGTGGTCGAGCTGTTGCATCAGCGCCACCTGCTCCTGCGTGTCTTCGAAAAGGCTGAGCTGGCAGTGCCCATGAACCAGGCCGCTGAACTTGACCCCGATCAGTCGGATGAGCTGTCGTTTTTCGTACAGCTTTTCAAACAACTCAAAGCATACCCTGCGCAGGGTGTCGTCGTGTGCCGTATGCGGAATACGCCGCTGCCGCGAGTAGGTGTTGAAATCGGCATAGCGGATCTTTACCGTCACACAGCTGCAGACGCGGCCACCCTGACGCAACTCAAAGGCCAGTTTCTCGCACATGTCCAGCATCAGCACGCGAATGCGCTGCAGGTCGAGGGTGTCTTGCTCAAACGTGCACTCTTTGGAAATGGACTTCTGCTCTCTGTACGGGACCACCGGGGAGACGTCGATGGCGTTTGATCGCTCCCACAGACTCCTGCCCGCCTCACGACCAAACTCCCGCTGCAGCAACTTCACCGGGATCTCGCGCAGCGTGGCGATCTTGCTCACCCCCATGAATCGCAACCGCCTGTGCGTCTGCTGCCCGATACCCGGTATGCGTTCCGTGCCCAGCGGAGACAAAAATTCGCGCTCGGTGCCCGTGGCAATCTCGAGCACACCATTGGGCTTGGCCTCATCCGTGGCGATCTTGCTCACCAGCTTGTTGACCGACAAACCGAACGACATGGGCAAACCGCTCTCCTTCACCAGCCGCTGCCGCAGCTCCTTCGCCCAGCGCATGCACCCGAAATAACGGTCCATGCCCGTTAGGTCCAGGTAAAATTCATCAATGGACGCCTTCTCAAACAAGGGGGCCTGGTCAGCAATGATCTCCGTCACCAGAGCTGAGTGCCTCGCATAAACGTCCATGTCACCCCGCACGACGACGGCCTGCGGACACAAACGCAGGGCCATCTTCATCGGCATCGCCGAGTGCACGCCGAAAGCCCGAGCCTCGTAGCTGCATGCCGCCACAACACCGCGACTCCCATGCCCACCCACGATCATGGGCTTCCCCTTCAGCCGGCTGTTGTGCAGGCATTCGACCGACACGAAAAAGGCATCCAGGTCGAGGTGCAAGATGGCTCGCTGATACATAGTATTTGTCCTTGTCGGTTTTATCGACAAATATAGGACGAATTTATCAACGCATTCAATATAGGACGAAAAAATCAGCTACCTTTGCTTTAAGCAAAACGAGCTCTTAGCCCAATAAATATGTACTTTGCTGAAAATCTGAAATTTATACGTGAGAAATGCGGCTGGTCGCAGGCAGAAGCCGCCGGAAAGCTCGGCATACCGCGCACAACGCTTGGCGATTACGAGCGCGGACACACGGAACCGAGCCTGGAGGCCCTGATCGCCATGGCCCGCAACTATGGGGTCTCAATTGAGTCTCTTCTCTGCCGCCGTCTGCGCACCATTGCCTGGGAAGAGGAACGCCCGGGATGGCCGCGCGTCGTGGCCGTTACCGTAGATGCACAAAATCGCCCCAACATCGAACTGGTGCGCACCCGCGCCGCCGCAGGTTACATCGACAGCTTCGCAGACCCGGAATTCATCAGCGAGCTTCCCCATTTCCAGTTGCCGGCGCTGCAGGGACGTCTGCGCGCCTTCGAGATCGAAGGGGACTCCATGCTTCCCCTGGAATCAGGAAGCATCGTCGTCTGTAGATACGTTGAAAAAATTACCGACGTAAAAGACGGGCACTGCTACGTCGCGGTTTCCATGCGTGACGGCGTAGTGTACAAACGACTGCAGCAGGATCCCAAACGCAACGGCTTCGTATGCCGGTCCGACAATGCCAATTATCCCGCCTTCGCCTTACCCTGGAATGAGGTTCGCGAACTCTGGGAATACCAGGCACACATCGCCTTTCGCGATCCGGCTGCCATCCACCAAAACCTGCTGGAAGAAAAAATCGAGGAAATCCGCAAAAACGTAGCCGACCTGCACCGCCAATACGGCGAGAGCCCTTCCAAACATTCTCACTGAAGCCGGGGCCTCTCCCCTCCGGACAAAAAAAATCCGGAACTTTTGGCCCCGGATCGTGCGAAATTTTGGTTATTAAACTATGCTTGGCGCAAAGGTAAACGGGTGCGCGTCATTTCACAATTAATTTTTGAGTAAGCACCTTATCCCCCTGGGTCACCTTCAAAATAAGGGTTCCCTGGGCATTTACCAGCTTCACTTCGCGCTCGTAACGGCCATCAAAATCATCGACCCGTTCACGGTAATGCTCCTTTCCATTGAGATCCACTACCTCCACCACCATTGGCTCCGGGGGGCCGCTGAAAGCAATCTTCAATTGCCCCTCGCTCGGGTTGGGACTTCCGCTGAGGTACTCCACGCTCAGGCTTTTTTTCCCGATGCGCGCCTCTCCTTCCTCAATCTCGATTTCCTCTATGCGCTCCTCACTCCCCTCAGGCCCCTCTTTGCGGATCACTATGCGCCGTAGACCACCCTCTTCGTCGATTTTCACACTCTTCTCTCCGCTCTCTTTTCTGCAGATGGAGATCTCTTTGCAATGCTTTCGCTCGCCGGGCTTACAGCAGCGTGGCTTCTCCGGCATCGAAAAGGCTTCTTCCTTGCGCTCCTGCAACTGCACCGTCATCGCACTTTCCTTTGCATCGCGCAGGTAACGAACCCGAACCTTGTCGCCAGGCTTTTTCCCGGAAAGGGCCTCGATGACCGCATCGACCGCAGGCGTTTCTCGCCCGGCAACGCTCAGCAGGATATCCCCTTCCCGAAGACCCGCCTTTTCAGCAGCCGATCCTGCAAAGCATTCGAGAACCTGTGCGCCATTGTTTCCGTCCACGTTCTCTAGCAATACGCCCAATACGGCCCTGTTGGGTGATGTTGTTCTGACATCGGAGCCGCCCGGTTGCCCGATCCTCTCCCGGCACGTCCCCGCACCGTTCTTTACACCTGCCTCCTGGGCAGGGAGCAGGCTGCTGGTCATGACCAGCACGCCCAGACTAAAAAGGATGTTTTTCATTGTTCAGACATTTTTAAAATTTCCAAAATAGTTGTTGAGGACTTCTTCTTAATTGCTCCTGCCACAGGTTTCCTGGAATTCCCCTGCAAGCCGTTGCGTTCGCCCCGTATTGCGGCTCCTTCCGCTAAACGAACGACTTCTACGTGAAAACTCTTGCCCTGGGTAGAAATGATCCAGGCGCCATCGCCATCCGCTCCACCCAGTGTGTCGTTATGCAGCGCAAAAACCCGGGGACGTGCGGTTTGTTCCCTTCCCACCGGTTTTTCCACCATGGCAACCGTTTCCTCCAGATTGACCGGCAATTCAATTCCCTCGCGCTTAGGCTGCTCCTTCTCAACCTTGGTCGCTAGCTTCCTGGCCGGCTGGGGAGCCATGCGATGAAGCCTTTCCTGGGGCTTTGCCTGCTTCTTCTGGTCCGGTAAACAAATTATTTCCTCAGCCTTCGCCCCGCTGGCCAAGACCACTTGATTCTTTTCTTCACCCCCTCCTTCGCCCCCACAAAAAATGAGCATACATACGCTCGTTAGTATTGCGATGATTTGAACCTTTCCGGGACGGGACCTTGCTATTCCTTCCGGAGACAGGATGTTTTCAATGCGCTGGCGCAACTGGTTCTTGGGACGGAAGAAGGGGATCGACAACAAAGGGACAAATCCTCGTTGTTCTTCGACCTTTAATATCAGTTTTGCATACACCAACGGCGCCGCAGTGCGTTTGCCCGCTAAGGTGTCGGCACAGAGCTCGCGGTCCAGACGGATTTGTCCCAGAAGGATGTGCACCACAGGATTGAAAAAATACACCACCTCGACAATCTGAACCAGGAGGTTCGTCCAGTGATCTCCAACCGAGAGATGGGCGAGTTCATGCGCCAAAATGCATTCCACTTCCTTTGGACTGAGCGAATTGACCCAGGCTGCAGGCACTACGATGAGTGGTTTAAAAACACCCGTTAAAATGGCTGTGCCCAGGCGGTCGCTCTGTAGCAACCAATGACTTCTGCCCAAACCAAATTGAACTTCGAGCTTGCGCAAAGGTCCTTCCCAGGCCTGGTGGTGCAGGGGAACAGCATCGCGGACGAGCTTGCTCAGGTACACATGGCTGAAGGTCAGACGGATGAAAAAGACCAGAGAGCCACTCAACCATGCGAGATTGATCCACGACATGGCTTCATCAGAAAGGGTCAGAGCAGAAATGCCGGCAACCGGCGAAAAAGGTAGCTCGCGCCCGGAAAGCGCCATGACAAAACCTGTTACATTCCAGATCCCAAATAAACTCAGGCCTGCAAGTGAAAACAATACCGTTGTCCTGTGGGTGGTTCGCAGCATGCGTCTGATCACCCACAACAGGCCTGCGATCGCCCCTGCCTGCCATAGTGAATCAACCAGCGCATGCGCCAGGGCCTGCTGAACCATTTCGGGAATCCGGATGATGTCGGCGATCATCTCTTGCCTCTCTTTTCCATTTCGTGGATCAACTGCTTTAAATCGCGCAGCTCTTCGGGACTGGCCTTGTAGTTGCCCAATGCCTGCAACACCATTTGCATCGGGGATCCTTCGAAAACGAGGTCTATCATCCCGCGCACCAGATTTTTCTTGACCAGGCGCTCCTTGAGAATTGCATTGTACCTGTGACCCTTTCCGACCGGCTGGCGGCCAACCAGGCCCTTTTCAAACATGATCTGCAGCATTTTCAGACTCGTCGTATAACCGACTTCCTTTTTTTCGTTCATCAGGAAATTGACCTCCTTCACCGTGCAGGGGCCGTATTTCCATAGGATCTGCAGGATCTCCATTTCTCCTTCGGTGGGCTTCACTTGTTGCGATTTCATATGGCAGCGTTGACAAATGTGATTGGTTGCGCCAAATCTACGAAACAATTCGTAATATTTAAACAAATTTTAACGCCCGAAAGGGCATTGCCCCCCTGAGCGGGGATAGCGGGTGTATTCAGACGAATGACGTTCGTTGCCCTACCGGATGCCGGCCTTATCAAACCACAGAATGCGCGTCGCACCCGATCGCGTGCGCAGCAACAGTCCGTATTGCCCGGAGGGTAGCCCTTCAAGAGAGAATTGCTCAGCAGGCTCCATCTCCTTCAGCAGGCGACCATTCGCGTCGATCAGTTGCATGGCCTCCAGGGCTCCCCAGCGCGTTGCGCGAAGCGATATCCACCCGTCGGCGGGAACGGGGAATACAAGGTAGCCAACCCCCTCGAGCCATTCCTCGGTTGCTGTATTAACCTCCACGCGGAAAGGGAAATCTGCAACGCAACCGTTTGCATCAACTACCCTCAGGGTGTAATCTCCGGCAACCAGTGAGTCCTTCTGTCCTCCATTTACGGTCGCCATATAGGGCGGCACTCCCCCTGTGATGGCCAGGTTTTCCAGTCCTCCGTTATTTTTTCCCGGCGAGGCCGGGCGCACGCTGAAATTCGCTTTCACCGCTTCGGGCTCGGTGAGCATAAAGGTAAATTCTGCTTCCGTCTGTCTCGACGAGGTGATCGTCAGTTTATAGGTTCCAGAACTAACATTCGTTAGTTCTGGTGTTGTGTCTCCTGTATTCCAGCGAAAGGTAAAGGGATCGGCTCCCAGGAGGTCTTCAACTGATATGGAACCTTTTCCGCCGTTGCAGGGGATGCTGTCAAAACGAACCTTGGTGATCTCCGGAACCGAACAATCGTAAGGAATGTCTTTGCAGAGCACATCAGAATCACACTCTCCAATTGCAACCAGGCATATGCGCGCCGTAGTTGCGCTGCAATCGAGCACGTAGCTCACTTCATTTCCGGACAGCGTGTCCTTTCCGATGATCCACAATGCATCACCGGCATTTTTCGCCTCGGAGCGGAGCATGATGAATTCGTAATCTTTGTTGACGCTGAAATCTGCACTTGGGTTAAGACTGAGTTGCTTGGTGATGGTGTCGCGAATACCTGCCGACAGGTTGTCGTAACGGCCACTGGCGCTGACCTCCTGCCTGACTGCGCGCACCAGGTATTCATACCGGAAACCCGCCTGCAGGCAGGAATCTGTATAGGTGGTATCGGTCAGTCCGCTCGCGATCACGTCGAATTGGGTATTGCCCTCGATCTTACGGCTGATCGTGTACCCTCCGGTAGCGCCGCCAACTTTTCGCCACAACAGCCGGATGGAATTGCCGGTCTCAGCCAGCTGAAATTGCGAAGGCCCGGCCCAGGGGTGCAGCCGAAGGGTTGGGTCACCCATCAGTGCGATGTGGATGTTTCGCGAAAAGTTTCCCGCAACATAGGTCGACTGGTTGTTCATACTCGTCCGCGTAGCGTACCCGATGGTCTCCCCAAGCCCCATGTGATGCAATACCCAAAGCGGTCTTCCAGACCAGCCGTTCGACAATACTGTACCGCTGGCCAGGGCCGCGCGGAGAAAATTGTTTGGACTGTCCCAGTCGCCGAAATAACTTCCAAACAAAAAGGTAAATATCGTCTGCAGGCTGTCGGTAACCATATTGGCGGTATTGGAAATTCCGCTGGCGCTGGTATAGCTTCCTCCCCCCGAACCGAAGGAGCAGAGGTAGGATTTTTTGAGCAGGCTATCGCGGTAGCCACCGTACACCACATTCTGTGGTCCGAAGAAACTCGAAAAATTCTTCATCCCACTTTGGCCGAAGGCCTCCGCCTGGAAGTTGAAGTTGTCTTGTACGATACCACGTCGCTGGGCCGGGATCTGCCCGGTGCGCCATAAGTGGTTTTTATTGAGGTAGTTTCGCAGCAATTGGATTTCCGGTTTATTCAAGGCAGGCATGTTGAAAAAATCGACCCTTCCAAGCTCCAAATCGGCTTCTGATGGCAAAACCGACTGGTCAAATTTTCCATCTCCCGGGATATTCCGGTTGGCTTCACGTCCTGCCGCCGCGTTGTCGACCATGATATCCGTCCAGATGCCATCGAGATCGGCATAGTAAACATCCGCCGGCCAGGCGCCAATGTGATCGGGATGCGCATCCGGTGCCAGGTTGCCCGAATAGGG
The DNA here is from genome assembly GCA_019187365.1 of Saprospiraceae bacterium. Classification (GTDB taxonomy): domain Bacteria; phylum Bacteroidota; class Bacteroidia; order Chitinophagales; family Saprospiraceae; genus Vicinibacter. Next base: position 7,399 of record JABARE010000064.1, on the reverse strand, counting down.
GACCTTGACGTGCCCCAAAATGAAAACCGAACGCAGATCGGGGTGGAAGAGTTTGAGGTCGCCGATGCGCTTGCGGATGTCGACGACCGAATGGCGCGAATCGGGCACAAAACTCAGTGCGTTCCATCCTTCGTTGGCCAGATCGCTCTTCCAGGTAGCGATCTCCGTAGTGAGTTGCGCATTCACGGCGCTGTCAACGAGGAGCAAAACGCTACCGTTCCAGGCCTGAGCAGGAAGGCCGGTGGAAGCAAACACGTAACCCGATCCCACAACCGAGCGGCTGCTCCGAACTACCCGGTATTCATAGCTTTTGCCTTTTTCTACGTTTAGATCAACGTACCGGGTCGAATCTGCTGGCAGACTTGCCAGTACGGCGCCCCAGGAAGAGCTTCCCTTGTTCTTGCGGGACACGGAATACCCGGTCGCATCCGGATCGTTGATCCATTGAAGGGTGATCTGAGGTGGATTTTCAGAAGTTTCCACCCAGATCTGCACAGAGGCTTTGATGCTGTAATTCTGAGCATTCACAATTGGGGATGCCGCAAACAGCAAGGAGACCAAAATGAAAACGGAGCGGTACATAAGCGAATTTTGAATCGTGAAAATAATGGTTTTATCCTTATCCGGTCGTGATATTTCAAGCCCCGAATTCTCAAATGGGGGCTCATTTTAAACCATTTTGGATAAATTTTGCTTACTCCTACGTTATGTTGCTGGCGGGTCTGTCAACGCCACGTATCTTTGCACCCATTTTTTTAATATGCATCAGGCTTCCGATAAAGATTTTTTAGAAAAGGTCAAACTTGCCCTGCAAACCATCAAACCCTGGCAAAAGACCGATGGCGGGAAAGCAGCCATCCAGTTGCTGACCTCCTTCGGCCCCTTCCTTCTGCTCTGGATTGTGATCTACCTGGTTTGGGACCTCAGCACCTGGGCTGCCGTTGGTCTTAGTATGGTCAATGCCCTTTTTCTGGTGCGCATATTCATCATCCAGCACGACTGCGGACACCAAAGCTTTGTTTCCAATGGTAGCTGGAGAAAGCTGATCGGACACGCCTGCAGCTTGATGAGTTCCATCCCCTACACCTACTGGGCGGGGTCGCACCAATTTCACCACGCCAACAACGGCCGTCTCGAAGTGCGCGATATAGGCGACATCGACACCCTGACTGTGCGCGAATACGCTGCCCTAAGTCGCTGGGGCCGCTTCCGCTACCGCCTGTACCGGTCACCGCTGGTGATGTTCTTCCTGGGTCCCATATACTACGTATTTATTCACAACCGGCTGCCGCTCATCCACCTGCCTGAATTCCGCAGATTCCGGCCTGGCCTCCTGCTGAGCAATGTTGTGTACCTGACGGCATTGATCTCTTTGTGCTTTTTGCTCGACTGGCAGAAATTCCTGGCCATACACACCATCATCCTGTGTGCTTTTGCCGTTGTGGCCATCTGGTTTTTCTACGTACAGCACCAGCACGAACACGGGTATAAGCATTGGCGCGACAAGTGGGAATTTGCGCACGCCGCCGTGCAGGGGAGCAGTTTCTACAGGCTTCCACGGTGGCTGAACTGGTTTACGGGCAACATCGCCTACCACCACATTCACCACCTCAACCCTGCAATCCCGAACTACCACCTTCGCCAATGCATGGAGGCCATTCCCTGGTTTAGCCGGTACACCACCGAAATCCGCTTTTTTGAGAGCCTTAGGCTTGCCGGCCATAAGCTCTGGGACGAACAGAGCGAGCGCATGATCGGATTCAGGGAATATGCTCGGATGCAACGCATGGGAGCGGTGCTGTAGTCCTCCCACTGTGTGAGTCGTATTGCCCCGGAAAGTTTCTGCCCATAGCAAATTTCCTCCCCGACCGGCTAAAGGCCTTGTCCTGAAAAAGGAATTAGCCTGGAAATTTCCGCCCTCCTGAAAATTTTTTAAAAATTTCTCTTCCCGGATGAACGCAATTTAAAAAAAGCGGGTTATATGGATTCAGCCAACCCTCCGAGACCAGCTTGTCTTAAATCACCTACTAAATACGTTCACCATGGAAAAAAGACATCAGGTTCACAACTTAATTGTTTTAGATGAAAGCGGCTCGATGGCATCCATCAAGGCGTCCATCATCCGGGGATTCAACGAAGTGGTTCAAAACATTCGGGGGATGGAAGTTCAATTTCCCGAACAGGAACACTTCATTTCATTTTACTCTTTTAACGGATTGGCGCTGAAAGAACATTTTTTCAACTTTGCCGCAAAGTCCCTCACTCAAATCGACGAGAAAACCTACAATCCTTCAAACAGTACCCCCCTGTTTGATGCCCTGGGCGCCAGCATCAACAAGTTGAAAAAATTACTGGCCGACCAGACGGATTACAGTGTACTGGTAACCATTCTTACGGATGGAGAAGAAAATGCTTCGAAGGAGTATTCCGGCAATGACGTCAAGGCCCTCATTGAAGAATTAAAACCCAACGGGTGGATGTTTTCTTACATCGGCACTGACCACGATGTTGAAAAAATGGCAGATTCCCTTTCCATCAACCAGTCCATGGTTTGGGACAAAAGCGAAGCCGGAATGGCATCCATGTTTGCTCAAGACCGCCATTTCAGAATGGCCGTCTACTCGAAAATCAGCGTCGAGCTGTTTAAAGATGCTAAAAAAGATAAATCTGAAGTTTAGCAACTTTTGTTTTCTATGCTTCTTCCGGAGGCTGCTTTGACAAAGCTGCTCCGGTGAATCGAACAGGGATGATGCCCATGCTTAGCCGGCATGGGCCTTCCCAAACCTGCTTGCGGGCAGAATTGTTCCGTCCCGGTCTCAACGGTTATTTAGCAGATGAAAAATAAAAAGAACATTAAACTTCCTTTGACCCCTGCAGAAAAAGCAAATTTGAGAAAGAACAACATCAAACTTGCAGATGTGCACACGTTCACTGCGGACGAACTGGAAGTTTTGCTCAAAGCAACACCCGGTAGGGCAAGGGAGATCCGTGCCCTGGCTGAATTTCAAACGGTTCCGTCTATCGGGATCCGGTTTGCGGAAGACCTGGTGTTCCTGGGTTACTATGCGCTCAAAGAGCTTAAAAATAAAGACGGTGCCAAACTTACTGAGGAATACGAACGCAGAAAAGCATATTGGATTGACCCCTGTGTAGAAGACCAGTTTAGACTCGTCGTCTACTTTGCCAATACCGGCGACGCATCCAAATCCTGGTGGGACTTTACTCCGGAACGCAAAAAATACCGTCAGGAAAACGGGTATCCCGCCGACAGACCCCAAAAAGCCTGGTATGAAACGATCGGAAAAGGGCATAAAGCTCCGGACGACCTGCTGACTTTGAAGGACGAGCGCTCCTAATGTCGCATCCCTGGGAAGCATCGAGGCGTCTTCCTTCGGTCAGTATCTCCCAGTTTTTTCAAACAGAGTCATTGCTTTCTGCATATGAACGCACCCTACAGTCCGTAACCGCCAATATACTAACGTATGTTAGTTTCCCAAAGGGAAATCCTCACCGTTTGAGCGGAGTGCCGTCTTCCGGCAGCACGTGTACGGGAAAATTGACCGACCTCGCAATGAAGCACATGGCATGAGCCTGTGCATGGAGTCCGTTCAGCCGGTCTTTCAGTTCCTGGTTGGCCAAACGGACGGAGGGCTTCAGCACGACACCGGTAAAACGGCCGCTGCCATCGCTTTCCTCAAGCATCCATCCTTCCGGCTGGTCTGTGTACTCCGTCACAATAAGGCCTGCATCTGAACAGAGGTGAAGAAACCACAGCATATGACACGCAGAAAGGGCTGCCACCAAAAGCTCCTCGGGGTTGTAATATGCAGGGTCTCCCCGGAACACGGGATCTGCCGAACCTTCCATTTCCGGTTTTCCCGGCGCGGAGATCCGGTGGCTTCGTCCATAATCCTTGTACCCACTGGTGCCGGAGCCCAGGTTCCCGGTCCAAACAAGTGTTAGCTGATAGCGGTGCGTCTTGTCCATGGGTGATCCCTTTTGTCCGTACCGGGCTTAACGTCTGACTGCACGGATGACTACAAAGCCCCCTCTGTCGTGGCCTGACGCCGGTGCCTCGAATTTTTCCGGATTGGCCGTCGAGAGGGTCTGCCAACTACCGGTCCTTTCAAACCCGCTCTTTGCGAGCAGTGCAAAAATCTCCTCGGGCGTGTAAAAGCGGGCATGGCGAAAGTAGGCATTTTCGGCAGCGTGGCGCGCGTAACGCTGTCCCAGAGCACTTAGGGCCGAAAGGATGCCGAGTACGAACACACCACCCGGACGCAGGATGCGGTGTACTTCTGCAAAAGCACGAGTGGGATTTTCCAAAAAACATACGGTCGTTATCATGGCCGCATAGTCAAAACGCGCGTCCTCAAACGGGAGCGTTTCCGCCACGGCCCTCACCACGCGTAATCCGCGGGCTTCGGCAATGCGGGCCATCCCTTCTGCGGGCTCTACCCCGGTACCCATCCCCAAGGCCAGGGAAAAACGGCCCGTGCCCGCTCCAATTTCCACGCCATCGCCTTGCTGTGGCATGGCTGCTTTCAGCGCGGCAAGTTCAGATGCGAACAGCTCCGGATTGCGGTCGTACCAGGCATCGTAATCCTCCGCCCCTTCGTCGAAAACGCGAATGGCCTCCCGCATGGGTTCGGATTCTTCGTGATTGATGACCGTCATTTCTTCGAAACTAGCCTTCCGCCAAGTTAGCCAATTGTTGGCACTGTCTGAAATGATTTCCCGGGGTCTCCGGCCTGCACATGCTTCTCCTGTGTCATGCACCCTTCGGTTGCGGTCAATTTCCTTGCCAAGGAACGCGGATTGTTCCGGCAACAGCCTTTCGTCAAACGGGCTGCAGTCCACCCGGAACAGGCAAGTCCCCTCTCCAACGGTCCAAATTCCACCTCCTAGATATAACTCAAGTTATATTGCACATCCTTGCTGCTTGCATCAATTTTGCATTCGCTCAACCGTACTACACGATGATATCCTCCCTTTGTCTGCTCCACAACCCCATCAAACTTACGGGTGTTAGCGCTGGGGTTCCGCAAAAAGGGGAAAAACACCCCGGGAAAAGGGGGAAAGCGCCGGTGGTGCTTGTTTACTTTTTCTCTATTTTTGTTCGTCTGCCGGTGCTCTGGGAAAGCTCCTTCCCAACCCTGTCCTGACCCCCGATTGAATCATGACTGAAAAAACCATTGATCCCTGCAGTTCGACGATCCCGTGTGTGGTTCATTTGAATCCATTCATTTTATTTTCCACCGGCTTCCACCGCTTTGCTACACAAGCCCACGAAGCTCCATGTCTGGGCTTTGCACCTTGCAAGACTCCTTCAGTTCGGATCATTCCTTTTGGACCGTGCAAGCCATTCTTCCTGCCAACGCGAATTCTTTCACTTATTCATACCCCATCATCATGAAAACTTTTTTTGCTTTCCGAACTTTTTCGCTTACTGCCCTTTGCGGCATCCTGTTAACCTCCACCGCCTTCCTGTTCTTCTCACAATGCAAACAGGCGCAGGAAAAGGAAATGGCCGCTCCGGCCGGGTCATCGGGTTCTGTCGCTGCCGATGCGCCAAAGGGTATTTTCCTGGCTGAGATGCCTGCCGTCGATACCTCGGTTGCAAAACTGATGATCGAGCAATGGGTTCAGATCGTCGGCGGTCTGAGAAATGTACAAAGTGACAGCGTTGAGCATGCAGTCATTTTTCCGAGAACCTCCATTAGCAATTTGCTCCAGTCGATTCCCGATCAGGGGGCTCTGGTACTCCATTTTGGAAACTACGCAGACACTCCCGCTGTCAGGAGCTATCTGCAGGCAAATGGCAAAATGGAATACCTCAATAAATTTTCCGTCATCATGGCCGTTCTCGATTCAGCGGGCAATTACGTTGATCAGCCCCTGGTTAACCTGGGGGGGCTCTGTCCGCCTGATTGTCCCAAAGGCAGTGTGCGCTTGCGGCAATTTGGCAATTGATCTTGCAGGAGCAACTGCCAAGACAGATGGACCTCTATAGGGACCTGATCCTGGTCGCTTGTGTCCTGGAAGGCATTGTTAGGCTTCAGGGAAAGAGAAGCCTTACCTGCTTTTTTCCCTATATTTTCCTGATTGCCCTAGCTGAAAAAGTGCTGCGGCTCATGGTGCCGATGGAACACGGAACCAACTACTGGTTTTACAACCTGCTCATCATCGTGCAGATCCAGTTCTTTGCTTCGTTCTATGCCACCGACCCCGCTTTGAGCAAGCACTCGCGCAAAGTCTGGATATCCTCCCTTTTGGTTGCAGCGATCTCCACAGTCAATTTCCTTTGGTTCCAGGGCATGCATACGGTCAACAACATCAGTTACCTGTTGGGGTTGAGTTTCATCCTTTTGCTGGTTGCCTTGTATTTCAGAAATCTGATCTCCCTGGATCATCCGGTCAACCTGCGCTCTTCGCCGCTGTTCTGGCTTTCAATAGGCATATTACTTTTTTATGCCTCCTGTTTCCCCTACCTGGTCTTCGTCAACGCCATTGTCAGCAGTTCTGAGCCTGTACTCAAATCGCTTTACACCCTGGTTCAAATTGGAAATATGTTCCTAAGTTTGGCCTACATTATGGTCCCGCTATGTACGTTGACGACCAGGCGCTCCTGCAAAAAATAATATTGACCGCATTCATCGTGCCAGTGGCCCTTGCAGGGTTGCTGGTGGGCTTTCTGGTTTACTACCAGAAAAAGAAATACCTGCACAAGCTGGAGACGATGGCGCTTCAATTGCGAGAGCAACAGCTCCTGCTTGAAAAGCAGCAGGCTGTTGAACGGGAGCGAGACCGCATCGCCGGAGAAATGCACGATGACCTCGGCTCAGGACTGACCACCATACGTTATCTCAGCGACCGTGCGTTTCACCAGGCTACAGGTGAAAGCGAAAAAGCGCACATTCTCAAAATTGCCGAATACAGTAACCGTTTGTTGAAAAACATGTCGGAGATCATCTGGGCACTGAACCTGCGCTACGACACCCTTGGAAATCTGATGGCTTACCTTAGGCATTATGCACATGAATACCTGGAGGAAAACCAAATTCCCCTTCGGTGGTCCCAGGATGAGCTCCCTGAGGAAAGCAAGATGAGTGGCGAGAGGCGAAGAAACATACACTTGTGCGTTAAAGAGGCCCTTCACAATCTGGTAAAACATGCAAAGGCCAGTACTGCAGAAATCTCCTGCATTCTGGAAAACAACCAGGTCTGTCTGCGCATCGCCGACAACGGATGCGGTTTTGACCCGGAGCTCAATGGTTTGACCCCCTATTAATCAGACTTTCGTTACAAAGTTAATAAATAGATCAAAACATCAAAATAATTTTGCACTTCCAGGAAACGACCGACGGTGATCTTTATACCGATGGGAAGAGTGGCAGGC
>JABARE010000068.1 GCA_019187365.1 Saprospiraceae bacterium | reverse complement strand
GCTGCTTCAAGGGCGACCTTTGCCTTGAAATCAGCCATGTGTCTCTTCCTTTTTGCTTTCATCTTGAACGAATTTAAGGCTTCCATTCCACCTTAAGTACCGTTCTCATTTCTTGGGGGAAGCTCAGTCAGGCGGCATTGTTGCCTAACCCTCTTTCCACATGGGGGTCAGTATCACCGAAACGGGGGTCAGTATCACCGAAATATCCAGCGTTCTTCTCGGTTTAAAAACTTCTTTGGGTAAATCAATCAAGGGTGCATAAGGATTAATAATTCTTACAGGCTGTAACATGCGTTGCATGTCCTGTAATTTCTCTTGCAGTTGTTTTTCTTTATACCAGTCCACTAATCCCGCCCGTAGTTGTTTCTGATAAGTCATTATTCTTTCGTCCTGCTCTTTGCTGTTGTCCAAGTAAATCAGTATTGCCCGGTTTGCGTTGTCCTCATATACTTTCTCTCTGGTGGTGCAGCCGATCACGCTTACAGGTCCTTCAACGATTAGCGTTACGGTTCTCAGTTGCCCGCTTTTGTCTTTGATGGTTACGGTTTTGCTGATGCGCTTTTTTGTCTGCAACTCTCTGATGGGGAACAGCACGGCTTGCGCTCCGTCTAAATCTTCTATCAAAAAAACCTTGCCTCTTATTTCTTCCCTGCGGTAGTAGTAAAAACTGTTTCCGCTGAACTGTGTGTGTTCCTTGGCATCTTCTTTCGGGATGCAGTCCGCAACTTTTTCCATCAGGTAACTTTTTCCGATACCGCTTTTTGCCAGGCAGATTACACTCAAAGGGTCGTAAAGTTTCCGGCTGCTCATGGCCAGTAATAAAATCATGCTGTTGTTTTCTTCGCCCTGTATGCCTGTGCTTTGTAAATCTTCTATGGTCTGTTGCATCAGGTTTTCAGCTTGCAGGTTTTCCTTTGCTGTTTTCTGTTCTTCTTGTGTAAGCTGCTTTATTTGTATTTGCTCGGCTTGCTGCTGTTTGATTTGCTCTAAGCGATAGCGTTCTATTTCGGTGGTGATTTCTGATAAACTCGCTGCTATTACACTTGTTCCTATTTCCATGCGCTCGGCAACTTTGCGGATAAATTTTTCTAACTGGTTGTCATTGTATAAATCCAGGTTGTGCCTTACCGGTGGGCGGGGGCTGTCTTTCAGTTCTACTTTCAGCGTTACCCGCATCCTGTCCAAGCCTTCCAGCTTCACGCCTCCGGGGACTTCGATTTGTAATAGGTCATTGCCGTAGTGGAGTAAATTCGGGTCGGTGGTGTTTAATGCTGCCATGCTCAAAATTTATTTGTGGGTTTATTAGACCATTTCGCAAAAATAATCAAGTTGGCTTAATAACCAATTATAGTTTTTCATTTATTTTGCACTATGGGTTTCTGAGCTAACTAAAACTACCTTTGTTTGTGTTTAAACCCTCTTTGATATGGATTTAGGAGACTGCATAAAAAAAGTAAGAGAAGCTAAAGGACTTTCACAAAAGGAAGTGGCTTTGGCTTCTAAAATTGATACCAGCAATTACAGCAAGATTGAAAGCGGTAAAACTGACCCTGCTTTTTCTTCCGTTGTGAAGATTGCCAAAGCCCTGGGCGTGGAACTTGCCGACTTGTTTAAAGCGGATGCGATTTTAAAGGATATTAATTCCTTTGATAAATCCCTGATGGAAAAAATGGCGCTGATTGAACAACTTGACAAAAAAGAAAAAGCTGCTTTCTATTCGGTGCTGGATGCTTTTATCGGTAAGAAAAAATTAAAGGATGCGCTTAGTTCCGCTTTGCAGGGAGCGGAATGATTTTCCCAGTGTTGATTTTTTCTGTTACTTATTAACAAGCGAGATTATAATAACTTCTAAATCACTTATTATATAGTATTTCAATATACCTATTGAAGTCTTGTTGTAATTCTGCAAACTTTTGTTCAAGATCAATACCATTGGGTTTATTAAACCTTATGATACCTCCAGTCTCATTAAATTCGATTATCTCTTTGTCAGTTAAATAGAATTCATTAATTAATGTCTTTACAACCCTACTTCCATTTTCATATTTAGGTGGGGTATAAACGTCAAGTTGTTTTCTGACAAAAACTATTTTTTCATCTTGACAATAAAAAGTAGTTGTTAAATTTCCATGGCTACCATCGTAATATACTTCCAATTTTATTAATTGCTCTTCATCTTTATAAGCTATCATTTCAGAATTCGCAACTGTAACTAATATAGTTGCATCTTGCTCTCTGTAATCATCATAAAAGCCAATCTGCTTCTTTTGAAATTCTTTACTTTCTACCGAACTATCTACTGAAATAATATAATTCGTGATTTTTTCTATATTTTCATCTTGTGCTTTAGTGCCTTGACAATAAGACACTAAAAACAACATTATTATTGAGCCTATATGCAACATTATTCTACACATTTTTTATTCACGGGGGTAATATTCTAAAACCATTAGCATCTGTAGGTAGGTTTCGCAATGTTCTCCAATGAATACCAAAGTTTAGAGTTAGATGTGGATTATCTCCATTAACAGTAGTGCCCCCAAATCTTTGACCTAAAGCATGATAGGCATTCCAATCTATGTTCCACTGAATTTGATTATTATTATATCCAACAACATCTATTGCTAAACCATAGTTATGATAGCTTTTGCCCCATGAAGCACCGGTTGCCCATTGTGCATTGGGTTGAGCAACAACACCGGCTAATGGATTTCCCCACGCATCAGTTTCTGCATTGACTTGAGCCTGTGTTCTACTTTGAGCAAAAAGGTTATTTTGTTCAGTTTGTCGTCTCCAACCTGTTGTTAATCGCAATCTTTGCCCGTTTTCATATTCTGAACGAAGTAATATTTCTTTAGTAGTTCTTCTAATGTCCGGGTGCAAAGTTTCTATCCTATCTAATGTTACTTGATCTTGTATTTCCGCATACCCTACTTGAGGCCCATTAGTTCTTTCATTGACCCCGTAAAATGTAGCACCATTTCCATTATTAGACCAAATCATTCCATCTGCAACTGTCCCTTCGGGTGCTGTGCCATCCTCATTAAATCCTACCCAAGTAAATCCTGTATGATTATCTGCTCCGTTCTCTACATTTTCCCAATCGTCATTTACTGGCTGCCACTCTAACCCCTCTAACTCAGTTCCATCAATTAACCTGTTTTGTGCAAATGCATAAGAGCTATTTCCAGGATATTTTGATGAAAGGGGATCAACAGACCAAAAGCGGTTCAGTCTTGGATCACTCATCCTGAACCTATAAGCGTAAGAGTTCCCTTCTCCATAGATTTCTGGATCACTTTCCTGGCCCTGATGTTTGTATCTGTAAGAAGATGAATTAAATACCCGCCCAGGCATTAACATCCCGCCCGGATAATAATCCCCCGCCGTAATCAGATGAGCGCGATGCGTTAATAAAGAGCCCGTTACCGCCCAACGCCTGCGGTCTGAGATGGTTGCCAGTACATTGCCCAGATGATTGGTAAGTTCGTATTGTATCAAACCTCGGGTTATCTCCAGTTTGATTGGTTTAGGCATCTTAAGCTTGCGGGCTCCAGAACCTCCGGTAGGAGGATGACCAGTGTCGGGTGGCAGGTCTATATCGCTGTCTGGTGCAGTTAGTGGTTTTTGGAGCGGATACCACTCTCCCAATCGGGCGCTGCCGTAGATGGTCAACGATTTCTGATGCCAGGTCTTTACCAGGGAATTATGCGGTGGATCCTTGGTATATAAGGACATCACATTGCCGCTTGCATCGCGGACATACCAGCTGATGATGTCTTTGAAGGTCTTGGAGATGCGGTTGCCCAAAGCATCGTACTTAAAGAGGATAATATCTCCATTGTCCTTCACAATGCGCTTGACCTTGCCGCTGAGATTCCACTCGATGCTTAGACCTTCCGCATTGTCCCGGATCAGATTGCCGATGCGGTCGTACTTATAATTATTACTGGTCTGGTCATCGATATCCGTAGTATAATTACTAAGCGGAATAACATCATCGACATGGGTGAGTCGGTTGTTTGCCTGCGCATAGTTGTACGTGAAGCGATCCATTTTGAGTTGATTGCCTCCCTGTACAGTGCCGTTCCTGTCCAGATTCAGGATATTGCCATTGGCATCATAGCTGTAACGGGTCCGGTAGTCGTCTTGCAAGCTTGCTCCTGACCAACTGTTGCTGGCATTGAGTCCCTTGAAGTAATCCATGCCTTTGATGCGGTTGAGCTGGTCGTATTGGTATGCATAGCCTGCGATACCGCTGCTGGCTTTAAACCGATCAATGGCAGTGATCATAGCACGAATATTGCCATTGTACAGATTTTTGGTTGCGGTGTTGTAAGCAGAGCCGTTTATGTTGGTTTCAAATTGTTGCGGAACTGCAGGATATTTGATGGCTTTATAATCCGTTTCGTAATAGTTAAGTACATAGCCCACTTCATCCGTAGCAAAGCTCTTGTGAATATGATCGTAAGATCCATCCTTGCCGATGTCGTAGTCGCGATCGAGCAATCCGGAGTTCATACCCTTGATCCATCCTTGAAGTGTATAAGCATAATCCAGTCCCTGCACTTCGTATTCTCCAATCTCTGTCCTTGCCAGCGGCCCATGCGGATAGTAGATATAATGGGCATCTTCATCCCAGAGGATGCCGTTGCGGCTGGTGCGCACCAGCGTCAGTCGGTTATCTGCATCGTATCCGTAGTCGTGCGTAAACTGGTCAAATCGATTCCTCTGATAATAGACCTTATTGACTTTGCCACTGATCAGATCGTACTCATATTCCATGAGTTTGGGGGGGGTATTATTCCCATCTTGTACCAGGGCTTTGACATTGCCATGGATGTCGTAACTGTAGTGGGTGATGTATTCGGGTTTCTTTAGATTGTAGTTGCTCTCCTTGTCGTAGATGGCTGCAGCCCCAACGCGTCCGCGCAGATTTTCCACAGTACTAAGTGGGAATCCGCCAGGAAAACTGCCAGAATAAAAATCCTGATCGTAGGTGGTGGTAGTAATTTCAAATTTAGATCCCGTGTTTACAAAGGACCACCATGCTGCTCCGGTGTAATCGTTAAGGGTTGAAACCGGCGAAGGTGGAGGTTGGTTGCTGGTACTGGGGAATCTAAGCCCTCCCACTTCAATAATCCTTCCCAGACCATCATACAGTGTATAGCTGAATTCTTTATTCTGTTTTTGTTCGGGATTCTGTGAGCAGATGAGCCGTCCGAGATGGTCGTACCAAAAGACCGTGGCTTCTTTGACAAATGTATTGCTGGATGCATCGAAGTATCCCTGATCCGGTATCTTCTGTGATGTCAGCTGATTGAGCGAGTTGTATTGGTATTGAGAAGCCCCGGTGAGTTCAATACTTGATACAGTAGGTATAGGATTGGGACTTATCTGGTTCCGCTGTTTGGTGCGATAGCTGGCCATGGCATTCCTCTCAGCATTATCCAATCCTGTGACTCCGTTTGGTGGCACTGTCTGTACGAGGTTGTTGCTTTGATCGTAGTAATAGAGTGTGTAATGATGCTGACCGTATTCATATTGATCCGTGAATTGTTCTGCAGCTTTGAGGCATTTCATATTGTAATTGTGCAGGAATTCCTGACTGATCTGATCGATGATCTCATCGTACAGGATGTTGGCATTGTGCTCCGCCACATCGTAGAGATACTCCACACAGGGATCCGGCATACTGTCCAATGTAATCACAATCCACTTTGAGCTATCGCATAAAGCTGAAACACAATCCGAGAAATCAACGGTATCAAAGATACCTCCGATAAGATCTATGGGAATACAATCAGAACAAAGCGGATCGTAGGGCTTGGATGGAAGTTCGGGATCGCTTGGAAGAGGTCGAGGATCAGTGGGTAGTGGAGCTGGGAATTTCTTTATGCGGGAGTTATCTTTTGTGATTTTTTCAGCGGTTTGTTTTTTAGACTTTTTTGTTTTTGTCGAAGCAGTTCTTTGTGTTGTTGGAGTTGATTCTTTGCAGCAGCGACCAATGGAAAAGCAAGGCTGTAATATATTTCCTATGCAAGAAATCACAGTACCATCATCCAGATGTGCTTGAATTGAAAATCTATACGTTCTGCCAGATGCATCCAAAACGCTAAAGTTGGGTTCAATACTGCTGAAATAAAGTATGTTGTTGATATTGATGGAGGAATTGTAACTGCCAAAATCAATTTTAACATTACAATTTCCAAATTGAAATAATAAACCATCAGATCCCTGAACGACGTGGACAGTATATTGACTATTACTTGCAGGAATATTTAATGAATCTATTAACGGAGCACCAAAATAAATGATTGGGACCAGAAAATTCCTTGGTAAAATAATATCGTTGTTGCTCTGGACAATTTGATTCATTACATCTAATAAGCCGGGCGCAATTGGGGAAGTTTCGCATTTCGCTTTTGATGAATTGATACATTCAAAATTACATTGATTCGAATTTCCTGTAACTGTTGTACTAAGTCCATTGCTATAATAAAGCGTAAGTTGAAAATTCCCTGTGATTGCTATTGGACTAGCTTTCGGACATCCAACAGCATGGATTGAATCAAGTTCTACCAAAGAAAAACTATCAATGTTAAATCGAATTGTACAGCCATCATCCGATGGATAATCACCTAAAACCAATCCTATTTTCCCGGTTGATGAATTTTTAAAAAAATGCAATGAACCATATGCTAAACCAGAGCCTAATTTTATTTTGGGAAATAAAGCAGTCAGAGCATGCATTGGAATTGCAATGTCCTCAATGTATTGACCATTGTTTATTCCTTCAATAAGTACATCAAATATTATAAAATTAATAAAGCGATTAAATTCTTCAGCACAATCACACGAATCACATGGATTAGTTGGAAGTATGGAGCTTATATTTCCCATTAATGGATCCAATGGATAATCCCAGAAGTCCACATCCATATTAGGCAACATATCGTAAGGCGATGGGAATGCTTTGATTTTATCCCGGAATAGATAGAATCTCCATAAAGAACATGGTTCCTGATCTTCAAGGAACTCATATTCATCCACCCAAAATCTATTGATTAAAGGGTTAAAATGATCCTGCCCAATGCATTCGTTATAACAATTTCGCGGATCCATGGCAAATTCGGATCTGGCCTGATATTCTACACGCTCTTTACAACTGATATAAAGCGATTTGTAGTTCATCCAAAAGTTGGTTGCTTTACTAATATTCGCCACGTCTGTTAAATCATTCCAGGTAGTACCGGATAAACAAGCTGGATCTAATGAACCACAAAATGAATTTGCTAAGGCCAGATCATGGATAGAAGGATCTCCTGCATTTCCGACAGGAAAATGCTCGAGACATCCGATCATTTGGGTTCTTCTCTCTGCATATCTTCCGGGACCCGGATTATCAATACCAAGTGGAAAGTTGGTCTGTGAAAAAAAATAGGGATCATTATGAAAGATCATCAGCGGATCAGAATTGGATAGAAAGGCCGGAAATATTCCACTGGGACTTACCGCCTCATTAAAATTGTTAGTTGAGTTCAGATAATTGGAGTAGGTCTCAGATGTATGTAAACTATCACTGCAGCGCCCATACATACAATACTCAGGATGCAAAGTAACCAACAATTCAAGCCATGCTTCATCAAAATTCGAGATAAACTCTTCGACCGTAAGACTATTCATATATCTAGTAACTCCATCAATGATTGTAGTTTGCCCGCTTGGCCAGATATTTTGATAATTCCGTGCTGGAACTTTCAATTTATTATTAGGATTAAAAATAGAGAGCGGATACATCGTAGCATCATAGGTGACTGTTTCAAATTCAGCGTATTGTCCTCCCGGCATAAAATGTGCTTTCATAGCCTCAAATGCCAGCTTGCATGGATTTGGCAATAAGGTATCGCAGATTTCTGCTGCTAATTCTATATCTGAAGGGTCCGAACTTCCTTCTACATCTTCGCAATCTATACTGCAATCATCTTCATCAACCAAATCGAGTTGACTCTGTAAAATATCTTCATAAATGTTGGTACAAGTATTATTGGGATCGGTGATATAATGTTGTAGATAAGCTTGTGCAGCATCCTGATTGACTTTCAGTTTTTTAGTAATCGAATACGTTCCAATTGGAAGATCATGAATAACAAAAGCATTGTTCTGAGGCAATAAACTGGTGTTGAAATGTACAGGAGTATTGCAAGTTGAATTGATGTTAAATACCATAGAGTCTTGGGCATTCATATCAGGCACTATAGTAGTATCTATAAATGAACCGATGGTTCTTGTTAATCGATACAATGTGTCCGGACATTCATTGCTTACAACCAATAATTCCAGATCATACACACAATCGTAACACACATTTGCGGGGGTACAATTTGGGACTGTAAATTGTTCGGCAGTAACACCGTAATAAAAAGTGTGGTCCCCCTTGCTATCGACGGCGAGTGTAAAGGTCGCATCCAGACTATAATTTATACTGTCTATGCGGTTATACGCCAATAGATCAATGGTCATCGGGAAAGGTTTATAGCTGGGCAATTGTTCGAGATTGTCAGGAGCTTTCCCTGCCAGAGCAGTGGCAATGGTATTGCCTTTGGCATCCAAATAAGAAATAGAAACCTGGCTATTAGGATCCATTACCATATTTTTTTTGTAGTGACTGGCTATACCAACATTAGTCCCAAACAGATAATCCAGTTCTTCCTGAGCAGGAGTTGCATAAAAATATTTGGTCTCATGATTAGACTCCAATTGGAAAACCTTACCTGCGCCTCCCTGCCTTTGAATTCTTCCGGTGTTGTCCGGAGTGTATTCTGTCTGAATCATCGGATAACCCTCACTTTCAGGAATGTATCCCAGATGACTTTTTTGTTCGGTAGCAGTGAGATTATTATAAAACTGAGAAGAATAGTAATACGCCGCGCCACTGATCGTATTAAGAGGAGCTATGCTGCCAATGCAAGGATCAGCATCCAGATCAAAGTCTAATTTAGAATACGATTGGTTGGCAAGGTTTCGGTTAAATTTTTCGCGAAACTTTAAAGCAGGATCATGCAATACCGGAACCGGTAGAATCTGCACGGCAGGTCTTCCCTGATGATCGTAGATGGTTTCGGCGACAAGAACATTTTGATCTGAATTATTAACTGTTACCGTTTGACGAGTTCGCATCGTACCGTCCATATAATTGACAACATCCTTGCGTTTGCCGTCTTCTGCAAACGAACTGATGATCTGCCAGTTTTTGTTGTCGGCTTCGTGCGCATCATAAATCCAATAGGTATGAACCCAATTTGACATACTTGGATTGATAAAGTCACTACTCGAACAATTTCCAGAAAGCTTGCCACATGACCAGGTCCCTAATACTGTATTTTCCAAATCAGGTAATACTTTTCCTCTACCGCGTACTCGAAACATAAGTGCACCGCTTTCATACACAATTGGCAGGGTATAACAATTTTCTGTAATGGTGATTCTGGTATTATTTTCTGCAAAGGATGCAGATTTTGAAGTCATGGGAATTGGCTGATATACATACGGGACATCATACTTTTCCACATAACACCATTCCAGATCATACCATTCTGCGCCAGCTATGACATCCCAGCATACTTTAAGTTGATTAGTCGGTGCATCATAATTCAAATACATCTGGTTCCATTGAATCGGAGTCAAATGATCAAAATTGTAGATTTTTTCACACTCTTGTACAATTCTTATTTTAACGGCCATTGCTATATCCGTTTTCTGGGATTGTGTAAGTGGCGCCGGGTTTGGATTGCTCGTTGTGGGAATAGCTTCCATGAGTAGTTCGGTACTTTGAGTAAACACATCTACTTGAAATCTATACGCATCTTCCTGAAGATAGAGGTCTAATTGCTTATGTGAACTCCCTTCTTCCGGATTAAAATCTACGATTAATTTGTGTTCATTTTGATGTAGATTATGGGTCAAATCCAGAAAAAAAATATGCACCGGTAAAGTAAGTCTGTAAGCAAAGTTCAATGGTTGTGATGCGGGGTCAATGTAAAGTTCAACACGGCTTTTAACTTTTTTGATTTTATATCCTTGTTCCCAATTCGGATTACCGCTCGGAAGAAAATCCTGTAGTACCAAAGCTGCCGAGGTGGGTTGTGTTGCAATCGTGTTATGAATATGGAAATGCAGAAAGTCTATGCCCTGTAAATAAGTCACGGTCGTTTCATTCGAAGCAGCAAGTCGCAGACTCCAGAAAAAAACAAGGACGATTGTTATTACAGGTTTCATACTTTATGAAAATATTATTTAAATTTTATTCGATTATCAACACATTGATACTTTTGATAAGCTTTTTTTGCTTTAATGCTTTGACCATCGAATATCGCAAACGGATTGTTGTCAACGGTATAAAATGGAAGCTGCACTTTTCGAAAGGGCTTATAATGAATCTCCATTCTTGGTTTTGTAAGATGATCTGGTTTCTCCACATCGAGTGCTTCCGATGTAGCATAAAAGATTATTAATTTTTGCAAATGATAGGTAGAAGGATGAAAATTAATTTCGATCTTCTCGTAAATACCATTATCGAAACTCAGGCTATACGACTTTGTAGTTGTACTTTGTTTTAATAATACAATATTTGCTTTTGGGAATGCAGAAGTATCAATCTGAAGCATTTGGATAAAATTAAACAAATTCTTCGGAGTTCTATCCAACAAAATTAATTTTTCTTCTTCGTCAATATAAATCATGTATTCCGGATTGACAATAGAAATCATTCCTTCGATTTCTTGATGGATTTGATCTCCTTTGGATTTAATAAGAGAATGGGTGGTACTGTTTACTGTTTTATTGGTATGCGTTTCGTACAAGAAATAATTAGCTTCAATCTCTTTACTTTCTGAACATACATAAAATTCAATAAGCTGCTTCCAGTCGTGGTGGAAGGCTTTATTTTGGCTCCATACAAAAAATGAATGGAGCCAAAATAAATTGATGATAATGAATCTTAGTTTCAAGTTTATTTGATAATTTGAAAAGGAGTGGATTGAGTTCCTGCTTCTGTACTTATTTTAAGAAAATAGGATCCAGATGGAAGTTCTGTAGTATCAATTAGCAGCTGATGCAGTCCAATAGCTTTCCTTTCTTTAAAAACGAGCTGAACCAAGGTTCCGGAAATTGTGAACAATTCCAGTTTGACCTGTTGTGCCCGACCCAAAATATATTCTGCATTTAGTTCATTCGTTGCTGGATTGGGATAAACTTGAAGAATCTCTCCAGAACCGATTGTGTTTTCGCCACCCACTTTTATAATACTGGTTGTGACCTCTGTTGTTGCATTTTGCACTTTAAGCGTATCTGAATAAATTATTCCGCCTTCTTCGTCAAAAAGTGTAAAACGTAGTTTTGTCGATTTTCCTTTATCCTTTTTAACTTTAAGAACCAGATTAAATATTTTTGAAGAGTCTCCATCTTTCAAAGGTCTTGGACAACATGCGCCAAAGAATGCATTGCTATTGCCCATCTGAGCAAGTTCAACGGGTTCCAGATAACTTGGAAATGAGTCTGCGGAATGCATGGCTCCGGAAATTGCAAATATTTCTGGCTGATCTGTTGTATCCAACCCAATAGCACAATATTTCGCTGCAATAGGATTGTTACCTTTTCCTATTAATCGGAATTGAAATGCAGATAGACCGTAACCCGTTTCAATTTGTACAGGAACCGCAACCGGGCTTATTGTGGCTTTAGGCCCTGAATTGCCTTTCCACTTAATCGGGAAGGTGCACATGGATGAGTCACATTTAATAACGGTAACTTGAATATTACCGGAGTACGAGATGTCAACAGCAAGATTAAACATGATGGTATTGACAGCAGCTGGCGATATCACACCTGTTGAAGGAATCATCGTCGGATTCCAATACCCTATTGGCTTTGTGTTACCATCAATCATAAGTCCAGAATTCGCAAAAGATGCTGATGGCGTGGGGCTAATGATAACTTTACATATTGGTGCCGATGGGTTTAAATTTGTAATGGTAAATTTTCCATGCAGCAGATCTTTAAGTGGCTCACATGGTGCAAATAGGGCTTCTACTTTGGCACAGCAATCATCCACTGGTGGGCATGGACATTTGATACTATCCTCCAAGTAACATAACTTTCCACTTGCCAAAACAATATTAAATGATGCGACTACATATTTTTTACAGTCAATAGGACTCATGAAAATATCAAAATAATCAAAAGCGTTTAATTTGCAAATATTCGTTAGGGTTACGCTATTACTTCCTATATAATTCAACGAATTAAAGACTAGTCCAGTGCAAGTTGAACTTATTCCTCCACCACTGAAGTTACCGTTGTACAAGCTTATAGAAATGGATACAATGCTATCTTTACATGTATCCTGCAACCTTGACAAACGAATTTTACAATTAGAAGTATCCTTGCTAATTCTGAATTCAGGACAACATTCTGTCGAACAATCTTTTACTTCAATGAATACAGACTTTATACAATCTTTAAAGGTATAATATACTATATGATTGCCAATGGAGTTAGGAGTGAATAAGCCCGACGCTCCAATGGAGCTTGAGCCTGACCACGTGCCACCTGCAGGTGACCCTGTCAATTGAAATGGGCTTGCCCATTGACAAATTGAAGTAAATGGTGATGATATAGCTATAATGGTATTATCTCTTGAATAATCATATCCATCAATTTGATCTGGAAGAAAAAAGATATCATTTTGAGTATTCACATTTTGCTGTAAAGGAATGGACAGATCTATTTCCCGAGCATATAAATCAGAACCGCCCCATACTGTATTTGGGTTAGGCAGAACATATAATTTATTGTCACTTACTTTTGTAAAATACAGATTACCATTTACTGCGGATTGGATTTGGCCAATGGGGTGGGAGTTATAGTAGTTAGGGTCAGTCGCTGCACTCCAAGTTCTTCCCCCGCCATTAACTATATTGCCATCTGTTAGGAAATTGTAAGGCATTTGTATTTTTAGATTGGCATTGGCAATACCACTAATTGGATCCAAAGTGTTCAATGGAATTTGTGTAATATAACTAAAGTTGTTTCTTCGAGATTCAATATAGCCACCACCTGTTAAATATAAAATATTTCCATTGGGACTAAATTGTAAATCGTAGATTTTTTGCGGATAATAATTTAGAAACTTTAGGTTTAGTATGGTTGAAAGAGCCAATTGATCGCAGTTTAGCCAGTCGGATTGGTTTGGATAATTGATAAAATTATAATTCGTTATAGATCCTGTCGGATACCCCGAAGGTTGAGGGGATAAATTGTGCGGGAGAATTTTTAGCTTATCGGTTAAAATGCGACCATTATTTACCATTGTTGAAGAAGATACATCAATTAAGTAAATATTATTATTTCCATTTGCCTCGTCATAATTTAAAAAAGCCAGAGAATTACCCTGGGCGTTTAGTTCTAATGGAGATGAAGGACTAGCTTGGTAATACCATGTCACATTGTCAATAAAAAGATCATCTCCAGTGTAATTTATTCCACTAGCAGTGTATTCAAATTTTTCGATTACTACAAAATTATCACCCGATCCTTGATAAGTACCGTTTCTTCTAATGACATAAAGAAATCTGCTGGTCGATGCTTTGCCATGTTGATAATTCCTGATTGATGGTCCAGAATTGAGTGGCACATTTAAGCGATTCGCCACGATTTCCATATGACCACTTGTAGAGTTAAATTTTACATGCGAATAAAGAAGGGGCTTTGTATTGTAAGCATTTTCTTGGGCAGAGAGACTTGAATTGTTCGCTAAATATACAATATACCATTCATCACATTTTCCTGGAACGCCAACCACTTGTACTTCAGAATCACTCCAAACTCCATTTAATCCAACAATATTTGTTCCAGTCATATCATAAAGTAGTTCCAGGCCCTGTTCATTCCTAAGAAAGAGTTGGTTATCCAAATTGCCTCCAGCATGTATGGCATAGAACACCATATTGCCGCAACAATCAAAACCGACAGACGCCGGTCCATAGCCGGTATTTTTGGGCCCCAAAGGAATTGATGAATTAACGGGACTGCTTGGATTGGGAATCCAGCTTATCAGTTCTGAAGGAACAGCGTTACTTGGATCTGTATTATAGTCATATGGATTGGTCCCAAATGGCCAAACGGGGGATTGTGAAATTAACTTCACCGAAGCGTTCACAAACAGACAAAGCGTCAAAATAAAATATTTCATAGTTTAATATTTATTTATGGTTATTGTGTTTTTTTATTACTAAATCTCGTCTCTTGTATGGTCATTACACCCCTCTCCGTTTCTTTTTTTACGCGTTCTAATTTACCGGAATCATCGTATTCGTATTTGGTATAATAATTATTTTCATCCAGTTCATAGGTAAATCTAAGGGTGATATCATCATAAACGAAAGACTTAAAGCTTGCATCAAATGGATGGATGCGTATATCATCAAAATAAGTCCAATTGTCCGGATCAGCCAACAGGCGTACAGTTATTTTCTTTGCATTCATTGGAATCTGAAATTCACCATTGACCCTTTGCCAGCCTTCAATTATAGGACCTCTGGCTTTGAAAGCATTTGTAGTTCCGTCAAGGATAACTTCACATTTGGCTTTGTCAAATTGATGAATTAAAGGATCGCGACTGGCATTAATCCATGCGGAGAATACATATTTTCCAGGTTTTGGATTGAATAAGTTCAAGCAATTGCAATTTATATTATTTACAGTGGTATCCGTTTCAGGATTAAAAACCAGACTATCTTCTAAACAAGGCTGACTTAAAGGATAACTTGTTGCAGCCGTTGAATTATTTGCCAGTGCAAGAAAATATTTTCCAGAATGTGATTTTGAAAGATCTTTTGTCACGGTTATGGAAGGGAATTCAAAATATTTTTTTGATGAACAATTCGAAGCAGGTCTGGCACCTAATGTATACTTATAATCTTCAAATCCCTCGAACAAACAATCGCCATAACGTGCATTACCTGCCACTGCAACAACCATTTGATCATTATATCCTAATAATTCAGATGAATACCGATTAAGAGGATCTCTGCTTTCCAATTCATTTCCGTTCGGGTGAATTTTAGTTACTTCTGCTGTCCATGTCCAGTTTGAATTGTGAGGATTCCATATGTTTGAGCCAGTTGATTTTAGCCAAAAAGGACTAAAATAAGCGCTTCCATTACTATTTGTAAAGTATCCATCTTGCTTAAGATTAGGTTGAGTTGTATTGGATGCAGATGATTTTCTTTGCGCAAGGAAGGTGTAGGATTTTTTGGGTGTAAATGTGCCTCGGTGGTTGGTGGTGTAAGGGTTGATTATTTTATTAGAGTTTAATACACATTCCGTTGTTTCAACATTTCTACAATTGAAAATATTCATACAGTTTAAGGAACCTATAAAAACAGTTTTGTTTATTATAGTATCACTAAAGATAAAATCAGCATTTACCTTTCCAGTTCTATTTTTAGGGTAATAAGGCAATCTTTCTTCATCACAGTTTAATGGTTCTAAATTTGTTTTAAAATCAATTGATTTTAATCTTCTTGAGGGATTATTGCCAATATAGTTATAAAATTGATAACCATGATCGTTATAGATTACTTCCCCTATATTAATAACAAAGCTGCAATAACAATAGCCATTAAATACAAACAAAGAAAGAGAAAATCTTCCTTCGTCCCTATAATCATTTAGCCAAACTTCATTTACATCTAGATTACAGTTGTTAGGGAAAGTTGAATTAATAAGTAATAAGTTACAACTTTGATCTTCAAAAAAACTTGAATAGGTTGACGGTAAATTAAAAGTAGTAAAAAGTGGATTGTTACCACTCCAATTAATTTGTTTTTGGGTGTTTTGCGGTATGTAGCCAGTCGTAGGAACAGCTAATTTTATTATTTCAAATAATACATCTGAAACAGATGTATTTTTGTAACTTATTTTTTCACACTTACAGGATTCCTTCTTAAATTCTTCAAAACAATTTTTCATTCTCTGATCATCAAATTCAACAGCACCTGCATTGATTATTTGTTTGTTTCCATTAATGTTGAGATTTGTCCCAGTAATTGGAGAGATTAAGGATACTATGGAGCCAATGGATGTTGATGCTTTATTGCGGTGACCTGAACGAATGACCTTGATCGTGCTTGGTTGGAAAGTAATTGGGTTTCCATGAAAGTCGATCAGCAGTAGTTTGTTTCCATTCATTGATTTGACCCAGTATTTATCTGTACCATTAACCAATAATTCATCCCCTTCTACAAATACCGCTGATGATGAAACTGTAATTTCCTTAGTTGTGTTATCAAAAAATGTTGGAGTGAAAGCCGCATTAATATTCTGATAAGCACATTGCATTCCCTTGTAGGCCCAATGTGCCGGATAATTGAAATTGTAGATGGGATCTTCAAATTCATTAATAGTTCGAGTTAATAAGACTTCGCCCGTGATTCCGTCCCAGAGAAGATTTTGGGTAGTTACGGTTGAGCCTAAGTCGTAGGCAGTGGTGTGGTCTAAGACACCTGAACGGTGAATAATTTTATTCACAACTACTGATCGATATCTTGTTTTTTCGGAACTGTAAAAAGGTAAAGGTACAAAAGACGGTATTGGAACGGGCCCAAGAAAAAAATTATCATTATTGAGATTTACTCCTATACCTTTGGTCGAATTTCGCGCTTCTCTTTGGTCTGCAACTAAACTATAATCCATTCCAAGTACTCCATTTTGAGAACTACCATCTGGCATAATCAAAGGAACATGATTTGCATTCGTGCCATATATTGGTTTATATAAATATTCTAGTCCACTGATTTTTGTACCTATTTCATTAAATACTTCTTTAGATCTAGATTTGCCATGCATATCATTTAATTCAATTGCATATCCTTGTGAAGTTGTCATAAAAT
>JABARE010000070.1 GCA_019187365.1 Saprospiraceae bacterium | reverse complement strand
GCCCTGTCCCAGGGCTTCTTTGAGGATTTTAAGCTTCTCCTCACGGCTGAATTTGCGCTTTTCCATAGACAAAGATTACATTTTTTTATGTGTAACTTCGTCTGATTGTTTAGGGGGCCGAAACACTCAACGGCAACCGCGGCAACGGGTTGTACAATCTCCATCGGCGCATGGCGGCCGCCGGAGGCACCGCATCAATAAAGACAGGCGACACCGGTTCAGTGGTCGTTTTGTCGTTTCCCGTCGCAGACGCTTCGCTTTAACTAAGGTTATATGTTTTTCGCCGCGCGAGTTCCGAACTTTACTTTCGCAGATGTACCCTTTCAACCTGTGCTTCGACAACCTCCGGATCGAATAACGCAACGCACGATTGCATTCGGGAAGTTCCTTCGGCATCCCGGCGCAGGGATGCGGGGTGCCCCGGTTCGCGACCTCCACCTGCGCTTCCCGTACAGTTACCATCTATGGCCCCCTTCTCCCGGCCCTACTTGGGGTCATCGGTCATTCAGTGCGTTGCCATCAGGTTGGAGGCGTCCTGTACGCGCGAGTCGTGGAATTCGCTATGGGCTGGGCTGCCACATTTTTATGCATGCATTTCAGTACTTTTACCTGAATCCTATGACCCAGTCTAAATCCAATTCTAACTCCTTCGTGCTCCATATGCTCCTTCCATGATGACCATCGCCCTCCTCGAAGACCTCAAGGATCTTGCCTCCATGATCCAGGATATTGTCGAAGCCGAGCCGGACATGTCCTGCAGGCAGGTATATCACACCGCCGAAGATGCAATTCGCTTTTTGCCGCAAAATCCGACCGACATTCTCGTTGTGGACATTGGTCTCCCAAGAGCCAGCGGCATCGAGGCTATGCAAACCCTCGGTCTGCTCTGTCCGGCCATGCAGTTTTGCATGTTTACGGTTTACGAAGACGACGAAAAGATCTTCAGGTCCCTTCAGGCCGGCGCCCGGGGTTACATCCTCAAAGGTTCCACTCCTGCTCACCTCGTTTCAGCCCTTAGAGAACTCTACCATGGCGGCTCTCCCATGTCGGCGAGCATTGCCCGTCGCTTGCTGGAGCTGATCCGCAGAATGCCCCCCATTCAAACAACCGTAGCGCTTCCTATCACCCCTCGCGAGCGCGAACTGCTGGAATGGCTCTCCCAGGGCCTGCTGTACAAGGAAATCTCGGATAAAATGGGCATCACCACCGGTACGGTCAAACAACACATCCACAAAATCTACCAAAAACTGCACGTGACCAACCGGACGGAAGCTACGAATCGGCTCAAGGGGTAAATTTTCCACATTGCTAACGCTTGTTATCCTTCCTAGCGCCTAGGATCACTTTTGAACTCCTCTAAGCTCTGCAGCAAAGAACGATCCCGTATTTGGACGATTTGAGCCCACTGCTCCCCGTATAACCTAGGTTATATTCCCCAACATGCAAATCGCTGTCACCTTTGCATAAACTTCAATTATGAAATACTTATACATCCTCCTTTTCACTTTAGTCGCAAATGCAGCCTTGGGACAGTCTTTGCTGCAACTCCTTCAAAAGAAGCAGAACCCCGTGTTTGCTCCTTCTGATATTAACTTAATTGATCTTACTCCAAATCCTCCTTTTCCAAATCTATTCGAAGTTCCAGGTAGTAACGCCCCCTCAACTATCCCCCCTGCGTATGAACCTAACGAAGATCTATCGGATGATCAAAAAAGTAAGTTAGGCAGTCTTAATAAAACTGCAAGACAAATCATAGAAATGATATTACGTGATAATAAAGTTGCGGATTCAACAATGCAATTATATCGGCGCCATTACCTAGAACATTTAATCTTAAACTACAATACGCGTCTTAATGAACTGGAAACATTTTTGAGTATAAATAAAACAAAGACCCGTGAAAGTGAAATTAACTACTATCTCCTTGAAGAGAAGGTTAAAGATTTAAAACTCTCGCAATCCGCCAACATCATGAGTAATCAGGTGTTTCGCGACAGCTTGGAAAATATTCTTCGGGATTTATATATGACCTGGTTTGACATCGAGCTCATTAAAAGCACCTATTCAAAACTGGAGGAAGAAAAACAGAATGTCAGCAATAAGAATTTATCAACCTTACATCCTGATTCGGCTGATATAACATATATTTTTCGTAACGCAGATTTTCTTAGAAATAGATTAGACACCGGTCTAAAACAAATGAATGAAACCTTCCGCGCATTAAAAGACCGCATTACAAAAACCAACCTCGGGCTCCCCAAATCTTCCAATGCAATATCCACTTCCCCAGCCTTAAACAACTTTGCGAATAAATTTAGTCCCTCCCTTACTTTATTAGGCTCGGCAAAATTTGGCAAGAATTACAACGAACTTGGCCTCTTCACAGGGGGGCTGTTTAATGGAGGGAATCCGTCCAAGGAAGCCATCTTCTTTCATGATTTGTCGGACTTCTCAATCTACTACAAGGGTGCAAGTTCCGCCATAGCCCTCGTAGATACCAATCAAAAAACTGGACTCAATTACGAGATTTACTTTATGAGTAAACAATTGGGCGCTGATTCGGCGTTAGGAATTTCAGCAATTAGCTACCATTCCATTCAGTTAAAAGCCGGATTCGAATATGTCGTATATAAAAATATTGCCAGCATATATTCAAACATCAATTATCATTTGCCCTTATCGCAGAGGTCTGTCCTTGAAAAGGTTTACGGTTCCAATCGTCTTGATCAGATCAATTTTGATGTTGGGGTGAAAATGTTACTGAACCCATCGCAAACAGGCAATGGCGGAACCAACTTATTTGTTGATGTCAACCTGATGTTTCTGACAAATTCAATGAAAACTGCATTAAAATCTAAAGACAGCTTGCTTCCCGGCCTAAGAATAGGTGTGCAACAAAGGCTTACGAAGTTCGAATGATACACCCTCAAATTTGAAGAAACTCTTCCCTGATTCGAGGTGATCCAATACACATCTCTTCTTACGAGACTTAACGGCTGTTGGCCCACCTACCCATTAACTGATTTATCATCCCCCATGTAAAATTTCACATTATGCAAAAATCATTACATTTTATCTTTTTACTTTTCCTCTGCACTGTTGCAGGAATTTCTCAGAACGGACCTGCCGAACTTTGGAGCTATGATACTGGCGGTTCCAGAAGTGAACGGGCCGTTTCTGTTTTGGAATGTGCCGATGGCGGATCTTTGCTCATCGGAAACACTGATTCTAAAGATGGTATGGTCACCGGGCAACATGGACTTACTGATGCATGGATTGTCAAAAGAAGGCCAAACGGTTCAGCAGAATGGCAACAATGCATTGGAACCGGTGAAACAGAGTATGCACATCAAGCCGTTGAAGTGGCCGATGGCTACGTAGTGGTCGGACAAAAGAATAACCATGCCTGGATTTTTAAAATCAATAAAT
Source organism: Saprospiraceae bacterium (assembly GCA_019187365.1). GTDB lineage: Bacteria > Bacteroidota > Bacteroidia > Chitinophagales > Saprospiraceae > Vicinibacter. Next base: position 14,950 of record JABARE010000070.1, on the reverse strand, counting down.
CCGGAGTATTTATCTGGGAAAATACTTTTCCAACAAGTGCAAGTTCTGCATTGTTAGCGATTCGAAAAAAGACTGATGGAACGTTCATGGTTGGGGGATATAACGGGGGCTTTGAAAACCATGCCCTCTTGTGGAATCTAAGCAGTTCTGGTAATCTGATAAATGGCATCAGCTTTATTATAGGTAGTTATATTCGGGAAATAAGATTTACCACAGATGGGAATATTCTGGTGATGGGCGGTTATAAAAATAATAATGAAGAGGGATGTCCCGGTGGTGAGATAACGCCACTTGGAGACTTATGGTTGGCCAAGGTGGCATTTGAAACAAATGGCAGTTATCCAGTTATTTGGAGCAAATACTACGGAGGAACTACTTATGACGCATTTCTCGATGGAGAAATTACCGGTGGCAACGAAGTTTATTTATTAGGCAGAACATACTGCAAAGGACAGATTACAGGACCAAATAATGTAGGCCGCAATTGGAGTGGATTTGGCACGGAAGCATTTACCTGGCTTGCCAAAGTCAATGCTTCGGGCAATCTTGGCCCTGTAATTATTGTCACCATTTCCAATTTAGACTATACAGCCGACTATCATTGTGTAACGGTGGACTGCAAAGGTCAGCCAGTAATTGGTGGCGGTCAGGGGAGCCAATTGGGCCAATCTCCGGCTATGGTAAAATATTCCAGCGACTTATCGGGAGGAATCTGGTCAGCGGAATTAACGGGTGGTTTATCATTTATTTATGATTTATTCGACATCCACTTCACCTCTGATGCTGCTTATCTTGCATGTGGTTCCCAGGACGATAATGACGCCAATTATGATCCGGATTACTTTGTTCTAAAAACAACTAAAGATCCCGAATGCGCAGGTTCTGCAAACAAATGCCAAAATATTACGCCCATATCCTGCGGCCAAACCTACAACGGAAATACTTCGGGACGAGTCAATGCTTTCAACATTTCAGATCTCAGTTCATGCTACAGTCCAAAGGGTGATTTTTCTGCTCCCGATCAGCTTTTTGAAGTATACAAACCCAATTCCACTGGTGACCTAGTTATAACGCTATTTAGTGACGACATCGATCACGATATTTTTCTCTTGTCTTCTTGCAATCCAGTCCAGTGTCTGTATAAAAGTACAAATTCCGTTCAAACCAATGGAAATAACATCGAAATCATCCGGGTGCCCAATGCAACTGCGGGTTATTATTACATCTTGGTAGATGGTTCTCAGGGTTGGCATTCAGGTCCTTTTGCCCTTACCATAAATTGCGGCTTGCTGGATTGTGGTAATGCTAAACCCATCGAATGCAAGCAAACTTTGATCAATGAAACCAACCAAAACGGATTCAATAATGTGAGTTTATATTGCAATCCTTCCAGTACAGGCGATGAAGGGGCTGGATGCACGGCAAAAGAAAAGGTCTATACCTTTCAACTGAACAGCGTGCAAAATGTCATCATAAGTCTTACCAACATCAGAGATCCCAATGATGATTTTGAGATGTTTTTATTTAAAGACTGTAACGAAGATGTTTGTTTGGCGTCAAGTACAAATCCAAAAGGTGTAAATGAGTCGATTAATAAGCAACTACAACCAGGTAGATATTACATTGTTGTCGATGGCTGGAAAAACAGTGAAGGGAATTATGACCTTACGGTTGACTGGAATTGCTGCAGCAATCCTGTTGAATTATATAATTGTGGTTACATAACTTATAAATATGCAGGCAGCGGCAATGACTTGCGGTTCACTTTTACCAGCAGCAAAGCCATTGCCACCGGAAATAAATGGAAAGTAGGTAATACGGAAATAACAACAGCGACAGGCCCCAGTTTCACCTATACTTTTCCTAATGTCGGGGAATACATCATTTGCTTTCCTTATCTAAATGCTAACAATTGTTTGGAATATTGCTGTTACCGCGTCTGGGTTTCCAATCCATTCGATTGCTTTTTGTTTGATTATAAATTTAATCCAACAACCAACAACTACACCTTCTCTTTAGACCTTGCTGGTGCTTCCAATATCGTGTGGAAAGATGATACAGGAGGCGGCACTATCGGAGGTGGCCCAATCTCAAATCCCATTCCAGCTCCACCCGGAAGTGGCTGTGTTGAAAAAACCATAACGGTAACCTACTATCTCAATGGGAGATGGTACATCTGTTGCAGAAAAATATGGATTTGCAATCCATTTGACTGCCTTGAATTTGATTACCGGTTTGACGTGAACGCCAACGGAATGGTCTTCCAACTCAACAATGCAGGAGCATCTTACATTACCTGGAAAGATGATACCGGAGGTGGTGACATCGGTGGTGGCCCCATTTCTAATCCATTGCCAGTACCTCCTAATCCGGGAGATTGCGTTGAGCGAATCATCTCCGTCAGATATTTTGCAAACGGTCGCTGGTATTTGTGTTGCCGGCGAGTATGGATTTGTAATCCCTTCGACTGTGGAAATATAATTTTCCGTTATGATCTAAACGCCAGGGCTTATCAATTTGAATTAACCCAGAGCGGTGCATCTCAAGTGACCTGGAAAGACGATACAGGTGGAGGCAGCATCGGAGGGGGTCCTGTTTCAAATCCTGTACCTCCGCCAGCTTCTGGTCCTTGTGAAGAACGAATCATAACAGCCCGTTACTTTTACAATGGTCGTTGGTACATCTGTTGTAAGCGGTTTTGGCTGTGCGATCCGAAAATTTGCTCAGGGATCATTCAGTCCAATGTGCTTCCTAGCGGACAGGTTAACTTGAATGTATCTTCAAGCTATACGACTGTCTTTTGGTATAACCAACTAACCGGTGCCTTACTGGGGACGGGAACTTCCCTTCAAGTCAATTTTCCCTACGGCAGCAGCCAGGAAATATGTGTGCAATACAACGATAATGGCAGAACCTATATGTGCTGTAAAAATATTACCGTTGTTGACGTACAAAATCCACTGATCAGGAAGGCTTCAATACATATTCATCCGAATCCTAGTTCTGGACATTTCCTGGTATCCCTTGAACATGTCGATCCTAATACCATGGTGCTAAACGTATTTAATTTACAAGGTGTTATACAAACAGACGTTCGTTATTTCAATTTCTCTTCACAAAAGCTTAATATCGATGCGAGCCTATTATCTCCCGGTTGGTACTGCATGCAAATCCTTTCAGAGGGCACGGTATTGTATAAACAATTTGAGATATTGTAGTCGTATAAAGTAGCTTGAACTTATGCCGGGGAACTTCGAATTAGAAATTCCCCGGCATATTTCTAAATCACTTAAATAGAAACCCAATGATTGAAATTAAGTTCGCTTTGCTCTGATATTAACATTTCACGTTCTGTTTCAAGATCTCCTCTTCTCACAACTTGGCTCAAATTAATAATCCAAATATATTTCTAATAGTGAAAAGCAACTCGCTTGTGAGTTGCAATTACCCAAAATTAGGGGAGGAAGTATACACTATAAAAATTAACCGTAACCCCTTGCTTTTATTGAATTTGCTTGGAAAAGTCAAAAAGACATTGTTTCTCTGTATTTTATATAATGTACATTTCCTGGCATTCCTACGCAAGATAAAAAGGGAAATTAGACTTAGCCGGCAAAGGTTGAATCATAACGGATTGAGGGCAAGATAAAAAAACGAGTGATAGAATATATCGTAAAAGAAGAAAATGATGTTGCTGTTCAGAAGGTAGATATCTTTGCCTTTTACGATTATAATCGCATATTTAAGGGTTCCTCGAATAACCCAGTTTTGATGCCAGAATGAAAAGGGCTGCATCTCTTCACTCCCTATTGATGCCAGAATGAAAAGGGATGCCTCTCTTCACTCCCTGTTGATGCCAGAAGGAATTTAGCAAAACAAGACGAGGCGCGGTGAAGGAAGCTATGCGGAGCTATAACTGACTGAACCGCAACGAAGTATTGTGAAGCTAAATTCATTGAGTGGGTGAGCCTGTGCGGGCTGGCTGGCGCAAATGGGAGTGAAGAGAGGCAGCCCCCAAGCAAAACAAGACGAGGCGCGGTGAAGGAAGCTATGTGGAGCAATAACTGACTGAACCGCAACGAAGTATTGTGAAGCTAAATTCATTGAGTGGGTGTGCCTGTGCGGGCTGGCTGGCGCAAGAGGGAGTGAACAGAGGCAGCCCCAAAGCAAAACAAGACGAGGCGCGGTGAAGGAAGCTATGTGGAGCAATACCTGACTGAACCGCAACGAAGTATTGTGAAGCTAAATTCATTGAGTGGGTGAGCCTGTGCGGGCTGGCTGACGCAAGAGGGAGTGAAGAGAGGCAGCCCCCAAGCAAAACAAGACGAGGCGCGGTGAAGGAAGCTATGTGGAGCAATAACTGACTGAACCGCAACGAAGTATTGTGAAGCTAAATTCATTTCGCGCGCAAGCAAATGCGGGCTGGCTGGCGCAAGAGGGAGAGGAGAGAGGCAGCCCAAAAGGGAAACAAGACGAGGCGCGGTGAAGGAAGCTATGTGGAGCAATAACAGACTGACCCGCAACGAAGGATTGTGAAGCTAAATTCATTGAGTGGGTGAGCCTGTGCAAGCTGGCTGGCGCAAGAGTGGGTCATTAGAGGTACCCTTAATTTAAAATCATCGTTTGAAATCTTGAAAATGATAAAATATATTCTCTTCCACATTGAAACACAGAACTTAATTTACCAGCAGTTTGCTGGAAGAGAATCTGCTCATAACTTATAAAACCTTAAGGGCACTTCATTTTTTCCTGCTTTGCTTGGTATTTATAGCGACATTCATTTAAAAGCATGTATTCAATTTTTACTCACTTGTAACAGTAAGTATGCGGTCATCTTTAAAGGTGATTTGACTACAAAATATTCTCCATGGATACACGCTTATTCCGTTTGTTCTTTTTTGGATGGAATCCCCACTGTATAAAACAATGCCTTCCCGGCTGGCACTTATTTTTTTATAGAAAATTAAGTTTTTAAAGTATTCAGCCCCTATCGTTTTTCCCGATTTAATTTCAATGGGAAGAATATTGTTGTTTTGCTCTATGATGATATCTATTTCATGGCCTGTTTTGTCTCTCCAAAAATATAAGTCAACTGGAAGACCCGCATTGGCAAAGTTTTTAACCAATTCAGTAACTACCATATTCTCAAATATAGCACCTCTTGCAGCATGTATATTCAAGTATGCTGCATCGTGAATTCGCAATAAATAACAAACTATGGCCGTATCGTAAAAATAAATCTTAGATCTTTTTACAATGGTCTTTCTGAAGTTTTTATAATGAGGTTTCAATAAATAAATAATAAAACTGCTTTCCAGAATGCCGACCCACGATTGTACCGTTTTAACATCTATACCGGTTTCAAGCGCCAATGCACTGAAGTTGAGTTCTTGGCCTACCCGCCCTGCAAGCAATTTTACAAATCGTTCAAAAACCAATAGATCGTTGATGTTTTTAATCAAACGCACATCCCTTTCAATATAGGTTTTTATGTAATTGGGGCACCAATCCGCTGCAGGAATATGCTGGTCATAAATTGGAGGGTAAAAACCCTGAAGCATCAATTCATCATCACTTTTGGGCAACAAAGCTTTACTGTCCAATTCATTCAACGAAAATGGTAACAAATTCAAATAAGCTATGCGTCCGGCCAGCGATTGTGAAATGGACTGTTGCATCAAAAAATTATTGGATCCCGATAAAATAAAAAGTCCCTTCTCCTGACTTTTGTCCAATATTTCCTGCAAGTAAGAGAATAACTCGGGGGTGCGCTGAACTTCATCTAAAACTGCTCCCTTGCGATACAAACCTAAGAATGCCCTGGGGTCCTTTAATGCGAACTCGCGATCATCCGGATTTTCAAGCGAAACATAAGGCTTATCTTTAAATAAACGTTGAATAAGCGTAGTTTTCCCCGTTTGGCGAGCACCGGTTACGGCGACTGCCTTGAACTTAGAGGCCAAATCCAGTAGCTTTTGCCCTGCAATTCTTGTTATCATTTGACAAATATATGGATTTTTATGGATTCATATTCCATAAAAAGACAGTTTTAATACAATTATAACGCCCTGGAATATGCTGGCCATTCTCAAATGCCCCGAATAATGCACTTTTCGCTCCCGGACCTTACGCTTAGTTTCCTGCACCTGACTCATGTTTTATTTTCCACCGTGTTTACAAATTTGATTTTTGCGTAATGCTTCCTTGAAACTGCGTTAGGCTTTGTTAACCGATTTAAGAATTCAGCAATACAGACAGCTTGCTTCCCGGCCTAAGAATAAGCGTGCAACAAAGGCTTACAAAGTTCGAATGACGTTTTCTTGTTCCACCAGCCCTTTGTACACACCGAGGGTTTCCGTGGCTGAGAACCAGCTACCTGCGTTGGCGTGCACGGAACGACAGGCATTTTTCATAAATTCCGCATGCTGCTTTGGTGAGCAGCGAAGCAGGAAATCGTACTGTGCCGTAAGCGCCTCCTCGTCCCCCTCCTCAGCCAGCAGACCGCTGTACCCATGCACGAGCAGGTCGGGAATGTCGCAGTGGGGGGTTGCCAGCACCGGCCGGCCAAGGGCCAAACTGTCTTTTAAAAATACCGGACAGCCCCCTTCCGTGTCGCCCTTTCCGTCCTGCGGTTCCACTGAACGCTCTAACGGGCATGGCGGATTGCCTCCAGATAGTGCCCTTCGTCAAGTGAGTCGCGCAGCACAACGGAGTGCTCCGGACGGCTATGGACCACCCCGCGGTCTTGCGGTAATACTAACATTTGTTAGTATACCGCAAAAGTAAAAGTGACCTTGCCCGCATGCGCCGTCCTCATAGCTTCAAGCTACTGAGCTGATGGTTGACGGGGTTCCCTCCATGGCCAGAAAGGCGTAGCGTATCATGAAGCATAGCTGACTACTACACAAGCGTCGTCATCTGACAGGCAGATATTACCTACTCCATCGCAGGGCTATTCCTGCTCGGCCTCCTAAAGTGCCTGAAATGCATATTCTGCCTCCGTTGGTTGAATAGTGGTCAGACCAGGAAAGACTCAAAAACCACGGAAAATAAATGCTCTCAATGCCGGATTTTGGGAAAATTAACCGTTTCAAATTAATTCACCCTTCGTGTCAAAGCTCTTAACTAACATTGGAACAACAATTAAACATGCCATGAAATTTTCGCTATTTACCAAATGTCCTTTCAGAAAATACCTTTGCCAGACTTTGCCCTTTTTTGCACTATGTTGCTATTCCCATTCAGCCTTTACCCAAGACGAATATATTCTAACAGGAGACACTTTGATTTTGGAACTCAAAGACACCAGTGGATATAAAATACAGTGGCAAATTCGTGGTGATTTCCTTTCGAGGTGGAGAAATATTCAAGTAGCCACAATGAACCCCTTTGCATTTGTTAAGACTTATTAAAAATAATGCTTCAAGGCATAAAGTTCTTTGAAATACTATTTGAAAAAATTGCATCAGTTAGAAATAATTGGGTGTAAAAATAATTACAACAACATACTTGTATTTGTATGTATGTACAGTTGAAATTACTTATTTTGATCATCATCGTGCTGTTGAGCGCCTGTCAGAAGGAGACAAGTGAGTCTCCTCTCGAAGGTTTAATTCCGGTTGGTGATACTACTACCCTCGTGTCTACTCCCATAGACACTATAGATCTCACAGGAAATCCTGTGCTCGAACCACGAGTGAGTGGAACATGGAATATTGATTTGACCGGGTTTAGGTATGTGAATCAGTGGAACACAATGCTTGAGTGGAAAAAAGCTACCAAGTACAATACAAGTGGATACTGCAATTATCCAAAGTACATTGGCGTTTTGCAAATCCTAACCGGTGGTACAAACATGTGTGGTCCAGCATCATTTCTTATGGCACTTTCATTAGTCGTCCATGATTGGAAAATAGCAGTACCGTCTACAGATTTGGGTAAGGCAAAGCGATTGTCTGAATTTATGAAACGGTACCAATTATTCCATTCGGGATATGTTTTGGGCGCTGTAACATACATTGCCTATTTACGAGATATGGCCAACGGCACATCTAGCAAAAAGGGAGAATTCACAGATTGGGGAAATTGTGATCAAAAGCAAAGCAATGCTGCTGAACTCAATGCACAACCAAAGACCTCTAGTGGAAGAACTGCAATGAAGACCTTCATTAGAACAAATATGCAAAAGAACTATCCAGTGATAGCAATTATCACGATTGATCCTAGCAAAAAGGATGCATATGACCCTGGATATATTAGAACTACAAGTGGTTGGACTGGTCATATGGTAACTGTGGTAGGAGTGACGGAAGATGATATCAACGGGATCTATCAGGTAAGGTTTAAAGATCCGTATGCAAAGAATTCAAAGACGTATGTCTGTGATTACAACATCTTCCTCAACTCTATGATTGCCTCCACATCATACTACAATGCACTTGCAATTAAGGGGCAGTAGTATATGAGAAAGTATTTTATTCACGAACTTTAATTCCATGACACAACGTTTAGGAGGAATGCTTATTTGATTGCTACTCATCTGATGAGCATTCCTTTTATTGAAAGACTACAATATACAAGATGATTCGTGAGGAACATCAACTCCAACCAGAGATAGTAGGATTCCACCGAAACTTGAGGACATGAAGTGCATAGTAATTGATGGTTCCACAGCAACTTGTGGACAACAAAAGGATTTTAATGACTTTCGATCTGGTCATAAAGTAGTAGTTGCCGCGTTTCGGATCGATATATATAATCATCTAGAGAGTTTTCTAAAAAAATATGATACTCCTGCTTGTCATACGATATGGGACGCATGCTATGAGATGTTTAATGTTGAACTCTTTACAATTGATGATAAGCAAATTGAAGAACTCAATGAAGAATGGAATACCATACTTTGAGTCGCACCATTACTTGGTTGAGAATCTTCAGTTGAGATACAAACAGCAAGAACACTATTTGATCCCATTCTGAATGATATCAAACGACTTACGAGAACTAATCATAATCTAGTCAACTACAAGGAATATCACAAAGAAGTAATACCTATCTTGCGTGGTATGCAGTACAAAATCAAATATGCTTTGGTTGATATGTTTGGCAGAGAACCAGGAGTTCTTCCCTGGAAGCTTGCAAACTCGTGGGATGATTGAAATCAATAAACATTACTCTCTTGGCTAGCGTATCGGCTAGCCTTTTTTTTGTGAATTTCCTACTAGGATATTTGAGAATGAGAGCCGAAGCTTCCATAATTTGCTCTTGACATTCTCTTGACTTTCGAGGTATTTTCAGTAGATTCAACGCGTTGTATACTACTGAAGAAAAAACTACGTTTTACTTCCCTAGTATAGCTGATTCTCTCCTTACTGTGAGGATTCAGTGGCGTTCATTAAAATTATTAAAATCTAAAAATCTGTAAAATATGAAACTAATACTAACTGTTTTTGCCTTTTTGTTCATCAGTGCTAGTGCTTTTGCACAGAGCAATGAACGCAAAGTGATCCCCACTGAAGGTGGAAAATACGTGTCATGCGGACACGACCACGACGGACAACCGTGTGGTAGCTGGACATTTGTACCAGATGAGGTAACAGATGTGCAGGCAAGTCCTGCTGGACCGATGGGAGGATGTACTCCTCGCCCATATCGCCAGCTGGTGGCGTATGATGACGCATTGTTAACCAACTACACACATCAGCAGATTGTAACCCTCGTAATGAAGGGACACAAACAGTTTGCCGATGCCCTAGACAGTTCAGGCATCACAAACCAAGTTGGCACGAGAGTTATAGGTATTATCCCAGTGACGATACCAACTTATACAAAGTTGAGTGATGTATTAAAATGGGCAAAGGATCCAGGGGACGGAAAACTTGATGCGTTACATGCTATTAAAAACGATTCGTTAGATGCAGATCATGTAGTTGTGATTTCAAGGGAAGGAATATCGGGGAATGACAAAGGTGTAAATTTACAATTAACAACACTGCCAGGTGCAAGTAATGAGGATTTTGTTGAAATTCTTTGGAAAAAGAACTTCGGAGTTGTGAACTTCATTACCTTTATTCCAAATTTTACAGTTACATTTGCTCACGAAAGTGGACATGGTGTAGGAGGAGGACATGAAAATGATACATGGTCCCCAACCTATGCAAGAGCTTATGTTAACTCAGTAAAACAAGTGAACTGTCTCATGAAAGGCGCCACTGTCACAAACTTTACTTACAATCGTTTCTCTGGTCCCAATTCTAAAATTGTAAAGAACGGAGAAACGATTACCATGTGCGAAGATACTGCCGTGCACAACAATGCTAAGCACATAACTGAATGTTTGGATCGTATTTGGTGCGCCACTGAAAACCATGTTACCCGTGTGAGTATCCAACCCACAACGTGTGGTAGCGGAACATTACATGCAATCACGAATAACGCTGATACGTTTCAGTGGAAGGTTGTCAGTGGAGATTGTTCTCTGGGTGCGACGACAGGCAAAGATGTTCCCTACATGGCAAACGCAACGGCAACTATCCAAGTAATTGGCTGGAAGCAAGGTAAGTGGTATGCCGATACAGCTTACATCACAATACCTGCTGTTGAAAAAAGCACTGTTATGGCAAGCATAAACTCAGGTGATTTTTATATTTTACCTTCCGGAGATTCTGTAAGTATTAGTGGTAAATACGAATCCATTTTACAAAATAGAAATGGCTGTGATTCGATTGTTACTACCATCCTAAATGTAATTACTTCTACTACAGATCTAAATAATGTTTTTTGGGAAATAAATCCAAATCCAACTGATTCAAATATTAAACTTATTGGTCTCAATAAATCAATTTCATTTTCAGTATTTAATTCCAAAGGAGAAAATCTAAAATTGGTATCAACAGATTTTGAAATTGAAACAAAATATTTATCGCCAGGAATTTACTTTGTTTGTGGCTCAAATAATAGTATTATGGATTGCAAGAAATTCATCAAGCTATAATTTTTTTCTTCTTATAATTGGTATAATAGCCTTACGGGACACTAGCTTTACTTGCACAGTACTAAGCGTCGGTTATCTTGAGAATGCATTTGAGTGTCTGTAGGAAAAGATGGTTGTATGGAGAATGAATACCTCCGGTTTTTATGATTTTTAACCATTTTTTATTTAGTACTGTATTTTTATTTAGAAAGCAATATTTTTAACCAAAACTTAACCATGGGTATTAAAATCATAAAACCTACACCTGTATTCTATTATCTTACATTGGCACTTTCCCTTATTGGAGCAGCTGTCCTAGGATATTTAAAAGATATTCCATCGTTATTCATTGAAATATTTTCTATTTTAGGTGGCCAATCACTTATCGCAATGTCTTCTTCAATAAATACAAGGAATTTGTTAAATACTACAAAAGCAGAAGATAATAGCAAGAAATCTGATACTTCTAAAAATTCTATAATAAATGAGCCGGACGAAAAGAAGCTTTTAGATGTTCGACTGAGGTCAAGTTCTAAATTTAGATTTTTAATTGTTGAAGATGATGATTTTCTACAAATAAGAATTGTTGAAAATTAGTTTAGAAAATCATGCGAAAATATTTTCAACATGTTCAAAATGGAACAAAAAATCTTATTACTAAATATTACTTGGTATTAATACCTTTTCTGTTACTTCTTTTGTGGCACCAATTTATCCAAAATAATTCTTTTAATGGAGTAAGGCAAAGTTCTGAATTATTGAAGGGGAATGAACAACTCAAAAATAATAAATGCTATGAATCATTTGTTAATAATTCATATCTGGAAAGTCCAAAATATTCATCACAGGATAGCTCAATTGCTTATGCAGAATTTTTAAACTGCATTCTTGCTGATAACTTCAACAATATGAATGGATTCAAATTCTCAGTAAATACTGAATTTGATACAAGTTATATCCTTGTTGATTTTGGTCTTCCCGAAATATTGAAATTTAATGTTTATGATTATAGATTGCCTTCTGATTTTATCGCAACTCAAGAATACCAAGAGTTAAAACATATTTTCCAAAGTATCAGGGATATAAAAATACGATTCAATTTATTGATGTCCAATTTATTATTGAGCAAACATAATATTGAAAACAGATCAGTTAAGTTAAAAATAGATGTTAACTTCTTAATCTATCTTTTTCAACAGGCCATAAATAAATTGCAAAATAAAAAGACAACTATTTTGATAAAAGGATATGCTGATGGATCTATACAAAATGATTGGAAGAGAAATTTAAATTATCAAAATCGTGATAATTATAGAAATATTGAGTATTATCCATTTCCAAATTCTATTGTCAAGTCTGACTATGAATATCATTTGTATGATAACAATGTTGAAAAGCACGAAATAATTGGTAATTTATATTCAAATTGTGATCTTCCTTTTTTGAGGGCTAAATACGTTGCAGATGAATTAATTCAACCCCTATTAAAGATGAATAATCTTGATGATATTGAAATAAAAATCCTTGAAGGAAAGGTTTTTGATGAAGTATACCAAAAACCCAAATTGAGATTTGTGGATATATATGTAAAATTTGAATTATGAAATTTAATACACCTAATTTTTTAAAAAATTACCAAATATTATTTTAGAAAAATTTAAGTAATGGAATTTATTTCATTTGCAATAAATGAAATCATATGTTGCCCCTATTAAAATTACTCCATTTTTATTTTGTCTTTTTGTTCATCAGTGCTAGTGCAATTGCACAGAGCAATGAAAAAATGATTATCCCCACGGAAGGTGGGAAGTATGTGTCATGCGGACACGACCACGACGGGCAACCATGTGGTAGCTATACATTTGTTCCTGATGAGGTCACAGATGTGCAGGCAAGTCCTGCTGGCCCTACAGGAGCCTGCACTCCCCGCCCCTATCGCCAGCTGGTGGCGTATGATGACCAACTTTTGGTCAACTACACTCATCAGCAGATAGTTGATCTGGTTATGCAGGCACACAAACGTTTTGCCAATGCTCTTGACAGTTCAGGCATCACAAACCAAGTTGGTACGAGAGTTGTTGGAATTATTCCTGTAACGATTCCAGCATATACAAAGTTGAGTGATGTATTTAAATGGACTAAGGATCCAGTGGATGGAAAGCTTGATGAATTATACAGGATAAAGAATGACTCATTAGATGCGGATCATTTGTTAATTCTTTCTAAAGAAGGGATTTCAGCTAGTGATAAAGGAGTGAATTTGGGTATGACGACATTGCCAGGAGGTAGCTTAAGTGACTTTCTATCAATTCTTTGGAAGAAGAACTGTGGAATTATAAATTTTATTACCATGGTGCCAAAGCCAAGCATTACCTTTGCACATGAAAGTGGACATGGTATAGGAGGAGGTCATGAGAGTAATAATCCTGGGTTTCCTTCATATGCAAATGCATATGTAAATAATTTTAAACAAGTAAATACGATTATGAAGGGTGCAAGTGTTGAATCATGGGTGTATGATCGTTTCTCTGGTCCCAATTCTAAAATTGTAAAGAACGGAGAAACGATTACCATGTGCGAAGATACTGCCGTGCACAACAATGCAAAACACATAACTGAATGTTTGGATCGTATATGGTGCGCCACTGAAAACCATGTAACCCGTGTGAGTATTCAACCCACAACGTGTGGAAGCGGAACATTACATGCAATCACGAATAACGCTGATACGTTTCAGTGGAAAGTGATTAGTGGTGATTGTTCTCTGGGTGCGACGACAGGCAAAGATGTTCCCTACATGGCAAACGCAACGGCAACTATCCAAGTAATTGGCTGGAAGCAAGGTAAGTGGTATGCCGATACGGCGTACATCGATATCCCAGCACTACAGCATACGATTCTAAATTCCACAATCAACCAAGGTGAATTTTTTATTTTACCAAATAATGATACGGTTACCATGTCTGGTTCTTATACCGTAACATTGAAAAATCAAAATGGCTGCGATTCACTCATTACAACTAATTTAAGCGTTATTACTTCTTCTGATAACTTATTTGATAATCATATTGAATTTTTACCGAATCCTGTGCATGAATATCTTTATGTCCGTAATTTAGATAGCTTTTCTAACGGAAATATAATTTCAATTAATGGGTTCAAGAAAGTTATTGACATATTTAAGAAAGAAATTAGTGTTAAGGATTTGACAGCAGGCACATATTTCATACAGCTTATCAAAGACAATAGAATCTACCAGAAAACATTCATTAAAATCTAAATTGAATGACCTTTGAAGATTTAAAATTACTATCCAAAGAGAATCCTTTTCTAAAGGTTCTTACTTTATAACCTTTGAGAGTCCAAAATTGAAGGAAGTACATAAATTTATAAAGGAATAGAGATAGACTTACATTTAATCCATTTTTTAATTATCATTTTATAAGCGAATTCGATGATTGTTACCAAGTCAACATATTTGACCCATACATTCGGCATGAGGAAAAAGTCAGGACAGGATTTAACGGATTTTAGGATGGGCAGGATTTTATTACTTATACAAATTCTTTTCAATTCAGTAAATCTCCAAATCCATTCATTCCTGTACACAATCCTGTAAATCCCATAATCCGTTAAATCCTGTCCTGACGGGTGCTGCTATGACACCTATTCAATAAGTCATCTATCACCACAAATAAATTTTATCAGTGCTCAAATAAGTATTGCAAAACACACTAAAATCCAGAAATTACATTTGCTTGTGGAATAATTGATATAATGTCTCACCTCATTGAAGAACTTACACTTGATTCTGAAATAACATACAAAATCATAGGTTGCGCAATGTCTGTTTGGATATTTCGGTGATACTGACCCCCGTTTCGGTGATACTGACCCCCATGTGGAAAGAGGGTTAGGCAACAATGCCGCCTGACAAAATTACATTTTTTTTCGCAAAGAATCTCCTTTGAGTTCAAG
>JABARE010000052.1 GCA_019187365.1 Saprospiraceae bacterium | reverse complement strand
TCGGATCGCCGGATTGCATGCGCAGATGTGGCCTTGAACGGCTCACATCTGCGCATTTGCGAGATTTCTCCGCGGATCGCAGCTTCGCTACTCCCGCTCCAAAACCTCGCAAATCCGGCGATCCGTTGGCAGCAAGCGAGAACAAGACCCTGCAACCCTGACAGTGACGACTGAAAAACGGAGACTTTGTAACCAATAAGAGAAAGCGGACTTTGACATACTGGACAATCACAATTAACACGGACAGACTAACCGACTCACAAGCCGACCCGGAAGGTTTTAAAATTTTTCCCACCGCGCAGTTTAAAAAATAATTTTAGCCAGCCGCACATTGGCACATTTGCAAAACCGCACCAAGCCGACCCACAACCCAAGTTTTGCAAAAGAGCCAATCCCCCCCCCCCACTCCAACAAAGGGACGATAAGAATCAGGATTTACGGTAAAAGTTGATATATTTGCACCAAATGCTAATTGATATGAGCAAGAAAGCAATCAATAGATTGAAAGCAGTATTGGCTGAACAAGGCAAGACCAATAAATGGCTGGCTGAAAAACTGAGTAAAAACGAGACCACAATATCCCGTTGGTGCACGAATGAAGTACAGCCTTCCATGGACACATTTGTGGAAATAGCTGGATTGCTTAATGTGGATGTCAGGGAATTAATTATTTCAACTAAAAACAACTAGATGAAAATAGTAAGTCTTACCCTTGAAAATTTCAGGAGCTACAAAGATCCTGTAACCATATCATTCAATGACTTGACTGTTTTGATTGGTAAAAATGATATTGGAAAATCATCTGTTTTAGAAGCGCTCGACATATTTTTTGATAACAAAAAAATTGATTCAGATGATGTTAACATCATTGCACGACAAAATGGAGAGTCTGCCAAACTAACAGTGATTTTTAAAAACATACCGAATGAACTTGATATAGATTCAGGTGGTAAAACAAAACTGAATGAAGAATATCTTCTGGACAAAGACGGACTTCTTAAAATCAAAAAAGATTACTCAAGTCTATCGAAACCCAAAACTTATATCCTCTGCCACCATCCTTCAAATGAGAATGCCAATGACCTGTTCTACCTCAATATTACCCAACTTCAGAAAAGAGTAAAAGAATTAGGAGTTGAGGGGGATTTCAAAGCCAATACTAAAAACGAAATTAGGAAAGCTATTTGGAATTCCTTGGGTGACTCAATCGAATTGCAGCACACAGAATTGGAAACAGGTAAGGATGGGGTAAAGGACATTTGGGAGAAACTAACACCTCACTTTCCACTTTTTGCATTATTTCAAGCCGACAGAAAAAATGATGAAAAAGACAAAGAAATACAAGACCCCTTGAAAGTGGCAGCAGAACAAGCCTTGAAAAAGCACCTTATTAAGTTGAACGAAATAAAGCAGGAAGTAGAAAAGGAAATTGAGGAGATCGCTAACCTCACCATTGACAAACTAAAGGAAATGAATGCCGAAGTTGCTGAGCAGCTAAAACCGCATTTTGCTCCGGAACTAAAATGGGCAGACCTATTCAAACCTACCCTAACAAGTGATGATATTCCAATGAACAAGCGTGGCAGTGGTGTCAGACGCTTGTTGCTCATTAACTTCTTTCGTGCAGAAGCGGCTCGAAAGCGTGTCGAAAAAAATGTCCCGAACATCATTTATGCAATTGAAGAACCTGAAACCTCACAACACCCAGACTGGCAAAAAAAATTAATGGAGGCTCTGCAAACACTGGCTAATGATGAAACAGCACAAATTATCACAACTACGCACAGCCCGTCATTGGCGGGTTTGGTAGAAGTTGAAAACATACGATTTATCTACAAGGAAGATGGTAAAAATAAAATAGAAGTAGGCTCTGAAGATAATATACAGCTTATTGCTGACACATTGGGGGTGCTACCTAATATCCCGGACGAACTGGACAAATTGAAAGTGATTGTTTGCCTTGAGGGACCTTCCGACATCAACTTTCTTTTCAACGTCTGCCACCACTTTGACGTTGACCTGAAAAATGACAAACGTATTTTAACCATTTTCATGGGAGGCGGCACATTGTCTTACTGGGTTACCCACAACTATTTGAGTAAACTGAATCGTCCTGAAATCCACATCTATGATAGTGATGTTAAAAAATACCAGAAATACATTGATAAAGTAAACACAAGAGGTAATAACAGCTGGGGTGTTCTAACACAAAAAAGAGAAATTGAAAATTATGTCCATCCTGACATTATCACTAAACTTTTACGGCTTGAAAATGCCTTGCATGATACTACACAAGTTAATTGGCAAGCACAATGGGATGGCTTGGATGTGGAAGTAGAATTAGCCAAACACAAAAGAAACAATGTGAAAAACTCTATTTCAGAGCATGGTGCGTCACAAATGACCCTTGACCATTTCAAAGAATTGAATGCCCTTGAAGAAGTAAGCCAATGGTTTGAAGAAATTAAAAAACGATTAAACTGAGCCATGCCCACACTACACTGGATTGGAAAAGAAAAAGTCATCAACCATCATTTGGATGTGCCCTTTAGGGTATTGGAGCATAGCTACGGTTTTGACAATGGAAATCAGAAAAAGGAAGAAACAGGAAGTGGCAATAAAATCATACATGGCGATAATCTGGAAGCCCTGAAAACCCTGCTGCCCGAATACGAAGGAAAAATAAAGTGCATCTATATAGACCCGCCTTACAACACCGGAAATGAAGGTTGGGTGTACAACGACAATGTGAACGACCCCAAAATAAAAAAGTGGCTCGGGCAAGTAGTGGGAAAAGAAAGCGAAGACCTAAGCCGGCATGACAAGTGGCTTTGCATGATGTATCCACGTTTGAAGTTGCTTCATAAATTATTAGCTGAAGATGGAGCCATTTTCATTTCTATTGATGATAATGAGCAAGCTAATTTAAAATTGCTCTGTGACGAAATATTTGGCGGTGGAAATTTTGTAACAAATGTTATTTGGGAAAAGAATTACTCGCCACGAAATGATGCCAAATATTTTTCAGCATCACACGATTTCGTTGTAGTATATGCAAAATCAAAAACATCATGGAAAAGAAATTTAGCTCCGAGAACTGATAAACAAAATAAGTTCTACAAGCATAATGATAATGATGGACGTGGGCTTTGGCGACCTGACAATGTTTTAGTTAAATCATTTTCTGAAAGTGGAGTGTTTGGAATTAAAAATCCCAATAACGGAAAAGTTTATTTTCCACCGAAAGGTAGTTGTTATCGATTTAATGAAGAAAAATCAAAACAAATGTTAGCAGAGAACAGATTTTACTTTGGAAAAGATGGTAATGGGAAACCTCAATTAAAAAGATACTTGTCCGAAGTAAATGATGGAGTAGTTCCCCAAACTATTTGGAAATATGATGAAGTCTCACATAACCAAGAAGGGAAAAAAGAATTAAACAAAATAATTGAAGGTAATGTATTTGATAGTCCAAAACCCTATCAGCTAATTCAAAGAGTATTACAAATAGCAGCAAATCCCAATGACATTATTCTTGACAGCTTTGCTGGTTCCGGGTCAACAGCACATGCAGTTTTAAATCTCAATAAGACAGATAATGGTAATCGAAAATTCATTTGTATTGAAATGGAAGACTATGCCGAAACTATCACAGCAGAAAGGGTAAAACGGGTAATCAAAGGTTATGGCGATAATGAAGGAACCGGAGGTGGTTTTGATTTTTACCAATTAGGACAACCCCTGTTCCATGAAGACGGCAACCTGAACGAATCGGTAGGTACAGCACGCATCCGCAAATACGTGTGGTACACGGAAACAAAAACGGCTTATGAAGAACCACAGCAAAAGGATGTAAATGCCTATTTGGGCAAACACAACGATACGGCCTATTATTTCCATTACGAGCCTGAGGCCGTTACCACATTGAACCATGAATTTCTCTCAGGCATTAAGGCCAAAGCCGAGCAGTATGTCATCTATGCCGATAACTGTTTGCTCACAAAAGAATTTATGGCAAAGCATCATATCATTTTCAAAAAAATACCAAGAGACATCACTAAATTTTAAGCAATGAGCCAACTTTTGACCGATCAATATTATCAAACCTACCTGTCATTGCTGGACGTGAAGCTTGACGCTGAACTGGTGAAGATAAAGGCCAGAGAGTGGACACCTGAAAATTTCAAATTTGCAACCGCAGTTTCCGTGATGTCATCCTCACGCATAGAAGGGGAAACACTAGAAGTGGACAGCTATGTAAAACACAAAGTCTTAAACATAGAATATCTGCCCAATTTAACAGAAAGACCCAATGACCTATACCAAGCGTATGAGTTTGCCAGGGACAATGAACTCAATCGGGACAATTTCTTAAAGACACATGCTATTGCGACTGAACACCTGCTTCCATCTCAGTTTAGGGGCGTTTTACGCACTGGCAATATGCTTATCATGGAGCAGCAAACACAACGTGTGCAATACGAAGCAGCGAATGCTGACATCGTAAAAGGAGAGTTTGGGTTGTTCTGGTCGGAGTTAGATGCGTTGATGAAACTTGAACTCAATACGGAGGAAATCTTTTATTATGCATCACTACTGCACTTGGTGTTTGTGAAAATCCATCCTTTTAATGACGGCAATGGCCGAACAGGAAGATTGCTTGAAAAGTGGTTTATAGCCAGTAAATTAGGAGAAAAGGCATGGTACATACCAAGTGAACTGTATTATTACGACAATCTGAAACAATACTATGACAACCTGGCCAATGTGGGTTTGTTTTATGAGGATCTGAAATATGAAAAAGGGATGCCGTTTTTCCTGATGCTTCCGCAATCATTAATATTTGAAAAGTAAAGCCAATGGAATTAAAACCATATCAGCAACAAGTAATCAATGACCTCTCTTTGTTTTTGGATCAAATACAGGAAACCAAAGACACCAAAGAGGCATTTCATCATTTTTGGACGAACCATCCCAGAACGCCCTTGCAGCCGTTTCCCGGTACAGCCATTGAGCCATACAAAAACAATGTGCCGAGAGTACCGAATGTATGCATGAAAGTGCCTACTGCCGGAGGGAAAACATTTATTGCATGCAATGCTTTGAAGCCCATTTTTGATGCCTTCGATTATGACCGACCAAAGGCGGTTGTTTGGCTGGTTCCTTCGATTACCATTCTGGAACAGACCCTTAAAAACCTGAAAGACCCAGCACATCCTTACCGTCAAAAAATCAATTCACATTTCGGGAACAAAGTAGAAGTATTCGATAAAGCCACTTTGCTGCAAGGAAGCGGTTTTAATGCTACCACAGTGAAAGAACAACTGAATATCATGGTGTTCAGTTTTGACAGTCTGCGGGCAAAGAACAAGGAAGACCGGAAAGTATTTCAGGAAAACGGCAACCTTCAATCATTTGAAAACCTATTGGGCAGGGATGCTGAAATTACCTTGGGTTCTGTCATTAAGTATCTGAATCCTGTGGTAGTGGTTGACGAAAGCCACAATGCAGAAAGTGATCTGAGCTTGGACATGCTTAAAGAAATCAATCCCTGTTTTATCCTAGACCTCACCGCTACA
This sequence comes from Saprospiraceae bacterium, assembly GCA_019187365.1. GTDB lineage: Bacteria > Bacteroidota > Bacteroidia > Chitinophagales > Saprospiraceae > Vicinibacter. Next base: position 15,472 of record JABARE010000052.1, on the reverse strand, counting down.
CCAAGAAACAACAGTAACATCATCAGCTTCATTGATGCACTGGAATTGAAAAAAGAGAACATGGTGAAGCTTCCGGTGATTGTGTACAACCATCAGGACAAAACCGAAGTGATCAATTCTTCACTGCAACTCCAAAGGAGGTTGGAAAAACAAGCATTGGAAGAAGAAAAGAAAGGCGGTAAATACATCCGCCCGATTGTACTTTTTCAGGCACAACCAAAAAATGCAGACGACAATACCACTTTTGAAAAACTGAAAGAAAAACTCATTGAACTCAAAATACCGGAGGAGCAAATCAAAATTAAGACCGCCAATCTAAATGAGATCAAGAACGAAGATTTGATGAGCAAAGATTGTCCTGTTCGGTACATCATTACTGTAAATGCCTTGAAAGAAGGTTGGGATTGTCCGTTTGCTTATATCCTTGCTTCTCTGGCAGATAAAAGTTCTGCTGTTGATGTAGAACAGATTTTGGGAAGGGTATTGAGGCAGCCATACGTAATGAAACACAGTTTTCCATTGCTTAATGTGAGCTACGTCCTTACTGCTTCTTCCAAATTTCTTGATACGCTGGATAATATTGTAAAGGGATTGAACAAAGCAGGATTCAGCGATAAAGATTACAAATTGGCTGATCCGGCTATGCTCGAAGAAACAAAAAAACAAGAGCCTTTGACCCAACTTTCGGCATTTGGTAACGAAAAGGAAACGGAAGATGATATTACCGTTGACATTGATGCTTCAAGGATTTCAATTTCTGATGATACTGAGGAAGTAACCATAGTTTCCCAAATCGAACAAACTGCTATTGAACAAAATGAAGCATTTGAACGGACGGTTTCTGAAATGGAATCAGGAGACACACCACTTATGCCTAATGAAATACAACAAATGGTGAAAACATATAGCATCAAAGAAATATTTCGGGATTCAGCCAACGAAATTAATCTGCCTCAGTTCTTCCTGAAAGTTCCGGGTAATGACTTGTTTGGACAAAAGGAAGAAGAATTGCCATTGGAAAAAGAAAACCTGTTGGAAGGATTTGCATTGAGCAAGGCAGACACCAACATTGCTTTTGACAGCATTACTTCAGAACTCTACAAAGTTGACCTGGACGAAACCAAAAAGGAACATACTCCAACTTTTGTGCGTCTTGACGGAGAAGTAAAGGAAAGCATCATTGCTTACATTCTCGACCCATCACGAAAAGAGAGCAGAGTTCGAAACTTCACTAAGCGAATAATGGATATTATCGGCAATATGTATCCTATTCCCGATAAAGAAATTGAGAAATACATCAACCGGATTTTGGAAGACTTCACAGACGAACAATTCAGTGACTTTGCGAATAACGAATACACCTATACCGACAAAATCAAACAGAAAATAAAATCTCTTTCCGAACAATTTGCTGAAAAGAAATTCAAAGATTTTCTAGACACGGACAAAGTATTTATTAAGTCGATTTTCAAACTTCCCAAAAGCATTTCACCCGGCAATACTTCCAAGGATATAACCAAGTCCCTGTATGAAAAGGAAGGAAGCATGAACGGTTTTGAAGAGCGAGTGATCAATGAAATTGGAAACATGTCAAATATTGCTTTTTGGACAAGGAACATTGAAAGAAAAGGCTTTAGAATCAACGGCTTTGTAAATCATTATCCCGATTTCATCATTCAAACCAAAAGCGGCAAGACCATTTTGCTTGAAACCAAAGGAGACCATTTGGATGCAGAACAAAAAATCCGTTTAGGAAACCTCTGGGCAAGCAAGGCCGGAAATGACTACCGCTATTTTATGGTCTATGAAAGAAGAAATGTTGACGGAGCGTACAAACTGGAAGACTTCTTGAACATAATCAAGGACATTTAAGCCAATGCACAGGTGTAAGCACATACCACAGCTCCTCAAAGCCGACCCACAAGCCAAAGCTGTGGTAAGAGCTTCCACCTTTCCCGCCCTGGAAAAATTATTTTTTAAACTCTCCTTCCCTTCTAAAAATTTTAAAACCGTCACCGCTCGACCCGACAGAAAAACATTCGGACAGATGGTTGTAAAACTCAATACTTACAAACCTTACAAGACACAGACGACAAAAATCGCCAGCTGCCAACATTGTATAAAAGCAATAGCGGGTGAAGTGGTAAATTCAAGGTCTGTGCATTTAATAAACTTGTGTGGTGGCGGACAGGTTATCGCCTTGAAATCCGCTACTGCTCTTATACTTGACCGTTGGCAGCAAGTGTAGAGAACGACACCACCCGACAGACAGACACGAACATAAGCGAGAAAAAAGTAAACCATTTTGACAGGCGACCAAAGACATAGAAATGATACAACAAATGGACAACGAGTAAACCGACACTCATTGCCGACCCTTCTGTGTTTTAATTTTTTTTCCACCGCACAAAAATTTTTGAAATTCTATGCCGCCCGCGTTTGGCACATTTGCCTTTGCCTGCCTGCGCACGAGCCAACCCGAAGGCAAAGTCAAAAGAGCCAAACCGCCAACGCTCTGTTTAGTGCAATGCCACGATTAAACTTTTAGGGTGTGGATAAACCTTCAATCATAAAAAAATGTTATCTTTGTCCTTACGTTTAAGCGACTGAATGAAAAGAATAACTGTCATACTCTTAATGTTCCTTTACCTGATACCCGCTATCGGGATAACGGCATCGGCTCATTATTGTGGTGGCAAAGTAACATCAGTTTCCTTCAACCCCTTTGACACTAAACATACGTGTCCTTGTGGCAGCAAGAAAATGAAAAAGGATTGTTGCAAAGACGAAACCACTACCATTAAATTAGATGACAAACAGCAAAAGACGCAACTGGTTTCCTATAAAATTGTAAAGGTTACAGACTTTCAACCTGCCATTTCAACTAACCTGACTTTTGATTACAAAACTCCGCTTCTTTCAGCCGAGTTTGACCACAGCACACACCCGCCCGATGACTTAAAGCATCCGCTTTACATCCGTTATTGCGTTTTTCGTATTTGATTTTACTTTTTATGTTTTTTTAAGCCGACACTTTTTTAGTGTATCGGCTTGTTGTGCTTTTATCAGTGCAATACTTTAAGCATTTATTTCAAACTCATAATTCAAATCAAAATGAAAAACAATACCATCATCACAACATTATCATTTATCGTAATAATGTTTTTTGCTTCCTGCGGAAACAAAACATCTGAAAGCAAAACAGAAAAAACTGCTACGGAACAAACCGAAAATACCAGATACCAATGCCCCATGAAATGCGAGGGAGAAAAAACGTATGACAAACCCGGTCAATGCCCCGTTTGCAATATGGACTTGGAAAAAATAGAAGCTGTTCCTGACGACCATAAAGAACATGACCACAATCATTAGTTGCTTTGACAGGTATCAGTTTATGAAAGGGCATTTATTAAGTAATTCAAAAATTAAACTTAAAAATGGAACATGCAATTCACCACGACCATCATCAGCCAACGCATGATGCAGGCGGACACGACAAACACGCAGGACACAATGTTGCGGATTTTTGGAAGCGATTTATAATCTGTTCGATTGTATCCATTCCTGTGCTTGCATTGTCACACATGATACAGAAATGGTTGGGGTTTGAATTAGCTTTTGCGGGTGACAAATATGTGTTGGCTGTTCTTTCCGCATTCATCTTCATTTATGGTGGTTATCCTTTTCTGAAAGGGTTGTATGAAGAAGTAAAAGACAAAGCCATTGGCATGATGACACTGATTGGCGTGGCAATTACGGTTGCATGGGCATACAGTGTTGCTATTACTTTCGGTTTGCAGGGTATGGACTTCTATTGGGAAATGGCAACGCTGATAGACATCATGCTTATTGGTCATTATTTTGAAATGAAATCAGTAATGGGTGCTTCCCGTTCGTTGGAATTGCTGGTTAAGATGATGCCTTCTACTGCTCATCATCTAAAAGACGGACACATTCACGATATGCCGGTCAGTGAATTGAAAATTGGAGATATGGTGATGGTGAAGCCGGGTGAAAAAGTTCCTGTTGATGGAATTGTAATAGAGGGCGAAAGTTATGTTGACGAAAGTATGCTCACAGGCGAGAGCAAACCTGTGAAAAAAGAAAAGGACAGTAAAGTAATTGGCGGAGCAGTAAACAGCAATGGTTCACTCACCATAGAAGTTAAAAGCACGGGTAAAGACAGCTATCTAAACAAAGTGGTGAAACTGGTTGAGGATGCACAAAAGATAAAATCCAAAACGCAAAACTTTGCCGACCGTGCCGCAAAGGTTTTGACATTTGTTGCTTTAGGTGGTGGTGTAATAACGTTAGTTGTTTGGCTACTATTAGGTTTTCCATTTGTGTTTGCTTTGGAGAGAATGGTAACAGTAATGGTTATTTCCTGTCCTCATGCTTTGGGTTTAGCAGTGCCATTGGTGGTAGCTATTTCAACTTCCATCGCTGCACAAAAAGGTTTGCTCATTCGCAACAGAACAGCTTTTGAAAATGCTCGATTGATTACAACTATCATTTTTGACAAAACCGGAACACTAACCAAAGGTTCTCATGAATTACAGGAAGTAAAAGTGTTGAACTCAAAATTTAATGACAAAGAATTACTCCTTCTGGCATCAGGCATAGAGCAACATTCTGAACATTATATCGCTGCGGGTTTATTGCGAAAAGTAAAGGAATTGAAAATTGAAATTCCAAAATCAGAAAAGTTCAATTACCTGCCCGGTATAGGATTGGAAGGAAACGTAGACGGAAAAGAAATAAAGGTAGTAGGTCCGAATTATTTGAAAGAACAAAATATCAAAATAACAGACACAATCGATAATTTCACAGGCACGGTTGTTTACATTTTGATAAACAAAGACGTTGCTGGATATTTTACCTTCTCTGACCAAATAAGAGAAAGCTCTTTTGAAGCCATTCAAATTCTTAAAGAAGCAGGAATTAAAAACCTACTGCTCACAGGCGACAATGAAAAAGTGGCAAAGAAGGTGAGCGATGATTTGAAAATGGACGGCTATTTAGCCAATGTATTACCGCATGACAAATTAGAAAAAGTAAAAGAATTACAAACCAAAGGCGAAAATATTGCCATGACAGGCGATGGTGTGAATGATGCCCCTGCCCTTGCACAAGCAGATGTGGGTATTGCAGTTGGTTCAGGTACGGATGTGGCAGCAGAAACAGCAGATATTATCTTGGTCAATTCCGACCCCAAGGATATTGCCAACCTTATTTTATTTGGCAAAGCCACCTACAACAAAATGATACAAAACCTATGGTGGGCTGCGGGCTATAACATTCTTGCTATTCCATTGGCAGCAGGTGTGTTATATAAATGGGGCATCATGCTAAGTCCGGCTATTGGTGCAGTGCTGATGAGTTTAAGCACAATTGTGGTTGCGATAAATGCACAACTTTTAAAAAGAAAAATTTCATAAACTAAAAACAATTTATCATGAAAAAACAAATCATTACAGCAGCATTACTATTTACAGCAACAATGTTTATCACTTCTTGCGGAAGCAATAATTCTGAAACCAAAACAGAAAAATCGGCAATAGAGGAAAGCGCAACTGCCCAATACCAATGCCCTATGAAATGTGAGGGAGAAAAAACATATAACAAACCCGGTCAATGCCCCAAGTGCAACATGGATTTGCAAAAAGTGGAAGAAATGCATGAACATCATGAACATGACAGCACACACACAAATCATTAAGTCGTTCTAATAATTGAAACTCATGATAGAAAAAATCATTTCATGGTCAACGCATAACCGGTTCTTTGTTTGGATTGGCATTTTGCTTATTGTGGTGGGAGGCGTTTGGTCTGTAATGACAACTCCCGTTGATGCCATTCCCGATCTTTCCGAAAATCAGGTAATTGTTTATACCGAATGGATGGGGCGTAATCCGCAAATCATGGAAGACCAAATTACCTATCCTTTGATTTCGAATTTACAAGGCATTCCAAATGTAAAAGCCATTCGGGGCGCATCTATGTTCGGCATGAGTTTCATCTTCGTCATTTTTAATGACGATGCGGAAATATATTGGGCAAGAACTCGAGTTTTGGAGCGATTGAATTTTGCACAACAAGCATTACCACAGGGTGTAACGCCTTCATTGGGACCCGATGGAACAGGCGTAGGTCATGTGTTTTGGTATACCCTTCAGGGTGATGGATATGATTTAGGAGAATTGCGAGCTGTGCAGGACTGGTATGTAAAATTTGCCTTGCAAAATGTGGAAGGCGTTAGTGAAGTAGCATCCTTCGGTGGTTTTCAAAAACAGTATCAGGTCAGTATCAATCCCAATAAACTGATTTATTATAATGTTTCTGCAATGGATGTGGCAAACGCCTTAAAAGCAAACAACCGTGATGTGGGAGGAAGTATTTATGAAATGAACCGCATGGGCTACATGATTAGGGGTTTGGGTTATATCAAAGACATTCAGGATATAGAGGAAATTTCTGTTGGTTCCAATAAAAATATTCCCATAAAACTGAAAGATGTTGCCGATGTTCAAATGAGCAGCGACATCCGTTTGGGAATAGTGGACGAAAACGGAGAAGGTGAAGTAGTAGGCGGTGTAGTAGTTGCCCGATACGGTGAAAACGCCAAAGAAGTGATTGACCGTGTAAAAGAAAAATTGGGTGATGTAGAAAAAGGATTGCCACCCGGAGTAAAAATAAAAATCGCCTACGACCGTAGCAATCTTATTGAAGCTGCTATTGCTACTTTAAAAGAAGCATTAATTGAAGAAATTATTGTAGTAGCACTTGTTGTGTTGCTATTTCTATTTCATGTGCGTAGTGCAACAGTTGCAATAATCACTATTCCCTTATCGGTTTTAATCGGATTTATGTTGGTAAAACTTTTTGGCATTTCTCTCAACATCATGTCATTGGGTGGTATTGCGCTGGCAATTGGCGATTTGGTAGATGCAGGAATTGTAATGACTGAAAATGCCTACAAAGGCTTGGTAAAGGCAGTTTTAAAAACAGACGAATAATGGAAAAGCAAAGAATTGGAAATACCAAAGAATTAAGCGAAGAAGAACGCATCAAAATTATTGAGCGTTCTTCACGCACCGTTGGAAGAGCTGTTTTCTTTTCCATTTTAGTTACGCTTATTTCTTTCGCTCCCATACTCTTTTTAGAAGGTCAAGAAAAGAAATTATTTTCTCCATTGGTATTCACAAAAACATTTGTAATGATTGGCTCTGCCATCGTTGCTTTGTTCATTGTGCCCATGCTATTGCGTTCACTGATGAAAGGAAAACTCGTTCCCGAAAGCAGAAATCCTATTGCAAACTTTTTCATCAAAATTTACAGCCCCGTTTTGCGCCTCTGTCAGCGTTGGAAAAAAACAGTTATAGCTATTTCCATTTTGATTGTTTTCGGAAGCATTCCGTTTGTGTTGCGTTTGGGTTCTGAGTTTATGCCTCCGTTGGATGAAGGTTCACTGTTGTTTATGCCAGTAACGCTTCCCGATGTTTCCAACAATGAAGCCAAGCGCATTTTGCAAGTGCAGGACAAACTTATCATGACGATTCCCGAAGTGGAAAACGTATTGGGAAAAGCGGGAAGAGCTTATACCGCTACGGACAACGCACCAATGAGTATGATTGAAAGTATTATTCTACTGAAACCAAAATCGGAATGGCGCAAAGGAATGACTACCGAAAAACTCATCACAGAGTTAAACGATAAGGTGCAGATACCGGGTGTTACAAGCGGTTGGACACAGCCCATAATCAACCGTATCAACATGCTTTCAACCGGAGTGAGAACGGATATCGGTATAAAAATTTATGGACAAGAATTAGATACCATCTACAACATTGCCCGACAAATTGAAAAATCATTACAGGGTATTGAAGGGCTTGCAGACTTATATGTAGAACAATTAACCGGAGGAAAATATCTCGACATAAAAATCAATCGTGAAGAAATTGCCCGCTACAATCTTTCCATTGAAGAAGTAAACATGATTATAGAAATGGCATTGGGTGGAATGCCGCTGACCCAAACCGTTGAAGGTCGGCAACGTTTCAGCGTGTCGATGCGATTGGCACAGGATTTCAGAAGTGATATAGCGGAAATTAAAAGGACTCCTATTCAAACGGCTAACTATGGCGTTGTTCCACTTTCGGCAGTTGCAGATATTGAATTTTCTGAGGGACCGCCCATGATAAATTCAGAAAATGCGATGTTGAGAGGAACGGTTTTGTTCAATGTGCGTGGCAGAGATATGGGAAGCGTGGTAAGTGATGCCAAAAAAATAATTGATGCTGATTTTAAAAAACTACCCAATGGTTATTTCATTGAGTGGAGCGGCCAATATGAAAATAAAGTCCGTGCAGAAAAACGATTAAAAATTATCATTCCTATAACCCTTCTCATTATCGCTTTTGTGTTGTATTTCACTTTTCATTCTGTCAAGGAAATGCTCATTGTGCTATCCAGCATTCCCATCGCATTAATTGGTGGCGTGTATTCCATGTATTTTTTTGAGGTTAATTTTTCGGTGGCGGTAGCAGTTGGGTTCATTGCTCTTTTCGGCATTGCAGTAGAAACAGGTGTACTGATGCTTGTTTATTTGAATGAAGCCATAAGGGATAAAGTAGAAGAAAAGAAAAGTGCTGCACTCTCAATGAATGATGTAAAAGTGGCTGTTTTCTCGGGTGCAGTAATGCGTGTTCGCCCAAAACTGATGACCGTGATGGCTGACATGTTGGGTTTAATGCCAATTCTTTTAGCAACAGGTGTAGGTAGCGATGTAATGAAACCCATCACTATTCCATTTGTATTCGGCTTGATTACTTCTACGCTTTTCGTTTTGATTGTTTTGCCTGTAGTGTATCAGTTGGTAAAAGAGTATGAATTGAAGAAACATGGTAAAGTAGAATACCTTGAAATAAAAGATTAGCATATGAAAAAGATACTTTCAATAATGTCAATGTTGCTTTGTTTTCATCAAACACAGGCACAAGACACCACATATATCTCATTGGAAAAACTACTGCAACAAGTAGAGACCAATTATCCTTCCATTATTGCATATCAATATTATATTCAATCTATACAAGCAAAAGCAGACGGAGCTAAAGCATGGATGCCACCAACATTTTCAACTGGAGTTATGCGATGGCCTTATAATTTTTCTATGCTTAATGAGAAAAACAACCCCATGAATCAGGCGGGTATTGCTTTTTCACTTGAACAAATGATACCCAACCAAAGCAAACTAAATGCTAAGAAAAATTACATCAACTCGCTTGCTGAAATCGAAAAAAGCAAAAGTGAATGGACAAAAAACGAATTGAGGCGTGAAGCGAAAATTTTGTATTACTCCCGATTTGTAACCGAGAAAAAACAACTCATATTAAAAGAGAGTGAAGAAATACTGGAACTCTTAATCACCACATCCGAAGATAAATTCAGCAATAATCAATCGCAACTGCAAACCACTTACAAAGCCAAAGCTCGTTTAGCCGAACTGAGCAATATGTTACTGATGCTTGACCAAATGATTGCAGAAAGCAACATCGGCTTAAATATACTTATGGTACGTGACGTCAATACGCCTTTTCAGGTTGACACAAGTATTGCACCCCACAACTATTCAATCAATATTACTGATACAAGCAGTGTTTCAAATCGAAGTGATATTACTGCCATGTCAAAATACATTCAGTCCATGAAGTTGGAACAGAAAGTAATGAAAATTGGAAACCGTCCTGATTTTGGCGTTCGTGCAGAGCACATGCAAATGTTTGGAATGCCCAATCAATGGTCAGTCATGGGTATGATGACTATTCCTATTGTGCCTTGGTCTTCTAAAATGTATAATTCAGAAAACAAGTCATTGGGTTTTCAAATCCAGTCAATGGAACAGGAGAAACTAAGCATGGAACTGATGGCAAAAAGAATGTTGTCTGAAAAACTCGCTATGCTCAATTACGAAAATGCACAATATCAGAGCTACATAAATAACATTATTCCCGCTTATGAAAACAACCTGCAAGCCAACCTGCTTGCATACAAACAAAACACAGGCGATTTTTTTGTATTGCTTGATGCTTGGGAAATGTTGCTGATGAAAAAACTGGAAGCGTATGACAAATTGTTCAACATCTTAAAATTAGAAGCAGAATATGAATACGAGAAAGAAATTAAATAGCATCGGCTTCTTTGCTTTACTGTTGATATTTACAGTATTGTCATCGTGCAAAAACAACCACGAAAATCATCAGCAGGAAGCCACCCATGAGCAAAACAGCGGTGCAGTTTACACCTGTCCTATGCACCCCGAAATAATCCGTAATCAACCCGGCAACTGCCCAATTTGTAAAATGAAATTGGTTTTGGTCGAGGAAGAACTTATTCAAGCCATATCTCCAAGCAAACAAGTTTTATCAAGACAAGCTACTTTGAAACTGCAATTAGGCAGCAACGGTGATATTATAAAAGCACAAGGTTACATCACTACCGACCCAAACAGAAACAAATCTATTGCAGCCCGTTTCAGTGGTAGAATTGAAAAACTCTATATTAAATTCAATAACCAATATGTAAAACAAGGCGTCAAAATCATGGAAATATACAGTCCCGATTTACGCACCTTTCAGGAAGAACATCTCTTTATCCTGAAATCTAATAACGAAAATAGTTTAATAGAAAAATCAAGGGAAAAACTTCGTTTGTTGGGCGTTACCGACAATCAAATTACACAGTTAGAAAAAAATGGAATAGTAGCCTTAACTGTATCTGTTTTCAGCCCTGCAAACGGTTATGTGTTTTTCTCAGAGCAATCACCACAGCCAAATTCAGGCACAAAGAATAATCCTGCTATGAGCACAATGAATATGAAGCAAAGCACAAACAATGAAGCATCTTATGCTTCATCCGCTTCTCAAATTCGGGAGGGCATTTATGTAAATGAAGGACAAACGCTTTTCAGCGTAAATGATTTGCAAGAAGTTTGGGCTTTAATCTCCGTTTCAAATCAAAATGCAAATCAAATTCACGAAAACCAATCCGTAGAAATAATTTCTGAAAACAATCCTTCAAATACACTCAAAGGAAAAGTTTCTCTGATTGAACAAACTTTTGAAGAAGCCAACCAGCGTTTTGCAAGAGTTAGAATAGTGTTGTCTAATTCAAACAATTCTCTGAAAATAAATTCGCTTGTTACCGCACAATTTGCATTAAGCGACAGCAAGAATTTACAAGTTCCTTCTTCGGCAGTTTACAAAACCGGATTAACTGCTTATGTGTGGGTAAAAACAGATACTACCAGAAACGGCACAGGAATATTTCAGTTGCGAAAAGTAATTGCAGGAGCAAGCAGCAGCGGAATGACAACGATTAAAAGCGGTCTTTCTCCCGATGAAGAAATTGCGAAAGAGGCAGGAATGATGACCGACAGCGAAACATTTTTAATTGATAAATGACATGAGGAAATTAATTTATATAACCATTCTGTTTTCAATATTCATTCTTGTAGCTTGCAAAAACGGACATGAAAACCATGAAACTTTATCCGACAGTTATTATACCTGCCCCATGCACCCAAGCGTTGTAAGCAGCACACCTGGTGCTTGTCCCGTTTGCAATATGTCATTAATCAAAGTAGAGAAAAAAGAAAATCTACATGGAGGTCAGCAAGGCAATTTCATTACCATTAATAAACATCAACAGGAATTGGCAGGTATTAAAACTGATACAGTAAGAGTAAGAAACATTTCATCTGCATCAAGTATTATTGGAACTGTTGCCATTGATGAAGACCAAGTAAAAATGATAAGTAGCCGAGCAAAAGGAAGAATTGATAAACTATTTATTAAAACTACTGGTGTATATCTTAAAAATGGAAGTCCGCTTTACAGCATTTACAGTGAGCAACTGCAAGCTGATGAAAAGGAATATCTCTCTTTGCTTCAAAAATCAAAAACAGTAAGCACCACAACCAAACTCACCAACGAGTTAGTAAGCGCAGCAAAAAATAAATTGTTTTTGTGGGGCTTAACCGAAAAACAAATTTCCGAAATAGAGACATCAGGCAAAACAAGCCCGTTGATAACTTTTTACTCACCTGAATCTGGCTATGTAACCGAAGTAAACATCACTGAGGGAATGTATGTGGATGAAGGGAGCTCGCTTATAAAAATCACATCGCTCAATCAGGTTTGGGTTGAAGCACAGTTGTATTCCAATGAAATCTCAGGCATTGCAGAAAGCAAAATCTTTCAGATTTTCAGTGAAAGCAATCCCGAAGAAGTTTACAAAGGTATTTTGGTATATAGCAACCCAATAGTAGAAGAAGGAAAAAGAATACACCTACTCAAAATCAGAGTAAACAATTCAGGAGGTAAGCTTATTCCCGGAACATTGGTATCTGTCATTCCCGAAAAATCAATTGCAAATGTTTTAGCAGTTCCTAAATCGGCAGTGCTCTTGGAAAAAATGAAAACCGTTTGGGTATTGGCGCATGACAACACATTTGAGCAGCGCATGGTAGAAACAGGATCAGAAAATAAATTTTGGATTGAAATTACATCAGGTTTAAAACAAGGCGATATAGTTGTTACCGAAGGTGCTTATTTAATCAGCAGCGAGTTTATTCTAAAAAGCGGAGCAGGACAAAGACATGAACATTAATCAACGCACAGGTGTAAGCACATTTGCAAGCTGCACAAGCCCAAGCACAGACCAAAGCTTGCAAAAGAGCTTCCACCTTTCCCACGCAGACAAAATTGAATTAAAAAAAATCTCCTCCCCTTCTGAAAATAAAAAATACGCAACCGCACAACCCAGCACGACAAAGACAATGACAGTGAAACTGAACAACGATAATGGTTTGCTAGGACGGAGGACAGAAGGCCTACTGCTAACAGCGGTTTGGCGTAATGGCGGGTTCAGTGCTTCGTATGACAGTTTTGTGGTAGGTTCAAGTGCAGTTCTTCGATTGAACATTTGTGCTAAAAATCCGCCACTACGCCAAGCCGCAAAACGATGTGGCGCCATTCGGCGCCACATCGGATCGCCGGATTGCATGCGCAGATGTGGCCTTGAACGGCTCACATCTGCGCATTTGCGAGATTTCTCCGCGGATCGCAGCTTCGCTACTCCCGCTCCGAAACCTCGCAAATCCGGCGATCCGTTAGCGGTAATTATTAACGACAAGACAACAATGATGACATCCAAGGAAATTATAACAGCACATCTAACGACAAATTACATTAACCAAAACGGGCTAACTTTTTTTTCTGGACTTTGTGGTGGACTCAAAGACGCAAGAAAAATGTCGGGCAGACATATGGACACTGGAGCAAAATTTCCAAGCGACATAATATGTTCTACTGACGAAAACAGTCCTTGTTTCAAAGGACATCTTGGAAGTTGGCTTGGGACAATGGGATATATGGCTCTTTTTGACCAGATAGGCAAATGTTACAGACCAAAAAACAAAACAAAAATTACAGACAATTCTTCCTCAATAAAAAAATGCCTTAATTATTTTACAAGTTTAAGTACGGCTGAAATCAATTCTCTTTATGCATTAAGAAATGCTTTCTTTCACGACTTTAGTATTTTTCACAAGTTTAATAATAATAAAGATTTTTTTCTGCTTGGACATCACCCGACTGCTCCAATCCTTAAACTCCCAACAGTACCGTGGGACGGTGATTATAATAACATCAAACCCGAAAATCAAACTTGGGCAAACTTAGAAGCAATTGGAGACCTCGTTGAAAAAATATACAAAGACCTTTTAGACCTTGCTTCGAAAGACGAATTAGAAATTGAATTGGACGGAGGAGCAAATGAACTTTTTGTAAGGTACATATTCGTGACAGGTGTAAAAGTGAAATAACTGCAGCTAACAGCGGTAATTATACAGACAGACAAAACATAAAAAAATAATGGCGACACCAGACTTTCAATCATTCTTTTATCCAGTTTTAAAATTTAGTTCGGACGGAAGCGAACACTCTTTAAATGAAGTAAGAAATTTTCTTACCGAACACTTCTCTTTGACTGACGAGGACAAAGCCGAAAGAGTGCCAAGTGGTGCACAGACAAAATTTGACAATCGAATTTATTGGACTAAGAGTTATTTTTCAAAAGCAAAACTTATTGAAAATACAAAAAGGTCCCATTTTAAAATTACCGACCGAGGACAAAATTTTTTACAAAAATTCGATTCTTACATTTCCATTAACGACCTGAAGACGATTGAAGAGTTTAAGGAATTTAATACTGGTATCATAAACCCTTCTGAAAATAAATCATTAGAGCCGACAGAAGAAATTGTTTTAGAAATTAAAACACCTTTAGAAAAATTAGAAGAAACCTATCAATACATTCAACAAGAATTAGCAAACGAATTACTCGAAAAAATTCGTTTAAATAGTTGGCAATTTTTTGAAGACTTGGTAGTTGACCTAATGGTTAAAATGGGATATGGAGGCTCAAGAAATAAAGCTGGAAAATCTATAAAACGAACAAATGACGAGGGAATTGACGGAATAATAAATGAGGACAAACTGGGATTAGATGTAATTTATCTGCAAGCAAAAAAATGGGACACAGAAACTTCCATTGGACGACCAGAAATTCAAAAATTTGTAGGTGCATTGCAAGGACAAAGAGCAAAAAAAGGAGTTTTCATAACGACCAGTTCATTCTCCAAAGGAGCTATTGAATATGCAAAGACAATTGACACCAAAGTAATCCTAATTGACGGTGACACATTGACTAATTTAATGATAGAGTTTGGTGTTGGGACGACAACTATTGAGTCATATCAAATTAAAAAAATAGACATTGACTATTTTGAACAATAAAATAACTACCGCTAACAGCGGCTTGGCGTTATGCGGGCATTCAGGTAAAATGGAGTGCGGGTTTCCAAATAAGCATTTGTCTTGCCGACAAATACTTCTCCGAAAATCCGCACAACGCCAAGCCGCAAAACGATGTGGCGCCATTCGGCGCCACATCGGATCGCCGAATTGCATGCGCAGATGTGGCCTTGAACGGCTCACATCTGCGCATTTGCGAGATTTCTCCGCGGATCGCAGCTTCGCTACTCCCGCTCCGAAACCTCGCAAATCCGGCGATCCGTTATCGGTCATGCTATTGGGACAGTGCGAACTTCCAATCATAGTGCTTTAAATTGACAGTTGTTTAACACTTTTGTGGCTGACAACTGACAAACATCCATTTTACGGTGACAAATTGCTCACATATAAATCTTACCTTTGCGAAGTGAAAAAGACATTTAGAATATTCTCTTTATTGACGGTTTCTGTTCTGTATAGCTTTGTAATAACCCAAATTTAGGGTAGGAAATATACACTACAGAATAATTTTGCCGAAAGGCCCTGATTTTATTGAATTTATTTGGAAATATCAAAAATATCTTATTCCTTTGTAGTGTATAATATATACACTACAT
>JABARE010000049.1 GCA_019187365.1 Saprospiraceae bacterium | reverse complement strand
TGGCGCCGCAGGCGCCAGGGTCCCAGGTTCTCCCGCCTGCGGCGGGAAAGGCCCCGCCTGCGGCGGGACAGGCAATCCTGGTGCCCCGACACAGAGTCATGAAAGAGTATTCATGGCTCTTTTTTTTTGGGGGTAGGGTGTAGATAGAAAGAAAGCTGGTCGGAAGAAAATTACGGTAGCGCATGGCGCCGCAGGCGCCAGGGTCCCAGGTTCTCCCGCCTGCGGCGGGACAGGCCCCGCCTTTGGCGGGACAGGGAAGCATCTTCTTTTGACAATCCCCTTTTAGGAGACCAATCGGAGGGGTTGGCAAAAGAAGATGATTCTGGCGGGCAGAATAAGACAAGCCGGTGGAAAAAGCAATCCGCTGACTACTAAAAATCGGGCGACTGTCAGATCAAATAGTGGCTATTACACATCAGCGCAGCGGTCATTTTCTTATACCCATACTGGAGGTCCGGATCCTTTAGGATCCCTTCTATGGTTTGAACGACTTCAGCATTGTCGCAAATCACCATAGTTCCCTCTGCCATGCGCGGGGTCGTTTTTGTGGCTTGCCGACCCGGTTTGCCGGGCTTCTTTACGTAATAGTATTGGCTGCGGCTGATACCGGCAAGCTCGAGGGCCCTTTCCAGGACCAATCCCCTTGCCGAATACTCCCTTACCATCTGAGCTTTTTCACTTAGCGATACTTTTTTTTTATCAGCTCCTGTTGCATTTTAATCGTGAGATCCTTCTCCACGACCATCTCTTTGAGCGTGCTGATCTCCTTTTCAAGGCGCCGTATCTCCTTGAGCCGTTCCTTGGTCATACTGTGCTGAAGGCCTATATCCCCCATCGCATCGTACTTCCTTTTCCAATTGTAGTATGTCGCCGGGTATACCCCGTGCTTATTCAAAGTCACTTTTACGCCCTGTCCCAGGGCTTCTTTGAGGATTTTAAGCTTCTCCTCACGGCTGAATTTGCGCTTTTCCATAGACAAAGATTACATTTTTTTATGTGTAACTTCGTCTGATTGTTTAGGGGGCCGAAACATATATAAGTCTGATTGAAAACAAAGGAAACTATATAGTACTAACGAATGTAAGTCATATTATGTAATAATACCGGCTGCTGCGCTTGTTGTCAGATTGCTTGCAAATCGTTACCTGAAATGATATTCCGCGCGCAGCCGGTGCTCTTTTAGGACGTTTCAAAATGACCCCTGGGTTTGGCGATTTTGTAAATTCCCGCTTGTTCAAAGCGCGTAAGGCGTGAGCAAGCTATAATCTGAGAGCCTACAAAGGTACACTTTTAGTCAATAGTTGATGTTGTGGACGCTAAAAGTTAAATAATTTCACAAACGTTAATCAGGGAATAATATCTTAATTGTTTATTGAATGATGATTGTATTTTCTATATCAATAGTGCTAACGTACGTTAGGACAATGGTTTACTCGCCACATATCAGTTTCGAAAAGGGGATCGGAGGGGTTGAATCATTCTGTAGGCTCTTCCTGGGAAAAGGGGAAAATATTTCAGACTGACTTGACCAAAATTCATAACGGGTGCTTTTCTTTGTGGGTTTGTAGAATTTGCGGGAATATGCCTCTTGCCTGTATTGAACGTTACGCCGGAAGCGTCCGGACCGCCTGGGTTGTCGCGCTGCGACAGGCCGCTTTCCTCCGGTGTGCGGCGGTGACACTGGCAGGGATCTCTTTCTTTTTCTGGGGCTTGCGGACTTTTCTGGATTTTGTAGAAATGAGAACCGGATGCAGACTCGACGATCCCATCCTTGCCTTGTTGCCGGAGCGGGACGTCTCTGCATTTATATTTCTCATCATTTACGCCGGGGCCTTCATTGTCATCTGCTTTTTGTTGCCACGTCCTTGGGCCTTCCTGTTTGCGTTGCACGTTTTTCTCGCCATGCAGTTTATTCGGGCGGTGAGTATGTACCTTACCCCACTGGAACCTCCTGTGGGTGTTATCCCATTGCACGACCCGCTGATTTTTCAGTTCGTTTACGGCAACGAGGCAAAAGTGAAGGACCTCTTTTTTAGTGGACATACGGCTACGCTGATGGTTTTTTTGCTGATCTGCCGCAGGCAACGCATTCTTAGGCGAACGTTCGCCGTGCTCACCGTGCTCGTAGGCTGCCTTTTGTTGTTGCAACACTGCCATTACACCATCGATGTGATCGGTGCCGTTGCCATGGCGTATTACGCCTCTGCGGCAGTTGACTACGCCTGGCTCAAGTTGGGAATGCCTGTGGACAAAGCCTATGGCATATACTCCGCGTAATTTGGGTGGGGTGCTCTTTACCTTCCTTTGGCTTCGTGGTGCTGTGGGGCATCCGGTTGTTCAGAATGGATATTTTGTTGCTCTTGATATTATATGTTATTTATTAATATGTATATAGCATTGTAAAATAGCATTATATAAAATTTATTGCAATGTTAATATCTGTATATCTTTGTAGATTCAAATAAGACGATGAAATGAGTTCTCTCGAACGAAAGGTCAATACAATAGCGGGGCAGGTACAATACCTCAAGGAAAAGCATATCTATCTGTTTTACAGAGAGCTGCATTCTGCCCAGGACACCGAAATGGTGGAGAACGGGCGCAAGATCCTGATGTTTGGTTCCAACTCCTACCTCGGCCTTACCAACCATCCGAGGGTTAAGGCCGCTGCGATCCATGCCATTGAAAAATACGGAACCGGCGTTTCCGGATCCAGGCTGCTCAACGGAAACCTCGGCATCCACCGGGAGTTGGAGGAGCGGCTTTCAGCCTACCTCGGGAAGGAGGATACCGCTGTATTCAGTACGGGTTTCCAGGCCAATCTGGGCGCCCTCCCACCTTTGCTGGACCGCTCCAGTTGTCTGATCATGGATAAGCTGAGTCACGCGTCCATCATCGAAAGCGCAACCTTATCGCAGGCTAAAAAATTGAAATTTGAGCACAACGACGTTGAGTCGCTTTCAAAAATATTTTCCAGAATCGATTCCGATGCATTCAAGATCGTAGTAACGGAAGGCATTTTCAGCATGGATGGCGACATTGCTCCTTTGCCAGAGATCGTCGAAGTGTCGCGCCGGAACGGTGCGATGGTCATGGTCGACGACGCCCACGCCATTGGCGTTCTCGGCAAAAACGGCAGCGGGTCTTCATCGCATTTTGGCATCACCGACAAAGTGGATGTCATCACCGGCACCTTTAGCAAGTCGCTCGCCGCCCTAGGGGGGTTCGTATCCGGCGACCGCGAACTCATCAACCTCATCAAACACACCGCCCGGGCCTTACTCTTCAGCGCGGGACTGCAGCCAGCTTCTGTCGCCGCTGTCATGGAATCGCTCGACATCATCGAAGAGCAACCTGAACTGATCGACCATCTTTGGGAAAATACCCGTTACGCCATTGGCCAACTTAAAAGTATGGGACTGGATGTTGGAAAGGCCGAGACACCCATCATTCCAATCTACGTCCGTGACGACCAAAAGACTTATACCATTGCCAAGCGCCTCTACGAAGATGGCGTGTTCATCAACCCTGTCGTTTCGCCGGCAACAAGCGCCGACTCCGCTCTAATCCGGTTTTCGGTGATGTCGACCCACACCAAGCCTCAGATTGATTTTGCTTTGGGAAAGATCTACGATCACGCCCGCCTCGTAAACGTCATTTAAGCTTTTCCTGATGTTGCGTATCGTCGAGGTGGACAACCCGAAACGCAAGTGCAGCTTTATCGATTTTGCTCACGACCATTACGCGACAGACCCGCACTACGTGCCCGAATTGTACATTGCACAGCGGGACCACCTGGATCCTTCAAAAAATCCCTATTTTGATAATGCAAAAGCAGCTCTTTTCCTTGCTGAATCCAATGGAAAAGTGCTTGGACGCATCGCCGTGGTCGATGATGTCATCTTCCATCGCCATGCTGAAAGGGATACGGGGGTTTTTGGTTTCTTTGAAAGCATAGACGACGAACGCGTATCCACTGCATTGCTAGACACGGCATCCAAATGGCTCGCCTCCCGGGGGCTAAAGGCCATGGAAGGGCCCTACCATTTCTCCACCAATCATTCCTGTGGTTTGCTGGTGGATGGTTTTGGTCATGCTCCTTCCCTGATGATGCCTTATAACAAAGATTACTACGCGCGACTCCTTGAACAATATGGCCTGCAGAAGAAGACCGATGTACTGGCGTATCGCATCCAACAGGAAGACTTTCCGGAGCGTCTGAGAAGGAGCCTGCCAATGCTGGAAGATCGTTTCTCAAAAGCTGGGATCAAGGTGCGCCCGATCAACCTCAGGCAGTTTGAGTCCGACGTCCGCATGACGCTTGACGTGTACAATCAGGCCTGGAGTGCAAATGCCGGATTTGCTCCGATGACCGATCGCGAATACCTCCATGCAGCCAAAGACATGAAGCTCATCATGGATCCGGAACTCGTCCTTCTCGCAGAAAAGGACGGGAAGTGCGTAGGCTTTTCGCTTACCCTGCCGGATGCCAACCAGGTATTCCGAAAGATCAAAAGGGGACGGTTGTTACCTACGGGCATCTTTCACCTGCTCTTTGGCCGAAGAAACATTTCCAGCGTGCGCATTCTTGCGCTCGGCGTGCTCGAAAAATATCGCCGGATGGGAATTGATGCCTATTTCTACGCGAGGACCTTTGAGTACGTCAACCGTCATCCCAGTTACCGGTCCGGAGAAGCCTCCTGGATCCTCGAAGATAACGCAGAAATGAACAACGCCATCCTGAAAATGGGAGGCCAGGAAGAAAAGCGTTACCGCTTTTACCGGATGCCCCTCCGGTGAGCGTTCTTACCGGCTGCCGGAGTGTTGCATCCGGTGGCTTGGCTCTTCGTGCCCACCAGGAAATCAGCCACATACCGCGTTGCGATCCCAGAGTAAAGCCATGACCCCTTGAACGAAGCATCGGAGCTGCATTGAATAAATATCAATTTATCATATATCTTTGCCACTGATTGACCATAAGTTATCTTTTTCAAATGAGTAATGTTCGACCGAAATTGGTGGTAACCGGTTCCTCCGGGCTCATTGGATCAGCCCTGGTCAGGCATTTTGATGGTCGCGGATGGTCAGTTTTCGGCATCGACAACAACATGCGGGCAGATTTTTTTGGCCCCAAGGGCGATACCCGATGGAACCAGCACCTGCTCGAAAGCCAGTGCAGCAACTTTCGCCACTGTGAAATCGATATCCGAGACCGCGGGGGCGTTGAACGCCTGATTTGCGAGATCCGGCCAGATTTCGTAGCGCATGCTGCTGCACAGCCATCGCATGATCTCGCTGCAACGCGGCCGTTTGACGATTTTGACGTCAATGCCGGGGGTACGCTCAACCTGCTCGAGGCTTGTCGCAAACACTGTCCGGAAGCACCTTTTGCTTTTATGTCGACCAACAAGGTTTACGGCGACGGCCCTAACCGCTTGCCATTGTTGGAACTTGAAACCCGCTACGATTATGCGGACGGCCATTTTGCCGATGGCATACGGGAAGATTTTCCGGTTGACCAAAGCATGCATTCGCTTTTTGGGGCTTCAAAACTCGCCGCAGATGTGATGGTCCAGGAGTACGGGCGCTATTTCGGTATGCCGACCTGTGTGTTGCGCGGGGGATGCCTTACAGGCCCCAGTCATTCCGGGGTAGAGTTGCACGGCTTTATCAGTTATCTGGTCAAAGTAAACCTGGAAGGAGAGCGCTACCGGGTTTTCGGTTACCGGGGAAAGCAGGTTCGCGACAACATTCATTCGGAAGATGTTGCACGCTTCATCGAATGTTTTTTTGAGCGTCCGCGCGTGGCCGAAGTGTACAACATTGGAGGTGGACGCCACAACTCCTGTTCCATCCTGGAAGCCTTCGATGCCGTGTCGTCGTTGAGCGGAAGGGCAATGCAGTGGGAATACATTGAAGAAAACAGAAAGGGCGATCACATATGCTACATTTCTGATTTGTCGAAAATGCGGACGCACTATCCTTCCTGGGATATCCAAAAATCGTTGGAAGACATCTACGTCGAGATCGTCCGGGCCTGGTACGAACGCCTTAGCGCCGTCTGAAGCATGGCTCCTGAAAAGCTGCTGCTGGTGTCCCGCACCATACCTCCCGCTCATGGCGGAAGCGCCTACATTACCCACCAACTTGCAAAGGGATTGCCTCCCAAAAGCGTATGTGTGGTTGGTGGTGCCCGTTGGCTGTTTCCTTGCAAGGCCGACTACGATGGGGTAGAGTACAAATACCTCTTCTCCGAAATCAATTGGCGAGGTCACGGTGACCGTTTTTTTGAACCGCTCCGGTGGCTGCTGTTTCCATGTGTATTGTGGCAGCTTTATGGCATCGCCCGAAGACAGAAGTCAACGCTGGTGCTGGCCACCTTTCCCGACGGGTACTACCTCCTTGCAGCGTGGATTGTTGCGCGAATGCGCCACCTGCGTTTTTATACTTATTTTCACAATACCTATGCCGACAACCGCACGGGCATTGCGGGAAGTCTTGCGCGCAGCCTGCAGCGTAGGTATTTCCGGGATTCGGCGCGCATATTCACCATGAGCGAGGGCATGAATGCCCATTTTGCGAAGATGTATCCCGACACAGTGCCTAAACTGGAGGTTTTACCGCATACGTTTTCAGCTCCTCGGACCACATCGACTACCACTTGCTCTGCCGAGTTGCATCACCCCTGCAGATTGGTTTTTATTGGCACCATCAACCAGTCGAACGTCGAGGCGACGCGCAGGATGTTTCAGGTGATAGCACGCCATCCGGAACGCTGGCACTTGGACATCTATTCCCCTTCTAACAAAAATCTGCTCGAGATGAAATACGGTCTCGACCTCTCCTCAGAGGGCATCGTTCACAGGGGATCCGTTCCTCAGGAAGAGGTTCATACGGTCCTGCAGGAGTGCGACATTTGTCTGCTTACCCACGGGTTCAGCGGCGAATATTCTGAAGTGGAATACCAAACGATCTTTCCCACCCGCACCATACCCCTGCTGCTTTCGGGCAGGCCCATATTGGCCCACAGCCCTCCCCACGCCTTCCTCACGCGCTTTCTCGCTGAAAGGGACTGTGCGGAAATTGTTTCCGTGGATGACCCCGATGCACTGGAAGCGACCCTGGACGGCCTGATTGCCGAGTCCGGCCGCAGAGCGCTGCTCGTGCGCAACCAGCTCGAGACGGCTGCTTATTTCTACGGCCCCGACGTCGTCGCACGACTCCGCACTCAATTGGGTATGGGGCTGGAATGACTGCAGGGTAAAGGCCAGCAAATGTGTACAGGTTTCAATCGCCGTGGATGGAGGGAGTACAATGCCGAAACTGCCGTATTTTGCCCTTCCGAAAACGGTGGAGCCGTTTAAAAAGCAATATGAACATGAGAACCTGCAATGTATTGTCCCTGATGATGACTGCGTTGGTAGTGACCCTCTCGGCACAACCGGAGCAAGATCCCTTCGTTCCCTGCCACCACAGCCAGCACGCTTTTAACTATCGTCACAGCCCCGATCCAGAAGAGCTGCAACAGATGGAAAATTCAAATCGGCGCAGCGACAGCATCGACATCCTGCACTACAGCATTGACATCGACGTGAGTAATTATGCTGGAAAGTCCATCATCGCCCATGCCACGGTCCGTTTCCAGCCAAGGATCGACAGTGTGAAGTGGATCGTACTGGACCTCAAAGGTCTCGAAGTTGATTCTGTCTATTTTGAAGGGCTTAGGGCCGCTTTCAATTATGACGGGCAGACCATCACGGCATTCTTTGACCGCCCACTCGATGCGGGTGCCACCTATCAGCTGATCGTGTTCTACCATGGAGTTCCGGCGCGCGATCCCGTATGGGGTGGTTTTTATTTTGAAGACGGTTACATCTACAACCTTGGCATAGGAATTTCCACTACGCCACCGAATTTCGGTAAGGTCTGGTTTCCCTGTTTCGACAATTTTGTCGAGCGTTCAACTTACGACTACTACGTCACCACTACTGCAGATAAAAGGGCACATTGCGTTGGAAATTTTATTGCGGAAGACACGCTGGGTCCGAATCGCATCCGGAGGCATTACCGCATGAACACCCCGATCACGACTTACCTATCCGCAATTGCGGCGGCAGATTATTCCGTCTCTGAAGAAATTCATCCGGCGGCATCAACCGATCTTCCGGTGCGGCTCATTGCCAAGCCTTCAGACCTGGGCAAAATGATTGAGCAGTTTGAAAAAATAGGAATTGCAATAGACGTATTCGAACATTGGTTTGGACCCTACCGCTTCGACCGCGTTGGATATGTGGCCACTACCGTTGGCGCCATGGAACATCCTACCAATGTAGCCTACCCGGTCAGTACCATACAGAATGGTACCTTGTTGCAGAACGAACGTTTGTACGGGCACGAACTCGGTCACCACTGGTGGGGAGACATCACCACCCTGGATGACGCCAAAGATATGTGGATCAAGGAAGGCACTGCAGAATACAGCAGTCACCTTTTCATCGAACGCGCTTATGGAGGGCAGGCTTTCGTCGAAGCATTAAAATCCAATCTTTCAAACATCCTTTTCAATGCACACAAAAACGACGGCAGCTTCCTTGCTCTGTCGCCGATGCCTTACGAACATACGTATGGAACACATACCTACAGGAAGGGAGCAGCTATGATACACAACTTGCGCGGATACCTCGGCGACGACGAATTCAGGAGACTTTGCACCATGGTATTTGATTCGATGGAAGGGAAGTCCATGGATGCATACGCATTCCGCGACTTCCTGAACCGAAATTCCGGACGGGATCTGACGGCTTATTTCGACGACTACATCTTCAATCCAGGGTATTGTACATTTTACATCGATTCCCTGGAAGTTTTTCAACGATCCGGCTCGCAATTTGCCCGCATTGGGATCCGTCAGGGGGCTTACTTCGCAGCACATCTTTATCGCGACGTACCCCTGCAGGTCAGCCTGTACGATGCTTCCATGCAGCGCACAGTATCCCCGTTGACCGTCAGCGGTGAATATAGCCTGGTGGAAGTGCCTTTGCCGGATGGTTTTCAGCCTGTGATGGTCCTGCTCAACGAAGACCAGGTGCTTAACTTGGCCACGCTGCAAAGCGGGAACCTCCTTCGCGCCACAGGTACGGCGGATCTTCCGTACACGGCGCTGACGGTAAACGTTTCAAAAATCACCGACAGCTCGCTCGTGCATGTGGCACATCACCTCACAGGACCGGAAGCATCACAACGGGCACCTTACATCGACCGGATTTCCGGAAGGCATTTCTGGCAGGTTTCGGTACTGCAGCACGGCGAGCTCAACATGGAAGGGCGGCTGGAGTACAACGGCCTTGACAGCGCGAGCATCGACAGCGACATCCTCTTTACTTCCGAAGACAGCCTGTTGCTCGTTTATCGCACAAGCACCTCTTCGCAATGGAATGATTATCCTCATTACAACAAGCTCGTCGTCAATCCAAACGATCGCAAGGGATTTGTTCGCATTACGCGCCTGTTGCCCGGCGATTATGCGCTGGCTCACGGATTTCGGCCGCCTGTGGCAACGGAAGACGCAGGTGAAGGTGTGAAACTTTCATTTAAACCGAATCCTGCCAGCGATCTGTTGAACATCGAAGGCCTGTCGACTCATGAGAAGCCTCTACATTTCAGCATTTCAGACGAGACGGGGAAACTGGTAGCCAGCGGATCCGTTTCAACCTCCATCGACCTGAATTTGCTGCCGCCAGGCAATTTTGTGCTGACCGTTTATTCTGAATCGGGGAGCCTGGTTGGAAGTGGCCGTTTTGTTAAACGCTAGCCAGGCGGCGCGTTAAGGGACCACTACTAACAAACGTTCGTAAGTATCGTTGAGATCCGGCGGATGGGCTGGAATGCCCTTAAAATTTTCGTCCGATGCCGGCACTCAAACTTGCGTGGAACAATTTGTCGCTGTTGGGGCCAAATCCCAGCTCGCCAAGCATTTTGCTGCCTTCCAGCGAACTGTAAACCGTCCACCCGTTTCCCAGGTCGCGATGGTAGGTAACCGACAGGATGAGGCTTGCAAAAGCATTGGATCCGAAGTTGCCTCCCTGTAACAGACCGCGATGACTGGATTTGCTCACACGCGCCAGCAACTCGCTCGGCGTGGCGGGATCGAAGGAAATGCCCTGCCGGGAAGTTCCGGACAGATCGGTGATCGTATCCAATGCATACTGGTTGTCAAGTGACGCTGTGATGGACAGTCCAAATCCCGCACTGAGCCGGTCGCCTTTACCCGAATGGAGCACTCGCTCAATTCCGACGGGAATGCTGATCAATTGCGATTGAATTTCCCGGAAGAGAATTTTGTAATAGCCGCCGTCAAAATTGCCCAGCGTTTCTGAAAGATTGGGTTCGTAGCGCAGGTTCTGGTAGCTGAGTCCCGAACGCAGGATCCATTCATCGTGTAAGAATTCCACTCGAAGACCCGCCTGCAGACCGGTATGGGCCTGGCGATAATGCTTTGCCGGGTCCAGGAAAGCGGGGGATTCAACCCCATTCAGCAGCAGGCCTGAAAAAATGCTCAGGAGAAAGCGGGAACCGCTGTTGTAAACAGCGATCCGTCCCGAACCCTCCAAGCTGGGCAAGGGCAGCGTCTTTTCCAAATCATCCGCTGCGTCAAGGGTAGGAATGTCTTGAGGAAGTTCGAGTTCTTCTGCTGTTCGCAGGGTGGGGCGCAGCCCGCTAACTTCCATCGTGAGGGGGCTGGCAGGGTGTAGCACCGGAGCCGGTCTTGGAGCTCGATAGGGTGCGTTTCCACGATTACTGGAGGTTTGCGCGAGCGACTCCAATTTCATAGCCGCATTCACTGCAATCTGGCGATCCGTTGCAACATCAATTTCTTGCGGAACAAGACCACCGGTCAGGGCTGCGGCATTGGATGCAACGCTGGCGGGCGCCGGGCTTGTGAGGTCATCTGAAACTTTTAAGAGATTGCCGGTTGTAGGAACAGAGGCAGGAGCTGCCGATTGAGGCTTGGGGCTGTGAATGACTGGCAGGTAATGGGTGAAGCCAATGTGATCTATGGTGCGGAACAACATGAGCACCAGAACCAGTTCCACCATGCGCGCGGTAAGAATGCGTCTGCGCCGGTCAGCCTGAAGCCGCATCTTTTGTTCGAAATGAGCCCAACTCAGTTCTTTGGCATCGGCTTGGGTTTTCTCAAGGATCGTTCGGATCTGCTGGTCAAAGGCTTGGTCCTGATAGGCTTCCTCAAGCTGTGACTGCATGTGCTGCCAGTCCGGAGTACTGTCCGGCTCCAGGTTTTCCAGTGCAGACCGCAACCGGTGGTCGAAGGCCTGATCAGATTTTTCCATGGAGCAGTTCTTTGAGGCGCGTGCGCGCTTTAACGAGATTAGACCTGGAAGTGCTTTCCGTGATGCCAAGGTGGTTGGCAATTTCGCGGTGCGAGTAACCCTCGATGGCAAACATATTGAATACAGCGCGGTACATTGGAGGCAGCTGCTGGACGGCGATGAGTATCTGCTCTGCAGCCATCTGGTCTATTGGACTGCTCACCTTACAATGCAGGCCACGTGCCTCGTCGATATCGGAAGTCGTTCTGCGGGACTCCCTGCGATAATAATCGATGGCCGTATTGACCATGATCCGGCGTATCCATGCCGTTAGCAGGGTTCCTGGTTCATAAGACTTCATATTGAGGAGCACCTTGAGAAAACCCTCGTGAAGGATGTCGTAGGCGTCGTCGGCTGAATTGGAATAGCGAAGACACACCGCCATCATAGCCTTGTAATGCACTTCGTACAAACGTTGCTGCGCCCAGGCCTGCCGCTCGACACAGGCTTGTACGAGCTCTTCTTCGGAGGGGTTCAGCGGTAAGGCAATACTCATATCCTGCAGAGATCCAAGTTAATAAACGCTTTAGAGGCGATTTTGTGCAGTTCGCTTGGAATTTTTTGGCAGCAAGGTTGAAAATTGGGCCATCCTTCTGGCGATTCAGTTGAAAGAAGGACGAAATCATACGAACTTTCGACAATTCAAGACCGTGGACGATAAAAGCCCTTACTTTTGTCCGATGAAACCGAGGGCTGGTCGATTGTACCGCATCCACTCCATTTCTGATCCGGTACTGGCAGCCCGGCTTGTTAGCCTTGGCATCTATCCGGGTTGCACATTGACGATCATCCAGGAATCCTTTTTGGGTGGGGCCTGCTATCTGGCTATTGAGAATGGCCATTACGCCCTTCGGGAGGAGGAACTGGCACATTTGGTGCTGGAGCCTTGCGAATCACAGGGGGAGGGGCATGCATAAAATTGGACTCATCGGTAACCCCAATAGCGGGAAGTCGAGCGTATTCAACGAACTGACCGGATTGCGCCACAAAGTCGGCAATTACCCGGGTGTAACCGTTGAGATCAGCACGGGCACTTTTATGGTTGAGGGAAGGAAAGTTGCCCAGCTCATCGATTTTCCGGGTGCGTACAGCCTGCATTCAAATACTTCAGACGAATTTCTGCTGACGAGGGCATTGCTCGACGATCGAAGACCGGAACACCCTCAAACCCTGCTATACGTTGCAGATGCCCTGTTGCTGGAAAAGCAATTGTTGCTTCTGACCCAGATCATCGATCTGGGATTTCCCGTTGTAGTTTGCCTGACCAATTGCGACCAGCTTGATCCGGGAGAAGTGGAGGACCGGGTTGAGCTCGTCCGTGAGAAGCTTGGAGTGCGGGTGGTCCCTGTTAGCACCAAAACGGGATGGAATGTCGGGCAATTGAAGCTGGAGCTCCAGCAAATTGCCCTGGGCGACCATCCTTTACCCAGGCAGGCGCATTCCCTTTCCTTGCCCGATCCGGGGATCGAAGCGGAGTGTCAAAAAGCCGGATTTGCCAATGCCTACCTCTATTTTCTATGGAAGCACTATGGTCCACGGTTGGATCCGGGCCGCATACAGGAGGCATACCTTCACCGGGAGTCCATTCGACTTCAGATTGAGGAAACTATGCAGCGCCACGCGTGGATTGAGAGCTGGACAGAGCCCTTGCGCCAACTGAAAAACAGAAGCCATTTGCTCACAGCCCGCATCGACCAATGGTTGAGCAGGCCCTGGATTGGTGTTCCACTCTTCGTGGTGGCGATGTTCCTTGTTTTTCAAGCCATTTTTTCCTGGGCAACCCTGCCCATGGACCTGATCGAAGGTGGATTTGCCGGCCTGCAATCTTTGCTGGGCGAATGGTTGCCTGCAGGTTGGGCGACAGAACTCCTGGTGAAAGGGGTGGTTCCCGGATTGAGTGGGGTGATGGTATTCATCCCGCAGATCGCCCTGTTGTTTTTCCTGATAGGTTGGATGGAAGAGCTGGGTTACATGGCCAGAGTTGTTTATTTATTCGATCACCTCTTGCGAAAATTTGGACTGAATGGTCGTTCGCTCGTTGGGCTCATCAGCGGTGGCGCCTGTGCCATCCCGGCGATCCTTTCAACGAGATCGATCAACAACAAGCGCGACCGTCTCGTCACCATGTTTGTCATCCCATTGATCCCATGTTCTGCACGCATTCCCGTTTATGCGGCACTGATTGGATTTGTTGTTCCCTATCGCGAAATGGGGGGCATTTTCAACAGCCAGGGCATGGCGTTCATGGCGCTCTATACACTCGGTATCGCAGTTGCATTGCTGACGGCAGCGGTCATTCGATTCTTTGTTAAGAGCGACGACCTGAGTTATCTGGTGCTTCAGTTACCAGACTACCGGTGGCCGTCGTTGAAAAATGTCTTGCTGGTAGCCTTCGATAAGGTTCGCTCATTTGTTGCGGAAGCCGGCGTCATCATTTTGTTGATCAGCATTGTTCTTTGGTTCCTTGCCAGTTTTTCCTGGAAAGGGGAGCTGCAGGCTGCGGAACAAGAAGTCCGGGAGCGGGCAAAAGTAGAAGGGCAAAGTGAAGCCTGGACGGATCACCACGTGGAATCTGCAAAGCTGGAACGATCATTTGCAGGGAAGATCGGCCGGACCATCGAACCCGTTTTTGAGCCGTTGGGATTCGATTGGAAAATATCCATCGCACTGATCACGTCTTTTGCGGCACGCGAAGTGTTTATCGGCACGATGTCGACGATTTACAGCCTGGGTTCTTCTGAAAACGAAATGCTGCTGCGCCAGAAAATGGAGCAGGAGCTAAGGCCCGACGGCAGCCCGAGGTACGACCGGCGCACCAGCGCATCGCTCATTTTGTTTTACGCATTTGCAATGCAATGCATGAGCACTTTTGCGGTAATGTGGAAGGAAACGCGCACCCGCAGATGGCCTGTTATTCAGTTTATCTACATGGGGCTGTTGGCCTACCTGGCTTCCTGGCTGGCCTTTCATTTGCTCTGACCGGGGGGAAGTTTGGGAGGTTCAGCTAAGGGTGCATTGGCGTGGGCCTCGATTTTATAAACGAGGTATTCGGTTTCTCCCCGCAAAGTGATCTTGACGTATTTTTGTTTGTAGTAGAGGGTAACTTTCTGCCCCAGTTTTGATGCGTCTTCTACCTCAGTAGCGACTTTGCGGTTCGTTACCGAAAAACGCCACAGGTTTTCAGAGGGCTGTCCCTGGGCAATGGAGCCACCAAAAAAGCCAAAATTCAACTCGCCTTCGTACGTTTTAAAGACGTAACCCTTGTGGCTGATCTTAGTGACGTACCCTGTGCGGGAACCCTCGCTGTAATCGGCGAAAATGAGGAAGAGAAGCAGTGCCAATGAAACGGCGACCAACACCAACATAAAAATCCTCGTGTAGCGCCACCACTGCTTGCCCTTTTCGGATAGTTTATCGCGGAAACCCATTGCGCATACTTTTGTGGCGAAGTTAGCGGTAATTTGCATGCCTGAAGTTAAAAAATGATAGGTCCTTCTAGGCGCTGGAGTTGGAATGCAGACACCTTGTAATGCAAACGCCTGCGGACAGGATTGGATATGAGCATGGAGCACTATGGAAGCTTTGTTGACGCTGGGCGAACCATTGCTGCGGTGAGCACTCCGCCGGGCGTGGGTGCGCTGGCGGTGATCCGTTTGTCAGGCCGGAATGCCATAGACATCGTTGCCCGCTCCTTCCGTGGACGATCATTGCACCATGTACCATCCCGTTCGGTGAGTTTCGGCAGAGTGGAAGCCCTACAGGGGCAGATCCTTGACGAGGTGGTGGTCACTGTTTTTAGAGAGCCGCATTCTTACACGGGAGAAGACGTTGTCGAAGTGAGCTGTCATGGCTCTCCCTACATCATAAACAGTCTGCTTTCCCTCTACATTGGCGAAGGTGCTCAGCCGGCAGGCCCCGGGGAATTTACCATGCGCGCCTTTTTGCATGGGAAAATGGATCTCTCGCAGGCCGAGGCGGTGGCTGATTTAATTGCGGCAGAGACCCAGGCAGCGCACCGGCTGGCCATGCAACAGTTGCGAGGAGGCATCCGCGATGCCATTGGCGAGTTGCGCAGTGAATTGCTCCATTTTCTCAGTCTGATCGAACTCGAACTTGATTTTAGTGAGGAGGATGTTGAATTTGCAGATCGCGAAGCGCTCGACGCCCTGTTGGTTCGCATCTGTTTGCACATTGATCAATTGCTTTCGGGATTTCAATTGGGCAATGCCGTGCGCCGGGGCATCCAGACCGTGATTGCCGGAAAGCCCAATGTCGGTAAGTCCACCCTCCTCAACGCCCTACTGGGCGAAGAGCGGGCATTGGTGAGTGAGCTGCCCGGAACTACGCGCGATACGGTCGAAGACCAGCTCAACATCGGGGGCATCCTTTTCCACTTCGTCGATACGGCGGGCATCCGGGAAACATCGGACCAGATTGAGCAGATGGGAGTGGCCCGGACCCGCGAAAAGATCCGCCTGGCGGATATCCTGCTGTACGTGCTGGATGGAAGCATTTGTCCGGCCAGTGAAGCAATCGGAGAGCTGAGCGCCCTTAGCCGTGGAGTGGGCAAGACGATTGCAATCGCCAACAAGGTCGACCTCAGCGGAGGTCAGCCGGACCCTGGCATGGTCGTGTCCCTGCCGGATGATGTGGAATGGTTAGCCTGCTCTGCCCGATCCGGACAGGGCCTGGAAAGCTTGCGTCAGCGCCTGTACGAAATTGCTGCCGGATCTGCAGAGGCAGCTTCGATGCCTTATGCCATCAACGCCCGCCACCTGCATGCACTGGACGCGTCAAAGCAGGCCCTTTTGCAGGCACAGCAACTGTTGCAATCCCAGGCAAGCACAGATCTAGTAGCACAGTCCATCCGCCATGCAGCATTTGCATTGGGCAGCATCACCGGAGCGATCCATACCGAGGAGGTGCTGGGTAACATATTTAGCAGTTTTTGTATCGGAAAGTAATTTGTTTTCCTATTTCTTCTAAGTGCTTGTTTTTGTTGAGTTTCATCCGTTTTTACTTTCCTTTAATTGTTGCCAAACTACTCTTTTTTGCTTATATTTGTTGCCAAATTGTTGCCCTGAAAAGTTGCCCTTGTTGTTGGGCAACAAGTTGGAGAAAAAATGTCACACATAGACACACTCTGACACTCGAAGGCACTAACGGACAAATACAGGCACATGGCAAGCAACATAGAAATCACTAAAAAATGCCTCTACTGCGGTAAGGAGTACACGGCTAAAACGCTAACTACAAAGTATTGCGGCCACACCTGCAACAATCGCCACTATAAGCAACTGAAGCGGGAAGAAAAGTTGAACAACTTCAAAGAAGCTCAGGCAAAGCCCGAGCAACAGCCGCAGCAATCATTTGACATCGCATTACAGCAAAAAGAGTTTCTCAGCATTGATGAAGCTGCAAAACTTATTGGTGCAAGCCGCAGAACTATACACCGCCTTATATCCGGCAACAAACTCCAAGTTGGTAAGGTTGGCAGCCGTACCATCATCACACGAAAAGCAATTGATAATCTCTTTAATACACAAGCCGTATGAAAGTAACACTCAGACAACGCACTAAAGGCGATAAGGTCAGCCTTTATCTTGATTACTACCACAAGGGAAAAAGGGAGTACGAATATTTGGAACTGTATCTGTTTCCAGAGCCGGAGAAAGGCAAACTCACAAAGGAGCAAAAAGAGTCCAACAAGGAAACCCTTGCACTGGCTGAAAGCATTCGTTCAAAGCGGCAGATAGAAATACAGAACGGCATTTATGGCTTTCAGGATCAAAGCAAGTTAAAAGGCAGCTTCCTGCGTTATGTGGAGTATTTAGCCGAGAAAAGGAAAAGCAGCCAGGGCAATTATGATAATTGGGATAGTGCTTTAAAACACCTGAAAAAGTATGTGAAGTTTGACGTTTCATTTGGGCAGGTAGATAAGAATTGGTTGGACGGTTTCAGGGAGTATCTAATGAAAGAGGCAAAGACCCCGAGCAAACAGCCACTTTCTCAAAATTCACAAAGCAGCTACTTCAACAAAATCAGAGCAGCATTAAAGCAAGCATACAAAGAAGGCATCATCAAGCAGAACCCTGCCGACCTTGTGGACGGCATCAAGCCCGGTGAACCTGAAAGAGAATTTCTCACCTATGAAGAACTGCAAGCAGTTGCAAAAGCTGAGTGCGAAATACCATTATTGAAAACTGCTTTCCTGTTCAGTGCAATGACTGGCCTCCGCTGGTCAGACGTTCAGAAGTTGGTTTGGTCAGAAGTACAGCATAGCAAAGAAGTTGGTTATTACATACGCTTCCGGCAGAAGAAAACCAAAGGAGCAGAAACATTGCCAATATCAGAGCAAGCCTTCGGCTTATTGGGTGAAAGAGGAAACCCAGAGGACCGTGTTTTCATTGGCTTAAAATACAGTGCATGGCATAACCTCAAATTACAACAATGGGTAATGCGTGGAGGTGTTACAAAAACTATCACCTTCCATTGTGCAAGGCACACCTACGCCACATTACAATTAACTTTAGGAACGGACATTTACACCGTATCAAAATTATTAGGTCACAAGGATTTAAAAACAACGCAGATATATGCAAAGATTATTGACGACAAGAAGAAGGTAGCTGCTAATAAAATTGTACTCGACTTATGAACAATGAACTAAATCTATATCACAAAATTTTGTTCTTGGAGCTTCGCCCCTGGACTAACAGAGAAGTTGCAGAAACCAAATACAAAGAACTGATGCAAGGCATCAACAAGGAGCCTTTTTCTTTTCAGCCCCTCTATGAAGTTGATTTCCCCAAACCATTAACCGCAAAGAGGAAGTATTACTTTTCAATAATTGAGAATGAAGCAACAAGCTACCTCAACAACTTTCAGCAAATCATTGCCGGTGCATTGAATGAAAAAGAAAAGCAGTATTGGGTACACACCACACTTACAAAAGTCCTATCACAAAAAATGAGAGAAGCAAGCAAAGTCATTGATGATAACCAGTACTTTTTTCAGCAGCTTTCAGCAGCTTCAAAAGCCTCCACACCTGAAAGCAAAATTCAAGATGAAGCGTACATTCTCCAATACCTCAAATATCAACTCATAAGAATTTACTTGGAGATTCAGGAAACATTCTCCAGCCACTTAAAGGAAGAAGCCATTTCAGAAGACGAATTGCATCAGCAATATTTTTCGGAGCAAGCTCCTTCAAAATCTTTCATTATAGAAGCCGTAAAACTCAACTTGCCTTTACCTGCTTCGCAGGTTACGGCCAAGCCTCAGACAGTCCAGTTTGAACCTAAAGCGTTTGATTTTCGTACTGTGAAAAAGGGCATCATTCCTTATGAAGCTATCATCAAAGATTCAGGCAGGTTCTCCCGATTTGAGGAGGAACTTTTCTCACATGAATTGATTGATGAAAACTACAACTTCAAAAACCAGCACGGCCAAATACAAGAACTGGCAGCCATATTCCAAACCCTGATTAAGAAGGGCTACTTCAACAAGCGGCAGTTCCCAAAGAACAAGGAGATTAAGCCTGTTGATATTCGCAAGTTTTTAGACCACCGCTACAACTCCAATACAGATAAACAATTCCGTACCTGGGCGAATAAGCCTGATGAATTGGCTGATTTTGTAAGCAGCAAGTATTGGATTGACAAATTACCGACTTCCTGAATTGCGGTAATTTGCTGTCAATTTACCATTTCAAATTTCCACTCTTTTTCTGAAACCCTTTACTGGCAAAGCTTTTAGCCTTGTCCAAATTTCCATTTTCAAGACTACCAGAGCCTTATTCTGAGCTTTGTATCGTCATCGGGAATCGGTGATGACTTTTGGCCAGAAGTCCATTTCTAACAATTAATAAGTAAGACAATGGACGAGATATTAAAACGTCTTGAAAAGATTGAAAAGCTCATTGAGAGCCAGAACTTGGTACGCAAGGACGTACTGAATTTTAACGAGTGTTGCGACTACTTAGAGTTGTCGCAGTCACACCTGTACAAGCTAACCAGTACCGGGGCTATACCGCATTACAAGCCCAACGGGAAGAAGATCTATTTCAGAAGGGCGGAACTGGATGAATGGTTGCTTCGCAACCGCACCACTACGCAAGATGAAATAGAAAGCAAGGCAGCAGATTATCTCATTAAAAAAGGGAGGATACAGCTATGACAGAAGTTATGAATCTGCTCCTGCAACTCTCCCAGGACTTTGAGGTAATCAGGGCTTATGTTTTGGCATTAAAGAAATCCAAGTTGGAGAACTTCAAAGAAACATGGATTGACGGCCAAGACGTAATGCACACCATGCACATTAGTAAGCGTACCCTTCAATCCCTTCGGGATAACGGAACGCTTCCTTACAGCCGCATCAATGGCAAGTTTTACTACAAGGTTGAGGACATAGAAAACCTGTTGCAATCCAATTACTCACAAGCTAAATCAACAGGTGATGGAAATAAGTAAAACAGCCATTTTGGATAAAACACACTACGGGCTTAGAATCTATTCCAATGTGTTGCGGCATTACTATCCGGGTGAAATCGCCTCTGGCGATTCGCTGACACCATCAGAAAATAAAAATGACCGTCAGCAAACAGTCCTTTCCCTTTCGGGAAGGGACTGCCAGCCCACTAAGAACCCTTTCAATGACAACAAGCCAACATTGAAAATTCAGATAGTAAATAATTGTGCAGAGCATTACGATTTAGAGAACAGCATCAGCAAAGGCGATGCCTTTGACTTCGCTGCATTGCATTACCAATTACAAGGTGATGAATTGTGCCAAAAGCTGAATGAAGAACTCTACTTGCGTATTGGTAAGCAAAAAGGCTTTTACAGTGATAATATCATTGCTCCGGTTGCTCCGCAACCTCAGCCTGTAAGAGTGCCAATCCCTGCTTTCAGTTATTTCAAAGCACCAGTAACAAATACGGTTCCATTCAAAGAAATCAATTTGTTGCAAGTGTACCACTTGCTTAAAGGCAATCAATTTGCTCAGTGTACAAGTACACTTCGCAGCATATCCGATAAGCAGGAAGCAAGGAAATACAAAGCATCCGTTTTTGATTATGTGACCTTTTCAGGCACATTCTCAAAACGCAATGACAAGTCATTGCTCAGGCACTCAGGCTTAATCACAATTGACTTTGATCACATTGGTAATGTACCTGAATTGAAAGACCGGCTACTGAAGGATGAATACTTTGAAACAGAATTATTGTTTGTTTCTCCTTCCGGTGACGGCCTAAAGTGGGTAATACCAATTGACTTGACAAAGGCAAAGCACCATGATTATTTCAAAGCTATTGCCAACTACCTCAAGCACACTTACCAGTTGGAAGTTGACCAATCAGGTAAAGACGTTTCAAGAGCCTGCTTCTTAGCAGAGGATGCAGGTGCATTTATCAATCCCAAATATTTATAATCAATGGAGAAATCGCTTTGCGATTCCATCTGTCCTTAGAAAAAAAAGTAATAGACATTCAGATGAAAAAGATATTCAATCCGTTGGATTGGTTGGAGCAACCAATCCAACAACAAATAAATACTGAACCGCAGAAAGTAGAAGCCACTACCGATGCAGCAGAAACCGACCTTGGGAGGTTCCCGCTGGCCAATGAAAATAAAAATGCCGCAGCGGAAATTGAAAAAATCATTCAGCAAATCGAAGCGAAGCAAATTGACATTGCAACCGCTTACAGCGATTGGCGGGATATTGGATTTGCTTTTGCAGATGCTTTTGGTGAATCAGGCAGAGAATATTTTCACCGCATCAGTAAGTTTTATGCTGATTACTCAACAACAGAATGTGATACACAATACACCAATTGCCTAAAGGCAACTGGTCACGGTGTTACGTTGAAAACATTCTTCTTTCATGCAAAGCAAGCAGGTGTAAACATTGCGGTTACACCGCAATACACCGAGCAGGAAAAAGTTCAGTTACCAACTTTCCCTGAATCTATCTATCCTCAGCTTCCTGAGTTTCTGCAAAAGGTTGTCAAGATTGCTTCATTCAATGAAGAAAGAGACATTCTTTTGTTAGGCACTATCGTTTCACTCAGTGCCTGTTTTCACAAGCTATACGGTATCTATGATGGCAAGAAGGTTTTCTCAAACCTGTACATTTTTATCACGGCTCAGGCATCAGCAGGTAAAGGCAGGTTGGTACACTGCAAACAACTGGTAAAGCCCATTCATAAGGGAATCTCTAAAAACCCATCCCATATTTCTGTAATGTTATATCATCTTCGTACCTTGGAGATATGAAGAATCGGAATCAACCAGGCCTATTTGATCATCAAGATCGTATGAAAAAGCTCAATAT
>JABARE010000072.1 GCA_019187365.1 Saprospiraceae bacterium | reverse complement strand
AAAATCACATCTCTTCGCAATTGCTGCAAAGCTTCATTAGATAATTTACGCCCATCCTTTATTTTCATGGCATAAAGATACAAAACATATTTATAAGTGTGTACTATTTAACAATTTTATTAATATTTCTTTATCATTACCAATGCCAACGATAGGTAATGTGCTTTGTGGTGTTGTAGTCATGAGAGGTACAGGCGCTAATTGTGATATTTCATGTAACGTTCCGTTTTGTATTGACTTAAGCGGCTGTGGTTTGTTTAATACCGGGACACAATTCTTGTCATTTTCTAATATATGTAATGGTTCGTGGTCAGAAAATGAGCTGTTTTGAAGTTTCGAATTAAATCAAACCGGCTCCGAAGAGGATGTGGTATTTCTAAATCCTCTTAATTTAAACAATGGACAAATTATTGATGTCATGTTTCCTCCAGGTAATGATCAAATGGGTGGGTTTATAGCAAACCAGGACACGACAGTGGGACATTTTACTGTTTCGTATCATGATTTTTTAACTTCAAATGATTATTGTTACAATGAGTCATGGCCGCTTGATTCATGTGGTATGCTATTGTTCAGGTACAATAATCATTCAGAATCTTTTGATGATTCCTGGCTGACAATTGTTCCTAATCCAGTAAAGGATAACTTTAGAGTCATCTACAAGTTCAAACAGTTTGATAAAATGAACGTAATAAGAATTATTGATACAAATGGTAAGGAGGTTACTCGTTTGGATAGATGTAATCAACAAGGAGAAATTCTGCTCAACTCAACTGGCATGGCCAATGGAGTATATACCATCTTTCTACAATCTGATGATATAATTGTCAAATCGAAACGGATGATTGTTTTAAAGTAAGATTTGATTAAATATAATGGACTAAAAGCATGGATTGATTTAGATCCATGCTTTTTTAGTAATTCGCCAAAAATGAAAGGGATAAACAGAAATTAATTCTAAGGGTACCTCGAATAACCCAGTTTTGATGCCCGAATGAATTTAGCAAAACAAGACGAGGCGCAGCGAAGGAAGCTATGTGGAACGATAACTGACTGAGCTGCAACGAAGGATTGTGAAGCTAAATTGATTGAGCGCGTGAGCCTGTGCGGGTTGGTTGGCGCAAGAGGGAGTGGAGGGATGGATCCCTTTTCCTTCTGGCATCAAATTGGGGTTTTTAGAGCTGTTCTTAAGGAACTAACAAACGTTTGTTAGTAAGTCATGTGGCTGTTGAGCGATGTGTTCAGGCCCAGTTCCACTTTTTCAGGATGCTCCGCAGATAGGCCTCTTTGCGGGGAGCGCGGTGTTTGAGCGCAAAATCCGTGTGGTAGTGGTGCAGGTTCAGAAAGTTGACCTGCAGGCGGTCCCAGCTTTCTTCGTCGTGGACGACGCCGTAAGCCAGAAATTCGCGGTAGAGGCTCTGACTGATGGGCAACACGTCGGCGCGACCGAGGTAGTCGAGGTCTGCGTCGCAAAGGATCTCTTCGAGCAGGGTTGCCGGTTGTTGAGGAATTTGCGTTGCCAGGATCATGCCCCGGATGGCGCGAAGGTCTTCTTTAGAATACCCCATCGCAGGCAGGAGCGATTCGGCGTATTGCAGACTGGCTTCCTCGTGACCGCTGTAGGTCCAGATGATGCCTATGTCGTGTATAAGAGAAGCCGTGCGCAGCAGCCAGGCGTCGCGTTGTGCGATCTTCAGTCGCCGGATGTACTGGTCGCAAACGCGCTGAACGTCGAGGGTGTGATGCAGTCCGTGGTAGCTCAGCTTGGGCGAAAGTTCGGCCCGCAGCTTCCCGGTAACGTGCTTTTTCAGTTTTCGGATATTCATGCGCCGGCACAGTGCGATGGGCGAAGATAGGGCAATTATGCCTTTGCCCCTTCAGCCGCCCCCGACGACCCAGAATCTACATCCAGCGAAAAGCTTTCGAGGTCCCATGCATCGTACAGCATGCTGTTTTCGAAGAAAAATGGTTTTTGTGCGTTGAGTCCTCCCGCCGATTCAAACTGATGCAGATCGCGCTTGCTCAATTCCGCCAACAGGACTTTGGAAACGGCAGACATCAGTCCCGTCTTGGGGTATCGGCTGAGCTGGGAGGAAAGTCCGAACCGCCGGGCTACGATGGAGGTAAGCATGTTGCTCACCCAGCTTCCATGCGCAAAGGTGTTCCGGTGGTGGAACAGGCGTTGCCAAACCCTCAGCGAGGTCAAAAAGTGGAGTATCGCATCGAAGACGCGGTCTCCGACGGAGGCCGGGTGAAGACCCAGCGACTTCCGCGCCCTGGGGTCGTCGAGAAAATAACCGGTGATGTCTTCCAGGCTATCCTCCGGCAGATGCGAACGCAACATGGTGTCGAGGCTTTCCAGCAATGCACGCGTCAGGGCGGGGCCGTCCGGGTTTTGGGTGCTGCATTGCCGCTCAAAGATACAGCGGTACTGTTCGCGACCGGAAGCATAATCTTCCGCATAGAGCTCGGGGCAGATGCCCATGGCCTGGCCAATGTGTTGCCAGGTGTGAAAGACTGCTTCCCGTTCATCGGCTAAGAGGTGTATGCCCATTTGATCCAGCCCGTCGATCATGGCGATGCTGAACAGATGGTTGGTCAGGGCGAGGTCTTCCTGATTGATCGGAACACCGAGTTGCATATTCCAGCGGTGGTCGGGGCGCTCGTCGTTGAGCAGGGCGATGCGCATGCCCGCGTGCATCAGCCGGACGCGCTGAATGGCTTCCAGCCCGGGGTTGCCCGGTTTGTGCCAGTTTGCATTGTTTACGGCAAAAATGAACTGCGCCGTTTCCATGACGCGACGGGCAGCAAAATCGACCAACAGCCGCGTGCTGCGCAGCACATGCCCCGGTTTAGGGCACATGTATCCCGTTGGTAGCGCTTTGAAAAAAAGCAGCGCGCAATAGCGGAATCCGTAGTTGTTGAAAATGTTGGCTGCGAGGTCAAACTTTTCCTGATCCTCAGGATGAATGGCAATTTGTTCGGTCTCCCGGAAATAATCAGCAACTTCTTGCGGAAATCCGCTGAGCTGCAGGCGGTGGTTGCGGGCAATCTCCCGCAGCCCTTCGACGACCTGCCGGCTGTTCTGTTCCCTCCACAAAGCTTGTGCGGCCTTGTCTGCCAGCGGGTCGCCGGTTGTGCGCATCCGGTCGAGCAATTCATTGGTCCATTTTTTGGTATGCATCAGCTTTGGTTTGCTTGTTTGTTTTCCGGGCGTTCTCCGGTCACGAAATACATATCGAGTTCGCCTTTGTGTTTCATGCTCACTTTGCCGCGGTATGAAAATTCAAAATCGTCCTGAGTCAGCATCCAGGTCGAACGCGATACATTGATTTGTCCCGGCATGCCTACAGATTCCATACGCGAGGCGGTATTGACGGCGTCGCCCCAGATGTCATAAGCAAATTTGTTTAAGCCAACGACTCCGGCAACTACCGGGCCGGTGTGAATCCCTATGCGCACTTCACAATGAGGAAGTCCTGCATGGACTCTTTCTGTATTGTACACGGCAACGCAACCCAGGATCTCCCGCGCAGCGCGGATGCAACGCGACGCATGGTCGGGCAATGCGGTTGGCAACCCGCTCACGCACATGTATGCATCGCCAATGGTCTTTATCTTTTCAATGCCGTATTGCGC
Organism: Saprospiraceae bacterium; assembly: GCA_019187365.1. GTDB lineage: Bacteria > Bacteroidota > Bacteroidia > Chitinophagales > Saprospiraceae > Vicinibacter. Next base: position 18,254 of record JABARE010000072.1, on the reverse strand, counting down.
GATGATGCGGTCAAATGCTTTGTAATGCTGGTCGACGATTTCGACCACCTCCTCCGGCCTCATGTGTTCGGTCATGGCCGTAAAGCCTTCAAAGTCGGTAAACATGATGGTCACCTCGTCGTATTTTCTCGGACGGCTGAAGCCATTTTCTTTGAGCTCACCGGCAACTTCTTCAGGCAGGATGTTGCGAAGCAAAGCGTCGGCCTTTTGCTTTTCCCGCTCGATTTCCGCCTTTTGGGTGGCGATGGTGGCTGTTCGTTCCTCGACCTTCTGTTCGAGTTGCTGGTAGAGCAATGCATTCTCCAACGATACCGCCATTTGCGCACTCAGCAGGCGAAGCACTTCCAGCCGGGCAGGCGTGAACACGTTGCTCGCCGAGCGATTGTCCATATAGAGAATGGCGCTCACTTGCCCCTTGCTGAGTATCGGCATGCAGAGAACGGATCGCGCCTGGGCATTTTTCAACTGGGGATCGTGGCCATACACGGGATCGTGCCGGGCGTCGTCGAGGATTACCGCCTCCGCCGTCTGGCGTACTTTTCGAACCATGGAATGTGCGATGTCGTCTACTTGTTCGAGGGGCACGGGGGCAATTTCACAGGTGAATTCGTTTGCCATCGCGCTGCAGGCTTCGACGCACAGTCCCTCCTTGCGGTTCATCAGCAGCCAGGCATTTTGAGCTCCGGCATTTTCAATCGAAAGCAGGAGCAGCTTTTCGATCAGCTTTTCAAAGACGACTTCTTCCGAAAGGGTTGCTGCCGCCTGCAGAATGCTTTTGAGGTCGAGGGACCCGGAGCTCATGGAAGGATTGGAGCCGGAAATTTCGGAAGATCCGCTGGCCAGAGCAGGATGTTGCTGCAACAGCCGGTCCACTTTAGCCCGCGCTCCCCACCGATCGTATTCCAGCAAGGCATAACGAAGTTGTGCGGCGTGCTTTTCCGGTTCGTTTTGAAGCGCGTGGATTCTTGCAAGCCGTTCCGCTGCCAACGCACCGATATACGACATGCCGCTCTCTGCCGCTGCCCGGATCGACCGTTCTGCTTCCAGAATGGCCTCCGGTCTGCGCCCGTTGAGGAGGTGGTCTTCACACAAGACGAGGTGGTATTTGGCGGCATAGTTTGCCGGACAGGCGGTCGCCCACTTTGCGATCATCGCAAGCGCTTTTTTGCGGGCAGTCTGCCACGTGCGATCCAGCGCCATCCCCTCCGTTAGGCAGGTGGTTGCCGAAAGCACCAGCCAGATTTTTTGTTCCGGCCATTCGGGGAGCCCCAACACGGAAATCATCAGCGGATCGGCTTCGCAGGCGTGCCGGAAGGACTTTTCGAAGTTGCCCATCAGGTATTCGCACATGGCCATTGCCGTATGGTAGTTGGCCAGGGGAAGTGGCAGCGTTTCAGATGCAGCCATGGCCTGCAGGGCAGCCAGGTGATCCTGTGCACTCAGAAGCATACCGAACACTTGTTCGTCAGCGTCTTCTCCCCGGAGTATGATGACCGCTCTTGCCCACGCCAGCATCTGGTGGTAGGAAATGCTCGAACGGATGTTCTGGGCAAACCGTATGTAGCCACGCAGTTTTTCATAAACGCTTCCAAGTTCTTCGCCCATCAGGATCTGTGCGCGGTTGACAAACGTCACGGCGTATCCGGCGTAAATGATGTCGTTGTGCTCAATGCCGACATGGTGCGCCTCGCGCAGATTCTGGAGGTAGCTGCCGAAGGGGCGCTGCCAGTGGGCAACGCACCCTTCCGCAATGACGAGGATCTTCGAACGCAGGGTTTTATCGCGGAACTTGTCGTTGACCTCCATGCCGAGCTGTGCAAAAGCATAACCCTTTTCGTAATCGCCAAACTGGGCACTGGTTACATAACCGTAAAAGGCAAAAGCAATTGCGCTTTCAATGGAATTGCCGTGGTCCACCGACAGGTTGACCATGCGGAGGATCTTCCATGCGAGAAGATTTTGCTTTTGAAGCAGGTAGCACGGACCCCACATGTTCATGAGGATCTTCATGGCGAGCCGCTGATCCGTGGCTTCCATGTCGCGGTTTTCAAAAAGAGCGCGCGTGGTGCGTCCGCGCAGCTTCCAGCGCACGCGAAGCAATTCGCGAAGCACGTCGAGTTGACCTGCGTTCAACGGTACGCGGATGCCCAGCAGTCCGAGACCCTGTTTCGCTGCCTCGAGCGCCAGCTCGTGCCGCTGGGTATTCTCGTACAAGGCCATTTTGCGGGCAAGGATGTCGGCCTTTGCAATGTTCGTTTTTGCATCTGCAAGGGCAGCATCAAACAACTGTTCGGATGCCTGGTAGTTGCCATACAGATACGCACATTCAGACCTGCTGATGAGCAAATCCTTGAATGTTTCAGATGCCTGGTCCCGTGAAAGCAGTTCCATTCCCGCTTCAAAATAATACAGCGCTGGCTGGATCGCATTGTTGTTCATCGCACGGCGCCCCGCTTTCAGGTTTAGCTGTGCAATGGCTTTGCGCTCCTCCTGGTCTTCTATGAGCTCGCGGCTGTTGTTGAGGTGGTTTAAAACGTCGAACAGTTGTTCGTCATGCCCCGCGGCCTGCATTTGCTGCAATAACCGGCGCCCAATGCGCAGGTGTCGCTGTGTGCGCACGGTGCCGGTGATCAGATCGTACGATGCCTGTTGAATCCGGTCGTGCTGGAAACGGAACATGAAATTGGGCCTGCTGCCGGAAAGGGAAAGGCCCTCCAGAAAGCTGCTGTTGTGGAACATACCCCAGCTGCCTACAGGACTGATAAACTCTCCTGCAACGAGCTGCTGGAGGATGACCGAACACGCGTCGCCGGAGATTCCGGAAACCTGCTGCAGGGTGTCTATGTCGAAGCGGCTGCCAATGCACGCGGCGAGTTGTACAAGGTCCTGTGCCTCGGGATCCAGCCGCCGAAGTTTTCCAAGGATGAGGTCGACGACGTAGGCCGACAAGTCCATGCTGCGTATGCCTTCCAGGTCCCATACCCAGCTCCGAAGCGTTTCGTCGTAATGTATCGCGCGCTCCTCGAGCAGCCTTTCTACAAACTCCCGCACAAAAAACGGGTTGCCGCGCGTACGCGCCATAATTTCAGCAGAGAGGGCCTGAGTTGCCGCAGCGCTCATTCGCAGGGAATCGGCGATCAACTGGTTTACGCTTCCTGCATCGAGCTCGGGCAAGGACAAGCGGGTTACTTTGTCGCGGTGTTCCTTTTCGAGATGCGCCATGGCAGTAAAAAGGGGATGCGCCATGTCGACCTCGTTGTCGCGGTAAGCACCGATGACCAGGATGTGGCGCAGGGAACTGCTGGCAATGGCCTGCAACAGGGCGAGCGAGCCCGAATCTGCCCACTGGAGGTCGTCGAGGAAGATGACCAGCGATTTGCCGTTTAGTGCAATGGCAGACAGAAAATCAATGCAGGTATTGAGAAAGCGGGTTTTTCCCTCCATGGCCCCAATGTCCGGTATTGAACCCTGAGGCCCGATGAGCTTATCCAGGTCGGCAACCAGGCCGGTCAGCAGCGATCCGTTTTCACCCAACTGCTGAGCGATCGCATTGCGCCACAGAGCCAGGTCTTCTTCGCGCTCTCCCAGAATTTGCTGGGTAAACATGGCGAAGGCCTGGACAAAGGCGCTGTAGGGATACTCGCGGGCATACTGGTCGAACTTGCCGGTGATGAAATACGCGTTGGCCTCCAGCACGGGCTTCTTGATCTCACTCACGAGCCGGGTTTTTCCAATGCCCGAGTATCCGGCTACGAGCAACAAGCCGGCTCCTTTGCGGTCAATGCGTTCCCATGCGCCCAGCAAAACGCCAAGCGCTTCGTCCCTGCCATAGAGTTTTTCGGAGAAGGAAAACTGGCTGGAGAAATCCTGTGAACCTAAAACAAACGGACTCACCGTACCGGTTTGCTGCCATTGGCGCATGCATTGCTCCAGATCCGAAAGGATGCCGTCTGCCCCCTGGTAACGGTCCTCCGAATTTTTAGCCATGAGCTTCATCACGATGTCGCTGATGATCTGCGGAATGTGCTCTCGTACCTGCCTGGGCTCGAGCGGTCGTTTGGCAATGTGTGCGTGTATGAGCTCCAGCGAATCGGTGTAGTTGAAAGGCTTTCGCCAGCACAATACCTGGTACAGGATCACGCCCAGACCATAAAAGTCGGTGCGGTGGTCGACGGTCCTGCCAACCCGGCCCGTTTGTTCGGGGGCAATGTGCCACAAAGGACCGTAATAACTGAATTCAGGGCTGTATTCCGGCCGCTCGCGCAAAACGCGTGTCGCCGAACCGAGGGAACAGATCTTCATTTCCAGCGTTTCCGGCACCACCAGAATGTCTTCGATGACAAATTCTTTGACGAGGATTTTCTGCACATGGAGTTCGCGCAGCAGGCGCGTCAGCCGCATGGCGATTTGCAGAAAAAGCGGCACGGAAAACTCCCGGTGGAGGATGAATTGAGATAGCGGAATGCCGCTGAAAAATTCTTTAATCACGACGAAACCCGAAGGGGTGAGCACCATGTCGTAAGCCTTGAGACTGCCCTCTGCTGCGATGCTGCGGTTGATCTCGTAATCGTTTTTGAGGTACACCACGTCGTCGAGCCCCGACCGGTCTTTTTTAAGGACCTGGGCCAGAACTGCTTCGTCGTAGGCTTCGTGCCGCAATTCGTAGTAGCGGCAATTGAACGTCTCGAAGAGAGAGCTCGCTGGTAATTCAAAGCTTTTCATGCGCCGGATTTTTTTCTGAACCGGAGGAGCCGGTATTCCCATTCATTGCGTTTCAGACAGCGGTACTGGTAATAAGCAGACCAGAGATTTCTTCCGTGAACGCGGTTGCGCAATCCCAACATGCGCAATAAGCCATGACAAAAAAGTCCGGGAAAAAAGAATTGGTAAAGTCGCCTTGCGGTGCGCTCGACGTTGGCGGTGATGTTCTCGTTGACCTCCAATTCCAGGCCGGCCGCAGCCGCAGCGCGAATAAAAGCATCCCAGCTCACAAAATCGGGAACGGCCCAGGACCTTGCCCAAAGCAACATTTCGCGATCCTTAGCCGGCGGAACCGCATTGCCCGTGCGAAAAAAATCGGCAACGACCAGACGCCCACCTTCTTTTAGCAAGCGCGATGCTTCGCGCAAAAATTCCGATTTGTCGTTCGCATGGCAGATGCTCTCAATGCCATAAATGGCGTCGAAAGAACCATCGGGGAACGGGGTACTGCAATAATTAGCAACGGTGAAATGTGCCGACCCGACCAGACTCGTCCTGGCGGCATGATTCGTCGCACGTGCTGCCTGTTTCTGGCTGAGGGTGATGCCCCTGACCTCCACAGGCCACCGGCGCGCAATGTAAATGGCGCTTCCCCCCACACCACAGCCTGCGTCGAGAACGCATTCGCCTTCACTCAATGTGAGCTTGCTGCAAACGTATGCGTTCATATTGACCAGTGCTTCCCGCAACAGTCGCGTGCCTTCATCCCAGAATCCGTAATGCATGGCCAGATGCCGGTCGAGGTGCCACAACAAACGGTAATCGCTTTCGCAGGTGTCGTAATACTGCACGATTTGGCGCTCGGAAACAGAATGGATCATTGGGGAATTTGGTTGACTGGGCCCGGAGAAGCTTCCTATGAGAAAGTAAATGTAAGCGGAAACATGCGGAGGTCGCGCGCTTTTGATGTAAAAATTTCGAAAAAATAATATGAGATTTTCAGCTCTTAAAAAGGAATAGCTTCCTTTGAATGCCCTGATGCAAGGGCCTTTCAGGCATTTTTAAAAGAGAAGGAAATAAATTTAAAAAAAACTAACGAACGTTAGTTTAATGGAATTTGTCCGGGAAATATAAATTTGCTTTCTCCTGCAGCGCCTTGAAAACCGGAGGTGACCAGAAAAGCCTGCGCCGCGGATTGGAGCGCTTACAGCTCGGCGCCTTCTTCGCCCCGGATGATCATCCGGAAACCATTGCCGTGGATGTTGACGATCTCGATGTTGTCGTCTCCGGCAAGGATCTTGCGCAGTTTGGTCACAAAGACATCCATGCTGCGCGCTGTGAAGTAATTGTCCTCGCCCCAGATCTTCTTAAGAGCATCCGATCGCTGCAGCACCTTGTTGCGGTGCTGGCTGAACATGCGAAGCAACAGGGCCTCTTTGGGAGATAGCTTGGTTTTTTCTGAAATTTCTCCACCATCCCGGAGATAAAGCACTCGCAACGGAAAGTTGAAGTAGAATTTCCCGATGGCCACTTCAGCAGGCTCCTCTTCTTCTTCCTCCCTGCGCACCGAGCGCTTGAGGATGGCCTGAACTCGGAAAAGCAGCTCCTCTGAATTGAACGGCTTGGTGACGTAGTCGTCTGCTCCGATCCGGAATCCCTCGAGTACGTCCTCTTTCAGCGTCTTGGCCGTCAGAAATATGATGGGAACCTCGGCATTGTTGGAGCGGATGTCGCGCGCCAGGGTGAACCCATCCTTGCGCGGCATCATCACGTCGAGTATGCACAGGTCGTAGCGACCCTGGCGGTATTTTTCAAAACCCTCGATGCCGTCGACTGCAAGGTCCACCTCGTAGCCGTGCATTTCGAGGTAAGAACGGAGTACGTCTCCAAAATTGCGGTCGTCTTCAACGAGAAGGATCTTCGAACTTTCCTGGTTTTCTGCCTGTGCTTGCATGGGAATAGACTTTGTCCTTTGCCTAACAACGTTCCAAACGTTAAAATGTCCTTAAGAAAAGCTTAAAATTTTGGAGCGAGGCCCCCGGGATCTGCCGCCAGCGCCTGGCCTTCACCTGGAAACCGGAAAAGTCAGGGTGAAGGTGCTTCCGCGGCCCGGCTCGCTCTGGACTTCCACTTTGCCGGCGTGGGCAGTGACCATGGCCTTGACGTAACTCAGGCCCAGACCAAAGCCCTTTACGTTGTGCAAATTGCCCGTGGGGACCCTATAGAACTTCTCGAATACGAGCTTCTGTGCCTCGCGGCTCAGGCCAATGCCCTTGTCCGATACCATGACCTCGATCACAGCCCCGCGGTTGCGCGTGGCGATGGAAATTTCCGGACGCTCCGGGCTGTATTTGTTTGCGTTGTCGAGGAGGTTGTAGATGATGTTGGTCATGTGGACGGGATCCGCCAATACGGTTGCCTTGGTCGCGGCGAGCTCCATCGCAACGGTGCCCTCGCGCTGCTGCACCTGGAGCTCGATGTTGGCTACGGCCTGGCTGATGATCGCGTGCAGGTCAACCGGCTTGAGGTTGAGTTTGAAATTTTGTTTGTCGAGCAGGGCCATTTGCAGCACCTTTTCCACCTGGCTCAGCATGCGCCGGTTTTCCTGTTTGATGATGTCGGTAAACCGTCGAACCTTGTCTGGCTGCCCAATCACCGCCGGGCTCACAATGGAATCGGATGCAAGGGATATGGTGGCAATCGGCGTTTTGAATTCGTGCGTCATGTTGTTGACGAAATCGTTTTTGATCTCCGACAACTTCTTCTGCCGGAAAATCACCAGGACGACATAGGAAAAACAGGCCACGATGAGCAGAATGAGCAGCATGCCCAGGGCAAGCAGAGGCCATACCGACCGCCACAGCCAGGTCGCCTTGGTTGGAAAGAACAGCTTGAGACTTCCCGGGCTGCCGGAAAGGCCGGTAAACAAGGGCACTTCGTATTCGGAATTCTTCAGCAGCGTCACCAGCTCAATTCCGGGGTCGGTTGCGCGGGTAGGATCTCCCACGTCGGCCTGGAAAAAACCGTTCAGTATGATCATCCGCTTGTGGACGTTGTCAAAAACGCCAAAGGAGTAATCCAGGTCGAGCTCCATGTCCTGAAACTCCTGAACGATGATCTTTCGAAGGTAGAGGGGGTCGATCCGGTTTTCCAGGGGGTACTTTTGAAGACGGATCTCGCGATCCACTAGTTCGAGGTGCTTTTGCCGCACCGACCAGTCTTCGTGCAACGGGCTCCCCTGAAAATCAAGGCTGGGGTCGTTCCTTTCCAGCTTTGAAGCGACGCGGTGCAAACTCGCCATGATCGCCTCGTTGAACTGCTCCTCCTTCATGCGCACCGACCAGTTGATCCAATACAATTGCACCACCGCTGTGCCGATCAGCGCCAGGGCCATCAGCCCTATGACAAACCAGATTGCCCGTTTGCTCATTCCCTTAATCAACCCAAAATTCCACAAAAAGATCGCCCCGAACGCCGCAAACCCCCGATAAATTGATCACAAGGGACTCCAGGAGGGCTAAATCCGGCCCTAACAGACGGCAAGAAAACAATAAAGCATTGTATTCCAATTATTTAATTATTAATATTTTATGTTATCTTAAATAGTTCAAACTTTTTTAAAAAAATATTTGGTATTGTGAAATCATTTGTACTTAATTTGCATAAGCGATTGAGGTCCGAAATGTTGTCTTTCCGTCGCCCCCAGCTCCGATTAGAATTTTTAGGGTGTTCTCATAGTGTTATTTAAAGGATCGGCCCTCCCGGGTCGATCTTTTTTTTTAGAATATTTCCCCACGACGTTCGTTTTACCTGGATGAAACGCTTCACTGCGGGCATTGCGTTCGCAATCTCAACGGTCTTTTCCGCATGGCTTTGCGGTCAGTCTCAAAATGCCATTGGCGAATGGTCCACGCACCTGCCTTACAACGCAGGAAATTGGGTTGCCGACGGGGGACAGTTCGTCTATTTTGCTACCGGCTACGGCATTTTGCGCGTGCATGCCACAGAATATTCTTTCGAACGGATCAGCCGCACCGAAGGACTCAGCGGCACGCAAATCGTTGCGCTGGGATATCACCAGGAGAGTAGCCAGCTCGCAGTGGCATACGCCGACGGCCTGGTGGATCTGTTCGGGCAGGAAGGAGTCTATCCGGTACCTGACCTGTTGTTGTACGATAACGTTCCCATCGATAAAAGCATACACCGCATCCGGCCGATGGAGGGAAATGGCGTTTTGATCAGCGGCAATTACGGGGTCTCCCAACTCGACGTCGTAACCCGTCGATTTCTGTTTACCCTTTTTACCCCCAACCTCGCGGTGTACGACTGCATGGAGGCAGGAACGCAACTTTACATGGCAACAGAAGGGGGCTTGTACCGCTTTGATCGCGCAGGGGGTGGCCTGGCCGAAGCGTTTTCCTCCTGGACCCGCGTGGGAGCGGCAAGCGGCTTGCCCGACGGCATGGCAGTTCGCAGCCTTGCTTTATACGATGGCGATGTTTATGCCTGCACATCGCAAACCATTTACAGGGCCTCACCGGGACAGGATTTTAGTCTGGTTTATGCCGATCCTGCATATGAAATCAAATACCTTCGAAGTGGGCCCACCCATCTGCTTGCCGGCCTGCGCTGCAGGAATGCCTGCCCCGACCAGTTGGCCAGGATCGATCCGGCGGGTGCGGTTTCGCTGATGCCCCCCGGTTGCGCAGACCAGAACCTCGATGCTGTAGAGCGACCGGATGGCAGCATCTGGCTGGCTGACCAACGGTGGAGTTTTCGATTTGCTGCGGAGGGCGACGCCTCCTGCAACGGCATCTGGGTCAACGGACCCCTCTCCAACCGCGCCTGGGAGGTGGCAACGCTGAGCGACGGCGTGTACGTTGCCATGGGCGGTGTGGACGCCACCTTCACACCAAATTACATCACCGAAGGCATTGCCCGCTTTTCCGGGGGATCCTGGACCTCGATCAATTCCTCGACAGAACCCGGACTTGCAGGATATGCCCTTACCGACGTGCTGCGCATAGCTGAAACGAACGATCGTTCGCGCATTTACTTTGCAAGCGCCGGAAAAGGATTGCTGCAATACGACCGCAACGATAATCGCTACACGCTGTATGGAAAACAGAACTCGCCGTTGCAGGGGGCGGTGGGCGACAGCAACAACGTGCGGCTTTCAGGCCTGGCAATCGACCGCAACAACACCCTGTGGATCACCAATTACCTGGCCCCTGTGGGTCTGCTGTCTCTTGACCCCTCTGGAACCTGGCGCGAGTACAAATTTCCCAACAACAGCAACCTGTTTACCGAAGTCAAGGTCGACCGGAACGGCTATAAATGGATCGTCAGCCGCGTCAGCGGTGGCGTAACGGTGTTCGACGAGGGAGATCCTGACAATCCATCCGACGACCGGAGGATCCAACTCACCAATTCCAATACCGAGATGACGACGAACGACGTCCGCACCGTGGAAGTGGATCTCGACGGCGATGTTTGGGTGGGTACAGCACAGGGACCCGTCGTGTTTGAGTGCGGCGCTTCCATATTCAGCGGAAGCTGCAAGGGTGTGCGGCGCAAAGTGGATCAGGACGGAATCATCTATTTCCTGCTCGCTTCGGAAGTGATCACCAGCATTGCCGTCGATGGTGCCAACCGCAAATGGTTCGGAACTTCCGACAATGGTGTTTACGTGCAATCTCCATCAGGAGAAAATCAGATCTACCATTTTAATGCGTCCAACAGTCCATTGCTCGACAATGCGATCCAGGACATTGCCATCGACCCGGTCACCGGGGAGGCATGGATCGCGACGGCCAGCGGGCTGCAGGTATTCCGTGCTGAGGCCACCCTTGCGAAGGATTATTTCAGCGAGGTGCCGCGCGTGTTTCCCAACCCCGTTCCGCCCGACTACGACGGACCCATCGCCATCCGGGGGCTTGCCCGGGATGCGCGATTCAAAGTCACCGACCTCAGCGGCCGCCTGGTTTACGAAGACTTTGCTTACGGAGGACAGGCGATTTGGTTCGGCAAAGACTACCTGGGAAGAAAGGTCGCCTCCGGAGTATATCTGGTCTTTGCAAACACCACCCGCGATTTTGAAACCTCCGAAGGTGCAGTGGCCAAGGTGGTCATTGTGCGCTAGGAGCCCGCTGCTTTTCAGCAGCAGCTTGAATCGCCTTGCAGCTACTGCCTGACCACTTCGAAGTTCAGCTCAATGACTCCACATGTAAATTGCCGAATGACAGGCAATCGCTTGAGTTGTATTCTGTCTTTGACGTTTAAAAACAAAGGAATGCCCTGACCAAGAATAATTGGATTTACAAATAACCAGTAACCGTCAATGAGGCCTTGTTGAATCAGAGCATGCGTTGCTGTTGGGCTGCCAAAAAGCAAGATTTCCTCACCCTCCTGTTGCTTTATCCCATTGATTCTGTCGGAAAGGTTTTCACCAACAATGGTCGTATGGGTCAGACCTGCATTTTCCATTGTTTTTGACAAAACCACTTTGTGAACATTTTTATACCACTTGGAGTGTTCAATTTCGTGGTTGGTTGCTGCCGGTTTGTCTCCTGCGGTGGGCCAATATCGTTCCATCATCTCGTAAGTTACTCGACCATATAGCGCAGTGTCTCCTCTGCCAATCCGCTTGCCAACACAATCAAAAATTTCCTGGTCAACGTTCACCCAGTCCAACTCTCCGTTCGGTCCTGCAACAAAGCCGTCAAGCGACATATGCATAAATGAAATTATTTTCCTCATAGCGTTCTCATTTTATTGTTCCTCATGTTTTGATACGGTCATCTAACAAGATCCGCGCGCGTTGAGCTTCCCTTGCTGGCAGGGGGAATCTCTTACTCAGGTTCCCTGAATTTGCGTGCCTTAAGTTGTGCATACGCTAAGCGCATTTCGTCTAAGCGCCGGTCAATTTCTGTTTTTGGCAACTACCTGTTTTGGGTCATCACCCCTGCAATTTTTTGGGTATGAGAAATGTTGTCCAATGGATTGGCTTCGAGCATAACGAGGTTGGCGAGTTTGCCGGGTTCTATGGTTCCGGACCGCTCCAGCTCTCCCAAAAACGCGTAGGTATTGGTCGTAGAAACTTTGAGCGCCTCAAACGGGCTCAGGCCGTCATCGACCGGTTCAGCCAATTCTTCGTGCAGGGAAAACGCCGGCAAGGTGGAAGGCACAACTGCGTCAGTTCCGATCAGCAGCTTCCCTCCTTTTTTGTAAAACTGGTAGTTGAAAGGCTTCTGGAAGTGGTCGTATCCGTCTATCAGCGCACGCCGGTCGCTGGCGGGAATGTGCTTGTAAATGTTGTCGTAAACGAACTTCCAGATGCCAAAAGCCATTGGGTGCAAAAACTCGGTGCCGGGTTTGGAAAACTGCCCTGCCGAATCGACCAGCAAGGCGTTGAGGTTGCGATTGAGGATCAGGGAGGAAGTCACCCAGGTATTGCTGTTGGCAACGAGACTGGCGAAATATTCGACTTGTGAAGGACTGTAGTCCTTTGCAAACTTCATGATCTCCTCGACGTGGGCAATCATGCTTTGTTTTGATGAAAGAACGTGTTCGACGGATGTGGAAAACGGAACATGCCCGTCTACCGGCATCCCGAGCTCTTTTGCCGTAGCTATGATGGCGTCGTAGGCCTCTTTTGAAAGGAAGGAATAGACTTTAATCCTGTCGTATCCTTCCTTGTGTGCTTGCAACACAGCGGCTTTGGCCTGACTGGTGTCGTTTACCCATACGCCGAGCGGAGGAGGCCAGGCCCTTCCTGCGCCATCGATCATTCTCGACAGGACCAGTCTTGGGCCCAACATTTCGTGGTTCCTGATCTTTTCTCTCAGGTCGAGGTGTTCGGGAAAGGCAAACAGCACATCGATCGCAGTGATGCCCTTAGCCAGAAAGAGGAAGAGGATGTCTTCAAAGCTGATTTCATCGCTGGAGAAACGGGTTTCCTCGCCAAACATAATGTTCCAGGCATCGCCTTCCAGGTGTACGTGCATATCTGAAAGGCCGGGTATCAGGAATTTTCCCCTTGCATCGATGATCCTTGCTCCTCTCGGGATCGCAACCGCCGATGACGGTGCCACTTCAATAATTCTGCCTCCCTCTACAACCACGCTATAGTCTTGCAACACCACTTCCCTGGTCATCGGAATGACGCCGGCATGCATAAAAACAAGGGCTCCACCCTCCTGTGCGATGACCCGAAACACGGAGAACGCAGTCAGGGCGATGAGCGCAGAAAAGATGAGTTGTTTTTTACCTTTCATGACTCAAGGAGTTTAGCTTGTTTAGATTTGCTCTTTGCTCGGTGGCTACAAGTTGTTAAATCAATAATACGATTTCTTTAATGCATGACCGCCATATTCAACTTCACTTCGCAAATCATCCTACTCCATTATCAAAAACCTGCCCACAAACCTCTTGCCTCCTAAAGATCCCCCTTTTACAATATAATGACCCGGATGTATTGACGCTAAGGATATCTCTGCCTGATTTGATCTTAATACTCCCGAGCTCATCCACCTTCCTTCGATGTCATACAAATTATAATATATTAATCCCTGCGGCAGGTCTTCAGGCAATTGCAGCCTTATCATTTCTCTTGCAGGATTGGGATAGAGTCCTATTTCGATTTGACCTTCCGCCAGATCAGATGCCGACGTGAGCGAATCAATGCTGTATTTTAGCAATAAGATGTCAAGCGAGCCATCGGTCGTGTCATTTTTTACAGTTACATTATCAAATCGCAACTCGCTGCTTCCAAATGAACTGAGTATATATAAGTTCCTGCCATCTGATGACAATTGTCCATCGTATTCATTTTGATCACCTCCATAAGAAAAACCGCTAATGATCTCCCCGTTATTGCCGGTCAGCAGAACAAAACAATCGCCTTGGCCTTTTGAACCGACCGTCGTATTTCCTGCGTACAGATCCTGGTTTGAAAAATTTCCAGAAACGATTAAATGTCCCGTTGGAAGCACATGTATTGACATATCATCTATAGCATCGTTTCCATTGATGATGGGTCTTGCCCAGATACAATTTCCATCCTTATCGTACTTCGCATAAAATATATCCCAATAGTTCAACTGTCTTCGGTCTTTATTCAAAGTGATCCTCTCGTTAAATACTACTGTATCGCTACCCATCACCCCTCCCAGGTAGATATTGTTATCCTTATCACATGTCAGGTCGTTTTTTGAACAAGCTTCTATATCCTTTCCCTGGATAGACTTTAACCAGATGGCCTGGCCATTTGAATTGACCTTCAATAAATAGATCTCCGATTCGCCAAAATTTCCATCTAAATAAACCGTCTCCGCATTGCGTACTGTAAATGAATCGACCGTTAATTCGCGCCCGCGAAACATGCCATATACTATAATATTATCTTCACCATCTACTTTGACATCCCCAAAATATCCATCCACATTATAATGCTTTTTGATCCAGACCGGATTAAAATCCTGGTCTAATTTGAATAATAATAAATATCTGCCTTTGGTGTTAAGATCCGACTTGAAAATCGTATCCTTATTTTTATCGATAATGCTATATCTTGTTTTTGCATTCATGTAATAATGTCCCGACTGATCGACCGCAATACCTCCTCCATTGTTAAAGCCACCGCTTTTGGTCTCAGCAAATGTTTGATATTTTAGTAACTGGCCCAATTCATCCAATTTCAAAATGAATGCGAATTTGTCGATATTAACATCCGAATATACTTTCACAGTATCCAGATAAAGTTCATTGCCCTGGTGCAAGCCGGATATGATTACATTATTGTCCTGATCAATGGCAATTCCATAAGCTTCGATTCCTATATTATTTGTTTTAAGCGCCCGGCCCCATAAGAGCTCACCTGATGGATTGTATTTCAGCAACACGGCATTTCTGGGATAATTTTCAGGATTTATCCACTTAAAGAAAAATTTATTGTCGATGGAGAAATGTGTTGATCCTACATCGCAAAATAGATAAATGTCTCCTTTCTTATCTACTTTCATGACGCGGTCTATTTCATCTTTACTCCCTCCAAATGACCGCGCCCACTCAAACTTAAATTGTTGGGCACTTAATATCGAATGACTATATACTATCATCCAAAAAAATAGTTGAATTAAATATTTCATAGTTCTATCAATTTAAAAAGTGGAGGTCAAAGCGTTTTGACCTTGAATACAAATCAATCTATAAGCTTTCTTTTGTATTCATTACTTTACATTACACATTTCACTACTCCGTTTTCACAAAACGTCCCACGAATTTTTTTCCATTTAATGAAGCACCCCTTATGATGTAATTACCTGCCTGAAGGGATTGTACAGATAGGATGGTCTGATTTGATTTTAACAATCCGGAGCTGATGAATTTACCACCCATATCATACAGATTATAAAACAACAATCCCTGCGAGATATCTTCCGGCAGTTGTAGCCCCACCATTTCGTTAGCAGGATTGGGATAAACTCCTATCTCGATTTGATCTTCCGGTAGATTAGATGCTGACGTGAGTGAATCGATGCTGTATTTAAGCAGCACAGCATCTAGTGAACCGTCAGTAGTATCGTTTTTGAGTATGGTATCATTAATCATTAATTCCCTGCTTCCGAACATTCCAAAAATATATACATTGCGTCCATCAGATGCTATTTGTTGTTCATAATCATAATCCGTACCACCGTATGTTGTCCCTGTTATAATTTCACCATTATTATTGGCCAATAAAATAAAAGGATCTGAAAGCCCTTTATTGTTCAACTGCGAGTTTCCTGCTTGAAAGTCCTGCGTTGAGTAATTGCTGGAAATAACCAGATGGTTTGTACTTAATAAATGAATGCTCATGTTATCGGCTAAACCTTCAATCTTTCTCTCTATAGTTCTTGCCCATTTACATTCTCCTGTTTTATCATACTTACTATAAAAAATATCAAAGAAGTTGGATCGGACTTTATCCTTAAATAAATAAATATTTTCAGAAAACTTTAAAGTATCACTACCAAACATGCCGCCCAGGTATATATTATTTTCTTTATCAAAACTTATGTCATTATATGCACAATATTCAACATCCTTACCTTGTACAGACTTTAACCAGATCGTTTCGCCATCTCTATTTACTTTGAGTAAATAAATCTCATCTTGCCCAAAATCTCCCTGCAAATAAACCGTCTCCGCATTGCGTACTGTAAAAGAATCGACTGTTAATTCGCGCCCACGGAACCTCCCGTATACGATAATATTATCCTCACCATCCACTAAGACATCGCCAAAATATCCATCCACATTATAATACTTTTTGATCCAAATCGGATTAAATTCCTGGTCTAATTTGAATAATAATAAATATAAGCCATTGCTAAGTTCTGATCTGAATATGGTATCCTTATTTTTATTGATAATGTTATGCCGTGATTTAGCAGTCATATAATAATGACCTGACTGATCGATAGCGATACCTCCCTGGTTGTAAAAGGTACCTCCAGGAAAGATTTCTTCAAATGTTTGATACTTTAATAATTTACCTTCCTCATCTAATTTCAAAATAAAGGCTATATCTCCAAAATTTGCGTCTGAATAAATTTTCTGTGTATCAAGGTATAAATGATCGCCTACATTCAATCCAGACAAGACTACATTATTCTCCTGATCAATGGCTATACCATAAGCTGCTATTCCTCCATTTGTTTTGAGTGCCCGGCCCCATAAGAGCTCGCCTGATGGGCTGTATTTCAGCAACACGGCATTTCTGGGATAATTTTCAGGATTTATCCACTTAAAGAAAAATTTATTGTCGATGGAGAAATGTGTTGATCCTACATCGAAAAATAGATAAATGTCTCCTTTCTTATCTACTTTCATGACGCGAGGAATTTCATCTTTACTCCCTCCAAATGACCGCGCCCATTCGAACTTAAATTGTTGTGCACTTAATATCGAATGACTATATACTATCATCCAAAAAAATAGTTGAATTAAATATTTCATAGTTCTATCAATTTAAAAAGTGGAGGTCAAAATGATTTGACCTCCACCTAAGTTTCATTAATGACTTACAACAAATTTGAACAATTTCCTTTGTCCGTTTTGTTCAGCCGAAATAAAATACACACCGTTGGGCAAATGCCCTACCGGCAGGCTGGCTGCATGAGGGTCTAATCGCTTGAGATCAACATCTAAAGATTTACCCAAACTGTTGATCAGTTTCAGACCTTCAGGCCATTGCTCCTCATCAGAAGTCTCCAAACGAATGATCAATTCATCCCGAACCGGATTAGGACATAATTGCAGTTCAAAGTTTTTTCTGAATCCGGTTTGTGTTCCTCCAAAATTGCTGCTGCAGTTTTCCTGAGCATAGTACTCGCCAAACAAAGTCAGACAGAGATTTTGGGCATCAAATACTGCACGACCACCATAAGCATAACAATACTGCGCTATCGCCCGAAGATCATCTTCTTCAGTCATCGTTAAAATCTCTGCCCTCCAGATCTTCAGGATGATATCATTGATCTTCTTTTCGTTGAGTTCATCCGGAGTAGTGGCAGGCAGATTGTTGTTGGTCATTTGAAAATCGTTGATCGTAGTCAGGTTTGTTTGCTCGTTAGACTGCATCTGGCTTGAGATGCTCTGGATCAAATCCTCCATTTGCAACTCGATACTGCCCATCTGGTTGAGCAGGTTTTCAATGATCACAGGATCGCTTTCATTCAATAACTGCAGATCCAAAGCCGTTAATTGACCGGCCAGGCTGTCGTATTGGGCATACAGCGCATTCAATGCAATGGCCTGAGCCTCGAGCACCAGCAGAAAATCCTTCATTTGACCACGCAGTGTTGAACTTTGGCCGATGAATCCATTGGTATGTGCAGTGTAGAATGCTGCAATATTGGGATGCCCGTTGATCCAGGCTGGCCACAACAAGATCAGCTCGTAAATCGACTGTTTCAAACTATTGGCTAAAGGCAAGTCCAGACTATCAAACAAACCGCTCGTACCCAGCAGTTCGTCATAAGCAAGTGCTGCCAAAGAATCATTGCTGTGGTACTGCAGATAATTTTCGCCTCCTGTGCCTATGGAGCACGCCTGGGGAAATCCGGCAGGAGGTCCCACTTTATGGAATAATTCAGGCACAACATATTGCGGCAAATGCACAGAAGGTTTAACAGCATTCGCGGGAGCCCAAAATTGACATTGAGCAGCATTAAAAGAGTTTGGATGGTATGCCTTAACAGAGCTCACCACGGGCAGCCATGAATTGTACATTTGATGATGTTGAATACCGGTCAATGCATCACCGTTATACAAAGAGCCTTCCTGTGAGTTGCTCTGGAATTTGTTTTCCGCAATAAAAGAGCCTGCGGTCGCCTGACAATTTCCATTGAAATGAACGCCAATCACATTGGCATTGCAAGTATTGTTTACAATATCATTTTCCGGAGATATGTTAAACAAAAGGCCTTTAGTACCAAAGTTGATCCCATTGCACTGGATCAATGAGCCGCCGCTGTTTGAAAATTCGATGCCGGGTTTGGGCGAAC
>JABARE010000059.1 GCA_019187365.1 Saprospiraceae bacterium | reverse complement strand
GCCCTGTCCCAGGGCTTCTTTGAGGATTTTAAGCTTCTCCTCACGGCTGAATTTGCGCTTTTCCATAGACAAAGATTACATTTTTTTATGTGTAACTTCGTCTGATTGTTTAGGGGGCCGAAACACTTCCTTCGCTGCGCCTCGGCTTGTTTTGCTAAGGGGCTGCCTCCCTCCACTCCCTGCTGCGCCAGCCTGCCCGCACAGGCTCACGCGCTCAATGAATTTAGCTTCACAATCCTTCGTTGCAGCTCAGTCAGTTATCGCTCCACATAGCTTCCTTCGCTGCGCCTCGGCTTGTTTTGCTAAGGGGCTGCCTCCCTCCACTCCCTGCTGCGCCAGCCTGCCCGCACAGGCTCACGCGCTCAATGAATTTAGCTTCACAATCCTTCGTTGCAGCTCAGTCAGTTATCGCGCCACATAGCTTCCTTCGCTGCGCCTCGGCTTGTTTTGCTAAATTCATTCTGGCATCAACAGGGAGTGGAGGGAGGCAGCCCTTTTCATTCTGGCATCAAAATGGAGTTTTTAGAAGTGCCCTATATTTTTACAAATTTTAATTTGTGTATCACATTATTCATGTCAACTACGTGAAGAATATACAAACCAGGAACAAAATTGCAAACAGATAGGGAATAATCATTTTTTGGTACACTTAACATCAATTGGCCGTTAATATCAAAGATCCTTAAACTTTGAATATTGTACAGATCACCTTTTATATGCAATTCATCAAGAACTGGATTTGGTTCCAGTAAGTATAAATTACTCTTTTGTAATTTTGATTCATTAGCATTAGTAATGAAACCTGGTTTCATTTTTATTAATAAGCCATCGTTGTGTGGAGTTCCACTAAATAAAGGTACGGCATTATATACATTAACACCAAATGTAATTAAGGAATTGTCCTTTATTTCAATTAAATCAAAACCTCCATAATCATTGTAATATCCATTATCGGAAGTGCCTAATTTACTTATAAAATTATATGAAGTATCCCAAAGAATATTAGAACTTGTATCAATCGTGTATAAAATAATATTTGTGCCTGAGCTATCAGCATTTGCTCTTTGAAAGTAACCAGCAGCAGTATAGTGACCTTGACTATCCTTAATAACACTTTGAAATTTTAAATTTCCAATTGAATCAGACACAACAATTTCATTGATAACTTTACCATTAGTGCCTAATGTAGTTATTAAACCTTGTCCTGTAGTCATTAAGTCCGCTTTATTAATATAGCCTACAATGACTATTTTGTTTTCAATGACTCTCACTTGACGAACCGCCCCCTTTCTGGATGGATAGGGATTATATTCCTATGTTTTATCTCCTGCGGAATCAACACTAAATATTTTAAATTGCTTTAAATCTTTACCATTTTCAGCACAAATATAAGTTTGCGTTGCTATTTCTTCAATTCCGTAAATCTCAGCATTTAAATCAAATATTTTCTTATTGAATAATGTATAATCAACATTAAAGTACAAAAAGAGATACTGGTAAGTAAGTGCGTTGTAAAGAATGAGTAAGATTTTATTATCTGACAATATCTTAATATTTTTAATTGCATATTTATAAAATTCTTCATCACTTAATGGGACGATTACTTTCTTACTAATATTTCCATTTCTATCGAGACCTACAATTACGAAATTAACTTTATTAGTTAGCGTGTCTAAAACTCTTAATGCAATACAATATAATCCATTTTGATCCTTAAAAGTCCTATTTTCGATGGGCTCAAAAATATTTGTTCTGTTCGTTAGTAAATGTTCATGATTCCAAACAATTAAACTATCAACCTGAGGATATCCTTTATCCAGGATTAGATCTCCACAATAATTATATTTTTGAAAAAAAGGCGCCCGATATAAAAAGTTAGAAGAGTTTTTTCTAGACTTTTTTGTGCCAATCACTATAATTTCTTCATTAGCTGGGTCATCAAATACACGTTCAATATAGTCTTGAAAAACGGTATCATTGCTTGCTCTAGCAAACTGACAATTATTTTGAGGAAAGGCATTAAGGCAAAATAATCCAAACGCTAAAAACAAAGTTAACCTTTTCATGTATAAAATTTTATAAGTAAAGTAAACCCCTAATTATAAAAACGAAATATAGGGTCTAGTTTACAAAATTAATGAAAGTAAAGTTATTTAATCATTCTGATTTAAATACCTTTACTGATTCATTATTAATGGATTCTGCAAAACGCACAATATAAATTCCAGGACCAATTCCTTCAGGCCATTTGAGGCCATTTAAGGATTGGTTATT
Source organism: Saprospiraceae bacterium (assembly GCA_019187365.1). Lineage (GTDB taxonomy): Bacteria > Bacteroidota > Bacteroidia > Chitinophagales > Saprospiraceae > Vicinibacter. The sequence continues at coordinate 21,197 of JABARE010000059.1, read as the reverse complement.
AAATGACCACTTACCATTAAATATTATTTTGCCATACGTATCAATTATCGATACTTTTGATAAAGAATATTTATTCAAAATTTCTAAATCATTCTTGATTGAAGTGCTTTCACTGGTAATTTTTTTATTACCAGTTTTAAGATTATTCATTTTAGTATCCTTTTTATTAAAACAGCTTAGTGTAGGATAAATGGCAGAGTAATAAAAACTTTGCTTTTGTTCTTCACAATCTGGATCATACCAGATTGTACACCTGTCCGCGCAATTTTCGCTAAAATATGGCTTAGGATCTAGTAATCCAAGGCCTCCTGGCACAGGAGTCCAAGAAAACATTCTTGTATAATTAGCCGGTAGACAGCAATGATTCCCATATGCCATAATGGTAATTGGTTCCTCGTATTCAGCCTCAACGCAATAGATTGTCCCCGGGGTTAATTCATAACAAGTAATTCCACTACCATCGCATTCACTATATTCTATTTTATAAGTAAAGACTTCACAATTGTATTGATTTTCTGGAACTCGAATAGCCCAATGCCAGCCGGTAAATGGAGAGCAAGGGTCAATATATGTAATTTCAACTTCAGGGTCGGGAATCGAGTTGTTTGATACATCGGGGTTACACGGCAATGCATTCGCACATGTTACATAGATAGTTTGGCTTACATAACATCTTCCACCTCCTGTGAAATAAATAATCATTTTTACTACATGATTCCCATAAAAACAAAAGGTGTAGTAGAGTGGATTACCTTCTAAACCACTTTCACATGTTCTTCCATAAGTTCCATAGCTTGAAATTTCCCACTCAAAATAATCAATGGATGGTGCGCCACCTGGAATTATTGGCGTGAACGTATAGTGGCAACCGCCTCCAGAAGTAAAGGATGAAAAACTATATCCCAATCCACAAGGTGATTGAGAAAACAGACTTATGAACAAAAAACTGCAAAGAAAAATCATAATGGGTTTCATAAAATAAAATTTAAGCTGACTTAAAAAATTTATTATTTGAAGATAACCCCAGAAGTCCGACCAAACGGAACTACTCATTCAAAATCATAAGCAAACATATTACAAATAGGGGAAAATTTCTACCCCCCCCCACCCGGATTTTAACAAATAATTAACACTTCCGGGTTGTTGCAAAGCGGATTGGGCCTCAATTGCTTGCCACTAATCACTAATCCGGATCCGATCATTTCGCCCTTTGGTTTGGTTCGGCAGAGATCGACTCAAGAGCTAAGGGCGGTTAGCTCCGGAATCCGCTCCAGTGTGATCTTGTGCCACTCATAGAGATTTATGTTATGAGCTTTACATGAGCCAAAAAAGCTGTACATCATTGCGATTCGCTGTGCAGCTTCGTGGGATCCCGCAAACAGATCATTTTTCTGACCCAGGGCAAGTGGCCTGATTTTATTTTCAATCAGCTTATTATCCAATTCGGTGTTTTCATAGTCCAGTATTTTGATCCGTTTCGGCCATTGCTGATTTGCATAACGGAGTGCTTTACTCATCAGACAGAAGTCTTACTTCCCATCCGGATTTTGAGCCATTTTTCGAGCTCGACTGCATGGAAAACGACCACTGCCCCAACGAGGCAAACCAGCAGTTCGCGAAGGGTCAGCGGTCCGGTGTTGAAGATTTTGTTCATGAAGGGCAGGTAGATTGCACCAAGCTGGAGCAGAAGGGTGAAAATCACCGTTGCCAGCAGGGGGAAATTGCTTGCCAGGCCCTGTTTGTAAAGAAAGGTCCGGTCGCTGCGCACGGCAAGCACATGTCCAAGCTGTGCGCATGACAGGGTGGTGAACACCATGGTTTGCCAATGTTCTACGCCTGCGTGCAGGGCCCATGCCTGCGTAGCGAGGCTGACGCCTCCCATCAACAGTCCCACCCAGAGGATGTGGTAGCCTATGCCATCGGCGAAGAGGCTTTCGCCTGGCGGGCGTGGCGGTCTTTTCATAATATCGGGTTCAGCCTTTTCGCTGGCAAGGGCCAGTGCGGGAAATCCGTCTGTAACGAGGTTGATCCATAGTATGTGGATGGGCAACAACGGAATGGGCATACCCAGAAGGGGTGCCATGAAAATGGTCCAGATCTCCGCACCGTTGCAGGTCATGATGTACTTGATGAATTTGCGGATGTTGTCAAAAATCCGCCTCCCTTCCTTAACAGCCCTGACGATGGTGGCAAAATGGTCGTCCAGCAACACCAAATCAGAAGCTTCTTTGCTGACATCCGTTCCATTGATTCCCATGGCTACTCCGATATTTGCCGCTTTTAGAGAGGGGGCATCGTTTACACCATCGCCGGTCATGGCAACAAAATGACCTTTGCTCTGCAACATGCGAACGATCCGCAGTTTTTGTTCCGGTGCAACCCGGGCATACACCGCAACTCTTTCCACAAGGTCTTTGAAAGCCTCGTCGCTGGTGTGTTTCAATTCGCTTCCGGTGAGTGCGAGGTCATCTTTGCCGAATATGCCAATCTCCTGCGCAATCGCCCGGGCCGTAGCCGGATGGTCGCCCGTGATCATAACCGGACGAATACCGGCCGATACGCACTCTTCAATGGCATGCCTGACCTCGCTGCGGGGAGGATCCATCAATCCAACCACCCCTGCCAGATCCAGTGCTGTTTCCACCTGCTCAACGCGAATGGGTTCGGGCAGCGCATCGACGATTTTACAAGCGTATGCCAAGACCCGCCGCCCCTGTTCAGCCCACACCTGAGAACATCTTTGAAGCAGTTCGCTGTCGCTGTTGAGCGTCTCCTGTATGGACTCCGTGGCCCCTTTGGTGATGATGAGAAACTTTCCATGATATTTGTGGACCGTGGTCATGCATTTGCGATCGGAATCAAAAGGAAGTTCTGCGATCCTTGGATAAGCTTCCACCATCCGGAGGTACCCTTCGTACCGCTCATCGTTGAGAACATATTTGACCATGGCCAACTCTGTCGATTCTCCAAAAGCATCCCCCACTTCGGTAAATCGTACATCGTGGTTAAGCGCCATGCACAACTTAAGCGATATGCCATCGGGTTGGTCTGCTTCATGAAATTCGACGACCTGCATTTTGTTCTCCGTGAGCGTTCCGGTTTTGTCACTGCACACGTAGGTCACGGATCCCAGCGTTTCCACCGCGGGCAGCTTTCTGATCAGGGCATTGTTTTTAGCCAGCCGTGCAGCGCCCCGCGACAGGGCAACGGTGATCAACGCAGGCAGTGCTTCCGGTATGGCCGCCACGGCGAGGCTTACGGCAAGGAGCAGAAGGCCGTAGGGTTCTTCGCCGCGAAGCAGCCCGGAAACGAACAAAGCCACACAAATGAGCAAAATGATGTAAGTCAGCCTTTTGCCAAATTGCTTCATCCGGATTTGCAGGGGCGTCATGGGTTCCCCTTCCTGCAGCAATCCGGCGATTTTGCCAAGCTCCGTGTGCATGCCCGTAGCGACGACGACGCCATGAGCTCTTCCACTGGTGACCAATGTCCCTTTAAAAACCATGTTGAACTGGTCGCCGATCGGGAGGTCTCCCTGAGCTAAGGTCCGGCTGTCCTTGTCGACGGGTATGGACTCGCCGGTCAGAGAGGATTCATCTATTCTCAACGATTTGGCATCCAGCAGTCGCATGTCCGCGGGAACGACGTTGCCCGATTCCAGTGTAACGATGTCGCCTGGAACAATCTCCAATGAGGAAATGATCACCTGTTGACCGTTGCGCAACACGAGGGCCTGCGTAATGGATAATTTTTTCAAGGCCTCCATCGATTTTTCTGCGCGGTACTCCTGCACAAAACCTACGACGGCGTTGAGCAACACAATGACCAGAATGATGGCGGAATCCGTCATATCGCCCATGATGCCGGCAAGTACCGCAGCAGAGACCAGGATCAGGATCATGAAGTCGTAAAACTGACGAAGAAAAAGCAGCCATGCAGGCATCCTTTGCTTTTCCCGGAGTTCATTCGGCCCGTTTTTGGCTAGCCTGGCCCCAGCCTCAGCCGCTGAAAGACCTCTTTCAGAGCTTCCCTGTGATGTAAGGACAACTTCCGGTGAACAATCGTAAAACGTCATGTTCCATGTGGGCAGTTCGCAAAAATAAACGGTAAACCATTGGCCCAATCCTTGAAATGGTTGGCCTGAATCTTACCCGGTCCTTGGCTTTGCTTTTCCATTCGGTAAAAAGAAAAATAAACGGTTGAGCGAGCCAATAAAGCCCGCAAGTCCGGGATTGCATACTATGTCTAACAAAAATAAATCGACATTAATTTCCTGCAATGGGCGTTCCGAAAATCCCAACACTCAGTTCTGTCCAAATTAAAATAAACAATACAAGCAGTACAATGGATGCCAGCAATTTGTATTTAGCCTCTTTAACCTTCCTCAAAATCAGTTCCAGTACCAAGCCAGTACCCACCAGTAAGATACCGGCCACCAGGAAGTCGAATAAAGTCCATTTTACTTCCTTCGTGAACAACATGGCAACGAGTGGAACAAACAAAATAACCGTCGCACCAACCAAAATGGTGAGAAGTCTTCCTTTCCCCATAGTTTTCAATGTTTAACGATGATTCAAATGGTTTCCCTGGTAAGAACGACCGCAATACCAGGTTGTTGTTCCCTTTGCTAAACAAAATCCCGACTGTGACGAGTCCTGACCAGCATCTGGGCAGGTCGGCCTTCTCCCTCTTAAGGGCGGATTGAGGATGATCTATGAACCCAGAGCTATAGTGGACTGGCAAATTGTTCGGACCCAGTTCATCCTCCGCAATGCATCAGCTTGCATTAAACCGGTTGAAGATCTCCCTCTCCAGCGCTTCGCGGTGATCGGGATGTGCAATGTTCAACAAGGCGTTGGCGCGTTGCTGCAGGTTTTTTCCGAACAGATAGGCCACTCCGTACTCGGTAACGACGTAATGCACATGGGCCCTGGTGGTGACAACGCCCGCCCCGGGTTTCAGGTGCGCCACAATTTTTGAATAGCCCTCTTTTGTGGCCGATTTCATCGCAATAATGGGCTTACCGCCTTTCGAAAGTGCAGCTCCCCTCATAAAATCCATTTGCCCCCCCACGCCCGAGTACTGGTAGGTGCCGATGGAATCTGAGCATACCTGACCCGTAATGTCAATTTCAATTGCCGAGTTGATTGCAACCACTTTGGGGTTGGTTCGTATTACGTTTGCGTCGTTCACATAGTCGATGTCCAGAAAGGTGACCTGAGGGTTGTCGTCGACAAAATCGTAGAGCGCGCGTGTTCCGACGACAAATGAAGTTACGATGCGATCCCGGTGCTTGGCCTTGAACTTATTGTTGATCGCGCCGCTTTTCACAAGAGGAATCACGCCATCTGAAAACATTTCCGTGTGAACTCCCAGGTCCCGGTGGTGTTGAAGGCATGACAGTACGGCGTCGGGAATGGCCCCGATGCCCATTTGCAGGGTGGCTCCGTCATCAATGAGCCCGGCGCAAAATTTTCCAATTTTCAGCGCCTGTTCGTCTTGTTTTTTGCGATAGCTGATTTCCGGCAAAGGGTCGCTGGTCTCTACAAAAGCGTGAATGTTGTTTGTGTGCAACAATCCGTCGCCGTGCGTCCGGGGCATATTTTTGTTTACCTGGGCTATGACGCACTTCGCATTTGCAATGGCAGAACGAACAACGTCAACCGATGTTCCCAGTGAGCAGTACCCGTGTTTGTCGGGAGGCGAAACATGGATCAAAGCCACATCAACCGGCAGAATATTGTTCCTGAACAACAGTGGGATCTCGCTTAAAAAAACGGGAACGTATTCGCCGTATCGGGTATTGACGATCTCGCGAACATTGCGCGACACAAACAAGGCATTGATAAAAAAGCTGTCCCTGAGGACTTCGGCATCGAAAATGTCGTCACCCATCGTGGTGATGCTGACCAGCTCGACGTTGCAGAGTTCGTTTCTTCGCGCGAAAAGCGCCTTCAGCAGCACAGCAGGAGTGGCTGCACTTCCTTGTACAAAAACGCGGTTTCCGCTTTGAACGGTTTTCACCGCCTCCTCCGCTGTTGTGAATTTGTTTCTCATGCATGTTTATTTGTTATTAAACCAATTCTCTGCCTTTCTGGTTTGGCCCGGCGGCAATCCGGCCTGGAAATGCCTTTAATGATACACCATTTTATCAAAACGCCTCCTGTACCTTGACAACCATCGGTCGGGCAGACTACAGGATCTGTCAAGCCTGCCATCTGGAACCATGGATGCCCGTTTCTGCAAAAGCGTTTATCCCTGCGCTTGCTCCGGTTCTTCGGCAGCATGTCGCTGGAAAGCTTTCTCACTTTGACGGATGCATCAGTATTTCCTGTTCCGCTCCCAGTAATTCTGCGCTTCAATTTCCGAAAGGATCTGAAGGTAGTTGCGGTAGCGGATCTCGCTGATGCTACCGTTGGCGAGGCCCTCCTTGACTGCACAATCGGGTTCGTCGCGGTGCGTGCACTGAGATCCGAAGCGGCAACTCACCGATGCGCGAAAGAACTCCCTGAAGTTATGTGCTACGTCCATGACTTCGAGGTTGTTGAAGGTAAGGGTTTTGATGCCGGGCGTATCGATGATAAAACCGCCGTTTGCCATGGCGAACATTTGAGCGAAGGTCGTCGTGTGGGTGCCTTTACCAGTATATGATGACAATTCTCCGGTGCGCAATCCCGTACCGGGCTCAAGACAATTGATCAGGGTTGACTTTCCAACGCCGGACTGACCGGAAAACAGGTTGGTCTTGTTTTGCAGAGCCGATCGCAACGCGTCGATACGAAATCCCGTTTGCGCAGAAACTCCGAACACTCCGTAACCGATGCCCTCGTAAACCTTGCGGTATTGTTCAAACAAGGCCCGGTCTTCCTCCCCGTAGAGGTCCCATTTGTTGAAGACGACGAGGGCGGGGATATTCTGTGGTTCCGTCGTCAGCAAAAAGCGGTCGATAAATCCCGGTTTCAGAGGGGGGTCACAAATGCTCGTTACGAGTACCGCCTGGTCGATGTTGCAGGCAATGAGCTGAAGATGAACCCGCGACTTGGACGACTGCCGTGCAATGTAATTTTTCCTGGGCAACACTCCGGTGATCGAACCGGTGCCGCCGGTATCGAGCTGGTAGTAAACGCGGTCGCCAACGGCCACCGGATTGGTCAGATTTTCCCGGTCCAGCTTAAGCTTTCCAACGATGCGGCAGGAAAGGGTGCAGGCATCGCCCTCGTCGATGACTTCGTACCAGCTGCCTGTAGATCGAAGAACTTTTCCGATGGACATCAGGGCAGTTTTTTACCGACGTCCACGGAGCGCACCACTGCAGACATTTCCCGGAGCAATTCCGGGTCGCGCTCCAGTGCATTCCCCACTACAACCAGGTCTGCTCCGGCGACCAGACAAGCTTCCAATTGCTCCGGTTTTCGCAGACCGCCACCAACGATGATAGGTGTTTGCACCCTTTCGGCGATGGCGCGTACCGTCTCCAGGGGTACCGGCCATTGTGCGCCACTCCCCGCCTCGAGGTAGATCCACTGGAAACGGAGCAATTGCGCAGCCACAGCGGTGGCTACGGCAATTTCAGGTTTATCGCGGGGGATGGGTTGGGTCTGGCTCAGGTAGGCTGCCGTGTTGGAATGTCCTCCTTCAATCAGCAGGTAGGCCGTAGCGATCACTTCCAAAGCGCTCTCTGCAAGGCGCATGGCCGCCTCAACCTGCTTTCCGATGAGGTAATCGGGGTTCCTGCCGGAGAGCAGCGACAAATACAGGATTGCGTCGGCATGGTCACTGACCTGATACACATTTCCGGGGAACAGGATTACCGGAATGTCGCTATGTGAACGCAGGGTCGTCAGGCACGCACCCAGGTGATCTTCCGATAGCATGCTGCCTCCGACAAAAAAGTAATCCACTCCGCAGCGGTTTGCCAAATGAATCCGGTGGTCCAGGTCGGTCAGTTTTCCCGAATCCGGATCGACCAGCACCGCCAGGCTTTTCCTGCCGCGGGCCTTGTGGTGCTCCAGGCTAGCAGCTATTGAATGCATCTCCCGGCAAAGCTAAGGAAAAGCAATCAGCCTTACGGATCCCTGCTCCGCACATACCGGGGGAGTCCTTAACAAGGTCACGCTGCCGTAAATTTCGGACGGAACTTGCCGATGCTATATGGCCTCTAAAAGAAAACCTTACCTCCAGCCTCTGGAAACGAAGCGATACCTGGAGCGCATAGGCCTGTCGAATGCACCCCTTGTAAGCTTTGAGGGACTTGCCGCGCTGCAGCGCAGTCATCTCCTTCGCGTGCCTTTCGAAAACATCGATGTCATGCTCCGCATTCCCATTTCACTCGATACGGCTTCTCTCTTTCAAAAACTGGTCGTGGACCAGCGAGGCGGCTTTTGCTACGAATTGAACGGGCTGTTCTGCACACTGCTCAGCTCGCTTGGATTTGACGCACGGAGAATCTCCGCCCGGGTTTTCGACCCGGAACGGGGATACGGCCCGGAGTACGACCATATGGCCATTGTCGTTCAACTCGAGGGACGTGAATATTTGTGCGATGTCGGATTTGGGGAATTTTGCTTTACACCCATTGCCATCATCCCCACATCTACCCATAAAGATGCCCGTGGCGATTATCGAATGGATTCATTCGGCGAAGGGTTCCTGGTAACCCGACTGGCAGCAGGGGAGGCTGGAAATCCGCAATATGCATTTACCACCCAGGCCCAGCCGGTTGTTGCCTTTAACAAAATGTGCCACTACCACCAAACGAGCCCGGACTCACCCTTTACACAAAAGCGCCTGGTATCGCTTGCAACGGAAACCGGCCGCATCACCCTCTCCGGACAAGAACTGATTCAAACTGAAAACGGCAGGGTGATCCGGGAAAAGATCGAAAGCCCCGAACATTTTGACATGCTGTACAACCGGCTTTTTGCCAAGCGGGCTACATGAATCAAAGGATTTTAATCCATTGAACTCCTTAGGAAACCTCGTTAAACCCACACATTGGTTTAAGGGCACCACGAATAACCCGGTTTTGATGCCAGTATGAAAACGGCTGTCTCAGGAAACGCTTCCCGAATGCTGATCTGCGGGAAAAAACAGTTAGCCGATGAGTCCCTGCAACCACGCAGGACGAAAAGTTCCGATTTTCTGACGCTTGCCCATACCCGGGGGTACCACTCCCTCTTATGCATTGCAAAAAAGCAAAGTGCGGTACCCCCGTTCCGGATGTTCGCCCCGTTGGGACAGTCGCCCCTTATCTTTGAATTATCAACCGTTCCGTTTTCCGGTTCTTCCCATCGTCCACATGGATGAAGTGCGTACCGTTGGCAACGTTCAGCCTCTTCAGATCGACCTCCAGCTCATTCTCGCCGGCTGGAACCCGAACCTGAAATACTTTCCGGCCCATGAGGTCCATCATGGTTACCGTTTTGGGCGCCTTGTCAAATCCTCCCAGGTAGAGTGTGGCGTGGTCTTTGGCAGGATTGGGTACGGCTTTCACCCTAACATCCGTTAATGTTTCGCCCTGTGCGGCTTCTTGCTCCGGAGCTTCGCTACCGGAATAGGCTTTTAAACCATTGTCCGCGATTTTCCGCATTGCGCCTCCACCCAGTGTCCAAAACCAACCATTGATGGAAACCGAACGCCCTGCTCCGCACTTGGAGCGAATCTGGTACTGGTGGAACGTTCCGTCCAACAATCCCGAAAACGCATGCGTCGTTGCTGCGGCTGTTTTATTTACCCAGGCAGACCAGGATGACCAGATGCCCGGTGAAATTTCATACCGGTAACGCAATTGATGGCCAGTAATGCAAGAACCGCCTCCCTTCTTCCATTGGATCTTTGCAGAATTCGTGGTGGTATCCTTATGAAATACGTTAACGGGAGACCCGCAATTGCCTTCGTCGACAACGATGTTCGTATAACAACTTGCCGTATTCCCGGCCGCGTCTGTAGCCGTTGCGGTTATTTTGGTCGTTCCCAGCCCATACTTACAATCGTTAGCGAAGTTGGTGTAGCTGACCGGTATTGAATTGCCGGCACAGTCCATGGCCGATGCCAGGCTGGAAGCATATAATTTCAAACCCGGGGCTCCGCTGCCGCTCCCCAGCAAATCACACCAATCGGATCGGTCGGTCGGAGCTCCAAAAAAATAGATTCTAAACGATACCGGCCCGCCTGTAAATGGCAGGGACCTGAGATTAAAATCGAGAAGCTGCCCTCCAACGGGATTCACATTGATCATGTCAATGTCTGCTGCAAAACCGTCCAGGCTGGATCGGATCGCAGCTTTCGATGCCCCATTCGCCAGATAGGAATATTTGTAATACGTCAGATGCGACAGATCCGTGGCGGGTGGCAAACTCACCTGGAAGCTTAGATATTCCGTAGTGACAATTGCCGGTGATCCGCTCACCCGTCCAACGGGCAACAAACCAACATTGAACCAGTTTTCCGGATGGACCTGCGTCAGGTTGCTCACACTGTATCCCGGTGCAACAAACGTGGGAAGAACGGGAGTGACGCTGCTATAGCCCTGTCCGGCAACGGGGTCGTAATGCACCACCAGGGTAGATGGGAAACAATAGGTTGCCTGGCACTCTCCGGGTCCCGGAGTCAGGCTGATGGTGGCAGGACAACTGATGGTGGGCGGCGTGGGAATGCACTGGCAGGGAAGGTCGTATGCCGCCGTTCCGTCAGATCTGCTGCTGGTGCTTCCCTGAAGGGCGCTGTAGCCAAGTCCCCTTTTTGCAAAGGCATTCCAGATCACGCAATAATTTTCCTGGCCATACAGAATGCTGTCCGCTTTCAGGATGGCGTTTCTGCCATCGACAAATCCCGGAGAACAGGGCTGGAGTATCATGCCCAGGTGGACCAAATGCATGGCCTTTTCAAAACCTGCGCTTGCCCCGTGCGCATCCACGAGGCCGTCTACCATTTCCCACAACATCGTGCACCACACAAAGCCCACCCCGTGGGGCACTGCCATCGAAGGCAAATTGGCATAGGTATAGGCATTCACTCCGAGGTCAGTAGAATACTTCGCAGGTCTTATTCCCGGGCCGCTTATGGCTTGTCCCAGAACGTAGGTGCCGATCCCGCGATCGCTGGCGCTGCCTGTCCAGGTCGACATCAAAGCGTAGAAGTCGGACCAGCCCTCTCCCATTTGTTCCGCGTTCCAAAGGCATCCCACGTTGGAAGGCCCCCCGGTAAGTCTGTTCGAAACGCCATGAGCGTACTCATGAGCGATGACGCCATTGTCCAGATCGGAATCCCGGTTGGGCACGGTATAGGTCCACCGGTACATTTGCATTCGCGGGCGGCTGCCGTCAGCGGGCGTAAAAAAATTGGCATTGTTGGTACCTCCCCCATCCTGTGCTTCAGCCCGCACGTCATCGCCACCAAGCCCACCTTTTCCATAATTGTTCACCTGAAAATTTCCGTTGCCTTCGTCAAAACCATATTGGTAGGCAAAATCGTGGAGGTAGCTGTTCCAGTAAAACAAATTGGTGACCGCTGCCGGCCGGTAGGTGCTCGGTACCATGGTGAGGTCCAGGGCGAAATCAAAATCCAGACCCGCTCCGCCATCTGGTTCCGAACCGGGATCCGGCGCGTTGTCGTTGTTGAGGTCCAGGTAAGCGTGTACGTTGTTCCCTCGGGTAATGGTGTATTCCGGTCCGGCGGCGCCGTTGGTGTCGTGCCAGCCATAGGGGGAAGCGATTGCGTCGGCTGGTTGATTTACCAGGCTGCGGCCTCCGTGGTTGGGCGTTTCAACCGGCTCCTGAAATACCCGGTAAGAGCTGCCATCCATCGGCGACAGTGCCGTAAATGCTTCGGGATGCGAATGACTGCAGGAAGCGCCTTCACCCTCGGGGGCATCAAAATTGCAATGAACAACCAAATTGTTTTTGTCGATCAGTTGTCCGGTTCCGGCATCTACCCTGGCCAACCAGAAATTTTCTGCGGTGGTTTCGTAAATGCAAACCTCCCAGGTTAGGTATATCCTTCCGTCTTCATGGGCCAGCCACATCAGGCGGACAGGAATGTCCTCCAGGGATAGATTGCTCTTCTCGTAGACCACCTCCTTTTGCGAACCACCTTTGTCTTCCATCATGCGCATCGACGCCGGAGCCGGATAACCCAGTTGCTCCGCAGCGCGCACCAACGCCTGTCCCTGTGTCAATACCGGTTCTGTCGCTCCGATCTTTCCATTTACGCGATCGCAAAACCGGTTGCTCCAGGACAACACCTGCCCATCCCTGATGTGAACACCGAAGATCGCATTGTGAATGGGAATGCCCAGATAAAATTGCTGAATGTATACATTGGTCAGGTCCGCCTGCCGGAAATGCGTTTCATTGATGACCTTTAAGTCTTTTACATCCTCACTTTGCAGTCCAAATTCCTGTGGGTTGGTCCTCACAAAATTCAGGGCTACATCGGCATGGGTCTGTGCATGGAGCGTAGCTGCAAAGAGCATGGCCACACAACACAGCAGAATGGGGTTAAGCTGCTTTTTCATTTGATCCTTTTTGAAATTTGTAAATAATAAATGATGGTATCATTTCCCTGGTAAAGGAAACCAAACTTTTGGGTTTCACAACACAATTTGCCAACAAATCATATTAAAAAAAATTATTTTCTATCACGGGATTAGTCTTTTGGAATTTTATTGCGAACCTGCATTAAAAAAGCATCCATTCATTTTTATTTCTGCACCATGTTTCGTATTTTGGTGATGCAATTGGGACTTGCGGGTCCTTTTATATTTTACTTGCAGTCAGGATCCTCCGTATCCAAAACACCCTAGATTGCGCATCCATCCAAAACCTCTGCGAACCCCGGCTGATCATTTCAACACGTCACCCGGGCGAAGGCGCAATCCATTTTGCATTCACCAAACGCAAGCAATCCATTTCTCATAAACACCTGAATGCTCCGTGCAGAGTTCATTCGTGAAGGGGCTTATCAAAGACAAGTGCATGGTGTTGGGAATGCATGCGATCGGCATGAATGCATTACCGGTGGTCATCGCGGAATTTATTTCAGCTCATGTCATCCCGATGTTGATAGGAAAGACCACTCTCCTCTCAAAACAAGAGCAGGCCATCATCTCCTTGCAATTGCAAATCCTTTACCGGTGGGATAAATGGTTTTGCAGTGCGCCGGCACGGTATGTTGACGCCGCACATCTTCCGACATCCATGGTGGGCTTGCGCAGGAAGTTCAGATCAGAAACGCACCGTCTTTGTAAATCAGTTCGCCGTCGGCAAAAATCTCTCCGCCGTTGCGCATTTCGGCGATCATGTCCCAGTGAATGGAAGAATGGTTTTTGCCTCCGGTTTGAAGGTAAGATTGACCGATGGCCATGTGGATCGTCCCGCCAATTTTTTCATCGAAGAGAATGTTTTTGGTCGGACGCCGGATGTTATGGTTGCAGCCAATGGCCACTTCTCCAAAATAACGGCTGCCTTCGAGTTGAAAAATGCGGTCCAGCAGCTCCCCTCCCTTTTGAGCAGACCAGGCCACAACTGCTCCGTGGCTCACCCTCAACCGGATGCCTTCCACCTCCTGGTCCTGATAAATGCTTGGGTAGTTGAAGAAGATCTCTCCGTTGACGCTGTCCTCCACCGGACTGGTGAAGACTTCTCCGGAGGGCATATTGGCCTTGCCATCCGAATTCATCCATTTTCTGTCCTTTACCGAAAAAGAAATTTCGAACTCCGGATGCCGGTAAATGATGCGGTCGCGATGATCCAGGAAATCGACCAGGCGCTGCTGGTAACGGCTGAGCTCTTTCCAGTGGGCCGAAGGATCTTCCTCATTCAGGAAGCAGGCGTTGCGGATGAACCCAGCATATTCGTCCAAAGACATTCCCGCGTGAAGGGCTCCGCATTCCGTGGGGTATTGGCACAGACAGCGCTTCAGGCTGCCGTCGCCCAGTCGCTGAAAATAGCGTTGCTCGTATGGCTGCAGCGCTTCGGCCCTGCGCTTCCGCTTGTCAGGTTCTGCAACAAAGTCCTGCCGGCTCACATGGGGAGCGCGGATGGTCAGCAGTGCGTCAAATTGTTCCATGGCCGTTTTATAGCCTGCCGCAATGTAATCAAGCTGCTGCTCCTTTCCCGCGTGGACCAACATTTTTTCCTGGTCTTCAAACCCCAGTTCCCAATCGACGATGGCTCCGGCTTCGAGCGCCTTGAGGTATACCTGTTTGAGCAGCGGTTCTGCCAGGGTGCTGGTGCGAACGAACAGTCGTTCGCCCGGTTTCAGGTAGAGCGAGTAGTTGACCAGCAGATGCGCATATTTTTCAAGCCAGTCCTGCATATTACCATGTTTTGGTGCGGTAAGGATAGCGAACGAGGTATTGCTTTGCGATGTATTCCCTGAGCCGGCTTCGCAGCATGCCGGTATTTTCGTTTTCCCGCGCCGACAGCAGGATGGTCTCAAAAGGATAACGCCCGGAGAAATCGCGCAGCAGCTCCTCCTCGAGCATCTGCTGCGTTTCGCGGTCGAGGTAGCGGTCGAAATGGCGCTGCCGGTAAGCGTCCATTTTATTTCCAACCAGCAGGGTGGGCTTGTCCCCGGCACCGAGGTCGCGCAGGGTCTCGACGACGGTCTGTATGTGGTCGTGCACCTGGGGGTGGGAAACATCGGCAACGTGGACCAGGATGTCGGATTCGCGGACTTCGTCGAGGGTTGATTTAAAACTCTCGATGAGGTGGTGCGGCAATTTGCGGATGAAGCCCACGGTATCGGAAAGCAGAAAGGGCATGGCGTCCCACACAACTTTGCGCACCGTGGTGTCGAGTGTGGCAAATAGTTTGTTCTCCGCAAAGACGTCGGACTTGCTGAGCAGGTTCATCAGCGTGGATTTGCCTACGTTGGTATATCCCACCAGAGAGACGCGGATGAGCTCGTCGCGGTTTTTGCGCTGGGTGATGTTTTGCTGGTCGATCTTTTCGAGACGCTTTTTGAGCAGGGCAATTTTTTCCTTGACGATCCGCCGGTCTGTTTCGATCTCCTGCTCCCCCGGACCGCGCATGCCGATCCCCCCGCGCTGTCGCTCCAGGTGCGACCACATTCCGCGCAATTTGGGGTAGATGTATTGCAATTGCGCGAGTTCCACCTGGGTCTTTGCCTGGGCCGTCTGGGCGCGGCTGGCGAAAATGTCGAGGATCAGAAAACTCCGGTCGATGATCTTCACTTTGAGCTCGGCCTCAAGGTTGTTTTGCTGCTTGCCGCTGAGGTCGTCGTCGAAAATGACCATGTCTGCTTCAAAGTGCTCCATGTACTCCGCAATTTCGCGGATCTTACCGGGCCCGATAAACGAGTGGCTGTTGATGGCGGGCAGGCGTTGCGTAAATCGCCGGATTACCGATGCGCCGGCCGTTTCTGCCAGAAAGGCCAGTTCGTCGAGGTGCTCCGCAACGTATTGCTCCGTCTGTCCCGGAAGGATGACGCCAACGAGGATGGCCTTCTCCCGGCCCCCTTCCGCCTTGCCGGTCAGGCCCAGTTCAAAAGAATTGCGCTGCATCAAATGAAATTACGGAAGTTTTTTCACCCGGTCGTAGCCCCCGAGGTTGTACACCTTGCGGAAGCCCCGGTCCGATAAATATTTCACGGCTTGGGCGCTGCGCCCCCCCACGGCGCAATAGAGGTAGTAGGTTTTGTTCTTGTCCCAGCCCGCCGCTTGCTTCTTCAGGTCTCCACTCGTCCAGTCCGCATGGATGGCCTTCGCGTGATGGCCCTGGTTCCATTCCTGCCGGGTGCGCACATCGACCACGACGCCGGGATCCTGCTTCATCCGGGCCTGGATGTCCTTAACCACATCCTGGGCGCAGAGTGGCGCAACCGCAAAACAGAGAACAACTGCCGATAGCGACAGACGCATACAATTCATATTGAGCTGTTTATAACATGAAGGCCCCTCGAATATCTTCATCGCGATGCCACAACGAAATTAGCAAAACAAGACGAAGCGCAGCAAAGGAAGCCAATTAGAACTCTTGACTGAACTGCAACAAAGCATTGCGAAGCTAAATTCTCCGCACGCCCATGACCGGGCGGACAAACTGGCGCACCTGGAGTTTATTCGATTTGCCCTTTTCCATTAACGGACTTTGGTTTCATTTGGTTCAAGGGGAGTGTGTGCCAACCCTTCGGCGGGATGGCGGGTTCAGTGGCTGGCCAGTTGTTCGTAGAGGATGAAGGCGGCCACGGCGATGAGCAGACAGCCAAATGCGGGTTGGAGTTTTTGTGCCGGGAGCCGCGGCGCGAGGTGGGAGCCTGCCAGGCTGAACCCCAGGGCCACGGCGGTAAACCCCAACAGGTCCGACCAGGGTACCGAATGCAGCAACTCGATGTGCGACAGCATGCCGACGGCCGTATTGAGGCTGATGATGCAGAGCGAGCTTCCAACGGCCGTTTTGAAATCCATTTCGAGCAGCAGGACGAGGGTAGGAACGATGAGGAAGCCTCCCCCGGCGCCAAAGAGGCCGGTGATGGCGCCGACGAGCAGTCCGTGCAGCAGGAAGCTGATTTTCGGAGGCAGTCCGTTGCGGACAAAGTCGGGGGGTGGTGATTTGCGGATCATCTTGTAGCCTGCGAAAATGACCAGCAGGGAAAAGGCCACCAGCAGGGCACCTGACCGGTCGATGACGACGTCGCCCACCTGCCCGACGGCATCGGGTATGGCAGGCAGTGCGTAGCGCCGGAAAAGCCAAACGGAGACCACCGAAGGCAGGCCAAAATACAGTACGGCCCTTCGATCGACGAGGCCTTGCCTCAGGTAGCGCGTCAGTCCGGCGAGGCTGGTGGTGCAGACCACAAACAGCGACGAGCTGATGGCATCAACCGCGTCCATGCGAAGCAGGTAAACGCAAACGGGAATGGTGAGGATAGCGCCACCGGCGCCCAATATGCCAAGAGACAGGCCGATCAGCGCAAAGGCTAAAACCGCAGCAAGGTGGAGGATCACCGGGCAAAAGTAATCAAGGGCGGCTCTAAAACGGCAGGGGCCCCTCTTTCAGCTTACATCGGAAGGGTCATAAAGGCGGACCTGGCACCCCCTTCCGTTTTCCCCCTTCCATTTTTCCAATCTGCGGTATTTTTACACAATACATCGCCCATGCCCGCCAACCGCGAAATATACCACTTCGACGACTTTACCCTGGAGGGGTATGGGGAGTTGCTGGGTATGGCTTTGGGAGTCAATGATTTTGTAGATTATCCCAATGCAAAGGATTTTGATCGTTTTGTTATTTGGAGACATGACGTGGATATGTCGCCCGCAGCAGCTGTTGAAACGGCCCTAATAGAAAACAGTCTTGGAATTCGTGCCCATTACTTCTTCCTCCCCCACTCCGAGTTTTACAATTTGCTGGAGCGGGAGAATTTGGAGCGGGTGTGGAGGATAGGGGATTTGGGTCACAGCGTGCAGCTCCATTTTGACAGCGGCTACTACGGGGTGGACAGTGAGGAGCGGCTGGAGCGGTGTCTGCGGCTCGAGGCGGATTTTTTCAACGAGGTGTTGGGCGTGCGCATCGGGGCATTTTCCTTCCACAACCCCTCGGCACCATGTTCATCCTGGTTACCATTTGACCAAAGTTCTTCCAATTCCTTTAGGCGGCTGCAGTCCCGGTTCGGCTGCCGGAAAAGGCTCAGAGTACCCCAAGACTTAGGAAATTTGCCAGCCTGTGTATGCCAAATACTCCCTAACTTTGGTCATCTGCTCCGCTCACATCGCGCTCATGGCCAGTAATACAGAGATTTTTCGGTTTTATTCCTTTTCTTTAGGTTAGCAACTATTTTAATGTGGTAATTAAGTATGTAAATATACTTTTTATAATAATACACAATATGTCAATATTATATGTAAAATTTGCTACTGGCTTATAAATTGCTATCAGTGGAACTATCAGGGTTAAAGCGAAAGAATCACATTAAAATGTTGCTAATATTCGCTAGTTAGTACCAATACATATTGACAATGAAACAAACTTTTGAATCAGCCTATAAAATTGTAAAAGAACTTGCGGAATACTTTAAGCAAGGAGATAACCACTATTTATCCAAAACATATCAAGAAGCCGAGGTAAGAAAAGATTTCATTGACAAATTTTGGATTGCTTTAGGTTGGGATGTTCATCATGATTTCCAAAAAAATCCATTTGAGCAAGAAGTTAAGGTTGAAAAAGGAGTTAGTGTAAGCGGTGCACAGAAAAGAGCTGATTATTCCTTTGCATTAGCACCTAATTTTCGCGATCCTAAATTTTTTGTTGAAGCCAAAAAACCTGCTCAAGAACTTTATGATAAAGACTATTACTTTCAAACTGTAAGGTATGGATGGCATAAAGCAACACCATTAGCAGTTCTAACTGATTTTGAAGAGTTTCATATTTTAGACTGTCGATTTAGCCCTGACATTTCTACTATTTTAAAACGACAATGGAAACGCTATCACTACTTAGATTATTTAATCGAGGAAAAGTTTGCTGAAATATATTGGTTATTTTCTCGTGAAGCTGTCTTAAATAATTCCATTGAGAAAATTGCAGAAAGCCTTCCAAAGCCCAGAGGAAAATCTGTTCAAAACGCCCTTTTCCCTTTAGAGAAGCATCAAACCATTGACGAGGACTTTTTAGATGAAATTGAATACAAAAGAGAAATATTAGCGAAGGCACTAAAGAAAAACGATGATTCATTGGATAGCGAACAATTAACAGAAGCAACTCAGAAAATAATCGACCGCCTTGTTTTTATTCGCTTCCTTGAAGATAAACTTATTGAACACGAACATCATGTAAGCATATTTGGTGATAAAGGTAAGGCTTGGGATGATTATATTGCACTTGGTAGGAAACTTGATGCAAAATATAATGGTATTGTGTTTAAGCGAAGTATCATTGATAACGAAAATTTTAAAGGGCCTGTTGATAGTGAGTTTCATTCTATCTGCCAAGATATGTGCCATTTGAATTCGCGGTTTTTATATAATGAGATACCAATTCATATTCTAGGAAGTATATATGAGAGATTTTTGGGTAAAGTGGTTCATGCTACTGATAAAAGAGTAAAGGTTGAAGAAAAGCCTGAGGTAAGAAAGGCAGGCGGTGTTTATTATACCCCAAAATATATTGTTGATTATATTGTACAAAACACTATTGGAAAACTAATCGACAGCAAGACACCTGATCAAATCAGTAAAATGCGTTTCGTTGATATTGCCTGTGGCAGTGGCTCCTTTTTAATAGGCGTATTTGAATATTTACTTGATTATCATAACAAATTCTACCAAACCAATCCTACTCGAGCAAAGAAAGATGGATGTCATCAATCACAAGAAGGGACTTGGGTATTAAGTATTAAGCAAAAGCAAAACATTCTGCGCAATAATATTTACGGTGTTGATATTGATGCGCAGGCAGTAGAAGTAACACAGCTTTCTCTTTCGTTGAAAATGCTCGAAGATGAAAGCACTGCCACTGCAAACGAAATGCAGGTATTATTTCATGAAAAGATTTTGCCAGATATGAGCAGAAATATTGTTTGTGGAAATTCTTTGATTGGACCAGATATTCTTACAAATGATTTATTTAGTGGAGAGAGTGATGAAGAGCTAAAAATTAACCCGATGGATTATGAGAGTACGTTTCCAGAAGTGATACGTAAGGGTGGGTTTGATGCCATTGTTGGAAATCCGCCTTATGTGGCAATAAAGAAACTTACTCCAAATCATGTACCCTTTTATAAATGCAATTATCATACGGGCGGTTCACAATTAGACTTATTTGCACTATTTATTGAACGAGCGACAAGATTACTTATTAATAAGGGGTTATTAGGTTATATAATACCTGATGCTATTAATGACCGTTCAAATTTTACACTTCTTCGAAAACTTATTTTAACAGATTATAATATTATTAAGCTAGTTACTTTAAATAATGTCTTTGAGGAAGCAAATGTAGGAAGTACAATTCTGATTGCCTCCAAAGGTCATGGATCAACGAGGACGCAGTTTATAAGAAGCAATAATTTATTATCATTTAAAGCAAAAGAATATCAAACTCTTACTATCGATCAAAATGATTATTTTAAAAATCAAAACTATGCATTTCTTTTTATCGATAATAAGGAGAAAGAGTTACTTGATAAGCTTTATATAAATAAAATTGAATTGGGCTCCTTTTCATTTCTAGGACGAGGAGAAGAATTAAGCAAAAGAAGCAAATTAATTAGTAAAATAAAAGCAACAACATCTTTGCCATTTATTACCGGTGACGATATTAGTCGATTTTCGAATATCGAACCTACTCTATATATTGCTAAAAAAAATGTAAAAAAGGATTTACGAAAATTATATTGTTCTAAAATAGTAGTTAGACAGGTGGGAAAAAATATTAATGCAACTTATGACGAAAGTGGTTTTATTACACCTCAATCGGTATACTCATTATATTCAAATAATTATAATATTAGTTCGTATTTCGTTCTTGGAGTTCTATGTTCAAGACTAATTAACTTTATTTATCATAAAAAATTCAAAACAAAAGAACTATTTCCTCGAATATTATTAGAAAATTTAAAGGCTCTTCCTTTTGTTTCTATAGAAGGAAAAAATAAAACTATTAAAGCGCAACATGACAAATTAGTTTTTTTAGTAAAGCAAATGCTTGCTGCAAAAAAGAAGACGCACAGTGCACGCACAGATAAAGATAAAAATTATTATGAAAACAAATGTATCGTGCTAGATAATCAAATAGATAATCTTGTTTATGAATTATATGGGTTAACACCAGAAGAAATTTCAATAGTTGAAAAAATAAAATAAGGCAATGATATACGAGTTTACACCGGATTACTCTCGGTTTTCTCAATTTGATTTATTATAGTATTAAAGCGATATAAAAATTCACTAAAAACAATGCTAATAACACCATCGTTAATATTTATTTTAAAAAAGTCAAGGCATTTATTAATTTCTTTTAGGTTTCTCTTTTCTTGTTTAGTAAAATATTCCCGTATAGCGTCTTTATCGGCTTGTTCAAGCTTTGTTAAAATAACATTTAAAGTATCAAATTGTAATACTCCCCATTTCTTGGACCAAAAGGTTTAATTGTTAAGTTAATGTTTTGCTCTTTCATGCGGCCTGAATTTTCATGGATTGCTTATAGGCTGCATTTGGAGACATCTTGATGGTTTGG
>JABARE010000057.1 GCA_019187365.1 Saprospiraceae bacterium | reverse complement strand
TCATTTTTTCTGTCCATTGCAGTAATTTAGGCTTCGATTCTTAAACAACGGCCTCTTTTACACAAAATTCTCCGGGAGTTCTTGTATTGCAATTTTCCCAGTTACACAAAGTATTTTATACTCTCGCTACAATTTCGTTTCCAAAAAATGTCTCCATTTTCAAAAACTTGTTTTGCACTTTGTTTAGCTTATTGTTTTCTACAATGTGGTCGTAAGCCGCTAAAAAGAAACCGCCTGTTCCGCAACTTGGGTCGGCAATCGTTTTCATTGGTTGTGGCTGAATACATTCTACCATTGCACGAATCAAAGGACGAGGAGTAAAGTATTGTCCTGCACCGCTTTTTACGTCTTGTGCATTTTGCTCTAAGAGTTTTTCGTAAATATCTCCTTTCACATCTGCACCCATTACTAACCATTGTTCGCTGTCAATCATATCAATGATTTTGGCAAGCATTGCAGGGTCTTGAATTTTGTTTTGACTCTTGGTAAATATTTGACCTAAAATTCCTTTGGCGGTGCTTAATTCCCGTAACAAGGTGGCATAATGCAATTCCAGTTCTGCCCCTTTTTTTGTGGTTAAGCTTTCCCAGTTGTATATTTTAGGGATTGGAAGTTTTCTACTGTGTGGTGGCTTACTGTATTCATCAGCCATTTTTAAGAAAAGCAAATAGGTGAGTTGCTCTAAATAATCTCCATAGCCTACACCTACGTCACGCAGGGGATTACAGAAACTCCATACTTTGCTTACTATGCTCGATGTGTTGTTGCTCATTTATTTCCAGATTATTTTTATCATATCAAACAACAATTTGTGTCGTTCTTCTAATTCTTGCGGACCAAATGTTTCCATTGGTCTTAATTGCAAATTGTGCTTCTTCATCATATCTGTAAAATCCAGTTTGGATTTATAGGTATCATCTCTTAATGTCTCATTCCAATAAAGGGTGTTTGCATATGATTTCAATTTCTTCTTGTACGGCTCATTGTTACTTGAAATATTGTCTTTTCCTTTCAATAAAAGTAAACCGCCAAGCCTGTTGCGTTCTCTTTCAAAGTACTCTTCATCATTATTGAATAGTGCTTTATTCTCTACATTTTCAGACAAAATATGTTCAATGTGAAAGCCATTTTTTGAACCCGTGTTCTGAACCAAATCATAAAGTGATTGCTTCATTTGCATATTGGTATTTTCGCCAATAAACTGTTCGATTCGGGCAAAGAAGTATCTTTTAAATCGTTTCTCTAGTTCAATACCTGTTTCTTTGAAGAAACCATAAGCAATAGGTTCAACAACTGTAACACCTCTTGCATCAGCTAATAATGTGAGTAGGTATTTTTCAAAAATCGGTTCAATTTCTGCTAATTGTTTATCCCGAATTTCGGAACTCAGTTTATAAATTTCGGTTGCAAAGCTGTTGCTATTGTAGCTACGCTGAAGTTGTAGTAAGCAGAATATACGGTCAACTTGACGGCTTATCAGAAATATTTTTTCATCTTCTTCGGTATCGTTTAAAACACAGGCACTCAATATCAAAAGAAATTGAGTATCCATTTCTGTCAAGCTATTGTAGTAAACGAAAGGCTGTTTTGGAGAGTATTCTTTGTAATAACCAAACACCTTTGCATATAAATTGGTAAAGCTTTTAAACTCGTTTTGCAGAAATGACTTTACCTTTTTGGGATTGTGTTTTAAGCTTAGGAATGAGTTGAATTCGTCATCAAACATTACCCTGTGGTAATCTTTGTCAAATTTTTGGGCTGTTCCTCTTGTATCGGCAAGTTTTGATTTTAGGTAATAGATAAAAAACTGGTCAATTTCATCTTCTTTAAAAGCGTTTATTTTATCAACCTGTTCTTCCCAAAGTTCATTTATGTCAAGGGCATCTAATTCCTCTTTGTCAATTTGCCCTAATAGTTTTCCTTTTAAAATTTCGTATGGTTTAAGCTTTACTCCTCTGTCATTGATGACTTCAAAAACCATTGGCACTTCCGTTTTCTCAACATTTAGATTAATCAAAACCAAGCGTTGAAGAAAGTAAAACGCAAAACTCTCAAAGCGGTGGCTGTCTTTTAATTCATTGTCAAACCATTTATCAATGATAGCATAGTTGGCAACCATATTTTGAGCCGTTATACCGCTACTCGTATCAATCGTGCTTAATTCCTTGCCATCTAATAAACCTTGCATTGATGCCTTATGGGATTCGTGGTTCATCCAGAATTCTTCTTCAAAACCCGATTGTCCAATTATCTTGTTTTTGAGCCAACCGCTCAATTTTGATTTATGTTTTTCTGAAAGATGAAAAAGTTTGATTAACATCAACGTAATTGTTGTGAGCCTTTGCTGACCGTCTACCACATATAGTTTTCCGTCAATGATATTGGTAACGTAAGTGTTCAGATAGTACCAGGAATACTTGCTGACGAGTTGATTCAATGGGATGTCCGAATCTTTGTACTTGGTATATTCTTCATTGAACTTGTAAATAACATCTTCCAGCAAACGCTTTACCGGAGCATCATTCCATTTGTATTGACGTTGATAGAAATCAATGTAATAAGTAGTGTTTGAAAAAACACGGTCAATATTCTGCTTATCGGGTGCTATATCCATATTACATTCTTCTAAATTTTTATCAATTTCTTATCCCAACCTTTTTCTTTTATAAAAGCCAAGCACTTTTTGGTTTCCGGTTCATTAAACTTTTCCGCTTTGGTTTTATTTTTTTCTCTCTTTAATTTAATTTTCCATTCTGCCATTGATTGGCGAACGGCTTTTAAATCGGTACTTTGAATGTCTTCAATCACTTTACAAACAGTTGCCAGTAGTTCCGTTTTATGCGAACGCTCTTTGACTGTGTATTTTGAAAATATATCGGTTAAGTCGTTTACTGCTGACTGCATTTTTCCCGTATATGGATTGGTGCTGTTGAATAATGTTTTTTCATTCAGCACTTCAATATGATTGCCTGATTTTTTAAAATACTGCTTGTTATTAATGACTTTTTTAATTGTTGGGGGATATGGCCCCAAGTGCCAACGGTTGTAATTGAAGTAGGTAGGAACATCATACACCTTATCCATCAAATATGTATATTTTGCTAATGTAATTTCTCCGTGTTCAATTTGTTTTTGTTTGGATGCTTTGGCAACTATACCCAACAATTGCATTTGATAGAAATATTCGCTTTTAGGTTTGGTGGTTTCAAGTTGCTAACGCAATAATAAGTTTTCTTTAATGAGTTTATTCATTTTGTTTTTGGGAGTATCGTATCCAAGTGTTTTTCTGGGTCGTTCATTTAGTGCTTCCTGAACCCAAAGTAGTTGTTTGCGGCTTATTTTATCAAAGTCCGTTCCCTTAGGAAAGAAGTCCCTAATGAGTCCATTGGTGTTTTCATTTGTACCTCGTTGCCAAGGACTGTGTGGATCGCAAAAGTACACTTTCATTTTGGTGTCCATTGTAAACTTCTTATGTTCCGTCATTTCCTTTCCACGATCATATGTCATTGATTGGGCTAGACTTTTGGGTAATTGTCGCATAATTTTTGAAAATTCTTTGCAAACAAATTTTGAATCTCTGTTTTTCAGTTTTACGATAAGCAAATATCGAGTGGAACGCTCCACAAGTGTGCCTATGGAGGACTGATGATCCCTTCCGATCATTAAATCCCCTTCCCAATGACCGGGAACAGTTCGGTCTTCAACTGCTTCGGGACGTTCATGTATACTGATCATATCAGGAATAGTGCCCCGTTTATCATGCTCCAATTTTCGACTCTTGCGCCTGGGTTTTCGCTGACGCAGATAGGATATAAGTTCCTTGCGAAGCTCGCCCTTTGCTTGGACATAAATATACTTATAGATCGTTTCGTGGCTTATACTCATCCCATACACCGTTTTTAACCAAACTGAAATCTGTTGGGGAGACCATCTGAGCCTCAATTTAGTGTATATCGTCAACTTCAATTTCTGATTTTGGTCAATTTTTTGCTTAGGAGCGTGTGAATACCTCTGCCTTCTTTCGGCCTTTTGGTGGGCCGAAAGGGCGAGGTATTCACCTTTTGATAGGTTACGCCTAATCTCTCTCCCAATCGTAGACGCTGATCGCCCTACATCCGATGCAATACACTGTAATGTATTTCCCAAGGCAAATAGGTGCGATATCCGTTCTCTCTCTTGAATAGTGATCCTTTTATATGTTTTCATGGCAAAAATTAGGTAATTTTACGTACCTGATTCTTGCATTAGCTACTTGAAGTCAAGTTTGTAAAGGGGAATAACTTTCGCTTCTCTTTGCTCTGCAATAGCAGTAACCAACTTTCCCTCAAACGCCTTTTTCAAAATACTTTGTTTCAAAGTTTCTGCCTGTTGCAAGCTTTGGCTGATGGTTTCTTCTATTTTATCGCATACCGTGAGTTTGCTTTCTAATTCAGAGACGATGAGTTGTTGTTCTTTTAGTGGTGGCACAACAACATCTATTTTCTGTAAGTCCGTTTTTGCTAAACTTGGAATCGTTGTACTTTTATCAAGCTTAGCAAAATTGAAACTCAGACAAAAAAAGTATAAAAAGCGATTGATGATTAAATCAGTATTTGGCATAAAACCAAATGCAGTATCTACATTCCAAAATTTCTCATTTACATAGAGTGGTTTATTAATAGTGCCTTTTCGCCCAACGATTGTAGAACCCGCCTCACATATATAAGAATCAGCATAACCCATTTTACCAGCACTTCCGTAAATAGGAAACTTACCATTTGGATTTACGACAAGCTTTTGATTTTTTCCGTTTTTTATTTCACAAACGACACCAAGTTTTTCAATTTTCCACCCTTTCGGTAATACTCCATTTTTTACATTTTTGTTAGTGAGTTTCCCTTCACAAGCCCATTTCAACAAACTTTGCCTGTACACTTTTAGTTGCTGCTGGGCGGTTTGCAGTTGTTGTTTGCCGTTTTCTAATTTGCTTAGTAGTTCTTCTATTTTGGTTACTATAGCTTGTTGTTCGGGGAGTGGTGGAATGGGCAAGTCCAGATTTTTTAAAATTCCTTGACTAATGTTTGGCTGTGCTCCCCCAATTCCTTGCTTTACTAAATTGGGTTTCTTGTAAAATAAAAAATGATAAAGGTAATTTGAATCTATGTTGGCATTTTTGAAAATGCCACATATAGCTTGATTGGTAGCAGCATCAACACCCAAGAATGCAAGTTTCCCAATAGTAGCTCCATAAAGTGCTATTAGTAATGTCCCTTTTGGAAACACTTTAGCACTTGAATTTTTAATTGCGTCCTCCGAAATCTTTTCTTCTGTGTCAAGAATTAAACCCCTATCTAATTCACCCGATTTTACCCAAGGAATGTCGCCATTATAGTAACTGGCTTTTTGTCTGCTCGGTGTACCACCGCTTGTTGTATGACAAACTTCCCCAAGTTTTTTGAGTTGCCAATGAGATGGTATATTGTTGCTTCGCGCCATTTATAAAGTTTCAATTATTTCAGGCATTTCATCCCAAGTTTTACCTTCCAATATTCTGCCTGTTTTCTTTTTGTTTGTTCCGCCCCATTGTTTAAAGAAGAAAGCAACATCAGCATCTAAGCACTGATTTTTTATATCAGTCACCCATTCTTCTTTCATTTTTCTTGGAGTTCTTCCACTTTCTCCGCCTACAATTACCCAATCAATACCTTGTAAATTCATGTTAGGCAAAGCGCCAATTAAAGGCTCGCAAGAAAGAAACTTTACTCTTGCCCTTGTTTCACGTAATAAATCAATGCGTTTGGTAAACTTGCTATTTTCTACCGATACACCCATCCAAATATTGTGACTCCAGTCCAACCAACCTTCGCTGTCGTAATACCTTAGAATATCGGCACGCTTTGTAAGTACTTGAAAAACGTGTTGAGGATTTTCTTTCATCACTTTAAAAACCTTACGGATAAATTCAATCGGTACATCTTTATGAAACAAATCACTCATAGAGTTTACAAATACTACTTTAGATTTTTTCCAAGTGTATGGTGTTTGCAATTCTTCTTCGTGAATCGTTATTTCAAAATTATTCCTGTATTTATCTACTCCCATTGCCTGTAAACGCTTTGACATCACTTCTGCATAACAGAATTTACATCCTGCCGAAATCTTGTCGCAGCCTGTGGTGGGGTTCCATGTCATTTCTGTCCATTCAATGCTTGATTGTGCCATGATTATTTTGTTTTGATTTTGTAAATATCACTATCCTTTAAACGATGAATGTTTGTGATTTTTTTATTGAATTTTCCGGTTATTTCAATCTTCTCTTTTATTTCTTCTATAACTTCAACGTAAGTTCTTGTAGGAACTCCATTAAGTAAGGCGTGTTTCATACCTTCCAAATTATTGCTGATTTTTCTAGTTAGAATAGCCTTTTTTAGCTGCTCTTTGTAATCATTGATTCTAACCGTATTTGTTTCAGTATAAAAAAGCGTGTTTGGTTGGTAGTCATTATACATGCTGAAATTTGATTCACCTGATAGTTTATCCTTTTCCCAACATACTTTTAAAAACTTTTCCATTCCTAACGTATGACCAGTTCCGAAAATTAAACCGTAATAATTTGAACCCTTTTTGATTGTAAATTGATGAAGGTAAAACTCCGTTTTCTTTGGAATTAGAGTACGGAAATAATTAGCTACATATTTATGACACTCTTTGGGTTTACTCTCATCAAAGTTGATTCTGTTCGTTTCAAAATACTTTAAAATATAGGGATGCTCTTTAAAACGTCTTATGAATGACGAAGAAATAAAGAATATGAAATCCGTTCTCGGTGATTCTGTTAGCTTTTTAAAAACATCATTATCTACTTCCTTAAATCCGTATTGGTCAAGTAAAATGAACTTTCCATACTTCGGATTATTCAGAATCGTAGAGACTGTTGGTCTTTCAAATACTTCTTTGAAATCGAAACTTCCATAACCGACATTATATACACATTCATTCCTTCCACAATTTCTTAAGCACTCCTTCAAATGGCTGGAAACATTCTCTTCTAGCAAAGTTCTTTTGGATTTAATCTTTTCATTGAACCCGAAAACGACCCTGCCCTTTGGTACTTTGCCACAAAACATTTGGTCTTGTCCTTTTGCTTCATCTAATAAAATTAATGTGCTGCCATGATTATTTTCTGAATCAATACCGCTTCCAGCAAAGAAGTCATAAATGAAAACTTTCTCAACAAATGGGTTATGAATGAACACAGGTAGCCATTCTTTGAAACATTCTCTGAATATTTCAAGCTTTAGTTTTGTTGCATCATCAAATGCTTTTTTGTTCATGTCTTTAGCCATCTTATGCTGCTAATGCTTCATTTAATTCGTTAATAATTTCTTCTGTTTGGACGCCAAACAATTGCCACATTTTACCCAAACCACCTTGTGCATTAAAAGGGTTTAAATCAAAGTCGTCTTTGTCAATGTGAAAGCTGTTTACAACATAATCTTTAATCATTCTCAGCCATTGCATTTGTTCTTCGTTGAATTTGGTTGCGCCTGCTTGTTTTTTGAAAACCCAATCCTGAAAATTTTTGTCCACTATTTTGTCATAACTCGTCAATGTGGTATCCAATCCACTGATTTTGCGAATAAGTGAAACAATGGCGGTCAATTCATTTTTTGGTGAGCCATTGCATTGCTCCAAAGCTTCATAAGCTCTCCAAACATTCAAAGGAGCAAGGGAAGGTTTATCGTTTTGGAGTTTTTCCAACACTTCTTTTATCATTGAATAAGTTAATTCCCGTCTGCGGAATGGCTGATTGTAAAAAATCTGCAAAGCAATTAATTCATCTTTGTGTTCCTGCATCCATTCCGAGAAGTTGGCAATGATTTCATTTGCCTTATCCGTATTGTCTTTATCCCAACCAACGTGAATCACTTCATCAGGATTAGCCAAGTCAATTTTTTGCTCGTGAGCCTTGCGAACATTTTCAATGTATTCGTTTAGTTCTCCAGTAAATACTTTAGCAGCTTCATTTTGAAGTTTTTCGCTTTGGCTTTTAATTTCAGCTTCAATTTCTACAGGTGCTGCACCCGCCATTTTGGTTCTTACCTTGCTTTCAATTTCTTCTAAAACATCAGGATTAAAAGCATTCAACAATTCTTTCACTACCTGCGAAACACTTTTTCCGTTTGCCTTTTCGGCAAATTGCTTTTTCTCCTTTTCGGTAATTTGTTTGTCTAATCGGGTCAGTCGGTTAGCTAAAGAAGTGAACAATTCTTCTTCTCTTGCACCTACTGCAATAGCTTGAAGTAAATCTTTTAACGGAACGCCAGGTCTCTTTTCTAAAGGTCGGCTATCGGTTTTTAAACTCTTGGTTACACCAATGGCATCCACAATTACAAAATGGTCTTTTGTGAATTTTGCAGTAGGCGTTACTTTCCGCAAACTATCCAAATCAATGGTTCGTGTGCCTCTGCCTTTCATTTGCTCAAAGTAATTTTTGCTTTTTACGTCTCGCATAAAAAGTAAACATTCCAAGGGCTTTACATCTGTTCCCGTGGCAATCATATCTACCGTTACCGCAATACGTGGATGGTAGTCGTTTCTGAATTGGGATAAAACAGATTTAGGGTCTTCATCTGTTCTGTAAGTGATTTTTTTACAGAATTTATTTTCTTCGGCAAACTCCGCCCTTACAATATCAATGATGTCGTTTGCGTGTCCGTCTGTTTTTGCAAAAATCAAGGTCTTGGGAACTTCAAAATTCCCGTTCTTATCATATCGGTCTTTGAAAATGGTTGGTAAATGTTCTTTAAATGTGCGAATGATGGTTCTGATCTGATTAGGATTTACCACATCTTTATCCAATTGCTGTTTTGAATATTCTTCGTCTTCATCCTGCAATTCCATTCGTTTTCTTCTACTCAGGCGTTCACGGTGTTCAATGTATTCGCCTTTCCAAAGTGTTGCACCTTGTTGAGTTACTTTGGTGTCAATTATAAAAACTTCATAGCCAACATTCACACCATCAGCAACCGCCATTTCGTGAGAATATTCACTTACCAAATTCTGGTCGAAATACCCAATAGTTCTTTTATCGGGAGTGGCTGTTAAGCCCACTTCAAATGCATCATAATATTCAAGTACTTGTTTCCACAAATTGTAAATGCTTCTGTGGCATTCATCTATTACAATGAAATCAAAAAACTCAATCGGCATTTTGCCATCATACTCAATAGGTGGAATTTCCTTTGGTTGGTATTTTCTCTCGTTTGGATTTTCTTCTTCGGCTTCTTCTTCTAACTCCGTTCCTTTCAAAATGGAATACAAGCGTTGAATTGTACTTATGCAAACCTGACTGTCAGTTGCGATATAACTTGATTTTAGTCGCTGTACACTGTATAGTTCAGTAAACTTTCTGTTGTCATCATTCGGAACGAATGACATAAATTCCTGTTCTGCTTGTTCACCAAGGTTTTTGGTGTCAACCAAAAACAAAACTCGTTTAGCTTTTGCATATTTCAGCAAACGATAAATTGCGGTAATAGCTGTAAAAGTCTTTCCCGAGCCAGTTGCCATCTGAATCAAAGCTCTTGGTCGGTTTTCTTTAAAAGAAGTTTCTAATTTGGTTATTGCGTTGATTTGGCAATCACGTAAACCTTCAATTTGCAATGAAGGCAAGTCGAATAATCTTTTACGAAGAGATTTGTCTCTTTTTACCCAATCTCTTAAAGTTTCTGGTCGGTGAAAACTGAATACTTCTCTTGCTCTTGGTTTCGGGTCTGTAAAGTCGGTAAATCTTGTTACTTCGCCTGTACTGATATAAACAAAAGGTAATGGTTCGTTTTTAAGATGTTTGAGTTTGGCGTTTGCATATTCTTCACCTTGTCCTTCGTGAACATTCATTCTATGCCCTTCTTCTTCGCGCTTCGCTTCAATTACTCCACAAGGTTTGCCCTCAACAAATAAAACATAGTCCGCAGGACCAACATCTGTCAAATATTCTTTAACAGCAACACCAATTCCAGCATTCAAATTTACTTGTTTAATACTCTGAATAACCCAGCCACAAGCAGTCAACTGCTTGTCAATGTTATCTCTTGCTATTTGCTCTGGGTTTTGGTTTGCCATTACTTAATTAAATTCAATTTTTAGTCGGTTAAAGTACGAGTTTTCATCCTTAAAACGGTCATTCTCGTCCTGTGGTGGGTGGGAGAATTGGCTCTTTTGCAAGCTTGGGTTTGTGAGTCGGCTTGTGCGGCTTGCAAATGTGCCAATTGTGCGTTGGCAGAATTTCAAAATATTTTGTGCGGTGGGAAAAAAAATAAAACACAGAAGGGTCGGCAATGAGTGTCGGTTTACTCATTGTCCGTTTGTTATATAGTTTCTATGTCTGTGTTCACCTGTCAAAATGGTTTACTTTTTCTTGTTTTAGTAGTTCGTTTTCTTCTGGTCGTGTCGTTTTTTACGCTTGCTGGTAACGGTTTGTATTGACGACGTGCCACCAATTGAATGAAGCCAGGAGTGAAAAATAATTTACCTTTATGCCAAACATGAAAAAGTAAATATTTTGGTGGCATGACCGTCAATATTGTGTTAATTCCAGTTTCTTTTTTACGTCTTTTTTATAAATGCCTTTACAGTTTGATTAACATCTCAACTTGTACAATCTTATTATAACCATCCTGAATTTGCAAATAGTAATTTCCGCTTGGAATATCTTCAATCGACCAAAAAATCTGATCACTTTTCTGACATGAAATAATACGACTCCATATAACACTACCTTGAATATTAATTAATGTAAAGCTATACCTTTGTTTATAATCATAATTACATAATACTTGCAAATGATCTTTAATAGGATTTGGCCAAACCTTAAAATATTTAGCTTTACCATTTTCAATATCTTTTGCAGCAACAGTCTTATTGCAATCTGGAATCAAGCAACCATCATCATCTAGATACAAGATATAAGATCGGATTGCCTTATAATTAGGTTGCCTTTGATCATGAACACAGCCTACCACAATAATTCCTCCTCGCGGACTTTCTGCAGCCATATATGTTGGAACCCAACCAAGACTATCTCTCTTTGCATCACCTGGTATAATTCTCTTATACCATAAACTATCTCCATCTTCATTGAACTTGTAAAGAAT
Source organism: Saprospiraceae bacterium (assembly GCA_019187365.1). GTDB lineage: Bacteria > Bacteroidota > Bacteroidia > Chitinophagales > Saprospiraceae > Vicinibacter. Next base: position 14,811 of record JABARE010000057.1, on the reverse strand, counting down.
GCAACCACCAGATACAGTGTCTAAATCATCACCGTATCCAATATATTCTTTCTCGTTATTAATACTTATTAAACCATTATAAAACTGGTATGGGTACACATAATTAGGCTTATCATACATCTTTAGTTCCCATCGTATCGAGTCAAAATTAGGGTTCACTCTTACTGGATGAGCAAAAAGATTTGCATCACGTTCTGTTGGTATATAGTTTACTAAATAATTTCCACCTATTATGAAGTCTCCATCTTTCATCTCAATAATCCTATAATTATTTATTAACCATTCTCCTAGTGGCACTGAGCTTTCCAACTCTTTAAAATATTGAATATTTCCATTAAAATCAATTCTTGAAAGGAAATAACCAATTGTTTTAATCATGTTATAACGTATGAATTTATTTCCTACTAATAAATAATTACCTTTAGATTTACGAACATAAGTTGGTATAATACCGTATATTGAATCTACTTTTATTTTTAAATGATCTGTAATATTTAAACTACTATCATATTCTAACAAATTAATTATGTTTCTATATTCATATGAGAAAGTAGCTATGATCAGTCTATTTGTAATTGAATCAAAACTCATAGCTCTTACTATTCCAAAGGTATCTACATTTAATAATTCTGCACTTAATAGCTCACCAGTATAAATATTTATTTTCAAAATATTATTCAAATTGTATGATGAGTTTATATCATTGTTTTTCCTTTGGGCGTTAAAAATTATAACACTATCATTTTGAAAGACATATGGCATTGATTGATCAAATATGATAGGGTCTTGGGAGTTTGCGTCCCATAATGTATCAAATTTTAATCTTTGACCACTATAATCAAACTTAGCCCAAAAAGGCCGAATTGAAGTGCGCGCAGAATCTATGAAATCACCAAATACATAAATATAGTCATGTTTTGGGAATACCAAGTAATGTTGACATTGTCCAGATGGATCATAATCTATTATCTTGCTAAATCCTTGCCCCTGAAGACTTGCTGTTAATATAAATGTAATATAAAGCAGAAATATCTTATTCATAACTTAAAAACGAGGCAGGTTGCAAGACCTGCCTCTAAACTTTGATAATATATTATTTAATGAGTATTAATTTTTTAGAATACTCTTTTGTATCTCCAATAAATTTGTATTTCAGAATATAAACTCCCTGACCTATAATTGATGGCAATTCAATAAAGTCCATAATTCTATTAGAAGAATAAACTTTAGAACCATTTAAGTCCGTAATGGATAATTCACTTACTTGCATTTGAGAAGATTTTATTAGTGTAAATCTTCCGTTATTTGGGTTCGGACTAATGACAATTTCGAATGGTTTCTCAGCTACTATAATAGATCCTTCTTTCCTGCTTCTTTGAATGAGAGCTTCAGGCGAAGTAATAATAATTCCGTACTGAATATTTAAGAAAGTGCGAAGTATTGCTGTATAATCACCAAAACTATTGTCGCATAAATCAATCAATGAGTTCAATTGACTTTCATTTAAGTTGTCAATTGGTGTTTCATTAACAGCTAGATTATTTAAATAATTAATAGCTGCTATAAAATTGGATTTATCCTCGGCCACTTCTGGTGAATCTTCATTTAATATTACTGATGATGCAATTGCTGTGCTCCATTGAGAATTGTAAATTGCTGATAAAATAGCTTGATAAACGTTAGAAATATTGCCAGCCCTACTAAACCATAGTACTGCAAGGGATTGATCTCCATCTTCTACAAGATGCTGAATTGCTTCATTGATTAATTGACCAGCTGTAACTCTCAGATTCTCAATATCATCTTGAAGAGCTAGCAATTGTTGACCTGATGTATTTGCAAGATTTGCTTCAAGATTAGAAATTGATGTTATTATCTGGACATATTGATTATTTAAGCTTGTCCAATCTACTGGAACTTCGGGTATCAACGGTTGACCATCTTCCCCAACTCCTGTAGTTCCTCCATTTCCAAACCCAGAAGGTGGAGGTAGATACTGACAATTAACTTCACCATCACTACCAGCTCCCTTAAATGGAAGATTGTAATTAAATATATGATTATTGTTCCCTGACTTATGGTAATTAGTTATACTTATTCCTTGGCTATACATTTGAGGTCTTAAAGAACCTTCCCATTTATTTCCACTAGGAATGGATAAAGTTCCCCAACTTTGTGGTAATTCAGTGGCAGATGCATCGACAGCAATATCATTAGTCCAACGATTGCATATTGCATCAGAAAGTCTATTATTTTTATCTAAACCAAATAAGCAATTGGTGAAATAGTTTTCTTTGACCAAATTTGATTGTTGAGGAGAAAAAAGATATAAATCACCTTTAAAATGATTTCCAGAATATGTCCCAGTAGCATTCCCTTCTGACTTGACTAATTTTTCGAAATAACTATTTCGTACTTTAATTGAACTTGATTTATTATATAAGGGAGCTCCATAGAATTTTGAACCAAAAACGTCTAGGTTGCCACCCAAATCTTTAAATACAGAATACTCAAAGTTCTTAATAATTGATCCAGTTATTCCAACCTTACCATTTGTGCTATTAATTCCTATTTTATCTAATGCACCTAAGTTTTCCAATTTAGTATTTAACCCTAGATATATATTAGAACCAATTGTATGAATTTGGTTTTTCTGTATGGTCGTTCCAAATGGAATTGAAGCATCTACATTGAGTATAGTATTGTAGAATCCTACACTTCCAGAACCAAAAGCTTTTACTATCCTTCCATTGTGTTGGAATGTTGAGTTTTGAACTAGAACATTTCCATATGTTCCTCCAGTTACTAATCCATTATTCGAGTATTCTATTACTGAATTGGATTTGATGGTAAGAATATTCCCTGGAGTAGGTCCATATAATATTAATCCACTTATAGCACCTGAAATTGGGAAAGAAACATTACCAACGTATATGCCATCCCAGTTTCCATTATTAACCAACGTTGGGCAATTTGGATTTGGAGGAGGTCTATTGCCTTTTGAAATTGTACAATTTTCGATTGTTAGCTTACCCGGTGGATAAATTATTATTCTCTGATTTGGACACAAATTTATTACTTGGTTTACCCAAGTTGTTTCTTGTGAAATAACTATATCGACACAAGGTGGATAATTGAACAAATCATCATTGCAATCCATTACCAAATTTGTAACTTCTAAGAGTCTATTATGCATCGCCACACTTTGGCATGGAGTTAAATTATCACCACAACCGTAATAACTCATTACATTGTCAAAAGGAATATCCCATGCTGTTGTCATATCATTGCAATTATCTTTTAATGAATTAGGAGGATTGATGAAACATTTGTTTGGAATATCAAAAGTACCAAATGGTGGCTTTAGATCTTGGGTAAATGGATCAGCAGGAGTATCTGTTATAAAATCGCCTGTTGTTTCTGAGTTGCTACCATCTTTACACTCCCAGCCAGCACTATTAGATATTACTCCATTATCCCCACCGCCAAATGTATGCTTTAACGACAGAGCATGACCTAATTCATGTCCTGCTGTACTAGAATTTAAAGCGGTTTGAAAAGTTCCCATATATACTACAGGATAGTTTCTAAATGAGTGATAAGGTCGCGAAAAAATACTTTGTTGAAAGAAGAAGATATTTATTGCATTTTGATCCCAATTTAAACTGGGATCCGGGTCAAAATTACCAGGAGTCACATCACCAATTAATTGTCTAAAAATAGCATCACTAGTAATGTTTGTAAGTGTCTCTCTGTGCGTACAATTATTACCAACAGAAAATCGGATCTTGGTATTTCCAAATATAAAATTTACTTTTTCTATTAATTGAAGTAGTATTTCATCTGGCAGGTTCTCAGTATTTCCTGAGGTATTATTTATGACATGAAACTTAATCTTAACACATTTTGGGTCAAGATTTGCTAAATTGTCGATACAACTACCTACTCCTTGAATTGGTATATCATTAGTAATTTCACTCCCACAGTCAAAAGTCTGTCCATTAATAGCTACAGAACTTCCGGTCAATAAAAGACCCAAAAAAAGGATTCTTATATTGTAGCAAAAAATACAATGCGGATTGCTGTAAAAAAACGTTTTCACTGACATAATTTTTTGTTTTTAATTGTTAATAATAAAATTGAAACAATCTCAAAACAAGACTTAAAACCTGTATCTTTGCGGCCTAATTTTCCGATTAGAGGGCCTGCGTCCCCATTTCGATGGGTGGTCGTGGGCTTTTTTTATTGTCTTTTGACTGTTTATATCCTTAATTTAACGTATTGTTAATTGATTTAGTTCTTGAAATTGGAATTAACGGAACGCCGGTTTGCGCCGGGGCCGGCATGCCAAAGATAATCATTTAACAGAAACATGACGGCCCTGGCGCAATACCGGGTGTTATGCAGCGTGGCGCGCCGGTGTGCTCCCTGCGGAACGACCCGTAGCAATCGCTTTCCGCGACCTAAGGGGCTGTCTGTCCGCGGCGGCTCCGTGTCCGCCCGCCCTGGTCCCGACCGGCACCCGTTGCGTGTCCCTGCTACTGCGCAATGTCCTGCGCAACCGGTGATGTCCTGTCCGCTGCGAACCGTCTTGCGTGATACGCTCATGTCCGTCACCGCCCGCCGCCTTTTTGCAGCGTTGATATGTATTCGTCTTCAAAGAACTTTTTACTTTTCGAAAAACAACAGCTCCCTTTGGTTGCGGAAAACTTGGCCGCCGCCGCTGCGTGGACTCCGATTCGCCATGTGGCATAACGGATCGCCGGATTTGCGAGGTTTTGGAGCGGGAGTAGCGAAGCTGCGATCCGCGGAGAAATCTCGCAAATGCGCAGATGTGAGCCGTTCAAGGCCACATCTGCGCATGCAATCCGGCGATCCGATGTGGCGCCGAATGGCGCCACATCGTTTTGTATTGACGACGTGCCACCAATTGAATTAAGCCAAGAGTGGAAATATTTTACCTTTAAACCAAGCTTGAATAAGAAAATATTTTTTGGTGGCATGATCGTCAATACTGTGTTAATTCCAGTTTCATTTCAGCTCCAATCTTGAAATATTATTCATTAATTTTTTAGACATGCATACTACATACATCAATTAACTTTAACGAATTGAGACTTTAAAATTTTATTATCGGTTATTAATTGAACACTATAATATCCATTGAGTAATACACTGGTATCATAATTAAACTCTTTGTAATTTTTTAATTTAGTAGAAAAAATTAACTGACCTATTTCATTATAAATATTTAGCAATCCTGAATATGCTTTATCAAATTCTATTGTTAAGGTTTCATTGACTGGATTGGGCAATATTTTTAATATGTTTCCTTTATCTAAACTTACATCTTTTTGTGCAGTCAAAACACCAATATCTTCACCCTTAATCATAACCCAGCTCGACCAAAGCGGTGCCTCATTTAAGCCTGTGCGATTTTCCCTATAAATAAAATTGCATAATAAATTATTTCCTACTAGATCTATTTTATTTATTAAAATTTCAGTCTTTGTTCCAGGGTCAATAAAAAATGTATTTGTTTTATTTATGTTCCCTAAGCCATCTGATATGTAGATTTCCAAGATATTTTTTGTTACTGAATGAACACAAATTAATATCCTAGGCCCTTTTGTAGTTTTTAAAAATGTAGCTAGGGTAAATCTTGCCTTTTTTGAATTACTCTCCAAAGGCCTAAGATCAATTTTTTCTATAGGATTCCCAAATCGATCATATAGGATAAAAGCCAAGGATTGGAAATAGTAAGGATTTTCTTGATAAAAACCTGAGCCAAATATGAAATGATCTTCAGAAAGATATGCTGGTCCAAATTGATTTGCATCATCTGTTCTTATGTTGTTCAGATTGCCCGAAGTCAGAATATTTAAATTTCTGTCCATGTAATAATATCCAATATCAAAATCTTGTTGCACCACAGAATCTGGATGAGCTTCTGAAGTATAAGTACAAAATGTGTTATTGCTATTATCATAATTGAATAATCCATCAACCAATTTATGGTATTTAGTGGGAACATAGAGTTCAGTATTGCCTATTTCTTTGTTACTAAGGTCAAGTACAATTCGATTATACCAGATACTACTTTTTCCAGTTAGCGTGTCTGTCAAGACCAGATGATTGATGACAATAAAGTTTGTATCATTATAGTAAAGATGTGTAGGACCATAGGGAAAGGGAACAGGAATTCTTCTGGCATGTGGATCTTTTGGAATGGAAAAACTTGAGTCCAGTATTGCCCCATTGTTTTTGTTTAATATCATCCTTCTGGCAGAAGCAACAAACCATATTGGTTTAAAAAAAGTGTCAAACTTACTATATTCTTCGTGGATCAATAATTCCAGTGTATCTCCTTTAACAATTGGTCTATTCGCATAGCGTCTCTCTCCGACAGTTTCACTATAATATAAATGATCCCATAACAACATTCCATTTGTGATATCAATTGCCTCTATATAATACCCGCCTATCCATGCAGGACCAAATACGATATTATACACATTGTATAGGACATTTTTGTCAATGACTGCCGGAGCTCTATAGAAATTCTGCTCCAAGAAAATCCAATTACCTTCCTTAATTGGAATTTTATCGGTATTATGAAGATGTGTCCATATTGGCGCATAATTTTTAAATTGCAGTGGTGTATATTGCTGAGATACAATAAAATTCAACCAAACAAAATTCATTGTCAAAAAAAGGAGTGGATTTTTTTTCATTTTTATCTTTTTTGATTGTTAGCAATTCTAAACTTTGAAAGTATTTACTTTTATTATTTTAAAAAAATAAAGGAATGGGCGATTGATATTAAGTCGCCCATTCCTTTAATAATGAACATAATTATACTATGGAATAATTCCACAAGGCCTATCATCACAAGGTAATTGTAATCCATTACAAGTTAAAGTTATAATACCACAGTTTGAAGCCCCAATGGTTTGAAATATAGGCGGAGATATTCTCACTGTACCATCAGGTAGTGGAAGAGGCTCCCAGCAAAAAGTTCTCGTCCGCTGACAACATTTATCACCACATGTGATTTGACTAATTTCAAAGTTACTCAAATTTATACACCAGCGGTAGCAAGTCTGACGAATAAAATCGGATGAATAATATGAATTATTTACACAAGGAGGATGCCATGTATTAACCCAAGGACTCACATAGTCACTTTCAACAATTAAAGAAGCCTGATAAGACATTTGATCCAATACCACATCTCCTCCATGATTTGGAAGGTTAAAAATGCATGTTTCGCAATCAGGTGATAATCCGGCAAGTCCAAAATTCCAAAATGTAAATGAATAAGTTGGAACTCCTCCATTAAATACATAACAAACTCTTACATCATAACCTACTGTTGCGGTAGTGCATACAGGACAGGTAGGATTGGGAGGTAAAGTAACCGTCTGGACTATATGAGCTGTTGCACAATTTAATCCAGCCGAAGGCGGTTGTGGTTGACAGGCAGATGAAAATTGCGGAGGAATGATTCCTCTCGAAGATAAAACTTTAATGTTGGGTGGTTTCAAGTTGCTAACGCAATAATAAGTGTTCTTTAATGAGTTTATTCATTTTGTTTTTGGGAGTATCGTATCCAAGTGTTTTTCTGGGTCGTTCATTTAGTGCTTCCTGAACCCAAAGTAGTTGTTTGCGGCTTATTTTATCAAAGTCTGTTCCCTTAGGAAAGAAGTCCCTAATGAGTCCATTGGTGTTTTCATTTGTACCTCGTTGCCAAGGACTGTGTGGATCGCAAAAGTACACTTTCATTTTGGTGTCCATTGTAAACTTCTTATGTTCCGTCATTTCCTTTCCACGATCATATGTCATTGATTGGGCTAGACTTTTGGGTAATTGTCGCATAATTTTTGAAAATTCTTTGCAAACAAATTTTGAATCTCTGTTTTTCAGTTTTACGATAAGCAAATATCGAGTGGAACGCTCCACAAGTGTGCCTATGGAGGACTGATGATCCCTTCCGATCATTAAATCCCCTTCCCAATGACCGGGAACAGTTCGGTCTTCAACTGCTTCGGGACGTTCATGTATACTGATCATATCAGGAATAGTGCCCCGTTTATCATGCTCCAATTTTCGACTCTTGCGCCTGGGTTTTCGCTGACGCAGATAGGATATAAGTTCCTTGCGAAGCTCGCCCTTTGCTTGGACATAAATATACTTATAGATCGTTTCGTGGCTTATACTCATCCCATACACCGTTTTTAACCAAACTGAAATCTGTTGGGGAGACCATCTGAGCCTCAATTTAGTGTATATCGTCAACTTCAATTTCTGATTTTGGTCAATTTTTTGCTTAGGAGCGTGTGAATACCTCTGCCTTCTTTCGGCCTTTTGGTGGGCCGAAAGGGCGAGGTATTCACCTTTTGATAGGTTACGCCTAATCTCTCTCCCAATCGTAGACGCTGATCGCCCTACATCCGATGCAATACACTGTAATGTATTTCCCAAGGCAAATAGGTGCGATATCCGTTCTCTCTCTTGAATAGTGATCCTTTTATATGTTTTCATGGCAAAAATTAGGTAATTTTACGTACCTGATTCTTGCATTAGCTACTTGAAGTCAAGTCATGATAAAAATTCATAATATTATGTCCCATTTCATGTAAAAACATTAATGTGTTTTCATAAAACGACCATCCCCACACAGTCTCTGGTGTTTCATTTGCAAATTGTGGCCACCAAATATCATGAAAATGCTGTCGAATTAAGTAATCGGAATATCTATTTGATATTACATATGAATTTTGGCTTGCTAAGCTATTATAAGGCTTTGGAAATACGGAACAACCTGTCGCTATTGGTATGCCATTTTGTTCAAATCGATCAACATACTTTGATGATGGTCTAGTTCCGTTCGCAATATGAGTTTCTAATAAATCCAATAATTCACCATTTTCAATGAAAAAGAAATTAATTTCACCAAAATGGGCTTGTTCAAAATTAGTCATAACCGTTTCTAAGTCCTCCCACAGAGTTGTGCCGAGAAACCTTTGACAAATATATGCATTTGGGTGTCCACTATAATTATCGCGATTTGTCTCAGCATACCAATCCCATGCTAAAGTATTGGGTATGGTATGTGTAGTCAATTTAACTCTGATTTTTGAATCAAGAGGATACCCAGTTGAACAATTTTCTGGATCTTGAATATTTGCTAAATTTGAATTCATGGCATTTTCCCAGTCTGACCACAAATTACTGGAAGGTGAAAATCCACCTGTCCCATCATCTCTAGTTAAAATTACAATATTACATTTCAAGATTATGGGTTCACAAACAGATTCACTAAAGAAATCAATACCAGATGTATTGACGGTACTTGTAGCACCTATACTAGGGAATGCACAGTCATCTTGCCCAAAAGTTACACCTAAATCTCCAAGTAATAATAGAAGTAAAAAAATGAAATTTTTCATAAAATTATGTTTCTAATTGTGAATAAATAAATTAAAAACAATCGGAAGTCAACACAAAAAAGTCATACCTTCGCGGCCTAGTTTAGCGATTAGATGGCCTGCGTCTCCATTTCGATGGGTGGTCGTGGGCTTTTTTTATTGTCTTTTGATTGTTTATATCTTTAACTTAACGTTTTAATAACTAGATTAGTTCTTGAAATTGGAATTAACGGATCGCCGGATTTGCGAGGTTTCGGAGCGGGAGTAGCGAAGCTGCGATCCGCGGAGAAATCTCGCAAATGCGCAGATGTGAGCCGTTCAAGGCCACATCTGCGCATGCAATCCGGCGATCCGATGTGGCGCCGAATGGCGCCACATCGTGTCAGTATTGCCGCCGTGCCACATTCACCGACCACCATGCAAAAGCTAAGTTAATAATTTTCTGCCAAGCGTGAAAGAGTATATTGCATGTGGCATGGCGGCAATACAATGTTGCCTGCAGCCCATAATGTAGCCTGGATATCTAATTCTTAAACCAAGCGGCATTTAACAACAATATAAGCCAGTGGTAAAAAGTGTCAATGAAAAAGGCAGGGAGCCATCGTACCATTGTACTTACCCAGTTATATCCAAAAGCTTTCTTTAACGCAAAAAGGTAATAGGCAGCATTGATTACAGGTATTGATAAAAAGATTGCTTCAGGAGCACGCAGCAACCCAATCATCAGCGTCAGTACCCATATCCAAATAGATTGGAAAAGCGGTATCCAGGTATTAATATGCAGGGTAAATATCATTGAATCATAGTAGAGCATTTTTTTCCTATAAAGAAGCGGGAACAGTATTAATGCATTGAGGGGAAGCAACAATACAAAAAGAATATTATTCTCTGCTGTAATTTTCTTCGTGAAGGCAGATACGGTAAGCGGACTATTGATTTGTGTACGGTAAGCTTTTACCAATTGAACATGAAAATAATCAGCAGGATACTTCTGGTCCTGAAGCCAGTTTTTAATTTCTTTGTCGGGGATGTTTTTTAAAACCCTTTGTTTCCCTATAGGCGTCGAAGGCAGTGTGGGCCATAACCCACTGTTAACAAGTATTATTGGTATACTATATGAATCAGGCGCTTCATCAAAACGCTGACTCATTGATTTACTTGATTCGGAAGCCGGTTGACCATAGTTAGAAAAAGTGTCTACAAGAAGCCAGGCGCTGAACATAAATAATGCAGTACACCAGATAAACATCCTGACCGGGGGTGAATACCGGTTCCGCTTATCTTCGATAAAATCTTTAGTGATCTGGCCAGGGCGGGCAAACAAGGTCTTAATGGTTAACCATGTTTTATTATCAAGATGGAAAATGCCTTCCATTAACTCGTATAGGAAGTGAAAGAAAGGCTTTCTGGGGGTATGATTTTCCTGCCCGCAATTAGGGCAGTATTTCATATTCGGGATGTCAATCCTGAAATCGTAGTTGCAATTTTTACAGTGCTCAGTCCGTATTTTTTTTCGTGGCATTCCTTTATTACATTTTATTTTGGACAGGATACGATTTTCGATAGGGTTGCAGGCAACGGATCGCCGGATTTGCGAGGTTTCGGAGCGGGAGTAGCGAAGCTGCGATCCGCGGAGAAATCTCGCAAATGCGCAGATGTGAGCCGTTCAAGGCCACATCTGCGCATGCAATCCGGCGATCCGATGTGGCGCCGAATGGCGCCACATCGTTTCTCAGCTATACGCAGGCAGGGATTTTAACCACTGAACTTCCTACGAAGAACTGAACTTTAATTTTATCACTTTACTGTCCTACGAAGCACAAAACCCCTGCTTGCGTATAGGTGATGTTGTGCGTTCGTATTTTTTTAATATTGTTTGTCAAATGTTTTCCCGTTGAATTTATAAACACCTCCTTCTGCCATTCCAAAAAGCAAGTTTTTGTTTTGGTCTTCATAAATGGTATATATCATTTGAGATTTCAATTTTGTGTCAATTTTGTAGTTTGTCAACGTTTTACCGTCATATTTCCAAGCTCCTGTATCTCTATCTCCAAACCAAATATTTCCTTGACTATCCTCTGTAATAGCAAAAACAGCTTGTAGTCCTGTGTTTTTAGTAAACTGTTTACTTAGGGCGTTCGCTTCAAACTCATTCATTGGGATTAATTTTCCCTGCTCTTTGGAGAAGTTAATGATTGAGTTTCCACTTTTAAGCATAACGCCAATTCCATTATTACCAATCCAAAGTCTGCCTTGGGAATCTTCAAGAATACTTCTTACGTGCATTTTTTCAGAATCTTCCGTAAGTCTAAGTGTTTCATCATTAATTGTTGTAAACTCACTGTCGTTGTAGCCAAAAACACCCGCATAAGTGCCAAACCAAAGCATATCATTCTTTCCTTTTGATATACTGGTTACAGCATATGTGCTTCCGGAAGTTATATTTTTGGGGTTAGGAAAGGGTAAATAATTTAATTTTTGACCATCGTATCTATACACACCTTGTCTTGTTCCAGCATCAAACCATAAGTCAATATCTGTTTTCGTCCATTCACTTTCCGAATTTCCAATTACAGTGTGTTTCTGCACAGTTTTCCCATCGTAACTACTCACACCATTTGCAGTTCCAAACCAAATAGTTCCGTTCTTGTCTTCCTGAATTGAACGAATTTGATTTCCAGCTAATCCTTCATTTATTGTATAGTATTTAAATGAACTTCCATCATATAGACTTACACCTTCATTTTGGCTTCCAAACCAATAATTCCCTTTACTGTCTTGCAAGATTGCTCGTATTCCTGAGGTAAACTTTAAGGTGTCGGATTTTGAAGTGGCAACTAATTCAGGTTGGTTAATCTCTTTTTCTGTTGATTTCTTTTCGGCACAAGAAAAGTTTAGAGTCAATATGAGTATAAGGTTAATCAATTTTGTCATTTTATTCATTTCGGGTTTCTCTTTAATATGACGCACAACGGATCGCCGGATTTGCGAGGTTTTGGAGCGGGAGTAGCGAAGCTGCGATCCGCGGAGAAATCTCGCAAATGCGCAGATGTGAGCCGTTCAAGGCCACATCTGCGCATGCAATCCGGCGAACCGATGTGGCGCCGAATGGCGCCACATCGGTTCGGGGGTTGCCGTCAGTGCGGGACTTAAAAGCACTAAACTGTCCACCTACGACAAAAGTATGTAAAAAGCACAACCGTTCAATTAAGCACTGCACCCCGCATTGCGGCAACCCCTTGTTATCGGTTCGTGCTTCTCCTGTCCACGAAGCGTCTTCTGTCAATGCTTCAGCGGTCGCTTTTTAATCATTCCACCTTTAGTGTCTTTGATGCTACTCATAACAATAAAAGCATCGGGGTCAATTTTTTCAACCTCAACATTTAGCTTACTTAGTTCAAGTCGTGTTATTACGGTATAGACAATGTCAATTTCCTTTGCTTCACCCTTTTTGCCATATCCGCGTTTACCGTTATAAACAGTAACACCTCTCCCCATACGGTCAATAATCATTTGTCTTATTTTTTCATTATGCGATGAAATAATTGTGACACCAGTGTATTCTTCAAGCCCTTCTACTATAAAGTCCAGTGTTTTTGATGCTGACAAATAGGTTATCATTGAATAAAGAGCAATCTCTATTGAGAGAAAGTATGCTGCTGCTGAAAAAATGACAACATTTATCACAATAATAATGTCGCCAATCGTTGTCCCAAGTTTGCGACTTAAAAATATCGCAAGCACCTCTGTCCCGTCAATTACAGAACCACCTCTTATTGCAAGTCCGATACCTGCTCCTAAGAAGAAACCACCGAAAACGGCTACAAGCAAATTATCATTAGTTATGTTGGGAAATGTTACTGTCGCAAGACAAAGCGAAAGTCCTGCTATGGCTAAAGCTGTTTTAATTGCGAACTGTTTTCCAAACACGTTAAATGCAAGAACAACAAATGGAATGTTTACACCGACTATTAAAATGTAAAGAGGAATTTTAGTCAATGCCGAAATTAGCAGTGATATACCTGTTGCGCCACCGTCAATAAAATGATTTGTCAGCAAAAAACCTTTGAAACCAAAGGAGGCAGAAAATATTCCTGCTGTTATTAGAATAATGTCTTTGAAATGTCGCTTTAAACCAATAAGAAATTCCCGATGTCCTTTTGCGAGTTCATATTCAGAATAACGTTCTTTGTCTTCTGCTTTTTTACTCTTATGTCGCAAGGTTGTTTGAATGATAATCTGTGTCCAAAATGGGTTCATTTATACTTGAAGTTTAATTGTTACTATTAAAATAAAAAGCACTGCGGCTTTGCCGCAGTGCTTTTGGGTCTCATTTTTTTTGCTTGGTCATTTCAGAAATTTTGTCGTTAAATATCTTACACCACTTTTCTACTAATTGCAGTTCACCCATCAAAGTTAAACTATCATAGTCAGCGTTATAAAATTCTAAAACAACTTCACTTTTACTTTTGTCTTGGAATGAAAAAGCCAATTCAAGTTTTTCAACAACCTTGAAATTCCCTTCTTTGTTGCTTACTGTTCTGCTTGAATTAATCACTCTGCACTTTTGAATTTCAGTGAGATTTATTTGTTGCGAAGTTTCATTGTCCTTGGACTTTCTTGTAAAGAAAATCATTAGGACTGTGTCGTCAATCCCGATTATTGAATTGTTCCACAACTCATGTCTGCTGATTTTACAATTATTTCTGTTGGCAATGTCTGAAAGTCCCTGTATGAGTTTTTTCTCTTTTTTTCTACTGTTTATGCTCATTAAAGCAAAAGGTATAATACAGATAAGAATGATTACTATACCTACGATTGTTGTTCCTAAATCCATTTATTGGTTTTTAAAGTTTTTAAATATATTATGAATACAGGTGTATCGCAATGGCACACCTGTAAAAAAGTTGTCCCGCATTCAAGACAGGATAAAAACTTAATTACCAGAAGTAATGGAAAGGAAAAATAATGTCGGTTTTTTGTAACCGAACCAATAAATTTTGAGAATAAAAAAGGTATTGCGAAAAAGTATTAAAGAGCAACTGTTCAGTTGTCCTTAAACACGCTGAAAATTCGCCAAAAGGATTTTTAAGTGAAGAAGGAGGAGCATTATTGTGAACAGTGATTGAACTTTCTGTCTGTGCTGTATGGCACAATAGAGTAGAAGATACTAAAGAACTGTATTGTTTGGTGTCAGAATTGGTCTGTGAAAAAGTGAAATTGTCAATAAAGACATTGCTGCTGTATAAACTTATTACCCAAATTTAGGCATTATTTTATACACTACACTTTAATTTTTTGATGATATCCTTTTGTATTTTGGATTGAACAACGACTTTTGTAAAGGAATGCTTGGTAATTGAATGTTTCATATTTATCT
>JABARE010000042.1:21222-27708 GCA_019187365.1 Saprospiraceae bacterium | reverse complement strand
CAATGATGTACAGCTTTTTTGGCTCATGTAAAGCCCATAACATAAATCCCTATGACTGGCTCAAGACAACACTGGAGCGGATTCCGGATACTAAATTATCTGAGCTGGATAAGCTATTGCCAGGATATGAGGTGTAGTTAGACGGAGAGTCACGGTTTAAACAACCGATAAAATTATAAGAGCGATTCTTGATTCTAATGACAAGAACTTGAGGGAAAGTGGATCTGGCCTCAGATGGAGCCTTCCCGGATCAGGTTTATGAATGCTTCCGCAGTCATGCTGCCCTGGTCACCCTCGCCCTGACGCCGGACAGAAACCGTGTTCTGATCGCGTTCCTTTTCTCCGACAATGAGCATGAACGGGACCTTTTTCAGCTCGGCGTCCCTGATTTTTTTGCCAATGGATTCTACGCGACGGTCTATGTTGCCGCGAAGGGAGGCTTTTTCAAATTGCTGTAAAAGTGATTCAGCATAATCGAGAAATTTGTCGCTGACCGGCAAGATGGCGTATTGTTCGGGAGCCAGCCAGAGAGGAAATTTTCCGGCACAGTGCTCGGTGAGCACACCAATAAAGCGCTCCATCGAACCAAAGGGCGCCCGGTGTATCATAACCGGCCGGTGGCGGGAATTGTCCGCACCAATGTAGTCGAGTTGAAAACGCTCAGGCAGGTTGTAATCAACCTGGATGGTTCCAAGTTGCCAGGAGCGTCCAAGCGCATCGCGCACCATGAAATCCAGCTTGGGTCCATAAAAGGCCGCTTCGCCCAAAACGGTAGTCGTTTCGAGTCCGGCCTCTTTAACCGCATCGATGATCGCCTGCTCTGCCTTGATCCAGTTTTCTTCAGATCCGATGTACTTCTCTGCATGAGCGGGATCCCGCAAAGAGATCTGCGCGGTAAAATGATCAAACCCCAGTTTGTGAATGACCATCATGGTCAGATCAAGGGCGTTGAGGAATTCTCCTTTGACCTGGTCGGGGGTACAGAAAATGTGAGCATCGTCCTGAGTAAACGAACGAACGCGCGTTAGTCCGTGCAACTCCCCGCTTTGCTCGTAACGGTAAACCGTGCCAAATTCGGCAATGCGCACGGGCAGGTCCCTGTAGGACCTCGGTTTGTGTGCGTAAATCTCGCAGTGGTGCGGGCAATTCATGGGTTTGAGGAAAAACTCCTCGCCCTCGCGGGGCGTCGAGATCGGTTGAAAGGAATCCTCACCGTATTTTTCGAGGTGACCGCTGGTTTTGTAGAGATGCGTGTGAGCGATGTGCGGTGTGATGACGGGGGTGTATCCCCTTCGGATCTGCTCGGCCTTGAGAAAATCTTCAAGGCGCTGACGCAGGGCCGTTCCCCGCGGAAGCCATATCGGCAAGCCGGCTCCGACTTTATCGCTGAACATGAAGAGCTCCAATTCCTGACCGAGCTTCCGGTGGTCTCGCTTGCGTGCCTCTTCGAGGAGCCGGAGGTGTTCTTCGAGCTCTTTGGCCTTGGGAAAGGTAATTCCGTATATGCGCGTGAGCTGTTTTCGCTTCTCATCGCCTCGCCAGTAGGCTCCGGCCAGAGAGGTCAGCTTTACAGCTTTAATGTGCCCGGTTTCTGGTATGTGGGGCCCCTTGCAGAGGTCCGTGAAATTTCCCTGTTCGTAAAACGTGATGGAGCCATCCTCGAGCTCCCCAATGAGCTCTAATTTGTACTCGTCGCCCTTTTCAGAAAAATAGCGCAGGGCGTCTCCTTTACCCACTTCCCGGCGCATATACGCCTGGTTGAGCCGGGCCAGTTCCATCATCTTCTGTTCGATGACAGACAGGTCTGCAGCCGTAAGCACGCGGTCACCGGTATCTACGTCGTAATAAAAACCGCTTTCGATGGGAGGGCCAATGCCAAATTTTATACCTGGGTACAGGCTCTCAAGCGCTTCGGCCATCAGGTGCGCCGAGCTGTGCCAGAAGGTCGACTTGCCCTCAGGGTCATTCCAGGTGAGCAACTGCAGGCCGGCATCGTTCTGGATCGGACGGAATGCATCGACGACCACCCCGTTGACTTTAGCGGCCAGGACATTGCGCGCCAGCCCTTCGCTGATCGTTTTAGCGACCTCAAGCGCCGTGACACCTTTGGGAAAGTCCTGCGTTCTGCCGTCGGGGAAGCTGATTTGAATGCTGTCCATGGGGGCAAAGGTAGTGATTTGAAAAAACTAGCTTCACATCCCGCGTACACCGGATGCTCTTAATCAAATCGATAATGGAAAAGGGCCGGGCTTACTTTTCGAGTTCAAATGACAACTTCAGGGTCACGCGGTATTCCTTGATCTTGCCTTTTTCAACGGTGACCGACTGGTCCTGCACCCAGGCCGAACGGATGTTTTTCAAGGTCGCAGAAGCTTTGGCTACTCCGGATTCGGTTGCGTCCTCCCATGATTTTTTGGAGGAGGACATGATTTCAATGACTTTAAGTACACTCATGCTGGTTGATTTTTTCTCAGTGGATTTCATGATTGCTTTAAATACTAACCGAGGAAAGAGGAATTAAGTTTTCGGTTGACCTGCAAACCGGACCTTAAATTCTTCGGGACGTGCTTACAGGGACTTCAGCAGAACCCGGGCCTCTTCGAGACCGGGGTCAAGGCGGAGGGCAGTTTCGAGGTCTGAACGGGCGCCGGGGCGGTCTCCAAGCTTTTGAAGGGCCTTTGCGCGCTGGAGGTAGCTGCCGGCTTCAGAGGGGTTAAGACGGATGGCAACTCCAAAATGTTCGACGGCAGCCTGTGTTGAGTCGCTTTCTGCGAGGAGCAGGGCAAGGTGGTAAAATCCTGGTTCATAAGACGGGAAGCGGCTGCAGAGCTGGCGGAAAAGTTCGATGGCCTCGGCCCTGTTGCCAAAGAGGTTCAAGGCGTAGGCTTTGTTGTGGTAGAGTTCGGGTTCCGTGCTGTCGAGACGCAGGGCATTGTCGTAATAGGATATCGCGCGTTCGATGTGCAGAGCGGTGAGCACGTCTCCCAGCTGTTTCCAGGCATTGCGCATATCCGGCCTCGTGTCGACGGCCTTCTGGTAGGCATTCACAGCCCGCGCCGTATCGCCCATTTCGAGAAAGAGGTGTCCGGCAAGGTACCAGGCATCAGGCTGGCTCGGGTCGCGGAGAAAAACCTTGTCGAGCAGGGCCATGGCTGGGATATGTTGCTGCAGGATGAGGCGGAGACGGGCTGCTTCGAGCAACGAAGGGATGTGATTGGGGAACAGTCGAAGCGCAGCGTCTATGGCGTCCAGTGCTTTTCGCGATTCCGCCTGCATCAGGTAGGCCTGCGAAAGCGCAATGTGGTATTCGGGCCTGCGGGTCGAATCGATGGAAAGGGCTCGCAGAAGAGCTTCGCCTGCTTCGCCGTGGCGGCCAGCTTCGCTGAGCAGAACGGACAGGGCATGGTACAATGAGTCGTCATTTGGCTCGCTGGCAATGGCTGTTTCTATCTGCTGAAGAGGGGTCCGCGGCACTTCGGAACCACCCCCTCCTCCACAACCGGTAAGGATACTAACTAACGTTAGTACGCTGATGATCAGGAAGAGATGTTCCCGGCAACCGGGCAATTTGGCGGATGAGGACATCGGGCAAAGATACGGCGTTTGTGCTCACAGGCGGACGGCAACGGTCTTGCGGGATTTGCGGCTCCGCTCTGCGGCAAAACACATGAGGTGGCTTTCGATGGAAGCCTCAATGGTCGAGCTGAGCAAAGACGCATCCTGCCGTGCCACCGCTTCGACCCAGTTTGCCATCAACCGGTAGTCGCCCCCACCATGTCCGTGCTTCGCATAAACCCCTTCGTCAAAATTTGCAGCATCGTAGCTCGTCTGCTTGCCCGTGCGGAAATCGGTGTGCACGAGTTTTTCCATGTCTCCGACGAGATCGCCCATGCTGCCCATAACCCGCGTGCGGCGGCCGTGGTAGGAGGTGAAGGCTTCCATATTGAACGTTGCAGTAATGCCGCCCTCAAATTCCAGGTTCATGGTGTAGTGGTCGCACTGGTCGTTGTCCATCCGGTAAACACAACGGCCGTAGTCGGTTGTTCGGAGGTAATTGGCAATGGCGTCAGGCACGAGCTCGGTCCGCTCCGGAAGGTCGAATACGTAAAGATAACTGCGCTCGCGCAGGTAAATGCGCAATGCAGAATACGGACAACTGCTTTCCACCGCACAACCCTCTATGCACCTCGCGGTGCTGCCCTGGGGGGCATTTTTCTTTGTAAACCACGACAGGTCTCCAAAAGCAGAGAGCGACTTGCAGGGCTTGTCGGTCAGCCACCGGAGGATGTCGAGGTCGTGACAGGATTTGGCCAGGATGATGGGATTGCTCTTGCAGCTGTTGTGCCAGTTTCCACGAACGAAGGAATGGGCCATGTGAACATGCTGGATGGGTTCAAAGTGCTGCAGACTGACCAGCTTTCCTATTGAACCGTCGCGGATGAGCTTGCGAAGGGTAATGAAATAGGGAGCGTACCGGAGCACATGGCACAGCCCCACGACGCGTTTCGTCTTTTGGATCTTTGCGAGGATGTCGCGGCATTCGCGCTCCGTCTGTGCCATGGGCTTTTCAAGCAGGATGTCATAACCCATTTCGAGGGCCTTTAGACACGGGCCATAGTGGAGGTGATCCGGAGTGGTGATTAGGATCGCATCGGCAAACCGCGCCCGCTGAAATACGTGTTCCCAGGTGACAAAGCGGTTTTCAGCGGGGATCTGGTGCTTGTGTGCATAGCGCTCGTTGCGAATGGGAATGGGCTCTGCCACACCAACAATGCGCAACTGATCGGAATGGTTAAGCGCATAGTTGCCATAAACATTTCCACGGGCACCGGCACCCAGAGTAATGGCAGTTACCAGCCTTTCCGGACGGTAGACGGGGAGTTCTGTTGCCGCCTGATCTGCCCGCGATGACGCTTTTAAATGAAGTGCGGAGGCCCCGGCAGCCAGTCCCAGTGTTTGCAGTACACGCCTGCGGCTAATGGATTTCGCCATAATAACTACGGATTATTCGTGAAACGCATGTCGCGAATGTACGCCAAGTTGGCGTAACAGAACTAAACCATAGCCGCAAACCCATTCAATCTAACCCGCACTGTGATCGAACAACTGGTTTAGCGAAGGGACACAAACATGCTAACACTCATGTAACGCACAGCATCCAACGGTAGATTTTAAGTCCCCCGGTTTTTATAGACTGATTTCGAAGAGAAGTCCAAAGCTCGACAAATTAGGGAGTTTCACGGATTTGCGCAACATCTTCGCGTTTGCTGCTTTCAAGGATGGAATATTGGAGCTGCCGTCAATCTTAAGATCCGGGAACATTCATTATTACTCTGACCAATTAAAAGTGCACAATTCCTAAGATGCATATTGGACTTTTTCCGCGTTAAAATACCGCTTTACTTTTTACTTATCCGGCTTTGTATTCTTTAGAAAGGAAATTACATCATTCTTCAACTCATCTTTACTTTTCGCTGATTTTCTTCCAACGGCATAGGTTTTCAAGTCTTGATTCAAGTATTCGTCAGGATTTAATTCGGGACTATTCTTTGGCAAATAGAATAATTCAATTCTTTCTCTATTAGCCTTTTTCCACTCAGATACCTTGTTTGTTTTATGGAACGATATATTGTCAACAATTAAGAATATTTTATTTCTCTTATACTTAATCATTCTTTTCAGAAAGACAATGATTACTGCAGAGTTAGTGCATCTATCTACTACCATAAACTTTAAGTGACCTAAGTTTGATAATGCACTGATCATGTTAAATCCAAAATTAAAGTGTAGTGTATAAAATAATGCCTAAATTTGGGTAAATAGCCCCATTTCATGCCAGCGTGAAAAGGGATGCCTCTCTCCAATACCTGTTGATGTCAAAATGAATTTCGAGGCGCCGCGCAGGAAGCTATTTGGAACGATAACTGACTGAATTGCAACGAAGGATTGTGAAGTTCAATTCATGGAGCGTTTGAGCCCGTTCGGTCAGGCTGGTGCTAGAGGGGGTTTTTGGAGGTGCCCTAAATCCAGCCTCCAATTGAGGGTGTCGGCGGGGATGGTGCGCTGTTAGAATATTTTTTTTGGATTTCTTGTTTGCCCTATGAAAATTGGGTTATTACTTTCTTTTGCGGCAAAAGAAAGTAACCAAAGAAAGCTCGTCAGTATGCCAGGCGCTCACGCTGCGATCAATCTGCGCTTTTAGCTAGCTCGTTTTGCGGACTGCAGTTTTCCCTTCTGGCATCTGCTATGCAGCGTGAAGGTGTCCGCTGGCTTCGACTCCGCTCAGCCAGCGGACTGACTGTCCCAATGCAGGAATGAGGAGTTCACTCTTTTCTAGTGCTGCGCAACGTGAGGGTGTTCTACGGCTGGGTTTTGGCTGCGTTAGATGAGCTAGAGACCGGCTTTTGTTTGTTTTTTTCCATGCCGGGCTGTATGCAGCCCGGTTCCCTCACTAAATGGAGCTGTCGCTCCATTTTGCTTTGCACC
>JABARE010000042.1:0-21212 GCA_019187365.1 Saprospiraceae bacterium | reverse complement strand
CTACGGCTGGGTTTTGGCTGCGTTAGATGAGCTAGAGACCGGCTTTTGTTTGTTTTTTTCCATGCCGGGCTGTATGCAGCCCGGTTCCCTCACTAAATGGAGCTGTCGCTCCATTTTGCTTTGCACCGTTCGGTCATCCTACGGCTGGGTTTTGGCTGCGTTAGATGAGCTAGAGACCGGCTTTTGTTTGTTTTTTTCCATGCCGGGCTGTATGCAGCCCGGTTCCCTCACTAAATGGAGCTGTCGCTCCATTTTGCTTTGCACCGTTCGGTCAGGCTGGTGCTGGAGCGGGTTTTTAGAAGTGCTCTTAAGAGAAGAGCAACAAACTGCGCCTTTTACTTCCGGCGAACCCGCGTTTTGGTTTTGGTGGTTTTGATGGTATTTCCGCGCGGGCCGGTGGTCGTCCTGATGGTTTTGGTGCGCGTGACGCGGTAATGGCCGATCGACGCGGAATGCCGGGTGCGCACGACAGCCGAATGGGTGCGAACCGGCACGTAAACGCGGTGGGCGCGCACCACGCGGTGCACAGGGGCAAAACCGAATCCGGCTACGTGGTAGGGTCTACGCAGCGGATGCCACGCACGCCATGCCAACGGCCTCCAGGGTCTCCACCAGCCAGGATAATGGCGCCAGCGCCAGGGAGAAACCCATGGCCGGTAGGCGGGACCATAGACAAAACGCACGCAGGGCCATCCCCACACATTCACCACCACGATGGCGGGAGCCCAATCCCCTTCAAGGGGTCCGCCTCCCTTCATGCCCTCGACCGGTGCAGGCGCTGATTTTGCATCCGTTTCCTGAGGTTCGACGATGGTCTGTTCTCCGAAGATGTCTTCGTCGCCGACGATCTGGATGTTGGCCGTGGATTCTCCGGTCTTCTCCAGTTCGATGACGGCAATGTCCTGGCTTTCCGATTCCGATACGGGCACCTGGAGTATAAAAACGTGTACGTCGCCATCCATTTTCGAAACGACCCTGACGTAATCCGTCTCTTCGTCGCCGTTGAGATCCAGGTTGTTGACGTGGTTGTCCTCGCGGTTGATCCGTTGTTCAAAGTCCTCCACCGAGGAGGATAGGCGGAACATCTCGAGTGCGCCGTGCAGGCTGAAGTGATCACCCGGAACTCCGGTCGAATCGGCGGCACCCGATTGGGCACCGGCACTGAGTATGTTCAGGCAGGCTGCCGCAACGGGAAGCCATAGCCTGGGAAGTTGAGCGTATTTCATGATTGCGAATTTAAGACTTTGACGGCAAAACGAACAATAAGTTTAAGGGGAAGGGGGAAAATGATGCTTTCTGCAACAGGGTGGCCCTTAGTGCCCGGGAAACAGGGCCCTGTCCCAAAGCGAACCGGAGAAAATCAATAAAACTAACGTTCGTTAGTTGCAGAACGGATTTGTTGAAGGAAGTCCTGCACCGCACGAAAGCTCACCTTGCGGTCGGCAAAATGGGATTGGGCCAGATCCCTTTCTGTTTCGGTTGCCTGGAGGCGCAGCAGGATGTTGCGCAGGTGCATCTTCATGTGGCCGTACTGGATGCCCGTGGTGATGAGCGAGCGGATGGCGGAGAAATTCTGCGCGAGTCCGGTGGAAGCGGCGATCATCATCAGCTCCCGGGCGCCGGGATTTCCCAACAACTCCAGCGACCGTCTGGCCATGGGGTGAAGCGCCGTGAGCCCTCCTACCGTGCCCAGGGCCAGCGGAACCTCGAGGGCAAAGCGAAAAAGGCCATCGCGCAGGTCGCAGGTGCTGAGGCTTGCGTATCTGCCGTTGCGCGCAGCGTAGGCATGGCCGCAGGCCTCTACGGCGCGGAAGTCGTTTGCCGTAGCCAGCACAACGGCGTCGATGCCATTGAAAATGCCTTTGTTGTGGGTAACGGCGCGATAGGGGTCGGCCTGAGCGATTTGCACCGCCGCGTGAAATTTTTCTGCAAAATCCTCTGCCGTCATGCCACCGCCAAAATTGCCCAATGCTTTAATGGGGCATTCGACCCACGCCCTGACGAGGCAGTCCGGCGTGTAGTTCGAAAGTATGGCCATGATGCGTTCAAATTCGCGGTGGTCGTCGCTCAGCCCTTCGCTGTGGGTGATGTATCGCTCCAGGCTTGCGCTGAAACTCTCCAGGCAGGAATTGATGAAATTGGCACCCATGCTGTCGCAGGTCTCAAATGCAATGAGCAACTGTGCACAATGGGGCAGGCCGCCGGGGGTGCGCAGGGTCATATCTCCAACACCTCCCCCGCGGGCCTGCATGTTTTTGAGGATGTCGGCGGCATCGTCCAGCATCTGTTGCCGGATTTCAGGCAGATGTTGTTCAATGAAATCGAGTGGCCCGTTCCACTTGAAATGGATCTGCCCGAGCTTGGTCGTTCCGCTCACCATGGCGTGTATGCCTCCACGCTCCATCCAGAATTTGGCCCCCGCCGATGCCGCCGCCACTACGCTGCTCTCCTCTGTGACCATGGGAACGCAATAGGTGCGGCCGTTTATAAGGAAATTCGGGGCCACGCTGTAAGGCAGAGGGTAATTGCTGATCGCGTTCTCGCTAAAATTGTCGAGGATCTTTTGCTGGTCTTCGTTGTGATGCCAGTAACTCATCAGTTCATGCATCACGTTTTCCGGATCCTTGAAAAAATTTTCTACGATCCATTTGATCTTGCCTCTTTTGGACAACTTGGAAAAACCCGCTATGGTCTTTCCCGTGGCGGTTTTGTCGGCCGGGCGTTCTGCCATTACCTCACTTTTAAAAACGCCTGAGCCAATTGCAGTCCCCGGAGCTGCGTTTTGACGTACTGCCGCAGCGCTTCGTAGTCGCCTTGGGCGTGGGCCAAAAATCCCGAAGCCTGTCCGTAAATCGCGGGCAGTGAACTTTGGCGGATGAGGGCGTAGCCGTCTAAAAAATGCCTGACCCCGCCGGAGATGATCAGGTTGCTGCAGGCAATGGGTCTCTGTGAGGCAATGTCGTTGCAAAAGCGAACCATTTCTGCGGCTGTATGGCCGACGCGGGTCAGCGGCAGCAGTTCTTCGGCATGGATCGCCTTGTGGCGCTGAAGTTCGAGCAGGCTAAAATTCGTTCCTCCGAAGGCACCAAATTCGATGGCCAGCAGGGGTAATCCGAGCAAGGCCTCCAGACTCGCGGGCCCCATCCCCTGACCAACTTCCTTGACGATGACCGGAAATTCGAACCGGTCGAGCAAAATTTTGATGGTGTCAACGGGAGGATTCCGGTAGCGGTCTCCCTCCGGCTGCATAAATTCCTGGAAGGGGTTGAGGTGGACGATCAGGCCGTCGGCTTGCAACTGATCGACGATGGACTGGATGCATTTCTCCTGGCCATTCTCCAGCCAGGTTTCAATTTGGGCAATCCCGAGGTTAGCAAACAGCGGCAGCGCGCTCCCGATGACCTCCCGCATATCGAAATCGGACAGCGTCTCGGGGTGGTCGATCAACTTGCGGCACGACCCCAATCCGAGGCCAAGACCGAATTCCCGGCAGGCGCGCGCAAGGTTGGTGTTGATGTGGCGCGCTTTGCGCGTTCCCCCGGTCATAGAGGATATCCACAGCGGGTAAGAGAGGGTTTTATTGCCAAAGGCAATGGGCATGACCTGTTCGAAAGGCGGGTGCCCGCTGAGGGCAGGCTCGTAATAGTATCGTTCGTCGGCTAAAGCGCCCTCCGTCTGGGAACGAAAGGCCAACTCGATGTGGTCGCTTTTGCGGTCCGGATTTTTTTTGGGCATGGTGCGTTGATGTGCGTTTATCCCGGAACAACAAAGTAAAGGACAATTGGCTTAAGGTGTAATAGCCACTATTTGATCTGACAGTCGTCCTATTTTTAATCGTCAGCGGATTACTTTTTCCACCGGCTCGTTTTATTCTGCCCGCCTGAGTCGTCTTCTTTTGCCAAACTCTCCGATTGGTCCACTGAGAGGGGATTGTCCAAAGAAGATGCTTCCCTGTCCCGCCGCAGGCGGGGCCATTCCCTCCAAGGCAGCTCCCAGGGGTCGAACTTGTGGGTGGGCCATTCCGTTATCTTTGCACGAGAAATGCACACAAAATGATGAAAAGCAAAAAATTGCCCGTATTCGCTCTCCTGCTCCTTTGCGGGTTTACGTCGACGGGGCAGATCAGCCCCATGTTGCAGCAGCGCATGCTTCGCGACGTGCCCATACCGGTGTTCGTCGAGTTTCGCGAACAGGCGGATTTCGCAGGCTGGAAGGCTTCATGGGACAAAAACAGGAAGGCCGGATTCGTTTTAGACCGCCTGCAATCGGTAGCACTGCGCAGCCAGTCCACCGTGCGGCGCAAGCTGGATGCGTGGAAGGCCCCCTACCTGAGCTTTTACCTGGTCAATGCTCTTCGGGCAGAACTGAGCCCTTGGCAGATCCGGGATCTGGCCGGCCATCCGGAAATTCTTCAGATCGCATACGACAGCCCCCAATCTTTTCATTTCCCTGCGCGCGATGAGTTTCCGGCCCTTGCTGCAAGGGGTCCCGAGTTTACCTGGGGTCTCGAGCGCATGGGGGTCGCGGAAGTCTGGGACCAGGGCATTCGCGGCCAGCACGTGGTGGTCGCCGATGCGGACACCGGCGTGCGATGGGATATCCCTGCCCTCCGCGCGCAATACCGCGGGAACCAGGGCGGAGCCATCGAACACCGCTACAACTGGTACGATGCCATTCATGCCATCAGCCCGCTGAGCAACGGCCCGGACAATCCCTGCGGCCTGGATTTGCAGGAGCCCTGCGACGACCACGGGCACGGCACACACACAGCCGGCACCATGGCGGGCAGCATTCCGGACCTGAATTTTGGGGTAGCCCCCGATGCGAGCTGGGTGGGTTGCCGCAATATGGAGCGCGGCAACGGCGCCCCCTCGACCTACCTCGAATGTTTTGAATTTTTCCTGGCCCCGTTTGATTTTGACCGCAGCAATCCTCAGCCTTCGCTGGCGCCTCACGTGATCAACAACAGCTGGTATTGCAGCCTGGAGGAAGGGTGCGATACGGCGGTATTTCCCGCCATGGAGCGCGCGGTACTCAACCTGAGGATTTCCGGGGTCGTCGTGGTGGTTTCAGCGGGCAACGACGGTGCACATTGCAGTACCCTGAGTCACGTCCCTGCGATTTATGATAAGAGTTTTACCGTCGGCTCCATCCGCAAAGACGATTCCATCAGCAGCTTCAGCAGCAACGGGCCGGTGATCAACTACGGTCCGGTGCGCATCAAACCCAACGTCGTGGCGCCCGGTTCCGACGTCGTATCGATGTTGCCCGACAGCAGCCTGGCCTCCTGGAGCGGCACCAGCATGGCGGGCCCGCATGCAGCCGGTCTGGTCGCCCTGATCATCAGCGCCAACCCAGCCCTGGAGGGTCAGGTAGAGGAAATCGAAAGCATCATCGAGCGATCGGCCGTACAGCACATCGCACCGTTTGACTGCTGGCCTTCATCGGGGACCGACATTCCCAACAATACCTTCGGCCACGGCGTGATCCATGCGGGAGAGGCGGTGCGCCTTGCAAAAAATTACGTGGGCAACACCGATCCGGAAAGCGAGCGTTGGAGCCTTTTGCCCAACCCCTCTTACGGCTACATTGTCCTCGAGCGCGAATTCGACGAACCGGTCCTGGTGAGCGTACACACGTCAACGGGCCAGGTCATGCTCCGGGAATTGGCACGAGAAAAGCGATGGGTGGTCGAAACCGCCAATTGGCCCACCGGACTCTATTTCTTCTCGGGACCCGGTGGCCGCATTCAGCCCTTCGTCGTTGTGGAGTGAGACGGTGCAGGCAGTTTGTCGCTAGGTGGCTGTATCAATAGAATTGCCCCTAATGAACTCCACGATGCGTTCAAGATTGGCTGTTCGCTTCCACTAAAATGGTCTTGTCGCCAGCCCTTGGGCCGGCATGGCCCAAAGAGTGGCCACCTGGGAAATTCAATGGTTCAGGCAACGAGCATTGCGAGCCAGACCTTAAATCCCATGTTGTATTGCGACTTTTCCATGAAACTTCTAACCCTTCACAGCTCCGTGGTGAAGCTTTTCATGCCCTGGAAAGAGGGCGCGGGGAAGGGAAAATCCAGATCAACAAAAGTGGCGGGGACCTGAAAGCAGTCTGGAGCGAAAACACGCGAATGCAACTTGAACACCGCATCCCTAAATCATTTCTCCAAATAGGCTCCGTACAAATGCTGCAAATAAGCTTCCGCATCCGAACAATGCGCATGGTATGTTGACGAATCGACCCGGAGGCCATCCACAGGCTTCCATTCCTTGCGGGCATAATCGTACACCAGGCTTTGAGCGGGCGTTACCCAGCCCATTACGTGGTCGGTCGTGTAGTAAGCAAAGGGCATCGTCGATGGATTGAGAAGATCCCGACCCCCGGGAAAAGAGCTGGTCTCCCGTTTCAACTGATTCAGCAGGGTTACGGGGAGGTCATGCTGATTGCCCGTTCGTGAAATTTCCACACCGCGGTAGGATTCTTTGACTACCGGTCCAAAAAACAAAACGGGGATCCGCTTGGATTCCGGCCTGGTGAGGTCGGTATTTCGCGGAAGGCGATGCCCGTGATCGGCTACGAGGATAAACAAGGTATTGGGATACCAGGCCTCGCGCTTAGCCTGGCGGAAATACGCAGACAGACATCTGTCGGTGTAGTAGGCGGATTTTTTGAACCGGTCCGCTTCGCCATGCCCCGCATCGAATGGCGTATCCATCGGCACGTCAAAGGGCTCGTGCGTACTCAGTGTCAGCAATCCCGACAGAAAGGGTTGCTGCATCGTCCTCAACCCGGCCAACTGTTTTTCAAATGCGTATTGGTCGTGTGCTCCCCACTTGCTGTTGAGCTGATCCGAAGAAAAGGAACTCTTGTCGACAATCTCCTGAAACCTGCCATTTAGCAAATAACTTTTCATATTGACGAACCCTATCTCTCCGCCATAATAAAAGGAAGAAGAATAGCCTTCGTCAGACAGCGCTGCGTTGATGTTGGGCAGCTTTGCGGATTTTGAAGGAACGGTAATGATGGAGACCCTGGGTGGCGGGGCAAAGCCGCTGAACACGGAAATCAACCCATGCTCCGTGCGCTGACCGGCTCCGTAGATCTGTGTAAATAATATGCCTTCTCTGCGAAGGCTGTCGAAAAACGGCGTCACCCCCGGTTCACCACCCATGCTTTCGATGATATCTGCCGTCCAGCTCTCCAGCAAAATGATCACGACGTTTGGACGATCACGATTGAGTACTTCCTGCGACAGGGTGTCTGCTGCGACGAACAAACGTTTGTTCCGCACTTCCGCAGCGGCGGCATCCATAAAGATGTAAGGATGCTCTTTCTGTTCCCGGTCGAGTGCGCTGTGAACGAAGTACCAGAACGGATTAACCGCAAGATGGTTAAAGAATGGAGTTTGAGAAAAGTACGCGGAGCTTTCATTTATGGGAATAAGCTGCAATCCGCCGCGCGCCCCGATGCCGAATGCTACCGGCGCGGCCAGCGTCAGCAGAAGTTTGTTGTACCAGGGGGCTACCCTTGTGCCGAATCCAATTACCCATTTCCGGTAAAGCAGGATCATCGTTGCGCTGTATACAAGCATAAACAGCAACAGACCCAGAAGTTCTCCTGTGGAGATGAACGCCAACATCTGACCCGGTTTCCTTGCGTATTCCAGTGCGCTTGCGCTGAGCAAGGACTGCCATTCGTGGTACATTTTGAGGGAGGCAACGTACAGCAAAGCCAACACGCAGAGGACGACGTAATGAAACCCCTTGTTGAGCAGTGCGAAAATTTTATGAGGTCGCCATTGGTTGCCTGCCCAAAGCAAAAACGCCGGCATCATCAGGTAGACCATGGTCGATGCGTCGAGGCGCAACCCTGCCAGGGCTGCCTGGCCTGGCAAATAGCGGGGATGGGCCAACAGGCTTTCCGCACTAAACGCGACCATCAACACTCGGTACAGGTTAAAAACACCCAGCCAAAAAACGGCCAGACGAAAAAAATACGCAAGACCTTTCAACACATTACAAAAATAATGCGCGCCGCGCAGATCGGGGTCCCCAGACTTCAGTCGCCCATCCCGCCACCATGTTGCACCCTGCTTTGAGAAGCAGCGCCAAGCTGCACCGGTCCTGCAAAGCGCGCAGGTACCAACGCTGGTTTCCACCAGGATTCAATTCAAGCATCAGACTTTTCGCAGCATCCATGGTGGCACTGAGGTCTCCCAACCTGTGTTTCTTTTTCGAGCCGTACCAATGGTTTTTTCGTTTTGTCCATGCAAAAATCTGCGGGTTTAGGCTTTCCCTGATGTAAGGAATTGTGTCCTGCCGAATGATTCCCTTCACGCGGATTCGCTTTTAATTCCATGTAAAGGAAGGAGCGCGGGCTACATTTCTTCCTTCAACTCCGCGCTGCGGAAAGAATCCGGCAAAATGAGTCGCATGGATCAATACAAGGCTGAATTGCGACGGATCAGGGCGTTGGTTCTTCCGGTAATGATAGTGGAATCCTCCCTTGGCAGCGGTTTGCGTTTAAGTATAATCCCCCGCATCTTTGCGCCGGATTCGCTTGAAAATATGAAAAGGAAGTTTCACTATTACCGCTTGTTGTGGTTTAAACACGACCTGCCTGCAGGCGTGTCGGTCTTTTTTGTGGCCTTGCCGCTCTGTCTTGGCATTGCGCTGGCTTCGGGGACCCCCGTTTATAGCGGCCTGCTCTCCGGAGTGATCGGGGGCGTGGTCGTGTCGCTGATCTCCGGTTCGGCGCTGAGCATTTCCGGACCTGCCGCGGGACTAACCACCCTGGTGAGCGCAACCCTCGTGTCTTTTGGCGACTTTCACCTGTTCCTGCTGGCCGTAGTGGTTGCCGGCATGTTCCAGATCCTCCTCGGCGTGCTGAAACTGGGTGTAATCGCCAACTACTTTCCCTCCTCCGTGATCAAGGGCATGCTTGCGGCCATCGGCATCATGCTCATCTTCAAGCAGATCCCCGTTGCCATTGGCTACGACCAGCCCGCCTACTGGACCAGCGGATTTCTGAAAATATTTTCTGTGGGTCACTTCATGGGCAATTTTCAGAATTTTGCACACCACTCTTCGCCCGGCGCCATCATCATTGCACTGGTTTCACTGGCGATTTTGATCTATTTCAACCGGACGCCCAACCGGACCCTCAAAATGGCCCCGGCGCCACTGGTCGCCGTTGTGGCAGCCGCAGGGCTCAACCTGTTGTGGACGGCCATGCAATCGCCTCTTGCCCTGAGCCCGGCGCAGCTCGTGCACATTCCCGACAACGTGTTTGCAAGTTTTTCCTTTCCGGATTTCGACATGCTGTTTTCCAATTCGACGATCTGGAGTTCCGGACTGCTCATTGGGCTGATGGCCACTCTGGAAACCCTGCTCTGCGTTGAAGCCATCGACAAACTCGACAAACACAACCGCATCACTCCCATAAACCGCGAAATGGTGGCCCAGGGAATTGGCAACATCTGTTGCGGCATGTTAGGCGCCATTCCGCTGACGGCCGTCGTCGTGCGGGGAGCTGCCAACGTCGATGCCGGCGGCCGGTCACAACTGTCGGCCATCACCCACGGACTGTTGCTGCTGGTTACGGTGGCCCTGGTGCCCTTTGTGTTCAATTTCATTCCCTTCGCCTGTCTTGCCGCCATCCTGGTGGTCACCGGTTACAATCTGGCAAAGCCCAGGCTTTTCCGGCACACCTGGTCGCTTGGGGGCAAACAGTTTCTTCCCTTTGCGCTGACGATCGCCGTCATTCTTGCAACAGACCTGCTCATCGGCGTGAGCATCGGATTGCTCCTGTCGGTTTATTTCATCATCCAGAACAATTTTAAAGCCGAATACAAACTTTCCAAAACGCGCGTGGGCGGCATCGACACCTACCTCATCAAACTCAATTCCAACGTGACCTTCCTCAACAAGGTCAATTTGCGCAAAACCCTCGACAAAATTCCCGCGTACAGTTCGCTGGTCATCGACGGCAGCGACTGCAACTTCATCGATTACGACATCCTGGAGATCATCAGCGCTTTTGGCAGCAAGGCCCACGACCGGCACATCGAGCTGCATCTGCAGGGCATCCAGGCTGTCAACGTGGATTCCATCCACTGAGCGGAGAGACAGCGCACCGCAGCATCCTCATGGCCGGATCCGCAAAGACCCCGATGGTTGCTCACTGCTCATTGCCATCCGGGATGTGGGGTTCCACCAGGCTGCCAGCGCATCGGGATCGATAAGTGCCCTGAAGACCTTCTCCGGACTCGCCGTGAGGACCCCGTGCAATTTTACTTCGTTCATGGCCATATAATTTAAAAATTTAAAAGCTTTTAGGATTTGTTGGGTTCAGCCGGTTGGAGTTGTCCTCTTTTGCGTTTCCAGGCACTCCGTTCGGTCCTTTGCCCGTTTGTGCTCGCCGGGGGCATGATTTCTGAAATAATCTGCACCACCTGTGTTTTCAGGTCTGCTGACCCAAACACGGGTTCATTTTTGGCTTTCCAGTGTGTTCTTTCCAACATTGTATGCGTAAACGGATGCCGGCAAATATTGAATTTGGAGATTCCTGAAGTTTACCAGGCCTGCTTTATCTATGGTGGTTACAAGGGCCTGCCTGAGCCCATTCTCCGTACAAAACGAAAGAAGACTCTTCAATTCCTTTGGGGCCTCCAAAAACCGGTTACTCCATTTTATTTCTACCGCCCATTCAGGCCGGTTTGTTTTTCTGCTGATGTGTACCAAATCAACCTCCCCGTTCTTCCATCTCGCATAGAAAGGAATGAAGGAAGTGCGTTGCATCCATTGACTGAATATGGCTGTTTCGACGATGGCTCCCATCCCGTCTGATTCTGCGGCAAGCGGTGCAAATAAAGCGCTCCTCAGACTGGGGTTGGTGAGATACATTTTAAAGAAATTTTCTCTCTGGAACCGGACCCCCTTTTGGTCAACCCGCTTTACGATGTGGATCAAAAAAGCTGCTTCGAGGTATGACAGGTATTGTCTCAGGGTAAGCTTTTTAACCCCACTGCCTTTGCTCAATTCATCCAAACTGCATTCCCGGCCACTGTTCCAGGCAATGGTCGTAAACAGCGCATTGAGTTCCTGAACATCCTGAATTCCGTACAAACCCGGCAAATCGCGAAGCAATACCTTATCGACGATGTCTGCCCTCAGGAATCTGCCCGGATTGTCCTGTATCTCCCGGTTGAAGATGACTTCGGGATAGCCGCCAAAATTTACATAATTGACAAAGTGCTTGTTCAATTCGACGATGTTTGTCGTCGATGAAAATACGGCGATGTTCCCTTTCCAGTTGATTGCATCTGGTTTAATCAATGCTCCCAGATTTTTCAAATGGATAAATTCGTAGAAGGTCAACGGCGGAAGCGTAAAGTCAGTAAAACGCCCCGCACCACTCTCGCAACTTTTTAATTTTAATGCCGCCGCCGCCGAACCGCTTGCAATAAATTTTGTGTGGCGATAGACATCCACTAATTTTTTTAAGTGTACTTCCCACGCCCTGAGGTATTGTATTTCGTCAAAAAAGACATACCAGCCCCCGGAATCCGCCATTCCGGTTGCCTTCTGCGCCATGGAAAAAAGTTGGTCGAGCGGGATGTTGTTGTAAACCGGCGTTTCAACAGACACATAGAGAATTTTCTGCGGCGAGACGCCCTCGGAAATTAACCGCTCAATGGTGTGATAAATCATCACGGTCTTTCCGACACGTCTTGGCCCCATCAAAACAACCGCCCGGTGAACCTGGGTGCTCCTGACCAAAGGATAAAACAAATCAAAATACAGCCGCGGTTCAAACGAACGGTAGTATTCGTCGAGGCAGCCGGTCACCCACCAGGGGTTTGAAAATTGAAGGCTCGCTATGATTTGCTCTTCCGAGAAAGGACTTAATGCCATATTGGAAACAAAAATAGCCAATAAGCTCAAATTAAATACCTTATTGGCTACAAAATGGACAAATAATTATTAACCTGTCCAATATTTTGCATAAAAAGCCTTGGGCCCTGGTCATCGGGAATGGGTCTGCCATGGGTTGTAACGCGATGGACCGCGTCGCCTGCCGCTCAGTTTTCCCGGCAGGAGGAAAGGCTTATGTGTGTTGGCCGTGGCTCCGGGCGGGGAACGGCGCAGGAGCGGGTCTGAGAAGAGGGGTCGCCCCAGACAAAGAGGCAGCTTCCGCCGGAGATGGCGTCGATGATGTCGCTGGAAAGAGCGGGGGGCAGTGCGGGGCAGCCCTGGCTCCTGCCCAGGCGGCCGCAGCGGCCGATGTGGGCGGGGTCGGCATAGGGGGCGGCGTGGACTACGATGGCGCGGTCGCGGGCCCGGTCGTTGAGGCCCCGCTCCAGGCCGTCGAGCCTCAGGCTGTAGCCGTGTTTGCCCTGGTAGGTCTCGGCGGTGCGGTAGGCGCCCAGGCTGCTCATCAGCGAGCCAGCGCGGTTGCTGAAGCTGCGGGCGAGTAAGGAGCCCGAGTTGCGTCCGTGGGCAACGTGACTTTCGTACAGCAGGACCTTGCGCAATAAGGTCAATTTGCACAAAACCCTCGACAAAATTCCCGCGTACCGTTCGCTGGTCATCGACGGCAGCGACTGCAACTTCATCGATTACGACATCCTGGAGATCATCAGCGCTTTTGGCAGCAAGGCCCACGACCGGCACATCGAGCTGCATCTGCAGGGCATCCAGGCTGTCAACGTGGATTCCATCCACTGAGCGGAGAGACAGCGCACCGCAGCATCCTCATGGCCGGATCCGCAAAGACCCCGATGGTTGCTCACTGCTCATTGCCATCCGGGATGTGGGGTTCCACCAGGCGCTTAAGCTTGTCGAGGGATTCCTGCCAGCCCAGGTAGCACATTTCCGGAGGGATGGCATCGGGAATTCCCGTTTGGCTGGCAAACAGTGCGGTGCCACAAGACAGTTTCACCAACTCGATGGTAGTGATCATGGATCCCGGCAAATTCGGATCGTCAAACTGGTCGGTATACCGCAACCGCTCGTTGGGTATGATCTCCAGATATTCCCCGCCAAAGCGGTGCGTGGTCCCGGTCGAGAAATTGGTAAAAGACATGCTGTACCGCCCTCCCGCTTCGACGTTCATGCTGTGCACTTTACAGGTAAACCCGTAGGGGGGTAACCAGGCTGCCAGTGCATCGGGATCGGTAAATGCCCTGAAGACCTTCTCCGGACTCGCCGTCAGGACCCTGTGCAATTTTACTTCGTTCATGGCCATATAATTTTGAAATTAAATTGCGTACCCATGTTCCGTTAAATTTAAATTGACTCTGACTTTTTCCTGTTGCGCTCCCAAAACATGCTCTGGACCAGGCACAGTATTGATTGGAGTCAGGCCCCTGATTAACTTGGCATCAAAACGGATTTATTTGAAGTGTTTATTATATCAATTCAATTTCAGTTAAAAGTATTTTTACGGCAAAGGCATTGGCTTCTTCTTCCTTTCTATGATCTGTTTCAATGCCTTCAACATTTTCAAGGAAAACATCTCTTTTGCCATGCAAAATGAGGTGTGCGGCTTCGTGAAAAAAAGTAAACCAAAACTGTTCGGTTGTTTTATCCTGGAATGGCATTTGGATGATCGGTTTGTTATGAAACCATCGAGTAGCTCCGCCTACCGGTGCCTGCAAAAAGTTTGGAGTAAACACCAATGCTACACCACAATTCGCACAAATGGTTTGCAAGTGTCGAGCAAAATTGTCTGGCTTGAGGAAAGCTAACTCCTTAATTTCTGATAAAGCCTTGTTAAATCTGGTTTTATCAAATTTTTCAACAGTAAGTTCGCTGGCTTGAATTTCGCCTCTTCGCAACCATGCTGAAACGGCATGAGGATTTTGAATATGCGCTAAAGAAAGTCTGAACGTTGTGGAAACTTTATTGCCCAGGTAAATCTTCTCCCAATCTGACACAGAAGCCACACTAAAGAACTTAAGCAAAGAATTCACTAAATGATGCTTTTCCTTGCTGTCTGGAATCCAACCGAGTTTTGTGATTTCATTGACGGGAAAAGCGCGCAACCAGTCCCCTTCCTTCCCAAGTTTTACCTGCTCCTGTAATTCGTACAGCTCTTGTCGATAGGTCTTTTCTCTTTTAAGCCAAAACCCGGATGGGATGCCCAGAACTTTTTCCAATTGAAAGGCTGTTGCGGTAGTAATTGGATCCCTTCCTTTGATCAGGTCGTTGATTTTTTCTTTTGGCCTTCCCATTCTTTCAGCAAGCTCTGCCTGCCTCATACCTATATAGTCTATATGCTCCTGAATGGTGTCGCCAGGAGGGGAGAGCAGGGATTTTGCTGTTTCAAGTGCCGTGGCCATATATTTTATTATGCCCCTTCAGGCCTTAATGAAGGTCTTCAATTTTGTTAATCTGAATTTTGGTGACTTTCTGCCAGTCTAAACCGCCGTCTGCAGTTAAAGGCAACGGGTTGTGATTTGGTTCAAAAATCATACGGTAGTTAACCGAAACATTTACGGACAATTCCCCCATGTGATCGCCTGCCAATTCGTGACACCTTGCTGCCGGAAGGGCTCTCATAATCGCCAAATTGTTTGCATCCGCTAATTCTTTAAGCCTTTGATTTACCTTACGTGCCAACTTTCCGAAGGCTTTTACCATCTCTTTTGGTTCAGTCAGTTGCCTTTCAAGTTTTCGGCTTTTAAAGCTGATCTCCACTGCAAATATACAAAATATTAACGATAAAGGTTAATAAAAAATTAGGCGGTAGGTGAAAATTACATGTTTGCGCAGCAAGCGATGGGTTTCCACTCTCAATCTCTCTGACCCCAATTCCGGTGCCAAATCGCGCTCACCCATGAGGCCTTTGCTTACCCCTGTCCCTTCCGAAAAACTTTTCCCGAGCCTGAACATGACCAATGCACATTGCTTCCCTCATTTTTCGGATGTCCGGAAAAGCGGGCCCCACAGAGCAAATATTTTTTTCCGGGAGTTTTCCCATTGCCGCTGATATATGACTGACCTGCGTTTTCAGTGAATGTCCAATTTCCTTTAAAGAGTTTTCTCCGGTCAAGGCTTAAACATGGGCTTCATGGCTGCCCGCACCACAAACGGCGGCCAATAATTGCATTTAGGTTGTTCAATGCTTTGACCTTCGTTGCTCTGAATAAATTTAACGGGATACAAGATAGAGCGCAACAGTCATCTAAAGAGAATGGGGGGCATCTCCCTGGAAAAACGCCTGCCGCTCAGTTTCCCCGGCAGGAGGAAGGGCTTATGTGTGTTGGCCGTGGCTCCGGGTGGGGAACGGCGCAGGAGCGGGTCTGAGAAGAGGGGTCGCCCCAGACAAAGAGGCAGCTTCCGCCGGAGATGGCGTCGATGATGTCGCTGGAAAGAGCGGGGGGCAGTGCGGGGCAGCCCTGGCTCCTGCCCAGGCGGCCGCAGCGGCCGATGTGGGCGGGGTCGGCATAGGGGGCGGCGTGGACTACGATGGCGCGGTCGCGGGCCCGGTCGTTGAGGCCCCGCTCCAGGCCGTCGAGCCTCAGGCTGTAGCCGTGTTTGCCCTGGTAGGTCTCGGCGGTGCGGAAGGCGCCCAGGCTGCTCATCAGCGAGCCAGCGCGGTTGCTGAAGCTGCGGGCGAGTAAGGAGCCCGAGTTGCGTCCGTGGGCAACGTGACTTTCGTACAGCAGGACCTTGCGCGCCAGGTCAATTACAAACAGGCGCTTTTCTGTGGAGGGAAGGGTGTAATCGATGATGGTGAGCACGTCGCGGGACCATTGCCGACGGCGCTGCTGGTATGCCGAGCAGGCCGCTTCGAAGGCTTCGGGGCTCAGCGCGCCGGCAAGGCCACAGGAGGCATAGACCTGCTGCGCCCATGCCGGTGCCGGCGGCGCCGGCATGGGCGCGTTGAGGCTCGCCATCGACAGGCTCCATGCGATCGTCCATGCGGCAATGACCATTCCTATTGTGTTTTTGCGCCCCGCCGCCAGGGGGATCGCTGGCGCCAAACGGGGCAAATACCCATAATGACTGTCTTTTGCGGGGCTGAAGTATCCGGTTTTGCAGAAAATCTTCAAAACGGCTCCCGGCTGCGGCGACAAAAATACGGCCCCGTGGCCGCAATGCCAACAGGGTGCATGCGGCAAGCGAGCCCACGGCCAGGGGCCACCGGGTGCTGGAGCGGCAAAGGAAGCCGGTGCCGGATCACACGTAAACCAGACCGGAGGGGTTGAGGGGCCCTCCTTCGCCAAAGCGGTATGCGGCGAGGTGGCCGTTGCGGGCGACGCTGAAGTCGAGGCAGCAGACGTTGTGGCGCTGCAGGGCGGGGATGTTTTTGAGCCAGTAGTGGCCGAAGAAAACGGCCTTTTCGTCGGGGCGGTACCAGTGCGTGCCGTTGCGCAGGGCCGGGTCGGGAGGCCGTTGCGACAGGCCCCCGATGTCTTCCACGCTGAGCTGGTGCAGGCCGGTGGCGGCGGGATCTTCCCACCACTTTATGCGGATCTTGCGGCGCTGGTTGCCCTCGGGGTCGGTGAAGCGGAGGTCGTCGGGCAGGGTGATCTCCCAGCCTTTGAGGATGATGTCTACGGCCTGGCCGAGCTCGCTGTCCGGCATGCAGGAGCGGTGGAGCAGTTCGCCGTCGAGACGGCCCCCGGGCAGGCTGTCGGCCAGCACCGCCATGATCCCGGCATCCCAGCAGGCGTGTACGGCGCGCAAGTCGTCGTTTTCGAACCACAGGGGCAGTTGCAGGAACCACCCGAGGTGGTCGTCGTACTCGGCCTGGCGGTTGTGGAACTGGTCGAGGGTCTGGAAGTGCTGGCGGATGTTCTTGATGGAGTGCTCGCGGAGGTAGCCGCCGCTGGGCTTGAGGAAGTTGAAGCACAGGGCGTTGTACTCGTGGTTGCCCATGAGGGCTGTGGCGCTGCCGCCCTCCGCCATGTCGCGCACGATGCGCAGCACCCGCGGGATGTCGGGCCCCCGGTCTATGTAGTCGCCCAGGAAGAGGGCCCGCCGTTGAGGGTGCGCGTAGGGACCCCCGCCCCGTTTGCGGTAGCCCATCTTTTGCAGCAGCGCTTCGAGTTTGTCTGCGTGGCCGTGTATGTCGCCGATGATGTCAAGCATAGCAGGGGTCTGGCGGCTCGTCCACAAATATATGCCGTCGCGGGCAGAACCGGCGCCATGCCGCATCCCGCAGGCCCCAGGCATGGGGCCCTCAGTCTTCCCAGTCGATGTTTTTTCGGCCGTGGTCTTTCAGCAGTTGGTCGTAATAGCGGCGCGTGGCCTCTGCCCGCAGGTCGATGGCCCGGTTTACGCGCTGCCTGGGCGACATCACCTCCGGCTGCCACCACTCGGGGTGGGTGAGGACCTGCAGGCGCGGCGGGGCCCCGGGCCCGAGCAGCTCCCGCAGCCGACGGTGCCGCCAGTAGCCGTTGGAGTCGGAGCAATAGGCTACCTCCCTTTTGAAAAATTCAGAATAGGTGTTTACCAGTCCGGCGTAGTGCTCTGCCCCGCATCCCAGGTCAAAAGCCGAGGGGTTGTGGAAGGAAAATGCCCCGATGCACACGCCCAACACCTCGTTGAGAAAATCCGCCTCGAGCCGCAGACACCGCTCCAGCCGCTCCTCACTGTCCACCCCGTAGTAGCCGCTGTCAAAATGGAGCTGCACGCTGTGACCCAAATCCCCTATCCTCCGCACCCGCTCCAAATTCTCCCGCTCCAGCAAATTGTAAAACTCGGAGTGGGGGAGGATCATTGAGCTTTTAATCCAAATCAAATTTAATAATGAAATATAGTCTATAAATAATTGATTTGACTTCTTCAATAAGTCTTAACTATAATTATCGCTGCAAATATTATTTTTGGAAAAAAATATGACATTTATTCTTGTAACCAGATATAAAAGCAAAGATCAATTATATATTAATAGTTTTCATATATTAAGTATTGAACCATTTAAAGGGAATCAAAATAGCACGATAATTACTTTTATAAACAATGAATCTATTCACGTAGAGGAAAGCTCTTTTGAAGTCAAAACCTTATCAAGTAAGTACGAAGCCCTGCAAATTGTAAAATAATTCTTAAAATTTTTTAAGTTTTATTGCGTTGGTGAGAATTGAAACCGTAAACTCCATCCTCTACTACAAACTCCATTAAATTGCCAGTGGACTGTTCTCTTTTCACATTAGAATTTAGGAAATCTATGACTTGGTATAAAAGGCCGATGTTTGCTTTTAGCCATGCAGTAAAATCATTTGCTTCGTGCTTCCAAATGTTTCGAAGTCGCCCTTTTACTATTTTGCTAACCATATTATTTTAGGCAATGATATACGAATTTACACTGAAATTCAATCACCAAATAGGGTTTCTTTGTTCTCATTAGCTCGTTTTGAGCTTATGCTACGCACCTTTTGTATTGTGTATGTTACCTCAATAAGATTGTTGTCGTGGTCATATTTTGCGACAATCTCAACATCACAAACTAAACTATCTTGTGGCCGTATATCAATATCCCCACTTTGATAATTTTGTAACCAATTTAAGTCCTCTATTTTTGCATTTATGGTGTGAACTCCGTGCTTAAATACCCACATTGAATCCCCCAAATAATCTGGCTTTTTCACCTTCAAAATCATTTTAGAGTGAGACACAATTGATTCTTTTGTAATCAATGCCTCCATAAGCTCTATATCAAGCGAAAAACTCATATTAAAACTTGCCGTTCCTTCTTCGGATTTATATATAACGGAATCCCCTTCTTGTAGATTTTCAACGGAATCCGTAATTCCTTTTATATTTTCTATTAAAGTTTTCTTGGTTACGGGAACATAGTAAGGCAATTTTGAAATCCCTGTATTTTTGGCTTCTTCTATTATTTCAAATTCTATTTCTTCAATTACATTTCCATCTGTTAATAATACTCTATCCTCTAATTTTTTAAGAATTATATATTTGGTTTTTAATAAGTAATGACCTATAAGTTTTTTAATATCCAAATCTTTAAGAGCATCGTCTGGGATTCCAGATATGATATTTCTGAGAACTGATTTTAGCGAACCCTTTTCTATATCTTCTAATACTAATATAGTATCTATTTTACTGTCTATATGGTTCACAAGGTTTTTATCTAACTCTTCAAAAGCTTCAATTATTGACGCCATACTTTTGAATATCCGTGATGGATTAGGCGTGTTCTTATTGAAATCAATTTCAATTTCAAACTTTTCAAATTTATTTATTTTTGTTAGATCCATCAATGTAAAAATAACAATAAAATTGAAATTATGATTACGTTTTATTCATATTTTTTTGCGGTGGCGGTGTTTTCAATAATGCATGGAGGGTTTTATCAAACTCCTTTTTCTTAATAGGTTCTGCTTTGATTTTTCCCTCAACTGGAAGGTTGTCCCTGAATTTTTTGGTCTTTTTATTCCCCATGATTTATAAGATCTGAATATTTAACCCTTGTTGTTATGTTGTTCAAAATTAAGTTAAATCTTTCATTTGTTGTATGCTTTCTGGTGTTGTATCTAAGTGAATATTCGTTAACATACTTTTGAAGGTGTTCTTCAGAAACCCAATGATAAATTCCATCAACTCCTCTTTTTAAATGACTCCAAAAGTTTTCTATCCCGTTGGTAGATGCCATCATATTAACGTATTCTTTTGCGCTGTGGTTCACTCTGATGTGAGTATAATCTTCGCTTAAACCATTATAACCTAACCATTCGTCTGTGCTTACTATTGAATCCTCGGGAACGATTGCATTGATAACGGGTTCCATTGATTTGCTGGAAGTATTTTCGATTACAGTCGCCACGATGTTTCCGTTTCTTTCTTTGATTCCCAGAACAGGAGTTTTTGTTTTAGAACTTCTTCCCTGAGTTCCTTTTGTTCTTTTATTTGAGTGTTTGTTCTTTTCATCACCGCCCATAAATGTCTCATCTATTTCAACGATGTTTTCCCCTGTTATTTCTTTGAATGCTGGATGATTGAAAGCGTAGCGTAATCTATGGAGCATAAACCAAGCTGATTTTTGTGTAACTCCGATGTCCTTTGATAATTGGTGGCTGCTGATTCCTTTTTTGTGGCTTGAAAATATGAACAACGTCATAAACCATTTGATAAGTGGAATCTTAGTGTCCTCGAAAATGGAACCTACTTTAACATTGAAGTACTTTCCGGTGTTCTTGCACTTGTATTTTCCACCTGCACATTTGTAAACCTTACTTGTAGGATCAAATGGAGAAACTACACCATCTTTCCAAAGTATTGACTCTAAATGATTTATACAGTCTTGTTCCGTAGGAAAGGCTTTAACCAAGTCAAAGATTGTTTTAAATTCACCTATCATATTCGTTTGTTTCATGGTGTAAATTTATGCTCAATTATTGATATTTCCAAATAATTATGAGAATATTTTTACACTAAATTTCATTTGGCATATAAGTTGTTGATAGATAGGTAATTAAAAGTTATTTAAATGAACGGAATAGATTTTTGGAAAGAATTTAAAACTTGGTTCGCAAAGTATGTCATCTTTTTAGCCATATCAGCAATCACGCTAAGTTTATCTTATTTAAGCTTTAGGAAATCATACTCAACAGAACAAAAAATTAATAATTTCAGCTCTATAATTTCCAATTTATCAGATCATCGAATTGACTCTACAATTATAGATAGCCTGAAACGTAAAATAGTAGATTTAAAATTAGAACAAGAAACATATACCAAGATGCTCGACAGGCAATCTGATTGGTTTATTTTATATGTTTCCCTGTTATTCGTCATAATCAGCATCTTCGGATTCATAATATCTCAAAAGACCGTTTCCGATATAAAGAGAAGAAATAACAAGGACTATAAACGCCAAAATGAGATTCATGCTGAATTTGTTAATGAATTTAATAATTTGAAATTTGAAGTATATGATGCAATAGCCAAATTAAATTTCCTTGAGTCAATGCATAGTGTGAATAATATATCAAAGGAGGATAGAAAAGATTTGCCAGATTTATTAGCAACTTTAATAAAAGGAATGGAGTACCAATTAAAATCATTTATACTACGTCCAGAAGATAAGGCTCGTTTTGATTCGCTTGAAATTGGATTTGTAATACTCCCCTAAATTGAGACCAGAGGTTTAGTTAATAAAATTCGTAACTTTACTAAACTTATGACAAAACAAACACGGCGCAGGTTCAGCGCGGAATTCAAGGCCAAGGTCGCCCTTGA
>JABARE010000033.1 GCA_019187365.1 Saprospiraceae bacterium | reverse complement strand
CGGATGGATCGCCGCCAGGAGCTCAAAGGCTACCACGAACTGGTGATCGGAAGGGCAGAACTTGGAGCGGCAGGGGTGTACTATTACCAGATCGACTTCAAAGACAAAACCCATACGGGTAAAATGGTCGTCGTGGATTGAGCAATCATTTCCACAGGGAGAAAAAGACAGTCTGGTTTTCCGGACTGTCTTTTTTTGTTTTATACGGATTGCTTTTGGCCATTCTGGTATTACTAACAGATTCCCTTTTTTAAAAGACAGTTATTTAAATATGAATAACTGTTAACTAACTGAAGTAACAAACGTTCGTTAACTAAACTAACTAACGTTTATCAGAAGGAGCCAATGATAAGCTTGGAAGTATCAATCGCTTTTACTTCGGCGTCCATTTTGAGGGTGGAGTGCAGATCGCAATAGAGCCTGTCCTGGTAAAATAGGATGTTGCTCAGAGAATATTGCTTTAAGGAACCATAAACTTCAATTCCCGGAATGACTTCTGTATGGTCGAGCAGTTTGTGGATGTTCGACTCATAGTCGCGTATGGTCGCGTTGATCTGATCTTCAATGGTCTTGCGGATGCGGGTTTCCGCAACTCCCTTAAAAATGCCAAATAGTATTTTGTTGATTCGCTTTCCCTGCAGCGCCCGGAGCTGGAAATCGGAAAGGCGGATTTCCCGGTTTGAAAAATCGTAAACGGGTACGAAGGAGAGCTGTAAATCACCGTCAAACGCGCCCGTCGTTTCGGCAAGAACGTACATCCGGTTGGCAACGCCCCCGGCTTTCAGTGAGCTTATACCGACGCGCGACATTCCGCTTCCGTAGGTCTGTCCGGAAATCTGTTCGTTTAAAAGCCGCTCAATCAATGGGAGGGGGATCCGGGATTGAAGGTTGAGCTCTGAGTTTTCTTCCGCAAAGGGGCGAACGGAAAACTGGATGGTGCTCCCAAATCCTTCCGGCAGGCTATCGCTCAACACCGTTTCGAAAAAGGCAGTCACAGGGATCTCCAATGAAGTGGGGCTCATTCGCAGCGGTCCAAGTGCAAATTCCAGAGGGTTTGCATAAACATTGAGCTGGTCGTCAAAAGACCGGTAAAGGGGCTGGTTGAAATATTTAGCCAAAGATTGTCCCATCTCGTGAAGACGGAGATTTTCCATGACCGAAGCGTCCATGGATGTGCACAGCGACTGCCGGTACCGGCGGATCACGAAATTGGCAAGACCTTCTATGGGCAAAGACAGGCCTAGTATCTGTACAACCGGTTTTTTAGTCCACTGGTGGTGCGTGAGTTCCGTTTTAAAATGCAACTGATTTTCCAGCACAGCATACTTCGATTTTAACTGGAGACTCAATCCTCCGTTCATTTTGAAAGAGCTGAAAATACCTCCCGGAATGATGTCGAGATGTAATGGAAGCTGGAGCAGCAGCTCCTGGCCGCTGGCCTGGATGCTGACTGGCCCGTCGAGGCGCGTGTCGATCCGTATGCCGTCTTCAAATTGGAGACCTTCCCCAAATTGTTTGTGTATCAAATGGTTGATGGTCCCGTCGAGCAGGGTACGGCTTATGTGGATGCGAACGTTCAGTTGAGAGCTCTGCATGGCGGGTGGTGACGTCAATGGAAGGGGCTCCAGCGCTGAAGAGGTTTTCCTGCTACACGAAAATGCCGAAGACAGCAGCAGCATCGCGAGAAACACTCGTTGATGCGGTATTGCAATATGGTTTTTGGACATGACAATGGACAACTTGGTATCGTATGAACGAAATTTAAAAGATCTATTATCAAAGGCGATTGAGGGCAATTTCTTCCACGACGCCGGGATCGAGCAGGGTAGTGACGTCGCCCATTTGCTGCGTCTCCCCTTCGGCAATTTTTCGCAGAATTCTTCTCATGATCTTTCCCGATCGCGTTTTGGGCAAACCGGAGACGAACTGGATTTTATCTGCCCTGGCAAAGGGACCGATGAAACGCGCGATGGTTTCGTTGATTTCGTTGCGCAGTGCGTCGGGCTGGGCAATGTCGGGCGTGTGCACCACGTAAGCATAAATTCCCTGGCCTTTGATATCATGCGGAAATCCCACTACTGCACTTTCTACGATTTCCGGATGCTCGTTGATGGCATTTTCAATTTCCGCAGTTCCAAGCCGGTGACCGCTGACGTTGAGGACGTCGTCAATGCGACCGGTAATGCGGTAATATCCGTTTTCATCGCGATAAGCGCCGTCGCCCGTGAAGTAATAACCCGGAAATTGGTTGAAGTACGCAGCGCGACAACGCTCGTGGTTTCCATACGTGGTGCGGATAATTCCTGGCCAGGAAGCTGCCATGCACAGGTAGC
Organism: Saprospiraceae bacterium; assembly: GCA_019187365.1. Classification (GTDB taxonomy): domain Bacteria; phylum Bacteroidota; class Bacteroidia; order Chitinophagales; family Saprospiraceae; genus Vicinibacter. Next base: position 28,252 of record JABARE010000033.1, on the reverse strand, counting down.
CGTTTTCATGAAGTGCGGTGACCTCCTGCCCGCGCTCGTTGAGCAGAACCGGAAAGATTCCTGGAAGGGGCAGGGTGGCGAAACTCGGTTTTTGCGGAGTGACGCCGGCGAGCGTGGAGATCAGGATCCCTCCGGTTTCCGTTTGCCACCAGGTGTCAACCACCGGGCAACGGCCTTTGCCGACCTGGTCGTGGTACCATTGCCAGGCTTCCTCGTTGATCGGCTCGCCGACGCTTCCTATGACCTTGAGACTGCTGAGGTCTTTGCCTTCCAGCGGTCCTTCTCCAAAGGACATCAGGCTTCGGATTGCCGTCGGTGCTGTGTAGAGAATGTCCACCCGGTGACGGTCAACAACATGCCAAAACCGGCCAGCATCTGGCCAGGTGGGAACGCCCTCGAACATCAGACTCGTTGCTCCAATACAGAGCGGACCATAAACGATGTAACTGTGTCCGGTGACCCAGCCGATGTCGGCAGTGCAGAAATGGATCTGCCCCGGCTGGTACTGAAATACATTGGCAAAGCTATAGGCCGTGTAGACCATATAGCCTCCGCAGGTATGCACCACGCCTTTGGGCTTTCCCGTAGAACCGGAAGTATAGAGTATGAAGAGCGGATCTTCGGAGTCAACGGATTCAGCCGGATGTTGCAGCGCCTCCTGATCATCGACGTTCAACATCACTTCATGCCACCAATGGTCGCGACCCTCTAGCATGCGAACCGGGCAGCCCGTGTGGCGGAAAACGATGACATTTGCAACGGCAGGACATCGCACCAGGGCATCGTCGACGATGTCTTTAAGCGCGATCTCCTTCGCACCCCGGAAGGCTCCGTCGCAACAAATCAAGTGGCGTGCTCCGGCATCTTCGACGCGGTCGGCAATGCTCTGTGCACTGAATCCGCCAAAGATCACGCTGTGAATGGCACCTATCCGGGCACATGCGAGCATAGCGATGACCAACTCGGGAACCATGCCCATGTATATGCAAACGCGGTCCCCTTTGCAGATGCCCTGCCAACGGAGCATCTCCGCTGCACGGCACACTTCGCGATGCAGTTCCCGGTAACTCAACTTCCGCACCGCCTTGGCGGGATCGTTGGGCTCCCAGCAAAGTGCAATATCATTGCCTTTATCTTCGAGGTGGCGGTCGAGACAATTTTCAGTGATGTTGAGCATGGCTCCACCAAACCAGCTGAATTGGGCATTGTCAAAGTCTGAACGGCTCACAAAATCCCATTTCCGGTGCCAGTTGAAATGACCGGCAACGTCTGCCCAGAAAGCATCCGGATCTTCCATGCTTCGCCTGTAAGCATCGAGATAGCCATCGAAGGTTCGCATCTGGTAGGGCAACATACAGGTATGGTTTGTGCAAAAATAACCCAATTGGCAATTGCCTCCAGAGCGGGATCGTCATTCCCTCCTGTGAAGAGATTGGAATGGGGCGGCAACCTGCCTGAAAAAAGAATGGGGGTATCGCTCGACCCTGGAGAATCCCAGCTTTTCATCCCTTCCGTCGTGGGGCATGTACACCGTGCCGAACAAATAGTCCCATAGACTGAGGCTGAGTCCAAAATTAACTCCGCTGAGATGGGCAGGAATGTGCTCGGCATGGTGCCAGATGTGCATCTGGGGAGAATTGAAAAGGTATTTCAGCGGACCAAGGGGGAGATAGATGTTGGAATGGTTGAGGTGCCCAATGGCGAGTGCTACGATGTAAACGATAAAAAAGTCCTGGAGGCCAAATCCGATCATGGCCAGGGGGATATACTCCAAACTGCGGTATACCAGGGTTTCCATGAAATGGTAACGCAGGTGTGCGGCAAAGCCCATTTGCTGAACGGAGTGATGAACTTTGTGAAACTCCCAGAGGAAGGGAATGCGGTGCAGCAGACGGTGGACGTTCCACTGAATGAAATCCCGCAAAATAAACATCAACAACAATTGAGCCCAATGCGGCCAGTGTGAAATTTCAATTGCGACCAGGTTGCGAATTCCGGCTTCAGCCAGAATGTCGCGAAAAAATTTCACGAAGACGTCCGACAGGGCATTATAGACAATCAGCGAAAACAGAAAAAAATTAAAAAACATGTAAAAAACATCCAGCCAGAAATCCTCACGGATCCTGGGCTGCTGTTTGCGCCATGGAATGATCCATTCGAGCAGCATAGCAAAAAGCGAAATGCCGATCAGCCAATAGAAGTAATTGTGCCATCCGGGATTACTGATCTCTTCCCAGAGGTAATTGGCATAAGAAAAATAGGCTTGCCTGACGACTTCCCAATACTCCATCGCGTTATGGTTTGAAAAACATTTTGCGTATTACCAGTCGCAAGGCCAGCAGCCAGGGAATTCCATGGTAAAATAAATCCAGCCAGTCCATCCATGTCATGCCGTTGGCTCCCCCCATAACCCAGCGAATTTTTCCCCAAATATGAGGTTCGGGATAAAATGGAGCAAGACCCAGGGTCAGGCACAAAAGCGCCACAATGACCGGATTGTCAATAAACCGCAAGGCCTGAGGTGTAGACTGCCTGTCAGCCATGTCAATTTAACTCAGAGGCTAAGGCAATGACGGGATGCATGTGCACCGACGATTTGATCGAATTGGAGATCAGACAGGCCGCTTCACTTTTGTCGAGTATGCGCTCTGCCTTTTCCCGGTCACTTTCGTGCATGATTTCAACCACCGGATGCAGTTCAATGGTGCTCATCATGTACTTTCCATCCACCCGTTCCAGTTTTCCACGGGCGTTGCAATGGAAGCTTTTAAATTCCAGTTTTGAATGCTCGGCAATGGCTAGAAAGGTCGTCATCAGACAACTGTTCACCGCAGCAACGAAAAAGTGCTCCGGCGACCAGATGTTTTCCATTCCTCCGGGAAAGGGTGGAGGGGTCGCCACTTCAATTTTTTGTGACAGCTCATCAGAATGCAAAGTGCCTTTGCGCAGTTCATCCCAGGTTGCTCCAACGTGATATTGGTGTTCGTAGTCCATATTATGAATGGTTTGGTTTTATTGATTCGCAAAAATGGCTTCTGTCAGAGCCTGTTCCGACATGGCGCCCGATTGCCTCCAAACGATCTGTCCCTTTTTAAACAGGATGAAGGTCGGTACCCCGCTAATGCCGTATTGGCGCATTACGACAGGATTTTTATCAACGTCAACTTTGAGAATGCGCGCTGCTTTCCCCACGTTCGCTTTGAGGTTTTGGATGACGGGTTGCATCATTTTGCAGGGCCCGCACCAGGTGGCATAAAAGTCTACGAGCACGAGTTGCTCGCTTTCCAGTAGCTCGCTAAACGTCTTTACAGAATCGGATGTCGTCATCTTACTTAGTGTTTAAATCGTGATCAGTGAGAGTCTTCTCTGTGTTCTGGGTTGAGCATGCACCTCCACAGGAGCTACCGGCACAGCCAAAAGCAAAGAGTCCCATGGCGAAGAAATATGCTCCTCCGGCAATGGCTATGGTCTGATGATCGTAGACGCCCTGAATCAGCAGCAGGCCTCCGGCAAGGGTGTATAGTCCCCGGCGAAAGGTCCATTTAGAACCCAGGCGCATTTTGATCCCGTTCAACCAATTTGCGTTGTTGGTGGAACCATTAGTTGTTTCCATGCATGCAATGTTTAAGTGTTTGCCATCCCCCACCGTCATGTACATTTGTGAATCCGCGTTTGTGCAGCAGCTGCAGAGCCATCCTGCTTCTGACGCCGGTTGCACAACAAAGTATCAGGTTAGCCTCCCGATCGAGCTCGCCAATAGATCCTTCCAGTTCCTGCAGGGGAATGTTGATGCTGCCGGCAACGTGTCCACGACGGAATTCTGCCTGTGTACGGACATCCAGGATGATAACACCTCCTTTCAGAAGATCCGGGATGGCAGTTTGACTATTGTTCAAAAAGAGCGATTTCAATTTTTTGATCATGAAGGTTATGTGAAAGATTGAATTCATTTTTTGACAAGATTGGCAGGATATCCAATGGATTCCAAAGTCGACAGTATGCTCGCTTCCGGGACCAAGGTTGACAAACGAACGTTTAGTAGTTTCCCGGGAACGTCGGCACTGACGATACATTTTGGATCAAGTGCTTCCAGGGCGGTACGCATGGCTTCCACGCATCCCTGACATTTCATTTTTTCAATCTTTAAAGTAATGTCTTCCATCATATCCACATTTATTGAACAGCGAGTGATTTTGTGAAAAATCAAACGTAAGGGTACCTCGAATAACCCAGTTTTGATGCCAGAATGAATTTAGCAAAACAAGACGAGGCGCAGCGAAGGAAGCTATGTGGAACGATAACTGACTGAGCTGCAACGAAGTATTGTGAAGCTAAATTCATTGAGTGGGTGAGCCTGTGCGGTCTGACTGGCGCAATAGTGGGTTATTCAAGGTGCCCGTAAGGTTTAATTGATTTATAGCAATGCGGTCGGACATTGGTGTTCTGAAACCGCAAATCTTCCGGACATGCGCATATTGGCAAAACTGCAACGAACGTTTATGAGCTGCTCGAATCCTCGGGCCCGCAAAATGGAACAAAAGATCATTGACCGGTAGCCTCCGGCGCAGTGGACCGCATACTTTTTGCGCGGATCCAGCGAAGACAGATGGTAGTTTAAGGAATCGAGCGGCAAATTCCGGGCACATTCGAGGTGCGACGCTTCAAATTCATGTGTTTTTCTCACGTCGAGGATCTCCACCTCAGCTGGATGGGTGGCAAGTTGAGAAAATGAATCGAGGTCCATGGTCTGCATCTTTAACAGGGGAAACCCTCGTTGTTTCCAGGCTTCGATCCCCCCTTTGAGGTAGCCGGCAGCATGGTCAAAGCCCACACGGGCCAAACGGGTGATGACTTCAAGCTCCCTTCCCGGGTCAGCTACAATGAGCAATGGCTGCCGCAGGTCCGGAAGGAGGGTGCCTACCCATACTGCAAAATTGCCATCTATCCCTATGGAGATGGAACCTGGAATGAACCCTTCAGCATAATCAATGGGATGCCGGGTGTCGAGCACCAGCAGTTCGTCTCGCCCGGACCATTCGTGGAACAAGCCGGGGTCGATCGGACGAATGCCACGGGACAGCACTTCGTCAATGGAAGTGTACCCGTCGATGTTCATCCGCACGTTTTCCGGAAAATAAGCGGGCGGTGCGGCGAGCCCAGAGGTGAGCGAAGCGATAAAATCTTCACGGCTCAGACCAGGTGCCAGAGCGTAGTTGGTGAGCAATTGGTTGGCAAGGGTGTCGGAAGTTTCTGCTCGCATGTTTTTTCCGCAAGCGCTACCCGCACCATGTGCAGGATATACAATCAGAGAACCGGGCAGAGGTATGATTTTCGTGCGCAGGGAATCGTACAACATCCCGGCAAGTACCTCCTTCGTCAAGGAAGGATCCAGTGATTGTGCCAGATCCGGTCTGCCGACATCGCCAATGAAAAGGGTGTCTCCCGTAAACAAGGCATGTTCCTTGCCCCGCTCGTCGAATAGCAGGTAACAACTGCTCTCCGGGGTGTGGCCAGGGGTGTGAATCAACCTGATCCTGACGGAACCAAGTGCAAATTCTTCTCCATCATGACCGCGGTGCAACTCAAATCCGGTCTCGGCAGCAGTTGGACCGTAAACGATGGTGGCACCTGTCTTTTTTGCGAGGTCGACATGACCCGACACAAAATCTGCGTGAAAATGAGTCTCAAAAATGTAACGAATCCTGGCACCCTGGCTTTCGGTAAGCTCGATATATGGGGCAACCTCCCTCAGCGGATCGATGATGGCGGCTTCTCCGTCACTTTCGACGTAGTAAGCTCCCTGTGCCAGACATCCGGTATAAATCTGTTCGATCTTCATACGGTCTTTAACCAGTGCAAAATTATTGCAGCGAACCAGCGCACATTGTCACTTTGGTTACTCAACGCAGATTGAAGGTTATAGTTGACTGAAATCCCGAAGCAGCTTGATCTGGTTGCGATACAGCAGCAACTTCTTGTCATTCTCCAGCTTCTTGAGCAGGCGCGAGATGACAACCCGCGAACTGGCGAGGTCGTCTGCGATTTGCTGATGCGAGAGGTTGATCAAACTTGATCCCGTGATGCGCGATTTTTCGCGGAGGTAGTGAACCAGCCGGTCGTCGAGTTTTTGGAAAGCGATTTGGTCAATGGCCTTCAGCAACTCTTCAAAGCGGGTTTTAATGTTGCGCATGATAAATCCCTTCCAGCTCGGATACCGCACCAGCCATTCGTCCATTCGCTGAATCGGGATGGCGAGCAAGGTGAGTTCTCCATCCGCCTCCGCCTGAATTTCTGATGGATACTGCTGCATACAGCAGGTAACCGTCATGGCACAAGTTTCAAGAGGCATGAGGTTATAAAGAAACAACTCATTGCCCTCCTGGTCTATGCGGCTCACTTTGATCGAGCCTTCGAGAACCAATGGCATTTTTCGGATGACCTGCCCGGAATCGATAAGACGCTCGCCATGTGCGAGATGCACAACATCTGCCTGTGCTAGGATATCGTTGATCAAGCCGACCTCAAACAGCGGATTGAGTTGATTGGTGATTTTCGCTTTGTCTATCACTACGTTGCAGAGATTTTGAGCTTAAATTTGAAATCTTGCGAATGGCTAATGGCAAAAGGTGTAAAACACGGCTCGGGAATTCTTTTTAGTTCAGCAAGGCCCGAATGATTAGCTTTGTCATGCAAATTACACTTTATGTACGATTTGGTTTTGTCATTGCATTCGTGGTTGAGGTGGGCGGTATTGGCTCTTGGCGTTTATGCTCTTTACGTCAATTACCGGGGTTGGAAATTTGGCCTTTTGTACGGGGCTCCCTATAAGCGGATCAACACCTGGTTCATCGCTTCCCTGCATACACAACTGGTCCTGGGCTTGGTGCTTTACCTTGGGCTCTCCGATATGATGAAAGGCATCCTCAGCGATTTTGGAGCGTCCATGAAGAATGCTGAAAATCGATTTTGGAGCGTCGAACACCTCACCGGCATGCTGGCGGCCATCGCCATTGCCCAGATCGGCAGCATCCGTGCTGCACGGTCCTGCGACGGTGCGTCGGCCTACCGTACGGCGTTTATATGGTTTGCAGTCGCCATTGGCCTGATCGTCCTGATGATACCTTTTGGCCTGTGGAATGTGGAACGCCCCTGGTTCCGCATCTAAGGTCCCCATACCCCAATCTCCGGCAGAATCCGGAAAACCAGGCCGAGAATGCAGGGCGGGCAAAAGCCGTATCTTTCGGTGAAACGCGGTATCCATTTGAATACTAACAAAATTTGTAGCGGATGTTTCGATTTAGCATCTTTCTCTGGTTGATCCTGACAACCGTCGAACTCTGGGCCCAGCAGCGTGAATTGCTCGCCCAGCTGGAGGGTTCTCGCAATTTTCACGAACTGTGCCGCGAAATTGACCAGCGGCTTACCCGCAATCGGCTGGAGGATCCCGGTTTTCGCGAAGGCGAATTCCGCAATGGCCTTGAAGGGGTTTTTCTCGATGACGACCGCCTTAAATTTGAGCGATGGAAGTACTACTGGCGGGATCGTGTGCATGAGGACGGCAGCTTCCCGGACCTCGTGCAAAGTTGGGAAGACTATCACGAGGCCCGACGCGCGACTTCAGCCAGGAGTCCACTCACTACACCTGTTTGGCAGCACGAAGGCCCCGTGCGCAATACGGGCGGTTACTGGGGGATGGGACGAACCACTCATGTGAGTTTCCACCCGAGCCGCAAAGAAATCTTTTACGTCGCCTCGCCCAATGGGGGCATCTGGAAAACCCTAGACGGCGGAAAGACTTATTCTTCTATTGCTGAAGACCTGCCCTACCAGCGGGTAGGCATCGTACTGAGCGATCCTACTCAATCGAACGTACTCTATGCAACCCTCGGTGAAAAGGAAGGGTGGTGGCAATACAGCCTGGGAGTCTACAAAACGACCGATGGAGGTTCCAACTGGAAGCCCACAGGCCTCCAATGGAAACTCACCGATGAAAAGGTGATCTATGCCCTGCAGATGAACCCCTTAAATTCAACCATCCTCATTGCAGCCACCAGCGACGGGTTGTACAAGACATTCAACGGTGGAAATTCATGGACAAAGCTCCAAGCGGGCAATTTCAGCGACGTGGTCTATAAACCCGGCGACACCACGGTGGTCTATGCAGCGAGCTACGATTATTGGGGCCAATCCAACGTTTACAAGAGCACCGATGGCGGTAACCAATTTGTGCGGGTAACCGACTTCGGCCTGCAAAAAGTATTCCTTCGCCTGGTCACTACTCCGGCTGACCCCAATTATCTTGGGCTCAACATGAGCGTCGATGGGGAAAAGCGCTTCTACCTTTCAAAAAACAACGCATCCGGCTTCGATTTTGTGTCCAACATGCCGGAAAACCTGGTGCTCTATTTTTCGCCGAAAGACAAATCGATACTGTATTGTGGCTATGTGGTGATCTACAAATCGGTTGACGGCGGTATGACCTGGAACCAGATCACCGACTGGTGGGCAAGTGGACGCGGGTTGCCGGAAATACATGCCGACCATCATTTTATTGGACACCACCCCCTGGATCCCGACCAGCTGTATTTCGGTTGTGACGGTGGGGTTTACCGCTATCGCGAAAGCACAGAGCAGTGGGAAGAATTGGTTAACGGACTTGCCATCACCCAGTTTTACAAAATGGACATCTCCATGACCAATCCTCCGGTCCTCATAGGAGGCAGTCAGGATAACGGAGGGTGGGTTCGGCGCTCCAACCAGAGCTGGGGCAATACCAACGGCGGAGATGCCATGAGCCAGGTGATCGATCCATCCAATCCGGCCATCGGCTACACCGAATACTGGGGCGGAAACGCCGTTTATCGAACGACCAACGGGTTTAACAACCTCACAGACATTACCCAAAACATTGGCGCAAACCTGCCTGGCCAGTGGGTGACTCCGTTCAGCCTCAACCCGGGCAACCCTTCCACCTTCATCATTGGATACGACGACCTGTTCGTGAGCTATGACCGGGGAACCCGGTTTGTCCGGATCACCAACAACCTAACGGGCAGCACCGACAACGACCTGAGGGAAGTGCGCATTTCTCCGGCAGATACGCAGTTCATTGTCGCTACGCGGGCAAACATCTGCTATACCTCAAAAGATTTTGGAAAAACCTGGAAATCAGCGGCGCTGGTAACGACTCTGGAGATTACCGGAGTCGAATTCCATCCCAAAAATGCTCAGCGCATCTGGTGCACGCGCGGTGGATTGGGGGCCGTCAAAGTCATGGAATCCAACAACCAGGGCGGAAGCTGGAGCAACATTACGCGAAACATGCCCAATGTTCCGGTACTCTGCATCCGTTTCGACGAACCTTCCAATGTGCTTTTCCTGGGCACTGATTTCGGCGTATTCTATTCAGATGCCGATGACATTAACTGGGTGTACTACGGAACGGGAATGCCAAATACATCGGTAACTGACCTCAAAATTCATCCCTCGCTGAGGAGATTATATGCAAGCACCTACGGACGCGGTTTTTATTCGATTGATTTGCCGGATTGTGCTCCGTCGTCCATTGAAGTTCTGACAAGAGTCGACAACGGCGAATTTGAAAGTAAAGACAAACTGAAACTCTGTGCAGGGAGTCGTCTTTGGATTAAACCTCGCGATGCGATTGCCGGATCATACCGCCTGTCAGGGCCCGGTCTGGACACACTCATTTCAAGCGATACGGTCTTCGATGCGGGGATCATCTCCCGTTTGAGCCAGAATGGCGATTACATACTGGCCTATACCTCACCTACAGGCTGCATCCGCACGGATACGGTCGAGCTCCGCGTTTTCTTCAGACCCAATTTTGGCATACGGTCCGATGCACCACAACTCGATTGTCACCGCGACTCCGTTTGGTTGCAGCCCGGCATGGCCATCGACACCACTGCATTCACCTACCTGTGGCATCTTCCTGACGGAAGCATCGTAAACAGTCCGGTCTATGCCGCCGATGCGGCAGGCCATTACGTGCTTGAGCTGGTCAACCGTGCTGCACAATGCCATTATTATGATACCTTTCAACTAGCGGAAGCGCCGGAACTTTCCCTGACCGAAACCCGCCTGCAGCACGTGCGCTGCCATGGAGATCATTCGGGATCGGTCAGTCTGATGGTCACGGGCGGGAATCCGCCATATCGATATGAATGGAATGTACCGGGCAATTCGAATGGCCTTGACTCCCTTGCAGCAGGTAAATATAAAGTGCGCATCTGGGATGCTAACGACTGTTCGTATTCTGCTGTTTTTGAAGTCAATGAGCCGGAAGCCTACGCATTAGTGACCGACATCCGGCATTCGACCGGCGCAGATGGTTATATACATGTGTTAATCGACGGAAATACTCCACCTTACCGGTTCAGATGGAGTCAGGCGGGAAGGGAATTTGCTCTTACCAGGGATATCGACAATCTGGCACCTGGCGAATACGATTTAGAAATATGGGACGCTAACGACTGTTATTATAGGGTGGCTGGAATCGAGGTTCGCGAAATGGTGGGAAACAGCGGCTTTGAACAACTCGCATGGATACTTTTTCCCAACCCTGCCGGAGAGGCACTGTTTCTGCAAACGTCAAAACAGATTTCGGGTGCTCTCGCACTGAGGCTCTTCGACCTGGATGGAAGGGAATGGAAGTTGACCACGGTGCAGCGCGAGGGCGGAAAAATACAAATCGACCTGGGCGGTGTTCCCCGGGGGCAGTATCTACTGCGCCTGGAGGTAAACGGCCGCAAACAGGAATGGAAGGTCTTGAGGCCGTGAACCCAAAGTCATAGCCGGCCTGTCCGGGAAAGGGTATCCACCGGGACAGGTTCCCGGATGCGCTCAATGTCACGCACCGGTTAGTGGCACCTACTGCAGCCATTGTGGAACCAAGTATGGTGAGGAAGAATTGCACCCGGCTTCTTTTTTCGAGGTACCCTAAACTTTTTGCTTGCAAATTCTCTTCACCTCGGTATTGCGGAAGAGGAGCGGGAGCTGGATGAAGGCATCCGCCGGACACAGGACATTTTTCAGCAATATGAATCGTTTTTCCGGGTCGGAACCATGCCTTTCTTCGCCCTGGGCCATTCACTTTTTAAACGCTCATCAGCGCCTCAATGTATGCACCATTGCGTGATGGCATCTTACCTCATTGGCATGAATCTGCTGATCAGTATGCCACTCTTTGGCGGGCAACATCTCTGGCCCAGTGGTAAGGATTTGATTGCGACTGTTCAGATGCTTTCACATTTTGCCATGTGTTTGAATTTTTCCTCCGGTTGGATACAGTCACCGGTATATAAGGATTTTCTGACAGCGGTAACCATGTTTGCTTTTGCCTTTCTCGGTTTACTGATCTATTTTGCGCTCGGATCGCTGTTGGTATCGTAGAGGCCGCAAGGGTCGCAGCTTTGGGCTTCCGGGAGATTTCCGGGTGGTGGCGTATCTTTGCCTCGGCTGCCATCAGCCAGTTGTCTACAAAACCTTTGAATCAACGGTCCATGATAAAAAGATCCATCTCCCTGATTCTATTTAGTTTTCTGTTGTTGGTAAGGCTCTCTGCAGGCGAAGGCATGTGGTTGCCACTGTTGCTCAGAGCGCTTAACGAAAAGGAAATGAAGTCTATGGGGATGAAGATCTCCGCAGAGGACATCTACAGCATTAACAAGGGTTCGCTAAAGGACGCCATTGTGCATTTCGGTGGAGGTTGCACATCGGAGATCATCTCGCCACAGGGATTGCTGCTGACCAATCACCATTGTGGTTATGGATACATCCAGTCGCATTCGAGCATAGAGCAGAATCTGCTTCGCGACGGATTCTGGGCTCGCAATCATGCCGAAGAGTTGCGTTGCGAGGGGTTGACGGCAACGCTGATCGTCCGCATGGAAGACGTCACCGCCCAGGTATTGGACGGGGTTGGTCCCACCTGGAAGGAAAACGACCGCAGGAATAGGATAGACGAAAACATTCAAAAAATAAAACCGCGCATTGTACGACTCGAAGACCAGGATGTATTCATACGTGGCTTTTACAACAACAACCAGTATTTTGCTTTTGTGACAGAGGTCTTTCGCGACGTGCGCCTGGTGGGCACCCCGCCGGAGGCCATCGGAAAGTTTGGTGCAGACACCGACAACTGGGTGTGGCCAAGGCATACTGGCGATTTCTCGCTGTTCCGCATTTATGCTGGAAAGGACAACCGCCCAGCCCCGTTCGACCCTGCCAACAAACCCTATGTTCCAAAACATTTCCTGCCCATTTCCCTGAAGGGGGTTCGCGAGGGTGACTTTACCATGGTTTTTGGATTCCCCGGAAGAACCAACCAGTACCTGACCCGTGAGGGTGCCCGCCAAATGGTTGAAGTGCTAAACCCCGTGCGCATTGCCCAACGTGACCGGGCGCTGAAAATCATGGATCGGAAGATGCGTGCAGATGCCGGGACCAAAATCCAGTACGCTCCGAAATACGCGGGCATCGCCAACGCCTGGAAAAAGTGGATTGGTGAAAACCTGGGCATGCGCATCACCGGAGGACTCGACCGCAAGGCAGAACAGGACAGCTTATTCCAGGCCCGGGTCAGCGCCGATCCCCGTTTTGCTCCCTATGCGAATTTGGTCGCAGACCTGGAAGACCGCTACCGGCGTCTCGAGCCATTTGCTCACGCACGGGAATATTACCTGGAAACCTTTCATCGCAATCTTGACCTCGTCGACTTTTACCAGATGGTGTCAGGACTGATCAATACCTACGAAGGGAGGGGCGAGGAAGCGTTCGATAAGCGCCGCAAAGAGATCCGCGACCTGGCCACAGCTTATTACCGCGATGTAAACATGGACATCGACCAGGAGATCTTCGTCAGCCTGGGCAAGGAATTTTATGCAAACGTAAATCCTGCATTCATCTATTCTCATTTCAGGGACCTGCTCGAAAGGCATGGTGGAGATATGGACCGGATGGCTGCGGAATTGTATTCGTCGAGCTTGCTGACGAGACCGGATGCTTTGGCCGCACTGATGGATAAACCGTATGCCGAATGGATCCGGGCTGTGCGCGAAGATCCCGTGGTGAAATTTTACGAGGAGATGAAATTCTACCTAGACAGCGATTTGAACCGCATGTGCAGCGGATTCGAAGACGAAATCGCCGAATTGCGACGCAGCCACATGGCCGCTTTAATAGAGGTCTTCCCCGAACGCCGGTTCTATCCCGATGCCAATTCGACGTTGCGCGTCACTTATGGAAAGGTGGAAGGCTACTATCCCAAAGACGGAGTACATTACCTGAACCAGACTTACCTCGACGGGGTCATGGAGAAATACGTCCCGGGAGATTACGAATTTGACGTTCCCAAAAAATTGCAGCAACTCTACCGCGAAAAGGACTACGGACCTTATGGAGAAAACGGGAAGATGCCACTCGCATTCATCGGAAGCAACCATACCACCGGGGGCAATTCCGGAAGTCCGGCGATCGATGCCCACGGCAACCTCGTCGGTTTAAATTTCGACCGCGTGTGGGAAGGCACTATGAGCGACATCAATTACGACAGGAGCATTTGCCGCAACATCATGGTCGATGCGCGCTACATCCTGTTCATCATCGACAAATTCGCCGGGGCCAGCTGGCTGGTGGACGAGATGAAACTCGTCGGACTCAATAAAAAGTTGCGCAAAAGAAAATAGGCTGCTGGATTTTTTCAGGATCCGCAATTTAACGCAACGATCGTCCCGCTACCAATAGGGGAGTGGTGGCTATGCGCCTCCCGGAAAGGTCTGCTACTTGAAGCTCGTATCTTCCCGGCGCCAGATTTCCTGGATCCAACACCCATTCATCCGATGCAGTCTCGCCGCGCAGCATTTCCCTGCCGTCGGGCGAGAGCACGCGGAAGGCGCACCGGCTGCAAAGACCGCGAGGATGCCGTACCACTACAAACTCCGAGGCCGGTTGCGGAAAAACGAACAAACGTTCGTTCGCATCACTCGTTTGGGCATCCACCTTTACCCGGTCGTCGGGTTTGAAGGTGACCGAAAGCACATTGCCAAGTGTGTCCAGGTTGACCTGGGCAATGAGACCCTTGGTTTCATCTGACAAAAAGGCGTATGCGGTGGTGCGAACATCGGCGAAGAGGTTGCCGAAAAGGGCAGCCGCAAACGAGGTGACGTCGATCCATCCGAGAAAGGGCACTTTGGCCTCAACCCGGTTGCTGACCGTTGTGACGCGCTTTTCCCGCAATACACTCCAGCTCCGGGCCGGCAGGTGCATAATACCCCAGGCATCGGCCAGTTTGTCGACCGTCGTCGTGGTCACGGTTCGAAAGGAGTCTGGTTGGATGGGAAGTGAATTGAGAAGGCTGTCCGGCAATACGGAAGCCGACAGGGCAAAGCGGACAGCGGTCGAATAACTCAGGTCATCGAGGAATCGGGTCGGATAGCGCTGGATAACTACCGGCGCCGGGAAAACATTTGCACCCCCCAGCCCGGGAATCGGCCCCCCGCCGCGTGTGGCGATGCCCAGCAACTCCGTCCGGTCAGGGTAAAAGGCAAAATATTGCTCGTTGAACCCGGATTGCAAAACGGCATCGGCATCCGGAAAGGCGGCATACTGGCTGCCGGATGTGGCTGGGCGATAGACCTCTGACCGCGTGACCGCAGAGCCCAGGGTCCTGAAATCCCAGGTCTTGTCCAGGCCAGGCGTACCGTAATCGATGCTGGTCAGGGCCGTATCGACCGCATACATAAAGGTGTCACCGGCTTCGGGCTGAACGCGGGAAGTGATCTCTGGCTGAGCCGTGGCCGCGATTGCACAGCAGACTAAGAAGGCGGGCGCAACAGCGCGTAAGACGTTGGAGTGCATAGAATGGTATTTATTCCAGTGAAGAAAAGCTTTGTAAAGATACGAAGCGGCTGTAATCCCCTCCTGCAGCCAGCAGACTGTCGTGTGTACCCCGTTCAACAATTCGGCCCTCGCGCAAAACGGCGATTTCGTCGGCATGCCGGATGGTCGACAGCCGGTGTGCGATCAGGATCGCGGTGCGCCCGCGCAAAACCTCTGTCATGGCTTCCTGTATCTGCCGCTCCGAATGGGAATCCAGCGCCGATGTGGCCTCGTCGAGGATGAGGATCTGAGGGTCGCGCAGCAGGGCGCGCGCAATGGTCAGTCGCTGACGCTGCCCCCCGGACAACTTCATCCCCCGGTCGCCGATCGACGCTTTCAGGCCTTCTCCCAGTTCGGCGACAAACTGATCCGCGTGGGCCGTACGCAGACTCTTCCATACCTGCTCTTCGGCATATCCTCTGCGTCCAAAACAGACATTGTCGTATACGGTATCGTTGAACAGGATGGCTTCCTGACTAACCATGCCGATCAGGGAACGCAGGTTGGCCAGATTCAGACTCCTGATGTCAGTGCCGTCAATGCAGATGCGGCCTGACGATACATCGTAAAAGCGTGCAATCAAGTCGACCAGACTGCTTTTTCCCGAACCACTGGCGCCAACCAGTGCAAGGGTTGTGCCTTTTTTGATGACGAGGTCGATGTTGCTCAGCGCATCGACCTGCTGGCCTGGATACCGGAAGCTAACATGTTCAAAGCGGATCTCTCGCTCGAATTGATCAATCCTGGCAGCCCCGGGCGCATCTGCAATGTTCGCTTCTGTATCGAGCACCTCGTTGATGCGATCAACGGCTGCAAGGCCTTTCTGGATGTTGAAATAGGCAGACGACAAGGCTTTGGATGGCTCAATGACGTTAAAAAAAGCATACAGAAACCCAAGGAATACAGAGCCGGAAAGCTGCCCGTCAAATACCAGTTTCCCACCATACCACATGAGGCAGCAGACTACGGTTACACCTAAAAATTCCGACAGGGGCGACGACAGGTCGCGGCGCCGGTGAAGGCGTATCAACAAACGACGGTAGGCATCGAGCACGAGGTGGAATCGCTCCCGCACGTAGTGCTCTGCTGTAAAGGCCTTGATCACGCGGAGACCGCTCAGGCTCTCCTCCTGAATTGAAATGAGGGAACCCATGCGCTGTTGAGCTTCGCCCGATTGCTTCCTGAGGCTTCGCGAAATCCCCCCGATCACCACGGAGGTAAACAACATCAGCATGGCAACAAACAGCGTGAGTTGCGGACTGGTGTAAATCATGATCGTCAGGCTACCCACTATGAGCAGGGGTTCTTTGACCAGGGCTTCGAGGGTCGATAAAATGCTGTATTCGATTTCCTGAACGTCCGTGGTCATTCTCGAAATCAGATCCCCTTTGCGTTCATCGGAGAAGTAAGCCATCGGCAGCAACAGCCACTTGTCGAAAAGGCGCTGGCGCAGGTAAGCTGAAATTCCTACCCGGACGGGGATCATGGTGTAAATCGCCAGGTAGCGGAACAGATTTTTAAACAGGAAAATCAGCGCAAGGCCGCCGCAGATCCATAAAAGGGCCTCCGGGCGCTCCATGCCGTTGATCCAGCTTGAAAAATGGTATTTCCCCGTAGCCACCAGGTCGCTGAGGTCTCCTATGCGCACCGGCTTTTCGGCAACCTGAAGTTTTTCGTTGAAGAGCATTTCCAGCAGGGGAATGATGGCCGGAATGCTGAGTATGGTGAAAAAAGTCGAGAGGATGTAAAAGACAAAATGCAGCGCCACCCTGTAGCGGAACAACGCCACCAGGCGCATCAGTTTTAAAAATGCTTTCACCGCGGTCGTTGGCTAAAGGCCCCCATGGGTTGACAAGCTCACTTCGGGGGCACCAGCGTAAAGGTATTCATAAAGCCCGTATGGAAATTTCCTTCGCGGAAGTCTTTGTTTTTGAGCAGTTGCTGGTGGAAAGGGATGGTGGTCTTGATGCCTTCAATAATAAACTCATCGAGCGCGCGCTCGAGCTTGGTCAGACATTCCTCGCGGGTCTGCGCCTTGCAGATGAGCTTTGCGATCATCGAGTCGTAATAAGGTGGTACCGTGTACCCGGAATATACATGGGTGTCGACCCGAACGCCGTGACCCTTTGAAGTGTGTAAGGAGGTGATCTTTCCGGGATTGGGCCGAAAGTCGTTGAAGGGATCCTCAGCATTGATCCGCAATTCGATGGCGTGCATCGCGGGGAAGTAATTCTTGCCAGTGATCGGCAATCCTGCGGCAACTTTGATCTGCTCTTTGATCAGGTCGTGGTCAATCACTTCTTCCGTCACCGGATGCTCGACCTGGATGCGTGTATTCATTTCCATGAAATAGAAATTCCGGTATTTGTCTACCAGAAACTCCACGGTGCCCACCCCTTCGTAATTGATGCACTTTCCCGCTTTCACGGCTGCCTCACCCATGGCCTCCCGCAGTTCGGAAGTCATAAACGGGGAAGGGCTCTCTTCAACGAGTTTTTGGTGTCTTCGCTGAATGGAGCAATCGCGTTCCGAGAGGTGTACCACCCGGCCGTGCTGGTCGCCGATGATCTGAAATTCAATGTGGCGGGGTTCTTCGATGAATTTTTCAATGTAAATGCCGTCGTTGGCAAATGCCGCTTTGGCTTCCTGCCGGGCAATGTTCCACATGTCTTCGAACTCGCCCTCCTGGCGGACAATGCGCATGCCCCGGCCCCCACCTCCGGCAGTAGCCTTGAGGATGATCGGGTAGCCAATTTCTTTTGCGAGTTTCTTGCCCTGCTTAACGTCTTTGAGCAGTCCGTCGGAGCCGGGAACTACGGGCACGCCCGCTTTGATCATGGTCTCCTTGGCCGTTATCTTGTCACCCATCTTCCGGATTTGCTCCGGCGATGGTCCGATGAATTTGATTCCGTATTGCGAACAGATCTCTGCGAACTCGGCATTTTCTGCCAGAAACCCATATCCAGGGTGGATGGCATCGGCGTTGGTGATCTCAACAGCTGCCATGATCTTTGGGATGTTGAGATAGGACTGGCTCGATGCCGGAGGCCCAATGCACACCGCCTCGTCGGCAAAACGCACGTGCAGGCTTTCGCGGTCAGCAGTGGAGTAAATGGCAACGGTCTTGATGCCCATTTCGCGAGCGGTGCGGATGATCCGCAGGGCAATCTCGCCCCGGTTGGCAATGAGGATCTTGTTAAACATGAAGGGCGTACTTAAGGTTCGACGAGAAAGAGCACCTGGTCGTACTCTACAGGCGAGGCATCTTCAACGACGACCTTTACAATGGTTCCACTCACTTCGCTTTCAATCTCATTGAACAGTTTCATGGCTTCGATGATGCAAACCGTTTGGCCGGCTTCAATGCGGTCGCCAACTTTGACAAAAGGAGATTTGTCTGGTCCCGGTGCACGGTAAAATGTACCCACCATGGGCGACCGGACCTCGAGGTAATTGGTCGCTGCAGCGGCCTGCCCGCCGGATTTAGGCGTTTCCGCTTCTTCAGCGCGTGGAACAACGGGAGACACAGCGGCCGGAACGACCGGTGCAGCCGCAACGACAACCGGCGCGACGGCTTGAACCTGACCCGACTTGATGGTCATCTCAAAATCTCCATCCTTGATCTTAAATGTGGATACGCCCGATTTGCTGACCAGGCGGAGGAGCTCCTGTATTTCTTTAAAATTCATGGCGCTATTGTTTTACGCGTTCGAGGTACTCTTTGGTCCGGGTGTCTACTTTGATTACATCGCCCTGCTCGACAAACAGGGGAACTTTTACCTGTGCACCAGACTCGAGGGTGGCGAGCTTGGTCGCATTGGTTGCCGTATTACCCCGCACACCGGGTTCGGTGTACGTGATGGCCATGATGACATGGGGAGGCAAATCTGCGGTCAGAGGGATGTCTTTTTCAGCATGATAAAGCACTTCAATTTCCATGCCTTCTTTGAGAAACTCGCCGTTCTCCAGAAGATCTTCCACAATGGCCTCCTGGTCGTAAGTCTCTGTGTTCATAAAGTGGTATCCCCCCTCGTCTTTGTAAAGATACTGCATTTTGCGCCGCTCAACGCGAACGACGTCGATGGAGTGGCCTGCAGAAAAGGTGTTTTCAACAACCTTTCCGGAAGTAAGGCTTTTAAGGCGCGTGCGAACAAACGCATTGCCTTTTCCGGGTTTGACATGCTGGAATTCCACAACGGTAAAAATGTCCCCGTTGTAGTTGATACATAATCCGTTGCGAATATCTGAAGTGTTTGCCATACGTGCTGGGTTTGCTAAAAAAAGCGGCCGCAAAGATAAGCTACAAACGCTCTGCCTGCGTCCGGGAATCCGGACACGGGCCAACTCATCGCGGCACGAGGTTGAATTCCACCCGGCGATTGAGGTATCGCCCGATCTCGCTGTCGTTGGGAGCTATGGGCTGTGCCGATCCGAAGCCGATGTAGCTCAGCCGAGAAGGCGAAATGCCCAGCGAGATGAGGTATTCGTAACAGATCTTGGCCCTGCGCGTCGACAGGTCGAGGTTGAATCCAGGACTCCCGCTGTTGTCGGTATGACCCGCAATGGATAGGTTGTAGTCTGGATATTTATTCAGTATTTTTTGCACCTTGTCCAATACACCAAATGACTCCGATTTCAAGGTTGCGCGTCCAAGATCAAACTGGACGGCACGCATTGCATAGTCGAGCGCCTCAATATCGGATTGCTCTATTACCGGACAGCCTTTGTTGGAAGCGGGTCCCGGCGTATTGGGGCATGCATCGTGCTTATCGGCGATGCCGTCGCCATCGGTATCCGGACAGCCCTTGAAACGCGAAGGTCCCGAAGCAAAAGGACACTCGTCCTGATCGTCGGCGATGCCGTCGCCATCGCTGTCTTTGACTGGTTTCGGAGCGGTCTCGGGGCAGCCCATCGTTGTACGTGGACCGGCCTGCTCGGGGCATTTGTCTTCGTGATCCGCGATGCCGTCGCCATCCGAATCAGGACATCCGGCCATTTCGCGCAAACCGGCCCGGTCGGGACAGGCATCGCTGGCATCGGGAACGCCGTCCCCGTCGCGGTCGGACTCCGGGCACCCTTTATTCGACTTTGGTCCTGCCAGGGTAGGGCATTCGTCTTCCGTATCCGGAACGCCATCCCCATCCGTGTCCGGGCATCCGCTAAACTCGGCGAGTCCTGCCAGTTCGGGGCATTTGTCGGCGGAATCTTCAACGCCGTCCCCGTCTGTATCCGGGCAACCGCGGAATTTGGCTATGCCCGGAACCGTAGGACACAGATCCTGGGCATCGGGAATGCCGTCGCCATCCGCATCCAGAATCGGCATGGCCAGGGTGTCCGGACGCTTGGTGTTGCCGAGGAGGTAAACAAATCCGAACTGATGTTGTAAATGGCCCTCCCAGTTGGCGACGGACAGCCGGTAATCCGATTGCACGTTCAGATAGATCTGTGGATGTACCTTAAACATCAGGCCTATACCAAGAGGAACCTGGATGCCGAGGTCGCCTCCTTTTGGAAGGATGGCGTTCACACCCCCGGTGAGGTAGGGATTCACCCAGTCGAAATGTTCGGACAGGTGCAACTGGGCCTGCGCTCCAATGCTGTAAAACGGCGTCTTGGAAAATTCATTCGTGCTGTCCCGGTAAATGCCGGCCGCCAGCGGAAATGCTACTGAAAGGTGATTTTTGAAATTGCGGACGTAGGCAAGCTCAAATCCATTCTGATAATTGCGAAGTGCACCAAAGGATTCGTCTCGCAGGGTGCTAAAATCGTAAAGGGTCTTGCGGGCCATGATCCCGCTCTTGAGCTCAAAATATTGAGCATCCAGACCGGTTATGGGCAGGCAGAGGAGCAGGCAAAAAGCAGCTATGGAAAATGGCTTCATATTCGTCAGGTGTTGCGTTGGGCAAATTTAGGAGGATTTGGGCACAATTTGGTAGATTTCAGCGATTTACAAATCATAATTGGTTTGGTTTGTCAGGGCGCTTCGAAAAAACCGGTTCCCGTGTTTTTTCTCACCGCGTCCCAATGAAAACAACGCCCGTTCATGACAATGTACACGCCTTCGGCTAAAGACTGAACAAAGGCGAGGGCACTGCCCAGGTTGAAAAACCCGTCCGACGAGTTTCCAAATGCATAGGGGATCATAGCTCCGGTGAGGACGATGGTCTTCCCCTTCAAATCGCTTCCAGCCAGCACACGGGCCGTATGACCCATCGTATCGGTACCGTGGGTGATCAGGATCATTCTGCACGGTGTCTTGCGGCAGTTGTGCAGCACAATCTCCCGGTCTTCGTCCGACATATCAAGGCTGTCGACCATCATCAGCGTCTTGATGTCGATGCCGAGGGTGCAACGGCCGCGCTCCAGCATTTCCGGCAAATGGGTATCCTTGAAAAACAGTTGCCCCGTTACAAAATTGTACTCCTTGTCAAAGGTTCCCCCGGTAACGAAAACCTGAATCGTTTCTATTCCAGACTGCATGCTCGCCGTTTTCGACTTCAAATTTAAGGCCAATTCCGCAGCCGTCCGGACACCTGGTTAAAGTCTTCACCCACAAGGAAAAGAATAAATATTAAAGAATATTTATCTGTATAAATAATACATATACAAAATTATAAATATATAAATATATGTAATGTGTTAACTGGAAATTAGCTTGGCATATTTTTTGTTAGTTTGTTATATTGGCTCCATTGTAAACCCCCAAAATAATCCAACAACCATGAAAACGCTTCACCTACTCGCGTTCACTGCGGCCATTTGGACAATGGCATTTGTGCCGGAACCAGTCGCCGCACAATGTGCAAAGGGCACTGTTACCCTGACCGGTTTCACGTCCACTGGTGGCCAGGGCACTTATGCCGATCCAGCCACCGGAAACGTAGAGATCAATTTCTGCTTTACCCTGACGGATTTCTTTGAGTCGAATACCAACTGGGCACATGGAATCTACGTCGCGTGGGAGCACATTCCGCCGGGAGCGGTGGTGTGCCCCGGACCAACCGGGGAGCAGAACGCTCAGCACGGAAGCCGCAAGTGGATCTTCATCGACTCCACCAAAGCAGCTATTTTCGGGCTGCCGGGTCCCGGCTTCTACGTGGATGAAGGCGACGGTAACCCTCGCAACAATTACGGCGACAACGGCATCGGAACGCCCAATGCCAAATTCCCTGACCTTGACCCCTTCTGTTTTAAAGTGAAAATTGACTGTGGGAAAACACCTCCTACGGCTTTTCTGCCCCAGGTTACGGTCACCGGTGACGGCACGACCGGAGGCTGGAGCAATCCCGCCTGCACCGGCGATGTATTCCGGGCCATTGACGGCGGCCCCAACGGCAACGGCACGGTCGTGGTCTGCGGCGTGGTCCTTCCGGTAAAACTGCTTCAATTCAGAGCTGACGCCGGGCGCCAGGGCATTTTGGTCCGTTGGACGGCCAGTGCAGACAACCTGTTCTCACATTTCGAACTCGAAAAGAGTTCCGACGACGGTACGGTTTTCCGGCTGCTCTCGAAAATAGACGTTCGGAGGGGACCCATTGGTGGCTCAAACGAGATCTTTGATTACAGTTACCTCGATGGTTTCGCTTCGAGCTTCAACGCTTACAGGCTGAAACTACTCGAAAAGGATGGTACTTACCGGTATTCTCCCATCATCAGCGTTTCGACCACTGGGATCAATTCAAAAAATTCCTTTTCGGTCTTTCCCAATCCCGCACTGGATATGGCCCTGGTTCGCAAACTCACAGACCAGCGATACCCGGAATTGACCGTCAAACTCTATAACGCCGAAGGCCGCACAGTCGACATCTTCCATTTTGATGCAGCCCAAAGCAACCGGGATCTGTACCTCGATATCGCCGGACACACAAAAGGCCACTACCTCCTGGAAGTGTCAACAGGAGACCAAGTCCTGGAAACCCTGGACCTGCAGAAATTCTGAACGGGAAAACAGCGTTGGTGGCTGGATCAGCAGCTGTTTAAACCACCTTGTCGGCACAATAGGACGAAGCAAAGGCCTCCGGCTTGGCTTTAAAGATAAAGCCCATAGAGAGTATGTAACCCATGGCTTCGCGCAGCGCGGTGTTGGACTTGAACCCAGGATCCGTGTTGATGTCGGCATGGACCTCCAGGGCAACTTGGTATTTTTCGAGGAGATCGCACAACTGGTAAGCCACTTCGATGGATTTTGCCACTTCGGTGATCATCCTTTCTTTAAGGCCCATTGCCGACCGCGTGCTGCTTTGCTGGATGAACATAAAGCCGCCACGGCCCTCGCGCAGGAAGACGATCACCGTGGCGAAATCGATGTGATCTCCCCGGGTCTGGGAGTCTGTGCCGATGCACAACTTGAGTTTATGGCCTGCCTGGGTTTCACGGAGGATGGTCTGCTCAACCGCCGCTACGATGGGGTCCGGAATGAGATCTCCATTCAATCGCCTCCAATGCATGATCTTGGTTTCCGGTAAAAATAAGGCGGTTAGGCCAATTTTACGGCATCGCCACCCTTGAAAACATGGGATCCCGGGGCGACCCAGCCATACGCCGAATTCAGATACCTTTGTGCTCCCGGCGAATTGGCGCTGGCAATTTGACGACCGCATGAGGCATCCATACGTCCAAATCACTTGCATCACCCTCTTCCTCACCCTGGCCATCGGCGGCTGCCGAAACGGCAAAGGCGACCTCAATGGTCAACCGGCCAACCACCTCGCGGGCGAAAGCTCGGTCTATCTCCTGCAACACGCCCACAACCCGGTGGACTGGTACCCCTGGGGGGAAGAGGCCCTGAGAAAGGCAAAGGAAGAGCAAAAGCTCCTCGTCATCAGCATCGGATACGCATCCTGCTACTGGTGCCACGTCATGGAGCGGGAGGCATTCTCCGACACGGCCGTAAGCCGCCTGATGAACACTCATTTCGTATCCATCAAGGTCGACCGCGAAGAGCGCCCGGACATCGACAACGTCTACATGACGGCATGCCAGATCGCCAACCGCGATGGTGGCTGCGGATGGCCACTCAACGCCGTTGCCTTGCCTGACGGCCGCCCCGTTTGGGTGGGAACCTACCTGACCCGGGATGAGTGGATGCAACTCCTTGGGCAAATCAACGATCTGTACCACGAAGACCAGAATGAACTGCAAAAAATCGCCAACCAGATCGCCAACCACCTTCAGTCGGACCACCGATTCAGGCTCAGCGACGACGCTCCCGAGTTCGACCAGTCTGGTTTAAACAAACTGCACAACCAATTGCTGGCCGAACTCGACCACCAGCGCGGCGGAAGGCGCGGCGACATTAAATTTCCCATGCCCTCCCTTCTGCAATACGCCCAGGAATATGCCCATTTTAGCGGGGATGCCCGCACAAAAGCCTGGGTTGAACTCACCCTCCAACAACTCATGCGCGGAGGGATCTACGACCACCTCGCCGGAGGATTTGCCCGATATTCCACCGACCCCGACTGGCAGGTTCCGCATTTTGAAAAAATGTTGTACGACAACGCCCAGCTCGTGAGCCTGTACGCCCGGGCATATCAAGGGACCGGAAAAGTTCAATACAAAGAACTGGTGGAAGATTGCCTTGCCTTTATGCGATCTGAATGCTCGGCCGGCGATGGCCGCTATTTTGCGTCGTTTGATGCCGAATCCGAGGGCGAAGAGGGAAAGTACTACGCCTGGACGGCTGCAGAGGTGCACAATGGCCTCGGCGACGAACGGTTGTCCGCCCTGGCCAGCCAATATTATGGCATAACAGAAGCCGGAAACTGGGAAAAGGGGAAAAACGTACTTCGCCTGGCCACCACTCGGGAGGCGCTCGCAGCAAAAAACGGGTTGACGGTCGCGGAACTGCAGACGCAATTGGACACGATGCGCAAACGATTGCTCGAGACAAGGCGCAAACGAGTTGCCCCCAGACGGGATGAAAAAGTCATCACTGCGTGGAATGCCATGATGGCACTGGGTTACGCCGATTCCTACGCCGCCTTGGGCGAACCCCGCTACCGCGAAGAAGCACTCAGCATCGGCAGGTTTTTGCGCGATAAGCGCATGGATGCAGAGGCCAAAATGAGCCGAACCGAATTGGGAACCCGGGGAATGCAATCTGCATTTCTCGACGACTACGCCTTCACAGCATTGGCCTTTCTGCGGCTGTACGAAATCAGTTTTGACGAGACCTGGCTCGGTGCTGCCCAATCGATTTGCAACCGGGTAATTGCTGCCTTCTCAGACGAAGACGGCGTATATTTTTATTACAACCCTTCGGATGAAACCAAACTCATCGCCCGCAAAAAGGAAATGACCGATCAGGTCATCGCCTCGTCGAATTCTGCCATGTGCGACGCCCTGCACCGCCTGGGCTTGTATTACTATCGCGACGATTACCTGCGCCGGAGCCAACACATGGCGGCGGGAGTTGTCTCGACGCTGGCGCTCCAGGGACCGGGTTTTTACTCCAACTGGCTGCGCAAATACCTTCACTTCCTGCGTCCGCCGTACGAAGTCGCCATCGTCGGATCAGAATACAGGCAGCCTCATCAACAACTGCTTGCTGCCTATCTTCCGAACGCCATATTGCTTGGAGGGGCTACGGAGGGAAGCCTCGAATTGTTAAAGGAAAAACTGCAGGAGGGGTCAACCTACATCTACGTCTGCCGGAACAAAGTCTGCAAACTTCCAGTCACAGAGGCCTCTGAAGCCCTAAAGCTCATCAAATGAAACGCTTGGTGGAATGGCCCGGCTGGATATTGGGTCGCAGTCTTGCGGCGTTGCGGCTGGTGGTGGTATTGGGCAGCATGACCCTGCTGGTCGGCCTGGGACTGGCATTGATCAGGCTTAAGATGGTGGGCCAGCCATTTGCCTTCCGCATCCGCACGGGGTGGTGCCGTTTCGCACTGTGGGTGATGGGAGTGCGGATACACTGTTCAGGAGCCCCGGACCTCAGCCCCGGTACCCTTTACGTTGGCAACCATCGCTCCTTCATCGATCCCCTGATTGCCTTTTCTTACATTCCGAAGGGTTACGCGGTGGGAAAGCAGGAAGTTGCGTCCTATCCCGTCGTCCACGCGGGAGCAAAACTTTCGGGGGTAGTCTACGTCGACCGCCAGGACAGCCAGAGCCGCAGAACCACCAAACAGGTCATTGCCGACCTCCTTCGCGCAGGCATGTCCGTGCTCATTTTTCCCGAAGCGACCATTTCAATTGCGCCGCAGGCCCTGCCGTTCCGCAAGGGGTCTTTCGAGGCAGCAGTGGAAGCGGAACGACCCGTGGTGGCTTTCGCTTTGGAACTCGGCGACCCCGAACGCGATTTCTGGTATCCTGAGGGCTTATTTGGACTGTACTACCAGTGCTTTTCAAAATGGCGCACCCGGGTTTACCTGCATTTCTTTCCACCTGAGCGTGGAACCGTTGGGGAAACTCTTTGCAAACAAGTCGAAGGCCGGATCAACGGGAAATTGCTGGAATTCCAGCTACAGCACTGGAAGGGAAGTCCGCGATCAGTTGCCTGAATCCAGTTTGGACGATGCCTCGAATCGCAGAGAGAGCGAGTTGACACAATGGCGCTGATCTTTAGGGGTGAACTTTTCCCCTGTAAAGACGTGACCCAGGTGACCGCCGCAATTGCGACATAGGATCTCGGTGCGGCTCCCATCGGCATCCGCCTTTCGCAGCACCGCCCCCTCCACCTCATCGTCGAATGCCGGCCAGCCGCAACCCGCATCGAACTTATCAACTGAACGGTACAAGGCCGCATCGCACCGCCGGCAACGGTAAATGCCCGTCGCCCAATGGTTGTCGTAAATGCCCCGGAAGGGCATCTCCGTGCCTTTGTGAACGATCACGAATTCTTCTTCGGGGCTCAGCGGGTTGTAAGATCCGGGTGGCTTCACATCACTTGCGTTTATCGGCAAAACGGGAACGGAATTTTTTTAGTTTCGGTGCGATGACCATAACGCAGTAGGGTTCCGCCCGGTTGAGGCGGTAATAATCCTGGTGGTAATCTTCGGCAGGATAGAAGCGGTCGAAGGGGGTGATTTCGGTTACGATCGGATCATCCCAAAGTTCCGGAGCGACCTGGGCTTTCGATTGCTCTGCGATCCGGCGCTGCTCATCGCTGTGGTAAAAAATTGAAGAGCGGTACTGCGTTCCGGCATCAGCCCCCTGCCGGTTGAGGGTGGTGGGGTCGTGTGTCATCCAAAACACTTCCAGAATTTCGGCATAACTGATTTGGGTCGGGTCGAAATGCACCTGGCACACTTCTGCGTGGCCGGTGGTTCCGGAGCAGACTTCCCGGTAAGCGGGGTTGGGTACGCTACCTCCGGAATACCCCGACTCTACGCGCACAACGCCTCGCAACTCTTCGAAAACGGCCTCGACGCACCAGAAACACCCGGCGCCCAAAGTGGCAATTTCCGTTTTGACGGTGTCGGAGCGGGAAGGAGAAACGGTAGCGGTCATCGTAGAAACGTTTGGAGCAGGCTGCGAATGGCAGGCCATCAGGACACAGGCAGAAAAACTGAAGCATTTCATCTTAAGCTAAACGGCGCGGCGGGTCCTTTGGTTCAGATCGAATGCCCGGCAACTTCGCAATAGTCTCTTCCACCTTTCTGGGAATTATTTTGCTCCCTGCCAAAAATGTAGTACCTTTGCATTTCCAAATCGCGGAGTGGAGCAGTTGGTAGCTCGTTGGGCTCATAACCCAAAGGTCGCAGGTTCGAGTCCTGTCTCCGCCACCAAAAGGAAATAAAAGACTGTAATACAATAATTTATGTATTATGGTCTTTTTTAATTTATGGATAAATTGAATAAGATTTAGTATCTAATTCGGTATCCAATTCTGCAGTGAACCTTCCAATCTGGATATCTCTAAATTTTATAATTATGAAAATTGGAGATTCCACTTTTACCTTTTTCTTCTATAGAAGCAAAATCAATGCTTCTAAAAAAGCTCCCATTTATTGTAGGATTTCGATTTTACAAAAAATCAAACTTTTATCCACCGGAATTTTAATTTCAGAAAACCAATGGAAATCAAATGGCCATTGCATTGATCCTAAATTGAATTTAATAGATCACTTGAGGTTTGAGAAATGGAAATCTATAGTTCGAAGTTACTTTGTAGAATGTTATTTAAATTCCAAAACTCCTAAAATTGAAGCTTTAATGGCTTTACTCAATGTTAAACAAAAATATTCCCAGCCTAAAGGAATTTTGGAGGTTTTCAATTATTATTACTCTGACCAATTAAAAGTGCACAATTCCTAAGATGCATATTGGACTTTTTCCGCGTTAAAATACCGCTTTACTTTTTCCTTATCCGACTTTGTATTCTTTAGAAAGGAAATTACATCAT
>JABARE010000060.1 GCA_019187365.1 Saprospiraceae bacterium | reverse complement strand
CGCGGTGAAGGAAGCTATGTGGAGCAATAACTGACTGAACCGCAACGAAGGATTGTGAAGCTAAATTCATTGAGTGGGTTAGCCTGTGCGGGCTGGCTGGCGCAAGAGGGAGTGAAGAGAGGCAGCCTCCGAGCAAAACAAGACGAGGCGCGGTGAAGGAAGCTATGTGGAGCAATACCTGACTGAACCGCAACGAAGGATTGTGAAGCTAAATTCATTTCGCGCGCAAGCCAATGCGGGCTGGCTGGCGCAAGAGGGAGTGGAGAGAGGCAGCCCCCGAGCAAAACAAGACGAGGCGCGGTGAAGGAAGCTATGTGGAGCAATACCTGACTGAACTGCAACGAAGGATTGTGAAGCTAAATTCATTTCGCGCGCAACCCAATGCGGTCTGGCTGGCGCAATAGTGGGTTATTAGAGGTGCCATTAAGTATCATTTGATGAACATGGAGATGGGTTTTACACTAATATATTATTTAGAATAAATTCAAAAAATTAGAATATAAGATCAGATTATGATTTAATTTATAAGCTTTGATAATCCTATTTGAATTTTGAAAATTTGCTTTAAATTTGGCCATAAGATGTTGATTTTCAATAGGATTTTTAACGTAAATTTCAGAATAAAATCTATGGCAACCATTGCAATACCGTTGCTTTAATTGTATTTAAAAAATGAAATTGAAGGTATTCAGGCAAGAACACTTCCCCGAAAAAGTAAAAGATTAATCAATGTCAAAAAAGCAAGAAAAACTATATTTACACCGTAAATCATAAATTAAATTTTTAAATTACGGTATATATGCTTTATTTGCCACGCTATGCAGAATCAGAAATCCTCCGGCTGATCACAACCAATCCTGCGGTTGTAGTGGTTGGTCCCAGGCAGGTGGGCAAAACGGCGTTGGTAAAGCACCTCTTCGCGCAACTGCCAAGGCAGGTCGCGTACTTCGACCTGGAAAATCCGGATGATTACAATCAGCTCAATAACCCAAGCCTTCACCTCAATCTCCTGAAAGACCATACCGTCATTCTGGATGAAGTGCAGCGGGTTCCAACGCTCTTCCCGATTTTGCGAAGCCTGATCGATCAGCACCGGCAGCCCGGTCGTTTTATTCTTCTCGGCTCGGCGTCGCCAGAGCTTATCCGGGATTCATCGGAGTCCCTTGCCGGAAGAGTGGCGTATATGGAGTTACAGCCGTTTTCATTTCGGGAGTTGCCAACAACAATCGATTATCGCCAACATTGGCTTCGGGGCGGGTTTCCCGATTCAATCCTGGCGGGTGACGATGAGCTAAGTCTAGATTGGCGTGAAAATTTCATTCGCAGTTATCTCGAACGCGACCTTCCTCTCCTGGGATTGCGTGCCGACCCAATGCTGATCCGTCGCCTATGGAGCATGATCGCACATCTCAATGGACAATTACTCAATCTGACGACCTTAGCCAATTCTCTTGATATAAGTGCACCAACCGTGAGGCGTTACCTTAATTTCCTGGAATCAGCCTTCCTGATTCGGCAACTGCAACCCTGGTTCGCTAACTCAAGAAAGCGTCTGGTAAAAACGCCTAAAATTTACCTGCGCGATACGGGTTTGCTACATGCCCTTCTTCGCATTGAAAACTATTTTTTGTTGCAAGGCCATCCGGCCCTCGGCGCATCCTGGGAGGCTTATATTGTCCAAGAAATTGCTTCCCGCTTACCTGCCAGGGCGGATTTATTTTTTTACCGTACGCACGATGGGACTGAAGCCGATTTGGTTATTACCCGCAGTGGTATTCCTCGCGTACTTTTAGAAATCAAATATTCCACAACGCCTAAGCCCGGCAAAGGCTTTTTTATTGCCAAAAAAGACCTGGCAACCACTCGAAATTTCATCGTTTGCCCGACATCGAAGGGCTATCCCCTGGCAGAAGATGTAGAAGTTTTGAGTTACCTTGAACTTGATAAAATTTTTGAAACATGAAGTACTTTCTCCTCCTAATCGCCATACTAACAAACGTTTGTTTGTATTCCCAGTCCAAAGGAGCTTCACCCCAACCCTCTCCGCAGAGTGGAGAGGGCCAGGGTGAGGTCTACGCCGTCGTCATCGGCATCTCCGACTACCAGGACAAAGACATCCCCGATCTGCGGTATGCAGACAAAGACGCCGAGGCCTTTGACAATTTTCTTCGCTCTCCGGCAGGAGGATCACTGGATGGAGATCACCTTCAGGTTTTGATGAACGGCCAAACAACTGCCGGTTGAATTGCCGAAGCCCTGGCTGAACTTATTGAAAGGGAAAAAAAGGACGATCAGGTCATCATTTATTTGTAATGACTGAGGTTAAATTTAGAGAATAATACCTTTAAGTAAAAATGGATTAGAAATGATCCAGAACATTTACTGAATAGTTCCCTGGAGCCATGGATATAGATGTTATTCTCATGTTGTATTAAAGCGGAAGGCCGGTAGACTGACTGGCAGTACCGGCCCCCACATTCGCAATGCCCGATAGGCTATATGCGATCTAGAATTTGGCGTTCACGCCAATTTGGGAATAGTATGGGATCAGCGGGGATCTTTTAAAATCCTGGACGAGGATGCGCCCTGCGCGCAGGTAGATGTCCTGTTTCCCGATTGTTGCTCCAAGCTGAAAGCCTGCGTAGAAATTGCCACCGGTAGGAGGCAGATACCAGCCGTCGCGGACGCCGGGAAACTGGTCTTTGTATGCCTCCTCGTGTTGGAAATGTGTGACGACTGCTTTATCAAATCCCACTTCGGCAGCGGCGAACCAGGGTCCGCGGTAATAGCCGAGGATGCCGGACATATCGCTGCCGAAATTCAGCAAGCGCACGAAATCATTTTTTTCGCGGCGGAAAACAGCCTCAAAACGCGTGCTGAATTGAATGTGCTCAACAGCAAACCAGCGGATCTTTCCCCCAATGCGCACTTTGTAATCGTCGAGCCAGGTGTTTCCGGCGGGCATCGAAAAATCGACGTATGTCTGCAGAGGAAGATTGCCAATCCGGAAATGCGTGCCGGCTGCAATGCCAAAGGCCATTCCGAATTCAGTTCCGCCGTGCAGGTCGATGAAGTGTTTGTTTTCGGGAGTATAGCGGCTCCAGTTGACCGTTTGGGCATCTACGGTAACGTCGACCCACGCAAAGAGCGCTGCCAACAGATATTGAAATGTTTTCATGATCGTTGTCTTTAAATGGTTTAGAGTGCATTGAGAAAGGTGAGCATTTTAGGGAGGGTGGTCTCATTCCAGATCCTCGTTTCGAAGACGGGGCCGGAATGTCCCGTACCCATGATTTTATAGCGCTCTGCAGCCGGGTAAGCACCGCTGACGTGCGCCGCCCAGGAATCGGGATATGCCTTGTTCCGCTCTGTATAGAAAAAGAGAACGGGGGCGGCAATTTGCGAAATCCCCTGCGAGAAATCCGGTTTTTCTCTTTCGCCCATATCGATGAGCGCTTCGGAAAAAACGGCGCCGTTGCGCCAGAAGCTTCCGGCCTTCGTGTTGTCTTCGCCTGTTACGGGATTTTGCGCGGTTGCCAAAGCGTATTTGTAATCGAGAACCGCGTGTGCATTCCGGTGTCCGGTAATGAACTGGTCGAGGTATGCAAGGTCGTTCAGGCGCTCGCCGAGCAGAGAAAAGTCGCGCGATCTCTCAATGTAATCCTCGATGTCTTCCCATCTCAGACCGCCGGGTTCACACAATATGAGGCCCTGGACGCTGTTCGGGTATCGACCGGCAAATCCGGTGGCCAGAATGGCTCCCCATGAATGTCCGAAAAGAATGACTTTCTGTTCCGGGTGGGTGCGATAAAGGGCGATCACCCCTTTGAGTTCGTCGTAGAGTGCGTCCAGAACCCCGATCCCCATGT
Source organism: Saprospiraceae bacterium (assembly GCA_019187365.1). Classification (GTDB taxonomy): domain Bacteria; phylum Bacteroidota; class Bacteroidia; order Chitinophagales; family Saprospiraceae; genus Vicinibacter. The sequence continues at coordinate 27,016 of JABARE010000060.1, read as the reverse complement.
CATCGAGTTGTTTGCGGTGAATCCGCTGGGACAGCCCTGAACCCATCTGGTCGTAGAAGACCACGCGGTAACCGTGGTCAGCAAGCGATTTCGCATTGAGTAAATAGCGATAATCTCCACCGGGGCCGCCGTGCAAACACACGACGAGGGTGCTGTCCGGATGTCCGAAAGCTTCCGCGTGCAGACTTATGCCATTGACTGCGATGGAGGGTAGGTTGGCGTCCTGGTCTACCGTTGGAGGCACCAGGTTGCCAGGGTCTGAGATGGTTCGCTCTTCCGTACAGGAAGCGAACAACAGTGCACCGATGAACAGTGCGGAGAATTTTTGCATTGCGTACATAACGTTGTTGTTTAAAAATGATGGGGCAAAGATCCCACGGCTCCACAGGCCGGACGACTCATCGGACCCGATGATCCCTGTACAGAATGGCAATGTAAAGCAAAGATTGTCAGGTTATTATGGCCGATGAGACCTATGCGTGAGCCTTGGGACCGGTCTGAAGTTTCTGAAAGTACTCGCTGGGAGCGATGCCGGTGTGCTTTTTGAAATTGCGGTTAAAGGAAGCTTTGGAGTTAAAGCCGCAATCAAAAGCCAGGGAAAGAAGGGTGTACTGACGGTTTTCGGGCCGCGAAAGGCGCCCGATGAATTCCCGGACGCGGCGCTCGTTGATGAGGTCGTAAAAGGACTTGTGTTCAACTGAATTGATGACCTGGGAAAGCAGATTGGGATGTACCTGAAGTTTTTTTGAGAGCGTCCCAAGCGAAAGTTCGGGATCGAGGAAGGGCTTGCCCTGATCCAGTATTTCGATCAGCCTGAGATGGATCTCGCGCGCTTCGTCGATGCCCAGCGTAGACCGGAGGTATTTAACATGGACACCGGAGACTCCGGAAGGGCGGTTCAAATCTGTACTACCGGTGGCGGGCTCCGAATCCGGATCGGCGACGATGCCGTCGGGGTCTGAAGGATCCTGACTGAATACGCGCACCTGCTTGATGCCAAAGTAACCTATCCACAAAACGAACAGGGATGCCGAGCCAAAGATCATGCGGTCTTCCCGGATGAACAGAATGACGACCCAGATGGCAGCCATCCACAGGATCAGATAGCGAAGCCAGTTGAAATTGATCTTTTCCGTATTGGAAAAGGCCTCCACAATGCGCTTGCGAAACTGCTGAAGGCGATAATAGGAAAGTCCTGCATAGCAAATGCCCGAAAGGTAGACGAGATAAAGGTTGATGGAGATGGCCGTTTCGAATCCTTGCCCCCTTTTGCGGATTACTTCAACCTGCTGTTCGTAAGGAAGCAAATAAAACTTGAAAAAGAGCAGCATCGAAAGGGCCACCGGAAGAAAATGCACCAGTCGGCGAGGGTCAAATGCCTTGCGAGAAGTTTGCTGACGGGTATAGAGGTAGAGAAATGGACCTTGAAATAGCGGAAGTGACATACTCAGGACGGTAAATCCCGGAAACCACAGGTAGATGTCCGAAAAGCGCAGATAAAAGCCAAGCAGATGAATCCCCGTTACGAGCATCCAGGCCAACAGGATGTAATCTCCTGGAGACTTTGGCCGCTTGGTCAACAGCACAAAGGAAAGAAAGAAGGCGAGGAAAATTCCCGACAGGTACAGCATGCATTGCGAATGGAGACACCAGCGAGCCAGCCTGATCCGGTATGTCTGCAGGGAGGGATCTCCGGGAAGCAAGACACCCTGGCGTGACCGCTACGCGCCGGCCGTCGCCCAAGGTACGGAATTTGACGATGAACGCGGGGCAAAAAAGAAACCGGCGACTGCAACAAAGCAATCACCGGTCTCCAGGGGTGCGCTCACCGGCATTCGCCGGCGTGCACTTCCCTGCAATCAATAACCAGATTAATTGTGCTGAATGAGCTGTGCACCCAATGCATTGGAATTTCCGCTTGGCGGGGCGAGAAAGCCCTTTGCAAAAACCGTATAGATCTTGCCGGGTTGGAGCTGGATGCCTGGAAGGCTAAGGGCTACCGTCGTCGTTCCGGCAACGCGCACCTCAAAGTTGTAGTTTCCTCCATCAACCGGGAGGAAGCCCGTTGCAGATTTGAAGGGAACGTTCGGGAAAACAACCGCTCCGCCTGCAAGCGCGATGTCGACAGCGGGAGCATCCGGAGACAGATGCGCAAACCGAATGTGGGCTTTGCCCGAGGCCGGAGAAGCGAGGTCATCGACAAGAATGAGGGGCTCGATCTTGCTCAGGATGTCTATGGCGAAGACGGAATAAGCTTTGTCTTTTTCAAGAACGACGTTGCCATTGATTACCGTAGTGGAAGTCCCCGCAGCATTTACTTTGAGGTTGCGGTTACCCGACAATACGTCGAGGTATCCGGTATTTGCGGGAAAAGCAAGCGGAGCATCGTTGACGCGGGCATCGTCGATGAGTATGTCCACTGCAGGGGCATCCGGCGAGGCATGGATCACTTTGACGCGGGAGATGTCCTGAGCGTCGTCGTCATCGCAGGAAGTCAAAAACAAGGCCGAGGTCGCAAGCAAGGCAACCGGAAGGGAGAACAGTCGATTTAAGTACATAATTGCAAAGTTTTGAACGTGAATGAATGCAGGGGGAACGAAGCCAAAGCAATATTTGTTTAACTTTTAAGAATAGCAAGTTAAACAAAATATGCCCTTTGGTAAACGGGCCAATGATTTAAGGCATTGACTCACAGTGTATTACTGCCAAATTGCGCAAAGCAGAAAGGGGGTATTAAATTTCTGTTAAAACGGCCTTGCTGTAAGCTTTCTTCCGGAAAGAGTAGCTGGTTTAGCCCGCGCGCCGGGGGATTTCATTCGCAGAGAAGGTCTTTCCCCTGGCGACAATAAGTCCATTAACCATTACCCATTCCGCAGCTCATCCAGTTTTTTTAGAATGAGGTCTCTGTGTTTTTGAGAAGTCATCCATTTGGGAAGCCTGCTTCCCAAACTTTTGTTGACGGGTTTCTGGAGGTTTCTTTCCCGGTGCTTTGCTTCGACAAGCCGACGAAGAAAATCGAGGTGTTCGTAATTATATGCCCAAAGCGTGTGTTGTTCAAAATCCGTTTTTAACCAAAGAGGTGCGAAAAAGAAGGGGTCGATCTCGCCGCCCAAAACGTAATGGCGACCCGTGGCGGACTTGTGGGGTGAGCCGCTTGGGAAAGTTTCAGGAGTTTCCGAAAGGCGTTTATTGTACCCGCAGGTGGAGCAGATGAGTTTTACAGCGTGCACATCCTCCGGGGCAATTGGGAAATGGCCGGAGTGAACAACGGCTTTCCCGGAGCATTTGGGACAGATCACGAGGATGTCGTATTTCAGGAAGTCGGTGAGATGGGTTTGGTAGCTGTCTTTGTTCCTCAGGTTCATTTGGTAAATTGTCCTTACCGTTTAGACTTTTCGCCGCTTCAAAGTGGCCATACCGCAATGATAGCGAAAGCCGGTGAAAATGCTTGGGGTGCGCTCGGCATTTTATTCAACGCCTATTTTAACCGGTCAGGGTTATGTTGAAAGCAAATGCCATTGGCGATGGAGGTATAGTGTAGGCATCGCGTGCCCCTTTGGGTCATTCCCTTACATCGTACCGAATGCTTTACGCCTCTGGGCGTGTTTTGCTGGAACCCCAAAGTATCTGGGATTGCCGGTGGTCTGCAAATTTTGCATGGCGTTAATCCAAGTTCAACGGCTTTGTCGATTTCCATTTCTGCCGATACATTTTCGACCATGTGGCATGTGGCTAAATGGTATCGCTTGCCGAAAGGCGTTTTGTATACTTTTTGTGCTTCGGTTTCAAAAGCAAATAGCAACAATAAGAGTAACAACAGACATTTTGGTACATTCATAGTGTTCTGTTTCCATACGTTATTTCAACCCTTGTAGAACAGCTTGAAGAAGAGAGAAAATATATGTAGGGCACCTCGAATAATCCAACTTTGATGCCAGAATGAAAAGGGCTGCTTCTCTTCACTCCCTGTTACTGGCTGGCTGGTGCGATAGGGAGCTTTTAGAAGTGTACTGAATTCAGTTGGCTATTGCCAGGGGTACGGTGGTTTTTACGCTGTTGGAATGTTTCTTCTTCATTTATTGATTACCCCATGTAAATTGGGTTGTTACTTTCTTTTGCCGCAAAAGAAAGTAACCAAAGAAAGCTCGTCAGTATGCTAGGCGCTCACGCTGATCTCATACATCGCCTTTAGCTATCCCTCTTGGTAATAAGACAACCCGCTGGCTTCGACTCCGCTCAGCCAGCGGAGTGACTGTCCCAATGCAGGAATGAGGAGTTACCTTCTGGCATCTGCTATGCACCGTGAACGTGTCGCATCTTATCCGCTGGCTGAGCGGAGTCGAAGCCAGCGGACACTGCGCTTGCATACTGACTATCCCAATGCAGATTTCCCTTTGAATTCGGCATGCTGGTCTCAATGGAACTTTGATTTTGGCGATGTAGCATCTTTAAATCCTTCGGTCATGATAATTTCTCTTACTTCCGCCTTCAGTCTGCTGGCTTCGACTCCCCACAGCCAGCGGAGGCGAAGCCAGCATACTGACTGTCCTAATGCAGTTTCGGATGGATTTAACCCTTTCGTTTCATTAGTTAACTAAATCGCATTAGGCCGAAAATTTTCAGGAACGCCCTCAGAAACTTCGTGATAATGCCAGAATGAATTTAGGGAAACAAGACGAGGCGCGGTGAAGGAAGCTATGTGGAGCAATAACTGACTGAACCGCAACGATGGATTGTGAAGCTAAATTCATTGAGTGGGTGAGCCTGTGAGGGCTGGCTGGCGCAATAGTGGGTTATTCGAGGTGCCCTTAATTATCAAATAAGTTTCATTTGCAGACACAGAATAAAATTGGGCGACTAACCTGAAGAGGAATTTTTATGGTTTTTCCATTCAACCGCGTAGGGGAATTCCATAGAATTGAACCTACGAGCATGTACATCATTTTTCCTGGCGGCTTCCGGTTATCGCGAAAAAAGTGCTTTCACGGGATGCGGCTTGAGGGAAACAGGTTCCCGCGTTACAACGTACACTTCTTTCCAATAGCGGAATTTCTTTTATTTTGCCGGACAAATTTAAAATCCGCAAGATGAAGCCGGGAAACGCAGTGTTTATTCTATGGGTGCTGTTTTCAATTGGATTACAGCCCGCAATGGGTCAGAAGAAAATGGCGGCGAGTGCAGCCTCCCAGCCGGAAGCGCCCCAGCCGGATGCGAGCTTATTTTCCGCCTTCACCTTTAGGAGCCTGGGGCCTGCCACGACATCGGGTAGGATTTCCGATTTGGCTGTAAACCCGGCCAATACGGCGGAATACTACGTTGCAGTTGCCTCGGGAGGGGTTTGGAAGACGCAAAACCGGGGAACGACCTTTGAGCCGGTTTTCGATGGGCAGGGATCCTATTCCATTGGCTGCCTTGCCGTGGATCCCCAAAATTCGAACGTCGTCTGGGTGGGCACCGGTGAAAACAACAACCAGCGAAGCGTGGCCTACGGCGACGGCCTATACAAAACGGAAGACGGTGGGAAAACCTGGACCAATACGGGCTTACGGCAGTCGGAGCACATTGGCCGCATTGCCATTCACCCCACACAAGCTGAAGTGGTGTACGTTGCAGCCTACGGCCCGCTCTGGACATCAGGCGGAGACCGGGGGATTTACAAAACCACGGACGGCGGGAAAACCTGGAAACAGGTGCTGAGTGTGAGCGAGCACACCGGATTCAACGAGGTGATGATCGATCCTCGCAATCCCGACGTCGTCTATGCAGCAGCCCACCAGCGGCAGCGCAAGGTCTTTGCCTACATCGGCGGGGGACCGGAATCGGCATTGTATAAAAGTACCGATGGGGGTAACAGCTGGAAAAAAATCATGCAGGGCATGCCCTCCGGCGACATCGGACGCATCGGTCTCAACTATTTCCCCGGCAATCCCGACGTGCTATACGCCATCGTCGAAGCAGGAGATGGAAATGGCGGTGTCTATAAAAGCACCGACCGCGGAGCATCCTGGAAAAAACAAAGTTCATATTTTTCTTCCGGCAACTATTACCAGAAGATCTACTGTGACCCTAAAAATGAGCAAAAGATCTACGCCATGAACACGTACACGGGCGTAAGCATCGATGGAGGAAAGAACTTCTCCATACTTGGAGAAAAGAGCAAGCACATCGACAACCACGCATTGTGGATCGATCCGGAACAAACCGAACACTTGTTAGCAGGATGTGACGGGGGCTTATATGAAAGTTACGATGGTGGACAAAACTGGCATTTTAAACCCAACCTGCCGGTCACGCAGTTCTATAAAGTTTCTACTGACAACGCGCAACCTTTTTACCACATACACGGGGGGACACAGGACAACTTCAGTATAGGCGGACCATCGCAAACCACCAGCATCAATGGTATCGTAAACTCCGACTGGTATTTCACCAGCATTGGCGATGGGTTTGAGACCCAGGTCGATCCGCAGGATCCAAACATCATTTACGCTCAATCGCAATACGGTGGTTTGGTGCGCTACGATCGCCGCAGCGGCGAATTCCTTGACATCAGACCTGTTGAAAAGGACGGAGAAGCGGCTTATCGGTGGAACTGGGACGCACCGCTCGCGTTGTCGGCTTTTGACGCAAAGCGCATCTACTTTGCTGCAAACAAGGTTTTTCGCTCCGACGATCGCGGAAACTCCTGGAGAGTCATCAGCGGCGACTTATCCCGCGGCGAAGACCGCAACCAGTGGAAATTGATGGGGAAAGTCTGGAGCGCCGATGCCATCGCAAAAAACGGATCAACCGATATTTTCGGACAGGTGACTTCCATTTCGGAAAGCCCGATCGACGAAAAAATGATCTGGGCGGGTACCGACGATGGCTTGGTGCACCTGACGTTGGATGGGGGACAATCCTGGAAACGCTTGGACGGCTTGCCTGGAATTCCCGAACGTTCGTATGTAAATCAGATCATCGCTTCCCGCCACGACCGGCTCAGTGCCTACGTGATTTTCAACCACCACCGCTACGGCGATTTCAGATCCTACGTGTTGCGCACCAGAGATGGCGGTGCAAGCTGGCAAAGCATTTCAGCAAAACTTCCGGAACGGGGTTCAGCGTATTCTCTTGCCGAGGATCACGTGGATGGCCAACTGTTGTTTGTTGGCACGGAGTTCGGCGTATTCTGCTCACTCGACGGTGGCCAGAACTGGAATGCACTCAAGTCGGGGCTTCCCGTGATTGCCGTTCGCGACCTGGAGATCCAAAGACGCGAAAATGACCTCGTGCTCGGAACGTTTGGCAGGGGATTTTACGTACTCGATGATTATACTCCGCTGAGGCAACTGGCGTCCACGGTTCGTTCTGGTGCGGATGCCGCAATATTTCCGGTAAAAGACGCATGGATGTATGTGCAGTCTGTTCCGCTGGGTGTTCGAGGAAAAGGGTTTCAGGGAGAGAGCTACTACACCGCTGAAAATCCCAAACCCGGTGCCGTCATCACCTGCTATTTGCGCGATGCGCCAATGACCCCAAAAGAGCGCAGGCGCGAGCGCGAAAAGGTGCTTGCCGGAAAGGGACAGGACATTCCCTATCCGAGTCTGGATTCGCTGCGCCGGGAAGATGAGCAGGAAACTCCTCACCTAATGTGCGAAATTCGCGATGCCAGTGGCAATGTGGTGCGGCGTCTGAAGGCGCCTGCAAAAAAGGGCATGGTCCGGATGCATTGGGACATGCGCACAGCGCCCTACGGCCCCATCGGGTTTCAATCTTTTGACGAATCCTTTGTTTTTGATGCACGCGAAACCGGATACATGGTCGTTCCCGGAACCTACACCGCAGCTCTTTTTCTTTACGACCAAGGAAACTACCGATCGTTAGCTCAGGAGCAGCGATTCAGCCTAAAGCCACTCAACAACGGCAGCTTGGGATTGGCCGACCAGGAAGCCAGTTCATCATTTTCGAAAGAACTCGCCGCATTCCGCCGGACTCTGGGGGCGGCAGAATCGTTGCGAAGGGACTTAGTTGAAAAGGTGAAATACATCCGGCAGGCGCTGCTTGAAACACCCTCTTTGCAGGTTCGGCTCGCAGGCGAATTGCGCGAAATAGAACAGCAGCTCAACCGGACGAACGAACGCCTCAACGGTGATGCAACCCGCGCCCGCAGGGAATTCGAAACACTGCCCTCGGTCAACGGCCGGGTTGGAAGCATCGTTTACGGATTGTGGTCGACCACATCCGCTCCAACCCAAACGATGAAGACTTCGCTGGAGACAGCCCGCAGGGAGTACGGAGAGATCCACCATGTTTTGAACGACATCGATGCGCGGTTGCGTGCAATAGACCAGGAGCTCGACGCTGCCGGAGCCCCTCACACGCCAGGCCGCAAGCCCCAATGGCCCTTAGACAAGAGATGAGCGAAGCGGAGAACAACAATGAGCGATCCTGATAAACTGGCGCTCTGACTGAAGGGAAGGAGTTATCTTCGGCATGAGGCAAAAATGAATACGGAAAACACTTTACAGTTGCTGGCGGGCATTGCGCTGTTCGTTTTCGCTATGACGCAACTCGAGGAGGCACTGAAACATCTGGCCGGGCGCTCCTTTAAAGTGTATTTACAGAAAAGGACCAACCATCCCTTGCGCGCCATCCTGAGTGGAACATTAGTTACTGCAATTTTGCAGAGCAGTTCGGTCGTCCTGCTCATGACCCTTTCGTTTGTTGGAGCCGGGGTGATGAACATGCGCAACGCACTGGCGGTGACCTACGGAGCAAACCTGGGAACGACGGCAAGCAGCTGGATCGTGGCAACCCTCGGTTTCAGGCTGGAACTCGAAGCCATTTCCTACCCGCTTCTGGCACTTGCCCTGCTGGTCCGAACCTTGTTTTCATCCAACAACCAGATGCGGCATCTGGCGGGATTTCTAACCGGATTCGCCCTGCTGTTTCTCGGACTGGAGTGGATGAAAGACAGCGTCCAGGGCCTGTTGGAGCATGTAGACCTTTCGCGTTATGCCCACTTTTCACCTTATTGGTACGTCCCCCTTGGGCTGGTCATCACGGCGGTGGTACAGTCGAGTTCTGCCACCATGGCCATGGCCCTCGCCGCCTTGCACGGAGGAATGCTTCCTTACGAAAGTGCAGTAGGCGTGGTAATTGGTTCTGAGATTGGGACCTCTTTGAAAATACTGTTGGGTGCATGGGGCGGAACAGCCGACAAAAAGCGCGTAGCGTTTGGCAACTTACTGTTCAACGTTGCGGCCACGGGGCTTGCCATGTTGTTCCTCTATCCGCTGATTGATTTTTTGCGCGAGGGATTGCAGATCCGTGATCCACTGATCGCACTGGTCGCTTTTCAGTCGGCGACCAACTTCATTGCCATCGTCGCCGTATATCCCTGGATCGGTGCGTTTGCCCGGTTTTTGCAGCGGCGCTTCGTTGCCGATGAAGGCAACCAGCTTGCAAAGTTTCTACACAGAATACCCAAAACCTCCCCGGGTGTATCATTGCAAAATGCCCGCCAGGAAACGTACCGCCTGCTTCGCAAAGCGGTTCAGTACACCGAACGGGTGTTCGGTATCGAATCCCGGGAGAAACGCTCTCGATGGGAAGCGATTAAAGAATTTGCCTTTGTCGACGAGTCAACTGCAGATCGTTACTCCAGGTTAAAGCGCCTTCACGGCGAAATCCTCGAATACATTGTAGAAATTCAAAAGGAGGAACTCAGTCCTCAGGAGATTGACCAGACAGGAAAGCTCATTACCATATCCCGTTATTCCATTCACGCTGCCAAAAATGCAAAGGACATTCAGCACAACCTGGGCGAACTCAGCAGCAGCGCAAACGATGTTCTCGACGGTATTTACCGGTCCATTGTTGAAGGGCAGAGAAACTTTACAGAGAAATACGTGGCCTTGATGGACAGGTCGGGGCATGGAGAAGCGGAACCTGAGTTGTCCAAGTTGATGGATCAATGCAACGAACGGCATACAAAGGATGTGCATTTGGTTATGGAGCAACTCCAGGAGAACTCCATCGACGAATTGGGGGCTTCGACGCTGCTCAACGTCTTCCGGGAAATTCATTCGGCGCAGACTCTGCTTTTGACGGCCATGCGCGAATTGAGCCAACTCGGGGTGCAGGAACCCTGAAGAATGCGGGTAGAATGGTGTGTCTTTTGGCGTAAAGTGTATCTTTACAAACTACTCAGAGAGGATTTCATGCTATTTCCACTTTTGCTGTTGGCCTATCTGGCCTTACCCCTGTGGGCCCTCTGGCGGTTTCGCAACGAACGGCAGCGCGGACTGCATTCCGGATATGGTTTTTGCAGGAAACACCTTTGGTGGGGAAATGAAGGGCCTTCGAGCATTGCCTCTGCGCGCCTCGGAGTTCAGGCCATGTTGCTGGCTGTACTGGGCACGATCCCATTGATGGGGCTGCCGGGCGCAGCGTTCATTGAATTGGCTATGACGGCCGGGCTACTGCCCCGGGAGGCTTTTGATGGGGATGTCGCCTGGCCTGCCGCACTGGCTTTATCCATGCTGATGCCCCTGGGGTGGTTGCTGGGATCGCTGTTGCTAAGACACTGGGGCAAGCAACTGCCGTCTCTTGTGCGAAAAACTTTACTGATCCTGTTCGTGGTTTTGTGGATTACCGGCGCTGCAGTTTTTCTGGTGCACAGTCTGTAAGTGTAGCGCTGCCGGGAGCGCCAATTATTGCTACCTTGCAGTTTGCGCTCTGCAATGCCGTTCTGAATATGCGATGGGTCGTGTTTACTTTGCATTTTCCTCCTGCTCGCAACCCGCGTGCATTTCGCATGGAGCAACGCGTACGGGACCTGAAACAAGAGGGCTCCGTTGTCGTAATGTGCGCACCTGCACCAAAGAGTGTGCGCGGGTGGATAGAAAACGTTTGGCGCACCGGCCCACGAGTGGGTGAAATGCCGGGCTTGCGCAACCGTTTGAGGGCCGTGAAGCCTCTAGATATGCTGCATGCTATGCTATGGCCAGACGACAAGACGCTCCATCAGGTCTGGTATCTGTTAACCTACCTGCTGCACCTGCGACGCAGCGACGACCATATCCTGACGGTGTCGCACCCTTTCAGCGCCCATTTAATCGGGTTGTGCCTGAAAGTTTTTTTCGGACATCGCTGGGTTGCCGACATCGGAGACCTCCAGGATCTTGGTTTTTCCAATAAACGAACGTTCGTTCGTAAACTGAATTCCTGGTTAGAGGCGATCGTCCTGAGAAAATGCGACGAGGTGGTCGTGAATGCCGGCTCGATGAAAGAGCACTTTGTGTTGCGTTACGGCATCCCGGAAGAAAAGATACGCATCATAGCCAACGGATGCCGCCTCACATTTGAAAAGAAAGAACCGTCGCCAGAAAATTTATGGCGACTTGCGTACTTCGGAAACAGCTATCCGGGCGTGCGCGATGGAAGACAGGAACTGTTGGTTTTGGATGAACTGCAACAGAAATTTCCCGAAGGGAAAATGAACATGCGTTTCTACGGAAGACAGCACAGGGCACTCGAACAGGAAATCGACTCAAGAGGAAAATGGATGGGCAGGGGAATTTGCAACAGCGACGAAGAGCTGGTTCGCGCTTATGCTCATGTGGATGTACTAATCAGCCTGTCAAACTTGAATTATCCTGGAATCCCCAGTAAGCTCGACGAATACATTGCCAGCGGGAAGCCCATCGTGCACTTCTGTTATGCGCGAAACGATGCTGCCGGGCGTTACTTACGCGAACGCAGCGCCGTATTTTTCGAATACCTCATCGGTGCCAACTCTCCGGAGGAGCTGGCCAGCTTCATGAATGACATCCGCGCGATGAACTCCCGCAGCACCTGATTGGCCATGGCGCATTTTGCTAACTTTGCCAAAAGAGCCCGAACCCGCGTGCACATTTTCCTTTCCCTCCAAATCTGGCATACCCAAACCCTCCTCCCGTTGATCTGGAGACTGGCCATCTACTCAGTATTTGTTCCGGCGGCGGGCATTGCTCAAGCGGCCTGGCTCTTTCCCGAGGAAGATTTGCGCGTCGACATCGACCGCCTGGAGTGCGACCAATTCCGGCTGTTTTCCCATCACAGCGGACTGATCCCATTCAATCCACACCGGCTGAATGCGGAACTTGCGGACAGCATGGAGCACACCGGTCCGGGCAGGACGTTGCCCGCGAATACCCGTTTGCAACGGGCTTTGACCGAGGTTCGTGGAGGCAGCAATGGAGAGGAGGGTTCACCAGCCTGGCTTGGGCGTTTTTACCGCGATGGAAGGCATTTCTACAGCTACTATGGAAAGGAGGTCGTTTTGCTCCTCGATCCGATGTTAGACCTGGGAGCCGGCCGCGAAAGCCATTGGGACCACTGGCACATCGACAATCGCCGGGGCCTGTCTGTAAGGGGTTCGGTGGATGGGAGGTTCTCCTTCCGGATGTCGGTGCTCGAAACACAACAGACGGTACGCCCTTACACAATCGACTACGTACAACGCTATACAGCTTTTCCCGGTGCGGGGCGCTACAAGGCTTTTTCCGGATCCCTGGTGCGAGGAGACCGCGGATTCGATTACCTGCTTGCTGAAGGGGAGCTCAGCGTCTCGTTAAGCAAGAGTGTGTCGCTGAGCATCGGACACGGTAGGCATTTCGTAGGCTTTGGGATGAAGAGCCTTCTGTTGTCTGATGCGGCACCACCGCATTTTTATTTGCGCCTCAATACAAACGTATGGCGCTTGCATTATCAAAACATCTTTGCAGAACTGGGTGCCGACTCTCCTGCAGAACTTGGCGACCGGCTGTTGCCAAAGAAATACATGGTGAGTCACGTGCTGAGCGCTAATCTGACGCCTCGCTGGAATCTCGGTTTGTTTGAGTCCGTCGTATTCAGCCGCAAGGATCATTTCGAACTGCAATACCTCAATCCGGTAATCCTCTACCGCTTTGTGGAACATGCCCTTGGAAGTCCCGATAACGTTCTGGTCGGCCTTCAGCTAAAGGGGGTGGTAGGACGGCGCACCGCTTTATATGGGCAGTTGTTGTTCGACGAATTGGTGTTGAAGCAGTTCTTTCGCCAAAACGGGTGGTGGGGCAACAAATACGCATGGCAGATCGGCATGCAGCATTTTGGAGGAGGCCGTTGGGAAGATTTTTCAGTGCAGGCAGAGGCCAATCTGGTTCGCCCCTATACCTATGCCTTTCGCGACAGCATTGCCAATTACAGTCACCTGCACCAGGCGTTGGGGCATCCGCTGGGAGCCAATTTTGTCGAACTCAGTTCGGTATTACGCTACCGTTTTGGAGACAGGGGATCGGCACAGGTGCGCCTGACATGGCATGCACAGGGCATCGATTCGGCGTCTGTAAATTTTGGGGGCAACGTGCTCCGCGACTACGGAACGCGTACGGACGATTATGGCGTGGATCTGCTCCAGGGAATGCGGCAGGACGTTATCCGGGTGGAAGCCGGCATCACCTGGCGCCTTCTACCCCGGACATTCCTGTATGGCCGGTTTCATTTCAGAAATGAACGTTCGTTAGCTAACGAACGTTCGTATGGTTGGTTTCTCTTTGGATTGCGCATGACGCTCGATCCACACCGCATCGATTTATAAAGGGATGTATATGAAGATTTCCTTACTCGTCGTCGGGGATGAGATCCTGCTTGGGCAGGTGACCGATAGCAATGCCGCCCGCATCGGTCAGTTGCTCTTTGCCCGGGGGCTGGGGATTGCAGAAAAACTCACTGTGGGCGACAGCCTGGAGGAGATCCGACGAGGATTGCAATATCTCCGGGAGCGCGCACACGTCATCCTGGTATCCGGAGGGCTCGGCCCTACCCGCGATGACCTCACCCAGGAGGCGCTCGCCGGTTTTGCCGGCAGAAGGCTCGTCGAAAATGCAGAGGCGAAACGGGATCTGCTGGCCTTGCTGGAGCGGCGCGGAAGGCCCGTCAACGAAATCCAGTTGAGGCAATGCCGTATGCCGGAAGGGGCAGAGGCCCTGCCCAATGCCATGGGAACGGCCCCGGGAACCTGGCTCGAACATGAAGACAGGCTGTTTATAGCCATGCCTGGAGTTCCCTATGAGCTTGAGCACATGTTGGCTTATCAGGTGCTGCCAAAACTTGAGAACTTGCCACGGTCGGGCGTTCTCCTTCACCGCACCCTGCTAACCGGAGGGATTGCCGAATCGGACCTCGCTGCACGCCTGGAGTCCTGGGCTGAAGGGTTACCACCGGAATACCAACTTGCATATCTGCCGGCACTGGGAACCGTAAGACTTCGGTTGACCGCTACCCTGCCAGAGAAAGAACAGGCTACTGCCGGGCTCGATGCGCATTTTGAAGAAATGGCCCACCTGGTGGAGGATGTAGTCGTTGCGCGCAGCGACATGGGGATGGAAGAGCGCCTGGGCGAAATCCTGCTCAAAAACAAACTATGGCTGTCGACGGCGGAGAGTTGTACCGGAGGGTCCATTTCAAGGAGCATCACTTCGGTGGCGGGCGCATCCCGATACTACAGAGGAGGAGTGGTCTCCTACCAAAATGACATCAAGATCAGTACCCTGGGCGTTCCCGCAACGCTGCTCGAAACAGAGGGGGCCGTCAGCGAGGCTTGTGTGCGTGCCATGGTGGAAGGGGCCCTGGGCGCTTTTAAAGCAGATGTTGCCTTGTCCACTTCCGGTATCGCCGGACCCGGTGGAGGCAGCCCCGGAAAACCGGTCGGTACCGTATGGTTGGCCTGTGGCGATGCTTCGGGCATCGAAGCGAAATGTTATCATCTTCCATGGGACCGGCGCAGGAACATTGAAGCGGCAACGACTTATTCCCTGCTGTTGCTGTGGAATCTCCTCCGGCAGCGCGGATATCGCTAGGAACAGAGGCCCCACGTCGATGGTGGCAAATTGTTTATTTTTGCTTAAATTTTGAATTATGTCCAGGCATGAGTTGGTCCTGCCCAAAATGGGAGAAAGCATCGTGGAGGCGACTCTCCTGAAGTGGTTGAAAAAAGAAGGCGACCGCGTCGCACAAGACGAGAGTGTGCTGGAGATCGCCACCGATAAGGTGGATAGTGAAGTCCCCTCGCCGGTAAGCGGTACCCTGGTGAGCATTTTGCATCGGGAAGACGAGGTCGTGGCCATTGGAAAGGCCGTTGCAATCATTGAAACGGGAGAACCGGCTGGCGTGTCCCCCGCAGCGGTTGAACGGGAAAACATGGGCAGGCCTGCTGAGCCCGCGGGCACGGTTCAGCCTGAAAAGAACATGGTTCCTGTCCGCACCGAACCTTCAAAATCGGAAGGAAAGCGATTTTATTCACCGCTCGTTCGCAACATCGCCCGCCAGGAAAAAGTGAGCGAGGTCGAGCTCGACCAAATTGCGGGCACGGGACAAGAAGGTCGCGTAACCAAGCGCGACATCCTGGAATACCTTGCGCACAACAGACAGCCCTCCGCTCCGGAGCCACCGTTGGTCAGGCCCCCCGAATCCGTGAAGGAAAAGCCTAAAGCTGCACCTGTATATACACCACCTGGCACCGGTGTTGAAATCATCGAGATGGATCGCATGCGCAAGCTCATCGCTGATCACATGGTGATGAGCAAACAAACTTCTCCCCACGTGACGTCCTTTGTAGAAATCGACGTAACCCCCATCGTGAAGTGGAGAGATCGCGTGAAGGATGATTTTGCAAAGAAATACAGCACCCGGCTCACTTTCACCCCATTGTTCATTCAGGCCATTGCCAGGGCTATTGTCGATTTTCCCATGATCAATGTGTCTGTGCAGGGAACGCAGATCTTGCGCAAGTACGACATCAACATTGGCATGGCCACGGCTCTACCCGGTGGCAACCTCATCGTTCCCGTCATACGGAATGCAGACCGGCTGAACCTGGCTGGACTGAGTTTTGCGGTAAACGACCTTTCGGAGCGCGCACGCAGCAACAAGCTAAAACCCGAAGACATCCAGGACGGAACGTTTACGCTGACCAACGTTGGCAGTTTTGGCAACATCATGGGCACGCCCATCATCAACCAGCCACAGGTGGCTATTCTTGCTACGGGGGTCATCCAAAAGAAACCTGCAGTCATCGAGACCGAAAGCGGAGACCTCATCGGCATTCGCCACATGATGTTTTTATCGCTCTCCTACGATCACCGCATCGTCGACGGAGCGCTGGGTGGGGCCTTTTTGCGAAAAGTAGGAGACTACCTCGAGCAATTCGATGTAACCCAGAATTTGTGATGTGCATGGACTCCCGTTGCCGCAGAGTTGCCCTGATGCAGGCAGCGCTGGGCTTTGTTGTTACCCTTGCGACTGCCCAGCCTTTCCAACGTCAAATCGAAGAAGGCAGGAATGCTTTTTTGCGTGGGGATTACACGATTGCCAGCGATGCTTTTCTCTCGGCGGGGAATGCCATCTACAAGGATGAAGACCTCACATACGCTGCCGGACGTGCACATTTCGAAGCCAATCGGGTAGGTCCTGCGTTGGATTGTTTCGAAGCGCTGCAGAGGAAGGAAGCAGATTACGATGGCCTGGAGGGCTATCTTGCGCGTGCTTACCACCACAGCCTGGAATTTGATAAAGCCATTGTGCATTACAAGCGCGAACTGAGCAAGCTGGGGAGGAATGAGCCGAGAGCGCAAATGATCCGCAACGAACTCCTACGCTGCAGCAGGGGGATGGAATACAAGCGCCGCGTTCCCCTCGCTTTTGTGGAGACGCCGGGGCGTGTCATAAACACACCCGGGGATGAATTCGCACCTTGCCCGAGTGTTCAATACGAAGGCAAATGCTATTTCAGTGCTGTTCCCGCTCGCGACCCGGAAGCTGGAGGCAAAGAGGGTGCCGCACGCGGCGATGCCGATCTGTATTATTCAAGCCAGCAGGGCGGAAGCTGGCAGACCCCGGTAGCAATGCATCACGAGATCAATAGCGCGCGAGATGAAGAAATTCTCGACTTTGGAATGAGCGGAGGGGTCTTGTTTTTTTCAAGGCACATTGCTCATGAGCAAACGGCAATTTATTCCGACACATTCCGGCTGGACGATTCGGACCCTCCGGCATATACAGCGTTTGACGGCCCCCTGCTCGGCTCCATTGGGGATTATGCCATGAGCCTGTTCCAGGATTCCATCATCGTCTTTGCCAGTGCTCGCACAGGGGGCTATGGTGCAAATGATCTTTACCTCGCCGTTCGCCGCAACGGGCGCTGGTACGAACCGGTAAACCTTGGACCGGAGATCAACGGACCGTTCAACGAGCATTATCCCCATCTTTCAAGCGATGGACTCACCTTATACTTTTCTTCTGACCGCCTGGAATCGATGGGTGGCTACGATCTTTTCAGGTGCCGCTACCTCCCCGAGGCAAATCGCTGGTCCCCTCCGGAAAACCTCGGCATCCCGGTAAATTCCGCAGCTGACGACACCCATTTCCGCTTTACGGGCGACGGACTGGCAGCTGTTTTTTCTTCCAACCGCAAAATGGACAACCAGGGTCAACGCGACGTTTACCTGGCCTATTTTACCGAAGGCCTTACAGACGGGCTGGCATTGGCGCACGGAAGTCCATTGGGGGCTTTGTACGAGCCCATACCGGAAAAGCAAACGGTTGGAGGTAACGAAGCGGCCAATCCGGGTGTGGCGGAAGACGTACTCGTAGAAGCCTTGTTTTACAAAGGAGACGACCTGCTGTCAGAACCCGCGAACCTCGCCCGTATCGAACGTTTGGGCAAGTTGCTTTTGCAACAGCCTGATGCGACGGTACGCGTCATAGGCCATGCATACGAGGAGAGCCAGGATCCCATCAACCTGTACTATTCCGTCAAAATTGCAGAGCGGGTTGCCGGGCACCTTGTAACCCGGGGCATTGCGCCCGGGCGCATCTCCTGTTTTGGCGTAGGTTCCTCTTATCCACTCGCACGCCCCGTGGTAAATGGCCATCGCGCGGCGGCATCTGAAAAGCTGAATAAGCGCGTCGAACTGCTGATAGACCTGCCCGGCAGCACATCTGTGCGCATCCGCTACGTGACTCCTGAAGTCCCCGCTGCCTTGCAGCCGGAACATCCAATTCATTTTGAGCAGGCCGGACGGGGTTTGTATTACAGTTTATATCTCGGCGAAGCAAGTGGAATGATGAGTCACCCCCTGATTGATTTTTCTGAAGGCCCCGTTGTCCTGGAGCGTCGCATTCCCGGTGCACCCTACGCCTGTTATGCCGGACGTTTTACCCGCTTTTCAGAGGCAAAGTCCGCTCAGCGCAAAGCGAAATCGCGCGGCATCCAAACCCAGGGCATCCGCGCCGGGCTCGACGGCCGCTGGCTGGAGCGACACGAGATCATCGACCATGTTTTGCGGTATCCGGAATTGCTCCATTATTTGGAATCGAGAATGGATGATTGATCATTTCATTTTTCAAAATCCCCGTTCCGGAATTTTTTTGAATGATTATTTGTTAGTGCGGAGCGCCGGGGGAGTCCCTCTTTTTTGCGCCGGCTTTACATGTCATGGGCACCTCGAATAACCCAGTTTTGATGTCAGAATGAAAAGGGCTGCCTCTCTCCACTCCCTGTTACTGGCTGGCTGGAGCAAGAGGGAGTGGAGAGAGGCTGCCCCCGAGCAAAACAAGACGAGGCGCGGTGAAGGGTGCTATGTGGAGCAATACCTGACTGAACCGCAACGAAGGATTGTGAAGCTAAATTCATTTCGCGCGTAAGCCAGTGCGGGCTGGCTGGCGCAAGAGTGGGTTATTCGAGGTGCCCTCATGTTTGATTGGGTAATGTTATTGACCAGAGCGAAATTCCTGATCCACGAACAGGCAGGTATATAAATCCTTAGGCCCTGCAGCTCAACCCACATTCCCCTTTATCCATTGTCCATTCTCTTTTTTGAACGCATCCTCGTCCTTTACGAGGACAAGAAACAGTCCACCGCCACCAGCGCCGCACAATTTGAGAAAATAACTTCTGTTTTGAAGTCCACTGCGCCAGGAAGAAAGAATTGATTCTGGGATCATGGCCGGAAAGATTTCCAGGCTGAGGGTGCTGACGGATTCCCATGTATTAAACAGGGCATGGACGTTTCCAGTAGTGAGCGCATCGATGAGTTTGCGATTGATACTAACGAATGTTTGTATTTTATCGGAATAGACGGGAGATTGCAGTTGCCGTTCGAACCAGGTGACGAGGGGACGCGTGCTCCGGGGAATTCCGCTGTCGATCATGCGAACACCCATGGGGTAAAGGTCTTTCTGTAGCGGGAATTCCAGGATTTCCAGGGACGACCCATCGATCCTGACGGGTTTAGCCAAATAACTCACCAGGGGATCCAGTCCGGAACTGCTGCCATGGAAATGAGCTTCCATTCTCCGGAGGTGGTCCCGGATGACCGGTGGGTCGGTACTTTTCATCGTTCCAAAGCGATCGTAAACTGCCGCACAGACGGCACCTGAACTGCCCATACCGTAGGCAAGGGGAATGTTGCCAGAGAGGAACCACCCTTCGTGCAACGCCGCATTGAAGGCATCGAGGTCCAGGAGTTCGCGCGAAGGAGAATCTGTTGCCAGAGCCTGTGCAAATTCGAAAAGCCGGGGGTCTGGAACCTGATCGTTACTCCGGGCCCAACGCAAGGCGTATGAAGGCAGGGGGATGGCAAGCCCGGGGCTGCCCAAGAGCACGGCATATTCGCCGGCCAGGAGCATTTTAGCAGGATACGAACGCGGTGCCACCATGATGGTGCAAACTTACAATGTGGATTTGAGGGGAGGCACTGCATCCTGACAAGATGCTGATTGGATGTATGCTTTGGGAGCTTGTGCAGAAGCAGGCAGAAAAGCGCTATCTTTGTGCTGTGGTGCAGGAAATGCCGCGTCTGGCCTCCGGCCTGTCCCGCGATCCAAAAGCTGCTGAGCTTCTCGCGCTGCTATCACAGCAGGGGCAACGGAGTGTTTACATTGAGGGTCTGGCAGGATCTAGGGATAGCTATTTGCTTTTGGCAAGTTTCCGGCAGGAGCCAACCCCCATGTTGCTTGTCTGTCCGGATAAAGAGGAGGCTTCTTTTGCCATCGACGACCTCAATGCTTTGTTGGGAAAACCGCTGGTGCTGAGTTTTCCCGATTCGTTCCGCCGGCCCCTTGTTTTCAGCGAACCCGATTATTTCCAGATGCAGCAGCGCGTTGAGGCGGTGCAAAACTTCAATGCGGGAGAGCCACGCCTGATGGTAAGCTACCCGGAGGCGCTGTTTGAAAAGGTCGTAGGTGCAAAATGCATTGCACAGGCTGCCATAGAGATAGTGCTCGGGGGTCGCACAGACCTAGACGACCTCGTTCACAAATTGTGTGATTCCGGATTTGTCAGAACAGATTTTGTCTACGAGCCCGGTCAGTTTTCCATCCGCGGGGGAATCATCGACATTTTCTCTTTTGCCGGAGAGTACCCATACCGCGTTGAGCTCGACGACGTGCGCGTTGAGCGCATTCGAAGTTTTGATCCTCAGACCCAGCTCTCAAAACAAAACATTCAGCGGTTTTCGATTATCCCAAATTTCGAGGCTACCGGAGCCGGCAGCCGCACGAGTCTGATGGATGCCATTCCGGAACGAACGATCGTATGGGTGCACGACCTTCCGGCTTGCATCGAGGGCATGAACCGCAGCCTGGAGCAAGCTCTCCGGCATGCCGACAAAATGGTGCATTACAGCGATGAGCAGCAGGTGGCGCTTCTGCGCGACAGGGAATTTGTGATGCCAGAGGCTTTTGCCGAAAGCCTGGAGCGCTACCGAAAAGTGCTGTTTGGTGCATTACCCGGGACCGGGGCACACAACACGAAGCTGCTCATGCACTGCGAACCACAGCCCAGCTTCAACAAGCAATTCCCCCTGCTCATCGAAAACCTGGAGGCGCTCAACGCCAGGAATTACCATTGTCACCTCCTGACCAGCGGGGCTGCACAGGTCGAGCGATTTCACAACATATTCGAAGACTTACAAACGAACGTTCGTTATTTTCCTGAGGTCATAACGCTTCGGGAGGGATTTGTTGATCACGATCTGAAGGTGGCCTGTTACACCGATCACCAGATATTCTCGCGGCAGCGGGGAAGAACCATCCGCCAGGGTTTTACGCGGGAGCAGGCCATGAACCTGCAGGCGCTGCGCGAATTGCAGCCAGGAGATTACGTCACGCATCTGGACTATGGCATTGGACGCTTTGCCGGGCTCGAGAAGATCCGCATGAACGGACAAATGCAGGAGTCGGTGCGGCTGATTTTCAGAAACGACGACATACTTTACGTAAGCATTCATTCGCTGCACAAGATCTCCAAATACGTCGGGCAGGAAGGAACCATACCGGCACTCAGCAAGCTGGGTTCGGAACAATGGAAACAACTCAAACTGCGCACCCGTCAAAAGGTCAAAGACATTGCCCGCGAATTGATTGCCCTGTATGCACGGCGAAAAGCGGCACGCGGTTTTGCTTTCAATCCCGACAATTACCTGCAAGCTGAGCTTGAGGCTTCGTTTATGTACGAAGACACTCCCGACCAGTACCGGGCCACGCAGGAAGTCAAGGCAGATATGGAAAAGGATTGCCCCATGGACCGGCTGATCTGCGGCGATGTGGGCTTTGGCAAAACGGAGGTAGCTATACGCGCAGCGTTCAAAGCCGTCCAGGATGGCAAGCAGGTTGCCATACTTGTGCCAACCACCATTCTGGCGTTACAACACTACCGCACCCTGCGCGACCGGCTGCGGGAATTTCCCATCGATGTGGACTACCTCTCAAGGTTTCGCTCGGCAAAGGAGAAAACGGCGATGCTGAAGGCACTTGCAGACGGCAAGCTCGACATCATCATTGGCACCATCAGCCTGTTGAATGCAAAGGTCCGTTTTAAAGACCTCGGCTTGCTGATTGTCGACGAGGAACAGAAATTTGGTGTTGCCTCCAAAGAAAAACTCAGGCATTTGCGACACAATGTTGATACCCTGACCCTGACGGCCACACCCATCCCCCGAACCCTTCAGTTTTCGCTGATGTCTGCACGCGACCTCAGCGTTATACAAACGCCGCCGCCAAACCGCCAGCCCATCCATACCGAACGTCGCGTGTTCAGCGACGAGCTCATTCGCGACGCCGTCATGCACGAAGTTTCGCGTGGTGGGCAGGTGTTCTTTGTGCACAACAAAGTCAAGAGCTTGCCAGAGGTCGTAAGCATGCTCGAAAAACTTTGTCCGGGCGTCGACATTGCCATGGCGCACGGCCAGATGGAGGCAGAAAAACTCGAGAAGGTCCTCATCGGATTTATCGATCACCAGTATGACGTGCTGGCTTGCACGAACATCATCGAAACGGGACTTGACATCCCCAACGCCAACACCATCATCGTCAACAATGCGCATCAATTCGGGCTGAGTGACCTTCACCAGCTTCGCGGCCGGGTTGGCCGCAGCAACCGCAAGGCATATTGTTATTTATTTGCGCCGCCTTCTTCGGCACTGACACCCGAAGCGAGAAAGCGTCTCAAGACCATCGAGGAATTTTCAGATCTCGGCAGCGGCTTTCATGTTGCCATGCGCGATTTGGATATTCGCGGAGCCGGTAATCTGCTCGGCGGAGAGCAAAGCGGATTTATTGCAGACATCGGTTACGAAGCGTATCAGCGCATACTCGAGGAAGCCGTCAGCGAATTGAAGGAAACGGAATTCAGCAATGTGTTTGCTTCTGGTGAGCACCTGAAAAAGCAAATCTATGTTCGGGAAACGACCATTGACACGGATGTTGAAATGCTCATACCGGATGATTATGTAGCCAATATCCAGGAGCGATTGCGATTATACCAGGCGCTTGACAAAATTGAAGACGAAAACGGCGTTGCCAAATTCGCGGAGGAGTTGCGAGACCGTTTTGGCCCCGTGCCGCCTCAGGTTATGGAGCTCTTTGACGGTCTGCGCCTGCGGTGGGTGGGCAAAGCACTGGGCTTCGAGCGCATCGTGCTCAAAAAGAAGAAGCTTCAGGTTTATTTTGTCTCCAACCCGGCGTCCCCGTATTACGAGACGGAGGGTTTTCGTTGTCTGATGGCGGGTTTGGCGAAATCGGGATCGGGCTTTACTCTGAAACAAACGGCCCATCAACTGCTTGCATCTCACGAGCACGTCAGGGGGCTGGCACACGCCATGGAGATCCTCCGGACATTCAGGCCACCCGAAAGCGAAACCACCCCCCAGGAGGCAGCTGCCGGGCAGCAGGAAGACGAAAGGCAACCGATTGCCACATAGGGCGCGAAAAGTTCAGGGTAAGGTAGAATGGTGCATGGTAGGGACAAAAAAAAAGAGATCGGTTTAAACCCCCCAGCAAACCGATCTCAAAAATTGTCTCGCACCAATTTCTTGGGTACGCACCTGGTTTCCCAGGCAATGTAAATCATGCACAAACCTTGCCAATCCAGTTAAAAATGGGAAAATTTTTTCATGTTTTTCAAAAACGCAACAACAGTATATTATAAAACATTGAAATACAAATAATTATAAGTTGTTGTCTACACATATTCCGAAATGTGGCTCTGCGTAAGTGAATGACCTTTTTTAATGATGTGTACCCGGGAGCCGGGCATACCGACAGGGTGTAGCCCTCTGGGAGCCTCCATAAATGAAAGACAATCTGGTCTCCCGGGTGACAGGATAGACAGGCTGCCAGCAAGCGAAGGGGTCAAATTGGCAGAAAATCCGGGATGGCATGTGCTTTGAGCGGTGCAGGTAAAATGTAAAGTCATGCGCAGTGGAAAGATCTCGGTTCAAACGGAAAACATTTTTCCGATCATCAAAAAGTTTCTGTATTCAGAGCAGGAGATTTTCCTGCGGGAGTTGGTATCGAATGCGGTAGATGCTACGACCAAGCTGCAGGCCCTTGCGTCGAAGGGCACCTTCAAGGGCGAGACCGGACCGCTGACCATTGAGGTCATAGTAAACAAGGACGCCGGTACCCTGACCATCCGCGACCGTGGAATTGGGATGGACGAAGAGGAGGTCGATAAATACCTCAACCAGCTTGCCTTCAGTTCTGCAGAGGAGTTTATCCGCAAGCACAAAGGAGACATCAGTTTAATCGGACATTTCGGATTGGGATTTTATTCTGCATTCATGGTAGCCGACAAGGTGGAAGTCCTGACGCGTTCCTACAAAAAAGGAAAAAGGGCCGTGCGCTGGAGTTGTCAGGGGGATACCGAATTCTCGATTGATGATGCAGAAAAGGAAGACCGGGGCACCGACGTGATCCTCCATCTTTCCGAAGACAGCCGTGAATACCTGGAAGAGGGAAAAATCCGGTCGTTGCTCGAGCGGTATTGCCGCTTCCTTCCATTTCCGATACAGTTTGGAACGCGTAAGGTGAGCGAGAAAGTGGGAGAGGAAGATCGAGAAGGGGAAGAGCCGGATATCGTGAACAACACGCACCCTTTATGGAAGAAAGCTCCTTCCGACATCAGCGACGACGACTACAAAGCATTTTACAGCGAATTGTATCCATACGGCGAAGATCCTCTGTTCTGGATTCATCTCAACATTGACTATCCGTTCAACCTTACGGGTATCCTGTATTTTCCCAAAATCAGGAACAACATCGAGGTTCAGAAAAACCGGATTCACCTGTATTGCAACCAGGTTTTTGTCACGGATGACGTCAAGGAAATCGTTCCGGAATACCTCATGTTGCTGCATGGGGTTATCGACTCACCCGATATACCCTTAAACGTTTCGAGGTCTTATCTGCAGGCCGACGCAAACGTGCGGAAGATCTCCGGCTACATCACGCGCAAGGTTGCCGAGAAGCTTGGCGAATTATTCAAAAAAGACCGTAAGGACTTTGAACGCAAGTGGAATGACATTGCAACGTTCATTAAGTATGGTCTGATCTCCGACGAAAAATTCTGGGAGAAGGCGCACGCTAGCGCGCTGTTGCAAAATGCCGACCTGGAATATTTTACCCTGGAGGAGTACCGCGAAAAGATCAGTACACAACAAAAGGATAAAAACGGCAAGCTCATTGCACTTTACACACACGACCCCAAGGCGCATTACAGCTACCTGGCTGCCGCACGCGATTACGGATACGACGTACTCCTGTTAAACAATGTGCTCGACAATCACTTCATTCAAACCCTGGAAATGAAGGCTGATATGCAATTCAAGCGCATTGACTCCGATGCAATTCCCCACTTGATCGAAAGGGAAGATTCTGCAGAAACGGTGTTGTCGGAAACCGAGCGCAAGACGGTAGAGGGCCTGTTTTCTGCTCTGCCCAACAACAAGGCCGCAAAGACGGTGGTGAAGGCGCTTGCTCCGGATGCTGCCCCGGTGGTCATCGTAAAACCGGAATTTATGCGGCGTATGTCGGATATGCAGTACATGATGCAAGGTCCTGGAACCGATGGCGAGGATAACCCTTTTCTCAACCATTACGAGTGCGTGATCAACGGAAACCATCCGGTCATTGCACAGAAATTGCTGGCGACCGGGGAGGGAGAAATGCAGAATGCCCTGGCAGATTACCTCTTTCAGCTTGCGATGCTCGACCAGCAAATGCTGCGGGGCGAGGCACTTCATGCTTTTGTAAAGAGCAGCCTGCAGAGGTTAAACGGATAGATCTTTTCCAGGACAACTGCTGCGGAAAAGATGGAGTCCTGGTTATGAGTTTGAGTAGTTTGGTCGTTCCTGATACAGGGATGCACATTCCGAAGTGGTCTCATTCTATTTAATGGCCTGCTTAACTGAAAGGGTGATGTCATGGATCTTTTTTAGTCGATGAAAGGGGTCTAAAGCTTTACAGATAATCAGTTAAGGGCAAATCCCGCCCGACAACAAGAGAAACTCGATCTGAGCTGCCCAGGCGCGAGAGGGTACATTTGTTGGCAATCGCTTCTCAATTTCACATGCGCAGCAAGGAGGCTGGAACAATGATGAAGGGTTCCTCGAATAACCCAGTTTTGATGCCAGAATGAATTTAGCAAAAGAAGACGAGGCGCGGTGAAGGAAGCTATGTGAAGCAATAACTGACTGAACCGCAACGAAGGATTGTGAAGCTAAATTCATTGAGTGGGTGCGCCTGTGCGGGCTGGCTGGCGCAATAGTGGGTTATTAGAGGTGCCCTGAAGTATATGGGAAGGGTGGTGAGTTGCAGAGCAACCGCAAGCCAAGCGGCGCCTTATGAGCCTGGGTGAGGATTAAAAAAAAGGCTCCCCGGAGGAAGCCTTTTGATAAGATCTATTTCGCTAAGTGGCAGATTACATGCCCGAAGCTTTTTGTTTGTACATGTCGTATGCGGCCATTGCGGAAGCTTTGGCATCGTTGAGTTTGGAAACCCAGCCTTCGGATTTGGAGGTAGCGTCGACAACGGCGTTTTTCAGTTCGTCGATCTGGGCCATGACATCGCCTTCCAGTTTGCCGGCAGCGAGGCCTTCTTTCAGGGTGTTCAACTTGGTGGTGAGTTCTCCCCAGCTCGTGGTGAATGCAGCAACTTCGGAAGCCAGTCCGCCAATGCCTTCGAGTTGTGAGGCGAAGCCCGCTTTGATGGAGTCAAGCGATGCAGATGCCTCGGGTTTCATTTTGGCAGCAAGCTTAGGATCAACCATAAGGCTGTCATTCAGGGAAGCCAGGGATGCCTGTGCGGCGCCAATCATTCCACCCGTTTCGGTGACGGAGGCAGTCACTTTGTCCCAATCTGTGGCTAGGGCCTCGATCGGTGCGCGGAATTGCTCAACGCTGTTGCAGGCAACGAGAAGGAGAGCAGGTGCAAAAAGAGCGATCAGTTTTTTCATTTTATTCGTATTAATTTTAGAAAGGTAAAGGTACCGCACCCCGCAGGGGCTGATGTTAAAGCCCTTCAAATCTTGATTAACGCTACGTTAATATTAATAAAATTGTTAAATAGTACACACTTATAAATATGTTTTGTATCTTTATGCCATGAAAATAAAGGATGGGCGTAAATTATCTAATGAAGCTTTGCAGCAATTGCGAAGAGATGTGATTTT
>JABARE010000053.1 GCA_019187365.1 Saprospiraceae bacterium | reverse complement strand
GGCATTCGTCGCTTCCTCTTTGACAACAACCTTTTCTCTCCTCACACTCCTGGCTAGAGCATGGCGCCTCCAGCGCCAGGGTCATCGGTCGCCCCGCCTACGGCGGGACAGGCCCAGCCTTCGGCGGGATAAAAAATCCGATATCCTCCACGAAGTCAGATAAAAGGTTTTCGATGTTTTGTCGGAAGCCCTTTTTGCTGAAAAATAGTTATCTATGATAAATGAAATAAAAAATAAAAACAAGGAAAATATCCAATGGAAACAGTGGCATTGCTTGTGCATTGGAATATTGTAAGAGACTTAGAATATTTGCCACTAAATACCCAAATGATGAATATGAAATATCAGAACGATTAAATTACATTTTCAATTAGGACTTATTAAAATAAAGGGTTTCAGCAATTTCGGAAGAGGCCTCTTATGTTCAGGCATCCCCGTTGTCCAGTAACAATTGTCCGTTTCCCCTTGTTATCACATTATGATGATTGGGAAATTCACTTTGCGACTGCCGCGCTGAATGCACAATTGGTAGTTTCCAGGTAGGATGCCGACCCGGAAACGGTTTTTGTGAACACCGGCTTCCAGTCTCCGGTCAAGTAGCTGGGCAACCATCTTGCCCAATGCGTCCTGAAGATAAATGCGGGTATCTCCGGCCTTTGTCAGAACAAACTCCAGCATGAGCTCTCCCATTGAAGGCAGGGGATAGATCAGCACTCCGCGAACGTCCGCTACATCATCGGTTGCCGTGAGAAAGCGAACTTCTGTGTCAGGGCCAGCGGGGACAACTTCCCGGTTTCCGACGCGGTCCTCTGCTATGGAATAAAACTTATACTGAGAGCCGGGGTAGCCTGCAAACAGGGTCTCCCCTCCATACACACGTTGAGAAAATACGTAGTTGCTATCATCTTTTGAATACCACAAATCGACAAAACGCACACCACTACCGTCATCTTCGGATAGGATCTCCAGTGCAACAGCGCTGTCATGTGTGGCGGGCGTCGAACTCATGACCCTACTCTCCGGAGCCCGCAGGTCAAATGTGTTTTTGTGCACATTGGTGACAATCGGTGCGTTGCTGTCGAAAATGATCGTAGCCTCGTTGTCTGCACGGTCATCATGTACGATGTCATCGCGCAATCCCACAGAGATGCTCACAAAACCCTCCCCTTCCGGTGGCACCATGTTTGGTGGCAAAAATCCAGCAAAGGGATCCGTCGGCAAATCCATCGTTGTTGCATCCAGCGTCAGGAATTTCCAACGCAGAACCCGCGTGGATGTATCCACCTTTCCTGTAATGCGCACTATGCTGTTTTTATCCGGACGCAAATCGACATCCAGGCTGAATTCCCTGCTCTCCGGCAATGGAAAGTACACGCGGTCTCCCCATCCCAATGGTCCAAATGAGATCCTCGACCAGTCCACAATATCGTGTTTGATCGTATCCGTAATGGAGACCTCGTGTGCCGGAGCACTTGCGCTGCTCTTGTTCTCGAAGCGGATCTGGTACCCCAGTTCCTTTGATTTTGGCAAATAGCCCTCCGTTCCAGATCCGGGATTCCCGTTTTTCTCATTTGGGTCATCAGACCATTTTGGATAGTACAACAGATCCATCAGTCCAATCTGCCTGAAACCACTATGACAATTGTCACTCTCCACCGACTGTTCTACAGCAGCCGTCAAAACGGATACGGCCTTTGCTATTCTGGCCAGCATGACAATTTGAGTCAAGGGGCCGGCACACTCCAAAATGTTGGTACCCAAAATCCATATCCAGTTTTTTACAACCTGGTTGGAGACCGAAGAAGGGGTTGGGCCTTGGTCATCGGCAAAATCGGCGATGACACTGAGCGTTGCAGCTATGCAACTCACCCCGGGAATCAATCCTGCCCCACTTTTAATGAATGCTTTTGCGATGGACAATGCAACACATGCCTGCACTTCATTCGACAATGGCGATTGGTAAAACGGTGGATTGATCCATACGTTGAGCGGGACCTCGGGCTGTGCGTTACCGAGGCGGATTCGGAAAACTATGTCGAAACTCGACCGTGCCGGAAGTATGGGGATGTAAAATGAATATAAGCGAACCTTTTCCTCCCGTCCAAATAAAGAGTCCACGACAATGTAATTTCCCAGGGACCGGAGATCGTCTTGCCAACCTTTATCGATGGCAAACTGGGGAGCGCGTATATCCAGGTTGATAAACTCAACGTCATTGTCCGGATGATCCGGGAGCGTCATCCAGAGCAATACACCGTGCGCATCTATGTTGGCGTGGTTTCCTACTACAATGGTCTGGGGCGTCCACCGTTGTACTAAAATGCTACCGCCACCCTTGAAAGATACATAGGGATCAGGATCCTCGCCTTCGACAATATTGAACCCACCGGATAAAATCAATTCCCTCTTTCCATTTGATACAACAACATCACATTTACCCACCTCCTGCTGTTGGAGATTCAATACCGCCGAGATGGCTCTATTGGCATCCAGAATGGTCCGGATTGCAACCAAGTCGGCCTGGCCACTTCGTCGCAACCTAACGACGTCACTGGTGTCAAAACCTCCCCCATACAAATTGATGGTCACCAGGCCCGTATTTCCTCCTTCTGTTGGAAAAATGCGGTCAATGCCTTCGACTTCGACCACTTCGCAATAACTATCGTAGGTCGTTGTGCCAAACACTTCCAGACACACCTGATACACTCCGGGCTTCTCATAGCGGATTTGCGGATATGCCGCTGTTGAGGTCCTACCGTCGCCAAAGTCCCATCGATAACGAACACCACCCTTGCTCACAGGGTTGAAAGCAAAGCTCGAAATCGTTTGCACATATTCAAACCGGACTCCCATGTCAATAATGCTTGCAGGTCGTGACCGCTCTTTGTACATCAAATGTCCTGAATGACCATGTTGGGTTTTGTCGGCAACTTCTCCAAAAGGGGATATACTGTCAAAATCAAAATATGCCTCCAATCCGGGTTCAGTTCCGGAAAAATGAGCGAAGCGGCCTGAACGGATTTCTTCCCCGGTTTTCCCTACACTCCACATCCGCAATTCATCCACCTCCCCCACAAACCCTTCCGACACATGGGACGTGCCCGTGCTTCCCAATACCCACATCGCGGTAGAGGGTAACAAATCGCCGGTCGCTGTAGCAGAGGCGATTTCTTCACCGTTCAAAAGCATCTTAAAGTTATTAGCCTGTCCGTTGTTGTCGTAAACCACAGCCAGGTGATTCCAATAACCTGGAGCCATGCGCTTATTTCCAGTTAAAAGATAGACACCGGTCCGGCTTACCAGGCCGCACACGGGTAGATCATCTGCTGTTGCTCCCAGCTGAAATGATTTCGGATCATACAAATTCCATGAACCTTTATGCCATTGGGTTAGAATGCGCTTGATCGCCTGGACCGTATCGGGTCGCAACCAACATTCTACCGTCAGGCCCTTTGAAAAACGCTCACCCAGTTGTGGTCCAATGATCATATTGTCGTGCTGGTGGACTCCACTGCCATCACCTGCATTGGCGATAAAATCCATTCGCAGGCTCTGATCACCGGATGAAATACCCAGGAAATTCGGATCCACCCTTCGGTACCAGATATCCGTTTCGGAAAATGATCCCGACTGCAACCATTCTCCTCCGGCTTCGGAAACGAGGTGCAAAATGCCATCAGCCGTTAATTCGATGCGGGGACGCCGAGTATTCGAAGTTAGCGTACCCTGCAGGGAAGATCCGCTCATTGCTCCATTACTGTTCACCTTTCCAATTATGGTGCCTGTTGTAGCAATCCAGGCTCTTCCATCCATCGGATCAATGGCAACGCGAGGATCCGCTCCACCATCGAGGTGCTTCGCGGTGGATGAGGTAAACTCTGCCAATGAATCGAAACTTACTCCACCATCTGAGGAATAGCTCAAGTACACTTTGTCATCCAGTGTAGAAAAAACAGCGAATACCCGGTCTCCCTTCGCTGCGATTGTCTCCAGCCCCACGCGAAAATTTGTAATCGGGCCGGAGACTTTAACCGCTTCCTGAAAATCCTGTCCCCCGTTAAATGACCGGGATACGTAAATACCCTGCGTGTTGTTTTCATCCCAGGCGCCATAAATTATCCATACGCGATTTCCATCAGAAGCAATTTTGGGTTGAAATCCTCCGGAGAAATCTTGCAACTGCAAGCTATGATGAAGGCCACTCATTGCAGGAAAAGAAATCACGTCGTCCTGAAAATTCAGTCCCCCGTCATTCGAATGCAGGACATGCAATGCATAATCGTAATTCGTTGAGGGGCCGACTATTTCCTGATAGAGCAGGAAAACATTTTCACGCTCGGTATGCAGGGAAGTGAAATTTAAAACGACGTCGTTTTTGTCGGTTACGAGCAACTCATTGTCAAAACTGCCGCCATTGTCAGTTGAGCGGAGCAGGTACAACAAATTCTTATCGCTGCAGTACCAGCAATAATTGGAAAATGAAATGTATACCTGGTCTCCAACGGCTTGGATTTGCAGGTTGTAAATGTAACCAACGGTGGCCTTAAACAGCACTTTTACCGGTTCGAAGTTCATTCCTCCGTTTGAGGAGCGATAGTACCACAACTCCTGTGGCCGGTTCACTATGAGGTGAACGTAATTACCGGACACCTCCATCCGCTTGTAACGCTTCTCCTGATCAAAATCCGAATCACCCAATTCTATAACAGGGCTCCAGTTCAATCCATCATCGGATGAATTTCGGTAGCTTATCGAACGGGAACCAGCCTTCTGGGTCATCCACATAACGTGTACCCCCTCACTGAGTTCCAGTTCAGGACTAAAGTCTTCCAAATCCAGCTTGGCTGCACCCAGTCCTTCAGAAAGGTTCCGCAACCAAAAAGAATTCTCCTGACAAAGTGTTCCTTGAATCCCAACAGCCAACAAAATCAGTAAAACCATCAAATACCTCATATTCTTGCAATTATGAATAGTAATTTCTATTCGCAATAAATTTCGCAACAAAATGAAATACTGCTGGTGATTTTCCTCAATTCACCTGATGACGTTGGTTAAAGGATAATGGAGAATACTCCCTAAAATCTTCCATCATCCCTTATCCATATCTTCTTCTTGCCTTAGTCGTTGAGCTTCACGAAGAAGCTGGCGGAAAAGCTTCTCCCGTCGGAAGGCCAGATCCCTGGTCCGGGATAGAATTGGGGACGTTTGGTAAAATACTGTTTGTCGAAAGCGTTGTTGAGGTTGAGCCGCACAGACAGCGCAGTGCTCATTTTTATGGAGAGGTTCAGGTCGACCAGGTGGTATGCCGGAACGATTCCAACAGAGCCGCTTGCATTGGATAATTCAGTGTTCAGCGCATCGGCATAGGTTTCGCCAGTAAAACTGTGAAGGGCAGAAAGCCGAAATCGCTTCCACCGCACCGTCAGTCCGTTGCGGACTATCCAGGTGGGTACGCTTTCGACGCGGTTGCCGTCGATGGAAACATTTTCATTGCCCACCCTGACCCAGGCGTCGCGATAGCGGGCATCCATCCAGGAAGTGGCCGTGCTGAATGAAACATCGAAAGCATCTCCGATCCATGGATCCCATTGCAGGAAGGTCTCCACACCATAGGTTTGAGCGTCGCCTATGTTGGTGCGCAAAATGGTCAATTCGCCCCCTGCATCCGTTTGAGCCAGCGTGCCCATCCGATGGTTGTATTGCAAGGAAAACACGCCCAGATCCCATTGAAAGGATTCCCATTTACCGCGAAAACCAAGTTCCAGGTTATACCCGTCGGCATCTTTGAGGTCGCGGTCCACTTGTTCGTACACCGACCCTGGAACGATGTCCTTGAAAATCACCGGCCGATAGGCCTGAGACCAGCCAGCGTAGCATTCGGCACTGGAACCAAAGGTGTATTGGGCGTTTACGCCAAAGAGGGGAAATTTGTGGTCGATGCGCGCAGGCAAGAGACTGTCAGCATAATAGCTGATCTTGCCTTCCATATCAGAATGCCCGTTCTCCACCCTGACTCCGGTATTCAGCGTCAGGCGGGAGCTAATGCTCATGCTGTTTTGGAGAAAAACAGCCAGGTTACCGGACAGCAAGTGCAGGTCGCGCCCCCACCCTCCTGATACCAGCCCGAGATCAAAATTGTTACCTGTGCTTCCAAGTCCTTGCTGTTTTCGGTGCAGGTCGTTGTCCATGTACTGTACACCCAATACGAACGAATGTTCACCTCCCAACAAACGATAACCCTGGAAAAGCCTCGCTTCTGCCGTTAAACTTCTGTAATCGTCGATGTCGACCTGCCGGTTGGCATACTGCAGGGTTGCAGCCTGGATGGTATCCGGCGTAGTCACCGGTTTATCGAACAGTACGCTGTTGCGTGAACCCAACACCGCTGATGCGGTAAATGACAGGGTGGTGCGGGCCTGGGGTTTCCATGAAAGAGACAACGAAGGAATGTGGATGTTAGGGTTGTAGAAATTGCGCGAACGCGAAGCCTGCCGGGGATCTGCCCTGAACATGCTATCATTGAGGGGGCCAGCCAGCTGGATGATGTAGTTGGAATGCGTCCATTCCAGGCGCAGGTCGAAACTGTTTGCCGGATTCCAGAATAAACTCACAGCCTGTGCATCGTAACTTGAAGCGCTTTCATCGCGGTATCCGTCCAGTTTCTTTTGATTCATCCATGCGGAATACCGGAACGCACCCAGGCTGCCTGAAACGCGGTGAAATCCACTGAGCATTCCAAAAGAACCGACCGTCTGGATGCCCTCATAAGCCAGAGCGGAGGTACTGTCCGGAGTTTTGGAAACGTAGTTGAGCATTCCCCCAAACTGGGCACCGTATTGGATCGCAGCCGTGCCACGGATGAGCTCGATGCGGTCGACGGCCTCCATGGGAATGTTGTAATGGCTTGCAGGGTAGCCGTACATGTCGGTATTGGTGATCACCTGGTCCTTGCGGATGTTAAACTCCCAGCCTCGATGTGGATCAAGTCCTCGCGTAGAAATGTTGACCTGGTTGCCTGTCCCGTCCATGTCATAAACAAACACGCCCGGGATCTTTGCGAAGATTTGGCGGCCATGCTTTTCCGAAAGGGCTACATCTTTTTGCTCGAGGCAAATGACCTCGTTGCGTGCACCGGAACAGACAAAAGTACCCTGTACTGAGCGCATGCGTTGCAGGTCGGGTTCCTTCCGGACCGATTTTACCGTCATTTCCGGTAAAGTGTAATGGGCTTTTCCACTGGAGTCAGATTGACTCAACAATTCTCCTGAAATCAGGAAGATGAAAAAGGACAGCCAAACGCCTTGTTTATGCACTAAAGGCATGAAAGGGCATGTTGAAAGAATAAAATTGGGTCTCATGTGTTAAAAAAGTTGGGTGAACAAAAGCAATCTCATCACTAGAGCTTTGCCATTCAGCATCGTCAATGGGCAGGACATAACCGGCCATCACCACCTGACTGAACGGTCAGCTATCCGGATGCAGAAGTTATCCTTCCGAAGAAGTTAGGAAAAAATTGGGGTGTGTGTCCTGAGCGATACCAGGTACTCCTTTAGGGTGTATTACGCGGAGTGGCTGGTGTTAAAAAAAGTGGATTGTCCTTGCGGACAACCCACTTGTAACGATTTGCAATTAATTAGTCTTACTTTTTCCAGGGCAGATTCAGGATATTCCGTGCTACCAGAATACCGCAGAAATTGCCGCTCTCAGCGTCCATGCGATAGTGTACACCCAGGGGGAAACGGCTGAATGCATCCTCATAGGCCATATCGCGAAGGCTGTTGAAGTTCCTTGCTCTTCCGAGAAAATCCGTCCGCTTGTCGTGGCACTCGTCCCGGAAAGGGTAGGCGCTGCCCACATAAGCCTCGAGAATTCCAACCGCCGAATACGCGAACGTGGCGTGGCCAGAAGGATAGGCCGGGAATGGTGGGGTAAAGCCCAGCCATGGAATGCTGAAATTCGGATCGATGTTGCGGTGGATATAGGTGATCGGCCGCTCGATGTTGTATTTGAATTTGTTGTACCAGGCGTTGACAGCAGCGTCGTTGAGCGCCATACTTATCTGGGCGTACAACACACAAGCTTTTGCAAGGTCGAAATTCTCTTTTTCGACGATTTGGTCAGCGATTGCCAAAAACCTTGCAGGAGGACTGAACGTCCAACCCACGCGGTCGTCACTCCAAAATTCGGCCATATGCTCGTAATCGCCTCTGGGATTGGCACGGGCCAGATTGGTGAGTACATAACATTCGTAAGCCTGAACGTAGATCTCAGAACTTGGGTCCTGATTGCAATCAAAAGGAGCAACCAGTGCGTCTTTGTCGTCCTGTGTCAGACCGAATGCGCGCACTTTACCCCATTGGGAGTACAAACCCCTGTCAGCACTTTGCGGGTCGGTCGGGATCCATTCGCAACCAGCAGCCTTTACCGGTACCGGGAAGGGGTTGAGGTGTGCGTTGTGGCCAACGACATCGGTTACAGACCAGCGCCAGATCGCAGCGGCTACAGCGCGACCGTGTGCTTCAGAATTGATGAGGGTCTCTTCTGATGTTTCGGTGGCGTACTTTGCCCGCAGTTCGGCTTCTTTCGCAGCAACGGTGTTTAAAAACTCCTGCTTGTTGAGGATGTTGTCGTTGCGGTCCTGGAACGTGACGGTTTCAAAAAACCTCGGCATGAGGTAGCCATAAGAGGCATTGATGACCGCTGGCCAGTAGAGGTTGTTCTCAACGGCCGGCATGTCGGGAATGCCCAGTTTGTGGCGGAGGGTCTGGTACTCGGGCAGACCTCCAAGGCATGCTTCGTAAGCACTCAGTGCCATATAAGCAGAGGACCTGGGTGCGGGGCCCGGACGGAAAAAAGCTGCATAACGGTCGAGGTGCATGAACGTTTCCTGCCACTCGTGATATACATCATTGTCGTAGCTGCTCAAGGCCGTACCTGCTTCGGGGTCCGGATCGGATTTCTGGCAAGAACTGATGATCAAAACGGACAGGGCCAGCATCCACATCCAGTTTGACAAAATGACTTTTTTCATAGGTTATTAATTTAAGACTAAAATTACTTAATCGCACAAATGTATTCAGGGTTCCGAATATTTCGGCCAAATTTATAATTTAATTTTTTAGAAATTAAATTGGTTAAGCCGCTAATATTCATGAGTTTAACATCCACGCTGGTCATTTGGGTGGCCACTGGAAACCCTAAGCCGTTGCAGGGTAATACTTTACACATTAATAAAAGTAATTTGATCAAGGGTTCACACCGTGGGCCACTTTTTCCCCCGCACAGCTCCTTATGAGCTTGCAGAGGGTTTGGGGAAGTATGAATATAGTGTGTTCGGCAGCAGAAGGGGCATTCACCATTGGAGAACTGGCCTTCCATGACAAGTCTGCTTCAGCCTGCCGCCTTAAGGCCCAGCACTCCCAGCATAATCAGGCCCATGGAGCCTATCTGAATGGCGTTCAGGGGCTGCCGGAACAAAAAGGCGTCGAGGCAGGCGGAGCCGAAAAGGGCAAGAGCCATCCAAACGCCGAAAGCCACCGACATGGGGATGGATTTCATCGCCTGGGCGATAAAGATTACGTTCAACAATCCAAAACCGAGGTAACCCAGGAGCGGCATCAAACTCCGGATCCCTTCGGGTCTGGAAAAAAACTGGCCCCACACAATGTTTCGCAGTTCCTGCACCTTGAGAAATTTCACCGATAACATCCAAAGGATCTCCATCACTGCTGCCGCGAGCAGATAGATCCATGCCAGGTACTTATCATCGGGTGTTGTCATTCTACAGTGGTTTCCAAATTGCAAAACCTGTTGTAACCGGGAGTCAAAATTAATCATTTTCCTGACCGCTGGCCCCAAATACGGCACATTTGAGCATAGTCGCCATTTCTGTGCAGCATGGCAGCCGCTTTGCGCGAACCGGTCTTCCGGGTGCTTTTCCCTATCTTTACCGCTTTCCATTTGTCGACATATGGCTCAATTTGTCCACCTGCACTGCCATTCGCAGTTTTCGCTGCTTGATGGCGCCACCAACATTCCGGCAATGATCAAAAAGGCTAAGGCCGACGGGCAACCGGCCGTAGCGCTTACCGATCACGGCAATATGTTTGGATGTTTTGACCTCGTGTCCCGAGCCAGGGAACATGGGGTCAGGCCCATTCTCGGATGTGAGTTTTACCTTGTCGAAAACCGACACAAGCGCAGTTTTTTAAAAAGTGCGGGCGAACGCGACGAACGCATGCATCAATTGTTATTGGCAAAGAACCAGCAGGGCTACGAGAACCTGTCGAAGCTGTGTTCACTTGGATTTCTCGAAGGCCTTTACGGCAAATTCCCTCGCATCGACAAGGAGCTCATCGGTCAATACCACGAGGGCCTCATCGCAACGAGTTGTTGTGTGGGGGCGGAAATCCCTCAGGCCATTATCAGAGGCCGTCTCGACGAAGCAGAAAAGAAGCTGCGCTGGTGGATCGACCTTTTTGGCGAAGACTATTACATTGAGCTGCAGCGCCACGCCGGTTGTGAAAACATCGACCAGACGGGTGTAAGTCAGGAACAGGTCAACCAGACTTTGCTGGGATTTGCAAAAAAATACGGACTCAAAGTCGTTGCCACCAACGATGTGCATTACCTGGAAGAGTCAGACTGGCGTCCTCACGACGTGCTGTTGTGTATCAACACCAATTCGAATCCCGAAGATGCCGATCGCTTCCAGTTTACCAGCAACGACTACTTTTTCAAGACGGCCGATCAGATGGAACAGAACTTCCGCGATGTGCCCCATGCCGTCGAGCAAACCGTAGAACTCGCTGAGCGATGCTTCGATCCCGTGCTGGAGCGCAAGATCCTGCTTCCAACTTTTTCCGTTCCGGGATCCTATGCAAGCCAGGATGACTACCTCGAGCACCTGGTGTTTTTGGGTGCCGCAAAGCGTTACGGTTCCCTGAACCCCGAAGTCGAACAACGCATCCGCTTTGAACTGTCTGTCATCCAGAAAATGGAGTTTGCAGGATACTTCCTCATCGTCCAGGATTTCATCCTCAAGGCCCGTGAAAAAGGAGTGCGGGTTGGTCCCGGCAGGGGTTCTGCCGTGGGCTCGGTCGTTGCTTACTGTCTGACGATCACCGACATTGACCCCATTCGCTACAACCTGCTTTTCGAACGGTTCCTCAACCCGGAACGCATCAGCATGCCCGATATCGACATTGATTTTGACGATCGCGGGCGTCAAAAAGTCATCGACTACGTCGTCGAAAAATACTCCAGGAACCAGGTTGCCCAGATTGTCACCTTCGGCACCATGGCTGCCAAAATGTCGATCCGCGACGTAGCCCGGGTGCGAAAACTCGAACTGCCTGCGGCTGACCGACTGGCGA
Organism: Saprospiraceae bacterium; assembly: GCA_019187365.1. Taxonomy (GTDB): domain Bacteria; phylum Bacteroidota; class Bacteroidia; order Chitinophagales; family Saprospiraceae; genus Vicinibacter. The sequence goes on along the minus strand of JABARE010000053.1, from coordinate 24,302 downwards.
AGCTCGTGCCCAACCGGCCCGGCATCACGCTCCGTTCAATCATCGGCGAAGATGCCGATGTCAACGGGGATTTTATCCCCGACGACCGCAAGAAGATCGAAGAACTCCGCAGTATATTGAAAAAGGGTGACCTCGAATCCGAAGTTCTCCAAATGGCCCTCAAACTCGAGGGTTCCGTTCGCAATACCGGTGTTCACGCATCGGGCATCATCATCGCTCCAGACGACATCACCCGGTTTGTTCCGGTGTGCACCGCCAAAGATACCGACCTCCTCGTGACCCAGATCGAGGGGGGCGTGATAGAAAAAACGGGCTTGCTGAAAATGGATTTTCTTGGACTCAAGACGCTTTCCATCATCAACGATACCCTGGACAACATTGCAGGCCGTCACGGCGAATCTGCACGGATCGACCTCGACGCCATCCCGCTCGACGATCCGCAAACCCTGCAGTTGTTTCAGGATGGCAACACCATAGGGCTGTTTCAGTTTGAAAGTGAGGGCATGCGCGGCCACCTGAAGAATCTCAGGCCCAGCGGCATCGAAGACATCATCGCCATGAATGCCTTGTACCGCCCCGGGCCCATGTCTTACATCGATGAGTTTATAGAACGCAAATACGGCCGCATCCCGGTTGAATACCCACACCCCTGGCTGGAAGACCTGTTGCGCCCTACCTATGGGATCATGGTTTACCAGGAGCAAATTATGCAAGCCGCTCAGATCATGGCCGATTATTCGCTGGGAGATGCCGACATCCTGCGACGGGCAATGGGAAAAAAGAAAAAGGAGGATATGGACAAACAAAGTGCCATCTTCCTCGACCGCTGCCGGCGAAAGGGCATCGACGAAAAAAAGGGACAAGAGATCTTCGACATCATGGCCCGGTTTGCTGCCTACGGATTCAACCGCTCCCATGCAGCAGCCTATTCCATACTCGCCTTCCAGACTGCCTACCTGAAAACCCATTATCCCGCAGAATTCATGGCCGCTGTTCTCACGTCCAACAAGGCCAACATTTCGGACCTGAGTACGTACATCCGCGAATGCCACCGGATGAAACTCGACGTGCTCGGTCCCGATATCAACGAATCCGGTCTGGACTTTACAGTGAATGAACATGGCCAGATCCGCTTCGGCCTGTCGGCCATGAAGGGCGTTGGGGAAGGCCCCGTGCTTGAGATCATCGGCGAGCGCAAGGGCCGCGGGCCCTTTTCCGATTTCGCAGACCTCATCAAAAGGCTCGAATCGAAAATGGTCAATAAAAAAGTGATCGAAAGTTGCGTGTACGCAGGTGCCTTCGACTCCTTTTCCAACATGCACCGCGCTCAGTATTTCGCCCCATACGACAAATACCCCAGCTTCATAGAGTACATGATCCGTTGGGGAAATCACTACCACGCTTCACAAAAAAACATGCAGATGTCATTGTTTGGCGACAGCCTTCAAAATGACATCGTCGTTCCGAGTCCGCCAGCCTGCCCGGAATGGACCGTACTCGAGAAACTCGGAAAAGAAATTGAGATCGCCGGCATTTACCTGAGTGCTCATCCCCTCGATCAATACCGGATTGAGCTCAACCACGCCCCCACCCTATCCATAGACCTGCTGTCGAAACTGCAGGAAGAAAACAAAGAGGGTTACCGCCACCGGCTTTGTGGCATTGTCACCAATGCCCTGCACCGCACCGATAAACGCGGTGAAGGGTATGCTACGTTCACCCTTCAGGACTATTACGGTAGCGTCGATCTCCGGCTGCCTTCGCGGTTGTACCCTCAGTTCAAACACCTGGTGGAAAACGGACAGGTGATCATGGTCGACGGTTCTTACGGCAAACGCAAATACGACAGCGAAAAATTCAACGACTGGGAATTTTACATCTCCAGCCTTGCCATGCTGTCGGATTCACTCAACCAGCTCTTCCGCCGTTCTATTGAAGTCTTCGTTCCGCTGGAAATGATTGGCAGCGAGCTCGGTGACCGGATGGAGCTGCTGTTCAAGAAAAACAAAGGCAACCTGCCCGTTCACATTCAGGTACTTGATGCGATCAACAAGCTTCAACTGGAAATGATGAGCCCGCGGAAGGTCGCTGTAAGCAGCGAGCTGTTGTCGCAGATCGAAAATCTGGGACTGGGATACAAACTCAACTGAGGTATGTCGGCACAAAGAACAATCATCCTTTTCTTCCTTTTCATGCAGGTAGTCGCCCGCGCTCAATCTTTCGACGATTTTACACTTGACAAGGAGGTGAGCGTTTACATGAAAAAAAATTTTGAGAGCCTGAAAAACTTTCAATTGGGCATCAAGTGCCCTCATGAAGAAAACCAGTGGTACCTCGATTCGCTGGAATACTCGCCCTGGTTTGTTGGCGATTTCAACGGTGACGGAATATCCGATCTATTTGCAACCGGGCAACAAAAGAGGGAGCAGGCTCACTACCTGGTTCTGGGGCAGGACGAGCTGGAGGAACAGGGGTCGACTCAGGTCATCCGGATCTTTGCTCCGAAAGAGCGGGGCGACCTGGTGATTCCTTTTATAGAAGAGACGCGCCAGGGGCTTTACATCGTACTGAAGCAATTCAAAACCACCACCTCGACCATCACCCGCGACGGAAAGGAGGTGCGTCTGCCTCGCACCTACCGCGATGAGTACAAGATGGGGCTGATGAAAAAGGATACCCTCGTTTACCGTTTCGGCCACATCCTCGAACTGAACCAAAGACCCGATCAGCGGACCATACGGTTTGTACAAATGCATTCCTTTTGCCAGTTCGGCGGATGCCCCGATTTTCGCTTGAAGGTCAGCGCAAACGGCGAGATGATCCTCCACAACATAAACAACACCTCAGAAGCCGCTGGCAAATACACCGCGGTTTGCGAACCGGAGATCCTCGACAAGCTTTTTGCCCTGGCCAATTTTCTAAAGGTCGATAAAGCCCTCGAAAAGTTCGGGGAAGACAGCGCCGACAAAACGGTGACCATGATCATCCAATACGAAGACGAATCGTTTAAGTCATGGTACGACTACGATCAGGGAGCTACGCTCTCCCTGTTGCGTTTTTATGAGTTGATGCTCGAAGCCAAGTCGGCCGCAGATTGGACGGCCTACGAAGAATGATGGCCAGATCACTGCCAAAGCAAACCGTCCCGACATATCGTTGGGTGCACTTGTAAAGTTCGTATTAAACAATTTCATTATATTCGCCCCCGAACCTAAGACCTGACCATTAAGACGGAATTTTACGCCCGGGGCAAAGTGTTGTTCAGTTCGGAGTACCTGGTACTCCATGGTGCGCATGCGCTGGCATTGCCAACCCGGCTGGGTCAGAAAATGAGGGTACAGGAACTCAGCGGGTCGGAGATTCTTTGGACCGCCTACGATGTTTCCGGCAAGAAGTGGTTTTCGGCAGAAATAGACCTCCTGGGCTTTGAGATTGCGAAAGCCAGCGATCCGCAGAAGGGAAGTTTTCTTCGCAAATTGTTACGCGCCTGTTGCCAAAACAATTCCGAGTTTTTATCGCACTGGAAGAAATACAAAGTTGACCATTACCTCGAGTTTCCTTTGGAATGGGGTCTGGGCTCGAGCTCTACCTTGATTTTCAATATGGCACGCTGGGCCGACGTCAACCCCTACCACCTCTATTTCGACGTCGCCTCCGGCTCCGGCTACGACATCGCCTGCGCAGGGGCCGATGGACCTCTGATCTATTCCCTCGGCGAAGATTCCGCCAGCATAGAAGAAATCGATTTCAAGCCACCATTCACCGATCAACTCTACTTCCTTCCTCTCAACCACAAAACGGACAGCCAGCATGCGGTCGAACAGGTTCGGACCAAAAAGCCTGCAAGCGCCATAATCGAACAGGCCAACGCGCTCACAGAAAAACTGGTCGAGATCCGCAAACTGGAGGGTTTCGAGCAATGGGTACGGGATCACGAGCAACTCGTTTCCCGTTACATCGGCCAGGAAAGAGCCAAGAACAGGCTTTTCAGCGATTTCTGGGGCGAGGTTAAATCTTTAGGCGCATGGGGAGGCGACCTCCTCCTGGTGAGTTCTTCAAAAAACCGCCAGGAAACCGAACTCTATTTTAAGGGCAAGGGGTATCCGCAACTGATCGGATATGAGGAGCTCATTCTTTAATCCTTTGGCTCCGGCAACTGTTGTACGGTAAAAGACTTTTATGATCCCAGGTACCTGGTACACCCTGCGGCTTGAGCGCATCCATTATGAGAATGACCGAACGCGAATCTTCCACTTTTGCATAGAAGGACCTGAATTTCCCCATTGGAAACCCGGTCAGTTTTTTGTTTGCGACCTGCCTTTAGGTGAGAAGCGCGCCCAGCGGTGGCGCAGTTACAGCATCGCAAACCCTTGCACAGAAGGAAGACAAGTTGAATTCTGCATTTCGTTTAAGGAAGGCGGTGCTGCGTCCCAATTCTATTTTTCCGATGTTCGGGAAGGGGATACCATCCGTTGCAAGGGACCAGAAGGCAATTTCACATTACCTGACCATTCCGGTATGCCGCTTACTATGGTCTGCACGGGTACCGGTATCGCACCCTTTCGTGCCATGCTTTCTGATATTGCAAACAGAGGACACCAATATGCATCCGTGGACCTGATCTTCGGTGTGCGCAATGAAAGCGAAATTCTTTACAGAAAGGAAATTGCCTTGTGGTGCAGCACGATCCCACGCTTTCGCGCAATCATCTGCCTGTCGAGACAACATGAGCTTCCGGCACCTGAACACCCAGGGCTTGTGTACCATCATGGGCACGTTCATCAATGCTACGACTCCCTGTTACAACAGATGGAAGCAGACCGTTCACAAGCACAGTTTTTGTTGTGCGGGTGGTCGGCCATGATCGATCAGGCCGTTGCTGCATTGGTTACCCAGCACAAGGTCGCAGGCAAAAATATCCGCTACGAGCTCTACGGTTAATACCAACCCAATTCCCGCCCTGAGAACGAACCCACCGAGGACATATCGCTTAATGGGATCCTTAAGTCCGCCATGATTGCAGGCTGCCTGTGCGGGTCAGGACAGCAGGTCGGCGACGGCCTCCCGTATGACAGGGTATCGAAACCGGAACCCCGATGTAAGCAGGACCTGAGGCTCTGCGCGGCACGAATCCAGTACGACAGACGACATCTCTCCTAAGATCATGCGCAGTAACGCAGCCGGCGGACCAGGTATGAGGAGTGAAGGAATTTGCCCTTTCACTGCCTGCATCATGTCGCGATGGGTAACCGGCGAAGGGGCAGTCAGGTTTACCGGACCTGAAATGCGCCGCTGAAGGACATGCATTATGGCCGCATGGTAATCGGTGTGGTGTATCCATGCATAATAATGCTTGCCACTTCCAAAATAATTCAATATCCTGAAAGGCAGGCCGGGCATCAGCCTTTTCCAAACCCCGCCACGCGGATCCAGGTAGAGTCCGGTTCTCAAGATGGTCAGGTGATCGCAATGTGGCTGAAATTGTCGAGCCGCCTCTTCCCAATGCTTACAAACGTTCGTTAGAAATCCATGCCGGCCGGGACCATCTGACTCCGTAAGACGCAGGTCTCCCCGATGACCGTAATATCCGATCCCGGAAGCCTGTAAGATGTGGTTAACCACAATGCCTCCGGCTGCAAGCGCATCCACAAGAACTTTTACTGAACGCAGACGCGAATGGGCGATTTCCTGCTTGCGCTTCTCTGTCCATGGCCACACAGCTATGGGACTGCCCGCAAGGTTTACGAGCACGTCCACCCCTTTGAGCGCTTCAGTATCGACATAGCCCCTCGCCGGGTCCCAGGCGTGCTGTGGCCAAAGCTGTTTTGCCTGTGGTCTGCGGACCAGCCAATGGACGGAATAACCGGAATCGGAAAGTTGCTCAGACAATCGGGATCCGATCAGGCCGTTAGCCCCTGCGACGAGTACTTTTTGCATATCTTTATGCGGATTGGTGGTGCCAGCAAAAGAACATTGTGCATCCCCAATGGTTTAGCCCGCCCCGATTATGAATCGTCACCCCTCTGCATTTTTTATTTTATCGCGGATGTTGTGGAGCGCCGTCGCCTGCATGATGGTCCTGCCGGCATGCAAATCACCTTCAGCCGAAGAGGACTTCACACTGCGCATCCGCATTGCTCAGGATCCGGATTGCCTCCATCCCATCCAGTCGCAAAGCGCACTGGCAACCCAGATTGAGGCTCTGGTTATGATGCCCATGATTGAATATGGAGCAGGTCAGCTCGAGCTCCGTCCACTGCTCGTCAAAGAAGTGCCGGTTGTGGTAGATCGCACCGACAGCACGACGATCTATTTTGTAGAATTTCGCGAAGAAGCGCGATGGGATGACGGGCGGCCCATAACCGGGAACGACTACGCATTTACCGTAAAGGCCTCGCTCAACCCCTTTATTGCCAACCCGAGTTGGCGAAGTTTTCTCAAAAACATTCACAATGTCCGCATCGACTCAGTCAATGAGCGCAAAGTATACGTCCACGTCGCGAGGGATTACATGCTGGGAAGTGAGGTAAGCGGTAACGTCAACCTCTATCCGGAAGCCGTTTACGATCCGGCGGGGGTGCTGCGGGGATATGAAGTGCATGACCTGGCCCGCCGGGACAGCACAGGGTGGACTCCAGGTGAAAGCGATGCACTTCGACGGTTTGCCGCGTCGTTTCAATCATCGGGTTTTTGCAAATCGGACATTCAGGGCGCAGGGCCATATCGCCTTTCAACATGGGAAGCGGGAGCACGCATCGTGCTCGAGCGCAAAACAGACTGGTGGGGCAGCAAGTTCCAATCAGCTGAGCCCCTGTTTGAAGCCCATCCGCGAACCATCGAATACCTGGTCATGCCTGACGAGGCGGCCACCATCCTGGCGCTGAAGGAGGGCAGCATCGACCTGGCTGCAGGCATTACTCCGAGGCAATTCATCGCTCTGCAACAAGACAGCAGCTCTTCTGTGCCCTTGCGCTTCCACACCACCGGCTTTTTTCAATATGCAATGCTGGAATTGAACCTTCGAAAACCGGCTCTTTCGGAATGGGCCGTTCGCCGGGCCCTGGCGCACCTGGTCGATGTGGAAGGGTATATCCGCAACGTCATGCTGGGTTTAGCGGATCCCATCGTGGGGCCCGTGCATCCGCGAAAACCCTATTACAACGATACACTCCGGTCCATCGCCTTCGACCCTGACAGGAGCCGCAAGCTGCTTGCAGATGCAGGATGGGCTGACCGCAACCGGAACGGCATACTCGACAAAACCATTGACGGACGCATGCAGGAACTGCGGTTCTCTCTGCTCGTTTCCGGTGAGCTAAGCCGTCAGGTAGCCTTGTTGCTTGCGTCTGAAGCCCGCAAGATCGGAGTTGAGATCGTCCCGGAATCGCGTGAAATGGCCGTATTCATTTCAGACCTCAACGCGCGAAACTTTGATCTGGCTGTTGTGACCATAAGCCAGCAGGCAACCTCCCTCTACGATCCTTTCCAGGTTTATCACAGCCAAAACGCCCGTCCCGGCGGTGGTAACCGGTCCGGACTTCAGTCTCCGCTGGTGGACTCGCTGATCCTGGCCATCCGGACAACGACGGATGAAACCGAACGCAATGCGCTGTACCGGCGCTTTCAGGCTGCCCTGTACGATGCCCAGTCCCAGATCTTCCTGTTCAGTCCCCGCGAGCGCATCGTCACGACCAACCGCGTTGCCCTGGAACCCATTCTGCGCCGACCCGGTTACCTGGAAAACACCGTTCGCAGGAAACCCTGAATTCCCGGCAGGCCATCTCAGGATAAACTTCTTAAAAGGTTTTTTTCACGCGGATCCTCATAACAAACTAACAATTGTTAGTTTCTTTGGGTGATTCGTTCAACGCTGATGTAGCCTGGTCCGCGTTTCGCGTACGGCGCACCGGAAGTCGCGCTACCATGTTGTACAACCACGACTTTTCAATCAGCTTTTTGTCGGCCAGGATGCGGTCCATCCATACCTGCTTCGATTTCTCGTCGGGCCTTCGAAGGCTGAGCAGGCGGGCCGATGCCGTCAGAAAGTTTACGTAATATTCGCGGTGGTAGCCCAATTTTTTGGAGCGTCGGATGAGTTGGCGGGTCGCCGTGAGCTGGTTGTTCATCAACTCGAGTTCGTCGATCTCGTAATAGATCTTGATCATTTCTACGCGGGCGTTGAGCTCGATGAGGGGATCCTTAAACAAGCTGGTGTTCAGCAGATACAGTGCTCCCCGGAAATCGCCGCGCTCTTTGCGAATTCTGGCCAGACAAAACTGGTAGATCATCGGACGGTCCCTTGCATCGACGAGCGGCCGGTATGCCTCCAGCAGTTGCTCGGCCAGGTCGAGGTCATTCATTCGCAGACACAACACAATGATGTTTTTGTAGGTCAACGAACTCATCACGCCGTAATCGAGTATCCAACCCCGCTCGACGCAATGGCGAAAGAGCTCAAGGCTGACCTTAAAAAACTCAACTGCATTTTGGTTGATCTTGCGAATGCCGTAGTTGAGAGCCGTTAGGTAGAGCTCGCGTCCAGTTTCAAAATCAAAACCGGCCTCCTGTTCGTCCAGCAAGGTGAGGTATTCATAAAAAAGGACATCCTGGGCGGGTTCGCGGAAGAGTTGGGTGGCGAGCAGATAGAGGCGTAACTCCGGATGTTGGTCCCATCCCTGTTCGTTGGCGTGGCGAATCCAGGCGTCGAGCATCGGGTAAGCCGCCGGCGTGCGGCCGATGGCTTCGTGAGAAAGCTGTTCGAGGTAGATGCGAAGGCGCTGGATCAGAGCGGCAACCTCGAGCTGAGCAGCCCCCAGGTTGAAATCGAAATGGGTAAAACGGTTGCGGAACGATTCGTACGACATTTTTTCCATTTCGAGGCGGTGTCTCCATTCAAAACGCCTGGGGTTCCATCCATGATTGGCATCGAGCTCGCGCTGGAGTTTTCGTGCCAGGCGTTCAAAAGCGTCTACCTCGCGATGCTGTCGCAGGTAACGCAATAGGTTCAGCGAATGCTCTTCTTCACTCGTTTGCATGGCCTCGACGAAAAGAAAGCGCCTGAGCAGACCGAGCAGCTCTGAAAAGAACAAGCGCAGTTTGACGTCGTCATAGGGCATATTGGGATACAAGGTTTCGAATAGCGAAAGCGCATAAGCTTCGCCAGAGAGGTTTTCCAGACGATCCATGGCCATAGCTCCCGCCAGCAGCCTTTCCTGCCGGTTGAAGTAGGGCGAGCGCAGGAAAGCCATAAACCTTTGCCTTTGCTTTGGCTCAAGACCCTCAAACAGATTCCGCGAAAAGGATTTTTTCATTATTTTCTACAATGAAATTTTATAATTACCTCATTTATAGTTATTTAATAATACAAATATATCTATTTTGCTCTACAATTAAAGATTTTTATACTTTGGTGGTGCAAAAGGGCCTTCTACTTTTGTAATCGATTCAATGGCTTTGAAGCAAAGGCAATTCACCGGGAGTTCGCGTATGGGCAGATTGGCCCTGGTTCTGGTTGCATGCATGGCGTGCACCTTCAAACTCGGCGCACAGGACCCGGTCGGCATTCACCTGATCGACAAGGGCTGGTCTGGAGATACCAACATCATCGACGTGCGCTTTTCCGGCTTTCGCAACATCGCTGCTTTCCAGTTTAGTTTTCTCGATGAAAACCGCCAAGGACAGTTGGCGGGCATTGAGCTGTCGGCTTTACCCAATTTCGGTCCTTCCAATTACGCTTTCCTTCCAGGCTTTGGCAGCCTTTCCGTTAGTTGGGACAATCCCTTTCCGCAAGGCATGACCCTGCCGGATGGAGCGCTTGCCTTCCGCATCCATTGGCGATCAGACCCTGGCAAAGCGCATTGCTATGGCGTATCGGGCGCTCCCGTTTTGATGGAATTCCTCAACACGCTCTTTGTTCCTCTTCCGGTGGTGGCCCAGCGCACCTGTGAAAATTTGCAGGTTATTCCATGTTACGTCAATGCATTTCACGACGCCAATGCGAATTGCACTTTCGACAATGGCGAGACCCTGCTCACCGATTTTACCGTAACCGATAGTTTTAATGGTAGCCTGCGCCATTACAAAAATCCACGTGCGCTCATCCTGGGACCCTCCGAAAATGGCCTGCACGTTTTTCGACTGAGTTCTGCCGCTCCACAGTGGAAAGTGTGCAACTCCGTTCAGTCCGTCCAGATCGATCCTTCTCTGCGCCTGATCGCCCTCGATTTTCCCATGCAGGTCGACAAATCCTGCCCCCAGCTCGAAGCGAGTTTGAGTGCGCCCATCGTGAGGCGCTGTGTTGAATACGAATACCTGATTCACTACCGCAACGCGGGTACCGCACCGGAACCCAACGCATTGTTGCGCATCGTGCTCGATACCTTTATGGAGTTCCGCCGTGCTTCACGCCTTCCAAGCCGCATCGACGGTCCGGTGGTCGAGTTCTCTCTTGGCGGCCTGGGGATATTTCAGTCGGGCACGCTGCGCATTACCGTTATACTCGATTGCAACCGCACCGTGACCGGCCAGACGCATTGTCTGAAAGCGGTCATGCTACCTGAAAATACGTGTTCTCCATCTCCGTTCTGGAATGGGGCCCACCTTGAGGTGAGTGCGGCCTGTTCAGACAATAAGGCGCGCTTCCGCATCCTCAATTCCGGCGACCAGTCGATGACAGAACCCAGTCAATTCTGGATCGTCGAAGACGACATCATGCCGGGCCTGAAAAAAAATGTACTGCTCGACCGGGGCGCCTACATGGATCTGGAGTATCCTGCAAACGGAAGCACCTACCGCCTCTTTGTGGACCAGGTGCCCTTCCACCCCGGACAATCCAACCCAACCGTCGTTCTTGAGGGATGTGGTCGCAACCAGCAGGGGGATTTCAGCCGGGGTTACGTACTTCAGTTTCCGGAAGACGAAGAGGACTTGCACATTGCCACCGACTGCCAGGAATCTGTGGGTTCTCACGATCCCAACCAAAAGAACGCATGGCCCAGGGGCTATTCCTCGCAACACTTCATAGAACCGGGTAGGGCCTTAGAGTACCGGATTGATTTCCAGAACGAAGGTACCGACACGGCCTGGCGCGTTGTTCTCGAAGACACCTTGAACGCTCAGTTCGACCTGTCGAGTTTTTTACCTACCGGGGCTTCGCATCCCAACATCTACCGGCTTATCGATCGAAGGCTTACGGTCGAGTTCCCCAGCATCCGCCTTCCGAACCGCGCTGCCAGCGAAACGTCTTCTCAGGGCTACTTCAGTTATTCGGTAAGGCCCCGGCCAGGACTTCCTCTGCAAACTGTTTTGCGAAACGGCGCTTCCATCTACTTCGATTCAAACCCGCCGGTTGCAACCAATGTGCAATTTCACACCCTGCATAAAGATTTTATCGTGGTCCGTCTGGACCCCGCCGATCCTGAACAACACGTGATGAACATTTACCCAAACCCGAACGATGGTTCGTTTCAGATTGCCTGTGAAGACCTGAAACGGGAAGGCTTGTTAAGCGTCTATGATGCTTGGGGCAACCCCTCTTTCAGGCTTCCCTGGACAGGCCAGGCTCTCAAGGTTGATCTGAAAGGAATGCTGAGAACGGGCATTTATTTCCTGCGCATCTCGGATGCGCAGGGCCGGGCGGCCACGACTAAAATACTTGTGACACCTTCAAACTGACGGTGCCGTTTTTGCCAACTGGCAGTTTCGGCATGGCGAACTACCAACATAACTTGTATTTGCGTCCAGGCGCGGGAACGCTCGTGCCCACGCAAAGCGTGACGGGGTAGTCCCGGCCTTCCGCGCGAATGCCGGGATACTTTTTTAAAGGCCCCTGAATTTCCTGCGCTCAATCACCAAATCAAATGAGTTCCTGCTGGTGCCGCAACAGGTCTTCGAGCGTTTCGCGTTCGCGGATCAGATGGTCACGCCCTCCGTGCAACATTACCTCGGCAGGTCTGAATCGCGAATTGTAATTCGACGACATCGTATAGCAATAAGCTCCTGCATTTTTAAAACAGAGAATGTCTCCCGGACGTATTTCGGCAACGACACGGTTATTGGCAAAGGTATCGGTTTCGCATATGTATCCTACGATATTGTACACCCGAGGTTTCCCGAGGGGGTGGCTCAGGTTGAATATGTGATGGTAAGCATCGTAAAACATCGGACGGATGAGGTGGTTTAATCCGGAATCTACACCCGCAAATACGGTTGAGGGTGTTTGCTTGATGACGTTGGTGCGAACCAGAAAGTACCCCGCTTCCGAAACGAGAAATTTGCCCGGCTCGAGATAAAGTTTGAGTGGCTTTCCATACTCCCGGCAAAAATTGTTAAATGATTCAGACAACACCTGACCGAGTTCCTCGACATCGGTATACACATCGTCGGCTTTGTAAGCGACCTTGATGCCGCTGCCAAAATCGATGAATTCGAGGTCACTGAATTTTCTCGCAGCATCAAAGAGTATTTCAGCAGCCAGGCGGAACACCCCGCTGTCGAGAATGTCGGATCCCGTATGCATGTGCAATCCGTTGACACGAAGTTTTAGTGCATCCACAAGCCGGAGGACCAGGGGCAATTGATAAATGGAAATGCCAAACTTGCTGTCGATATGACCCACAGACAGTTTTTCATGACCTCCTGCCATCACGTGCGGGTTGATGCGAATGCCAACTTTTGTTCCGGGATGATGGTGCCCGATGTATTCGAGGGTCTCGATGTGATCGACGTTGATCTGGACGCCCTCCTGGATGGCCATTTCGATTTCGTCGGTGCCCACGCAATTAGGGGTATACAGTATGCGCTCCGGCGGGAATCCGGCGCGTTTTGCAATCCAGATCTCTTGTATGGAAACGGTGTCGAGCCCTATGCCCCAATCCTTCATCAGCTTCAGAATATGGATGTTGTTGAGCGCCTTACAGGCAAAATGGATGCCGAGTTCAGGAACGTCGAATGCCTTTTGAAGCCGACCGATCTGGTGCTGGATAACCGAGGTGTCGTAGAGGTAGAGCGGCGTTTGGTACCTGGAGACGAGTTCCCCAACGTCGAAGCCCTGCAGGGTGTAATGACCGTTTTGCAATTCCATAATTTCCGGAAATTTGCGGGTACCCCCGCATACGCAAAAGTACGCGCAATTCAGGAATGGCAAAGTGCATTCCGAGGAATCAGTATGGCAGTGGGTGCGTACGTGCGCGCGTCCACTTGCGCAAGGCTTTGTAAACGCGGTTCCTTTCGTGGTTGGCAAAATCGCGGATGCGTGTGCGGTGGCCTCCATTGATACGCACCAGCTTGATGGCGTTTCCGGAAGGATCCGGATCAACCGAACAGGCTGTCCACGTGTCGAGCGCGCCATATATGTATATGATGTTCCTGCTTTCGCGCGTCGCTCTTTGGTACATTTCGCGCATGTATGTACCATCGTACCGGAGGTCTGCTCCCTTTGGACAAAATTCGAGGTTGGTCAGTGGACCAGTAACCAGCAAGTCGCTCAATCCAGTAGTATCAAATCCGTAATAGCCGAATTCTGTCATAAACTGGTAGTAAGCAGGCATGAGCAGTGCGCAGGTCGGCTCATCGTAGTAATTGAAATCGACTACCGTTTCGACGTGATCGAATGCTTCTTCTGCGGTGGCATCAACTCCGGGAATTTCGTCGCAACCAAAGCCCCACTGCCAGAAGGAAAACGGGTATTCAACGGCCGCGTAATCGATGATGCGATCGGGCTCCAGGAAAAAATCAACGCCGTCGCGCTCAGCAAGTTCCTTTAACAGGGGTTTTAGCGCTTCGCGCTTACTGAGCAGGGTTCGCTGAAAGCTAAAAACGCGCTGCCGGCATGCTGCAGTACCCACTTGCTCTTTATAGTGTATGATCGTGCGTGGGTCTTCCTGCTCCAGTACGAAGGGTGCAACATACGCAACGGTAGCCTGGACCGCACCAGGGTAAGTAAGGCTGTAGAGCGCTGCTTGTGTCCCTCCCTTCGACGCGCCCGTTACCGTCCACGACTTGCGATAAATTTTGCTAAGTGCCTTTTGCACCATTCGCAGATCTTCCAAAGACTGGGACTGACGAAGTAGCATCCATGGGATCGTATCCGGCCTGGATTCGCCGAAAAAGCGATGCTCAACAGAAAACTGGTTGGCGTCGAGAATGAGGGTGGCTTCATAGATCCGGTCCGACAGGGTATAACCCTCAGTGACGAGTACATTGGGTACCGAAAATCCACGGTGGTAAAGGTAGATGCACTGTGGGAAAGTACCCGCGCCTGGATCGTGGTGATCGATTCTTTGGCGAATGGTCAGCTTCCAAACATGGCGAAAAGGCGACTGGGGGGCATTCGCCTTTATAACCAACCCAGGAAATGCCTTCAGCAACAGGCGATATAGCCTGGCCGAATCCCCGTCTGAACTGGCGTTCGCCTCGGTGGAAAGGAAAAAAACGAAAATCAAAAAGAATACACTAAAACCCATTCGCAACGAATTCATATCTCCGGCCCTGTTTCGATTCATTGCACGCGTTGTATTCCATCCGATGGGACGGCTTCAAACACATGCGGTTCCCAGCCAAAACGGTTTTTGAATGCATTTGTTATTCCCCGCGAGTAAGCATCCATATCCCGACTGTTGATCAGGTGGAGAGTACAACCTCCGAAACCAGCGCCCATGATCCGGGCACCCAGGGCAAGTTCGCTGCGTCGTGCATGATTGACGAGGAAGTCGGCCTCTGGACAAGATACTCCAAACTGACGCCGCAAGCCCTCGTGCCCTGCCAGCAACAGGGTTCCTGCCTTAAGCGCCTCACCTTCTCCCAGTGCCCCGGCCATCTCCAATACCCGGGCATTCTCTTCAAAAACATATCGCGCATACTCACTGTGCGGAGGTGTCAGGATTGCATACAATTCCTGAATTTGCCCCTCATCCAGTACGGAAAGGGATGGGATACCCGGAAACAGCTCCAATGCTCTGTAAAAGATCTCCCGGCATGCTAACGAACGTTTGTTATAATCGCTGTCGGGTAGGTGATGCCTCACGCGGGTGTCGGCGATGAGCCATCCGTGTCCGGGTATTACAGCGGGGAGGTAACTGTAGCTGACCGTAGTGCAATCCAACAGCATGGCCATGTCCCTGCAGGCGTGAAATATGCAGAGCTGGTCCATCATTCCTCCGGCCACTCCGGCCCGCCTTTCCGCTTCAACGGCAAGAGCTGCGCACTGTTCCGCTGAAAATTCCCAGGAGGCATAGTGATCCAGGAGTGAAACCAACCCGCAGGTGATCGCAGAGGACGACGACAACCCTGCACCAACGGGCAGGTCACCACCGAACGCCAGCCTGAAAGCCGGCCAGGTCATGCCCCTTTCCCGCAGAAATGCCATGGCCCCTTCAAAATAAATGGCCCACGATGGCCTGTCTTTCCTTTGACCGGGGATCCAACTGTTTCCCTGATCGATCGACCATACCGAAGTTTCCGCCGATGGCACCAGTCCCAGGTAGACCGAGTGCTGAATGGCTGCAGGCAGGCACCATCCTCCATTGTAATCCGTGTGCTCCCCCAACAGGTTCATCCGTCCGGGTGCACGGACGACCATGAGCGGATCGCGTCCAAACAAGCTGCGAAAGATCTTGGTGGCAGAAAAATCCATATGACCCATGGTGCTAAATTAAGGGCACCCTGCTAGAAAATCAAAACATATTATACCTGAAATGGCTAAACCTGCATCCTCCACCGGTTTTACAAACTAACTAACGTTTGTACTTTGCCTATTTAACGTTAGTTAGTACCATTTGTGACTGAAAAACATATCAAGGTTTCAGTCAGGATTTTCCCGCTGCAGTTCTATCGTCACACTCACCGGGAATACCCATCTTGCGAAGAATGTCGTCAAGCAAACACCAGCGTGTGAATGAAGCTTGCAACAGGTTGAGACCCACAAATGCAGCCAGGAAAACCCAAGCGGGGTTTACAAAATAAGTCAGCAAAACCGAAACCAGGATCATTGCCCCGGCAAACCGGTGAATAATGCGCGTTCTGTTCATAATGATAAATGATTGTTGTGAATTGTAAATGAATGTGCTTTACTTCATACCGGGATCAATTGCGGAAATGCCTGCGCTCAGACTGAAAGTAGAGCACGGGAACCACAAAAAGGGTAAGCACCGTCGACGCAACGGTTCCTCCAATGAGCGAAATGGCAAGACCCTGAAAGATGGGATCAAACAAGATGACCACCGCGCCAATGGCAACGGCTCCGGCCGTTAGCAGGATGGGCGTAGTCCGAACAGCGCCCGCTTCAAGAATGGCCTCCTTCAGCGGCAGCCCGTCGCGAAGACGAATGTTGACAAAGTCGATGAGCAAAACGGAATTGCGCACCATGACTCCTGCGAGTGCAATGAAACCGATCATGGAGGTCGCCGTGAAATAGGCATCCATGATCCAGTGCCCGATCACAATGCCAATGAGACTCAGTGGTATCGCTGTCATCATCACCACCGGAACTTTGAAATGCTGGAACCATCCTACAATCAAAAGGTATATGATCAGGATTACTACGGCAAAGGCAATTCCCAGATCGCGGAAGACATCGTAGGTGATCTGCCATTCGCCATCCCACTTAAGCGTGAATTGCCGCTCGTCGGTAGGCTGTCCGTTGTACAACTCTTTGAGCTCATAGCCCTTTGGCAACTCAATGTCTCCCAGTTTTTTCGACATGTCGAGGATAGCATAAACGGGACTCTCCAATGCTCCCGCCATGTCGGCTACGACGTATGCAACCCGCTTTTGATTTTTGCGGTAGATGTTTACATCCTGACGGACTTCCTGCAACTCCGCGAGGTCACCGGCCGGATAGACTTTTCCGTTTTGACTCACCACGGGAATGTTGCGAAGATTTTCCGCTCCGGATTTCTGCTCGTCCGGAATATTCAAAACGATGCCAACGGGCTGTACCGATTTAGGATCGTACAACGTGGAAACGGCCTGCTCAGAAAGTGCAAGTTGTATGTTTTCGACGATCTGTGCCGGTGCGACGCCATGCTTCATCGCCTTTTCGCGGTCTACAGCAAAGGTAATTTTCCTCTGAGGCTCCTCAACGTACCAATCCACATCTACCACGTCGGGTGTATTGCGCATGAGCTCACTCACTTGTTCTGCAATGGCAATTTGTCCATCGTAGTCGTCGCCGTAAATCTCAGCAACCAGGGTACTCAACACCGGAGGCCCCGGAGGAACCTCTACCACCTTAACATTAGCGCCATACCGTTCTGCGATGGCCTGCAATCCAGGCCGGTAACTTTTTGCGAGGTCGTGGCTTTGTTCCCGGCGGGAGTCTTTATGGGTGAGGTTTACCTGTATGTCTGCCTGGTGGCTTCCACTTCGAATGTCGTAGTGACGTACCAGGCCGTTGAAGGTTATCGGAGAAGCGGTCCCGGCATAAGCCTGGTAGGAAATCACCTCATCCTGGTCAGCCAGGTATTGCGAAAGTTCTGCTGCAACTGCTGCCGTTCGCTCAAGTGTTGTTCCCTCAGGCATGTCTATCACTACCTGGAATTCGTTCTTATTGTCAAATGGGAGCATTTTCACCGCCACGAGTTTAAATGCAAAAGCCAACAAGGAAAGCACCAATACCGCAGCAGTGGTTCCCAAAAACAACCAGCGCTTCTTCCGGTCATTTAATAATGGAAGCAGAAAACGTTGGTATAAACGATAGATCCTATCCTGCTTCATATCTGCCCCGTGAGGGTCAGTCGCTGAATGGCTTCCGTCCCTTTCCCGAAGGAAAACATAACCCAGGTAGGGGGTAATCGTCAGTGCGATGATCAGCGAAAACAACATGGCCAGCGATGCCCCTACTGGCATGGGACTCATATAGGGACCCATCAATCCCGATACAAAGGCCATGGGCAGGATGGCTGCAATTACCGTAAACGTCGCCAGGATGGTGGGGTTCCCCACTTCATTGATGGCAAAAAGTGCTGCCTGATGAAACGGGAGCTTGCGGTTCTTGAAATGGCGGTGCATGTTTTCTGCAATGATGATGCTGTCATCGACGACAATGCCCACTACAAAGACGAGAGCAAACAGCGTAATGCGGTTTAGCGTATAATCCATGAAATAGTAAGCGAACAAGGTCAGGGCAAACGTCGTCGGAACGGACAGAAACACAACCAATCCGCCCCGCCAACCCATGGCCAACATCACGAGTAAGGTTACCGCAAGAATGGCGATGCCCAGATGCAGTAGCAACTCTGAAACTTTTTCCGATGCTGTTTCGCCGTAATTGCGCGTCTCCGAGATCTGGAGATCTTCTGTGAGGAGCGTCTTTTTCAATTCACCGGTGCGCTCGCGAACGCGCTCAGCGATCGACATGGCATCCGAACCCTTTTTCTTTGAAATGGCAAGTGTCACGGCCGGGTATGCCGAAGGAAACTGCTTGCGATCTTCCACGCTCGCCTTCCCGTATCCGAAGTGTACGTAATCCACCGGTCGGTGCGGTCCATCGCTCACACGTGCAACCTGTTTTAGGTAGACCGGTCTTCCCCCATTTGTCCCAATGATCAGCGATTCCACCTCTTCGCGGGAACTCAGAAAGTTTCCCGCTTCTACGGGGAATTCCACATCCCCCGTTACGATGGACCCTGCCTGGACCTGGACGTTGTTCATACGGATGTGCCGGGCAACACCGGCCATATCCAGTCCCTGTGCACGCAACTTATCCTTATCCAGCATCACCACCAACGTTCGCTCGCGCCCCCCGATGAGCTGGATATTGGCAACATCGGAAATTTTTTTGAGCTCGCTTGCAAATTCCTGACCCACTTGCAAAATCTCATAATCGTCCATCCGTTCGCTCCATAAAGTGAGCGACATCATCGGTACATCATCGATTGAACGCGTCTTGATCAGTGGCATGCCCACCCCCTTCGGCATTTTATCGGCGTGCTTGTTCAGTTCGTCGTAGAGTTTTACGATTGACCGTTCGATGTCCTCCCCCACATAGTATTGCACGATGAGCATGGCCTGGCCGTTCATAGAAGTCGAATAGACGTACTCAACCCCCTTAATGTTTGAGATCATCTTCTCAAGTGGCTGGACTACCCGGGACTCCACCTCCCTGGGATTGGCTCCTGGATAGGAGATGAACAAATCGGCCATGGGGATCTGGATCTGGGGCTCTTCTTCGCGCGGGATCAGCATTGTAGAATAAATGCCAATCGCCATGAATACGAGCATGAGCAGCACCGTCAGCTTCGACCGGATAAAAACGTCGGCAATCCTGCCGGACAACCCGGTATGGTATTGATTCTCCATGGAAATTTTGGTTTGATTATTTGACCGTTACGGCAGCGCCGTTGAACAACCTGCTGTCGGCTTCTTTAACGAAAGACTCAGATACATTCAGTCCGGAGAGGACCTCCACCTGCCCGGCATATTCTTTCCCCGTACGCACCCAGCGCAATACCGCTCTTCCTGCATCCGAAACCGTGTAAATACCCGTAAGTTGTCCGCGTTCCACCAAGGCTGATCTGGGAACGACGATGCGCTCAAGCGACGAGGCAAGACTTGTATCACAGCGAACTTTGCGGATCTGCGCATTTGCGAACATGCCTGCCTTCCAGGTATGTACAATCGGGGCCTTGCGGTCCGGGAGGATTTCAACATCGTACTGGCTTCCCGACAATCCCGATGACGGATTGATCTGGTCAACTGTACCTCTTACCGTATCCTTGCTGTGCTGCAATTGAATGAGTACCGATTGTTTGCGATCGATGTTGCTGATCTCAGATTCGGGAACCTCTACGCGCAATACGAGTTCGTCTGTACTCTCAACAACCACCAGCGGCATCCCCGGAGTTGCCAGGTTGCCTACCTCCGCATACACCCGCGTCACCGCGCCGTCAAAGGGACTTCGCACCTGCGATTCTGCGATCATCACGGTTAGCTCGCGCCGGCTATGCTGTACCTGGTCAAGGCGAGCATTGGCAAGGTCGAGTTGAAGCTTCACTTGATCATATTCGGAAGGGCTTGCACTGCCCTGAACGAGAAGTGCCTGGAACCGGTCGTGAAATAATTTTGCATTGGCTTGTGCGGCGCGCGCCTCCGCCATGGAAGCATCGAGCCGGTCGCGCTGGGCGGTGAGGTCGTCAGAGTGAATTTGGACCAACAGGTCTCCTTGTTTTACTTTATTCCCCTCGCGAACAAAGACTCTTGCCACGTTACCCATCACGCGCGAGCTCATATTTGCGGTTCGATCGGACTCGAGTTTACCGCTCACGGAAAAGTAATTGACTCCTGCCTCTCCCAGCGCCGTGGGTTTCTCGAGGCGGACTTCAACCGGGGACAACTCCTGTTCTGCAGGTGATCTTTCCGCATTGGGGGTACAGGATACTGCCAGCAAAAAGCTGGCTAAAGCTACCGGAATTGCAAAATTGTCGTTGCTGTGTAACATTATTTTTGCCTGTTTTTTGCAGTAATAAATTCGAGTTCGTAAGACTTTTTGTTGAATTCGGAGATCGCCTGGTAAAGAAGGATCTCAGCTTCCAAAAAGACCGCTTCCGCACGCAACACATCTACTGTCTTTTCCAACCCCTGGCGGAAACGGTCCGTAAGAATTTTTTTTGTTTCTGCGGCAAGTTGAGCGCTTGATTTCCGCACGGCGATCTCCGCCTCAAGTTGTCTGCACTCGTTTTTCACAACCTGCACATCCAATCTGGCACGCTGAATGGCATCTGCCATCTCGGTGCGGGCCTTGTCTAATTCGAATCTGCGTTTTCTCAGTCCATGGGTCCGCTGAGTCCCCTTAAAAAACTCCCAATTCAGTTGCAAGCCTGCCATAAATGTCCCAGTTCCCAAATTGACCGGGTCCTCGCCGTAAACCTTGTACTCTCCAAAAGCATTCAGGCGGGGCAAACGATCGTTCGCTTCCGCTTCGTACATGCGCTCCATACTCGCGATTCCGGCTTCCACGGCGCGCAGATCGGATCGACCTCCACTGGTAGCTTCCCCGGCCACAAGGGCAACGACTACAAGGCTATCAGACGGCACATAACGGTTGAAAGACTCCTCTCCCATGAGGTAAGACAGCAAATTGCCTGCGTTTTCCGAGTTGCTTTCGATCTCAAGGAGCCGGTTGCGGACTTCATTTAATGCGACACCCACCTCCAGAAGGTCCGTCCGCTTTGCAAGTCCCTGCTCAAGGTAATTGCTCACAAGTTGTTCGTGGGCTTCATAGGCTGCTGTGGCCGCTACCGCAGCGCGCCTTGCCTGATGCAGAAACTGGAAGTCAGCGTAAGCTTTTCTAACGGCAAATGTCAGCCCCTCTTCGGTGCGCACTCGCTGCCAGTCGGCAGCATCGCGCGCTGCAAGTTGCGCTTTTCGCATCCTTGCTGCGTCGAGGTTGAACAGCGGCTGCCGCAAACTAAGGGCCATTGTTGCGTGGGTGCGCACCTCGGGATCGTTGAGTTGAGCAGGATCGAAGTCGCTTGCTTCGATAGACCCCTGCTGTAGCCGGAAGCCAAATGCATTCAATGGATCGTCTGTGGCCAGGTAGGAGTAGGAAAAGCTAAGCTGTGGCAGCCAGCTGGCGCGTGCCTGGTCATAGCCGCCTTTTGCAGCGGCCACCGCCATCTCCTGGACGCGAAGCTGTGCATTCTGGCTAAGGGTTCGATCCAATGCCTGTTTCAGAGAGAGGGTATCCTGAGACCGGATGGAGAGGGCTGAGGCCATGACAGCGGCAAAAAGGGCAGTTCGGAACATGTCCTGAAATTTTATGCGAAGGTATAAGGGGCCAGCGGGGGCAACGGTTACATAGGTTACATTTGACAACTGGAGGATTCGCAGCAGACTCACGGGGTGTAAACCGGTCACTTTATAAGCCGTGCCTTGGGAGATTATCTCACTGCCTTGCTCAGCTATGCAAACGGGTACCCTCAAATTTGTGAAAATGGAAATTGCATACAGTTTTCTATGCCGGTTTTTACGACCCCAGGAGGCTTATGCTCCATTTTGTTGCACACTTTTTATGAAAGTTTTAATTTTACGCCCAGACTGCACATTGCACCCCGATGGAGGATGAATGCAGTACCAACTCATCAAAAAACCTGGCCTGTGAAACGGATCAAAAATTATATTCTTTCAATTGCCTGTTTGACAACCGCGCATGCTTACCTCCAGGAAACCAAAGCGGTCAACCTGATATCGCTGGAGGGAGAGCATCTGTTTAGCAGCGATGTGCTTTACCACCACGGGGGAACTCTCATTGCCGGTCGCGACAATCAAGTTCTATTCGGTGGGCTCATTGCCCGGATGAGCGAAGGGCTTGACAGCATTGAATGGGCTAAGAAATTGTCCATTGACCAAACGATCGTTCATCCTCTCCGCATGAGGAGGCTCCCCAATGGAAATGTGCTGGTAGCCTTGCAGGACTATGCTGCAGGAGGAAATTTTCTGTCGGGAAATATTCTGCTTCAGGAGTGGACCCGGCAAGGCAATGTAGTTTGGTCACGGCGTTACGGGACATTCCTCAGCGAAAGACCGCTCGATGTTTTGCTCACGCGCGACGGCAAGATCCTTGTCACCGCCGAAACCGGGTACCAAAATGGCAACGCCATCCTGCTGATGCTCCTGGATGCACAGGGCAATCTTCTGCGACACAAGCTCTTCCATCGTGGGTTTTATAACTACGCCCTGGCCTCCTGCGAAGCCGGCGACCGCTTTGCCTTTACCGGAAATGTCTACTTCAACCAAAAAAATTCGGCATTTGTACTCGTCACAGATCGCGACCTCAATTTCGTCAATGCGGCTCTGCTTGAAGACAAGCAGCTCCAGGTCAACGGGCTTTCCCTGTATTGGGACAGCGCAAGAGCTGAGATCGTTACATACGCTGAGCACGGTTCCGGATTTACCGTTTGCGCCCGTTTCGACACCTCTCTGACTTCTCTGGGCACCCACGAGTTCGCAACAGGTCGCATAACTTACCCCATGCGCCTTCAGCAACAGCAGTTCGTATTCGACGACCAGCAAAAAATACTCTATAAGTCAATCGGCAACGCTCTATCAGCAACCGGTCTCTTCTCCGACATGGGTGATCTGCGTCACCTTGACGTTGACCCCGCCGCTGGCCGCCTTTATGCCTTAGGTTTCCGGCAGCATCCCCAGACCTTACTCGAAAATCTCGTAATTGGACAATTCCCGCTTGAGGCCATCCAGGGCAATTGCGGACTGGTCAATTATTCTAAAGATCATTCGGGTTCAAGTACATTGCGCTTTGTGCCGTATCAATTCTACACCGACAGCATTGCACTTTACACTGCAGTACCGTCGGACCTTAAGATCCAGGATGTAAACCTGGTTATGATGGAACAATGTCGTGAAACGATCAGCAACACGGATGATGGAGAAGGAAGGGGTCCACTGAAAATTTTTCCCAATCCAACATCAGACGTCCTCGTTTTTGAGGGAGCCATTCCAGGACATGCCTGGATCATCCTGGGAACAGACGGCAGGGTCAGGATAAGCGGAACATGGCATGGAGCTCGTGGTCGCATTGATTTGTCATCGCTTCATGCGGGCATCTATTTTCTTCAAAGCGGGAAAAATCATCTTAGTCTGATCATTATGTAATTTCTTATACCCGGTACAGATCAGGCTCCTAATAACTGTCGCTATGTTCCGATTCTGAAAAAGAATTGTGTAAAGAAATAAATTTCATTTCATTTCCACACCTCTCATGAGTTCCCGCTTTTGAGTGTCTATCCCTTTCATTGCAGTCTGAGAGAAACAAATTTCAATTTCGTTCAAATCTTAAAAAACATTTGGCGACCCGCGCCATCATGAAACTGGATCTTTACAAAATACATCCCATTCGCCCATCCGCTTACATCTACCTCTATAAATTCCCTCCCACCTCTTGCCAATGATCTTTGAATAAGTTCTCTTCCTTGAATATCACAAATCGTTAATATCAAATCTCCTGTCATCCTGTCCGGAAGTTTCACGTAAAGTTTTCCCGAAGCTGGATTCGGATAAATCATACAGCGATAACCATCCTCGTTAAAAGCATGAGTCACGATGACCTGAATGCAAACCGTGGTATCAGAACAAGGTGGAGAGGACAGGATTACCCCATAATTCCCACTCCTCACCGGCGTATAGGATCTTTGCGTAGCGTTCACAACAGGTTTATAATCCTCGTCGCAATCCACCCATTGGTAAGTGGCAAGACTATCCAGGGCCGTCAACGTATTATTCAGTTTTGTGACGTTGGTGTCGAGTGGAACTATACTCAGGTTGAGCTCTATGGTACTGTCACATCCCTG
>JABARE010000008.1 GCA_019187365.1 Saprospiraceae bacterium | reverse complement strand
AAAAATAATAAATCTGCTCAATAACCAATTGTATCTTTAAACTCAAATTAACGTTCTTTCTCTTATTGCCGAATCAGGGGTGGGTCAACATCCAGGAACCCCGGGTCAACATGAGAGGAATTTACACCATTGCTGATTTGCATAACGGAGTGCTTTGCCCAATGGGCTTTTCGGCTCATCCTCTTTTGTAATTCTGCAGCGATCCTCGATCCATCTATTTAAATACAGGACGCATCATTTCCTGGCGATACTTTTTATCGTCAACTTACGACAGATCCTTTCGAATGCTTTCAGCCTCATCAATCTGCCGGATCCATGCAAAAGGCCGGTCGCTATTACCCAGGTGTGAGGCTCATGTATCATAAAATGCCGCATGCAATAAGCCTGAATGGTGAGCGATGAAGAGGCATGCCGTTCGGTATGTTTATTTTACATTTTATTGTTACGCAACCCTCCTTCTAACTAAACCCCCTCTCCTGGGAACAGCTTATCCAGATCTGACACTCTATCCCTGATACGGGTTGAATTGGTGATTGTACCTAAATCTCTTGAAGGAATTACGTCTGCTGACTTACTAAATGAACTTTACATTTATTAATCTATCCTTTAAAAATAACTTATATATCACAAACGGAATCAACGTAATGGAAAAATTAATTAAAAAACCTTTCACTGAGTAAATATCTACTCCGATTTTTAGTAAATAATGTCCAACAAAAATACCTTCACCAACAGCTGGCAAGACGCTTGCCATATATAGTACTCTGTGTAAAGATATAATATTTTTTTGTTTAAAATAATCTGTAAGGAACAGTAATAATACCCAACAAAAAGCAAAGCATAGAAATATTGAAAGAGTTGCAAATAAAACTAAATATTTAGCCATCGTATTAAAAAATTATAGAGTCAAAATTTTACAAAGAGTAACTAGCACTTCGTCCTGCATCAGATAAAATCATATTACCTGCTCCAGGATCTTGTAATCCTTCACAACCCTTATCATGGATACTCCACATAGCTGAAACCCAAACTGCGCCAGCTAATCTTAAGACCTTAGCAAACCAAATTAAATAGGTATCAGGTTCCAAGTCAAAATGGTCAATATAGTCAGGCCGATTAATAGCAAATCCTGCAACTGAATTTATGACAATTGCTGAAAACAGACCGTTCCCGGGAGATCTTAAAGTCAATGTATCCCATCTATCTTTATAATCACATAGATTGATGTTACTGGTTCCATTATATACATCTACAATAAAGTCTCCAATAAAGTCTGCTTCAGATTGGTTCATATAAAGAGAATCGACGAAATGATGCAAATTATTTAAAATAGTATCTTTTATCACACTGGACGAACTGTAGCACATCATTGAAGGATCTTGAATAATTGGTGTTACTGTGAATAAATCGGTATATGATGAATGCATGTAGGTAGTCAATGGATAACCTGCAGAAGCCATCCCGGAAAGGTAACTTGGATTAACATCAAGCCAAACTAAAGAATCGCACCAGTCGCATAAATAATTTACATGAAAGCGATAAGAAATTTCATAAGTTGTAATAAATGCTGTTTGAATATAATCATATATATTAACATTGTTACTGTTTATGTTAACAACCCAATCTTCTAGACAAGAAAAATCGTCTTCATATGCTAAATAACCCACGGTAGGTGAAGTATCTATTTTGGAACATGAAAAGAAAACTTGTCCAATAATGAATATAAGAATAAGTTCTTTCACAAAATTAAATTTAATTTGAATTAAAAATTATTCTTTGATAATAACCCCAGAAGTCCGACCAAACGGAACTACTCATTCAAAATCATAAGCAAACTTATCACAACTAGGGGAAAATTTCTACCCCCCCCCCCCCGGATTTTAACAAATAATTAACACTTCCGGGTTGTCGCAAAGCGGATTGGGCCTCAATTGCTTGCCGCTAATCACTTATCCGGATCCGATCATTTCGCCCTTCGGTTTGGTTCGGTTTAGACCGCCCCAAGAGCTAAGGGTGGTTAGCACCGGAATCCGCTCCAGTGTGATCTTGTGCCATTTACAGGGATTTATGCATTGGGCTTTGCCTGGCTAAAATAGCTTAACATCATGGCGATTCGCTGTGCAGCTTCGTGGGACCCTGCAAACAAATAATTCTTCTGACCCAGAGCAACTGTTCTGAGTTTGCTTATAATCAGATTGCGATCCAATTCGGCTATTCATAGTCGATGCTTATGCTCCTTCCAGGCCATTGCTGCTTTGCATAACGGAGTGCTTTGCCCAATGGGCTTTTCGGCTCATCCTCTTTTGTAATTCTGCAGCGTTCCTTGATCCATCTATTTAAATACAGGAAGAATCAATTCCTGGCGATACTTTTTATGGTCAACTTACGACAGATCCTTTCGAATGCTTTTAGCCTCATCAATCTGCCGGATCCATGCAAAAGGCCGGTCGCTATTACCCAGGTGTCAGGCTCATGTATCATAAAATGCCGCATGCAATAAGCCTGAATGGTGAGCGATGAATTTGCTGCTATTTCGATATGGCCATGCCGGTAAACAAATTACCCTGATTTAGTTACTACAATTTGATCTTTCCCTTTGGATACCTACATTTTAACAAACTTCAAATTGTGCGACACTTTATTTGCATCCATTACCTGCAGAATATATAAGCCTGGAGCAAAATCTTGCACAGATTGGGGAAAATCATTTCCGTTTCCACTTAACACCAACAAACCCTGAAAGTCAAATATTCTGAATCTTTCCAACTTTTCTAAATTACCCCTTATGTGCAACTTTTCCACAACAGGATTAGGCTCTAAAGTGTAAAAATTACTCTTAGCTAAGCTTGTTTCTTCGCTTTTAGTTAGAAAACCAGGTCTCGTTTTAATTATAATTCCATCTTTATGAACCACATTTACCTTTGAAGATACTGACGAGTAAACATTCCCGCCAAAGGTAACCAAGGACCTGTCCATTGTTTCGATTAAATCAAAGCCACCATAGTCATTATAGAAGCCACCATTAGAAGTCCCCAATAAACTCACAAAATTGTAAGAAGTATCCCATATTGTTTTAGATTGATTATCGATTCGATATAGTATAATATCAGATCCACGAGCATCCGCCCTGGAAGTTTCATAACCAGCGACGTAATAAGTATCTGCGCCATCGATAATGAAACTACAAAAATTAATAGCACCGGAATCTTTAGATATTGATATTTGATTGATCAGAGCTCCCTCAAAATCCAATTCCGTAATCAATCCCAATCCAGGACTTTTCAAAGCAACGGGGCGAACTGACCCAACAAAAATAATTCTATTATTTAGTACCTTAATTTGACGAACAGCACCACCCCTCTCCGGATAAGGATTATATTCCCAGGAAATACTCCCCATTGAATCCATTTTAAAAACTTTGTACTGGCCCAGGTTTAAACCGTATGCAGCACAAATAAAACCTTTACCTTCAATTTCTTCAATGGCAAATATCTCAGAATTCAAATGAATTTGCCTTTTCTCTAATAGGCGATACCTTTCATCAAAATAAAGAAACCAGTATTTGCCGTTTACTGCGTCACATCTATCTAAGATTAAAAGAATTCTTTTATCATTTAATAATTTAATATTTCGAATACTACAATTAATGTCTTCATTTGAACTAAATGGTAATGATCTCCTACGAATATTCCCATAGTTGTCGATCCCTACTAGCATTAAGCTCGAACTACTCGTCATCGTATCCGCAACTCGAAGTGCCGTACAATATAAACCATTATTGTCCTTTATAGTTCTCTTTTGAACAGGCTCATTTACCTTAGTCAAATTAGTCTCAAGCCAGTAATGACCCCAAATAATCAAACTATCTATTGCTTCATAGCGTTTATCTATCAACTTATTTCCACAATAATCAAATTTTTGAAATACGGGGCCATGAAAGGAACTAACTGAAAAATCTCTGTAAAATTTCGTGCCGATGGCTATTATTTGCTGTTCTTCGCTGTCGTCAAAGACATTTTCAATGTAATCATTATACATGGTGTCATTAGAAAGTAAGCTAAAATGGCAATTGTCTTGCGAAAAAATGGTAATATCAATGATTAAGACATTTAAAACAATTAGAACCCATTTCATATGACTGTTATTTAGGAAGGACAAAACTCATACTTTTTATCAAACTGGTATCAGATTACTTATGCAGTAAACTGATGCAAACGTTATATAATTTCCAGGTCGAAATTAATCGATTTTAAACACTTTCACAGCCTCCTTTTGGGGTGAATTTTCAAAACGGATTATATAAATACCCGATCTCAAACCTTCAGGCCAAGTTAAAATATTACTTTCTGAAGTTCTGAATGTCCAAGATCCATTAAATACCACTCTTCCTGAATAATCAATTATTGAAACGTTTGATAAAATTTCTGAATATTTCTCTAAGATTTCAGGATTATTACCAGTTAGAGTGCCTATAATATTAAATCTTCCATTTTCCCTTTTCATATTATCTATTTTGGGATCATTTCCTGTAAAACACGTAAGTGTCGGATAAAAAGGAATCTTATAAAAATCCTGATCATCTTCATCGCATCCAGGATCATATTGTGGAGTACACCGATCCGCACATTTTACACTATAATATTTATCCGGATCGTAAATTCCTGGTTGCATATTATTAGGTTCAGGAGTCCATTTAAATATTCTTTTATAGTTTGCAGGAAGGCAACAATGATTCCCCTCAGCTAGAATATAAATGGTCTTTCTCACTCTTGCAAATATACAATAAAGCGTTCCGGGTGTCAATTCAATACATGTTGTTGTATTATCATCGCATTCACCAATATCATTATACTCCAATGTATATTTAAAATACTCACAATTATAATCATTTTCCGGAATTCTGATTGCCCAATGCCAACCGCAAGATGCCCAATAATGATAACTACTATCCTGGGTATTCATGCAACCATCAATTGGGTGGTCAAGTGGCCCACAGGTTGCAGGATCAATATAAGTGATTTCTACAACCGGATCAGGGACAGAATTATTTGAAGGGTCAGGATTACATAATAAGGCGTTAGAACAAGTGACATAAATGGTCTGACTTACATAACAACTTCCACCCCCTGTGAAATAAATAATCATTTTTACTACATGATTGCCATAAAAACAAAAAGTGTAGTATAGTGGATTCCCTTCTAAACCACTGTCACAAGTTCTTCCATAAGTACCATAGCTTGAAACTTCCCATTCATAATAGTCAATGGAGGGTACTCCTACAGGAATTATCGGCGTGAACGTATAGTGGCATCCGCCTCCAGAAGTAAAGGATGAAAAACTATATCCCAATCCACAAGGTGATTGAGAAAACAGACTTATGAACAAAAAACTGCAAAGAAAAATCATAATGGGTTTCATAAAATAAAATTTAAGCTGACTTAAAAAATTTATTATTTGATGATAACCCCAGAAGTCCGACCAAACGGAACTACTCATTCAAAATCATAAGCAAACCTATTACAAATAGGGGAAAATTTCTACCCCCCCCCCCCCGGATTTTAACAAATAATTAACACTTCCGGGTTGTCGCAAAGCGGATTGGGCCTCAATTGCTTGCCACTAATCACTGATCCGCATCCGATCATTTCGACCTTCGGTTTGGTTCGGTTTAGACCGCCCCAAGAGCTAAGGGTGGTTAGCACCGGAATCCGCTCCAGTGCGGTCTTGGTCCATTCACAGGGCCTTATGCATTGGGTTTTGCCTGGCAAAAATAGCTTAACATCATCCCGATTCGCTGTGCGGCATCATGGGATCCCGCAAACAGATCATTTTTCCTATCCAGAGCAAGAGGTCGGATTTTTTTTCAATCAGCTTATTATCCAATTCGGTGTTTTCATAGTCCAGTATTTTGATCCGTTTCGGCCATTGCTGATTTGCATAACGGAGTGCTCTGCCCAATGGGCTTTTCGGCTCATCCTCTGTTGTAATTCTGCAGCGATCCTCGATCCATCTATTTAAATACAGGACGCATCATTTCCTGGCGATACTTTTATGGTCAACTTACGACAGATCCTTTCGAATGCTTTCAGCCTCATCAATCTGCCGGATCCATGCAAGAGGCCGGTCGCTATTACCCAGGTGTCAGGCTCATGTATCATAAAATGCCGCATGCAATAAGCCTGAATGGTGAGCGATGAATTTGCCGCAATTTCGATATGGCCATGCCAGCCCTTCTTACAATTTTTCATGCCGGCAAAGAAAATCCACTAAATTAGCTCAGTCATTATGACTCTGTCGTACCGTTAAAATGAAACCCTCCCGTCATTACACGCACCTTTTCGCAATTCTCTGCCTTCTCCTGTGGCTTGGAGGCTGCAAGAAAGCGGAATTGCATTTCGGTATCAAAAACCATTCAGAAATAACCCTGACAGGGGAGAATACGCTTTACCTGTGTTCTGATAGAAATTCAAACAATCAATTGATCTGCAATCGCAAATCCATAGGAGAATGGGAAAAATTCTTCATACACTTCTTACAAAACGGCAAAGTCACCCTGCAAGCATCGGACCACTCTTATGTAGCAGTTGCAGATGACAGAGAAGGCTATTTATTCGCCGGATATCCTGAATCTGAAAACAATGTCGTCTTTAAAATAATCGCCTCTTCTTCTGGTGGGATAATTCTCCAGGATTACAAAGATAATTATGTTGGACTTGACACCAACAATAATGCACTAAAGGCCGACAAAGTCAACAGAGCAAACGCCGCAATTTTTTCTCTCCAGGAATTCCCTGCTAAAAAGTTTTCCCATTTCTCGTTTAATCAATTACTTCCATTAATCTTTGGGCTCATTCTTCTCTTTGTAAGCCTCGTTACCTTCCAGTATCAGGAGAAAAAATCTCTAAGCATCCTATTGCTGTTATTGGGAGGCTTCAGCGTGAGACTTTTTATGGGTTTGTTGAATCCGCATCTTAACTTATGGGATGAACAGTTTCATGCACTTGTCGCTAAAAACATGATTGACCATCCTCTTTCCCCAATGCTCTACAAAAATCCTGTGCTCGCCTATGATGAAACGAGTTGGGTCACGGGTCATGTCTGGTTGCATAAACAACCCCTATTCTTATGGCAAATGGCATTGAGCATGAAGTTTTTTGGCGTAAATGTATTTGCGTTGAGACTGCCAAGCTTAATCATGTCAACCCTTGTTATCCTATTTATATACCGAATAGGAGAATTATCGCTTAGTAAAAAAGCCGGATTTTTTGGTGCATTGCTGTTTGCGCTATCAAACTTTGTTTTAGAAATCTCCTCCGGTGCCATTCATACCGACCATAACGATATAGCCTTCTTATTTTATGTAACTGCGAGCATCTGGGCATGGACCGAATATGAATCGTCCAAATTACCCCGAAAAAGGCATTTCCTTATCTTGATAGGACTGTTTTCAGGATGCGCCATTTTGGTAAAGTGGTTAACAGGACTTCTCGTGTTTTCGGGGTGGGGACTTTCCATACTTTTATTAAAAGAAAGAAGAGTTGAGTGGGTACTATATCGCGACTTCCTGGCAGGCATAATTGTTGCCGCATTTGTATTTCTCCCCTGGCAAATTTATATCCTTCATACTTTTCCTACGGTCAGTCAATACGAATTCGCTCTCAACGCAAAACACCTTTTTAATGTCATAGAAGGGCATGGCGGAGATTTTTGGTGGCATTTTGATGTTGCCAAGGAAATTTATGGTGTCAATTTCCTTTTACTCTTAGTCAGTATATACATTTTCTTCATTTCCTTAAAAAATGGGGTCTTTAAGACGGCGTTTGTCTCTTATATTGTTGTAATTTATCTTTTCTTCGGGTTCGTTGCAACGAAAATGATTGCATTTACCTTCTGTGTTTCATTTTTACTCTATCTGGCCTTTGGGGCTACCGTTGAAAAGTTCTTAAAAATCATAATTTTAAATCCAGAATATCTTTCAAAAAAAATACACAAGGTCATTTATACTACTTTGGTTTTGGGCATTCTTTCCGGATTTAACTTAGATATTGAGAAAATTCAGGAAAATCACACTGCCTGGAAAAAAGACTCCAATTCCCTTCTCATAAAACGACTCAGCACGACTCCGGATATTCAAAATCTTGCAGAGAAATTTGGTGTTACCTCTGATCATGTTGTTTTCAATTGCGCGCCCGATGACAACATCCCTGTTATGTTCTTTAATGAGATTACTGCTGCCTACGGCCACATTCCGGATTTCAATACCTACCTGGATTTAAAACAGAAAGGACATAAAATAGCCATTTTTGATCATGGCGAGTTGCCATCGCATCTTATGACAGACAAAGATGTTATTAAAATCCCAAGCTATTGGACTGGTCGATAAGGATCCCGCTTGATGCAATGCCCTTCTCTTCCAATAATATAACACACCAAGACGACAACCCTTACCGATTGCAGTACAACCGAATGGTGAGATTTGATTACGCCTGCCCTTCGGTATGGCCATGCCAACCCATTTTACCATTTTTTCATGCCGGCTAAAAAAACTTCCTGAAAATCAGCTTAGACAAAATGAACTAGGCCGGAGGGATATGTTACATTCAAATTTTTGCTTAATTGGGGCTGATACCAGGTGTTATATTAACGTTCGTTATCCTGCGATGGCGCTTCAAGTTCTGCAAGTATCTTGTTTACATCTTCTTCGGTAGTTGACAATTTTGTCTTGCATATCCTGATCAGCTCTGCGGCGCGTTTGACCTTTTGCGACAACTCGTCGACTGAGATCTCCCCTGCTTCTATCTCTGCTACAATGCGCTGGAGTTCGTCAAAGGCATCACTGTAATTGATGGTCTGGCTCATTCCTGATTTTTTGTTGATGTAGTTGAAACGCGACTCACGATCCGACCCTGATAAAGCATCGTCTCCACCATGTCTCCTGTACGAACCTTTTGGTCACTGGTAAGCGCTCGGCCATCCAGCAGTGTAATGCTGTACCCGCGCCGCAAGACGTTTTCGGGATGCATGCTCTGTACGAGTTTTTCTGCTGCCATAAGCTCCTTCTGCTGGTTCCTGAAGGAGGCTTTCGCCACCAAGGTTAACCTTCTTTCCAAACCCTGCTGATGAAGCGCTTCCTGGCGCAGCCGGGAGCCTGCATCTTTGCGCAATCCTTCGGCATGCCGCGACAACACCTGCCGCCGAAGACTGAACAGCATCTGACTTGCGACACGAAGTCCCTGCCGGTTCACATCCAGTTGCTGCCGCTCTTGCTGCATACCCATTCGGCACTTGTGAACGAGTGAACGCGCGCAGTGCTGAAGTGAGGCCCCCCTGGCCAAAAGGTGTTTCCCCACCACCGACCGGAACAACTTGATCTCTGACTGGAAGGAGATTTTCTCCTCTGTCAACATGGCGTTTACCAGTGGTCCCAACTTGTCCTGGGCTTCCCGAACCGGAACCGAAAAATTGTGAAATCGCTGGATGAGTTCTTCTGCAAGCTTGGTCGGCGTAATGGCATTCAGGTGGGCAATCATCTCCACCACGGTTTCATTGGTCGCATGTCCGATTCCCGACAACACCGGCAAAGGGAATTCTGCAATCTCGCGGGCCAGCTCATACTGGTTGTAACAAGCCAGTCCAATATCGCCACCCCCGCCCCGGACAATGGCAACTACGTCGAAATGATGCATGACCATGCGAATGCGCCGCAACTGTCCCACTATAGACTTCACCGCATCGTCTCCTTGGAGCAGAGAAGGGAAAAGAAAATGAAAAAAGCGGTATCCCCAGGATCTTCGGGCTGCCTCCAACACTTTTGTAAAATCCGCGTAGCCTTTGCTGGTCTCTACCGAAATAATGGCAATGCGCTGAGGAAGCCGGGGAAAAGTCAGCCGCTTGTTTGCGTGGTACAGAGCCTCTGCTTTCAGCCTCCGTAGCGTCTCCTGTTTTTCCCTTTCCAGGTCGCCCAGAGTGTATTGTGGGTCGATGTCGAGTATGGTCAGGCTCAGGCCATACTCCGGGTGGAAGCGAATCGAAGCCTCCATCAGGACTTTAATCCCGTCTTTCAGCGGTTCGTTCAGCACCTTTCGAAACAAATCGTCGATCCTCTGGTAATCTGTCCCCCACAATACCGAGCGGAATTGTGCGACGATTTTGCCGTCGACCCTTTCGACGAGCTCGGGATAACAATGCCCGGAATGCTTGTAATGGTTGAGCTTGTTCATCTCCGCCCGCACCCAGAAAGATTGCTTGTAACGGCCTTCCAGGGTGCGCTGGATGCTGGCCGCCACCTCGAATAAGCTAAACACCTTCCTGCCACCGATGTCCTCCGGCATAATTATTCCGCTTTACTGTACATATGAACTGCCCTGTCTGGCTCCCGCCCCACCAATTCGGCGAGGCTTTCCGTTGCACAATATAGAAATTTCCTCCTCGCCGGGCCCTGATTTTCAATCGACCCTTATTTCCCGTTCGGGGAAGGTCTCGACCTGAATGATACCCGGGCTGAATCTATTGGCCTTCAAAGTCCCTGACAACAGGCTTTCACCCGGTTACTCTGCCCCGTTCCTGTTGCCCCGCACCTGCAGAGCTTCTGACGGCGGGTAATAAATAGCTGATGGTGTAGTTTTCTGCTCCGTTTTTACCTTTGCATCCTCATCCAAAATTGCACGCTGATGATCACCTATGTTTTATTTGCCGTCGGGTTGGTGTTCTTGTTGAAAGGGGGTGACCTCCTGGTCGACGGTGCATCTGCCCTGGCTCAAAAATTTAACATCTCACCGATTGTCATTGGCCTGACCGTTGTGGCATTTGGTACGTCAGCACCTGAACTCATCGTCAATATCCTAGCAGCCAATTCCGGCAACACGGAGATCGCCATAGGAAATGTCTTGGGGAGCAACATTGCCAACATCTTTCTCGTACTGGGCATCGCCGCACTCATTCATCCCATAGCAGCCAAGAGAAACACCGTCTTGAAGGAAATCCCCCTCAGCCTGCTGGCGGCGCTGTTCGTAGGTCTTGCCGCCAACGATGCCTTGTTCGACGGTGCGGCGGCTTCCGTTTTCTCAAGGATAGACGGGCTGGTCTGTTTTCTGTTCATGAGCATTTTCATGTACTACGTATTCAGCATCACGAAGTCGGAAGAAGACATCCTCGAAACCGACATCCCGCTAATCTCTCCCTTCCGGGCAAGCGCTTACGTTGGTCTTGGCCTCGTCGCCCTCTTCGCGGGAGGAAAATGGGTGGTCGATGGCGCCGTAAAAATGGCCGGAGCACTCGGAGTGAGCCAGTCTCTCATCGGACTGACCATTGTAGCGGTTGGAACGTCTCTTCCGGAATTGATCACATCTGCCGTAGCAGCCTATAAGCACAAGGCGGATATAGCCATCGGTAACGTCGTCGGGTCCAATATTTTCAACGTCTTTTTTGTACTCGGATCCAGCTCCATCATCAGGCCGCTGCCTTTCAATCCAAACGACAACGGCGACATTTTCGTCGTCATTCTGGCCAGCATCGTCCTTTTTTGGTTCATGTACATCGGCCGCAAGCGTTTGCTCGAGCGGTGGCAGGGCGGAATGTTGCTTTCCTGTTACATCGCCTATTTAATCTACGTCATTTCGGTCAAAGGGTGAATAGAACCCTAAAAACATCATCTCCCGACTACAAACGTCTCTTTCAACGCTTCAGTTTGTTGATGGCTTCGGTGCGGTTGGTCACCTGCAATTTTCCGTAGATCCGGTGGATGGACTGCTTTACCGTTCCAATGGTCGTCTCCATTTGTGAGGCAATTTCCTTATAGAGCATTCCCTGCGAAAGCATGGTGAGCAACTCCTTCTCGCGGGCATTGAGGGGAAGAACTTCGGCAGCGGCAGTGGGAACGTGGCGCTGCAGCTCTTCGAGAACGCGGCGCGCAATGCTCGGCGACATGGGCGATCCACCGGCATGCAGCTCTAACAGCGCATCGACGATCTTCTGGGGTGGCGATCCCTTTAATATGTATCCGCGTGCACCTGCCTTCAGCGACTGAAAGATCTTGTCGTCGTCTTCATAAACCGTAAACATGCAAAACTGCATTCCAGGACAAGTTTCTGATAAATTTTCTATGGCCTCGATTCCGCTTGCGCGCGGCAGTCCGATATCGACGAGCAATACATCGGCTGGTTGCTGGGGCAGGAAGTGCATGGCATCTTCAGCGTTGAAATAGACCTGGGTGCACGTCATCCCTGGCGTCGAATCGAGCAACTCGCACAATTCGAGCGCAACTTCTTTGAGGTCTTCCAGAATCGCAACTTTCATAAACAATCAGTGAAGGCCCTTTTCTTTTGATGTAGCGGAGCTCCTTGAAAACTATAGCCCCTCCAACCAATCCCACAACAAGTGCAAAAGTACCATGGAAAGAATAAAAATAACCACCGCAGGGAAGCATCCGCTGCGCCCGGACTCAACCACCGGCATTTCGTCGCAGTAAAGGGTGAAGGTTCCGCAACACGGAAATGGGTTCATGTGCAATCTAAAGTTCTTGCCCTCATGGCTGAACCGGTGCGCGCCTTTGAAAATTCCACGATGCTCGCTGATGCATTTGCCATTGACGAACACCCGCTCCCTTCCCGTCCAGTCGCTGTAAATCTCCAGTACCACCCCCTCCAGGTATATGCTTGCGCGTTTCACGGCACATCAAAGGTCGACTGTTCAATTCAGATAAAAGCGTAACCTTGGTTAGTGCGTGGAGCCGTCTGCCATAAAATGCAGGTGAAGGCAGGTCCCTTCAGGGGAAGTGGCAACATCGAGTTTCCCACTAATACGGGCAGCACGTCGCTGCATGTTTTCCAGGCCGTTGGCCCCGTCCCGGATGGAAGCCGGATCAAACCCGTGTCCGTTGTCGCAAATGCTGATTGAAACGAACCCTCCGTTTTCCTCTTTTGCATGGACGAGCACCCTGCTGGCTCCCGAGTGCCGCACGATGTTGTGCAGCGCTTCCTTTGCGATGAGGTGTACGTTTCGGCGCTTTTCGCCGCTCAGTGGAGCATCCTGCAAGCTTGCTGCCTGATTCCACTCTATCTGGAGGCCGCGGTCCTCAAGGTATTCAAAGGCATAACGCCGGAGATAGGCCAGCAAATTGTAAAGGCTGTCGTTGCGGACGTTCAGCGCCCAGATGATCTCTGACATGCTGCGCACAAGATCGTTGCTCTGCTCGGCAATGCGACCTATTTGCAGGCGCTCTTCTTCCGTGGAGGCTGCTCTCAGTGCGCGACTGCTCAAATACCGAATGGTCGTTAGCCCTGATCCAAGATCGTCGTGCATCTCTGCGGCAATGCGGCTTCGCTCCTTTTCGATGGCTTGCTGTCTGTCGAGCAACAATTTTTGTTCCCGAAGAACGAGGTCCCTTCGCTCAATCTGCCTCAGGTAATAGGCTCGAAAGACCACCAGCCCCATTCCAAGAATGGCAGCTGCAACCGCCATCCTGAACCACCAACGCATCCAGTAGGGCCGCTCCACTTCAAGGTGGAGGATTCGCCTCCCACTACCTACCGTGCCGTCGGTGGAGATGGCCTCTGCAACAAAGCGGTAGCGTCCGGGCGATAACAGGGCATACTGCACATGTGTTCGAGGCTGGTCAGATACGATCCACCTTTCGTTGTGTCCCTCGAGCCGATAGCGCACGCGCGCGGAAGCGGGATCTGAGTAATCAACAGCCTGTACGTCAAATCCCACCGCGTTTCTCCGGTAACTCAAAAAGAGGGAAGTCATTCCTGCAAGGCTGTCGTCTGCAATGTTCTGTCCGTAATGGATGGACATATTGCTCAATATCACCGGGACAGGTACAGATTGCAGCCTGATTCTGTTCG
This sequence comes from Saprospiraceae bacterium, assembly GCA_019187365.1. Taxonomy (GTDB): domain Bacteria; phylum Bacteroidota; class Bacteroidia; order Chitinophagales; family Saprospiraceae; genus Vicinibacter. The sequence goes on along the minus strand of JABARE010000008.1, from coordinate 22,835 downwards.
GATCAACCACGACCAGGCATTGGTCTTTGACAAAATATAGTGAATCCCCTTTTAATAATCCGCAGCCTCCTTCCAGGAAACTGCCCGGCCCGGTACCATCCGCTTCTGAATACACCTCGAACTTTGCTTTTTCAGGATGATAACGAAGCAGTCGATGGCGCGTCGTCAACCAAAGCGTTCCCTGACGGTCAAGCACAACGCACCTGCACGCATTCTCTCCTACCACCGGGCGTGGCGATATCAGGCTGTCGCGCCATTGCGGCAATTGTAACTGCAGCAATCCCTGAGTCGTTGCCAGGTAGATGAGCTGCCGGCGGTTGTCGAATGCCGCCCGGTAGATATCCCCGCTAAAAGGAATCTTCGAAATAATTTTTTGGGGATCTTCCGGGTCGTGGAAACGCAGCATTTCCAGGTTAACTGCGCTAAGGCTCAGAACCCCCGGCACATGGGCACAAAAATTGATGAGCTTGCCTCCAGCCGAAGGACAATCCTGCTCCTCCCAGGTGCCGGCGTTCCAGCGGAACAACCTGCCGTCGGTACTGCTGAGCATCCAATCCCCGTCGCCGGCGTGCAGCCGGAATACCTGCGGAGGGTGCCGGTATTTTTCGTTTTCAGGACTAACAAACGTTTGTAAGTATTTTTTGGGAAGTGCCTCAATCAACAATTTGTTTTTTCCGAACGATCGTTCGGGTGGCAGAGCCACTTCTTCTCCTGGTGCCAATTCGCGGAACGCGTCACCGGGAATTTCCAGAGCAAACTGCTTTCCTGAAAGCGCATTTAACACCAATCTGTCCTGGGCGAAACGTCCGGATCCTGCGGTAAACTGACCAAAGCGAAGTACCCGGAACTTCTGTTTTCCAGGAAGAAAATGGGCAATGTAGTGCCCGTAAGAACTCAGAAAAACAGTCCCGCCCGCATCAACGAACATTTGTTCAGGAGCCGGCAACTCACCCAATGGCCCAAACGGCCTGATGGCTGCTATTGATCCACCCGGGTCCAACGCAACTTCGAGGACTCCGCGGTCACGGGTGCTGACAAGAAGGTAATCCTGCATGGGCATCACCACACACAACACATCGCCAACTGGTTGCCCGCGCCATAGCATAGGTTTCAAGGCCAGATTGGAAATTTCTGCTAAAAACAAACCTCCCTCGCCCGCTATCAGCAGCCGGTCCGGTGCCAACGATAGCATCTCCTGGGCCATTTTGCCTCCTGGCCATCCTGTAACCGGTCGGAACTTTGGGATGTTCACCGATGCTGAATCCAGATCCAGAATCCCCGGTTCATCGGTGTAGTAGTAACAAAAATATTGGTTCCCGTAATCGTTCCTGCACATCCTTCGCCCCGGTATGCCTCTTACAAGAAGTTTAAAAGAACTGTCCCTTTCAGAAAACCGGTACACATCCGTACCCTGCTTCAGCAAAACCTCCCTCCGGATTGAATCAAAATCGAAAGCGTAATAATCACTGTTGTGAAAGCCTCCAGCCTGTATTCGGCATTGGAACTTTTGCGATGTCCGTGTATTCCGGTCGTAGCGTACCAGTCCATCGTAACAGCTAAACCAAACATTTCCCCTCCCGTCAAAAAAAAACGGGCTCTGGATGTTGTGACTGCCACGACGGATCATAGATCCGGGCCGGATCGCCAAGCCATCGTACACGTAAACATCCTCCAGGGTCCCCAGGTAAACCAATCCGTCAGGAGAGCGGCTTATAAAGCCACAGGTCTCGGCAAACGGCACGACATTGAGCTGCGCCAGGACGGAACCTACACATGCAACGGACAGAAAAAACTGTGGTGCCCACCGCCAGTTACACAGAGAGGAGTAAACCCATCCGAAAAGCATGGCAGCCGCAGCGCTGATCATTTCTTTCAACGAAGTATTCCATTCTGCTGATTTGCACTTCATCGCCCGCGGGGATTCCCGTGCAAGATATCAAGATATGCAATTCACATGGGCGATGGACGCAGAATCGTCTGTATCCACTCCATAATGCGGATCCCGTTCGGCTTAAACCGCCGACACGCTCACATAAACAGGGTCTCCCGACTGCGTGCGCACGGCACTGCCGTCGTTGCCGCATGCTGCCAGCGAATTTACACTGGAAGACTGGTCGACTTTCGCTTGCAAAATGTCAAGATATGCCCATTGTTGTGTGTCAATGTGATCGAGCAAAGCGCTGAAATCCGCTTTGTCAAACGTGTTGTACCCGGGAACTCCCGAAATGCCCGTTGGCAAGGATCCCGACGGCGGAGGAGGCAGACACATGTCAGGACAGGGAAGGTCGCCCTTCAAAATGGTCGCATCCGGTTGTCCGCTTTTGTAAGCTACCAGTGCATAAACAGTCCGTGTCAGTCCGGAAATCACGACCTGTGCCTGGTCAACGGCCACGAAATCCGGGTCCTTGGCGCTGAACCAGGACGCAACCCGGGAATAGGAAAATGTCGTCCGCACCATGGGACTCGAAGCATCAGCAAAAGCCAACAGGCTGTCGGTACTTGCCTGAAATGATCTTGATCTGGACATATGAATTGGTTTAATGGCGGTTTCGAAAAGGGCTCCTCACAGGCCGTCTTGCGGACGTACGAAATTTAAACAAATATAGAAAAAAGAAATGGTCCACCCGCTCAAACGCATGTCAACATAATGGATCCGCCAGAAATACCCTCCTCCGGACCGGAAGGAAACAGTTAACGGAAATGGATTAGCTTTGTCTGGTTGATGTTCAGGCATCGTAAATGCGCTCTGGCTCTTATGGCCTTATTGGGTCTGGTGAGCATACCCTGGCAACTGGTTTGCCTGGAGCACCCTTTTGGACATGAACATCATGCCCATCAGGGCCCCAGTCCCTGCGAAATGCGCCGGCAGTACCAGGGGGATGTCCCTGCATGGTGGCCGCCCATGCATTGCCACCATACCGTGGCCAAAACGGATGCCTTTCAGTTGCCGCAAGAAAAGGATGTTTTCATCCACATTGACTTGCCTGCCCAAAGCCAAGACCCTCCATTTACATTACACCTTCCTGAATTTTTCCAATGCAGCAGTCCTCCGGTTACAGGACCAGGGAGCGACTCTGACCCGCCACCCGGCTCCCAGACACTTCGCGGACCTCCTTTTGCATAAGCCTTTGCGGTAGGGTTGATTGCCTGCTGTAGCGGCTTGCGTGCCGTACGCAACGGATTGCCGGAACTGCGCCTTTCGTCCGCATCAGGCGCATCCCACTCTTCTTCTGTTGCAACAGTCTGGGTATTCTGAAATACCCGGGTTCTTCAACCAGACCCCGCCGAAAGATCCCAGTGCGCACGGTAGCGCATGGGATACCCTGGTTTAATACAAAATCCGAAGTGTCCTTATGATTCAAACTTCTTTCAAAAATCCATATCTGGTGGTTGTGCTGGCCATTGTCGTCGTCTTGTTGGCCGCCGTAACCCTCCCAAGAACGCCGGTCGACATTCTCCCCCAATTCAGAAAGTCGGCCATGCAAATCCTTACTCTTTATCCAGGCATGCCCGCTGAAGTCGTCGAAAAAGACATTACCAGTCGAATGGAACGGTGGACCGGTCAATCACCCGGAATTGAGAAACAGCTGTCAAAAAGTATAATGGGCGTCAGCATCGTGACCAATTTTTATGGCGAGGACGTCGATCCGGCAGAGGCCATGGCAAATGCAAGCTCCTACGCCATGAGCGATATGTATTATCAACCACCCGGAACCCTGCCTCCAATGATCCAGCCCTTCGATCCGACCGCATCACAACCCCTGATGCTGCTTACCGTCCGAAGTTCTGAAAAGTCCGGATCCGAGTTGTACGACGTGGCCTACTATTCTCTCCGTCAAATGCTGAGTGGGGTGAAGGGCATTATAGCTCCTGCTGCCTATGGTGGAGCCCTTCGCCGAATTTACGTGTACGTTGATCCTGACCGGCTGGAAGCCCTGGGCATCTCTCAAACACAGGTGCAGGAGGCAATACAACGCAATACTACGATGATCCCTTCCGGCATTGCACAACTGGGCAATGTGAACTATGGCATCTCTGCAAAGGGGATGATTCGCGACATCCGTGAATTTGACGACATCGAGATCCTGCGTCGCAACGGGAGACCCGTTTATATTAAAGACATAGGTCGTACCGAAGATGCACAGGCCATTCAGACCAACATCGCACGTGTGGATGGAAGCGAACAAGTGTACCTGCCCATTTACAAAAGGCCGGGATCCAATACCATTGAGGCCGTTGATGCCGTCCGCGACGCCATACCGCTTCTCCGGCAGCGCCTTCCCCCGGATGTGGAACTCCAGGTCATCTTTGATCAGTCGTCTTACGTCCGCAATTCCATCGACGGCCTGAAAAGCGCGATTGCAGGTGGCTTTGGACTCGTTCTTCTCGTTCTCTTCCTATTCCTCGGAAACGTTCGCTCATCCGTTGCAGTAGCAATCAGTCTTCCGTTGTCCCTTCTGTTTACCGCAATTGTTTGGTACATCATGGGGCAATCCGTCAACGCGGTAACCTTGGGTGGGATCGTGCTCGTTCTGGGTTTGCTCGTTGACAATTCCATCGTAGTCGTTGAAAACATTGATCGACGTATGCGCCTTGGGAGCGATTCGTTTCTTGCTGCCAGGGAAGGCGTCCGGGAAATTGCAATGCCAATACTGGCATCAACCCTGGTCATCGTCGTCATATTTTTTCCTGTATTTTTTCTCACCGGCATTACGCGATTCCTGTTTTCCCCACTGGCAATCACCGTGGGTGGCGCCATGATGGGTTCGTATCTCTTTTCGGTCACCATCATCCCGGTGACCTGCGCATACCTGTTTCGAAACAGAGAAAATGGGCAGAAGTTATCTTTAGAACGTAATGTCCCTTCCACACAAGGCACCAGCGCATTTCATCGCATACGGGCCCAGTATGCGAAAAGCCTTGTCTGGGTCTTTCGGCACCGGCGTTTGACCTTGTGCATGGTTGCTTCCTGCTTCGCAATTAGCACATACCTTTTGCTGAATGCAGGCTACGAACTGTTTCCACGATCCGACGTCGGGCAAATGGAAATTCAGGTGCGCGCTGAATCGGGTACTCCCCTCAGGGAAACAGAGCGCATGGTTGCAGAAATGGAGTCACTCATTCGTCGCGAATCAGGAAGCGACCTCGAGCAGATTATTTCCAACATCGGTGTTTTTTACGACCTTCCTGCCGTTTATACCCCTAATTCCGGAACGCAGGATGCTTTTATCGGGATCCAGCTGAAGGAAAATCACCACACATCATCCTTTGAATATGCCGAGCGACTGCGCTTACTCATGAAACGCGAATTTCCCGGCGTTGAGCTGAGCTTCAATACCGGTGGTATGTTGACAGCGGCTCTGAATGAAGGGAAGCCAGCTCCCATCGACGTTCAAATTGTAGGAAACGACCTGAAGATCCTGCAAAACATCGCAGTTCGCATAAGAGATACGATCGCCTCCATACCTGCCACCCGCGACGTGCGAATCCTGCAACGGATCGACCAACCCGCTAAGAACATCGACATCGACCGGATGCGCGCAGCTTCCCTTGGCGTCGATCCGGTAAGCGCCATAAAAAATCTCGTGGCTGCTCTCAATTCGACAGCGACTTTCGACAAAGCCTTTTGGATCGACGAACACAACGGAAACCACTATTACGTAGGAGTAACCTATCCGGAAAAAGAAATCAACCAGTACAATGCGCTCGAAAATGTTGCGGTACCCTCAAGAAATCGAGATGCTACCATTCCGTTTCGAAATTTTGCAAAAATTGGCGATGGCCTCAACCCCGTTGAGATCAACCATCAAAATCTCATGCGCGTTTTTAACGTATATGCAGGAGTAGAAGGGGATGATCTTGGCAGCGTGTCGGACGAAGCCCGAAAGCGCGTTGCATCCATGCAATTGCCTAAAGGCTATTCTGCAAGTTTTCAGGGCGAAGTTGCCGCCATCCGGGAATCCTTCAGCGGCCTGGGGCTGGGCTTGGTTCTTTCCATTGCTTTCGCCGCGTTGATTATCCTGCCGCTCTTCCGCAGTTTTCGTCAAACAGCCATCGCTCTGTCAACCTTTCCTCTGGGGCTTATCGGAGTTGCACTATCGATGTACATCGGCAACATCGTATGGAGCATCCAAACCATTATGGGCGTGATCATGATGGTGGGCATTGCCGCTTCCTACGGCAACCTGCTCATTGACCGGATCAACGCGCTGTTGGAGGAGGGTCACCCGGAAAAAGAAGCTACCCTCCTGGCCGCCAACGACCGCTTCCGGCCCGTGCTGATGACCTCGTTGACAACCATCTTCGGCTTACTCCCTACGGTGCTCATGAGGACAGGCGGATCGGAAGCCACCATCCCCCTGGCTTCGGTCGTCATCGGTGGAACGGCCATGGCGGCCTTTCTTACCCTTTACGTCATTCCCCTGCTGTATTCACTTACATTCAAATCATTTACCCATGATCAACAACAATAGTACTTCCTTTACCAAGTTTCTCCGGTTTTCTCTTTTCCCATACCTGCTCCTGGCTTGTAACCCGGGCGGAGATGCGGTAACTTCTCTATCCAACGTTGCCGCTTCCCATGATGAATCTGAACCGACCGTAGAGGTCATTTTTCCTGAATACCGCCACATAGAAAGGCGAATCTCCATTGCCGGAACCGCCATGCCCAACCGCAAGGTAACCCTCTGCGCCCTCGAAAGCGGTGTCGTGCGGAACCTGCACAAGGAAATTGGAGACCGCGTCCGCAAAGGGGAGATCCTCGCAGTCCTCGACCACCCCAGGTTGCTGAGGCAACATGAAAAAACCGGAGCCCTGATGACCGCAAAGAAGGCAGAATACGAACGTTTGTTAGCTGTTCGCGATCAAAGTTCGGCGCTGACTCCAGCTCACGTATTCGATGCAGCAAAAGGCGAATACCTTGCCCTGCAGGCCGAGTGGAATGAACTTGCAGAACGAATCGGATATTTAAACGTTGCGGCCCCCTTCCCGGGCACCGTTACGCGCAGGTTTGTTGACTTGGGCACCGTGCTGACCGGCGGCTTCGAAGACCGTCAGTCTCAGGCTCTATATGAAATCCAACAGACAGATCCCATACGACTCCACATCCCGTTGCCGGAAGCTGACATCCCGTGGGTAGGTCTTGGTACAAACGCCACTGTAACCTTCCCCGAATTACCCCAAAAGAAATTCATTGCAAAAGTCAACCGAATGGCCAACGCCCTCGATCCTCAGTCAAAAACTATGGACGTCGAACTGGATCTTGCCAATGCTTCCGGCCAAATTCTTCCTGGCATGTACGCAGTAGTGGAAATGGCAATCGCCCGGCGTGATTCCGTTTTGAGCCTTCCTGTCATGGCGAAAATGCTTTATCGCGATCAACCGCATCTTCTCATTGTGCGCGACGGAATTGCGGAACGGGTGGTGCTGCAGGAGGGCATTACTTCAAGGGACTATTTTGAAGTACTCAACAAGGAGATTGGCTCACAGACTATGGTCGTTCTTCAAGGCAAGCAGCTCGCAGAAGCAGGTCGCAGAGTAATCCCCATTTCAAAAGATCAAAAAAAAGACAGCCATGACGTCAAATAGAGCAATTTTTAGAAAATTGGCATTGTGCATCATGGCGGCATTGTTGCCATTACTCAGCATCTCCCAGAAACGCCATGTAAAAGGGCTTGAAAGTCTGATGCACATGGCAGATACAGCCAACCCCCATCTCCGGGAGTCCCTGCGCGAACAGGAACTGAGCGATGCACAATGGCATTTTGCCAGGGAATGGTGGCTTCCTGAACTTTCGGCCGGAGTTCGAGCACACCAACTCGGTGGAGCCGCTATGAATGGCAATGGAAATTTTTACCTCGACGTGTCGCACGACAACCTGTGGATGGGGCCTGGCCTTGAGGCAAAATGGAATGTGCTCTCCGGAAAGACCACCGTTCAGCGCGCTGATCTTGCCCGAGAAGCTGCGGGTTTCCGCCACCAGGTAAGACGCAATCTTGTTTTACTTGAGATCGCCGACTCCTACTTCAGGCTATTGCAGGCCCGGCAAACATTGGATGCTCTGGATAATTTGAGAAAATTGTCAGATCAAGTATCCGAACAACTGTTAGTTCATGTAAATGCAGGCTTGGCATATTCCTCTGACTGGCTGCTCTTCCAGTCCGGCACCCGAAGAATCCAATCCGAAATGCAGGAAATGCGCGCAAACGAGGAACGCCACTCCATTGCACTTTCTGTTTTGCTGGGTCTTGATCCGGAAACAGAATGGATTCTGGAAGACAGCCTGTCGCCTCCAAACCAACATCCCGATTCCTTACCGGCTTCGCTTGATCAGTTTGTCGCGCAACGGCCGGAATTCCGCGCAGCCGAAACCCGAATCCGCGATGCACAGCTGGCTGAAAAACAACTCCGGCAAGACCGCAGCTTTCCCCAAATTGAGCTTCAGGCAAGTTCGGCTCTCTTTGGCCGTGTTGGGAAAGATGTTGAACCGGTCCAGACAGCACAACATCCTGAAACCCATTCTCTTTATCCAACCACAGAAATCAATTTATCCCTCTCCTGGCAAATCCCCCTCGGATATCTCCTTCGGGGCAACGAACGCAAAACGCTTGCATTGCAAAAGAAACTCACGGAAGACCAGCTTAACACGATTGAGGCTGGCCTTCGTGCTGAAATGCATGCGGCATACCGGTCGGTTCGCCTGGCCTCTCAAAAGTATGCGTTCTGTAGCGAGGCCGTGAACTTTGCGGTTGAGGCCCTGGAGCAGGCAAGCTCCCGGATTGCACTGGGCGTTGTCCGCCCCATGGAAAATCTCCAGGCCATGGAAAGCACACTGGTTGGACAACGCAATATGCTCGATGCCCTTGCAAAACTCAACTTCGAAACGTTCCGGTTGAAACTTGCTCTGGGAACCCCTTTTGATTCCAATTTTTTCCGGATAGAATGAACGATCCATTTTGCATCCTATATTTGTCCCCTAAATTTTCATGCAATGCGTCTCTCTTATCAAGTTCTTTTGTGTGGTCTTTCCCTTTCGCTGTTTCATTGCAGCGATGACGGAAATGATGCCCCCGGCATCCCCCTCCTTCCCTATGCGGTATATGTAGCCGACGAACACGGGCAAACGATTTCGGTGATCGATGCTTCCGCCGACAGCGTGGCCGGAAAAATTTCCATCGGAATACCGGGAGGACATCACGGACAAGGTCTGATCCCCCATAATGTTCAGGTTGCACCGGACGGAAAAACGGTATGGGTCACCGCGTCAACCCATGATCACGGTGTAGCTGAGCAGGTACTGGTTATCGACCCCCATGCCGGACACCGCATCATTGCCAGGATCACCCTCGGTACCGACCAACATCTGGCACACGTCGTTCTCGACAGTGCCTCGCGCTTCGCCTATGCTACCGCCAACCAACCTGGAGAAGTGGTCGAAATAGACGCCGCCACCTTCAAAATCGTGCGCAGGATCCCGCTGGGAAATGACAGGGGTCCTCACGGACTTCGATACCACGGAGGCAAACTTTACATCGCCAACCTCGCGGGCAACAGCCTGGGTATCGTTGACCTTGCAACGGGCAACGTTGAAGAGCTGGCGCTGGGTGGAGCGGCAGTACAAACTGCCGTCGTTCCCGGCGGTCGCTACGTCTTTGTTTCCCTCTACGACACGCGCGAGGTGGTCCGATACGAACCCTCTACCGGCAAAGTCGACCGCGTGTCCCTGCCCCCGGATGCCAAAGGACCCATACAACTCTATCCCACACCGGACGGAAAATGGCTTTTCGTTTGCGACCAGGGGGGATTGGACGGCGATCCGGTGTCCGATAAAGTTTACACAATCGATATCCCGTCTTTTTCCGTTTCCAATACGATCGTCTGTGGAGCTGCCGCCCATGGAGTCGTGGTCAACAATGACGGAACGCGCGCTTACGTGACCAACAGCGGAGAAAATACCCTGACCATCGTTGACGTGGCTACGCAAAAGCCCGTCAAAACCTTGCCCGTTGGAGAGACTCCCAACGGCGTTGGCTTCCTATTCCCCGGAGGGGGAATGCCATGATGCTGCCATGAAAATCCTTTTCAGTTTAAAACGCTCGATGATTTCCCTCACCGGCAAACGCGATTTAGTACACCGTCCTACCTGTTTCTATTTCCTTTTGATGATTCTGTTCCTCCCCAGGGACAACTATGCCCAGGTCCTTCGCTGGGAACCCCTGTGTAAACTCTCCTCCTCTCTAAAAGGGACCTCGGGACTTGCAAGCATCAACGGCGGTGCAAGTTTTTGGTCTCTGGCCGACAACAACAGCCCGGAAGAACTGTACGAACTCGATACGATGTGCAGGATCTTGCGCACCCTGCGCGTTGCAGGCATCGACAAAAGAGACTGGGAAGACCTATCCGCTGATGATTCTGGCAATTTGTACATTGGAGACTTTGGCAACAACGCCAACGAACGCAAAGACTTGCGGATCCTCATCCTGCACGGGCCCGAACGCGCTTCCGGCGACAGCATCATTCCGGAAATCATCCGCTTCCGCTACGCAAACCAACGAGAATATCCTCCACCCGTCGACCAGCGCAATTTCGACATGGAAGCCATGGTGTGGTTTGATGATAGCCTGCACCTGTTTTCAAAAAACCGGACAGAACCCTTCAGCGGTTTTTGTTACCACTATGTGATGCCTGCTCATGCCGGGGATTACGACGTTTCCCCTGTCGATTCTTTCCGCACCGGGCCGGGCCCCATGCTCTTCTATTGGATCACCGGTGCGGCGTTAGCTCCCTCCCCGGGAACCTTCGCCCTTTTATCTCATGACCGGCTGTGGCTTTTCGACGACTACCCCGGGAGCCGGTTTCTTCAGGGCCGGATTCGGGAAATACGGCTTCCGGTGTACACGCAAAAAGAAGCCATTTGTGCCATAGATGCAAAAAACTGGTTCGTGACCGACGAATACAATGATGCATTGCGCTCGGGAGGACAACTGTACCGGCTACATCTCGGCGATGCAACGGATGTAATGGAAAGTCCCGATGGCGACGGCTGGACCATCAGCACCGATCTGGTCAACCGAAGCCTGGCCCTTGCCTTTTCACGGTTCGACGACCAGTGCCGCGGAACCTGGGTGATCGAAGACCTCAACGGACACAGATTGCTGGAATTTGCCGTTGAACAGGCGTTCACCAGAATTTCGGCAGGAACCCTCTCCCGGGGCCTCTACCTCGTTCGCAAACGTTCGCAGACCTGGGGGGCGGCGGCCAAAAGATTCTTCTGGCTTGCGGATTAAACGAAGGGGAGGGGTGCACAAATTTACTAACGAACGTTTGTTAGTTCATGTATAAAATGCCCTTTGAACACTCCCCGATGGCGTTTGCCGCTGAGCGGATTGGATCCTGCCCCGAACGCTTTGGAAAATCCACTCTGACAACCTGTTTCCCCGTCTAACACAAAGAGCTCCCCGCCTGCTGCCATGAGTACATCCGGACTTACGGCCACGGAACGTTTCAGTCCAATGCCGTAGCTTCAATGATTTTCATGGGCGATTTCGTCGGCAGGATCCCCACCAGGCGAAGTCCGGACGCATACAGTATGCGTCGAAATTCGGCTTCGGTTCTCTCTGCTCCTCCCAACATGACCTGCATGTGGAGGTCATAAAACAGCGCCATCATGGAATGGGGTTCTTCGACAACCTGCTCGACCAGTATCACCCGGCCGCCCCTTTTCAGCGACTTACTGCAATTGCTTAGAATGCGCATGCTGTTTTCATCGTTCCAGTCGTGTATTATGGTTTTCAAAACCATGCAATCCGCCGGGGGAACGTCATCAAAAAAACTGCCCGCTGTAAACGTGACCCGGTCGCCCAGTGATCCCAGTACGTGATTGGCCATGGCATTCTCCATGTCGTAAAGTATTCCCTTGCAATCCGGGTAATGGTCGAGAATGGCCTTCAATAAGATTCCCTGCCCTCCGCCTACGTCGCAAACGGTTTCAAATGCGCCAAAGTCGTATGCAGCCGCGATCTCCGGCGCCACACGCGAAGTCATCTGGGTCATGTATCCGTGAAACGGGTTCCCGTATTCAGGATGGGCATCCAGGTAGTCGAAAAATGCCTGCCCGTGCACAAAATCAAAGGCCGGCTCACCGGTTTTCAGACAATGCCAGAAGTTGGACCAACTGTCACGCCAGGGTGCGGCAGAAATAAAATTCAAAGACCCCGTTAGATTTCCCGGTGTCTCCTTTAAGAAATACATGCCCACATCGGTCAGCGAATAGTGGTCCTCGTCTCTCCTGACGATACCGGAATATTCGGCAAAACGCATGCTCCGGGACAGCACATTTTCATTGACCCCGCATTCGTTTGCAATGATCCCGAGGCTCTTCTTCCCGCTTGAAATGGCTTCGAAAATGCCATATCGTGCTAAAGCGGCAATCACCTGCGTAGAAAAAATTCCTCCCAGCAGTTCAAAAGCCCTGACGTGGGGTGGGGTAATGCCTGTACTGCTCATCGCTTTGCTGTTTTACGTTGTTGTCCGACAAATTTAATGATTTTGAACCAATCTGATCCCTCAGCCTTATTCTGACACGATGATGAAGGCTGCCAATGCAACGCATCCTTCGATGCCGCACTCATCCATCCGATGCTTCCATTTTAGATGTAGTGACTGCGCTTACCTGCATTTCACGTGGTGTCATCGCATGCTGGCGCAAATCCGCCACCACACACTGTCCACTCCCGATCATTTAATCTGGTTGAGTTCCACATTCGGCGGCAACCCCTGAGGATATCTTGCAAACAGCCTAAGTTCTCCCGCCCTCATGTCCGTTGAATGGTATGTAAAAGCCCTTTCACTGCCCATGGCCACAGATAGGGCGCCGACAAGGTGGATCGGACCGGTAAAAAGAACGTAAATACCATTGATAGCAGGCAGTGCCAATAAAAGTGCCGTCGTCCAATAGTAATTCCTGGACTTTGCATAGCGCAGCGTGTAGTTTTTGATGTCCCGTATGGGAATGCTTTTGCACTTGCGTTCCTTATCGGTCAGCACGATGATCTTTGCATGATCCGCATGGATCAATTCTCCGCTCACGGATTCCCTGTCTTTTCGCACAACCCGGATTGCCGCTCCATACTCGTTGACATCGATGTCTTTCAATTTAGGGAGGTACCGGGGGTAGCTGCAGGCCTGCAAAAAACACAGGATGAACGCAAGTTGAAAAGCACTAGTTTTCATCGTAGGAAAATGATTTTTCCGCAATTTTTGAATTCCAAAAAATTTCCTCCATTTGCCTTTCGTACCTTTTATACTCCTTAGTTTGCCCGATGAGGTAGTTCTCCGGATCGTCGATCAACTGTTTCACTTTTACAAAGTTCTTATCCTTTATCCACTCGGCCCGCATCCATTCCAGGTAATACCCTTTTGAATAAAGAAACATCTCGTACCAGGCATTTTTCTCCGGCAGTTGGAAACGGATTTCATAACTGCTCCCCGGCATAGAGATCATGTGCTTCCCGTCGGCGGCCATTTTCGACAAGGCTTGTGTTGCGCGCTTTCCTTCGCTAAGGATGTCGCAGGGAGCGATTTCCAACGTTTGCACTTCGCCTTGAATGGAGACCAGGGCTGCGTGATCCAACCGCCACAGCCCCTTGTTGAGTACGAGTTTCACCAAAAGATTTCCGTTTTTATGATTCGGTTTCAGCGGGACCATTTGCCGGTTTATGGCGATGGGGCCCGTTTCGCCGAACGCATCCTGGTGATCCCACGTTTGCCTTTGCGCATCGAATGTGTAAACATCTATGCCTCCCAACAGTTTCGCCGTTGTGTCAAAACGATGCCGGAGTTCTGCATCCCGCTCCAGTGCGGCAAAAACATCGCTTACCGCATCCCCCATGTAAGCCAATGCCTTATAGAAAAGGTAGGTCGACATCAGGGATTGTCTGTAATGCAACAGCAGGCCGTATTCCTCTTCCGCGCAGAGGCCGTTAAAATGTAAGGTGATTTCCTCCTTAGTGTTGAGTTGAACAGAATCTGCCAGGGAAAAGCGCTCACATCGATCAGGGCTGGAAAGTTTACTGGCTACATTTCCCTCGGACGCCTGTGCCAAGATAGCAGAATGGCTTCCGGTACACAGAAAAAACCGATTGTCCGGAGAATGATAAACTCTTTCTTCCGGTCCGGCCGGATAGACCCGCAGTTTGATCGCATCAATACAGTGCGTTTCAAGTGCCTCGTTCTTCATCACAAGAGAGAGATGGTCGCCTTGCACGTGTTTTCTCCCCAATGCATCGATGTCTGCATATTCCATGGAGGGCGATATCGCGCTTGAAAATCCTTCTGCATCGGCATAATGAAAATTGTCTTCCGGATTGAGGTAAAAAGTTGGGCACGATCCAAAGCAGGCTTTGGGGTTGACAAGGCACACCAGCCCAACGAGAATGTCGAGACCGAAAATGATCCCCAATCCTGTCAACCGGCTCCCCTCTGAATGTTTGATTTTCACATTCGTCTCGTATATGGCTACGCTGTCAAATGGTAGCACCATATGGCCCGCATACGTCATTTCGCGGTTGAAATTGAAGCGCTTCCCGGTTCCCAGCACTTCTTCGCGAAGAGAATCAATTTGCCAGCTATCGCGCAGGATGCAAACATCGCCGTTGCTCATGTGGGCCTTTAAAAAAGGCTTCTCCGATCCTTTTTCTGCTATATGAAGCAAGGAATTGGCGTCCCGGTAGTTTTCTCTGAAGTTATAGTGTTTTGAGCAGGCAAGTACAAGTGCCAGCGCCATTCCCGATGCAAAGAAAAGCAATACCGGTATATTCGAACCTGATCTTCTGTTTTGCATATTCGTTGCACTTTTACTGTTCACCATACCTACATCGTTAACCTTACTCACACTTCCTGTCGCCATAATGCGACGTCTATGCCTGCATGACCGGGGCATACTCTGACGAGAATTCCCTTCCTTTCGTCAGATGCCCCTCTTGAATGCCCTGAACTTTACATGCGTTTCCACCACTCCGCCTTTGCTTTGATCCGGAATTTACCTGACCAAATATAGCTAAATTTGTTTTCTCGACACCACAATGCCGTTTTGGGGGTCCCGGGGAATCCCGTTGTCCTTCCTTGGAGTACGGGAATTTATTGCCTTGAAGGTAGCGGCCATCGCTGGAGGATCCCTAAAGATGGGGTGCTCCACCGCGTCTTCAATAAGTCCATATGGTTTGTTTTCCAATGCCACGTTCTGAACATCCTTTCGGATCAGTCGCCTTCTGATTAACAAGTTTGAAAAATTCTAAAAGTAGCCTTCCCCAATTTTTTTCCACCTTTTAATCCCCGTCTCTGCATCCAGTGATTATCTTTAAGGGTGATTTTTGGCCCCAAACCAGTTGGGGTCAATGCCGGTAAATCCTCCTGATGCCTACTAATGATTGTTTTAACAAGCTAGCCTCCATTCATGAAATATTCAAGATTTATTTTAGGACCGGAATTGTGCTGGTTGCTCCTTTATTTGTTGTCGCTCTGGATCTCTAAGTCCAACGTAAAACCCAGCTTTGCCTTCGACAAAACCATTGAGAACTCCTGGTTCTATGTTCCCCTCATCGCGCTTTTGTTCGTTGGCTTGTTCTGGATTCCCGGCATTGAGAAAAAGTGGTTTATGATCCGGTTCTGGGTATCCGGCCTCATCATGGGTCACCTCGTTTTGGAAAAACTGGCCAGCTCGTACAGTGAGCAGGGCCCCGGAATTGGTACTTCCTACCTGCTTGGCATAGGCATGCTGGTGCTTGTTCTGATCCTTGGAAGCCTTGCCATTGCGTTTTTGGGCCACAGCTAATTTTAATCATCAACTTCTCTCTGACCATTCCGTCGCCATTGTCTTCTACACTGCACCCTTTGAGTTATAGATGTCCGCCAATCCATATAAAAATGATTCCCACAATCCCCTTGCCCCTTCGCACGACCATAGCCAGACAAAGACTTGCTCTTTTTACAATTCTCTCTCTTCCCTTTGCCCTATGCACCATCATTTAATTTCTAACCCCTTTCTTCAACATGGTGTTGTCCCTCCAACTCTTTTCAAATTTCTTCAGAGGATCCTCCCTTCCCCTTATTGGAGTATTTCAAATTGAACCGATGAATCCTTCGCTACATAAAATTACCTTCACATCCCTCTCCTCATTTTTCAATAGGCCTCTTTCAAAGCAGCAGACCCGCGCAGCATGTTCTCTGCGCCATTTCCAATATTACATTTTATTATCCATGTTTCAATTTCCCTTTCTATCCTGCAATTCTCAAAAATTTCACATCGAACCGCAATATGATGCGGTAATGCCATTTTTAAATGGCATCGCGGCGGTTAAACAGCAAAATTTATGGGGATTTATTGATCCTTCCGGCAAATGGATTTTCTCTCCAAAATTTGCCAGCGTTCAAATGATCGCTGATGCCGGATATGCCGTTGAGGATCCCGGAGTGGAAACCCTGCAAATTGCCATCCATACATCCAATGATCAATGGATTCTGGCCCCATACACCCCTGAATCTGCCAAGTTCCCGACTTCTTCGGGAATGCGTTTTCTGGTCCAATTTGACGATGGATACGCTATTGCCGACAACAACAGTAAAAAATTAACGGATGCCGTCTATGATACCATTACCTATATCGGCCGTGACCTTTTTATAGGCTACAGAAATTACAAATCTGAACTGCTCAACTCAAATGGCAAAATCATTTCCAACCAGTACACAGAGATCCTTCCACCCATACTCTTTGATCGCATTAAATGCATAGACGATCATCATTACGGACTTCTCTCCGTTGAAGGAAAAGAGATCATTGCCCCTGACATGACGATTCTGGAAATAGCGGGACAAAACGTGGCCTGTACAAAAGGGGGCAATTTGAAATTATATACGGACCAATTGGAGTTGCTGTCAGATTTTGAATTTGACCGCGTATTGCCTTTTGAAAATGGAAACTGGATCGCAAGAAATACGGATTCCGGCGAATCCAAACTTTTCTCTCCATCCGGGAAGCTCGTCTCAGACAAACTTTCATTTGGCTATGGCGACATCATGTTTGGCTTGATGCCCGCCGGCAACCAAAACGGCCTTTGGGGCTATGTCAATTGCGATGGTAAAGAAGTGATCCCCCTTCAATTTAAATATGCTGAGAGCTTCATGTCCAATGGAAAAGCCGTCATCTGGAAAGAAGGGCAGGGAAGAACGAATTATTTTTTGGTCGATACCTCCGGAAGGGAAATTTCTTCTCCCCCATTTGATAAAATTGAATGGCATCCAGATGGCGTTTATTCCCTTGAGTATGACAACCGAAATCAGCTTTTGGATGAGGATTTTAATCCCATTACCAAACTCTCCGGGAACCCGGTGCAATACATTGGCGATGGTGTCTATATAAAATTTAAAGCCAGCCGATCTACCAAACTGCAAAAACCCAATTTCTACACCGGCGAAAAGTTCAAAATTTATCGATCGTGGGATGTCGAACCGGTCTCCTTTCATTCTGTGGACGGGTCTTTGTTGTTAAAAGCGGAAGATTTCGACGAATCTGACCCCAAACCATCGGTCAGTGAGGGGCTGGCCATGGCCAAAAAAAGGGGAAAGTGGGGCTTTATCAAAACGAGCCGTCCAAAGAACTAATTTAGCACCCATGAAACAAAAGGTCATGGCATCGATCATACTCCTCCTGTCTCTCTTAGCCCTGATATATTTCCTTTCCTGTAAAAGCCAGCAGGACAATGGCGATACAGGGAAACAGAAATACGGGTTCAGCAAAATTTCAAACAAGATCTGGTATTACGATTCGGTCATAGACAGTCTGGATGCCGGCAGTTTTGAAATTCTGGATGAACACTATTGCAAGGACAAAAACCAGGTGTTTTATCACCGCACCTATCGAGAAAGCAGCGATTACTTTCTTTCGAAGAAACACAACATCGCAAATCTTTCAGGGGCTGACGCCCCCTCTTTTGTCAGCCTGGGATATGGTTACGCAAAGGACAAAACGCGCGCCTGGCTCAATGGAGCATCCTTTGAAGTGTCCGACGTCCAAAGCCTGAATGCAATGGATCCCTGGTTTTCCAAAGACAAGGACCATGTTTACCTGCAAAGCAAGAAAGTTTCCAATATCCATGGCAATTCCTTCGAACGGATCAATTCATACTTTGCAAAAGATGACCGTCATTATTACTACATCGCACAAGATCCATCCGAATACAAAATCAACGTCATTGACTGCGATTATGGTTCCTGTGAAATCATGGACAACTCCTACAGCAAAGACCACAGGAAGGTCTTTTATCGCGGCGATCTCATGAAAGATGCTGATCCTGCGACCTTTCAATTAATCAATGCGCCTTATTCAAAAGATCATCAGCATATATTTTTTGAAAAACTAGCCATTGCAAAGGCAGATCCGCTGACGTTTGAACTCTTTCCCGAAAACGAAGCATCCTCCGGCGATACCTATTATGCAAAAGACAAAGACCACATTTTTGTAAACGATGTCATTTTCTCAGGAGCCGATGCATCAAGTTTCAAAATACTGGACGAAAAATATTGTCTGGATAAGAACGGGGTTTACTTCAAAATGAAAAAATTAAAAGGCGCCGATCCGTCTTCGTTTAAAGTGTACCCGCACTACATTGGCGATGCTGACGCCGAAGATAATAAACACAAGTATGGAGACGGGAAAGTGGTAGAATGAGCTGTATAACATTTTATTCAGAGCTTGTATGAATGCGCAATGGCCTATTCTGAAATGTCCGCATAGGATATTCCTTTATAAATTCCTTTTTGTTGCAGGTCTTTTTGTACTGTCCTTTTCAACAGGGCTTCCTGCGCAAACTTATAGTCAGCGAGGCATGGTGGTTTCGTCATCAAAACCTGCATCGGAAGTGGGTGTAGAAATTCTTCGCAAGGGTGGCAACGCAATAGATGCCAGCATAGCCACGGCTTTTGCACTGGCTGTAACCCTGCCCTCTGCCGGAAACATAGGTGGGGGTGGCTTTATGGTGCATTGCAACCATAAAGGGGAAGCCACTTCCTTTGATTTTCGCGAAAAGGCACCCTTGCGCTCTGACGCCAGGATGTTTTTAAACAAAGAAGGGATTTTAATGGAGGAGAGCAACCACCGCGGCTTGCTTTCCATTGGCGTACCGGGCACCGTTGCAGGATTGTACCTTGCTCATCAAAAACTCGGTAAGTTGCCGTGGAAGGAGTTGGTGCAACCAGCCATAGAACTGGCAGAGAAGGGCTTTCCAATGAGCTGGGCTCTTTATATGGAAGCCAAACATTTAAGAAGTCAGTCTGGCCCGGGAGACTTCATGCATCATTTTTTTGAAGACGGTTCAGGTCAACTCACCCAACCGGGGCAGCTTTGGAAACAGCCGGCCCTTGCAAATACCCTGACTATGATCCGGGACCACGGCCCCGATGGCTTCTACAAGGGAGTCGTCGCAAAAAAGATCGCCGCTTTCATGGCCGATCATGGCGGACTCATTACCCTGCAAGATCTCTGGCAATATACTGCCATTGAGCGGGCACCCGTGCACGGCACCTTTCAGGATTTCCATATTTACTCCATGGCCCCCCCCAGTTCCGGTGGCGTTGCTCTAATTCAAATGCTCAACATGTTGGAACCCCTTGTTCCCGACTCCATCCCATTTAATTCTGCTGACTACGTACATTTCATGGCGGAATTGATGAGAAGGGCCTTTGCCGACCGGGCAAAATTCATGGGAGATCCCGATTGCGGTAAAGACATTCCAATCGAACAACTCACTTCAAAAACCTATGCCAGACAAAGCCTGGGTGACTTCCGTTGGGATAAGGCTTCTGTAAGTGATTCGGCAGCCTGCGTCCTTCAGCCTGATGAAAGGGATCATACCACCCACCTATCGGTTGTAGATGCGGAAGGAAACGCCGTTTCACTGACCTACACACTGGAGGATTGGTATGGCTCAAAAGTTGGCATAAACGATCTTGGATTTATATTCAACAACGAAATGGGAGATTTCAATCCGGTGCCTGGTGTTACCCTCCGTAACGGACAGATTGGAACCGAACCCAATCTCATTGCTCCCGGAAAGAGAATGCTGTCGAGCATGACGCCGACGATTGTTTTGAAAGATGAGCAAGTCTTTTTAGTCGTTGGATCACCGGGAGGTCGCACCATCATCAATACCGTTTTTCAAACCATAGTAAACGTATTGTTTTTCCACATGACCCTTCCCCAGGCCATTGGTGCAATGAAAATTCACCACCAGTGGCTTCCCGATGAAATTGTTTTTGAACAGCACCTGATGTCCCCCGATACGCAGAAGGCGCTTGAGCGCAGGGGTCACCGTTTGCGGCCAGTTTCAAACCTCGGATCACTCATGGGGATTGTCGTTGATCGTCAAAAGCAGGTTCTCATTGGTGCAGCGGATGCATCAGCAGTCGATGGGGCGGCTATAGGTTACTGATCTAAAGAACCGAGTGTTCCTGCAAGCCCCCTTTATGCGCGCTTATGGTGATGCGCGTTACCAGTTTAATGTGCATGATGCGCCAAAGCAAGTACCAAATGACTACCGGAATTTAGCCGAACGTAAAATCGACCGGGATTTTGGGCTTTCTCAAGATCACCGGCCTTTCAGCTTTACCACACATACGAAACCATGCATCAGTCCATAATTGACGCTCAGCAACATCCTCAGGACCTAATCGCCTGGCAAACTGACGAGCCTTCTTTGGTTAACAGCTGTTCTGGAATAAAACAGTTCAAATGTTGGACCATGGTGAATCTTCGTGCGGTGGACTTACATAAGTCCTTCCCTTTGTTTTTTTCTCCCGCCTTTGGCGGGACAGGCCCCGCCGTTAGCGGGACAGGCCCCGCCGTTAGCGGGACAGGCCCCGTCAGCAAACTTTTTGGTCATATTTTTATAAATCCTAAGGAGTTGGGGAAACCCGCCCATCTTGTTTACGCCCTTTTAGAGCAAACCCTTGCATCTGGTACCCTGGCCTCATGCAAGCACTTCCGGTATCCAGAGCGCATTAGCCCCAAAAATTTAGCTTGTTCATCTGCGGAACATTTGACCATTTCAGCTAATTTAGCCCTTTAAACCAAGCCACTGCACCTGAGTGGAGCGTTTTCCACATCCTTTTGGAGCGTGTGCGCAGGTTCAGCTGAAGGGAACCGTTCCGGCGAACGAATCGGATGAAATTTTGCCCTTACTGCAAACCGACGACACCGGGGTTTCGCAGGACGTGTACATGCTGAGCAGGGCGGGGTTGGAAAAAAGTGCTTTTTTCGGCTATGGAGCCAGGCATCGCGGGCATTTTTTATAGCGAAACCCGGGGGCTGGGAGCCAGACCTGAAAGGCTACATAACATATTGATTTTCAAACACCCTGACAGAACTCTGTGACCGGGTGCAGCGAAGCTTTATGAAAGCATGAAGGGATTTGCTTTTAAACAGAAAAGAAAATGAGTTGGCATGCATCGCCTCTGAACCTTATTCTTCTGCGGGAATCCCTATGAGATAAGAGAGGCAAAGAGCTAGAGGAAAGCAACATCCCAATTGATCCCTTTAGACCCTTGTATGAGTATATTTGTTTTTTCGATGCAAACCCGGGAGAACCAACCTGGAATACAGGTGAATGCCATTAGCCACCGCAATCAGGTGAGGCTGGGGCATTGGTTTGGGCATGATCCTGGGCCCGCGGCTGTAGCCCGGTCCATCCCCGGTGCCCGCTGGAGTGCTACTTTGAAGTGTTGGCATGTGCCGGATGCGGAAGAAGTTCACAGGCTTCTACGAACCCTTGGCTTATGGCACAATCCACCGTCACCATCTGAAACTCAGGAAACATCTATTGAACCGGTTAAAACCGCAAGCTCCAACACCCATTCCGGAACCACCGTCGGTGTCCAGACTCCAGGTGTACTATCCGGCATATCTTCTCAGAAGGAAGAGCATTCAGTACCGCCCCAAACGGACACGCAAGGGGCTGCTGACATACCTGTTTTATTGAAACGGGGAAAACTGGAGATTGCGTTGCAGGCACAGCGGTTCGTCATTGCTCATCCATACCTTGCAGGGGAAGGGGTGTTCATCAAGTCGTTTTCCGGCAGGTGGTGGCCTTTTGTTCGGCATCCGGTTTGCAACAACCTGGGAACGGATGTCCGCAGTATGCTGCTGCATTCTGTTCTTAAGGGACGATTTTCAAAGGTGTTTTGTTTGGGCCTGTTATGGGAATGTTTGGCCTTCCGAGGGGAAGGCAAAGATGCCCGTTCAGAGGGGGATGCGCCGCATCGCCTCCGGGTGGTGACCCCAAAACCGGGTATTGTGAGCTACTTCAAAATGCGCATCCCCGGCCTAAGTTATTTCGCCCCACGTTCTGCCGGAGTTACCGAGGCACCCTGCCCACTACAATCCCGGGAGAACGATGACATCAGGGGAACTTCCCCATGCACTCCATTGGAAATCAGGGCTTTGACGGGCCTTATCCGCCCTTTTGGACAGTTCTCTTTCCATTGGGCCATTCAAAAAAAGCGAAACATTGATACAAGAATGTTGCGGATATTAGGAAGATGTGGCGCCATTCGGCGCCACATCGGATCGCCGGATTGCATGCGCAGATGTGGCCTTGAACGGCTCACATCTGCGCATTTGCGAGATTTCTCCGCGGATCGCAGCTTCGCTACTCCCGCTCCAAAACCTCGCAAATCCGGCGATCCGTTAGCGGGCATTGTAAAACGACACGACATTGAAAATAGTAACTTGGAATTGTAACGGAGCATTTAGAAAGAAGTTCGACAGTATTTTGGACTTTGACGCAGAC
>JABARE010000056.1 GCA_019187365.1 Saprospiraceae bacterium | reverse complement strand
GCCTGAGGTCGTTTCCTGTAAAAATTAAACCAACCCAATCGCCTAAAAACAAAAAGGCGGCAGCTTAAGCCTGCCACTCTTCCTATCGGTATAAAGATCACCGTCGGTCGTTTCCTGGAAGTGCAAATTTATTTTGATGTTTTGATCTATTTATTAACTTTGTAACGAAAGTCTGATTAATAGGGGGTCAAACCAAAAAATAATCATTGCTCCGATGCCCTCAAGAGTAGTTGATAAATGCATAGCTGGTCCAGATTTTATGGCTTATGCAATTATTAGTAAATATATGGATCATAATCCATATTATAGATTTCTTCAACAACTCAAAAGAATGCATCAAGTGGATATCTCTCGATCGACATTTGGGGGCTGGGGCAGTCAATATGTGAATGCATTGGGTCTGCTCCATCCGGAGGCGGGATCACGCTGCTGCTGTTCAATATGAGCCCTATGTTGACGGCGCTGCCTAAAATGATGCCCGCACAAATGGAGAGGACTAAGCGGACCAGAGAAGGAATTTTCATGATATGCTAAATTTCATAGTGTTAAATGCCTGACTGAATGCAGGTCCACTTCAAAGATAAACAGAAGGAATGATAATGACAAGCCGGGTGTACATGGAAGGAAATGTGCCTGAACCGAAGCAGAAAGGGCTTTGAGTCTGAAGCATTCTCAGGGCGTCAGCGACCAGGCGAAAGAAATATTGGTGCAAATGCAATACACCGGGAAACCACAATGGATATACAAGATTTTTTAAAGACTCCAAGAGATCGCACCTTCAGGAATACAAGTGGCCAACCAGTCCACTTTTCTTGGTGCGGTACTGTCCGGGCGTTAAGCCGGTAAATGATTTGAATTCGCGGATAAAATGCGACTGGTCGCAGTATCCGTTTTGGTAAGAGATGTCGGTCAGCGGGCGGCGGTCTGTATGAATTTCGTGCAAGGTCCCGAGGTATTTCTGATAAGCGATCCAATCGATTGCGTTCAGCCCGCTAAATTCCCGGGTCAGGCGTCTCAAATGCCGGTCTGTTACGTTGCAGGCACTCCGCAAGCGGGCTACCGAGAGAGGGGCATTTTTAGCGTATGATCCCGTCAGGGTCAGCAGCCGACACCGTTCCAGTGATACTTTTTTACTATGTAAGCTGTTTCGAATCCACTTCATCACTTCTGCCACTTGCAATGCAAAGGAAGGCAATCCTGCCAATCGGTCGTACAAGGGTTGCAGACAGCAGCTTACGTCAAATCCATCGAAGACCTTATCTCGAAATTCCTCAACGGGGATATCGAAAAGGCATTTCAGTCCAGGCCCCGTTAGTTGAATGCCCAAAAGCCGCTCCTCTTTTGTTTTGAGCAGATGAATGGGACGTGTATTGAGCCCATTGACAACACAGCGTTGGAGCAGAAAGCCCTGAGCGGGATCATCCTGGTAGCAGATGGTACGGAGTGTAAAATTGAAGAGGATCTCGGCATTTCCCACCGGGAGGATACGCTCTGCTTCAGACTCGAAGCCTCGTTTGGATGTTGCCCAAATGCAGCGCACGAGACTCCTTTCGGGCTCGGCAGTAGGAACATATGCGCACGTTTGGCAAATCATCGATTAGACAGCGGTCAGGTCCCGGAATATGTTTTAATGGGTCATCCTGTTCAAGGCCAAAAACACCGGCGAGTCAAATGTACAAAATCTTGAATCGAGGAGAGCAGAGGCCTTTCCTGGAAATGACCCCAAGCATCTAAAGAAAGGGCATTCTAAGGACTAACATGGCGGGGACAGGAACATGTGGATGAGGAATCATCCTGGCAGAGGCTTGCTTTTAGCGCGGCCTTGCTTAATGATTTGTCAACAATTGGGAAAGTTTTCATTGACCCACAGCATACAATTGATTAACGATGACTTAATCCTTAAAAAACGATTGTGCAATAGCACTGGGTATACATTTGCCGCAAGCAAACAAAAGCATGATGGGAATGAGAAAAACATACTTTTTGATGGTTATGGCCCTGATCGCCACGACCGCACTTTCTGCACAAAGCAGTTTTATAAAAATCAAGGTCCTTGATCAGAACAAGCTGAGTTTTCCAGGAGCCATCGTCATGATCGATCCGGGTAATTTTGCTGGAACTACGAATGCAAATGGGGAATTGACCCTAACAGGCCTTGCTCCCGGGGAATACCGGCTTACCGTTCGATACCTGGGATATCAGACGCTTGACAAGACCATACAGGTAGGAACAGGTGGGGTAGAGATTGTTGAATCATTGGATTACAGCACGAGTGCTATCGGAGAGGTTGTCGTACTTGGAGACAGGCAGAGGGGTCAGGCTAAGGCGCTGAATCAGCAAAAGTCGAATGCATACGTTTCCAATATCATATCGGCAGATCAGATGGGTCGGTTTCCCGATGCCAACATCGGGGATGCCATTAAGAGGGTTCCCGGGATTACCATGCAAAACGACCAGGGCGAAGCGCGCAACATCATCATCCGGGGAATGGGTCCGGAACTCAACTCGGTAAGTCTCAACGGGGAGCGGATACCCTCTGCGGAGGGCGATAACCGCAGAATCCAGATGGATTTGATTCCCGCGGATGCAATACAATCGGTGGATGTCCGCAAGACCCTGACGCCGGAGATGGACGGAGACGCCATCGGAGGTTCCGTCAACCTCATCACGCGCTACACACCGCAGGATTTGAGGCTTTCTGCGAGCCTGTCCGGGGGATACAACTCCATACGGGAGGGATTCATAGGAAATGCACACCTGCTGATCGGCAACCGTTTGGCAGAAGGAAAGCTTGGAATATTGATCAACGGATCCATCCAGTCGAACGACTATGGATCAGACAATGTGGAAGCTGTATGGGAAAGAGATGAACAAGGAAATTTATACATAGCCGATCACGACGTGCGCAAGTACGATGTGAAGCGGGTGCGGCGTTCCGCCGGGATCAGCTGCGATTATAAATTGAATCCAGCGCATGTGCTCACGCTGAACGGCAGTTATTACTGGAGAGATGATCTCGAAAACCGCTTTAGACTTCGTCACAGGTTGAGAGGCGACGAATCCAATCTGATCTATGATTCCAATGGGAACATTACCGGATTCACGAATGGAGAAGTCATTCGCCAGACCAAGGGGGGCATTGACAATGACCGGAACGAGAGCCGTAGACTTGAAGACCAGAGGGTAAAAACTGCTTCCATTCAGGGAGACCACTTATTTGGAAAATTAAAACTGGACTGGAGCGCACAATATGCGCGCGCCTCAGAAGTGAGACCTAACGAACGTTACATCGCGATGGGTCGTCGCAGCATTGAAGTGTCGCAGGATGTTTCAGATCCTGAATTTCCGTTGCTTTCGGATGCGACGCAACTCACAGACTATACGAGGCTTTCGGAGCTAACAGAGGAATTTCAGGATCAATTCGAAGAGGACATCAACGCCAAGATCAATGTTGAATGGCCGCTAATCATCCGTGAGCGACGGGGTACGCTGAAGGCTGGATTGAGACTTCGCAGCAAAACCAAGGAGCGCAATAACAGGTTTTACGCATTCGAACCCGTTAACTCGACTGAATCACAGTTTGAGAATATCACCTTGTTGGGCCTCAAAGACCAGACGGTAGATGACTTTTACCCAGGGTCAAAATATGTGATTGGCAATTTTATTGACCCGCAGTTCCTGGGCCAACTTCAGCTCGAAGTGGATTCTGCATTTGAGAAATCGGATGAGCCCTCTGAATACCTGGCGGGCAATTATGAAGCAAACGAAGACATTTACGCGGGTTATGCACAATGGACGCAGGAGCTTTCTGACAAGCTGCTCATTGTGGCAGGGGTAAGGCTGGAACAAACCTCCCTGGATTATACCGGTAACATCGTGCTGAATGAAGAGGACCTTCAGGGCAAAGCCAGCAACAGCAACGAGTACACAGATGTTCTTCCTGGATTGAACATCCGGTATAATCCGGTTAGTGATCTCGTATTGCGTGCAGCCGTTACACGAGGCATTGCCAGACCAAAGTATTACGACCTGGTACCCTATTTCAACGTTTTGGCAGAGGACATGGAATTGCAGGGAGGAAATCCAAAACTGGAGCCAATCCGGAGCACGAATGCCGATCTGATGGCGGAATACTATTTAAAATCCATTGGTATCCTTTCTGGTGGAGTGTTCTATAAGGCACTTAGCAATTTCTTTTACACCTATCGCGACGAAAATTATACTGCCGAGAAATTTGCAGCCGATTTCCCGGGCATTGCCAACCCGATACAGGCGGGTGAAGACTGGCAATTTACCCAGCGAAGAAACGGCAGCGATGTGCAGGTTCTTGGTTTTGAATTAGCATTTCAGCGCAAGCTCGACTTTCTGCCCGGCTTCCTGAAGGATTTGGGCGTTTACACCAACTACACGTTTACCAATGCAGTTGCCGAGGGCATTTACGACAATTCAGGGGTTCTGATACGGGAGGACGTCGATTTACCGGGAACCGCTCCGCACATGTTCAACTTTTCGTTGTCATATGAAACCAAAAAGCTGGTAGCGAACATCAGTGGCAACTACACGGCAGCGTATGTAGACGACAGCGACGATGCAGGATATTCGGAGGAAGCTTTTTACGATCGCTACTACGACAAACAGTTTTTCCTCGACGTGCATGCGAGCTATGCACTCTCACCTAACCTGAGGCTTTTTGCAGAGGCGAACAATCTTACGAATCAACCTCTGCGGTACTATCAGGGAGAACAGAGCCGCACTGCACAGATTGAATACTATGGGCCAAAGTTCAACGTTGGGGTCAAGTGGAATTTAACGCGTTGAAAAACAGATGCAGCAGACCAGACTTTTGATTGGAGCCATCTCTATCTGGCTTTGTCTGGTGTCTTGCACCGGAAGCCGTCAAATGATAACCGGAAGCAACATCCTTCATCCGGAAGTCATTACCCAACAAGTGCTGGATGATTCGGACGACCCTGCAATTTGGGTTGACGCCAGAAATCCGGAGAACTCCATCATCCTTGGAACCGACAAGCACCCCCAGAATGGGGGCGTTTACGTATTCCGGCTGGACGGCAGCATTGATCGCGACCGAACGAGGCTCGGATTGAAGAGACCGAACAACGTCGACGTGGCTTATGGATTGAAATACAGGAATGGTACGGTTGACATTGCGGTAGCAACAGAACGGGATAGAAATTGCCTGCGCATTTACCAGCTTCCTGAAATGACGCCCATCGACAACGGCGGCCTCGGCATCGCTGAGGTTCCTGCCGACTCGCTTCCAATGGGGATTGCGCTGTACAAGGCTCCTGATCATACCATCTATGCGATCGTCAGCCGCAAACAGGGTCCAGAAAGAGATTATTTGTCGCAATATGTTATTGAAGAAGAGAGCGAAGGAAAGCTGCGTGCGCGTCAGGTAAGGAGATTTGGAGCATTTTCTGGCAAAAAGGAAGTGGAAGCCATCTGCGTGGATGGTGAGCTTGGATACATTTATTACAGCGATGAACGCGCCGGAATCCGGAAATACCATGCAGATCCTGCCAAAGGCAACCAGGAACTGGCCTTTTTTGGTCAGGGCCAGTACAAAGTTGACAATGAGGGCATCAGCGTGGTCAGAACGGAGGCTGGCAAGGGATATCTCCTGGTATCAAATCAGGCAGCCAATTCCTTCATCATCTATCCGCGGGAAGGAACCGCTGGCAACCCGCACAACCACCCCAAACTGGCCGAAGTACCGGTTGCCGCGAGAGACAGCGACGGCAGCGAAAGCTGGTCGTCTCCTTTGCCCGGATTCGAAGGTGGCTTATTCGTGGCCATGAGTACCGATAAGACGTTTCATTTCTATTCTTTGAAGAAACTTCTCGAACGCGCCGGACTCAAACGCTGATTCTCCTGAGAATACAGCAATGATTGGGGAGGCGACCCATAAAAGGCGTTAGACTCAAGATTGTGCCCGCGTCCGGGAGCATCTAAGGTTTAGGGCACCTCGAATAACCCACTCATGCGCCAGCCAGCCCGCACAGGCTCACCCACTCAATGAATTTAGCTTCACAATCCTTCGTTGCGGTTAAGTCAGTTATTGCTCCACATAGCTTCCTTCACCGCGCCTCGTCTTGTTTTGCTAATTTCATTCTGGCATCAACAGGAAGTGAAGAGAGGCAGCCCTTTTCATTCTGGCATCAAAACTGGGTTATTCGAGGTACCCTTTAATTTTATGCAATAACCCCAATTTGACGTGACAGTCAGCTTATTTTAGAGCTTGTCCAATAGGCCCATTTGACTGCTTGGCGCATTCTGCACGCATAGATTTATGGTTTGTCCTTCCCAAGGAACTCCAAATACGCATTCAAACCGGCCATACACTCATTGGACTTGAACCAATCCTGCCCGGAGAATTACGTTTGCACAAATTACCCGCTTATGCGAATGCTAATTTTCCTTTTGCTTGTTTCATTGAACCCTCTCTACAGCCAAAACCTCCAGCGGAGTGTATTGGGCAATTGCGGCTCAAGTGATGCAAATGGGGTAATATCACTCGACTGGACCTTGGGAGAACCAGTAAGTGGATTGATAAAGAGCGGAATCTCGCTTAATCAAGGGTTCCATCAAACATTGTTAATGATTACGCGCCTGGATCCTTCTTCCGGCCGGAAACACTTTTTTGATGTGTATCCCAATCCCACGCACAGCGAAGTGCACATTAAGAGTGCAGAAACCGGTCCCCATAACTACCAGGTATTTGACGGTCACGGCAAGATGATATCCCAAGGAATCCTGAACAATGCTGCTAAAATAGAGATGCAATCATTTGAGACGGGACTTTATATTCTGAAGATATTTACTAAATCGAATATAGTGCAGATTTTCAGGATAGAGAAGGTGCAATCATTTTAATAAATTTTTGAACAAACAAGTTTTCAATTATGAAAAATTTAATCTTCATCATCAGTTTTTGTTGTCTTCACGCGATGAGTTCCTTTTCGCAATCGCCGCAGGGATTCAGGTATCAGGGAGTCGCACGTAAAGCCAATGGAGATATAATCAAGAACCAAAATATTGGCCTAAGGCTAAGTATTTTGAAGGGAGGGCCATCCGGAGGCGCCGTTTATATTGAAAATCACACAGTACCAACAGGGGATCTGGGTGTTTTTTCTCTCACCGTAGGACAAGGTTCTGTACAGTCAGGAAGTTTTAGCTCGGTGGATTGGGGCACGGATTCATATTGGCTCAATACGGAGTTGGATCCCGACGGAGGCTCCAATTATGTGTCTCTTGGAGCTACACAGATACTATCCGTACCCTACGCTTTACATGCTTCTACTGTGAGCGATAAGGATGATGCAGACGCGGATCCGGCCAATGAATTGCAATCCTTGAGCAAATCGGGAAACGTGGTAAGCCTGTCAAAGAACGGAGGCTCATTTACCGATGCCGTTGACGACGCGGATGCGGATCCGGGAAATGAACTGCAATCTCTGCAACTCAGTGGGCAAAACCTTGCAATTTCAAAAGGAAACGCTGTGGACTTAAGCGCAATTGGCTCAAAATGGAAGGACGAAACAAATGGAATTAGTTATTTCAAAGGAACAGTATATACAGACGAAATTCAAAGCGAAAGCAGGGTTCAGGTCGGGAACAACACTCCGAACAGCGTCACCATAGTTCCATGGGGCCTTGACGTTGACGACTATAACGGATCAGGGACGACGAACACTTTAAAAAGTTCACAAATATATATGAAGGATAAAGAAATAGAAAGGGCACTTACGATTGGCCTGGATAGCATGGTATATTTTAAAAAGGGAATTGGATTGCTTTATAATTCACAAGCGGTATTTAATCCTGAAAAACTTTCTTTTGAATTTGGAGAAGCAAATACATCACTAACAGCCGGTAGTTTGTTTCATACGATTGGTATAAATAATGCACATTATTATGCGTATGGCATGCGGGTAGACGAAGTCTTGAGTCCGTCGGATGTATTTACACGGGTACAACTGGAGCCTGACAATTTTAGCTTGATTAATGATGTCAAGTGGCAAAACGTATGGCTTGGGACACAAAGTACACAGAAAAATGGTCAATTGAGATTATCAAGCGGCGCCAACGATCAATATATAGCCACGTTGGGATCGAGTTCGTTTTTTCAATCAGAGCCTCCTGAAGGAGAATTGTTATTGTTCAGCAGGAACGGAGAGGCAACGGTTAATCTTTCAGCGTTCAACAGCAACGGGTCTTTGTCATTGTGGGGAGAGGGAAGGTACAATTTGACGGGTAACGGGTTTCAGAATATGGGAGTATATTTACCCGGACCCAACCCGGCACTTTTGGAAGAAAGATATGCTGCCGGAGTAACGAAGGATGGTAATAACGGTTATGTAAAAATACACAGCATCTCCGGCGAAGACCATGCAGGAATTTCCACCCTTCCTTTTCTCAATCGCGGGCATGTATATTCTGATGGCGCAATTTCACTTAAATATCCGGGCGCAAATACATACGGAAATGCGATGGCCCCCTACGGATTTGTGGTCAAGGACAGCAATGGAATTGAAGCTGCTCTGCTCACAAATGACGCAATACAGACAAATATTGGTTATTTATGGCTGTACGGGGATAATAGTGTTCCCAACTTGTATGCAGGGGCCAATTGGGATGATTTAGACCCAAATGGCGGGGCAATTAGTTTATTTGACTCCAATGGTCTTTCACAAGTATCGTTGAGCGCGTCTAATGTTAACGGGGGTAAATTGGAATTGTATAGGGACGGGAACGTTTCCTCAGGTTTATACAGAACAGGTTATATTTCCCTTAATAATGGTGCGGTCACAACAGCAATGGGAACCAAAGACCTCGTAAAAAATATTGGTTCTGTGAATTTATTTGGTGGTGGTAGTTTAAATGTATATGCCGGAGACGAGCTCATCACCAACATGGCAGGGTATGAGAGCCGGGGAATGGTTGCTGTTGCGGATGTAAACAATTCTTTTCAGGCAGGAATGTATGTGAACCAGAACAACCAGGGCGTATTATTTGCCGATATAAAGAATTTCCGGGTCAATGATCCAAACGACAACAGTAAGGAAATATGGTACGCAAGCCTAGAAGGACCTGAGGCAGCAGCCTACTTAAGGGGAACCGCGACACTGAGGAACGGAGAAGCGTTTGTGGAATTTCCCGAATATTTTACCAGCATCGCAAGCGAAAAGAACATCACCGTTATTCTTACGCCTCTTGACCCCAACACCTACGGACTTGCAGCCATAAGCAAAAGTACGAAGGGAATACGCGTTAAGGAGCTTATGAATGGATCAGGGAATTTTTCATTCGACTGGGAGGTAAAGGCCATTCGCCAGGGGTACGAGAATTATCAGGTGTTGAGGGAAAGGCAGGAGAGGGATGTTGATAATTTGGAGCAGAGCTTTAAGGGAGAAATCAATGCAGATGCGAGAAGGGAAAACGCAATGAAATCAAGGATTGATCCCAGACGGATTAAACAGGTAGTGCATTAATATCAACGGCAGGCTGGGACACAAGGACCCAAATCAGATTCATCGCTCGGGGAACACCAATTTGGAGAGCGACGAACAATGCCAAAGTTCAATCATGGATGGCGGAAATATTCTGGCGTAGACAGCCTGCCGTTCAAAGTAACCCGAACACGAGTTGTTATGGGAAGATGCACTAAGAGAACCTGTCTGGGTGTGTGGTTGTATGGAGTTCCATTTACTTCCGGGATGAAGTAAAATGGATTAGATTTGTTTTATGATTTCATTTTGTAAAAACTATGTTGTTAAATACTATCTGTTATGCATCCTCATCAGCTTTCATGTATTCGAAGTGGGATACTCACAGGTGACAGAGAGCTTAGTGTTTACACACCATAGTCATGGCCTGGAGGGGAAAACGGTTACCTGCTTTGCGAAAGATGCATTGGGGTTTTTATGGATAGGAACCGACAAAGGTCTTTACAGGTACGATGGAAATGGCGTCATATCCGCGGATAAACTCTATCCGGAAAGTAACCTTAACAATGAACTTTTCATAACCTGTATTTACCATGACTCAAAAAATCAAATATGGATTGGAGTCAGAAACCGGGGCCTGATAAAATTGACCAGGGAGGGAGATAACTTCACAGAAGTTAACCTTGGAACATCAAACAGTGCCTCACTTACAGGTAGAATAATAACCTTGATATTCGAGGATCCCTTGCATAGACTGTGGGTTTGTGCAAGAGATCTTTTTCTCCTGGATCAGGCAAGTGGAGAGGTAAGGATGATCAAACCAAATGTTTCCAGGAATGATTTGCAGTATTACAACAACTGGCAAACTGAGTTTCAGGCAGTGTACAATGATCCTTGTAGCGATTTCTCCTGGTTTCAAACCGGATTTGGGATGTGTCGCCTGGACTTGCGCAGCTTACAAACAAAATACTATTACCACGATACGGTGAAGATAGCCATGCGAGGCTCTTGCTTTGACGGGGTGGAAACCATTTGGTTATCCACATTTTCAGATAGGGTGTATAAATTCAATATTCGCAAGGAGAAATTTGAGGAAATCATCCCCGACAAGCATAAGTTATTGGCAAATAAACCCGTTTCAGCATCGCGAATGGTTGAGTACGATTCAATTCATTTATTGATGGCGTCTCCAAAATCCGGCTTGCTTTTGTATAACCGCAGTGATAACACAGTAATTCCTTTGGGCCAGCGTTTTCTTCAAAAGGATGGCGTACGGGCCCCTTTTACTTTATATAGAGATGCGGACAGTTGCTTGTGGATTGGGACAGTTGGAAATGGAATCCATAAGACATCGCCAAAATTGCAATTGATCAAAGACAGATTTCTGGGAACGGAGATCGAAATAGTCCTCGAACACCCCGTTAGCGGGTTGCTGTATGCGGCTACTTCGGACGGAAGAATTGTAGAAATCAATGAAAAAGAGTCTTGCAAACGGTACTTTAGAACGGTGAAGGCCAAAAATGAAGACGTTTCTTTTATAGACCTGGAATTTAACAGCAGGCATGAGCTCTGGGCCTTGAGTTACTACAGCTTATTTAGAATTGACATCCCGGAGGGAATGGCAGAGAAGATGGAGATCCCGGACCTAAGCGTAGCAAATGGCACACAAAGCTACTATTGGGATTTTACTTTTGATAGCAAGGATCAAATTTGGTTGAGTTCCCAAAGCGCAGGATTATTTTGCATTGACTCGCGCAACTATAAGGTAATTAACTACAAATATAATCCAGGGGATAGTTTTTCACTCTTTCACGATTATTCCATCTCACCGCTATGTTGTGACCGGCAAGGCAATCTATGGGGCGCAACGGAGAATGGGATTTTCGCGTATCATCCTGCGAACCGCCGATTTTACAACACTTCCAATCCATGCACGTACTCGGATCAATTCATTGGTTTTACGGGATCAAGAGCCATGCAGATGGACAAAGAGGGTAATATCTGGGTCACTGCGAATGCTGACAGGGTGGCAAGATTATCCCGACCGGAAGAATTGTTGTCCCCACTACAGCACGTAATGCATATAGAGAATGGCTATTCAGGCCAAATCAGGGGATTTCTCATTGATAAGGGAGGACAATTCTATTTCAGTACTGAAAGGGGCCTTATGCGAATGAATGCTTCTGATATGAGTGCCCTACATTTTGGAGAGGACTATGGTATTAAAAAGTTAAACAAACTAAGTTGTGGTAAAAATGGAAGCATCTATGCTGCTGGAGAGGAGGGTTATTCGGTAATAGATCCAAATAAATTAAATACTCATTATTCCAGCACCATTTCCATACTTTCCAAATTTAAAATATTCGACAGCCTTGTTTTAGAGAATATTTCAGGTGTCTACCCTGAAGAAATTCAACTAAATTACCGGCAGAACTTCCTGAGTTTCGAAATGAGCTCCTCGGACCTCCAAAGTACCGGGCCAGCAGATTTTGCATATCGACTGCGAGGACTCGAAGACGACTGGGTAAAATCGGGGCAAAGGAATTATGCTGCGTATACAAATCTATCGGGGGGAGAATATGAGTTCCAGTTTATGGCACGGAGAGGGAACGGACAATGGGGAAAATATGTTACAATATCCTTAATAGTAATACCACCATTTTGGGAGACTCTGTGGTTTTGGTTGATTGCAATTATGAGTTTCCTTTTATTGGTATATTGGGTTTATCGTTATCGGATTGATCAAATTAGAAAAGAGGAAGAGTTAAAATCCGAGTTTGCCAGACAGATTGCTGAAATCGAAATGAAAGCGCTGAAGGCGCAAATGAATCCACATTTTTTGTTTAACGCATTGAATGCAATAAAGTACTATGTCTTAAGGCAGGATAAGGAAAAGGCAGCAGATTATCTTACGGATTTTTCAAGATTAATTAGGTTGGTATTGAACAATTCGAACAAGGGCCAAATTCCACTTAGGGAAGAAATTGAGGCACTTGAGCTTTACATAAAAATTGAACAACTGCGGTTTGATAATTCCTTTCATTATGAGATGATGGTGGATCAGACGATTGATCTTGAGAATTTTCTGATTACCCCAATGATTATTCAGCCATACGTTGAAAACGCTATTTGGCATGGACTCATGCATAAAAGGGATGGGGTGGGGAAAATGCTGATTCGATTTGACAGGACTCCTGAAGGAATCTGCTGTGTCGTCGAGGACAACGGAATCGGAAGAGTTAAAGCGGCTGAAGTAAAAAGCAAATCTGCCCAACGCGAAAAATCGATGGGTATGACGATCAACCATAACCGGATGAACATCAGTAAAACCTTACATGAAACTGAATTCAGACTCAGAATAGAGGATCTTTATAATGAAGTATCTGAGTCTGCAGGAACCCGGATTGTATTGCAAATCAATCCTTTAAGAACAGAACAAAGTTCTTTTGCGTAGCAGAACAAATAGGCATGTAAAGTAAATCACCCAATATGAAAAGAATTCGGGCTATAATAGTTGAAGATGAAAAATTCTGTATTGAAACATTGAAATATGAACTGACAAAAAATTGTCCAGAGGTCGAAATTGTACAGTCTTGCTCGAATGGGCAGGAGGGGATAGATGCCATAAACAGCACCCATCCGGATCTTGTCTTTCTAGATGTTGAAATGCCGTACATGAATGCCTTTGAAATGTTGAAGCATCTTGACAAGATTGAGTTTGATTTGATATTTACAACTGCATACGATCAGTTTGCTATAAATGCTATTAAGATGAGTGCGCTGGATTACTTGCTGAAGCCAGTAAGCGGTTTAGAGTTGAGGCAGGCTGTAGATAAGTATTTGGCGAAGAAGGGCACGGGAATCTCCGGAAAAAGTATAGAAGCGCTGATGTCACAACTTCTGACCAATCAAAACGAATGGCAAAAAATTGCGTTGGCCACGCAGGAGGGACTGGAATTGGTCCGCTTGGATCAGATCGTTTTTATCGAGGCAGACAGTAATTATTCTGTATTTCACCTCATCTCCGGTAAGAAAATTGTCATCTCCAAGGTACTAAAGCTGATTGAGGAAATGATTGTGAATTACGATTACTTTTTCAGAACGCATCAGAGCTATATCGTCAATTTACATCATGTAGAGCGCTATCACCGGGGCAATGGAGGAAGTCTTGATATGGACAATGGAAAATGTCTTCCCGTTTCAAAAAGCCGGAAGGATCCTTTATTGGAGAAGTTGCAGCAAATGTGAAGGCTGGTGGTGTGAAGTGATGTAATGACGGGAGAAGATGCCGCTGTGTGGTTTTTCGACGTTGGTGTAGCAAACCAATCTAATGAACCACCCGGACCAGGACAGGGCAAAATGGATTAGCTGGTTGCATCGCGGAGGGGATTCTGTTCTCCTGGACGGCAGCAAAGGCTTTCGCATCTACCACCTGAGTCGTTCATTGCGCGGAGCGGAAAATTTTAAGCTGAGCGTTGCGTTGGGGAGCGTCTACCTTCAACATGTAAATTCCCGGATAAAGCTGTGAACAATCCAGGGTCTCCTGACGGGTACCGGAGCCGGCAGCCAGCTCTCCGCGGAGCAGGATCCTGCCGCGCAGGTCGCATAGGCTCCATCGAACCGGGCCCTCTCCTTGAACGAGCAGGGTGCCGGTTAACTGGCAGGGGTTGGGATAGAATTCGATGAGCATCGACCCGGTTAAGTCGTCCGTAAGTACCGAACAGTCGTTAGGCTGCATAAAACTGGACTGGCGAAATAGCTGGTAGCCCGAGGCGCAGTAACCGAAAGATTCGTCATCGGCAAGTTCGGGGAATGCCAACTCATCCAGCAGCGTTGTGTCGGCATAGTAAAGCATTAGCTGTTCTCCGGATTTTGACAGTTTGAAATTGGCGTGCAGGCCTGGATCTTTGCCGTCTTCGTCGGCCCAGATGATCAGGAATCCGCGGGCGCCGAGCGTTGTGTCGGGAAAGGACCATTTGAGGGGATTGGAAGGGTTGTCGCTCAAAAAAAGCCCGGAGAGCGGGATGGCCTCATCGGTGGTGTTATAAAGTTCGATCCAGTCTTCGCGGTCTCCGCTTTCATCGGTTGCGCCTGTGACGTTGGAGGCAAGGATTTCGTTGATGCGCAATGCACCCTTGCGGGGTTTTGTGCTACCGGAAACCAGTTGGTGAAATTCGAATTCTGCCCGCGGCGGCGACAGGCTTGCAAGCTGTTCATTTTCTGCGTAAAGGTAATACTGCAATAAGCTGCTCCCGTTCATGGGTACGAAGGTTCCGTAGCGCTGGTCCCCTGCGGCACCGTCGCCATGCTGGCCGTCGTCGAACATTGGCAAAGCGACAAACACTTCTGCGGGATCGTATCGGTAAAAGAGTTGTATGGTGGTAGCGTCGAAAACTTCGGCAGCAATGGCTACGCTTCCCGTTGCAGATACCGTATCCGGCGAATGGGCAGGGCTACCAATTGTGGGCCTGACATACTGTAACCGGGGATGTGCAGTCGTGAAGGCCAGACGCTCCGCGCTGAACTTCGTCAGGCCCGGATACGTCTTACCGCCACCACCTCCTATGCGGAAGTCCATGCGAAGGTTTTGATTGAATGCATCGAGGCTGAAAAATTTATTTACATCTCTTTCGACGTCCTGACGGATCAATGCCTGCAAAGAAGCCCCCAGCGAATCATAGTGATCTGAAGCAGCCAGGTCGTCGAAGATGGTTTGGAGGTGAGCCAGGTATCGGCGTTGGTACGCCGGCTGCGATATGAGTTTCGAAATGAGCGGCCGGTCTGGATTGTTGAGGTGCAGCATGGGGTCGAGCTCGCGCATTTGCTGGGCATTCAGAGAACCACCCGTGCCCGCGTTGGTGAAGGCCCCGTAAAATTCGTTGAGGTCCCACGGAATGCACTGATAACGACCGTTAGCCATCTGGTAAATAAGATAATTGTGTCCTGACCCGGAATAGCTGTCGAGGTTTACAAAGGCGTTGTTCAGCGCGAGCATCCAGAGTGAACGGTCCACGTTGAGCACTTCGGCAATATTGGACGGTGACTGATTCAGCGATTTGAGCAAATTGAGCAGGGAAGCCCAGCCGTGGTCCGACTCCAGTTCGTATTGGTTGTAATAACAGGCAGAATCCGGCGACGTGTATCGCAATGCCGACCCTGGATTGGCGGGAGTACAGGAGGGAGGCAGGCTCACAGAGACATCGGCGCGGTCGCATTGGAAATATGCTCCGGATGAAGAAAGATAGTTTTCTTCGAGAAAATCATCTCCAGGGTGTTCGACGTTGGTATAGAGTCCTATATAAGCATCGTTAACGTAAACCCGCATGAAGTTGGCCCGGGATGCCGGAAGGTATTGCCGGCAAATGAAATACCCGAGCACTTCCCGAAGGAAACTCGGGTCCATAAAACCATTTGACAGTTTGAGGGTTTTGAAACCTCCGTATTGTTGCCCGACGATAACGTGGTCGAGTTTAATGTTGAAGGGGTTCTTGTTGCGGGTGGGGCTATAACTGGAATTGCCTTTGTACCGCACGCCCACGCTGTCGAAACGAACTCCGTTGAGCAGGGCGTAGGAGGCGACCAGTCTTTCGTCCGGCTTGTTTTTCTTGAGCGAGTCGAGCCGGACATCCCAATCGGATTCAGCAAAAAAGATGCGGATTTCCTGTACGGAATCAAGGCGATACAGAGATTGGGCCGCAGCCATCCAGCCGAATAAAGTAAAAAGTGCTAGCGTAAAGAGTGATTTCATTCTACCGGGTTTAATCAGCAGGGAGTTACAGGGTGTAAGTTACCATGGGACTTGTGGATATAGACTGCAAATTGCGGGGGAAGTTTATCGTTAGGCCAAACATTAGACCATATTGGAGGGCTGACGCATACCCGCAAACATCCTTCATCGTGTAAAAGTCGAGAGAATGCAGTTCTCGTGTCTTTCCAGAACATTTGGATCCTTGTGGTAGCCAGGAAAATGTTTGGAGGTGGCCTGGATATTAAAAGTGCCCTTAATTTTACCCGGCGATAAAGTTTGTATAATGATGAGACGCTTTGGTTTAATGTGTTTATGTACGAGTTGTTTTGGCTTTGGTCATGCTCAAGTCAGACCAGATTGCATACCAGTAAACGACCAGACCCCTGAATTTGTGGTTGAGATGCAAAAGCCGGAACCCAATGTTTTTGAAGTGGAAAGGGCCTGGCGCGATTACCACAAGCGCAATCTATATGTAAAGAACAGTCAGACCCAATATTACAAAAGGTGGATGCATTGGGCGCAGAGAAATATGGACAACAACGGGTGGATAAGGGTGATGCCAAGTGAAGAGGGGGAACGGGAAGCCCTACGCCGTCGCGAAGAGAGGCGATCAGCAAAGAGCGCTCTCCGGACGGCCCCGGATTGGAAATTTGT
Organism: Saprospiraceae bacterium; assembly: GCA_019187365.1. Classification (GTDB taxonomy): domain Bacteria; phylum Bacteroidota; class Bacteroidia; order Chitinophagales; family Saprospiraceae; genus Vicinibacter. The sequence goes on along the minus strand of JABARE010000056.1, from coordinate 20,506 downwards.
CGGGCCATCCCGCACATTTCACACAGACGGACAGACTAAAGTTACCTGGCAGACTAACATCTATTGCATCGATGTTGCAAAATCTGATCCGGGAGTGCTGTACGCCGGTGGGGAGACCGGTGGCATCTGGAAAACCGAGGACAAGGGAATGAACTGGGAATTGAAAACCCCCGATATTTTGCATGGTTCTTTCGATGCCATTGCCATTCATCCTGCCAATCACGATACCGCATATGCAAACACATCGGGCAAAATGATCAAAACGACAGACGGAGGAAACACATGGACTACGATCTATTCAGAGAGCGGATGGAATTGTTATGACATTGAAATTCATGCAGCGAATCCCCGGTACGTTTTTGCAGCGGGAAACAAAGGCTTGCTGTACAGCAGGGACGGGGGCAAAAACTGGTCGCGCCAGTGGCCAGATTTGTGCTGGACCCTGCAATCTGGCGTTGCGGATCCCGATGTGGTCTTTTGTGTCAGGAAAAGGGGAAATTCTTCAGAATTGATGTCCACGACAAATGCCGGCCTGAGTTGGAATTCCACCGCCGCAAACTGGTACCAGCCGGACTCCGGAATCCAGGTTACCGGAGCAATTTTGGCAGTGTGTCCGTCCAATGCGAAAAAAATTTACGCTTACCTGTGTGGACAGGGGGAAGGGCTACACGGCTACATTGGGATATTTGTGAGCGAAGACGGGGGTCAGAGCTGGGAGAATACCCATCCCGGTAAGGCGATCGGCGCGCCCTATTCAATTCCCGGTCACACCAACCTCATGGCGCACAACGGTACCGACGGATTTGACCAGGGATTTTACGACATGGCCATTGTCGTAAATCCCAACAATGAAAACGAACTCGTAGCCGGGGGTACTTCCTGGTTTAAAAGCCGCGACGGAGGCAAAAGCTGGACCGCTCTGGGAAGCTATGTCGGCGGACTTCCCTGGAGCCATCCGGACCTGCAATGTCTGGCAGTTTCCGGCAACGATCTTTGGATAGGCAGTGACGGGGGATTGAATTATTCGCAGGATTTTGCAGCGAGCATGGAGACCCGGATGGATGGGATTTCCGGAGCAGACCTCTGGGGTTTTGATGCCGGTTGGAATGAAGACATTCTTGTCGGTGGCAGGTACCACAACGGAAACATGGCCTGGCACGAACATTTTCCGGAGAAGACCTTTTTTCGCATGGGGGGTGCTGAGGCACCAACCGGTTATGTAAGCCCGGGGCCCGGGAGGAAGGTCTATTTTTCAGACATTGGAGGATACCGGCTCAACGGCGACCTTCAAGCGGGAGTAAGCTATTTTCCGGTTGGGCTTTTTCCAAATGAATCCTACGCCTATTATGCGAACAGCCAGATGTGCTGGCATCCCAATTGCTGGAACATCGTTTACCTGGGTAGGGAGCAAAACATCTGGAAAAGCGAAGACGGAGGCGGTACGTTTCAGTTGCTGCATCGCTTTCCGGGGAACGAGGACAACCGGGTTTTTGAAATTGAAATTTCCAGAAGCCATCCGGACGTAATGTACTGCAGTCAATGGGATGGAACCGACGACGCCATGTGGAACAGCCGCGACGGGGGCAAAAGCTGGACCCGGTTGACGGCACTTCCGCTGCCGAACAACAACGACCGGGTAAAGATGACCTTGAGCAACCTCAATCCGGACCAGCTCTGGGTATCGGTGAGCTACGGATCCAACGGCAAGAAAGTATTCCACTCGCAAGACGGAGGAAAGTCCTGGGTCAACCTGACCACAGCCTTGCTGGACAATGTGCGCATCAGCGATATCCTGCATGCTCACGGAACGAACGGAGGGGTTTATTTGGGAACGAACAGGGGAGTGTACTACCGCAATGCCACGATGGCAGACTGGATTCCCTATTCCACCGGCCTGCCGCTGAGCGCCGAAACAAATCGCCTGAAACCTTTTTATAAAGAGGGAAAACTGCGAAACGGATGCTGGGGTTTTGGTGTGTGGGAAACCGAAATGTTCGAAGAATCCGCAGTCCAGGCTAAAATCATGACCGATAAACTGCAATCAAATTGTCTGAGAGACACCTTTTACTTTGACGATCACTCAGTCGTTCGACATGCAAATGCAGAATGGTCCTGGTCATTTGATGACGCAAATTATATTCATGGGGCTAACACTCGTTCGTCTCAGGTCGTATTCAGAACTACGGGCCGCAAACTTGCCTCTCTCAAAATCACAACGCCTTCCGGCGTCTACCGCGACAGTTTGTACGTTGAAGTGGGAGATGCCTGCGAAAAAGACAGCTTGCCGGGATATGCCTTATACCTGGATGGGAACGGAGGCTATGCCCAGGCACCGTCGTTGGACCGCAAGACCAATGCGATCACCATGATGGCCTGGGTAAAATCGACGGCCGCACAAGATGACTGGGCCGGAATATTGTTTACGAGAGGGGGTGGCCAGGCTGCAGGCCTAAGCGTTCTTTCCAACGGCGATATCCGGTACCATTGGAATTCAGGTGGCTATAACTGGAATTCAGGCGCAAACTTGGAGCAAAATGAATGGACGCACCTGGCCATGGTGGCTGAACCTGGGGGCATTACAATTTACAAAAACGGGAGACCCTACCGGCATGCCATTACAACTAACGAACATTCGTTTGTTAGTCCTCTTGCCATTGGAGCAGACCTTAATGGAGGGGACCGGTTTTTTAAGGGAATTATAGACGAGGTGTGCATTTACGATCGCAGCCTCAGCCAGACGGAAATCAGGGAGAGCATGCATCTCGCGAAAACCCATTCGGGAATTCCAGGCCTGGACCGTTATTATCAGTTCAACGAAAGCAGCGGCCACGTCATGGACAGGCAGGGCATTTCGCACGCCACCCTCAATGCCAATGCACAGCGCATCCTTTCGACTGCGCCGGCAGGACCCGGAGCCAGTCAGCAATGGGTGATCAATGCTGCCGCTTCATACGATTTTGACTCTGCAGGCGTAAAGCTTACAACGGCAAACAATGCAACTTATCCGGATGGCGAAGTTTGGATTACACGAATAAACTACATTCCGGAAGCCAATTTTAACCCCAGCGGCCAACCGGTCGTTCCTTCCTATTGGATCTTGCATCCTTACGGCGCCAACGAGCGCTTCTCCTCCTTTTCAGAGATGACGTTCAAAGAGGTGGGCAGGATCAACCAAGGATCCGTTTTGTCTGATTACACCTTGTTCAGACGGGCTCCCAACGCCGACACGGCCGTATGGGTGAGGATCGATACGGCAATGGCATTGAATACCGGACCGGAATCCAGGATCCTGTTTGGAGAAACACACATTCAGCAGGAATGCCAGTTGCTGATCACAAAATCCTGGAACGACACCCTGGTCGTTGGCCAACACGATTTCGGAGACCTTCGCCCCAATCCATACGCAGATCTTTTTCCCAATCCGGCAGAAGCCGGAGAGCCGGTTTTTCTTCGAACCAACCTGGAAGGGGAGGTCAGCTTTTCACTTTATGACCACAACGGAAGAAGGCTGAGAAAACTGAAATTCATAGCGCTGCAAGTACTTGACCTAAAAAATCTTCCGGCCGGAAGTTATTTCGGAATCTTTGAGACGCGTGAGCGATTGTTCTGCAGAAGTCTGATCATAGCAGATTGAGGGGAATGGAAGGATGCAGTGAAGGCGATCCGCAAAAAAAATGCAGACTCATTTACACCGGTGCTGGGAAAGAGGAAGCAATTACAGAGAAAAGACATCTCCAGGTCGTGCCACGCGGTAGCCTTTCCGGAGCGTCAATAGCGATGAAGGGCTTGTGGGGTCCAGCAGGGGGTTTGTGTGGTTGAGGTGGATGAAATAAACTTTTCGACGGGTTGCTTCGGGGAGTGCATCGAGTCGGTCCATCGTTTCGGTCACAGAAGGATGGGGAATTTGGCTCATATCGCGTGAGGGCAACTCCTCCCCATCGAAGAAGGTGCCGTCGACAAAGGCGTAATCGACGCTGTCGAGAAGGGTTTCAAGGCGGCGGGACCATCTCTCCCACTTATCGATGTCGGGAATAAAGAGCGCTGTTTTATGGGGGCCATAAATCATGAAACCTACGGTTTCCGAATATTCATCGCGATGTGGGACCAGAAAAGGAGACGCGCGCAGATTGGGGGAAAGAACGAACGTTCGTTCGTTTTCGATCGGTTCGAGGACGATGTTGTTTCGCGTGACGAGCTGATCCCAGGGGCCATTGTTTTCGAGAAAGTTGCGCATGCGCGGCATGGCAAAAACGCGGATTTCATGAGCATCCATGGCTTCCTTTCCCAGATAGACGAGACCCGTGTAGTGGCCAATGTGTGCGTGGGTGAGCAGAATGCCATCGGGAGCGTCTCCGGAGTCAGTTGAAAGACAATTGCGCAATTGGCGCAACTGCCGGGGCAGATCGGGAGTCGCTTCCACGAGAAACTTTTTATGTGTATCCCGATCGACCAAACCAAGGGAGACAACGGCGTGAGACCCTTCCATCCCTGCGAATTTTGCCGCGCAGCAACTGCGCCCGCAACCCGGGTGGGGCGCGCCTCCATCCTGGGCGGTGCCAAGGATCACCAGCAAACAGGTGCTGTCGGGCAAAGGAGATGGATGTTCAGAAGAGACCAATGATCGAAATGCTGAGGGTTGCAACAGCACGAAAACCAAAGACCATGAAGCAGCCAGCAAGGGGTTGAGAAGGAGGAAACGCATGGTCAAAATTACCGAGTAAAAGCGGTACCGGAGCATACCAAATCCTTTTGCCCTGCGCAGGACGCAGAATCGATGTGGAAGGTGGGGGCTGCGTGTAGTACCTTTGGCGAACAAAATCGCTGTACCGCTAAATCCTCTCTATGAAATGCACCTTGATCCATGCCATCCTCTTTGTGATGATCGCAAGCTTGCTGCCTGCCGGCAGCCACGCCCAGGCCAAAAAAAGGACAGCCTTGACGACAAAGGCTGCTGAAGCGCCTAAGGACAGCACGAAGACAGACACAGCCAAGAAGCCCAGCATTGCCGACCTCACCAAGAGTTCCCACAAGACCGCCGGTTTCCTGAGCTTTTACCAGGATACCGTCAACGGAGAAGTAAAGGTTTACATTGAAAAAGGCCAGCTCGGCGAAGAGTTTTTGTACCAGAGTTTTTCCATCGCCGGACCGGCGGAGCTCTTTCTCAACCAGAACATGCTCCGCGAGACCTGGCTGTTCCGCCTCCGCAAGCGTTTCGATCGCCTCGAGTGGGTGAGATCCAACCACGCTTTTCATTACGACCCGGCAAGCCCAATAAGCCGTGCAGCCAACGTCGACGTACCCGAGGCCTTGTTTTATTCCGGCAAGATTGAAGCCGAGGATTCTCTCGGCTACCTCATCAAGGCCGACGATCTTTTCATCAGCGAAAAGCTCGATCCCGTCAAACCCTTTTTGCCACCAAACTTTCCCCAGGGCCTCATCCTCAACCTCGGATCGCTGAGCAAAGAAAAGTCGTCGTATGAGCTCTTGCGGAGCTTCCCGGCGAATGCCGATGTTGTCGTAAATCTGGCATACGAGAACGCATCGCCGCAAAATTTTGGCGGAGTGGAGATCACCGATGCGCGCTACATTACGGTGCGCATGCAACACAGCTTTGTCCGCCTTCCGAAAACCGATTACCGCCCGCGCTTTGCCCACCCGCACGTGGGGTATTTTACCCAGGAAATGGAGCACATGACCACTACGGAGATTCCGAGGTTTTACGACTTCATCAACCGGTGGTACCTCGTCAAAAAAGATCCCGGGGCTGCGCTCAGCGAACCCGTAGAGCCGATCGTATTTTGGGTAGAAAATACAACGCCGCTGGAGTTGCGTCAAACCGTTCTCGATGCCGGGCATCGCTGGAATGAAGCCTTTGAGGCCGCAGGGTTTAAAAATGCAGTGGTGATGAAGATGATGCCCGACGATGCAGATTGGGATCCCGCAGACATCCGTTACAATGTCATCCGTTGGGTGTCATCAGACCTCGGTTTTGCGATCGGCCCCAGTTTTGTCAACCCCCGCACCGGTCAGATCCTCGGAGCCGATATCACCATCGACTTTGGATTTTTACGCGGGCTGGCCAGCGAAACAGACCTGTATGAAAAGCTCCGGCCCTATTTGCAATACGACCCTTCGCGCGGACTGGAGCTGCAGCAGGAGGGGCACAGCGGGCACCAGCGCTGTATGGTCGGACAGGGTCTTTCCTTGCAGCAGTCGTTTGCGCAAGCCGCACTCTCCTGCCTGGGCGATTCCGAAGAGGAAAAGAAAACCCTGCTCCAGGAATTCATCACGGAGCTCGTGCTGCACGAAATGGGACATACCCTTGGTTTGAGCCACAACATGAAAGCCAGCAACATGCTGAGTCCGGAACAGCTCAAAGACCGCGAGCTGACCAGTACCATGGGGGTCATTGGATCGGTAATGGACTACAGCACCGTAAACGTATCACTCGACCGCACGCGTCAGGCCAACTATTACTCCACACGCGTCGGTCCCTACGACAAATGGGCCATACGCTACGGGTATACGCCCTTTGCCCCTCAGGACGAGGAGGCAGGACTGCGCTCCATTGCATCCGCAAGTACGGACCCCAAACTCATCTTTGGCAACGACGCGGACATTGCTTTTCCCGGTGGCGGGATCGATCCGCGCACCATGGTATGGGACCTCAGCAATGACATGGTAGCTTATGCTGACGAGCGCTTTGAGCTCGTCGAGCGGACGATGGCAGGCTTACTGGCAAAATTCAGCCATCCGGACCGCTCTTATGAAAACCTCAACATCAAGTATTACTCCCTGCAGCGGCAACGCTTCGGCATGGCCATGGCCGTTTCGGGCTTTCCCGGTGGCGTCTACGTCGATCGCAGTTTTCCCGGGCAACAGTCGGGGAATAAACCCTACATGCCCGTAGACGAGCGCTACCAGCGCGCAGCCATAGAATTGCTGTCCAAACGGGTGTTCGCACCGGAGGCGTTTGATACAGACAAGGCCCTGTACAATTACCTGCAACGGCAGCGCCGTGGATTCCGCTTCTTTTACGGATCGGAAGATCCCAAGATCGACATGCACATTCTGGGCACGCAGGCGATGTCACTCGTAAACATGCTCAATCCATGGACCCTGCGACGCTTGCACAACAGCGCGTTGTATGGAAACGCGTATACCCTGAACGAGCTCCTCGAAGACCTGGAGAAGGCTTTGTTCAGTGCCGACTGGGATGCAAGCGTCCGTGCGCACCGCAAAAACCTTCAACACTTCTACGTGGGTTTGCTCACGGGCATTTTCGAAAGCAAGGGCATGTTGTACACGGCAGAAACCCGCGCAGGTGTCTTCCAGTCACTCCGGCAACTCAAAAAGAAACTGAAAAAGCACATGTCCGGCGATGCCGCCACGCAGGCCCATCGCAAATACCTCTACTACCAGATCGACCGGACGCTAAAGCCAAAGTGACCCTCACCGGATCGCAGCCAGCCCCTGTCACCCGTGGCTGTTGACCTCCGCGCAAGGGGGGAATCACTATCTTTGCTGCCTTTAACAAAGGCTTTTGATGGCTTACAGGGAGTTTAAAGCGCTGAATTTACCTCAAATCGACCAGGAGGTGCTCGATTTCTGGAAGGAAGCGGATGTGTTCGGGAGGAGCATCCGGCAGCGCGAAGGTGAAGGCGATTTTGTTTTCTATGAAGGGCCGCCATCGGCCAACGGCAGGCCCGGCATTCACCACGTGATGTCGCGCACGGTAAAAGACCTTTTTTGCCGCTATCAGACGCTTTGTGGCAGGCACGTCGTGCGCAAAGGTGGCTGGGACACACACGGGTTACCCATCGAACTGAGTGTCGAAAAGGAACTGGGAATTACCAAGGAAGACATCGGGCACAAAATCTCCATTGAAGCGTACAACGCGAAATGCCGCGAAACCGTAATGCGCTTCAAGAATGAGTGGGACGAACTCACACGCATGATGGGCTACTGGGTCGATCTCGACCAGCCCTACCTCACTTTTACCAACGACTACATCGAATCCGTCTGGCACCTGCTGTCCAAAATTTATCAAAAGGGTTTGCTCTATAAAGGATACAGCATCCAGCCTTTCTCTCCCGCAGCAGGAACGGGCCTCAGTTCGCACGAGCTCAACCAGCCGGGCGCATATCGCGAAGTCAGAGACGTTTCGGCGGTTGCGCTTTTCCGGATACCGGCCGAAGGTCGTGGGGAAGCTCACCGCGCGAGCCTTGGCGAAGAAGAGATCTTGCTGTCGGCCTGGACGACAACCCCCTGGACCCTGCCGAGCAATACCGCATTGGCCGTCGGAGAGGAACTTAGCTACGCCCTGGTGGAAACAGACAATCCTTATACGGGTCAACGGCAGCGCATCGCCATGGCGGAAACCCTGTTGTCGAGGTGGTTTGATGCGAAGGGTGAAGTCAGCGGAGAGCTCCCCGAGGCGCAGGAAAAAGGCACCGCCTGGAAGGTTTTGAAGAAAGGAATTAAGGGAAGCCGGCTCGTTGGCTTGCGCTACGAACCCCTGTTCGATTATGCACGGCCCGCAGAAGGGGACGCCTACCTCGTAGTGGCTGGCGATTTTGTATCGACGGAGGAGGGAACGGGCATCGTGCACATCGCCCCTTCTTTTGGAGCCGACGACATGCGCGTGGCGCGACGCTATGGCATAGGGACCCTCACCCTGGTGGACCGAAGGGGACGGTTTACCCCGGAAGTCCGCGATTTTTCCGGCGAGTACGTCAAGGAGGCCTACCTCGGAGAAGAGGAAAAGGCCGCCGAAAGCCGCAGATTGGGCACAGACCGGTACCTTTCCGTCGACGAGCGCATCGTCATCAAGTTGAAAAAGGAAGGCAAGCTGCTCAATGCCCAGAAATACGCACACAACTATCCGCATTGCTGGAGAACTGACAAACCCATACTCTATTATCCCCTCGACAGCTGGTTTGTGCGGGTAACCGCCGTGCGCGATCGCCTGGTGGCACTCAACCAAACCATCCGCTGGAAGCCCGCTGCCACGGGCACGGGACGTTTTGGCAACTGGCTGGAGAACGTCCAGGATTGGAACCTGTCGCGATCGCGGTACTGGGGCATCCCACTGCCTGTGTGGCGAAATGCCGGAGGAACGATTGAAAAGTGCATCGGCTCCCGGGAGGAGCTGGAGCGTGAGATCGAGCTCGCCAACCGGTTGCTGGGATTAAAGCAAAGTGCTCCGCAAGATCTTCACAGGCCCTGGATTGATGAAATTCGCCTCGTAGACGAAAAATCGGGGGAGGTCTTGTCCCGCGAAACGGATCTCATCGACGTGTGGTTTGATTCCGGAGCCATGCCGTATGCCCAGTGGCACTATCCCTTTGCCACGGATAATCTCTCCGGCAAGTTTCCGGCAGACTTCATCGCCGAGGGCGTGGACCAGACGCGCGGATGGTTTTACACCCTGCACGCCATCGCCACCATGGTTTTCGACCAGGTGGCCTACCGGACGGTCGTCTCCAATGGACTGGTCCTCGACAAAAACGGGGAGAAAATGTCCAAGCGCAAGGGAAACGTCGTGGATCCCTTCGAGACCCTGAAAAAATTTGGCGCCGACGCAACCCGGTGGTACCTCATCAGCCACGCTGATCCCTGGGAGAACCTGAAATTTGACGAAGAGGGAATTACAGAAGTTCGCAACAAGTTTTTTGGCACCCTTTTCAATACCTATTCCTTTTTTGCGATCTACGCCAACATCGACGGATTTGTGCCGGGAGCGGCAGCGCTGCAGGACCCACAGCGGCATGCAGAGCTCGACCGGTGGATCTTGTCGCGCTTGCACAACCTCATCAGGGAGTACCGCGGGTTTATGGACGATTACGAACCAACCCAGGCCGCCCGTTGCGTCGAGCAATTTGTCGTTGACGATCTGTCGAACTGGTATGTGCGGTTGTCCCGCAGAAGATTCTGGAAATCGGAATCCGGCTCTGACAAACACGCTGCATTTGAAACTCTCTACACCTGCTTGCTAACCGTAAGCCAGCTCATGGCATCGCTCGCCCCTTTTATGGCGGAATGGCTTTACAAAAACCTGACCGATCCATTCTCTGAACATCCACAAAACAATTCGGTACACCTGAGCGATTTGCCTGAACACGACCCATCCCTGGTCGAAGAGGTGCTCGAGCGACGCATGGACCTCGCCCAGCGCATTTGCTCGATGGTGCTCGCGTTGCGCAAGGCCAGCAGGATCCGGGTGCGCCAGCCCCTGAGGAGGGTCCTCGTTCCGGTGTTTTCCGGTGAAGCCCACCAGGATGTAGCAGCCGTTGAGGAACTGATCCGGGCAGAGGTAAACGTCAAACAGGTGCGGTGCATTCCGGCAGACAACGACATCGTAAAAAAGAAACTGCGCCCGAATTTCCGTACGTTAGGGAAGAAACTTGGCAAACACATGAAGCAGGCGGCAGACGCCATTGCACAATGGGACGCGGAAGCCATCAACAAGCTGGAACGCGGTACTGCCGTCGAATGGCGCATAGACGAACAAGTGTTCGCCATCGAGCCGGAAGACGTGGAGATCGTGTCTGAAGACATTCCCGGATGGCTGGTGCAGTCGGACCACAGGCTGACCGTGGCACTCGACGTCGAACTCGACGAAGCATTGCTGGCGGAAGGGTATGCGCGCGAACTGATCAACCGGATCCAGCACCTGCGAAAGGAAAAGGACTTCAACGTGACCGACCGCATTGAGCTTGTCCTTGCACCACACGCCGATCTTCAGAAGGCCGTTGAAAACCATCGGAGTATGATCTCGGGAGAAGTCCTTGCCGAGCACATCGAATTCAGGGAGGGGGAATACGCCGACGCCATCGATTGGCTCGACGACGAACGCATCGGCCTTCAGCTTGCGAGGAGCTCCGGGGGATAAAGCCTTAAACCATTTAGTTTTCCATTTGTCATTTACAGGGCCAGCTCTCCCCGGTCGCATAGCAGAGCAAGGGACAGGGGCAAAACGTATCAAACAGATGTCAACCGGCATTCCAAGGCATTACGACACAGCGAGTGAAGCAATCGCGGACCTGCAGCGTCGCGGATATACTGCCTCCTGGCCAGGGGGCGTTGAACCGGGGCAGGCGCTTGCTCCAGATGCGGTGACGATCGACGAAATCTACCGGTTTGAGGGAATGACGGATCCCGGCGACGCCATGATCGTCATGGCCCTCTCCTCCGCCGACGGAGCTTCCCGGTGGCTGGTCGTGCAGGCTTATGGGCTGTATTCCGAAGGCGGGTTCGGCCCGTCCATCCGTCAACTCCACAGCCGTCAGCCATGACGTTTGTTGAAACGGTCTTCTACCTTAAGCCAGCTACCCATAAAACTAACAAACGTTTGTTAGTATATAAAATATTGGGAGGGGCACCTGGCATCCTGGGGCTTCTTCTGTTGCTCTCTGCCTGCGGAAACGGACAGAAGGAACAGTCAACCCCGGCGATGGGCCCCACAGGGTATGACCCCACCATAGCAGGGAGCTTTATGGAGATTTCGGCCATGCGCTTTGATCAACCCTGGCTGGACAGTTTTTTTGTGCGGTTCCCCGCATTTGCCGACCAGGAAGCAAGCATCAGAAGTTTTTACGAGCGACGCACGAATTGCTATGCCTGGCACGATGCCGGTGGCCTTACAGAGCAGGCTGACCACCTTTTCAACCGCATGCTCAACCAGCGGCGGGAAGGATTGGAAGACAGCACCCGTTACGTAATGGAACTGGTGCAGATGATGGCCGAAGGATCGGCAGCCCGTCGCATGCCGCTCGCCGATATCATGCTCACGGCACAGTATTTTCAATATAGCATACGCCATTTCGAAGGAGTGAGCGAGGAAATGTCGAGAAAGACCGATTGGTTTTTGCCGCGCAAGAAATTCAGTCCGGAGCACATGCTCGATTCCATGCTCACCCGTGGCGGATATTTATTTGAGCACGAGCCCGTTTTTTACCAGTACCGCTTGTTGAAAAAGGCACTGGACGAGCTCTCCGGGTCGCAATTCGACACCGTAAGGTCTCCCCTGCCAACGTTGTCACGCATTCTGGCTGAGGGAGATACCTCAGCAGCCATTCCCGCCTATCGCAAAAGGCTGGTCCTTACCGGCGACCTCGAACGCTACGACGGAAGGGAAGTTTTCGACACGGCCATGGCAACGGCGGTGCGCAGGTTTCAATGGCGCCACGGATTGGAATCGGACGGCAAATTGAGTCCTGACGTTTGTAAGGAACTTTCGGTTTCCGGTCAGGAGCGCATGCGGCAGATCCTGCTCAACATGGAGCGCTTCCGGTGGATCCCCGAGCGCATGGAAGGAAGGTACCTGTTCGTCAACATTCCGGAATTCAAATTGCGGGCGTATGACGGAGACAGCGCACTATGGGAAATGCGCGTCATCGTCGGGCAGGAGCTGCGCAGCACCGTGATCTTCAACGGGGAGATCAGCTACCTCGTCTTCAGCCCATACTGGAACATTCCTTCCGGCATTTTGGAGCGCGATGTGCTCCCTGCCATGCGACGCGACCCGGCTTATTTGCAAAAACACAACATGGAGATCACGGGCTACAGAGCTAAGACGCCGGTGATCCGCCAGCGGCCAGGTAGCACCAATCCGCTGGGAAAAGTGAAATTTATGTTTCCCAATGTGCACGACATTTACCTGCACGACTCTCCTGCAAAAAACCTTTTTGAAAAAAGCGAACGGGCGTTCAGTTCGGGTTGTGTGCGGGTAGCCGATGCCGGAAAGCTGGCCGGTTTTTTATTGGAAGGTCAGCCGGGCTGGTCTCCGGAGAAAATACGGGAGGCCATGGATGGCGACCAGCAAGTGAGTGTGAACCTCGACCGGAAGATGCCCGTATTTCTGGTTTATTTTACGGCGTGGATCGACGGGAGTGGTGATTTGCATTTCCGCAAGGACATTTACCGAAGAGACCGCAAGCTGGCAGAGTTGCTTTTTGCAGGCAACTGAGCGAAGATCACTTCGCAATAGCTGCACCGGGATCATGGCACCAAAAATTATGCTTTTGGGGACTGTAATTTTGCCACGATGTCTTCGAGTGCGATCCCCTTGGTTTCCGGAACGCAGCAGCGGATCCAGATCAGTTGCGCGACCATGAGCGCGCAAAAGATGGCGAAAACGCTTGCGGGGCTGTACAGGCTTACCCATTTTGGAAAGAACAGGGTCAGCAGTGCGGCGAAGATCCAATGTACGGAGCTGCCAAAGGATTGTCCGGCTTCGCGGAATTGGTTGGGAAAAATTTCGCTGATGAACACCCAGATCACGGCGCCCTGGCCTATGGCATGCGCTGCGATGAACGCGAAAATGCAGTAGGGAATGATCTCGACAAAACCCGTTGCAAATGCCCAGGAACAAGCACCGAGCGACAGGATATAGCCCAGGGAGCCCCAATAAAGCAGGGTCTTTCTCCCTGCCAGGTCGATCAGCCAGAGTCCCAACAGGGTAAATACCAGATTCACCAGTCCGATTCCCACCGACTGCAGCATTGCAGCCTGCTGGCCCAGCCCCGTCAATTCAAATATCCGTGGTGCGAAGTAGAGGATGGCATTGATCCCGGACAACTGGTTAAAAAACGCGATGGCAAACGCCAGCAGGATGGAGCGCTTCATGGAGTGCGAGAAGAAGGATGCTCCAGCCCGGGGTCCGGACGATGACAACCGGATGCTTTCCACCAGGGCATGGATTTGCGTTGAGCTCAAGGTCGGTTGAATTTTGGAAAAAATGTTCCGGGCTTTATCTGTTTGTTGCTTTCGCAGGATGAGCCAGCGCGGACTTTCAGGTAGCCGTAAACAAAGGAGGATGTACAGAGTGGCGGGCAAGGCCTGCACGCCGAGCATGTAGCGCCATGCTTCGGGCCCTGTGCGGCTCAGCATCGCGTTAGAAATGTAGGCAAGCAAAATGCCGAGCACGATATTGAACTGGAACATACCGGCCAGCTTTCCCCTTTTTTCCGGTGGCGATATTTCGGAAATGTAGAGCGGGGCAGCGACCGTAGAGATCCCGATGCCCAGGCCTCCCAAAAAGCGGAAAAAGATCAGTCCGTTTACACCGGTGGCGAATGCGGAACCAAGAGCGGAAAGCATATACAGGACTCCGACGAAAACGAGCGTCGGTTTTCTGCCCCAGTATTCGGTGGGAAACCTGCCAGCAAGAGCGCCGACCACCGTGCCCCAAAGCGCCATGCTGATGGCCAGCCCGTGCTGGAGGCTGCTCAGTTGCCAAAGGTTCTGGATCGTTTGTTCCGCACCGGAGATGACGACGGTATCAAAGCCGAAAAGCAGTCCCGAGAGAGACGCCGTCAGGGCGCTGAAGTACAGTATCCGGTTTTCTGCTGAAGTACTCACGGGGCTAACCGGATTCCAAATAGGATGGTTATGGAAACCGTCAACCAAAGATAAGTTAAACCCAAATCATGCATTAGATTTTTCAATTTGACATAATCGGCAATGAGAACAAGCATTCTATCAAGTCCATTCAAACACCTTATCTAATGCAATGCATTAGAAATTTGGTATTGATAATCAATGTTTTATGCTATTCTTTTGGTTCCATTGTATGATTTGGGTTGAAAATTAGGAGTTCATAAGGCCTCCTAACCCTTTTTCTAATGCATGATTTGGGTTAAAAAAAATGTATCGGGTGAAAATGATTTGGAAAATTGATAAAAGTGGATTACTTTTGGTATAAATAACCCAAAATGCTAAAATTATGAAATCCTTACGTCCTTACGTCCTTACGTCCTTACGTCCTTACGTCCTTACGTCCTTACGTCCTTACGTCCTTATTTAGTCTTAATGTTGTAGGGTTTTTAACAGGCCAAGCATGCAATTGTCCCCAAAATTCTTATTTTGTGGGTACAAGTAAAGCATCGGTTACAAATATTTCAAGTACATCTGTTCCAATAGAATTGAGTTCGGGGCAGTCGATTTGTCTGCAAGGAACTTTAAATATTGACAGGACTCTCCAAAAATTTAAATCGAATTCTCATATTTATTTTGGGCAATCTGCCAAAATCTTAGTAAAATCTGGCAAAACACTTGATAGTCAAGGTGCATATTATGATGCATGTGAAGGAATAATGTACAGAGGAATAGAATTGGAAAATGGGTCAGTTTTAAATTTTTGGGGTAACTTTATTAGTGATGCTTATTATGGGATTAACGCTTTAAGTGGGTCAACCATTAAATTAATTACTGAAAATGAATTCAATAGGAATTATGTCGGTATTAGAATTCCTGATGGTGGGGTGAATCTCTCCACCATCATTCAGAATCAATTTTTGTGTGAGGATTATTTATTACCCACCGATGGGGAACCTGTAAATAATAGAGTTAGTGATGCTATTTCTTGGGGCGGTATCCAAGCATATTATAATACTACAATGGATGTAAGAAACTGCACTTTTAGCCGGCAAATTAATGGAATTACAGCACTTAATAATTCTACAGTTTCTGTTGACAATTGTATTTTTCAAAATATGCTTGCATTAATTGGAGATGTGGATTATAATTTAGTAAAACTGCAGGGCTTTGCAATTTATTGTGGCTTAAATTCTGTTGCAATAAAAATAGCAAATTGTACAATTGATGAAGCATTAGTTGGCATTAGGTCAAATAATTCTAATTTGCGGAATGTGTCAGATAATATGATGATGAATGTAGATGTTGGAATTTATGAGGATGGTCAAACGGGAAACTCGGAGTTTAATAATGATTCGATAAGTTTTAGAAAATATGGCATATGGATAAAAAATCCTGTCTTAGGATTCGTACCTACAATTAAGAACAGCGGTTTTATATCTGATGATGTTCGTGCCTATTTGTCAGAGAGATATGGTGTATATTTTGAAGGGGTGAAATATAGTTCAACAGTGGAAAATAATTACTTTTCTTTAGACCGAAATTGTAACGGTATTGGTTTAACAAATAGTGCGGCATCGCAGGTTACTAGGAATAAAATTTATTTTATTTCCGAGTTAGAACCGATAGAAGCGCATCAATGGTTACAAGCCGGTGGAATTGTTTTGCGAAACGCAAATAATTGCTATTTGATTGCGAACCAAATAGAAGGAGATAACTATGATGATTTTAGCAGCAGATGGGGAATAAAGAGCACCTTATCGCAAAATGTGACCTATTGTTGTAACAGTGTTAAAAATGCCCATACAGCCTATTCATATACAAATAATTGTGACCGTTCGAAATGGTTATACAATAGAAGTTTGGGAACTTATTTTAATGGATTGCTTTTAAACAATGGTGCTATTTATGGTCCGCAACCAGACTTCAGAAAATTTCCTAATAAATCGGCAGAAAATCTGTGGGATGGTTCTTTATCTAGTGAAATTGGAACTACTAAAGCGCATGCAAGAAATGCAAATTCTGATTTACGGGTGCGTAGGAGATCACAAGTTTGGGCAGGAGGGTGCAGCGCCCCTAGTTGGCCACCATCCATTCTTCCTTCGCAAGCATGTTCTACTGGTTTATGGATGAATACAATATCAAATTCATATGCTGCACCTTGCCTATCAGATCCCCAGTGTATCATTCCTTCAAGTGAATTTAGAAATATACCTGACAATTATCTTACGCAGACTGATGAGGACATTTCTCACGGTGAATTGGCGGATAATGATTTTGGAAATGTAGCCCAATGGGAGGGAATAAAATTTCTATATGATAAATTGAACTACCATCCTGAGCTAATTGATACCATCAATAGTATTGATTCTTTCTATAATGAAAGCGTTGCAAATAATGTGCATAAATACTATACAATATATAATTGTATTTTAAATACTTTCAAGATTGATACAGTCCATATAAAACTTCTTGATAGTTTAAATGAATCGGTGGATATATTAATTGATGAGGTAAATGGTCAAACGGAAGAGTATCTAAGTGATACCTCAATTGTGGTGAGGGATAGTATCTGGGCACTCATTAATAATTTAAATGGTGATATTTTAGATAATCGAGAAATATATTATACACTAACAGATTCAATTCAAGAAGCAAAACATTCCATGGCAGAAATGATTCTTGATTATTTATCTGAGATTACACCTAATGGTTTAATTGAGAATAATGAAAGTATTACGTTAGACTTATATGCTAGGGTAGTATTAGCAGGATTGGATTCCTTGAATGAAACTCAATATGATGATTTATATGATGTGGCCTCTCAATGTGTACAAGAAGGCGGAACTGTTGTTTATTTAGCAAGATCAATTATTAGTAATTTCGATTCACTTTATTTTGATGATGATACACTTTGTAATGTTGAATCAATATTATTATCTAATAATAATCATGTGGCGAGCCGTAATAAAGTAAGTTTAATGCCCAATCCGTCGAATAATTCCATTAGCCTTACCATTAAAAGGGATTTAAATGAACTTTTTATAATGGAAATTATATCTTTAGATCAACAATGCAGAAAAAAAATGGAATTTTTAAATGAAGGAGTAAATGAAATAGACATACATGAGTTAGCCAGTGGAATATATTTTGTTCGGATATACCACAATGATGATCCTACAATTTCAATAAAACTTGTAAAAACTGAAAATTAAGTTTGAACCATGCAAATAAAATTCAGAATAATTTATGTGTTAATAGTAATATTTTTTTTGAATACTAATTTAAAATCTCAAAAATATGATTTTAATTGGATCTTTGGATATGACTTTTCCGATAATCCATCAGACACTATAGAAGGAATAAATATTTTGGAATTTGGTTCAACTTCAGGTAACCCCATAGTGGTGTACAACCCTTATTTAAAAAGTGATTTTCACAATTATGGTTGTTCAATTTCGGATCGGAAAGGTAAATATCTATTTTGTTTCGATGGTTATAACGTAGAAGATTATAGATATCAATATATTATAAACTCACGTCAAGTATGCCCGGACGGGGATTGTGAGTTCTTAATGCAAGGCTCTAGTATTATTCCCAAGCCGGGAAATGATACTTCCTACTATCTTTTGTATGAGCAGGATGAAATAATATTTCTGGATACGACCGCTACTCTTATGGCTAATTATTTTAATTATTGTGAAATGGTGGAGACGAATAAGCATATTGGAGTAAGCTTAAAAATAATTCGGAAGAATGTTTTGAATGACACATTGGATACTGGGAAAGTAGCATATTGCAAACATGCTAACGGTAGAGATTGGTGGGCACTCGTGCCGGGAAGATTCAGTAATAAATATTATACTTTATTGATTGATCCAACAGATGTTAAACTTAGTAGTATCCAGGAAATTGGAGACAGGAGGAACAGCGGTGATGGATTTGCTTGTTTTTCACCTAATGGAGATTACTATGTTATAGGAACTAAAGATGACTTGAATGAATGGAGTGGTTCAGAATTTGACTTTTATCACTTTGACAGAAATACGGGAGAACTTTCCAAACATCAGAATTTTAAAATTGATTCGACGGAAAGTATATCGGTAGGTTGCGCATTTTCTTCTTCAAATGAGATTTTGTATATATGTAGCGGGCAAGTGCTGTATCAATATCCAATAGTAAATGGTCAAATAAATTCTAGAATTGAAATTGCGAGATACGATGGTTATCTATCTCATTTATTTGCTAATATTTATGGGCCTACTTTCTTTGGACAACTTCAACTTGGTCCGGACGGTAGAATATATTGTAACCCGAATTTCATACAAACACGGCATTTACATGTAATAAACAGACCGGATAAGCTGGGAAATGATTGTGATTTTAGACAACATGTAGTTCCATTTTATTCAATTAAGAAAACTATGCCATATTATCCATACTATCGCCTTGGCCCAATCGATGGAAGTATATGCGATAGTTTGGGAATTGACAATATCCCTTGGTGTCATTGGAGATATGACCAGGATACCTCAGATTATTTAAAGTTTGAATTTACGGATTTAAGCGCATATGAAGTTGAAGAGTGGAGTTGGAATTTTGGCGACACCAAAAGTAATGCCAATACCAGTGATGCCAAAAATCCGACACATCAATTTTCTGAAAAGGGCATCTATGAAGTTTGTTTGATTGTAAAAAATCGAAATGGTGAAGATACATTATGTCGTACTTTTAGAATAGGCGTAATGGTAAACACGGAAGATGAACATGAAATACCGGAAATTCAAATCTGGCCCAATCCATGTGTAGATGAGGTGATCATAAATGTAGTGGATTATAATCCCCAAAAAATGATCTTAATACTTTACGATTTATGGGGTATGCCTATTGATCGCAAATCTATCTATCAGGGAAGTAATTATATGAATTTGAAGAATTTGCCTGGTGGAGTGTATTTTGCAAAAGTGACGGAAGACGGGAAAGTAATCAATTCAAAAAGGATCTATAAATTATAGGATGAAAAGGCATGAAAATTCATGTGTGAGTTGAAGTACCATCCGTTAGAGTTTGAAGCGTATGATTTTTGAAGATCAGAGCTCCCAATGTTGGAGAAAGGTCAGCCTGCGCACCCTTGCGCTTATGCGCTCGGAACACGGTACCCCAAAGCGCCATGCTGATGGCAAGTCCGTGCTGTAGGCTGCTCAGTTGCCAAAGGTTCTGGATCGTTTGTTCCGCACCGGAGATGACGACGGTATCAAAGCCGAACAGCAGTCCCGAAAGAGACGCCGTCAGGGCGCTGTAGTACAGTATCCGGTTTGCAGATGGCGAACGCACGGGGACAGACGGATTCCCAATTGGATGGTTGTAGAACCCGGCGACCCAAGATAAGTAAAAATATAATGCGTCGGGTGAAAACGATTTGGAAAATTGAGAAAAAAGAATTACTTTTGGTACAAATAACCGCAAACACTACAGGTATGAAATCCTTACGTCCTTACGTCCTTATTGATAAAGTTGCATTAATTGTAGGGAAAAGGTGCTTACTATTATTTTTTATTCTTCATTTTAATGCACTCCAGTTAATGGCACAAGGAGTGAATTTTTGTGGCGCCTTACCCGCGCATCAGTCCACTTCCAGTAATCCGGATTCAATTCTATACGATCGTTTTGGTAACACCTATGATAAATTTGAGGTTGATTCTACACAGCAAATTAGTATTTGTAATTCCGGATATTTCACACTTATCTTTGGGAATTCCCCTTCACCGAATTATGAAGAGGTAATTTGTCAGGTATTTGAGGAGATTTCAAATTTAATTCCTCGAAGACAACAAGAAGTCGATTGTGGAGATGAAATACCACTTGGATTGCCTGTAATCAGAATAAGTGGTGTACCAAATTTAGGTCGATTGGCCGGGAGTTCAAGTCTTTATGAATACATCACTGAAAACTGCAATGATTTTAACTATCCTACTGCATCAAATTTAGTTTACCGATTTATTATTAATAAAATTGTTAAAAAGTACACACTTATAAATATGTTTTGTATCTTTATGCCATGAAAATAAAGGATGGGCGTAAATTATCTAATGAAGCTTTGCAGCAATTGCGAAGAGATGTGATTTTA
>JABARE010000028.1 GCA_019187365.1 Saprospiraceae bacterium | reverse complement strand
TTTTTATGCTATGAAGTTGTTTTGGAAAAAGCTTTAAGTAAGAGCCTAGGTGATCATAGGTTTTGTTGGGGTGGTTGGTTAAACAATGTCGAAATGTACTAAACAGCATGAAGTTTTTACCCCCCCCGGAAATTTAACAAATTTTTAACACTTCTGGGTGGCCTCTTCCTGCACCGCAATGGGAATGTATTTTTCGCAGGCATTGCAAGCCCGTCCCCCGGCAAATACTGGCAAACTATTTGCAGCGGTAGCACTCTATGGATGTATTTGAGCGGTCACTTCAACTGCACGAGGCATTGCGGGGTAAGATCTCTGTGGAAAACAAGATGGACATCCGTACGACTGAGGATCTTTCTCTTGCCTATTCACCCGGTGTTGCTGCTCCCTGTGAGGCCATCCACAACGACCCGGCAAAAGTTTACGATTACACCATCAAGGGAAACACCGTAGCCATTGTCAGCGATGGTTCGGCCGTATTGGGTCTGGGAAACATCGGACCGCTTGCGGCCATACCCGTCATGGAAGGCAAAGGCATGCTGTTCAAGCGATTTGCGGGCATCAACGGCTTCCCCATTTGCATCAGCACCCAAAAAACCGACGAGCTGATCCAGGTTATCCGCAACATAGCTCCCGTTTTTGGAGGCATCAACCTGGAAGACATTTCCTCACCGCGCTGTTTTGAGGTTGAGGAAAGCTTGCAGGACCTAGGCATTCCGGTTTTCCACGACGACCAGCACGGCACTGCCATCGTAGTGCTTGCGGCCCTGATGAATTACTGCCGACTGACCAGCAGGAGGCTGGAAGACCTTAGGATCGTCATAAACGGTGCCGGTGCCGCAGGCATTGCCATTGCCCGCTATCTTGGGCGGCGCGATTTCACCGCCACAAATCAGAAAATCGTTCGCGAGATCGTCATGTGCGATACCATGGGAATCATCCACCGCAACCGGTTGGGTCTTCAAGGCATCAAATACGACCTGCTCGCCTACACCAATCCGCGCAACCTCAGCGGTACGCTGGAGCATGCGCTGGTGGGTATGGATGTATTCATTGGCGTCAGCAAGGCTAACATTCTCAACCGAGACCACATCCGGCTCATGGCAAAAGATCCATTGATCCTGGCCCTTGCAAACCCCATACCCGAAATTCTCCCCGATGAAGCCAGGGCGGGCGGGGCCTTTATCGTGGGCACGGGACGCTCCGACTTTCCCAATCAGGTGAACAATGTGCTGGCCTTTCCAGGGATCTTTTTAGGGGCCTTTCAGGCACGTGCACCGAAGATCACGCTCAATATGAAATTTGCTGCGGCAGGGGCGATCGCCTCGGCGGTCACACAGCCTACTCCAACAATGATCATTCCTCCGGCCCTCGATGAGAGCGTGGCCCATCGCGTTGCCTCTGCGGTGGCCGAAAGCAGTCGCGGGCAAAGCGCGATGTAGGACATTTACAGACCATGCCCTGCACAAGCGTATCTTTGCCGGATGCCGGATGGTGCAGACACTTCCCCTGGCGGGTCGGACCCTATCGCCCACCAAGCGTTTTTTGATCGCCTTGACCGTGCGCGCTGGCGCGAACCCTACCCTTCTCTTGCGCGCCGCCTCCAAAGGCTTCAGCAGTTGGAAAGCAGCCTTTTATCCCATCGAAAAGCCATGGAATCCGCACTTTGGGAGGACTTCCATAAGCCTCCCTTTGAAACCTCTGCTTCGGAGCTGCTGCCTTGCCTCGTTGAATTGCGGCGCACCCGGCGACGGCTTGGAAGGTGGATGAAGTCGCGCCGGGTACCTACCCCTTGGGAATTGTCCGGAACGCAACATTTTGTGCATCCGGAACCGAAAGGTGTCGTGCTGATTTTGTCGCCCTGGAATTATCCCATCAACCTTTGCATAACCCCGTTGGTCGCTGCCTGGGCTGCCGGAAACCGCGTCGTCATCAAACCTTCCGAATTTACACCCGCTACTTCGGCAGTTATCGCAAAGGCCATACGCGAAGCCTTTGGAGAGGATGAGGTCGCGGTGGTTCAGGGAGATTCAGATGCTGCCAGAAATTTGCTGCAATTGCCCTTCGACCACGTGTTTTTTACCGGATCCATTGGCAAAGCCATTCAATTGATGGAAACTTTGGCCAATCGCCTGACTCCGGTAACGCTTGAACTTGGAGGCAAATCGCCGGTGATCATTGCACCGGGCGCCAACATCGGCCAAGCCGTTCGCAACATTGCTTATGCCAAATGCCTGAATGCCGGACAAACCTGCATCGCTCCTGACTTCGTTTTACTGCACGAGGGCCAGCTTGAATCATTTTGCGCTGCCTGGAAGGCTGCGCTGCATGGCATGTACGGCTCCAACCCGATGGACCATCCCGACTACTGTGGCATCGTCAACGCACAGCATTTTGAGCGCCTGCAAAACTTGCTTCGCGAAAGCGTGCGACAGGGAGCAAAAACAGATATTGAACCTTCCTCAGACCCCGTGAGCCGAAAGTTCTCTCCATGCCTGTTGTTACACAGCGATTGGCAACACGCTTCTATGAAGGAAGAGATCTTCGGTCCGGTGTTGCCGGTAATTACTTACCGGAATGCAGAAGACCTGCCGGCTCAACTGCGTGCGTTGCCCGTTCCGCTCAGCCTGTACATTTTCGATGAAGATCAGAAGACGGCGAAACATCTCGCTGCGCAACTTCGCTCAGGAGGGGTCAGCATTAACAACTGCCTGTTGCACTATTGCAATTTCGACCTGCCCTTTGGCGGCAGAAAAGAAAGCGGCATGGGCGTTTACCACGGCATTCATGGATTTGAAACCTTTTCCCATTTGCGATCCGTTTCCGTTCAGGGAAAATGGATTAATTTGCTGCGTTTGTTCCATCCGCCTTATGCACCCTGGAAAAAAGCGTGGATGGAGCGCATCATACAATTCATTGGCAAAATATGACCGTTCGCTATTTATTTTTCATTGCATGGCTCTTACAGAGCCTTACTGCAGACGCTCAAACCCGGGAAATCTCACTCGAGGACCTCTATGAAAGAGGTACTTTCAGTGCGCGAGGCGTTCCGCATTTCAACTTCATGAAAGACGGGAAGCACTACACTCGCCTGATGTCCGGCAAAATCGCAAAGTACTCCATACTGGACGGCCGTGAAGTCTCCGTACTGTTTGATGCGGCGAAACATCCCGAAATCGAAAAAAGCGTCGATGCCTATGAATTCAGTGACGATGAAGGGAAGATCCTGTTGTTCACCGAAACGGAATCCATCTATCGCCATTCGCGCATTTCGCGCTGTTTTGTTTACGACGTAGCGGGTGACGCCGTTTACCGCATATACCCTCCGGGGAAAATC
The DNA here is from genome assembly GCA_019187365.1 of Saprospiraceae bacterium. Taxonomy (GTDB): domain Bacteria; phylum Bacteroidota; class Bacteroidia; order Chitinophagales; family Saprospiraceae; genus Vicinibacter. Next base: position 38,844 of record JABARE010000028.1, on the reverse strand, counting down.
AAGTATCCATCCTTCGATCCATCCGCAAACCGCGTGGCCTACGTGTACAACAACGACTTGTATTACGAAGTGATCGAAACGGGAAAAAGGGTTCGCATAACCAAAGATGGACAGGTCAATGCAATCATCAATGGCGCTTCAGACTGGGTGTACGAAGAAGAATTTACCCTCACGAAGGCTTATGCCTGGTCGCCCGGTGGAGATTACCTTGCCTATTTCAAATTTGACGAAAGCCGCGTAAAGGAATTTTCGATAGAATACTACAACGACGGCGCTTATCCGGAAAAATTTGCATTTAAGTATCCCAAAGTGGGTGAAGAAAACGCGGTGGTCTCGGTTTGGTGTTACGACGCAAAGAAAAACAAATCAAAACCCATCGACATAGGCCCGCGCGAAGACGACTACCTGCCACGCCTCAAGTGGACCCGCGACCGGGATGTCTTGTGCGTGCAATGGATGAACCGCAATCAGAACCGACTTCGCCTGATCCTGAGCAATGTCCGCAAAAACGCATTCCGGGTTCTGCTTGAGGAGGAAAATGCACGTTACATCGACGTACACGACGACCTGACTTTTCTAAACGGCAACCGGTTTCTCTGGACGAGCGAACGCGACGGGTACAACCACCTCTACCTCTATGGTATGGATGGAAATCTGGTGCGGCAGCTAACGCGGGGAAGTGATGAAATGACGGCCTTGTACGGATTGCATGCAGACGGGCAGTGGGCCCTGGCACAATTTTCGGTTAGCGATGGTCGCGAGCGGGAATTAAGACGCATTGACGTAGAAACGGGCCGCGACAGCGTGTTAACGACCAGGCCCGGGTTTCACAGCGCCCAGCCAGGTCCGGGTCTGCACTACCTCGTCCTTTCGCATTCGGATGTCCGGACTCCAACCCAATACCGGATCGCCGGTTCCGATTTCCAGACCATTCGCATGCTTGAAACGAACGAAGCCCTTGCTGGGAGGATGAATGAACTGCAGTTGCCCGAAGTGGAGTTGTTGCAAATTCCGAATCGCGGGGGCCAGGCCATGAATGCGGCCCTCATTAAGCCAAAAGACTTCGTGCTGGGCAAAAAATATCCGGTCTTTATGTTTTTGTATGGAGGTCCCGGCAGTCAGCAAGTAATGAACAGATGGAATTCATTTGGTTATTACGGATGGTTGCAAATGCTTGCGCAGAAAGGTTACATCATTTGCGTTGTCGACAACCGCGGAACCGGAGGGCGCGGCGAGGAATTTAAAAAAATGACTTACCTGCAGCTTGGCAAACTGGAGACTGAAGATCAGATCGATGCTGCCCGTTACCTCGGTTCGCTCGATTTTGTGGATGCATCGAGGATTGGAATTTTTGGATGGAGTTACGGCGGTTATATGTCGTCGCTTTGCCTGCTCAAGGGGAATGACGTATTCAAGGCCGCCATCGCAGTTGCTCCGGTCACCAACTGGAAATGGTACGACACCATCTACACCGAGCGCTACATGCGTCGCACGTCGGATAACCCCACGGGTTACGCAGAAAACTCTCCAGTTTACTTCGCCGACCGGCTCAAGGGAAATTACCTGCTGGTTCACGGCCTTGCAGACGACAACGTTCATCCTCAAAATTCGATTGAGATGGTGAATGCGCTTGTCCGGCATCGCAAAGCGTTCGACATGTATTTTTACCCAAACAAAAACCACGGCATAGGAGGAGCGGATGCGCGCATGCATCTGTTTGCAAGGATGACGGATTTCGTTTTAAACAAACTCTGAGCGATTGATATGAATCATTACATGGCAATTTTGGGGGCAAGCCTGTTATTGACTTCCTGCAAGCCAGCCCACATTCTGGTCAACCCAAAACCCATTGAGGTGGAATGGATTGCCGGCACGTGGAAACATCGCGACAAGGAATACTATGAGAAATGGGTACGCATAGCTGACGATCATTATGGAGGAGTCGCCTACGACCTGCTCCAAGGATACGCCACACTGCATGAGAAAATGCGCATTTTCCGCGACGGGGAGGGAAGCTGGTTTTTTGAGGCCCGCGTTGCCGAAAATGAGTACAAACCCATATTGTTCCGGTGGATTCCTGATCCTGAAGTCGAATTGAAATTCGCGAATGCATCGCACGATTTTCCGCAACAGGTCATGTATCGGAAAGAAGCATTTGACGTAATGACGGCCACGATATCAAAGATGGATGGAAGCGGGGCCATCCATTCTGAGTACATGAGGTATACCGAAAAGTGAAAAATCTCGAGATCACGAACCGCAAGGCTGCGCACCTTTACCATCTTCATCAGTCATTTGAAGCGGGAATAGAGTTGACGGGAAGTGAGGTCAAGTCGGTCAAGGAAGGCAACGCCAATTTGAGTGACGCCTATTGTGTGGTGGAGGGCAGGGAAGTGTGGTTGCGCAATATGCACATTTCGGAATACAAGCAAAGCCAGGATCGGGAGTTCGATCCAAAACGGCCGCGCCGGCTTCTGCTCAACCGTCAGGAGATCCGCAAAATTGCACGCAAAATTGCAGAAAAGGGGTTTGCCCTCATTCCTTACCGCATTTACCAGTCGGACCGCGGATTTATCAAGCTTGAAGTCTATGTGGCGTCAGGGAAGAAAGCATTTGACAAACGCGAGACGCTGAGGGAGAAAGACGAAAAGCGAGACCTCGAAAGAGACTTCAAACACCGCATCTGAACTCTTAAAATTCCATTCGCGTTACCGGTCGGCCGGATCTTCAGGGGGAACTTCGTAAGGTGTACCGTCTTTGCCAAACACCGAGATGTGAACGTACCGCTTCGGGTTGAGGCGCAGGTCCTGTAATAGCAATTCCAGGTTGCGGGAAGAGCGGTTGAGGTTGTTGTACAAAGCAGGATCGTTGATGAGTTTTCCCAGACTGCCCTTTCCCGACCGGATGTCGCCCACCACTTCATTGAGCTGGACAATGGTTTGCTTGCTGTCGGCGAGCGTTTGAGTGAGTTGGCGAAGCGCCTGCTGACTTTCTACCAGCGCCTGGTCGGCTGATTGGATCATCTTTCCCGGTTTCGCCGCCGCGATCCCGGTTGAAATATCTTCAAGACTTTTGATGGAATTGGAAAGTGCCTGTGAATTTCGCGCCAGAGCGTTGGTTACGGTCTCCAGATTTTGAACGGTCTGATCCAGCCCGCCGGCAGAATGTTCGAGCAGTTGATTGATACGGGCAGTGGAAGCGGCGAGGTTGGCAAGGATGAGGTGTACATTTTTTACTGTGGCCGCGAGCTGTACATTTTCGTTGGTTGCAGCCGTGTCGAGGATTTTATTGAGTTGGCTCCCAACGGATTTGGCATACTCCTGCACTTCTTCCTTGCTGACCATACTGGAGAGCATTCCGGCAATTTCACCCGGGATGAAACTTCTGTTCGGCAGACAGTTTTCAAGACAAACAGCGGGATAATCCAGGATGAGGGCTTTGCCACCCATGAGGCCCTGACTGACGAGGATGGCGCGGGCGTTCTGAGGAAGGCGTATCTCCCGCTTAACGGCAATGGTCACCAGCACCCAGTCTGCGCTATCCGGGTCGAGTTGGATTTTGGTGACCGATCCTATGCTGAGTCCGCGTATGAGCACCGGTGCAGAGGCGTCCATCTGGCCAACGTCCCGGAAGCGGATGTAATAGGTATTGGTGCGATCCATGATGTTGCTGCCCTTCAGGTATTTGTAGCCAAAAACCAGGATCAGGATGGTTGCAAGACTGAGGAGTCCAACTTTTACTTCATTTCTCAAAACGGTAGGATCTCGTGAAAAACGCCGTAAAAATAGGAAATAGGCGACATGCGCTAAGGTCTATGTTGCATGGTGGCATGGTCTTGTAAACTGCAGATCAATCAGTTCCTGGGATGGGAACGACAAAAGCGTCTGAAAATCCCCGCTTAACCCACATAAACGCATCTCGTCTGGCTTGACCGGGATCTGTGTAGCTTCCCACAAAAACCCGGTAAAGCTGGTCTTCGCGAGCGATTTGCAATCCTTCCACTCCCCGCCAACGGGGATCAGCACCTGGGTCATTGCGCGTGGCAGCAAGCTGAATGCAGTACATGGCCCCATCGGATCCCTCTGTCTGGCTCGCACAAGCCTTTACAGGAGCATTTGCCAGCAAAGCCCCAAGCCCTTCGGCGATTGACGTTGCCACGTTCCTCCGGCCTTCTGTCGAACAGAGGAGTGCTGCATCGTCAGGATGGGTAAGGTATCCCATTTCAACGAGCACTGCGGGCATAGCAGCCTGGTGGAGCACGACAAAACCAGCCTGCCTGGGGCCCCGGCTGCCACCCGGATGATTGGTCGAAAAGGCGCGTTCGATGGCATTGGCGCATTCAATGCTGCGCTGAAGATTTCGGTCCTGCAGATGGTGAAGCAGGATACGTTCCAGCGCATCGTCGCTTCCGGCCTCCTGCCCTTCTTCGTAGAGGAGTGAAAGATTTTCCCGCCGGGCGACTTCGAGGTTCTCTTTTGTTTTGTGAAGGCCCATGACATAACTCTCTGACCCCCTGACCGCCCGGGGATGACCTGCCTGTGCGTTGCAATGCAGTGAAATGAACCAGTCTGCACCGATTTCATTTGCCTGTGCGGCGCGCTGTTTCAGTGGTACAAACACATCGGATTCGCGGGTTAGGACCACCCTTACTTCGGGCATGCGGCTGTTCAGTTGATCCCGCAGCAGGCGGGCCACCTCCAGACAGACTTCTTTCTCAAAACACTGGGCATTTCCGGCACCAGGGTCCCGGCCGCCGTGTCCGGGGTCAATGACGATGACGAGGCCGGTTTGGCCAGGTGTGGTCTGGGTGGATGCGGAAATCGCTGTACCGCAAAGGACCGCAAAGAACGCTGCACGCCGTACTTTTCGCGCAATTGTTCGCGTTGTGAAGGAGTCGTAGTTTTGCATTTTGAGCCAAATTCCACACAAACTTACATATTATAAATAATAAAATGTATAATTAATTAAAGATATTTGAATAAAGTATACATTTTTTTTGTTATTTGTAGTCTGGCTATCCCTTCCGGGCCATGGGCGCAGGTTCCTGTGCCTGGTGCCGACACGGCCGGAGGGCTTACCCTTCGCGATACAGCTTTGTTTTTCGTTTCTCCGGACAGCATTGAGGTTCCCGTGCATTACGGAGCCCGCGACCGGGTTCGCTTTGAATATGGAGACCGCGTCATCCATTTGTACGGCGAAGCCTACATTCGTTACCAGACCATGGAGATCCGAGCGGGCTATATCCGCGTCGAACTGCGCAACAACATCGCGGTTGCCGAGCCCGCTTCAGACAGTCTTGGGCGCCGCGTCGAAGTGCCCGATTTCAACGATGGCCGGCAGACTTTCAAGGCGCAGCGCATCCGCTACAACTTCAACACCCGCAAGGGGTACATTGACGAGATCGTCACCCGGGAGGGCGACCTATACGTTCACGGCCGCCAGACCAAATTCATTTCGGGGCAGGGCAGCGGCACAGACGACATCATTTTTAACCAACACGCACTGCTGACGACCTGCGATGCAGAGCACCCCCATTACGGCATTGCCAGCAAACGGCAAAAGATCATTCCCAACAAGCTCGCGGTCATTGGCCCGTCTTACGTACAGATCCAGGACATCCCAACGCCATTGTGGCTTCCCTTTGGGTTTTTTCCCATTTCAAAAAATGCCAGGGCAGGAATTCTCTTCCCCCGCGAATACACCTATGACGACCGGGGGTTTGGACTAACGAACGTTGGTTATTATCTTCCGGTGAGTGACAACCTGGACCTCAAGTTTCTTGGCGACATATTTTTTAAAGGGTCGTTCAGGCTGGCGGTTAATGGCAATTACAAAACCCGCTACAAATACAACGGCAACTTCAGTCTTCAGTACGAAAACAGGATCCAGGAACTTCCAAACTCTTATCTGACCAGCGTCAATCGTCCGATCAGCATTCGTTGGTCGCACAACCAGGAATCCGGTGCGCATCCTTACCACAGCTTTGGCGGCAGCGTTGAGATAGAGACCGGGGGATTTTCAAAACTGCAGTACGGCAATTACCAGACGGCCCTACAGAACGTGTTGCGGTCAAATCTGACGTACAATCTCCAGATCCCCAATAGTCCGTTCAAGTTGTCTGCATCCATGTTCCATTCTCAAAACCTGATCAGCCGAGAGGTTAACCTGACCCTTCCCGAGCTCAGCCTTCAGATGCGCAGCGTAAATCCCTTCCGCAGGAGAAACCGGGCCGTTCAGAAAGAGCGGTGGTATGACCGGATCGCGACGACTTACTCAGCACAGATCCGCAACAGCGTCAACACGACCGATACCTTGTTGTTTAGTGAACAGGTCTTCGACCAGTTGCGTTACGGATTTCGTCATGGACTGGAAGTCAACAGCAATTTCCGGGTATTGAAATACCTGAGCATCACGCCGGTCATTTCTTACAAGGAGGAGATCAGTTTTTTTGACCAAAACATCCGATTGCTCGATACCGTTTACACCAAGCCGGGCGATACGACCCTGATTTATGGCAAACTCGATACCACCCTTTCGCGAAGTATCACCTCTTTTCGCACCGCAAGCGCTTCAGCCACCATGAGCACGCAGCTCTTTGGTCAGATCCTCTCCTCCCGCGGGTGGTTCCGGGGGATCCGCCACCAGCTCACGCCCAGCATCAGCTTCAATTATTCTCCCGATTACCACCAGTCTCCGTTTTCCTATTTCAGGACCTACGAAACGGATTTGCGGCCGGAGAAAAGCGAAACCCGCGAATACCTTCGCTTTGCCAACAGTCCGTTTGGTCTTCCAAGTGTGCCGGGAGAAAATTTTACACTTTCCTTCAACCTGCTCAATCGCGTCGAGATGAAGTATTACCGGAGGCAGGATTCGAGTTTCCGCAAGCTTCCTCTGATCGAGAACTTTAACCTGAGTGCGCAGTACAGGGTCTCAGCAGATTCATTCCGGCTTTCCCCAATAACCGGTGGAGGCAGCAACCGCTTTCTCAATGGAATTCTGACTGTTTATTACGGATTTCAGCTTGACCCTTACGGTCGTAAGTTCGTGGATGGGAAAGAAGTGCGCAGCAAAGAATTTGCCATCCATGAAAACAAGAAGCTGGTCATCCTGAATTCTGGTTACCTCAACTTCAACGCAGCGGCGACCCTGGGGCAACTGGCTGGTATGTTCGGGGCCAAGTCAGCCAATAAAAGCGCTGAAGGGCTTCCCTCACTGCACGAATTATTTTACGATTTCAGCCTGCAGTACATCCTCAATTTCAGGCATTCGCGAAGCGCCGACGGCAAAGATGTATTTGAGCGCACCGTGCACAACATCGGGCTTAGGGGAAGCCTGTCTCTTACACGCAACTGGAGGATCAACCTCAACAACATCAGCTTCAATTTTGATGGTGGGGGCGTGCAATATCCTACCCTGGGCCTGGAGCGCGACCTGCACTGCTGGGTCATGCGATTCGACTGGTCGCCACAATTCGGGTACTATTCTTTCTATCTCGGTGTTAAACCTGGCAGCCTCGAATTCATCCGCATTCCCAGCAACCAGGCATTTTCAGGAGCAACGCGCTGAGGCAGGTTGTCTAATCCGTCAACAAAAGCGCCTTTTGATTGAAGCCCATTGTTCAATCATAAGCTCGTTGAACTCGGGAGACAGGCGCAATGCCCACAACATGCCAACAAAACAAACACCGGCCAGGCCCGCCATGACGAAATCGATTCCGGCGTGCATTCCTGGAAATTGGATTGCATAAAATAAACCAAACACCACCAGCGCCAGAAGAATGATCCCGCCTGTACGGCGCCGGAAAGGGTGCATTCCCAGAAGCTTATAGACGATAAGCGTTTTGATCAGGTTGTATGTACTGACCGATATCAGGGTTGCCAGCGCAGCGCCGGCCATTCCGAATTCCGGGATCAGCAGGAGGTTGAGAGCGATGTTGGCGACTGCCATGCCGAGTAGCAGGAACAGTTCGAAGCGATAGTACCTGGAATACGAAAGCAGGTAATGGTTAACCCCCGTCGCGGCATCGACGATGCGCGCCAAGATCAGACAAACTAACGCTGGCCGGATGCGCATGATCTCCTCGCTGTTGGGCATAACGTCCGCCAATCCTGGAAACGCGAGCAGCAGCCCCATCGACAGCAATAGGGTTGACAGCAGCATCGTGTCTGAGGACGTCCGGTAGAGTGCGACGAGGGCCTCCGCATTGCTATTCCGGCTATGCGAGGCCACCTTGGGATTGAGTCCATCAGCAATGGCTGTTGCTGGAATGAAAACCACGTTGCACATAAACATGGCGAGGGTGTATTTTCCACTCGCTTCAGCGCCTGCCATGGTTCCGACAAAAAAGGAATCGATTCTCAATGCGAGCACTGCGCTTGTACCTCCCAGCAAGGCAAAACCAGCGTACCGCAAAATTTCTGGTAAGTGCTCCCGGTCCCAAAGCATCCGGGAAAAGCCGATGAGCAGGGGATGTCTGCGTGCCAGAGTAAAAAACAGCCAGCACACCGCCCCCAGGTAGAAAACCATCAGGAAGGTCAAAAAGGCATCGGTTGCATACCACCCGCCGATGGCTGCCAGGAATAGAGCGGGCAGGACAATCTTCATCGCCAGGCCTGTGGCAGCCATTCTTGGGATCTCTCCAAAGTTAATGCTGAATTGAGAAGCCATTTCATAGAGCACCAGGCATGTGGTAAATGGCAGCAGCCAGGGTAAAATGCGGGTAATTGATGGGTCGGTGGCGGCACCGCCATCCATGAAGCGCGAACCAAGCAGGAAAAAGAGCAGGCCAAATGCAACCAGGCCAATCCCATACGCTGCAACCACCAGTCCCAAAAAACCGTGATGGCGACTGGCGGGATCGCGATAATAAGGGTAGAATCGCAGCAGAACGTGGCCAAAGCCCAGCGAAACAAAAGGCACGAGCAGTGAAGCCGTATTGGTCAGAAAGCCGTAGATGCCGTAGAGTTCCAGGTCTGCCGGATAGACAAACAGCGTACTGAACGCTCCCACCGCAGCAGCCACCACCTGAATGGAGGCGGCGCGGAAGCTCCTGGATCGCACGCGCGTTTCTGTTGACATCGTCCGGTCAGGTTGTATTGAGGGTACCTCGCCTGATGTTGCGGCAAAAATACATTCGATGTGATGCCGGTAAGAGGTCAAACGGACAGAGTGCGTAGATTTGATCCTTATGCTGCAGTCATCAGGCCAGAGCGAGGCCCCCATACGTCTTCACGAAGAATCAATCAGCCCCTCACTGCTTGCCCGTCTGGGGCAATTGGTGGATTCAGGTTCGCTGGCTTCTGATAATGCGACCCGAGCGAAGCTTTCTGACTGGTTTTCCGGAGAATTTGGTAGTGCAGCGGTTTACCTTACGCCGAGTTGTACCGACGCACTGGAGATGTCAGGTCTCCTGTCGCAATTGGCTCCGTCAGACGAGGTCATTGTTCCTGCTTATACCTTTGCTACCACTGCAAGCGCATACCTTTGGCGAACGGAAGCCCTGCGGTTTGCCGACAGCCTTGCAGAGCGGCCTTGCGTCGATCTCGCAACGATTGCACCGCTCGTCACCAAACGCACGAAGGTCGTCGTCGTCATGCACTATGCAGGCCTTGCGGTCGATCTGGATCCCATCCTTGCATTCTGCAGGGAGCAAGGTCTCTTGCTGGTTGAAGATGCCGCCCACGCGATGGGTTCCCGATACAGGGGCCGACCGCTCGGCACCATGGGCGATTTTGGTACCCTGTCGTTCCACCACACCAAGGCTCTTTCCTGTGGAGAGGGCGGATGTCTTTTGGTTCGCGATGCCGCATGGAAAGATCGCGCCGACATCATTTACGAGAAGGGAACCAACCGGAGGTTTTTTTACCAGGGCGAGGTTCCGCGATACGAATGGATGGAACTCGGCTCATCCTATGTCATGTCTTCTCTCCAGTCAGCAGCGCTTTCCGCTCAGTTGGAAGTATGGCCGCAGGCCCTGGAAAGGCGAAAGGCGCTTTGGCAACAGTACGAACAACTGTTAGCTCCTGGTGCTGCCAACGGATGGTTTGCTCTCCCTTCAGTGCCTCAATGGGCCGAAGTAAACGGATCGCATTATTACCTCGTCGCAGACAACGAAGTAAGCCGCGACCGGCTCATCCGGCACCTTGCCGTACATGGCATTGAATCTGCTTTTCATTACGGGGCCTTGCATCGCAGCCGGCTGTGGGCATCCCGAAGCCCATCCCCTTCCCTGCCCAATACCGAACGCTTTGCCTCTTCTCTGTTGCGTATCCCCCTTCACACCCGCCTGACCGACGATCAACAGCATCGCATTGCTGAAACGGTGCTCAAGTTTTATAAAGCTTCCTGACAAAACAAGGCTTCCAGTCGGGAGGTCGGCGTTTGCCTCCTGCTCAAGGCAGAACAAGGGATTCGAAGGGTATTCAAAATAAAGCGCTTGAATAAATTAGCTTCATTTCAGCACCACCTCTCAAGATTCATTAACACTAGCATTTGTTAGTCAAAATTAACCAAACCGGTAAGTCGGTTTTGAATAAACCGAAGATTTATCAACCCTCCTGTGATGATGATTGTATCAATTTTTACTAAAACGCTCTGCCAGACTGTTCCGCAATCTGATCAGCGCGGAACTGCGATGAATGAATTGCCGACGGCAAGCGAAGTGGAGGTATTTTGAGACATCGGCAAATGCACACCAGCACAGCAGCGACATCTGAAGCATCGCTACGGCTACCAGCGCGCCCCAGAATCCTATAAGTACCCCAATGTAAGCACCAATTGCCAGGGTGACCACCAGGTGGAAGATCATGCTGGCTGCCAGGCGCACAGGCGCGTAAAATTCGACGTGCTTCATCGCCTTCCGTGCAATGGCCCTCGCCAGCAGCAATGGAAGGCCATATACGACGATGGCAGCAAGAGACCCGGCAAATGTCAACAAAGCACCGCAAAGAAAGGCCAGGCGAAAAAGGGGTGATCTGAACAGCGCCATTTGCAGCGATCGCCCGCAGACAAAGGGATCTCCCTCAGCGGCCAGTTGAGCTTCCAGTTGGTCCAGCTCATTCCGGTCCATTGCGCTGAAGTTTCCTGCGATGTGCATCAAAGTTTTCCATGGCATGTCCTCCCGGATCAAGCCTGGTCTAGTAAACGGGAGCAGCACCGGTTCCAGCATTCCCAGCAGGCGATAGAAAAGCACATCGTGCCCTTCCTGCCGGGCAGACACCACACATTTTTCCATAGCTTCCTGGAAATGCTCCGTCAGTGCTGCAATTTTATCGTCACAATTGCGGTTTTCTTCCATCCATCCACTTACGGAAACGGGCTCCCCAAAATGGATGGCGATATCGCTCCGGCTGCGCGTGGGTTCAGCGTAGAATATCCCTGTGGGGATGACCCAAAGTTCCTTTGAAAATTCTCCCTCGAGTGTGCCTATGGCCAGCCGTGCAGCTCCCTTTTGCAGAGGACGCAGGTAGGGAACCATCATCGTGCTGGCTTCTGGAAAGATCAGCAAGGCTTCTTTGCGGGCGAACACCTGGTAGCATGCATCAAATGTTCCCTTGTTTTTTTTGAGGTTTGTAAATCCATCCTTGCGACGAAAAATCGGGATCTGGTGGACGGCCCGAAGTAGCGGCCGGAGCCACCGCTTGTCAAACATGTCCCCGCGTATCAGGGTATTCAGAACTCGGTGCTGAAAGCAGGCCACCAGCGAGGCATCCATAAATGACTTTGGATGGTTTGCAATGAACAGAACCGCCCCGGTGCGGGGAATGCGCGCGTTGCCGTAAACCCATATGCGCCTGTAGAACATTAACAGGCTCCATTTGGTCCATATTCTTAAAACTTTGTAAAACACTTGCTCGTTGTCTTAGCAGTCATTGCTGTTGAACAAACCATCTCATATATTGCGTGAGCTCATCGTCATATCCGGCCCTACGGCCAGTGGTAAGACTGATCTTGCATTTGCCCTGGCTTCGAAATGGAATTGCCCCATCCTGTCGGCCGACAGCCGGCAAATTTACAAAGATCTCGACATCGGCACGGCCAAGCCCGCCCGCCACATGCTCGAAGCGGTAGATCACCATTTCATCGATCATGTGGCCATCGACCAATCCTACAGCGCAGGCCGCTACGAAGTTGAAGCGCTTGAACGGCTTGCCCGGTTGTTTGCCGAACACCCGCGCATCATTTTGTGCGGGGGTACCGGCCTTTACCTGCGAGCGTTGCTGCAAGGTATGGATGAGCTTCCGCCCATAGATGCCGCCGTCCGACAGCGCATTCAGCACCTTCTATCAACAGAGGGTCTGGAAGCCTGCAGCGCTCTGTTGCAAGCTTGTGACCCCGTCTACGCGGATGGCGCCGACTTGCTCAACCCCCGGCGGGTCACCCGCGCTCTCGAAGTGTATTACACCATTGGCAGGCCCATAAGCAGTTTACTGAATAAAACGCGGTTGCCCCGCAACTTTTCTGTCCGCGGCATCTGCCTGCTCCCAGAGCGCAATGTGTTGTACCAGCGAATTGAACGGCGCGTCGACGAGATGCTCGAAGCAGGCTGGGTCGATGAGGTAAAACGGGCACTCCCCTATAGCAACTGCCAGAGTATGCAAAGTGTTGGATATCGCGAGCTGGTTGACTACCTTGAAGGGCGTACTGACCTGGAAGGAGCCACCGCACTGATCAAACAAAAGACGCGCAACTATGCAAAACGTCAACTGACGTGGTTCCGCAAATACGGGGAGGGGTCGCCCATAGACCCAATGGACCAGGCTACGCTTCAAAAATGGCTGGACCAACTGTAAGGGCCGGGTGCCACAGCACCCCCATTGGCTATTCTTCGCGCGGCAAAATTTTCCGGTTGAAGTTGGCATGGCGCACTCCCGCCTTTTTCCGGATGAGCACCAGCATTTCGTATGGGCCAGTAGCAGCCCCGTCATAGCGGAAATTCCAGAGGTTCATCAGTGGCGAAATGCGCTTTTCGCGCTGCAGGCCGTAAGCGGAAAATGCGAGCTCCATATCCTCCGGCGTCAGTGTAGAATCCATCTCTACGATGATCTCATCGTAGATCACCTCTGGATTGGTGGTCTCGCTTTTGCGCTGGAGCTGGGTCCATTTTTCGCTGCGGATGAGCTGGTGGAGCTCTTTTGCAAAATCGCCCAGGTCGCCGGGCAGGTTGGCATTGGCCTTCACCGACTTGATGCGTGCCCCGTTGAGATCGTAATAATGAATCTCGGTAACGGGCAGATCCGCAATATTCACAAAATACTCCGCCTGTAGCTGTTGCCATGGAATGGACTTGTCCATTTTCCTGAGTTTATCCAACCGGTCGCCCCTGATTTCGGTAAAGTAAACGCCTGCCTTGTCCAGGTGCTCTCTCGCTTCAAGCAGGATCAGTCCGTTGCGGTAAACGCTCATCCGGTAGGTTTGGCAATGGCCAAAACAGGGAAACTTCTCAATGCTTATCCAGCGTTTCAAGACATTTGCCTCCGCACCCTCCGGCGCCCGGCTGCTGCGGCACGAGGCCAACAGAATGATTGCTCCCAATGCAGCAATCATAGACGAACCACTCAATTTGCTCATCAATTATCGGTTTATCAGTTTCAACGTGCGAAGATGCTGGTCGTTGTAAATTTTTGCATAATAAATTCCTCCCGGGATACCGGAATGAGGATCCGGTATGAGCAGGCGCCCGTAACAGTCGGCAGGGGCCTGCCAAAGAAGCTTTCCAGTGCTGTCGAAAAGATCCACCTGAGCCTGCCAGCACGTTCCTTCTTCTCCCGAGAGCAGCCAGTATGCTCCATCATAGGCCCAGCCGATCCTATCGAAAGCACCACCGGGTTCCAGCTGCAGGCATTGGCTTGCAAGCATAGGCCGGTAATCCTCGATCACGGAAAGCATACGGTCAACTTGGCCGATCGTAAACAGCTGCATGCAATTGTCATCAACCAGACTCATGTAATTCATATACATGTCGCTGCTACCACAACTGAATTGTAATCCCCCCGGACATCCAAAGTACTCGCGGCCCTGAGCAGGTGTATCGTCCACGAGGTCGTCGCCCGTGCAGTCTCTTAGATTTGCAGAAAGATGGAGCAATCCGAAATAGTGGCCCAGTTCATGAACGAGCGTTAGCCCCAGGAGGTAAGGGGAGTTTTCCCCCGTATTGCCGGAATAACCGACTGCACGAAGGTCGAGGATGATGCCGTCTTCCTCTGCGTTGGCGTCCCACGGAAAGATGGCTTCGCCCGGAGCTGGACAACGGTCGCGGTTGACTACGTAAATGTTGATGTATCTCGTTGGATCCCAAAGGTCCTCCCCTCCCAGGGAAGAAGACATCAGGCTGCGCCTGCCATTTTCTCTTCGGCAGGCAATGCCTGGGTCTCCTGTGGCTTTGCGCAGGATCCCCGTCGTCGGATTGCCATTGGGATCCCTCGATGCAAGGCAAAAGTGAAATGGCGCCGGCGATTTCAGTTTGCGGAATTCTCCCGGTATGTGTTGTGAAATGGCTCCAGGCGAATTGAACACTTCGTTCAGCACTTGAACCTGTCCGATGATCCGTGCATCGGGGAGATGCTCCGAAGAATCCCGATAGAGGATGTGGAACACCAGGCCAAAATGTCGAAGGTTGCGCGTTGTTAAATCTCCGGAGGATGTTTGAGGTGCTTCGATCCGGCTGGCTGTTGCACAGCGCACAGCTTGTGCTTTTAACTGAAAACCCGCCGCCAACAGAACGCCTGTAAGCAGGTAAATCCGCATGGAGCTACTCCTCATGAAGGCGAATTTCGATGCCGGATGGGAACTCGGCCGTGTCGAGCCGGCGGGCACCAATGCGCATCCGGTCAGGTGGCAGGCCAAGCGCGCTCAGCAGCTTGAACGCCGTGCTGGCATAGCGTACCATCGCATCCACACTTTGCGCATCGGTTCCTTCCGCTGCACTAAACCCTGAAACCAGAAAATGCACACCGGATTGCTCCTTAAGGATGGGTGCAAGGCTCGACAGAACATCGGAGCCACGTGCTGTCATTGCGTAGCTGTTTGCCTGAAAAAGCAGCGATTGCGACAAGCGCAATTCAGGACCGGTCACGCCTTTGCGAAAAACTGCCGATCTCGGACCCAATGTCTTCACAACATCCGATACCCGCTGTTCGTAGCGCTGCAATACCGCGTCCGGTATGCGCGTTGCCGCCGTGGTCTCAGACGCAATTCTGCGTTCGGATTGTAGTTTGATGTTGGCTGTTTCCGCTTCGCGCAGTTGCGACTCAAGAAATCGCGAACGGGACTGAAATATCCTGATCTGCTCAGAAAGAGAATCTTCGCGCACAGTGCTTGTCTCCATCTTCCGTTGAAGCACAGAAAGTGAAGAGTTGAGGTTCTTCAGGCTGTCCAACCAAACCCCTTCCGCCTGGTTTCTTGTCGAACGGGTGGCGGATTTGTCTTGTTCCTCTTTCAATCGGGCCACTTGCTCCTCTAGCCGGGAAAGTTCGGCTTCCAGTGAACCGGAGCGATCCCGGCAGGCCTCAATGGCCTCGGCCTGACCGCGGAGCTCTCTTTCCGCCTGGTTGATTTTGCGCTGGAGTTCTTCTCGCTCGAACTCAAATTTTTGTCCTGCACTTGCCATTTGTTGTGCCCCGGCTGCTTCGGCAGCGATGCGCGCATTTTCCTCCCGCGTCCTCGCCAACTGCTCGCGCAGACCTGTGCTTTCCTCTTTGGCAGTTTGTATCTCGCCATTTTTGGAGTCGATCAGTTCGTTGAGGGCAGCAACCGTCCGTTCAAGTGAACTCACATCGCGCTCGGATGTTTCGAGCCGCTGGTTGTGCTCATCCAGATTTATTTTTAACTCATCGGCTTCACTGGTTTTTGCAATCAGCAAGCGGTTGAGCTGGTCCGACTTCTGCCGGAGACTTGCAACCTCTGCCTTGAGTTGCCCAGCGCCCTCGACACCCTGAGCTTCTCTTTGCATTCGCTCGCTCTGGATCCTGAATTCTTCCGATCTCAGCAGAGCATCGTCTCGCTCCTGCTGTGCGGTCGCCAGATTTTGTTCCGCGATTGCGCGATTATTTCTCTCTTGCACCAACGTCTCGGTTCGTTGTTGCAGCATACCCTGCAGCGAATCGACCAAACGCGTCTGTAAAAGTTCTTCGCGACGCTGAGACTTCGTTTTTCGCTCACTTGAATCAGAGATTTTCTGCTCCGCTTCCTTCCTGGATTTCCTTTCCAGTTCAAGCGCTTCAGATCGCTGTTTCAGCAAACGCTGCAGGGAGTCAACTTGCCGGGACAGCACTTCCTCTCCGCGGCGCTGCGACTTCATTTTTTGCTCACTAGCATCGGCAAGTTTTTGCTCCGCTTCCTTCCTATTTTCCCTTTCCAGTTCGAGTGCTTCGGATCGCTGTTTCAGCAACCGCTGCAGGGAGTCAACTTGCCGGGCCTGCAAATCCTCTCCGCGACGCTGATTGCGCTCTTTTCCGTTTTGTGCATCTGCAAGTTGCTGTTCAGCATCCAATCGGTGCCGCCTTTCCTCCTGGAGTGCATCGGTGCGTTGATCCAGTACATCCTGGAGTGAATCGAGGCTAACGGTCAGCTCTTCCCCAATTTGCCTTTGCGAAGTTGCTTCCCTTTGTATCTGCTCCATGGCTGCTCCAAGCGAACGGTTTTCTTCCCGGAGCGCGCTGCAGTCATCCGATTGAGATGGTGAATCGGTACCATCTACACCCGGTGGTGTTTTGCCTTCGTATCTCTTGTAAAACTGGATCAATGCCTCTTCCGTTTTTCTAAGCTGTTCTCGGGTCTGCTCCCAAGTTCCTTCAAGGTTCTTATAGCGACGGTTCTCGGCAGCCAGACTGTCATTCCGCATGGTGAGTTGCTCGTTGGCCGACTGCAGTTTCCCCCGAGCGCCCCCAGCAGCACACGCACTCATACAGAGCGCGAGAAAAAGGGCGCCGAAGCTCAAATTAACCTGATGAATGAGAAGCATAGCTTTTTGCAAAATTAGCCCATTCCAATTCATTTTAACCCTGTGCAACCAGGCTGTTGAACATTTTGCCATAGTGTCAGTTGTTTAGCTGTTCAGTACAGATGAAGACCCTTATTCAGCGCTCAGGTTACCGGTTTTGCATTGCACAATCCATTTCGGGCCTGGAATCCGCTTGGGATAGCATCGGACCCAGCTCTGTGTTGTTAAGTTCAGAATACCTCGAAATGCTCGAAAGGTATTCACCCAATGGCATGCAGTTCAAGTATGCTCTTGCCTACCGGGGCGACCAATTGCTTGCTGCATTTTACTTCCAGCTCATACCCTTCAACGCTGCCGAGCGGCTGAAGTTGAACAAATCGCATCGCCTGGGTCTGCGTTCCTGTTTCTACGACCACGTAAAAGCCCTGGTGGCGTCTCAGGTAGATTTTGTGACCCTTGTTTGTGGTAACCTGCTGGCCACAGGTCCTTATGGATTCAAGGCCAACCCGGCCCTGGCACCGTACGAGCTTCAGGATATTTTTGACCAGTTGCTAAAAGCACTTTTCGAAGAACCAGAGCTCATCCATCGCGCCTCCGTTTGCCTGGTGAAGGAGCTTCCACAGGAAAGCGCGTTCACCATTGACCGAAACCTTCCGCTTCACTTTTTGCATCAATTTTCCGTACAGCCAGCCATGGTTTTCAAGATCCGTCCGGAGTGGCGGCGTTTTGAAGACTACCTCTCGGCACTCGAGTCGAAGTACCGTTTGCGCATCCGAAAGGCGATGGAAGCATCGGGCGTTCTCCAACACCGGGAACTCCATCTCTCCGACATCCAAAAATGGGAGAACCAGCTCTATGCCTTTTACCTCCGTACCGCGGCGAATGCAGATTTCAACTTGGTGGAATTACACCCTGGCTACTTCACTGGTCTCAAAACTGCCTTGGGAGACCGCTACCGCGTATTTGGATTCTTCGAAGCAGGAGAACTGGTTGCCTTTTACAGCAGTCTGGATGACGGTCGCGAGATGGTTGGCCACTTTTTAGGCACATCTCCAAAAGTCAACGGTCACTACCAGCTTTACCTCAACATCCTCATTCGGTACCTGATGTTGGGAATCGAGGGCCATTACGAGCGGATCATGTTGGCGAGGACGGCCATTGAAATGAAGAGTTCTGTAGGTGCAACTCCTGAGCAAATGGCTTGCTACATCGGGCACCGCAACAAATTGTACAACCGCTGGGTTCCCAGCTTGTTGAATTACCTTTCGCCTCAAACTGACTACACCCTGCGCAGCCCATTCAAAAAAGCCACTGAAGAAACACAAAAATAGCCGTTAAAGTCATGTTAAGCAGCTCATAATGAGTAGGTTGCTTTACTTGGATCGCTAATTTTGCCAACATGGTGCCTAAGCTGTTCAAATTCTTGTTGCTATTACCTGTTTCCACGGTCTCCTGGTTGGGTCTTTTCGGGCAATCGCCTCTTGTCATCCGTACGGATACCAGTGCACTGTATTTATCGGACAGCAGCAGGCTATCCCTGGGATCCCTCAATGAACAATTGGTATTTCTGTTGTTTCATGCGGAAGAAGACAGCATCGGGCTCGATCCGGGTCTATCCGTTCCGGGACGGTACCGTGCGCTCAATCTCAAGCACCTGATGCGTCCGGTCGATCTTCGAGGCTGTTTCAGCACCCCGTTCCGCAACAACATTTTAACGCTTCACCCGCTGGCAGAAGACAAACGGCTGGAAACCGTTTATTACGACCAGGGAGACCTTCCGGCTCTGGTGGCGCATATAAACCGGCTGTTTCCTGCAGCAGTCATCGTTGCCATTCATCCCCAGACCACTCCACCGCTGTTGGAGCTACTGGCCGGCAAGCCCTATGTGGCAGATACTTCGCAACCGCGTGCCGAGAAGCTCCTGGTGATGAGTCGCGACGGCAAAGGGAAATCCAGTTTGAGGCAACTTCGCTACCTCTTCCGTCAATAGCTTTGCATCATCATGGAGGCACACTACAATCCCGCGGAAACGGAAAGTCGCATATATGCCCGGTGGCTCGAAAAGGGTTATTTCCGTTCCACCCCCGATGAAAGGCCACCATACACCATTGTCATGCCCCCACCCAACGTAACAGGGGTATTGCACATGGGGCACATGCTGAACAATACCATCCAGGACATCCTGATTCGCCGTGCCCGCCAAACGGGTTATAACGCCTGTTGGGTTCCCGGTACAGACCATGCCTCCATTGCTACAGAGGCCAAGGTGGTGCAGATGTTGCGTCAGCAGGGCATCCGCAAGTCGGATATGAGTCGCGAACAGTTTCTGGAATACGCTTGGGAATGGAAGGAAAAATACGGTGGCATTATCCTCGACCAGCTCCGTCGTCTGGGGGCTTCCTGCGATTGGGAGCGCACCGCCTTTACCATGGACCCCGTGCGGTCACAGGCTGTCATACGTGCCTTCGTCGATCTCTATCGCAGGGGTAAGCTCTACCGCGGCCAGCGCATGATCCAATGGGATCCCGAGGCACAAACCGTATTGTCAAACGAGGAAGTTCTTTACCAAAGTGAGCAAGCCAGGTTATACCACATTTGCTACCGGTGGGCCGACGGGCAGCCAGGCGGCATCGTGATTGCCACCCAGCGACCCGAGACGATAATGGCGGACACTGCGGTGTGCGTGCATCCCAATGACCCCCGCTACACCGGACTGGTCGGCAGGAAGGTGCTCATTCCGCTGATTGAAAAGGCCATTCCCATCATTGCAGACGATTACATTGACCCGGATTTTGGAACGGGTGCCCTGAAAGTTACCCCTGCTCACGACCCAAATGACTACGAGCTTGGCCAACGGCATGGTCTGGAAGTTGTCGACTGCCTTACGGCTGATGGCCGGATTGCAGATGGGGCCGGCATCCTGATTGGCATGGATCGGTTTGAGGCGCGAGAAGCCATCCGTCCTATGCTGGAAGCAGCAGGCGTTTTGATTAAGACAGAAGATTACACCACCAACATAGGACGAAGTGAGCGTACTCGGGCAGTAGTTGAGCCCCGCCTCAGCCTGCAATGGTTTGTGCGGATGAAGGACCTTGCGGCTCCAGCTCTGGAAGCCGTTGAAAACGAATCAGTTAGCTTCATTCCCTCCCATTTTAAAAACACCTACCGACACTGGATGGAAAACATCCGCGACTGGTGCATCAGCCGACAGTTATGGTGGGGCCATCGAATTCCAGCCTGGTATCTCGACGACGAAATCTTTGTAGCAGAGACCATGGAAGAAGCGCTTGTGTTGGCGCGCAATAAGACTGGCCGCCAGGAACTCCTTGCATCAGACCTCCGCCAGGAAGAGGATGTACTCGACACCTGGTTCTCTTCGTGGTTGTGGCCCATGTCCGTGTTTGAGGGTGACGATGGCGCCGACCTCAAGTATTACTTTCCCACAAGCACCCTGGTCACGGGTTGGGACATCATATTTCTCTGGGTTGCGCGCATGGTCATGTCCTCCTACGAATGGCATGGCCGGGCACCCTTTGCTCAGGTGTATTTTACCGGGATGGTGCGCGACCAGCAGCGCAGGAAAATGTCAAAGTCCCTGGGCAATTCACCCGATGCATTGCAACTCATCAACGACTATGGGGCGGACGGAGTGCGCTTTGGCATACTGGCCAGTTCCCCGGCGGGGGGAGATCTGCTGTTCGACGAGAAACTCTGTGCGCAGGGTCGCAATTTCTCCAATAAATTATGGAATGCACTGAGGCTGGTACGCTCCTGGAAAGACCAGGCATCTGGTACGGAACTCAACACGGGCGATGCCCTGCTGGTGCGCTGGCTGGAGCAACGAATACAAGGGGTTGCTGCAGAGTTGGATCAGGATTTTACACAATTCCGCCTTTCTGAAGCCATTAAGCTGCTTTATTCATTTGTTTGGGACGATTACTGTTCATTTTTTCTGGAAGCTGCCAAGCCTCGTTCCGGCCAAGCCATGCCTGCAATGCTGGCGGATGGAGCACAAAGTGGTTTCCTGCAGATCTGTAGCCTGTTGCACCCTTTTATGCCCTTTGTCACCGAGGAGATCTGGCAGCAGTTGTGCAATGCCGAGGTCGCGGGAGACTGTATGGTGAGCCCCTGTCCCCCCGGAGGTCCTGCCGACGAGGTTCTCCTGGCTCAGGTTGTCGAATTGCGAGAAGTCATCCGGAAAGTACGCGAACTGCGTGCCCGCCACCGCATCAAGCGGGAGGAGTCTTTGCCCTTGTACGTATTGCGTCGCGGAGGCAACCCCACCCTGGTGCAATGTGATGGAGCGGCCTCACTCCTGGAGCGCACCTGCGGAGTCACCGGCCTGAGCATTGTTGATGAAGAGCCCTCCGGAGCGCAGGCTTTCCTTGGCATGCGCGACAGCTACTACCTGCAAATGCCCGTGTCTGTAGACCGCGTCGCCGAAAGGCTGCGTCTGGAAGAGGAGATCCGCTACGCGGAAGGCTTTGTGCAGTCCGTTCGAGCAAAAATCGACAACCCACGCTTCTCACAGTCGGCACCGGCCGAAGTCGTGGAGCGCGAGCAGCAGAAACTCCAGGATGGCCTTGCCCGACTTCAGGCCCTGAAAGAACAGATCGGAGAAGAATAAAGCCCTTCGCTTTCCCTATTGTAGAATCTGAGCTCTGCAAAAAATAATTTCGAAACCGCATTTATTCTTTGCAGCCCCTGCCTTATTTGAATCGGCCCTTTTCTTATTCGATAGGTCAGCCAGCCATTTAGTGGCCAACTGGCCTTGACCAGGTGGTTCAAGAGATGTACATTTGTCAGCATAACCCCTCGCATGCGCCGCCTGCTCAGCATGATCCTTGTGCCGGCCTTGCTCGCCGGTAGCACAACCCGCCTAATGGCACAAGAACCGGCGTTCCTTCATTTTACTGATATGGATGGTCTGCCGTCCATGACCGTTTACAACATTTTGCAGGACCGGGAAGGTTTCATATGGATATCGACAACGAAAGGCATTTGCCGCTTTGACGGCAAGCATTTTCGCCGTTTTAGCATTAACGGGCTTAGCAGCCACGATACGCCCTTCTCCTTGATGGATGTCGAAGGCATTCCATGGTTTTACAATCTCGCCGGAGATATCTTTTACATTCACCATGACTCCTTACAACTGTTCAACGTTCCAAAACCGCATACCTCCTCTACCATTTATTCGCTGGCTGTTCGGAACCCCTACATCTACATCACCTGGTCGAACATGGAGCAACCCCTTTCTTACCGTTACAACATTTTCCAACCAAGCGAAAATCTATGCCTACAACGAGGTTATGTCTTCCTTGGCCTGAAAGAAAATGAATTGATCGGATACGACATCGCAACGCGAAGAATGTCCTTAGACGTGTATGCCATTGACCAGCAGGAGTTGATTTTGAGTCATCGCTTGAAAGTACCCATTACATCAGAACCCATCATCGAACACGACCGATTCTATTTATATTCCAACGGAAATTATGCCACAATAGCAACAAACCATTTCAGAATATTTAACCATTGTGATGAGTTAATTTCGGAGACTTGCCTGACTCACTTGTTCAACGATCGCATTAAGTACATAACATTCATCAACGGAGACGAAGTGTTCATCAGCACGGCGAAGAGTGCATACATCTTTCAGACTGCAACCAAATCCCTGAACGAAATAAAATATTTCAGCCAATACATCAATACCATTTTTGAAGATGCCTTCCGTCGAAGGTGGGTCAGCACAACCGATTACGGTCTATACCTGGACCTCAACAACCAGGCTGAAATATTTACAACACACAATTCCCTTCTTCCAACCAACGAAATTTCTTCCATAAAAGGCATTGACACCGCCATTTACCTTGGCCACAACAACGGCACCTTGACAAGATACCTTCCCGCGTCAGGCCGCCTTTCAGAAATCTGGCATTCAGATGCCGGACGAATCCGCGCAATCGTACCACAAAAACAAGAGTCGGCATTGGTAGCATCTGATCATGGGATCCACCTGATCCGATTGCTCGATCTTAGCATTTCCAGTTGTACCAATTTTCCCGTAGGCAGTTTCAAATCGGTCCTCAGCACAGACAATGGGGACAACTATCTCTCTACATCGCTGGGTCTTTACAGAGCCGGTCCGGTTCAACGAAGCGGGATCTCTTGCGAAGACTTCATCCGCAAACGCGAAATCGACAGTCGCTGCCTAACCGCTGCCGTTTCCCGCGGCTTTCTCTACGCGGGAACCGTCAACGGGTTGTTTCGCAAAGAAGGCAGCAAGTGGATCAATGTCTTGGGACGCAATGTCTTTGTAACCCGTCTGCTGAACTACAGGGACTCCCTGCTGTTCACCGGAACCGACGGGGAAGGGTTGCTTCTGATTGACAACAGTCATCCTCATGAAATAAAAATTTCCACTGCGGCAAATTTACCCAGCAAACACATCACTTCTCTTTGCCTGATCGATCCGCGTACCATAGCCATTGGCACCGACAACGGCATTTACATTTATCCAATCGACGGTACTGCGGGATTTGGCATCAATTTGCGTGACGGCCTTCCGGGAAAAGAAGTGCTGGACATAGAATGTAAGAACGGTATGCTCTACGCCGGAACAACGCGCGGTCTCTATCGCATCCCAGTATCCCGGATTCGCGCCAACTCAGAAAATCCGTATTTGGATATCGAAAATATCCTATGCTTCTCGCGATTGAAATCTTACCCCTTCAGCAGTCTTCTTCCTTACAATCACAACCACCTCCGCCTTTTTGTTACACAACGTTCATTGGTCTCCGGAAGCGAATTGAGATCGTATTACAGATTGGACCCAAAAAGCGCATGGACACCCTTTGCCGGTCCCGAAATCGATTTGTGGGGTTTGTCGCCTGGCAAGTACTCCATTGAACTGTTCGGCATCAACGAAGATGGCATATCATCCTCCATCGTATCAAAAGATTTTGTGATCGACATACCCTGGTGGAAATCCCTATGGTTTAATGCCTTGCTGCTCACAGGTATTTTTAGTCTGGGTCTAACCATTGCCTATACCCACCACGCAAAAAAGCGTAGAGAAGAACGAAGACAGCGTCAATTTCAGGACCAACTGAACACATTTAGAGAAAAAGCACTGCAAAACCAAATGAATCCGCATTTCATGTTCAATGCATTAAATGCAATTCAGAGTTTTCTGTCGAAGAACGATCAGCTCAATGCGATGACCTATCTTTCAAAATTCGGAAAACTGATCAGGATGATATTTGAACAATCAAAATTGCATAAAGTCACTTTGGAGAATGAAATTATATTTCTCAGAAACTACCTCGAATTGGAGAATTTGCGTTTCAGAGACAAAATACAAATTGAACTCAGTGTTGATCCACAGGTCGAATTCATTGCCTCTGAAATACTGATCCCACCGCTCATCATTCAGCCCATTGCTGAGAATTCGTTTAAGCATGGATTACTTCATAAGGAGAGCGGAGGAATCTTTAAGATGCACTTCTCTATGGAGGGATCACATGTTTCTGTAGTCATTGAAGACAACGGTGTTGGTCGCAAAAAGGCAGATCAGATCAACTGCTGGAAAAGAATATTTACGTCATCGACGGGAATTGCATCAACCATAGAGCGGTTAAAAATTCTCGACAACGGGGAAAACAAAATGGGACTTGACATAATTGACCTGGTCGACGAGAATGGGGATCCGGCTGGAACGCGTTCCATTATTAAATTGTAATGATATGATAAGTTTAAAATCCATTATCGTAGAAGACGAATTGCAAAGCCAGGTTGCGTTGCAAAGCATGCTCGATTTGCATACGGACAAGCTCTCTGTTGAAGGTATTTTCGATTCGGTCAGGAAAGCCAACGGATTCATGCAGGACCATGAGGTAGACCTGGTATTTCTGGATATTGAACTGCCCAATGAATCCGGGTTTGCCCTTTTTGAAAATTGCATTCACAAAAACATCAAGATCATATTCACTACAGCGTATAACCATTATGCCATCCAGGCCTTTAAAATATCAGCGGTGGATTACCTTCTCAAACCCATCGATCCGCAGGAACTTAGGGAGGCCATCGAAAAAGCCATCCGCATTGAAAACGAGCACCGGTTGACAGAAGCGTACAAAATTCTCGTAGAAAACCTAACCCACGGTAACAACCGCCTGGCGATTGCACACCAAGGCGGGTACGACATGGTGGAAATGGCCGACATCCTGTGGCTCGAAGCGGAAATCAACTACACGACCCTACACCTTTGCCAGGGACGGAGGGTAACCGTTGCTAAAACACTTCGCTTGTTTGAGGATGCCCTCGACCCACAGAATTTTTACCGGATCAGCCGGGGGGCCATCGTAAATCTGGGCCGGATTGTTCGGCTCCACCGCGACGGTGGCCTCACGGTCACTTTGTCAGACAGTACGGTCCTCCCCGTCGCAGACTCCCGCAAAGAAGGGTTCTTCAACTACTTCACCCGCATCTGAATTTTTCTGGTTCTCATTGCTCAGACAGGTGTCATTTCAATCAAACTGAGCCATTTCATTTTACAGACCGGGAATGCGCCAATCTAAAACCAGCTAAATCAGAGATTGAATAGGGAACTCCGGCTCAACAAATCCCAGCACTGTGAAATCCACCCGGTTTAAAGCAAAGGACCACGGAAATGGCCCGGGAAAGCTGGAAAAGAGTTGAACGAGCATTACCAGCACAGGGCATTACCCGGTTCACATAAAATAGTGCAAAGGTTCTACCATACAGGCAACTCGACGCCGCTGGCGACAGGCCTCACGATCAAAAAAAAAGTCCCGCACATTTGCAGGACTTTTCTGTTTTTCGTTTTGAAATAGATTTATCAGAAAGTACGAGTTAATTCGCTTTGAAAAAGAAGCCGGCTGAAGGCGCCAACCGGCTTCTTATAATCCCATGAACATATCCAAAACTAGCTTACTCTATATAAAAGACGAATCTCATGCACTGGGGGGATGCTCCGGGAAAATTTGTTAATAGGAGCTCCGGCCCGGAAGCAGAAGCTCCCTATTAACAAATTATAATCCCATGAACATATCCGAATTTTACGGTCGCCGATACGTTTACCGGCATTCTGATTGTATTTCTTCCCTTTGTTAAACAATCACAGTACAAGTATCCGACGATTGCACAGGCTCAACAAGGACAAAAAAAGAGGCTTGTCATATATCTTTTATTTATATATATAGGATGTTAAATTTCAAATATGTGATTTCCAATAACTTGGCTTTAACGCCTCTGGAGAAGGGCTCTGTAAAATTTTTAAAAAACGGGGAATGAGGCCCGAATCAGCACAAAAAATAATGACTGGACCGCTCAAAAAGGACTCAAAACGTCGGGATTCTGCAAATAGCTCGTGTCGGTGAGGCAGTGCAAAAAGGAAAGGAGGCTCCGCTTTTGCCTGGGCGTTAGGCCCAGCGGCCGGATAAAACCGTCCTTATTGTCTGCAGCATGGCCACCGCTGTTGTAGTGGTCAATCACTTCTTCCAGGGTTTTGAACCGGCCATCGTGCATATAGGGTGCGGTAAGGGCAATGTTGTAAAGACTGGGCGCTTTGAATTTGCCATTATCAAAAAATACGCCGTTGACACCTCCCCGGCCCTTGTCGGCAAAATCGCCCAGGTCTCCCACCGAGTCAATGCCATTATTGAAAAACTCGTTTGCCTGAATTAAAGGTGCTGAATGGCAGTGAAAGCATTCAGCGTCGGGGATCAGCGGGTCGAGGTTAAAAAACAGGTCGTGCCCTTCCTGTTGGTCGTCGTCGAAAAACCGCTCGCTGCGCACCTGCTGTTGGTAAATTGACTGGCCACCGGTCAAAAGCAGGCGCTCGTACTGCGCTATGGCCCTCGCCGCCAGGTCTCGCGTGATCTCCGAGGTATTGCGAATGCCAAATGCCTTGCGAAACAACTCTGGATATTGGGTGTGCCGGCGGAGCTTCTCCTCTACATTCGGCCACTGCTCGTGCATTTCCACCGGGTTGACCACAGGCTCAAGGGCCTGGTCTTCCAACAGCGCAGAGCGCCCATCCCAGAACAACCCACTCGTATAGTATGCAGCATTGAGCACGGTCATTGAACTGCGACTGCCAAGGGTTCCGCCTACCCCGGGACTCAGCGCCAGGTTGTCGGTAAAACTCCGGCGCGGGTCGTGGCAACCCGAACAGGAAAGGGTACTGTCCAATGACAAAATCGGATCGAAAAAAAGATGGCGCCCGAGTTGCACACCGTCGTAGGTCTGTGGATTTCCAGGGGATGGTGGCAGGCCTGGCAAGCCGGGTGGCGTCGTCAATGGGTAATCTTTGGGCTCATAGGGTATGTGGCTCAAATCGCGGCCGGTATCGTCGCCACCGTTGGATGGGTCACACCCCAAAGCCGTCAGGAGCAACAATGCACCACCAATCCAAAGACCAATCTTGCCCATCAAAAATCTATTCAAAGTGCATTGCTTCAACGTAGCGGTCCATCATGCCCTGCATCACGCTGTGCACTACATGGACATACGGGTTCGAAAGGATGTCTATACCCGAGTTGCCTTCAGCAAACAAATGGGCATGGTCAATGGACAAAAAGAGCCGGGTCGTCTTCCCCTGTTCAATGCGCAGTGGCGATTCGTAACGATACGGGCGCATCGCATCGTCAAATCCGGAGTGGTAGAAGTAATTTACGCTCTGTCCCCCTTCCTTGTATACGCCTTCTACCTTGGAAAACATGTACGTATCTCCTCCGGCCCAGTAGCGCGCCCCTTCGCCCATGGGATGCGTTGCCGGGTAATTGGCGGGATTGGTGTTGTTTTGGGTTTCGTCGAGCCCGATCAAAAAGGAAATGCCGCCGTAATCGCCCGGAGCAATGTCGCCAAAGCGGATGGTCATGCCTTCCTGTGCTCTGGCCACAGTGGTATGGTGTTCGTGAATGCGCAAATAGTCTATGTCTTTGAGCTCCGGGGCTGTGCTATCGCCAATCAGCCGAAGGTGGCTCATAAAGAATTCTGAACGGGTGAATTTCATGGTACCCCTGCCGTAGTAATCGTAACTCTGCCCAACCACCAGCGGCTGTTCACCATACGTGGCACGAACGACGATTTCGAGTGTGCCCGTTTCGGGGTCGTCTTCCGAACAGGAAGAAAACCAAAGTACTCCCAACAAAATGCCCATCAGGGACAGTATGGTCTTGTTAAACATAGTCGTAAAAATGAGTATAACCTGTCTCTTTTAACGCTTGGTATCGACAGAATGTTTCCTAAAGCTCTGTGACCGGCCTGTACTAGGCTTTGTTTTGTTTTTTTTCCTCCACAAAACGCCGCACGATCTTTTTTACCTGGTACGAAAAATCGCGTTCGAGGATCCAGCTAAAATACGTAGGCTCCTTCTGCCACACTTCTTCAAAGCGCTGATTCACGTATTTTCCAAAATTAAAAACGACTTCAGAGCGCTCGTTAAGCCGCAGCCGCTGGGTGACGTCGAGGGTATTGAGGTCGTTGGTAAATTCGCTCAACGCCTGTACCTCATTGCGCACCGGGCGCTCCGTTACCTTCCCGTCATCATCGACGTAATCGGTATTCCGGTAACGCTCCATTTGACCGAGCAGCACCTCTACGGTAGCGCGGGTGTCAGCCATGGCATCGTGAGCATCCCCGAGTATCTTTCCGCAATAAAACTGGTAGGCGGCTTTCAGTGAACGGGGCTCCATTTTATAAAATATGCGCTGTACATCTACCAGACGCCGGGATTCCAGGTCGATGTCGATCCCGCATCGAAAAAATTCTTCCGCCAGTAAAGGCACGTCAAACCGTATGCTGTTGTAGCCCGCGAGATCGGCGCGCCCTATAAAGGCGTACATTTCGTCTGCCAGATCGGAAAATGATGGTGCCCCGGCAACTGCCTCATCGTCGATGCCGTGAATCCGGATCACCTCCGGGGGAATGGGCATACCCGGGTCGATGAGACTGTAAAAATCTTCAGGTGCATCCTTGCCAGGTGAAAATTTGACCATGGCAATTTGTACAATCCGGTCGCGCAATACGTTAATGCCCGTAGTCTCCAGGTCAAAAAAAATGAGGTCGCAGTCGAGTTTAAATGGTTGCATCGGCAATGGATTGTACATCTAAATCTGCGCAGCCGGTGAACTCAGGGGCAGACCGCACCGGGCGTTCTACTTTATGGTGCAAACTTACGACATTTTAGGGGCGGCCCGGCGCACCAATTCTCTGTCAATGCTTACCTTTGGGGCCCTGCAACAAAAGCCTGCGGCAGCCGCAATTTTTAGGGTGCTTAGCTCAGTTGGTTCAGAGCGCCGCCTTGACAGGGCGGAGGTCGGCAGTTCGAGCCTGCCAGCACCCACCATTCGTTTTCGCCTTCAGAAGGGATCTCCTGTTGCTTTCGATGAATCCGGCCCCTCCCTCCTGGGCTCCTTACGATCGGGTGAACGCCAAATGGATGCTTCCCTTGCCGTTGTTCAATTGCAACCAGTAAGACCCGGGTGCAAGCAATCCAATGACTTCTGAACCCAGGCAAGTATTACCGGAAGTGAATTTTCCACGGCTTAGGCTTCTCCCGCTCAGGTCCAGTATTTCCCAATTCACCAGGCTCAGATCGGTATGAATGCAAAGTTGATCTTTTACGGGATTTGGGATGATCCTGGAGGACCCTTCTGTCTCCGGATTGTCCGAAGCCGGTCTCACTACGTAGATGGAGTCCGACAACGGACTGGTACAACCATTTGAATCGATGACCAGCACGCTGTAATAACCGTCTGCTCCTCCTACCTTAACGTAGGGCAGGATGGTCTCCTCATGTACCTGTCCAAACCGGATCCAGCGGTACAATGCATAGCCGGGATCCGAAAAGACGGAATCCTCCACGACGCCGATTCCGGGTTTGGGAGGCAGCGGCAACCGCTTCACCTCCACCGCACCGGACGGTTCAGAAAGGCAACCACTGCTGTCAATCCATCGGATCCGGTAATTGCCTGGGTCTGATGTCGTCAACTGACGACCCGTTTGCGGCAGCAGGCTATTGTTGCGGAACCATGCATAGCCTCTGTTTGTACCTGCATCACAGGCCACCAAGGTGGTTGAGTCTCCATCGCAAATGGAAATGGAAGGAAACCCTTCAGTGCAAGCGGTGTCCGGTGTTGCCCCCGAAATTTCAAATTGAGCGGTTGCACGGCAAAGTCCGCGGGTAATGGTCACCGAATAATTTCCCGGAGCCAGACCCTGCAACTGCCCGGTGGTGTCGCCTGTGGACCACTCAAAAAGAACCCCCGGTTGATCGCTCCATTCAGTTTTGGCGGAACCGTCGCGGTACCCGGGACAAGATTCATCCTGAGTCTGGACGGATACCGCCAGATTGCAGGTATCGTAAATTCTGAAAATGGCACTGGCCGTAGCATCTGCAAAATACAGATTGCCCTGTGCGTCTTCACCGAAAGTGGTCACCGCGTTGTTTGTATGGTCGTAGACCAGCGCATTGGAGACACCCCCACCCTGAAGTTTCTCAATGGTCCACATCTTCCCACTGCAATAATCGGCGTACAGGTATTTTCCATAAAGGGAAGGATAGTCTTCTCCGCGGCAGACGAATCCACCGGTAACCGAACATCCGTTCACCCTTTCGTCGCTGAGGTATTCATGTATCGGGAAGGTATAGTTTTCCTTTGGTTCACAGCCTGCGAGGTTGAAGTTTGCGTTTCCTTCATAACAGCGCCAGCCATAATTTCGGCCTCCCGGGTCGCCGGCAGGTTCAAAATCGATCTCTTCCCAGGTTCCCTGGCCAACGTCGCCAATCCACAGGTCTCCGGTGAGCCTGTCGAAGCTGAAGCGCCATGGGTTTCGCATTCCCAAAGCCCAGATTTCCGGTGCGTATTCGGTTTTATTTACAAAGGGATTTGATGGCGGAATGTTGTAGGTTTTGGGAGCATTTACGTCAATGCGAAGCATCTTGCCCAGCAGGGCCAGCTTATTCTGACCATTGTTGTTCGGGTCGTCTGCACTGCCACCGTCCCCCATGCCGATGTATAGAAATCCATCCGGGCCAAACTTAAGACACCCGCCGTTGTGGTTGCCAAAAGGCTGCTTGATGACCAGCAGCACCCGTCCTGACTGATGATCGATGTAATCTGTGTCGTTTGAAAGACGGTATTCCTCGATCAGGGTATTGTTTGGACCGAGAGAATCGGATGTATAGTTGACGTAGATCAGTCCGTTGTTGCGAAATTGCGGGTGGAAGGCCAGCCCGAGCAAACCCTGCTCGTTGCCACTGGAGCGGACTTTGGTCCTGATGTCTAAAAAGGCATTTGGCAGCAGGGTGTTGTTGCGGATGATCCTCACCCTGCCCGGCTTTTCGACAACAAAAAGCCGGTCGTCCCCGCTGTGGGCGATATCGACGGGGATAGTCACGCCGTTGATCCAGCGCTCGACGCGAATTCCACTCTGTGCACTGAGGCACATGATGCCGGCCAGAAGGACTCCTGAGGCAATGCCTGCGATTCTTTTCATAAGGTGTTTAACGATCATGTGTTAAGATTTTTGCAAAGTGAATTTTCCCAAATTCGTCGGTGATGAGCAGATGGTATAACCCAGGCGATTCCGGCAATGTGATGCGATGCTGATCATCGGTCATAAAGCTAACGAACGTTTGTTCGCAATAATTTCTTCCCCAGACATCGAATAAATTGATGTGAACCATGCAGGGCGAACCATGATTTTCAATATACAAACTTCCTCCCGCCACAGCCGGGGTGGGAAAGGCTGCGAACCGGGGCATTTTGTTGGTACCCGTCGATCCCGAAGTGCCCACGGCTTTTGGAACGAAGAAGTTAAATACAGCCACGCAGTCCTTCGCATCGGTTACAAACAACTGGTAGTTTCCGGAGATCAGGTTGGCGATCCCGGGGGTCCGGCTGCCGTTGCTCCACAGATATTGGTAAGGAGGAACTCCACCCGCCATCACCACGCTGATGACACCTGTTCGCGTGCCGTCATCGGGGAAAATCAGCGTATCGGCGACAATCAGTTCGGGCCACCAGTGCAACTGCAGGCGAATGATACTATCGCAGCCGTTGGGAGCTGCACCATCCAGGGCTATGTCGTGGGTGCCCTCCGTTGAAAAACTGCGGCCAAGGTAGGTATAGGTAGAACCGTAACAGGCCGTGTCTCTGAAAAACCGGAAAGACCGGCTCTTGGAAGCAACATCGTAGCAGGCTTCATCCGTACAGCCGTTGGTTGCAGTCACAGTTACACAGTAGCGGCCACCGGTGTCGATGGGCAAAAAGGGCGCTGAGGTTCCATCGCTCCACCGGTATGAGGTATACGGTTCACTTAGGAGGATGATGGCGCGATCTCCGGTGCAAAGGCTGTCTGGGGCCACGAGGCTTGCCGATGGTGCGTTTGCAAGTACGACGGTCAGGCAGGTGGAGCCGCTGCATCCGGATGCATCCGATACGGTAAGGCAGTAGGTCCCTGGAGCATCCACCCGCAACATGCGCGTTGTATCCCCGGTAGACCATTTGTACCGCTCGAAGTTTCCACCGTCGAGTTCGGTATGCTGCCCTTCGCAGACGCTAGAATATCCTCCGATAACCGGGTGAAGGCCTTCCTGAAATCGAATGCGCAGCTCGTCTTTTCCGGGACAATAACCATTGGTCACCTCAAAAGCAAAGGTGTAATCGCCCAGCGAATCCACCTCTACGGTAGTCAAGGGAGCACGGGCATCTGCAAATAAGGCCAGTCCTGGACCGGAGACCAGTTTCCATTCCCCCGTGGTAAAATTGCCAAAAGCTTCCAGTAGGCTTGCTGTTCCACAAGCGGCTCGGTCCGGGCCTGCCGATACCAAGGGCTTGGGTCGGAAAATGACGGGCTGAAAATTCGAGATGCTCAGACAGGGATGCAGAAAGTTGAGTTCTCCCTTCGCATTTCGCCGGCCGACAACCCGAGAAACATAATACCAAACGTTAAAACGGAATCGCGCCGGGTCAAAGGGAAATATACCCGAACCGTTGCTGCGTATGATGCTTCCCGCTGGGTTTAGCGGGTCCGTATACAGGATGTATATCGCCAAATCACCGGAGTCTCTGGTTTCGGGACCTGTATACTGTACAGCAAAAGTCTGCCCTTCGCAAACCGTCAGGCTGTCTTGAGGCATGCTTCCGGCAACTCCGTTGCATCCACAACGCTCGAAGCCGGCGACGGTAACCTGGCATCCACTGGTGTCACGGATCTCAAATTCGTAGGCCGACTTGCACAACAGAATGTCGGAAGTAAACCGACCTGTGGCAGTATCTATGGTTCCCCTGCCGAGCACTAAAAGGTAGGGTTTTACTCCTCCTATAATGGTAAAGCTCACAACAAAGGCGCTGTCCCTAGCAAGGGTCGTAACAGACAGATCTGCCACGCGCAAAAAGGTATTGACTTTAAGTGGAAAGATGCTGAAGTGGGTGGTGTCGCAAAAATTGACCGCCCGCACCCTTAAAAGGTACTCTCCGGGTTCGAGGTCGATGAGTTCAACCGCGCTGTCGGGGGTACTGGCAACCAGGGTGTCGTCTAAAAACCACTGGTAGGTCGTAGCCCCGGAGATCAGGTTGGTGTGGTAAGCATGGACAGAACCATCGGCGCAAATTGAATTTTCTCCAACAATCGGACCCGGCTCTGCCAGTTCAAAGGGTTTGCGTCCATGGCGCATCACGACGAGGTAATTGCAGTTGTCGCCCATGCACCCATTGACGACCAGACGGTAGGTTTGTCCGATCTGAAAGGCGTTGGAAGATAGCCGGATGGGGCCCTCCGTGCAATCGCTGTGGCAGAGTAAAATGCTGTCGGGGGTTTGCCCACAGGATGACCAGACTGCAGCCTGCATTCCTCGGAATGTAGTTCCGCCAACGTCAATTCCCGCGCAATCAGAGGGGATTACTTCGATGAACAGGCTGTCGGAAGGTGCGACAAATGACATCCAACGGGGATTGTTCACCGGGATGGAGCTGTCGCACAGAAAATAATGAATCGCGGTATCCGGATTTCCCAGCGAGCCGCAATATTTATGAAGTTCGGAAGTGCTGCAAAAAGCAATGGCGGAATCGCAGCGTTCGCCGGCAAGTGGCTTGTCGCAGCGCAGAGGGTCATAGACTACCAGGCG
Organism: Saprospiraceae bacterium; assembly: GCA_019187365.1. Lineage (GTDB taxonomy): Bacteria > Bacteroidota > Bacteroidia > Chitinophagales > Saprospiraceae > Vicinibacter. The sequence continues at coordinate 4,750 of JABARE010000028.1, read as the reverse complement.
AAAAGGCGCAATCCGAATTTCAAAGTTGCTGATTTCAGGGTGGGTGATCCTTCCGCTGTAATAGCCCTCGTCGGCTTCAGATGCCTGAAGTATTTCGTAGGTATTGCGGTTGCTGATGAATACCAGACTGGTATCCTTAAACCATTTGTAGTTGTTCTCCGTGATGCCGGGGTCGACAAAGGTTTGTACGATATACTGGCTTCCTTCATTGATCAGTTGTAAAGAATCAATGGCCACGGGGTCCTGTGGGTCAAAATCGTAATAGAAGCGCGGGTGGATTTTTTTGAGGGGGAGCAAGTCTTCGAATGTAAAGGCATTGCCGGTGATGATCAGACCAAAAGGAAATGAATTGCCCCAGGTTTGGACCGTACTGTAATCCGGAATGCCGGAGAAACGGTTGTCTTCAATCCTGAAACTGGCCAGCGGTGCTGCTCTCAGATCTGGTACCTCTCCTGTAAAATCGTTGTCGAAGACCCAGAAATGGTTCATCTGGATCAGGTTTCCCATGGATGCCGGTATGGTTCCGCTTAGCCGGTTGTTCTGAACATAAAACTCCCTCAGAGAGGACAACTGACCAAGAGAAGCTGGCAGGGAACCACCGAATTGATTTCGTCGCAAGTCGAGAACACCGAGTTTGGCCAGGCTGCCCAAGGAGCTTGGTATGGATCCGGTAAGAGCATTATTCGATAGCACCAGAGTAACCAGCTCTGTCAGGTTACCCAGTGCGGCAGGCAATTCGCCATCCAGAAAATTGTTGCCGAGGCTGAGCGTTTTGAGCGAAGAGCACATTCCCAATTCCTGGGGGATGTTTCCGGTAAGTTGGTTGTTTTCCAGGACCAGATCTTCTATTTTGCCGAGCTGACCAAGTTCGGGAGGAATGGGGCCATTGAGAAAATTGCCGAACAGATAAAGCAGCCGCAGATCCGACAAAGTGCCCAGCGAAGCAGGCAGAACCCCGTTGAGCCCGTTGTTGATCAGCACAATGCTCCGAACACAGCCCCCTGGATCCAGAAGCACACCTGCCCAAGTCGTCATCGGATTCTGAAGATTCCAGGTAACGGTCCAGTTGGCGCCATCAGTAGCCTGGTAAAGGCTTACCAGTGCCAGCGAATCAGTTTGTCGGGTACATACCGCACATAGGGCACTGGTGGCGGATACCTGTACCCAGGAAGAAGCCAACAACAATGCCCACAATATTTGATTCCTCATGCTAAGGCATTTGGGTAATAGGCCATGGCGAGCAAAACGCATCGCCCTTGGTGCAATCTTTTAGTAAAAATAACGGTTCAGTGGCGCATTTGCCAATTTTATATCTGGCTGTCTCCCCAAATATTGACTTCGGGTTCCAGTTTAAGTCCGAAGTGATTGAAAACAGATTGTGAAATCTCATTTGCAAAAGCCAGTATTTCCTGGCCCGTTGCCCCACCAATATTGACCAAAACCAGTGCTTGTTTTTCGTAACAGGCTACCTGGCCCCGGCTCAATCCCTTCCAACCGCAGGATTCAATTAACCATCCGCTTGGTATTTTAAAACTGCCGTCCTGCTGTGCGAAAGCGGGCATTTCCGGAAAACGCAACTTCAATTCACTATATCGCCTTGCATCGACGGAACAATTTTTAAAAAAGCTACCGGCATTTCCCAGGCACGCAGGATCGGGGAGCTTGGCTTTGCGGATTTCCACAATGGCATTGCTCACCTCTCGAATGGATGGGTCGGTGATGCCTCTTTTTTCGAGGGCTTCGCGCACCACCGCATAGGAAATATTGGGGCGATGATGGCGTTGCAGGCGCAGCACCACATGGGTAATGACGTAACGGCCCTTCCACATTCCTTTGAAATGGCTGTCGCGATATCCCAATCCTGCTTCTTCGCCCTTCACCTGCCGGGTTCTTCCCGTTTCGAGGTCCCATACTTCTGCCCATGCGAACACTTCGCTCAGTTCAGCCCCGTAGGCTCCGATGTTCTGAACGGGTGCTGCCCCTACCGTTCCCGGTATGAGGCTGAGGTTTTCGATGCCTCCCAAATCGCGTCCGATTGCCCATTCAACCAAACCGTGCCAGGCCTGACCAGCCCCTGCGCGTACCAACACCCCTTGGGCATTGTCTTGCAGAACTTCGATCCCGTCGATTTCCATGCGGAGGACTGCACCGCGCAAATCTGAGGTGATGAGGACGTTGGTTCCGCCACCCAGGATGCGAAACGGCATTCCCGGATGAAATGGGGCAAGCTGTTCCGGTTGGCGGATGTGCACAAGGCTTTCCGCAAAGGCGTCGATGCCAAAGCTGTTGTAGGCCATTAATGGTGTGCCCCTGCGGATCTCTTCCAAGTTTTTAATTTTAGGCTAAGCTAAGACTTTGCGGTGTATTAGGCTGCCGGGCTACATTTCCGATGTTGGGAATGGTGCTCACTATTCGGCCGGATCCAATTGCAATTCGACCAGACGTCGGTAGACACCGTGTTCGAGTGAAACAAGTTCTTCATGTGTTCCGCACTCTGCAATGCGACCTTTCTGGAGAACGTAAATCCGATCCGCTTCCCGAATGGTCGAAAGGCGGTGGGCAATGATCAGCGAAGTGCGTTTAGACATGAGCTTGTCCAAAGCATCCTGGACCAGGCGTTCGCTTTCGGCATCGAGCGAGGAAGTGGCTTCGTCGAGTATGAGGATTGTGGGATCTTTCAGGATGGCCCGGGCAATGGCGATGCGCTGACGTTGGCCTCCGCTGAGTTTCATCCCGCGCTCGCCGACGATGGTGTCGAAGCCCTGTGGGAAGGATTCGATGAACTCCAGTGAATTGGATTGGCGCGCAGCCTCGCGTACCTCTTCTTCACTCGCCTTTGGTTTGCCGTATTTGATGTTGTCGCGGATGCTTCCCCCAAAGAGGATGATTTCCTGGGGAACGATTGCCAGTCGGCTTCTGTACTCGCGCAATTCATAACTGCTGGCAGGCCTGCCCTCCACGTGCACTTGCCCGGCAGAGGGTTCGTAAAATCGCATCAGCAGTTGGACGATCGTCGACTTGCCTGCCCCGCTGGAGCCCACCAGGGCAACGCGCTGTCCGCGCTCCAATTGAAGGTTGATGTCGTGCAGGACTTCAACATCTGGCCTGGATGGATAACTGAAGTGCACATTTTTGAATTCAACCTGTCCCGCTGTACCAGAGACGGGTTCTGTCATTGATGATACAGCGAGATCGACTTCTGAAGGGCGATCCAGTATAGCCTGAATGCGCTCTGTAGCTCCCACAGATCCGGCAATGGCTGTATAGAGGTTGCCAATTCCTGCAATGGCTCCGCCGATAATGCCCGTGTAGAGGATAAAGGAAAACAAATCGCCGACTTCCATTTCACCGCGTTCCACCAGGATGGCACCTCTCCACAAAATGAAAAACAGTCCACCAAACAGGACAGTGATCACAAAAATGAAGAAGACGCCCCTCGTGCGTGCATAGCGCATGGAGATCAGCACCATGTCGCGAATGGAATTGCTGTAGCGCCCTATCTCAAAAAGTTCGTTGGTGAATGCTTTAACATTTTGGAAGGACTGCAGGGTTTCTTCCACGATGGTATTGGCGCCGGCAAGAGCATCCTGCCGCTCGCGCGACAATTTGCGAACGTAACGGCCAAACAGGATACTCGCCACGACAATCACGGGAAAAGTGAGCAACATGGTCAGGGCAAGACGGGGCGTCATCCATGCTATGATCCCGATTCCGGCGACGAGCACAACGATCTGGCGGATAAATTCCGCAAGCGTAACGGAAAAGGCAGCCTGCAACTGTTCGACGTCTGCGGTGAGGCGGCTGGTGAGTTCCCCGATGCGGTGGCTTTCAAAGTAGGCCATGTCCTGGCAAATAATTTTCGAGTACAGTTCTTGCCGCAAGTCGGCCATTCCATATTCGCTGACGCGTGCGAAAAACAAGGTGCGGAAATACGAAAGGATGCCCTGAAGCACCAGGATTACCAAAAACAACAAACCATAAGAAGCTAAACTGAGTGGCCATTTGCTTTTTCCGATGGCAGCATTGGCCATTTCACCTGCTGCAGCAGGAAAGACCATAAAGAGGCCACTCCCCAAAACGAGGAATACCATTCCAAAAAAGAAATACCAGCGATATGGAGTGATGAACCGGAAGATGCGATAGGATCGCACCAGCTCTCCCCAGTTCATCTTAGGGCGCGTTTGCATCTGCAAAAGTATTCAGGGCACCTCGAATAATCCACTATTGGGCCAACCAACCCGCACAGGCTCACCCACTCAATGAATTAAGCTTCACAATACTTCGTTGCAGCTCAGTCGGTTATCGTTCCACACAGCTTCCTTCGCTACACCTCGTCTAGTTTCCCTTTTGGGCTGCCTCTCTCCACTCCCTCTTGCGCCAGCCAGACCGCATTGGCTTGCGCACGAAATGAATTTAGCTTCACAATACTTCGTTGCGGTTCAGTCAGTTATTGCTCCACATAGCTTCCTTCACCGCACCTCGTCTTGTTTCCCTTTTGGGCTGCCTCTCTTCACTCCCTCTTGCGCCAGCCAGACCGCATTGGCTTGCGCGCGAAATGAATTTAGCTTCACAATACTTCGTTGCGGTTCAGTCAGTTATTGCTCCACATAGCTTCCTTCACCGCGCCTCGTCTTGTTTCCCTAAATTCATTCTGGCATCAACAGGGAGTGAAGAGAGGCAGCCCTTTTCATTCTGGCATCAACAGGGAGTGAAGAGAGGCAGCCCTTTTCATTCTGGCATCAACAGGGAG
>JABARE010000032.1 GCA_019187365.1 Saprospiraceae bacterium | reverse complement strand
CCGTATTCCGCGTCTGCGTGCCAGGGCAACTGATCGTCGGATCTTCGTCATCTATTACTACTATGTCAAAACTGCACGTCTCCGTGTTACCGCTCATATCCGTTACTGTCCAGACGACCGTCGTCGTACCTTTTTGGAAATCAACGCCCGCAAGGGTGTTGGTTCCTGATCCAGTTGTCGCTCCGGACAGTGCATAGGTAAGTACCTCCATCGGACAGTTGTCGTCGTAAGACGTTGGGTCAAACTCCGTTCCAGCGGTGCTGTAATCGCATCCGCCCGAATCGGCATCCCGGGTCTGGTTTCCGGGACAACCCGTGATGGTAGGATCTTCGTTGTCTTCGACCACAACGGTAAAGGCGCAGGTCACCAAGTTTAGAGAGACATCGGTTGCCGTATACGTTAAAAGGGTAGAACCCTTGGGGAAAGTCGAACTCGGCGGCAGATAGGGTACCAACGTCAGCAATACTCCCGGACAGTTGTCGGATGCTGTGGGAGCTACCCAGGTAGCTGTGCCCGTGCACAGACCGGGTGTGGTGCTTACCGTTATATTTGGGGGGCAACCCGTGATAACCGGGTCTTCGTCGTCAATAACCGTGACTGTAAAGGAACACGTAGAGACATTTCCACACTCGTCGGTCGCGGTGAACGTCTGAGGAGTTGTACCCACAGGGAAAAAGTCGCCGGACATATAGCCCGAACCATCCGTTTTCACGATGGTTGGAGAAGCAGTACAATTGTCGGTCGCTGCCGGGGCAGAATAAGAAACCGACCGTCCGCAAAGGCCAGGAGCGGTATACACCGTAAGATCAACCGGACAGGTGGTGAACACCGGTGCCATGCCGTCGATGCGGGTTGCATAAATTGCAGTATTTGCATTGCCACAGGCATCCGTAACCGTAACTGAAATGGTAGCAGAACATGTGCCTGTAGTAATTGCCGTTTCGGTGAGTGCCCCCGGGCAATTGTCGGTGGCTGTTGTTTCGGTCAGTGCTGCTGCCTCGGCAGCCGCAAGGGTAGGATAACAAGTAGCGATGCCGCCGGTAGTCACTGTTGGTCCGGTTACATCTTCTACGGTGACGACTTTTGAGCAGCTCGAGCTACAGCCGTCTCCATCGGTAATGACCAGGGTGAGGGTGAAGCTTCCACTGCACGTTGCAGAAGCACTAACGGAGACCGTGGGATCGCTCGTGCTACCCGGGATGGTTCCACTTCCGGTAATCGACCAGGAATAGGAAGACATTCCGGCAGGCCCAGCATAGGTTTCCGAAGCACTTGGACAAAGTGGGCCATCGGCCCCGGTGATCGAACAACTTGGCAGGGCTTCAACGGTTATGGTCTGGTCATCTGAAACGGTGCAATCCGGGAAGGTCACCGTAACGGTGTATCCCGTGGTGGAAGAAGGGCTGACCGTTATACTGGCCGTCGTTGCGGTCGTACTCCACAGATATCCGGTTGCCCCGGTTGTCGTTGCATCGAGCGTAACGGAAGCGCCGTTGCAGATGATGCCATCGTCGTCGGCTACCCCACTCGATTCATCGACGAGGATCACCACGGTAGGAGATGTGGCAGTAGGTGATCCTCCCAGGTGGGTAGGCTCGTCATTGAGGTATTGGCAGTAATCGACCAGGGTCGTTATGGGTGTGCCGCTACCGGAACCAACTGGCCCGGGGCCATCGGCAGCGTTCCAGTAATTGAGTGTTGCATCCACACTGGTCGCCGATAAATTTTCTACTCCGTAAGTGCTGCCCGCATACCAGTTGTCTGGTCCTGCTGTTACGGAACCTCCGGTAGCTGTTTTTTGAACGTCCGTGCCGTTGGGTTCAGCAGCGTCATAAAATTTGTTCTTTGTGACGGTGCCATCCCCGCCATTGGTGAAGCGGACGCCGATGCCGTTGTTGTAAATGTGGTTATTCTCGACCGTGGCGGTTGCTGCGTCGACATCGACTCCAATGGAATAACCGTCAATGGATGCGTCGTTGTCTTTGATGATGGCCGATGCGGCTGCACCGGAAACCAGTATCCCCGTTGTTCCGGAAGAAGAGTGATTGAATTCGCAATCGTCCTTGATGGTTGCCGACACCGCAGCATGTAAAGTGCTGGAAGGGCTGTCGAAAATTTTAGCTCCTATCGGGCAGTCTGTCGCTACCAGTCCGCTGACGGTTGTATGCGCACCCTCCCCGGCATCGGAAGCGTATCCTTCGTAGTTGTTGACAAAGAGACCGATGTCGACTCCGGTAACGGTACCTCCGCTGATGATGGCTGGCGCTGTACTCCTCACATTCCAAACCTCAAGTCCTTCGCTGGTCTTGGCGGGAACAAGCGTCCCGTCGATGTCGTTGTTGCTGGTCGTAGAACTTACCCCCTGATGAGAAGAAACTAAAATACCGTCCCAATAGATCTCGCTCGCGTGGTCGACTGCGGTGATGGTGTTGTCGTCGAGGGTGTAAGGCGAAGCTGAACTATAGAACAGGTTGTGAAAAATCCCCCTTCTGCGAACAGACATGGTGTTGTCTTCGATGCGCTGGTAAGTGCCAGCGCCCGGGTTTGCACGATAATAATTACCCGTCTGAACCCCAATGCGCACGTTGGTCATACAATTGTCGTGAACGTGGGCATACCCGTTGTTGTAGAGCAATACCCCACCGCCCCAGAATGAAATTCCGGAACCCGCATCATACGTGCCCAAGTCCAAAAATTTATTGTTGGAAATTTCGTGTCCGGTGGAGGCTACGCCAGCCGGATAGTCGTAGTGCGTTACCCCGAAGTAGGATAAGTTTTTGATGATGTTGTTTTTCACGACGAGGTTGTCGACGCCTGTTTCATAGGTTGCAACGGCCTCAGCGGCATCGATGTCGGCTCCGTTTGTGCTGCTAAATCCGCTCGTCAAGGAAGGATTGTCGCCATCCATGGTGAAGCCTTTAATGGTCACGTCATCGGTGTTAGCGTCAATGTAGAACAAGACCGTGGAAGCGATGTCTTTCGTTTTGGGAACCACGATGGCTTCCGGAACGCGCATTCCGGAACAAGGATCGATGCTGTGGTTGGGTCCCCGTATGGTCAGTTCTTTGTCGACCAGGACGTCTTCTGCGTAGGTACCGGCGGAGACATCAAGCGTATGCCCGTCAAGCGTTTCGGCATCGTCAATGGCATCCTGGATGGTGCAGAAAAATTCTCCCGTATTGGTGTTTGTAACCAGATTACCACTCGAACATCCGTTGCAGGTGTTCGCCTGTGGCTGGAAGCCTGCAGTAACCAGGTCGTCATCGACACCCGAGGTAAGGAACAGTTCATAATCTACGGTACCGGACATCAGAGGAGGGACTGAGGAACCCGTAACGCCCCACCAGTTGCACTCTGCATCGATGGATCCCGTTCCAACTGCCGAAGTAGCCCCTTTCGCCATGGCATTGCCGTTCATCAGGATGCTGTTGTCCGAAGCTGCGATGGTGCTGACGGGTGCATTTCCGGTAAACAAAGCGGTAACCGGATAGGTACTCGATGCGGGGTGGGTAATAAAATTGTTGTCAGCCATAACGGTTGCACCGTTCCGTGCAATGATGGTAAAACCATCGTTTCCCCCCGCCCCCCAGGGAGCAGAGCCGTTGCCGGAAAAGGTGTTCTGCGTAATGGTTGTTGAGACATATCCGCGGGAATCCACACCGCGGTTGAGGTTGTCGGTGATTGTATTCTCGTCCACCACAATGGTTTGTACGGTGGCCGGACCAGCGCTGAAATCGCCGATGTACACAGCAGCTCCTGCCGGACTAACGGAACCCGTTCCGTCAATGGTGCATCCCCTGATGATTGCGTCGATGCTCTCTAATGGCATAGTGCTACCGGCAGTGTACGTATAAACGCCTGCGTGGAAATTCACCGCCGGCAAGCCAGGGTGGCTTCCTGAAAATGAAGTCAGGGAAAGAGAAACGATTTCGATGTCTATGGGTGCAAGCGGTCCGCCCAGCGTGTTTACAAGGGCTACACCCTGCATGGCACCTGTCACACTTCCGTTTTCAATGCGGGTGACGGGAGTGGTAGCAATGCCATAAGCGATATAGCCGTAGAATCCATCTGATATATCGTTCCCGTCGACCGTTGCGGCGGCTGTTCCGGAAATCCCGGCAAGCAAGATGCCATAGGTCGGTGTTCCGCCGAAAAGTTGTGCCGCAAGATCAATGCAGTTGTCTTCGATGGCCCAGGTGCTTCCCGGGCTGGTGGCGGCGGAAGAGACGCTGATGCCAACCCCGTCAACCGCAAATTTGTTGTTCCGGACGGATACTCCGGTGTAACCGGAACTGCTGACTCCGGTCGCTCCCCGAATTTCAAATCCGTCGATAACGACTCCGCCAGCCATTATGGTAAAGGCCGTTGCAGCCAACCCGTCGACGATGCTCTCCGAGCCCCGGCCTCCGGAACAACCGTCGGTCCCATAATTGGCTCCACGCAAGGAAAGCGATTTTGTGATGCTGACGTTTTCGGTGAAAGTTCCGTCATCGGCTCGAACTACATATCCAGCTAAAGTTGCAGCGTCGTCAATAGCATCCTGAATGGTTGCATGAGTACTCACCAGCATTGTCTCTGCAAGATCAGAATACACATGAACAGGCCCTCCTGTGCAACTACCCGCCACTGGTTGAAAACCAAGGGTCATCAGATCGCTGTCAGTACCATCAACTAAATAAGGTACGAGGTCAACACTCACAGAAGCCCTGGGAACAATTAAAGTATAATCTGTAGTTCCCCACCAATTGCACGTTGCATCTAAGTCAGCTTGATGTTCAAACCCCCCCCATTTTAAAATGGTTCCACTTAAAATTGAATTATCGTTGATGGAATACATGTGAGTCCCCGATTGGGAAACTTTAACCCCGTAAACAACTGCATACGTGAACCCTGTACTCGTAAAAATATTGTTGGATACCGTAGTTGGAAGCATGGTGTAAGTACCAGAGCCATAGTGATAGTTATTAATGGCAAAGGCCCAATCAACAGGAACGTGGGTAAATGTATTGCGACTAACCAATTGATCTCCGTAGGTAGTGGCGCTTGACCCGCCGTAATTAAACGCAACCGCTTCATAGGTTACGTTAAAAGTATTTTCCAAAACATCCACTGCGCGACATTGCTCAAAGAGTACGCCTCCCGTAACTACATCAAATAGGTTATCGTAAATCCGCAGCGCTCCTGTAGCTCCGCGCACAACCTGATTTGCTCCATCGACCCACAAAGCAAAATCAGTTCCTGGATTTCTCGTGTTGACGTGTTTAAAGCAATTACCATGAATATCTAAAGTTAATTCCTCTGTATATACGGTACTCCAATCACCACGAAGCGTTTGATTGTTTTCCGTCTCAAAGGAGAAGCCCGTAATTTCCACATGGACATCGTCGGGCATACCTGCATCTCGCGAAATAACAAGTGCTCTATCTGTAATTGCGGTGCCCTTCCAAATGGTCAAGCCACAACCCGCACCGCTTAAATTGAGAGACTTCTTTAGAATTACTGTTTCATTATAGGTTCCACTACTAACGCTAATGTCATCCCCCGGATCAGCACCATCCACTGCATCCTGAATGGTTGAATAATAGAGATCCTTGGTCACATTATGTACGGGCAGACAGCTCACACCATTGGGTGTTGGCCCCGGAGCCACCCAGTTGCTGGTGCCACCGGTCAGCGCAAAACCCGTAAGCGCACCGTCGCGGCTGCTACCGGCGTCGTCACCCAGAGAAGTTTCGCCGGGGTTGCTTCCTCCGGCAGTACCCTGGTTGAAATGGTAGTTAGCCAACAGATCTGTGTAAGCAGTGGGAATCTCACAATCCTTTAGATCGGCAATTTCGGCAGCGCTGCGAGCATCGTCCCAGATCCGGAGTTCATCCATCTCCATGTTGGTGTGTCCTCCAAATCCGTCAATTCTGGCAAGCTTTATGTGCCTTCCCGAAACATTGTTGATCGAGGTCATACCGATCGCCGTAGTGGCCTCGAGGACGCCGTTGACGTACAATTTAATGTCGGTGCCCTCCCGCACGCAGGCGATGTGGTACCAGGTACCGACGGTCATTGAGGTGGTTCCAATGGCTTTGTAAACAGTTGCCCCGATTTCAACCGAAAACGTTGGCTTCTCGTCGGCGCCATCGCTTGTAAGCGCCATCAGCCACTCGTTGGTTCCCGGGGATGCCCCTGTATTCCACTTTCCAACCGCCGTTAAGTTTGACCAACCCGATGACCCGGCCTGCTTTTTAACCCAGGCCTCCACGGTAAAATCGGAAGACCCAAAGTCATTCCAGCTGCCATCGGCGATGGTGACGATGTCGTTGCTTCCGTCAAAATCGAGGCACTCTCCGGGTTGTGCCAGTGCCTGGCTCAGCCCCAGTGCCATCCAAATCCACAGGGTAAGCAGGGTCAAAGACCGCGACCGCAGGAAGCCAATTAAATTTTTAAAGGCGGCGGGGTTTGTGTTGCCCGATGCAATGGCAACAGGGCATAAGGATGTGTAAGTCTTGGTAAACATGAGAAGGGGGATTTAGTAGTTTTCCGGTTATCGTTGTAATAAAATTCGTTAATAATCAATCGGTTGCCCAAGGGTCACGGGACAATCCAGCCATCAAATATAGAACAGTCTGCCGAAATTGTGCCAGATTCTCAGATTATTTTTCTGAAATTTCTGCAGATCCGGTTCAAATTTCTAAAATCCGACGGGCGGACCGGGCAATTTTTTTAGGGCCCGGGGCTGAAATCCGACACAGGTGATTATCTTTGGGGCCTACCCCGCCATTTTCCATGTTCTGGGCATCTCTGGCCCGAATCACCGCAGCACCCAAAGGCTGTCACCCTTCATTTTTAAAACACCCGTTATGAAAAACGCAATGCGTACGATTTTACTTTTGCTGGCCTTCGTGGCCCAAATCACCGGCCCCCGGGCCCAGGTCATCAGCCACGAATACAACCTCCGGCTGTATCCTGACCAGGACGCCCATTACTACCTGAGCAACCCGGGACGGGGCGCCCGGAGCGCACTGAAATTCGACATCAGCCGGATCCCCCGTGATGCCGAGATCAAATACGTACACCTCAATGCCTTCGTGCTGTATTCCGAAGTGGCCTGGGACGGAGACGTCGATTTTTTCAACCTCAACCACCAGGACTGGCTGGAAGCCCATGAGGCCGATACCGTGGAGCTGGCCACCCGCTCCGATTCGATTCGCCAGGACACGGGCTTCGGCATGTTCCAGCTCGGCTGGCACCGGTCGGTCGACCTGCGCAACATCCTGCTGAGGGACTACGTCGCCAAAAATGCCTACTGTACGGTATTCATGGTCGATCCCGACGATGGCAACAGCCAGTTTCAGCCGGGTTCGCCGCTGATGGATCACGACACCCTGATCTGCGGCGAATTGCTCGACAGCGGCCGTACGGTGTTCTATGCTTCGGAAAGTCCGGATACGACGATGCGGCCCTACCTGGGCATCCGCTATTGCTTTCATACCGACACTCAGTTGATCCTCACTGCATGCGACAGCATCCACCTCAACGGCGAAATTTTCATCACATCCGGCCAATACCAGCAGGTCATTCCCAACGCCTCGGGCTGCGACTCGACGATCCACATCGACCTGACCATACTGCACAGCAGCAGCGATACGCTGTACCTGGAGGGATGCGACAGCGTGAAGGTCAACGGCGAAATTTACCGAAACAGTGGCCGGCAGGTCCAGCGCTTTATCAATGCAGTCGGCTGCGACTCCCTGCTGGTGCTCGAACTGACCGTACACCCCTCTCATTACCGCATCGTCGATCTGGCAGGATGCGACAGCGTTGAGGCAGGAGGCAAAACATTCTTCCTGTCCGGAACCTATTATTTGCTGCTTCACAGCCAATTTGGATGCGACTCGACCGTAGAACTGCGCGTCACCATACACAAAGCCAGTTACGGAACCCTCTCCCGCACGGGATGCGACAGCCTGCAGGTCAACGGCGAGTGGTTTACCGCCAGTGGAGTGTACACACAGGTGCTGACCAACCACCACGGATGCGACTCCCTGCTGACGCTGTTTCTCACGGTCAAACAATCGACAACGGGATTGTTATATGTTGAACTCTGCGACAGCATTGTAGCCAACGGTGTGTGGTATTACCGCTCCGGAACCTATTTCCAAAAGTTGACGAACGCTGCGGGCTGCGACTCGCTGCTGACGCTCAATCTCACCGTGTTGAAATCCACTTCCGGGCTGCTTTCGCTCGACGCCTGCGACAGCGTGACGATCAACAGACAGCGTTTTTATTCGAGTGGTACGTACCACCAGGTACTCACCAATGTGGCCGGATGCGATTCTTTTCTGACCATCGAGCTGCGAATCCTTTATTCGACGCGGGCGACCCTCGTCGACACGGCATGTGACAGCCTGGTCGTCAACGGACAAGCTTATTTCAGAAGCGGGAACTACGTGCAGGTATTGCAAAACTCAGTGGGATGCGACAGCGTGCTCAGCCTGGAACTCGCGATCCTGAATTCCACCGCCGACTCATTGGTCCTGACGCTGTGTGAGCCTACCGAGATCAACGGAGAACTGATCGATTCGTCGGGCACCTGGGTGCAGGTGTTGCAAAATGTTGCGGGTTGCGATTCTGTGCTGGTGCTCGAGGTGCTGTTGGTTGAAATCGATACGAGCGTACGATACGAAGGCGGGGCCCTTCGCGCGGAGGATACCTTTGCCTCTTACCAGTGGCTGGATTGCGACCAGGGTTTTGTTCCCCTCCCCGGCGACACCAACGCGGTGTTTACTCCGGTGAGGACCGGGTACTACGCCGTAGCCCTGCAAAAGGACGGCTGCACGGACACCTCGGCCTGTTATTTTGCGATGGTGGTGGCCACGGAGGATGCGTTGGGAACAGGATCTTTGAAGGTTTTCCCGAATCCATCTAACGGCCAGCTTCAGCTTGAGATTGCCGGAGCGGAGGGTGCGATGATACTCAGTCTGCACGCTTCCGGAGGCCGGGAAGTCTTCCGCAGGCAGCTGGTTGGCGGGCGCACGACTTTGACGCTGGATTCGCTGCCGCCGGGACTTTACCGCGTGGTGGTGACCGGTCCGCGCAGCGTTCGCAGCAAGAGCTGGCTGCGGCTGTAGATAGCCGTCATCTCAATAAAAAAACTTACGTACGTTCGTTAGTAAACTAACGAACGTACGTTTTTTGTTTTCTGAATACTGTTCAGGTTGCTCCCGGAGCGTGTCAATAGTAGCTGAAGTGCTGCGTGGCAGCCAGCGTCAAGTCGATGAACGTACGCACCGTGGCGATGCGGCCTCCGGAGTCGTAGTCGTATTCGTAAAGATAGGTCTCCGACTGGCTGGAGATGTGGTCGGTGCGGACGACCTGGGTGTTGACGTTTGCCGAGGACTTACCGAGGTAGGGTTGCCCTTGGGCGGGATGGCTTAGGCTGTTCTGGTGTCCCGTGTCGTAGGTGTTGGTCTGGCTGTAATCGAGATTTCCGTTGCCGTCGTAGGAATAGGATGCCACCTCGTTGCCCCCGGTGTATTGATGCACCTGCCGGCTCACCAGGGCATTGCTGCCGTCGTATTCGCGCAGCTCCACGCGGTATCCGGCGCCATCGTAGCGAACGCCGGTCGTTAGCTGGCCGTCGCTTCGGGCCGAAGAGTCGACGAGGCCGGTCGTGCCGAGGAAGTAATTCACCTCGGAATACTTGAAGGGGCCGGTGTAACTGCGCTCGATGATCTGACTGCTGAGGTATTCGAAAACGATGCTGTCGCCCGAGCTGAACAGGCTGCGCATCAACCGTCGCTGGTCGTCGTAATAATAGTTGACGGTGAGTTCCGGAATTCCGGATTGCTCGAAGACGATGACCTGCGTTTTGACGAGGTCCACGTCGCCGGAGGGAGGATCGGGGTCGTCGTCTTTGGAACACGAAAGCGCAAGGACACAACTTACGGTGAGAAGAAGGTTAAATGCGTTTTTCATTTTGTCTGATTTTGTATAAAAAGATTGGCCGTTGAATAACTCTACGGCCCTCACCCTATAAAGATAATTCTTTCCCGGATCCCGGCAAAAATGCTATTGCTTTTGTGGTTGGATTTTGAAGAATCACGCCATCTGTCTCCGCCATTGCGATGAAGAGTCCATGGCTGTATCCGCTCTGTGCTTATGATGGATCCATCGGTACGCGATATCGCCTTAAAAAGACGCTGAACGTTGAGCCTGAGATGCCCTTTACTTTTTCTTTGGCGGGTCCAGCTTTCCTATGACCTGTTCCCAGACCCTCCATGCGGTCTCCTTGTCAATTCCAGCTTCTGCTGCGATTTTAGAAATGTCCGGATCTTTTTTATTGTTGTAACATGACGCAGCAAGTTCCATGAAATGGTTT
Organism: Saprospiraceae bacterium; assembly: GCA_019187365.1. Taxonomy (GTDB): domain Bacteria; phylum Bacteroidota; class Bacteroidia; order Chitinophagales; family Saprospiraceae; genus Vicinibacter. The sequence continues at coordinate 32,954 of JABARE010000032.1, read as the reverse complement.
AATTTTTCGATTTCTTCCGAATCGCCACCACCTTTATTTTTTCTGAATAACTCCGCATACGGGTTGAGGGTGATTTTTTTGTTCAAAATCGTTTCTGCGGTCGACAGCATAGCCAGCGACACTGCCACGTCGGCTTCCTCGCTGAGATCACAGCCTGCCCCTTGAAATGCTTTTGTCAGCTCTGCAAATCCTGCTTCGGTCATAGCGGTCCGATGGAGGTCTCCATTCTGTTCGTTATAATATGCAATGGCATAGTGGGGGAATTCCCCCATTGTCACGTGAGTGAACTGGAAGAGTTCCTTCTTTCTTTCGGACGAAAATTGCCTTTGGAGCTTCTCTGCCGGAAGTTGCCCCACCACATCGGTCGCCTGCAAGTGAAGGATTTGATGTCCCCTGGCAACGATTGCCGGAGAAACTGCGGCTGACAACAACATAAAGAATGGGTAAGGATTGTGCTCTACTTCTTTTATCACTGAGTCCTCGTTTACTGCAAAAGAATTCAGCTCAGAAGCAAAAAAAATGATATCGTCTGCCGTGAAATCTCTGAACGGTATGATCAGACCGTAAGTTTGCCAGCATTGTCCGTTGAACGAGATCAGGATAAACCACATCGTTGGGTGAAATTCCGCCTCCGTGGCTTTCATACCGGGAGAATAAAGCAGGTATCGCTCACCCGTCATTGCGTCTTGCATCTCAAAAAACTCATCCGCAGGTTTATGGACGATCTCAGCAAAACTGTAACGCCATGGTTTCATGGACTGAACCTCAAGAAATGAGTATTGATCGCCAGGCAGGTTTCTGATTTCCGGGCGGTTCAAATATTTTGCGATGTACCCGCCCTTTCTAAAAATCCGGTGTGCAATGTATTCTGCCTTCAAAGACTTGAGATAGGACTCTGGCAAGGTCCTGACAACTCTTTTGTATTTCTTCTCCAGGGCATCGGCTTCACGTCCGAGATTTTCCTTAATGGCGACGTAATAGAGCAGAAAATCGTCAAGTACTTCTCGGCTCAGAGCGCTCATCGCCTCGCAATGGGCTTTGATTTCTGAAAATTTCATCCTCATCCATTTGTCTACAAATTAACGAGAAAAACCTTGACAAACAAAGGTCGGATAGCAGCGTTCCAGGAAAAGGTCGGCCTAAAAGGGGATTGAAAATGCTGGCTTCGACTCCGCTGGCTTCGACTCCGCTGGCTTCGACTCCGCTCAGCCAGCGGTAGAGAAGCCGGCGGAGGAAAATGCTACTTCGTGTGGCTTTCTCCTTACACACACACACACACACTCACACCCACACCCATGCCGGATTCGTGGTACCTCCAGGAGTCGAACCAGGGACACACGGATTTTCAGTCCGTTGCTCTACCAACTGAGCTAAGGTACCGGATTTGCTTTGGAGCCTTGGTTCAGGCGCCAAAACGGGCAGCAAAGATAGTCGATTGACTGAAATTCGCAAGGGCAGTCGATTTGAGGGTGGCGCCGTTGGATATAATGTGCTTACTCCGCAGTCCTATGAAAACGGGGGTCTTTTCCTGGAAAGCGAGCGCGGAAGGGGGCAGAATTATTAAACAAATTGGGTAAGTGATCGCTCTCTCACTCCCTGATTCGTTAAAGGGCGTCTTCTCCAGGCGACAAAGGCCTACCTTTGGAAATGCCTTCGCGTCGATTGCAGACTGTTTGCGCGGTGATCTTCCTGCTAAGCTTGTGGCTGACCAACAAGCAGGAGGAATCCAGCCTTTGGGTTCTCCTCCCCACCGGCGCCCTGGTGGTGGCGAGTTTCATATTGGGCGATTTGGTAAACGCCTGGTGGTTTGAAAGGCATCCTCCGGTACTGAGCGCTTACGAGAAGGCCTGGCTGGACCGATTTGCCCCGTACTTTGGCCACCTGGATCCGGCCTCCAGGAAACAAGCTGAAAGCGGTCTTGCCCGCGACCTGATCGAAAAGGAATTCATCCACATGGGAGAGCAGGACATCCCGGGGGAATGGAAGCTCATGGCCCTTGCTCCAGCTGCCTACCTCGGTCTCGGGTTCAACAACGTCCAGGCGCGACGTTACAGCCGCATCGTCTTTTACAACCATCCTTTCCCGAGCCCAAACCAGGATTACCTGCATATTTCGGAAACCGAGCACGACGACGGGGTCATCATCCTTGCGGTCCCCCAGCTCGAGGCCGCCCATCACCAGGCTTCCGAACATTTCAACATTGCACTTTACCAATGGGGAGAAGTCTTTGCGAACCTCTACCCGGTCCCACACCATTGGCCAACAAACAAGACCGAAGTCCTTACAAGCTGCTGCCAGGTCCTGGGTACTACAGAAGCCGCACTTTGCCAATACCTCGGACAGACTGCGCTGCTCCCCGTCGCCCTCGCCGTTTACTGCGCTGTTTTGCATCCCGGAGTGCTCGAAGCGGCCGACCGCTACGTTGCCCATTATCAAACTAACGTTCGTTAGTATAAAATTTCCCTCTTTGAAAGTGCAATCATTGATACTCCTCCTTTTTTTTGCGTTGACGGCAGTTGCCCAGGTTCCCAGGCATGAGGAATGGGATGCCCTTTTGCGTGAGCATGTGCACAACGACGGATGGGTCAACTACGGTGGATTTACCCGCGACAGCGCCCGCCTAAAGACCTACCTCGACGGACTTTCACGGCAAATACCCCAGACGAATTGGACGGGGGAGGATGCCATGGCATACTGGATCAACGCTTACAACGCCTTTACGGTGCTGCTGGTCCTGCGCCATCCGGGAATCCAAAGCATCAAAGACATTGCCCCTTCTCCCGGGAAAGCCGGCAGTCCCTGGGACCTGCCTTTTATCAAGCTAGAAGGAAGGCCATACACGCTCAATGCAGTGGAGCATGACCATTTGCGAAAGCTATTTCCGGATCCCCGGATCCACGCCGCCCTGGTGTGCGCAGCCCTATCCTGCCCCCGGCTGCACAACCGTGCCTACGAAGGCTCCCGGCTGAATGAACAACTGACGGACCTAAGCCGCGCCTTTCTCGCAGACACCTTGCGCAATGTTATCGGTCAACGCAAAGCCCGCCTCTCAATGATCTTCCAATGGTATGCTGCAGATTTCGGAGGCGAGGATGGCGTAAAACACTTCCTGAAAAACTACGGTCCAGTGGCCGTTTTACCAAATGAGTATTCCATCCGTTACCTTGAATACGACTGGTCGCTCAACGGCGATTTTTGACGAGTTTTCCCTGCTTGCTTTTCTTTGCGACAAAGAACAGTAACAAGCCAATTTACCTGGGATAAACAAGCACTCAAAAAAGATGCTCCTTCAGCACATAATCCCAAATGAACTCATGACTTTTCCCCAAGCCTCATCGCTTGATCATCTCCATTTGCAGATGTTGGTCGCCATCGATAATTCGAAGCCAATATTGGCCGGGTGTTAAGCCCGCAACATCCACCAGCCAAGTGCCCTCCGGGTCGAGGGTGCCAATATGCGCTGCTGTCCTTCCGAATGCATCCAATATGAACAACTCCGCATGGTTCCAGTCGTTGCGAGTGGTCTCGATCAGCAGTACTTCATCAGCCGGATTGGGATAAATGACCACTTCCGGTCTGCGCAATGGTTGCTGGCCGCTCCCATTGGAAATTTGACTTTCCCATCCTGCATGAACTGAAACCCCTTTCTCTGTAAGGTCACCTTGCAAAGATTCCGGATCCAGCATGCGAAGTTGCCCGTTTTGCTCCCGTCGCAATGACCCTCCCGAAGGCAGCGTGGTAAACCATCCGCTGACCACAGCAGAATGATAGCTGGCGCACCTGCTCTTCACCTGGTAATGGCTCAGCGCATTGGATGCCAATCCATCGAACAGGTGTGCGTTGCCCGGACCACTGGAGTTTTCCCAGGAGCTCCATGTGCCCCAAACACCAGGGGACACCTCCTGTCGTATCCGCAATTGGTAAAGCGTTGCACAAAGTCCATCGTCCCATCCAACCCGCGCCGAATTTTCGGTTACATCAAAATGATAAATGCTGGTGGGAGTTTCGCATTCATAAGGTGCTACCGTCACTTTTTGGTTGCAGCTCCTCTTGTTGTTGGACTGGTCAGTAACCGTCCACTTGACGAGGGTAATGCCTACCGGATAAACAGCGGGTGCGTTGTTTGAAGGAGAGCCGGCCAGGCCGCAATTGTCGGAAGTTACCGGGCTGCCCAGTGATATTTCGTCATCTTCCATTTCGCACATACCCTGTCCGGTCTGAACCGAAATGTTGGGAGGGCAGCTCAGCGCGGGCTTTTCAAGGTCATTTACCTGAACGGTAAAATTGCAATAGACCGCACCACAGGGATTTTCTGCCTTAATACTAACGTTCGTAAGTCCCTTATTCAGGGGTACCTGGCTGCCCGTTCCCACACCGGCGGTCATGGTCGCTCCGGTAAACAGGTAGGACATTTCGGGCTGTGGGGTTCCCGTCGCCGAAGCCAGGTAGTTGAGGACGCTGTTGCAGGTCCCCGGATCGGTACTAAGGGTTGTTGAAGCGGGGCAATCGCTGAAGACCGGCGGTACGCAAAGCGGGTTATTGTAGACCCTTGCCTGACCGGAGTTGGTACCTCCTGCATCGCTTTCAGGTGACCCGATGACCACTGTGGTTCCGTCATCCGACAGACCGAGCGAAAATCCGGAAGCATCACCCCAGGCTTCGCCGTCAATATCAGCTCCGACCTGACTCCAGGTACCACTTTCCCAATTAAATACCCTGACGTGCCCGGCACCTGTGGCAGATCCATCGTTTTTGGGTGCTCCAATGGCAACGCGCGTGCCGTCGTCGCTGAGGGCAACCGCGTATCCACTTTCGTCGCTGAGGGCTTCGCCGTCGATGTCCCCTCCCATTTGTGCCCAGCTTCCATTTGCGTATTCGTAAACGCGCACATGACCCTTATATCCCTGGTTGCGCGGAGCGCCACCAGCAAGTCTGTTGCCATCGCCGGATAGCGCAACAGCGCTTCCGAACCAATCGCCATCCGCTTCTCCCTCTATTCCCTGACCCTTTTGCATCCAATTGCCATTTACCAGCGAAAAAACGCGCACTTTGCCCCTTCCATTTGGACCCTTATAGGGAGATCCGGCCGCAAATGTCAATCCGTCAGACGAACACGCAATGGATTGTCCGAAATATTCAGCGGCGCTTTCTCCTGGGACATCCAGTCCCAATTGCACCCATGCTCCGTTGCTAAACTGATATGCCCGAACGGCACCCACACTTGCTCCCCACGTTGCTCCCGGAGCCCCTGCCACAAAGATGCTTCCATCATTGGAAAGGGCTATCGATCTACCGAAATAGTCAAATCCGGTTTTACCATCGATGTTGCTGCCCATCTTTACCCAAATCCCGTTAACATACTGGAAGACGCGCACTCGACCCATCCTGTTTTGGATGGCCGTGCAGGGAGGAGATCCGATCGCTACAATGTTTCCATCGTAGGAAAGGGAAACAGCATTGCCTAACCCTTCAAGGTCTGAGTCGCCGTCAATGGCGTTGCCATAATTAGTCCAGGCCCCATTCTGCCATTTGTAGATTTTCACTCTTCCCCTTTCAAATCCCCCGGCGTGTTCGCCTGGAATTCCCACCGCAACGACGCTTCCGTCTCCGGAAACAGCACTTGCAATACCGAGTTGTACCCAGGCTGGAGACCCTTCTATATCACCACCCATTTGAGTCCACTGAGAAGATACTCTGTCCGGCGTCAATGCCACCAGTGCGATGACCAAAAACGAAGCAGACGACAGCTGCTTTGTCATGATTTTTTGAGTAAACAGGTTCTTTAACATGATTGAACTTTTTTTGATTGGTTGATGGTCAGAATGTAGGGTGATTCTACAGTGACGTGTGCGATTGCAAAAAAGGAAGTGAAACAACGTTTTCAAACAGCGCTGTTTTTATATTTGGCAATCTTCTCATTTGCACTACGAAAAAAGCGGGTGCGCTGCGAAGGCGCACCCGTCCTTTCATTAAAACCTAATGCACGATAATTGCCAGGCTTTTGCTGCCCGATGCCGAGGCTACCGTCAGATGGTAGTTGCCCGCAGGCAGGTGTTGCGTTTCAAGAACTTCCGTTGCCATGCTAACGCCGCGCAACAATCTCCGCTCGATGAGTTTTCCCTGTGCGTCGTTCAGCAAAAGGATAAAGTCCTCTGCTTCGGGTGCGCGAAAACTCAGATGGAGCTGCTCATGGACGGGATTGGGCCATGCCTGCACTTCCATTTCAAGCGCTTTTGCCGTCAGGAGTCCGGTGAGCACCGAACCCGTGTATTTGAACAGGTAGCTGGGGCCGTTCAATACCTGGGGTTGCCCGCCCCAACCAACGGAAGGACTTGAAAATTCCATCCAGCCGATGTTGGTGGAATGATCGATCTCTTTCCAGGTCATTCCGTCATCCGCGCTGATCCAGGTTCTGAACAGGCCATGGAGGAGGCTGGCATTCGTCGTCGTCATGACGATTACATTTGACCCGGGCACAAACTCGAGGGAATTCATTCTGATATTGCCTCCTTCCGGAATTCCGTTCAGTTCCGTCCAGGTTTCACCGCGGTCTCTGCTGATGCGCAGTTCGGTTTTGCTGTTTGAAAAATCGACGTAACTGAAAATGCCGTGGCCGTTGTCGCCGAATTCAAGAGACCCGTCGGGAAGTCCTGTATCATAAACCTGCCAGGATGCACCGGCGTTGTCGGAGCGGAAGACCCTTCCCTTGTTGGTGCCAAACCAGATGGTGTTTCCGAGTACGTCGAAATCGTTGTTGTAACCAAATTCGCCAGGCAGCGGATCGGGGATCTTGTCGCCGGGGACGCGGCTCCAGAATTGTCCGCCGTTGCCGGTTAGGTAGATTTCAAATTCTCCGTCGCGAGGATCTCCCATGGTTACACCCTTTGCGGGGGACCAGAAGTGAACAAAATTTACCCAGCTCACAACGGGGTCCCAGGGTGCAGTCGTCAAATGCTTCCAGGTCTGTCCGCCGTCTTCGGTTTTGAGGATCTTGCTGCCGCCGCCGCTTGCGTCAATTCCGGCAACCCATGCGGTCTGTGCATCGATGGCGCACAAATTGGCAACGAACGCGGGGTTGCCAACGGGAACGTAACCCGTTTGCCAGGAGGCACCGCCATCGGTTGTGCGGGCCGTTCGAACGAGGCTGTCGACAAAAAAACCATACAGGCTGTCGTTCACTGAATAATGTGCATGCAATGCCCACACCGTTTGCGGGTTGAGAACTTCGATGGCGCTACAACCCAGATTGGGCGGGGTATACCCGGGATCAAAAGCCTGCCAGATGTTCGACGAAGGAGGAACCAGGGCCTGCCCAATGTACTTAAAAACTTTAGTTGGTTCGCCGGGAAGGATCGGCCCCCACTCTCCGGCCCAACCATTCTGAGGGGATGTAAATTCTGGCCAACCAGCAATCTCTCCTTCGCTGTAAAGGATCCAGTTTGCGCCGCGATCGAAACTGACCCAGGTCTGGTTGACGCCGAATAACTGCGGATTGGTGTAGGTCGTGGCAACGATGACGGATCTGTTTTTAAAATAATAAGGCACTCCGTAATAATGGTAAATCGTTCCGACGGGAATGGAGAGTTCCGTCCAGTTGCGGCCACCGTCTTCGGTGTGGAATGCGAGGGTTTGCACCGAATCAGCAATTCCGTACATGCCGACGACGATTCCATGATCCTCATCGCTGAAGGAAAGTGCGCCGATGCCGTCGAGCGGTGTTTGCATGGCATCCCAGGATGCTCCCTCGTCGGCCGAATGGTAGAGCCTTCCCTGGTTGGTGCCAAACCAAATGTGGGATCCAACTTGATCGCCGCAATTGTTGAATCCGAATTCTCCGGATCGCGGGTCCGGAATCTCGGCTCCGTCGATTCGCGCCCAGGATGCCCCTGCATCTTTGCTACTGTAAATTTCAAATTCACCATCCCGCGGATCTCCAATCTGCAGGATGAGAGAATCGGAGAAAGCGTGAATGTAATCGGGCCACGACACGGACGGATCCCAGGGCGTTTTGGTATTCGCCCAGTTCTTTCCGCCGTCCGTCGATTTCAACGTGACCGCATTTCCCCAATCCTGTAAAGCCATTACGTACAGGGTGGAATCGCCTGTTACGGCCATGCATGGGGTGTATGGAACACCCGCGATCGGAATGTCCACCACATTAAAACTGGCACCTCCGTCAACGGTGCCTGCGATTTGTGCGGAATTCTCCTCCCCAAAACGAAAACCGAGAAACCACGCAGTCTGAGATCCCTTTGCGATGATGTCGTAGATCCCCAGGGTATCCCGGAAGGGCGGTGTAAAGGATTGCCACGTTTGCGCCTGGCCCGTATTAAACAAAGCGCAGGCAAGCAGTGTAGTGGCAGTAAGACCCCATCGCATTTGGGACCATGAAGCGGGAAAGGTAAAATTTTTTATCATAGTTGTTGGTTTTAGCACATTCGTCCAGAATGTTCACCTTAATAGAAAAATCTCTTTGGCGTTAACAGGGTGAACAGAATACTTTTTATTTGCTACTCTGTTCTGTTAGGACAAAAGTGCAGTGCGCCGGGGGAAGGGATCTGCGAACCCCTTCGTAGTCAGGATGATCTGTCGCCAGACTTCCATCGGGGTGAAACAGGTAGACTCCACCGGACGAGGTGGAGACCCATTCCGTACCGTCGGCCGCCTCGACCATGCCGTTGGGAGAGAAGTCCGGAATGGGCAAACCTTGGGGTATCTTGGGGCTAAACTGTTCGAACTTCCTTTTGCGGGGATGGCCGTAACCCAGCAAATAGCCGTCGGCGTTGGCCCACAATGTTCCGTCGCTGTCCACCGACATCGGTTGTAAATTGGCATGGTGCAACCGGTGGGGGTCTGAAGGGTCCGGCAATTGCGGGTTGAATCGATGGCCGGTGTGTTTATGCATTTCTCATATCCCGCTGTTGGCAACGGCAAGCAGCAGGGTGGAATCCGAAGAATCGACCAGGTCGTAGGCGCTGCAGGGAAAATTGCCCACGGGCGTTCCCGGCACTTCGTGAAAGGAATACAACACATTCCGGGCGGTAATCCCGACCCGGTTGGAACGGTCGCTGATTACCGAACGCGGCGCACCGAGCGCATTGCCGTTCTCATCCATTAACGAACGAACGTTCGTTCGTTTTTTATTATGCAAGTCAATGCACTGCACACCGGGAGCGTCCATGCGGTAGCATAACAGGACTCCATCGGTGGGCGACCCGCGAACCCGGTGTACGAACTGGGTTCCGGAGGGAACCTGTGCCAGACGGTCGAAGTTTCCCGTGCCCAAATCAAGGGCAAAGAGTTGCCGGTCTCCCGCAAGCGCCCAAAGCCGGGAATCCTCCAGGTGGATGGCCCTGTAGTCTTTCACCGGCTTTCCGGTACTGTCGTTCACCACATGATGGCGAAAAATTCCTCAGCGCCAGTCGTAAACGTTGACGGCGTCGAAAGTCGTAAACCAGATGTTACCTGCGGAATCTTCGAAGAACGGACTTTGGCCGTTTTCCCCTGCGAGGCCATCCGGCTTTGCAAGATCGGGGAGAAAGACCTTTGCCCTTCGAAGCGGTTCAGCCCGTTGACCGAGCTGATCCACACGAAACCCCGACTGTCTTTGTAAACGTACCAGTTGGATGCCTGCGACAAACCCTGCCGGACCCCGAGGCGGTACCAGATAATGGGCCCCTGTTGCGCATCTGCAGCGCCCCGCAACAAGAAAAACCTCCACAGGACCGCAAGTCGCTTCATGGGGCAGGAGGGATGGTTTAAACAATCCCTGGATAAGAATTAAATAACCCGTTAAAACTGATTCCCTCACCCCCTCAAATGGGCGGGCAGGGCAGGCGTACCAGAGTGTTTGGATCCAAAAGCTTGCTATTGCTTTCGACCAGCCCGGTTACTTCTAAGTACATACAGGAAGTACCGTCATCAGTAGTCAGGGTTACGATAGCATTCACCGTAGAATATGTCTTCGATGGATCGCAATCGGGACAATTGTTCTGTGTCAATGGATCGGGATTATTGATACCGCTTCCTCCGATGGCCAGCAATGAAATGGGAAGTACTATACCCGCAAAAGTTGGTTGTAGTGAATGAAAAAATTCCTTGTCTATAACGAACATACGATGTTTCCGGCAAGAATGCTTGGGTTTTCTGACGAATCCCACTCCTCCCGGAAATCGTCTTGAATGGAACAGCGCCATAACGACTGTTAGTTTATTTCGGTGCTATTGCTGCTGCCTCCCGTTTTCGGGATGTGCCTGCGCAGAGAGCGAAGCAGCTGGGGAGCCTGAGGAAACTGGGTGGTGTCGATTTGCATAAGTGGCAGGGACGCTTGTTGTGTTTGTCCCAATGCAAGACGGGCCAATGCCAGGTACCAATGTGCGGGGACGAGGTATCGCGATTGCCCCCGGTTGATGATGCCTTCCAGCAGGGTTTGGGCTTCATTGTTTCTCCCAAGGGCCATCAATGCGTTGGCGCGGACAAAAAGGCTATTGTCGTTTTGCCGCAGACGGACCTCCATGGAATCAAAGGTGATCAGGGCATCTTGATACGCGCCCTTGCGATAGTGCTGCAACATGCGGTCGTACACTTCGAGCGACGAGCGACCGCGCAAGTTCAGTTCCATGGTATGGTCGGTATAAGGCACAAAATGTGCGGCAAACAACTCAGCTTCCGTACTATTTCTCTTTTCGGATTTCTGTTTCCGGGGCTTGTGTGTTCCGGGATTTTTCAAACTGTCGGGTGGATGGATTTCGGTTTCAGGCAAAGCAGAAGAGTCCTGCGTTTTTGCGGCGGGAGACGGGAGACGGGCTTCGGGGAGGGCCTTCGTTGGTTCGCCAGGCCAGTAGATCAACAGGGCAAGGAGCCCGGAAATCGCAGAAAGGACGAAGAGCGGCCACCAGAAGCGCCCGTTGGGGAAAGTTTTCCGGCCAACCCCGGAATCCAGAGAACGAAGTCGTTCCCGCAACTCCTGGGCGCCAAGCTTGCCCGCTAGTTCAGCGGCTTTCCGGTAGCGTTCCAGCTCAGCGGCCAGTTCCGGATCTCCGGCAAGATCCCCTTCAAATGTGCGCTGCTCCGCAGGGTCCATGAGATCCAACAGGTAGCGCTCTATCCGTGCCACAGCCTGATCGTTCATTGATCCTCTTTCTTTTCCTGGAAGATCAAGTCTTTCAGACGCCTGAGGCATCGCGACAGCGAAGCCGTAACCACGTTGGCAGATTGGTACTTTTTGTGCGCCTGTATTTCTGTTACCGACATACCCCTTTCGTATTTCAACTGCAACAATTCCCTGCATTGTTCCCCCAACAGAGGAAAAACCCTATCGAGCAAAATTTTTTCTTCCCGCCACGGATCCTCCCATGCTTCCCCTGCGAGCTGATTCTCAACGGCATCCTCCGGCAGTAAGCCACGCGAGTCCTTTCTGGCGGCCTGACGGAGGATCCCGATCAGGTAACGCCTTGCCAGCAGGAAAGCATAGGTCTTCGGCGCACAGGTCAGCTCGCGCAGCTTTCCCGAAGAAACCTGTTCGTAAATAGCCACTACGGCTTCCTGCCAGGCTTCAGAAAATTGAGCTTCATCGCAAGCCGGAAAGTTTCTGCCCGCCCAGGTAAAAAATGCCTTCCGGTAGCTTGTGTAAAAGACTTCGAGCACCCGTTGGTTGCCCCCGCGAATTTCGCGGATCAGTTGATTGTTGTCTTCCCGGTTGGCCTCCTTCATCTACTCTGCGACAGTTGCCTGCAAAATTAAGGGCACTTCTAAAATTTCCATTTTGATGCCAGAATGAATTTAGCAAAACAAGACAAGGCGCAGCGAAGGAAGCTATGTGGAACTATAACTAACTGATCTGCAACGAAGTATTGTGAAGCTAAATTCATTGAGCGGGTGAGCCTGTACGGACTGACTGGCGCAATAAGGAGTTTTTAGAAGTGCCCTTAAGTCAATTGGAGGGTCCATCACCTGCAATTCACTGCAACCAAAAAGAGTCCGGAAATCAGTTTCCCCTTAGCTGTCAGTACTTCATAGCAAACTTTGAACTTTTATTAACTTACTCTCCTCATCCCTTCTGGTTTCAGGATTTCGTCCCGTCCGTTTATTCACAAGCCCTATCCGACTCTTTTTTACTGAAGTAAGCTCCGGAGCGCTTTATAATTTAGTTCTGCGCACATCCGTGCCACCAGCGGGGGATCATTAGAAGTTCCCGCAGTTGGCATGGGGAGTCGTCGGAACCAGACCATTCTCAAACCGGAAACGCACTCCACCCGGAGGCCGGCCATTGTGTGCATTGGGGTCATTTTGCCTACCTTCGCCGGCAGGAAGCGATCATGAAGAAAAACGTACTTGTGCTTGGCTCGGGAGGACGGGAACACGCCCTCGCATACCAGCTTTCTCAAAGTCCGCTGCTGGGCCAATTGTTTGTCATGCCCGGAAACCCGGGTACGGGAACCCTTGCGCTCAACCTTTCCGGCTCTCCGGAAAGTGGACAGGATGTGATCCGCGCCGTCGAACAATTCGATATCGGGGTGGTCGTTTGTGGTCCGGAAGCGCCTCTGGCTGCCGGTGTGATGGATGCCATCGCAGAAGCGCCCCTTGACGTGCCCCCCATTTGCATTGGCCCGAACTCCAGCGGAGCGCGCCTCGAAAGCAGCAAGGCCTTTGCCAAGGAATTCATGGAGCGGCATGGCGTTCCCACAGCAGCCTACCGCAGCTTTTCGAAGGACCAACTTGAAGAAGCCCTGGAATACTTAGAACAACGCCATCCCCCCATTGTGCTCAAAGCTTCGGGGCTGGCTGGCGGAAAGGGCGTGGTAATCTGCCAGGACCACCCTTCGGCTGCGCAGGAGCTGATGGCGATGTTTGCCGGAAAATTTGGTGCGGCCTCCGGCACCGTGGTCGTCGAGGATTTTCTCGAAGGGGTAGAGCTCTCCGTTTTCATCATAACCGACGGAAGGGACTACCTGCTGCTGCCCGAAGCGCGCGACTACAAGCGCGTGGGCGAAGGCGACACGGGGCCCAACACGGGGGGCATGGGGGCCATTTCTCCGGTGCCCTACGCAACGCCGGAGGTGATGCAGCGAATTTGCAAAGAAGTGATTGAACCCACGCTGGAAGGCTTACGCCGCGACGGTATCCCTTACCAGGGCTTTTTGTTTTTTGGACTGATGCTTTGTGGCAATGGCCCCTACGTCATCGAATACAATTGCCGGCTCGGCGATCCAGAGACAGAAGTCATGCTGCCGAGGATGCAGACCGACCTGCTCTCGTGCTTTGTTGCCTTGGGTGAAGGACGACTCCGCGAAGTTGAAGCGGTAACAGACCCGCGGGCAGCAGCCACCATAGTGCTGGTCAGCGGCGGCTACCCCGGTGACTTTGAGCGGGGCAAGGAGGTCCGTTTGCCGGCACAAGTCCCAGAAGGCAGCATGATCTTTCATTCCGGGACCCGTTTGGAATACGGCAACCTGCTTACCAACGGCGGGCGCGTGTTGGCGCTGACATCGCTTGCCGCGGATGCTGCCGGGGCTCTTGAAGCCAGCATACATCTAGCCGAAGCCGTTGAATTTAACGGCAAGAACTACCGCCGCGACATCGGTCGCGACCTGCTGCCGGGGAGTGATTCCTCCGCCCATCCGTCCTGACCACCATGCGATATACCGTTGCCGAGCTCGGTGCCATTTTATCCTGCGATACTTACGAACGTTCGTTCGCTCTTTATAACATAGAGCATGCAGAGACTGACAGTCGTTCGGTATTGCATCCCGCAACGACGGTTTTTTTTGCCCTGCAGGGGAGTCGTTCCAATGGCGAGGATTTCATTCACCAGCTTGCCGGGGAAGGGGTACGGGCATTCGTTGTCGATTCCCGGTGTGAGTTGGACCTCCGGGATGCATGCCTGCTGCGGGTCCCCTCCGTGCTCGGCGCGCTGCAACAACTGGCAAAACACCACCGCAAGCAGTTCCAGATCCCCGTAATGGGCATCACCGGCAGCAACGGAAAAACCATCGTCAAGGAATGGCTATACACCCTGTTGCGCGAACGCTACCGGGTGTGCAAAAATCCGAAGTCATACAATTCCCAGCTCGGCGTGGCCCTGTCGGTACTCGAACTCGACCAAAGCCATGAAATCGCCCTGTTTGAAGCGGGAATCAGCCAAACCGGCGAGATGGATCGCCTCCGCGAGATGATACAGCCAACTCACGGCCTGATCACAAACCTTGGGGATGCGCATCAGGCAGGATTTGCCAGCGACGACGACAAAGCCCTTGAGAAACTGCAGCTTTTCCGGGATGCCGCCACCTTCATTTACCGCAAGGACTACTCCTCCATTGACGCCCTGGCCTCTGTGCACGGCGGTGGAATCAGCTGGTCACAAAAACTGAAAGCCGATTACAACATCGAACGTCTTCACAAAAAGCCGCATGGACTTTCCGTTCAATTGCGCCACGGCAACGCGCTTCACTCATTTGACATCCCCTTTGAAGACGAAGCCTCCCTGGAAAACGGAATGCATTGTATTGTTGCCGCCCTTGAACTGGGCCTGACCGCGGAAGAAATACAACGGGGATTGAGGCAACTGCATGCACTGCGCATGCGCCTCGAACAGAAAGAGGGCCTTCGTGGATGCCTGCTCATAAACGACAGTTACAGCCTTGATCTCAAGTCGTTGCAGCTCGCACTTCAGTTTGTCGACCAACAAAACCAGACGATGCCGCGCACCCTGGTGATCAGTGATTTTGCAGGCCAGCAGGCAGACGATGGATTGCCGGAAGGTGTGGCACAACTCGCTGCAAAATACCAGGTGCAAAAACTCATCGCGGTAGGTCCCATGATGGCCCGGCTTCGGAGCTTACTTGACGGCAAAATTGCATTTCTCCATTTCCCCGACGCCGATGCCTTGCTGGCCCATTCGGACGCCCTGGGCCTTCACGACGAACTCGTCCTGATCAAGGGGGCTCGCCATTTCCGGCTCGAGCGCTTCTTTGATGCCCTTAGCCTTTCTCAGCATGACACCACCCTCGAAATTGACCTAAAAGCCGTGGCGCATAACCTGGCATGTTACCGTTCGCTGGCTGGCAGAGGGGTGAAGTGCATGGCCGTGGTCAAGGCTGCTGCCTACGGAAGTGGGCATTACGAAATCGCACGGCTGCTTGAATTTCACGGCGTCGATTACCTGGCGGTAGCCTATCCTGACGAGGGCATAGCTCTTCGGCAAAAGGGCATCCGCCTGCCCATTCTCGTACTGAATTCCGGTGGGGTCGATTTCAACCGGCTCGCCGAGTACCGGCTTGAGCCCGAGGTGTATTCGCTCCGCCAGTTGCAGCGGCTGTTGCAGGAGACTGGCGGGGAGGGCATCGCGGGCATCCACATCAAATTTGATACCGGCATGAACCGCCTTGGTTTTGGCGAGCGCGACCTTCCGGCATTGGCGTCGCTGCTTTTGGAAAACCCCCAGCTTGAAGTTCGCTCCCTGTTTTCCCATCTCGCAGCATCCGACCGTCCCGAACACGATGAATTCACCCACCGCCAGGCTAAAGCATTCGAAGCCATGTCATCTTATCTTCAGGGTGTACTTCCGCGGCCGGCGATGAAACACCTGCTCAACAGTGGTGGCTTGGCGAGACACCCCCAGTATGCTTTCGATATGGTGCGGCTGGGGATCGGCCTGTACGGTTTCGATGCGGACCCCGGTGTGGCAAGACGCCTGGAGAAAGTACACAGCCTTAAAACCCGCATTGCCCAGGTCAGGAACGTCGAATCCGGGGAAACGGTGAGCTACAACCGCTCGGGGAAGCTGGCGTCAGCGGGAAAGATCGGAGTGCTGAGCATCGGTTATGCTGACGGATTGCCGCGTCAGGCCGGAGCAGCAGCCTGGCCGGTTTGGATCAACCGGCAGCGCGCACCCCTTGTAGGAAACGTCTGCATGGATTTGTGCATGGTAGACCTGAGCGGGGTGGAGCACTGTACGGAAGGCATGGAAGTAGAGGTATTTGGTAAAAACGCACCGCTCGAATTGCTGGCCGAGGCCACAGGCACCATCCCCTACGAAATTTTATGCCGGATCTCCGGGCGCGTGAAACGCATTTTCCTGCAGGACTGAGATGGCGCCAGGGGGACAGGGACCATACGAATTGCTTAAACAAGACGTTAATACAGCGGTTTGGCCAATACAAGGTGTCTTCAGCACGTTCCAAGTTATTAATTTTGACCGGCTTAACAAAAACCCTGTCCATGAAACGAATCGTTTATTCTCTGCTGCTCGTCCTTGGCGCGACAGGACTCCGCGCCCAGGATGCGGATCCCGTCCTTTTCACCGTTGCCGGAAAGCCGGTGCAGCTTTCCGAATTTGAGTACATCTACAAAAAGAATAACGGCAAAGACGCCGATTACAGCCGCAAGTCGCTCGAAGACTACCTCAACCTGTACACGAAGTTCAAGCTCAAGGTTCAGGCGGCGCGCGACATGAAAGTCGACACCATACCTGCCCTGATCAAAGAGCTCGAAGGATATCGCCAGCAGCTTACCACGAGTTACCTCAACGACAAAGAAGTTACCGACAAGTTGGCGCGGGAAGTGTACGAGCGCCAGAAAAAAGACCTGCTCATCAGCCACATCCTCTTTAGCCTGAGTCCGAATGCCGCCGGGCAGGATACCGCAAAAGCCTACAATATGGCAGCAAATGCGATCCGGATGATTGGCTCGGGTATGAAATGGGAAGATGCGGCCAAGAACAGCAACGACCTGAATTCATCGCAAAAAGGTGGCCGTCTTGGGTGGTTTACTTCCATGTTTCCCGATGGTTTTTACGCACTGGAAAATGCAGCCTACACGCTTCAGCCCGGAAAGGTTTATCCGGTTCCCGTTCGCACGCGTCTGGGCTACCACGTGCTTAGACTTGACGCGGAGCGTCCTGCTTATCGCAGAATGGAGCTCGCCCACGTCTTTGTTCGCAAGTCCTCCCGTAGCAGTGCAGATCCCGTTGCAAAGATGCGCATCGACAGCCTATATGCCCTTATTAGGGCAGGACAGCCCTTTGAAGACCTCGCGCGCATGGCCAGTGACGACAAGAACAGTGCGGAGCAAGGTGGCGTCATCGGCTACATAGGAATCAACCAGTTCGAGCCTGCATTTGAAGATGCGGCATTCGCCCTGGCGACCGATGGCGAAGTTTCTGCACCGGTGGAATCTGCGATAGGATGGCACATCCTCAAGCGCTTGAGGAAGGATGACGAATTGCCCTATGAGCGCGCAAAACGCAAGATCCAGGCCGACATTCAGCGCGACGAGCGGTTCACCATCGCACAGGCAGCTCTGGTGCAACGCATTAAGGCAGAAGCGGGATACCGCGAAAACGCGGCAACCCTCGAGTACTTTACCTCTTCGGTCGACACGCTATTTTACACATACAAATGGCGTCCCTCTGAAAATTTGCGCGATGACGCGCTGTTTTCCCTGGGTGACAAGGAATTCAGGTTGAATGAATTTGCCGAATTTGTCAGAAACAATACCCGTCTGCGCATGCAGGGCGGGGAAAACAAAGAAGTGGCCAACACCCTGCGCACCATGCTGGGTGAATTTTCCAACCAGAAATGCCTTCAGCTCGAAGAGGGCAAACTCGAAGACAAGTACGCAGACTTCAAAGCGCTGATGCGCGAATACCGCGAAGGCATCCTACTGTTTGAGGCTACCAAGTACATGGTCTGGGACCGTGCCTCAGAAGACACTGCAGGTCTTCGCGTTTTTCACGAAAAAAACCGGGGCAAATACCGTTGGGACGAACGTGCATCCATACTCACCGTCCACATCGACACTACAGACAAAACCCTTGCAGATGCCATCTTCAAGCATCTGCGCAAACATTCCATCGAGAGTGCGTTCGAAAAATTCGACAAAGACAAGAAGTTTCTTTCCTTTCAGCGCACAGTAGTGGAGAAGAAAAATCCAGACGCCTACAAGGGTCTTTCGTTTACTAAAGGAGCGACTACAGATGTAGCGTTGACGCAGGACCTCACCGGGTACAATTTCCGGAAGGTGGAATCCATTCTGCCGGCAGGATTGAAAACGCTTGATGAGGCAAGGGGGTACATCATCGCCGATTACCAGGATCACCTGGAAGCGATGTGGGTGGACGAACTGCGCAGTAAATACACCGTGACCCTCAACGAACAGGTGTTCACTTCCCTGATAAGGGGTTAACCTTTTGTGGTGACCCGATTCAATGGAACACATCTGCAGGTTTTTTACATAAGCTTCCTGGTGTTATTTGCATCCTGTGGACGCAAAGGCCCCTCAACCGGTGATGTTTTTTCTGACAATCCCCTCCTTGCCCAATACGAAGGCAGAAAACTGTATTTTCAGGACATAGCAGGTGATCTCCCGGCAGGGATGAGTGGAAAGGACAGTGCGCAATTTTACAACAGTTATGTAGACCGCTGGCTCAAGGATAAGGTCTTGCTTGCCGATGCTGCGTCGCGCCTTGCAGACAAAAAGGAAATTGAATCCCTCGTCGAACAATATCGCGACGAATTGATGCTGATGCGCTACGAGGATCAGCTCTTGAAAGAAAAACTCGACACCGTAGTGAGCAGAGAAGAACTGGAACGATATTACCAAAGCAATAAATCGAATTACAAACTGGAAAGCACCATTTTCCGCTTTGTCATGGTAAAGGCCACCAAGCCGGTTGCGGATTCCCGCAAGCTGGACCAGATGTGGTCATCCGGAAATACGGCAGGAGGTCTGCAGGGTTTGCGGCGCTATTGCGACAACAACGCCGAAGTGTGCTTTCTCAATCCGGGGAGATGGTACAAATGGGAAGAGGTCAGCCGGCACATTCCTTCGCGCCTTTTGAGCGAGCGAAATATTTCAGGAGGAATGAAGCGCGATTTTGCCGATTTCAATTACAGCTACAAGATCCATTTTCTCGAAGTGGTTCACCCCTACGAAGATCCGCCGTTGTCTTTTGTCGCCGACCAGGCTAAGCGGGCCATTTTACATGAGCGCAAACGCAAACTGCTCGAACTCCATAAAACCGAACGATACGAAACTGAATTGCGAAACAAACGCATAACGATTTACAGCCGATGAAAAAAAGCATGCAGTTATTTGCAATGGCCCTGTTGGCCGGTTCTCCTGCCCTGCGGGCTCAAACCATCGACAAGATCATAGCCAAGGTGGGGACCGAGATCATATTGTATTCTGACTGGCAGGAACAGATTCAGTTTATCCGGTCAAGACAGAGCGGCCCGCTTGAAACTTCCAATGAGTGTTCCATACTCGAAGGGCTCCTCATTCAGAAATTTATGGTCAACCGTGCGAAGATAGACAGCGTAGAGGTCAAAGACGAGGAATTAGAGCAGCAGCTCAATGCGCGCATTGAGCAGATCCTGGCCTATTTTAACAACGATCATGAAAAATTCCGCGAGTACTATGGCCAGTCCGTTGCTGATACGCGCGAGCGCTTTCGCGATGATCTCAAAAATAAACTGCTTACTGAACGCCTGCAGAACAAGATCATTGGAGAAGTGAGGATCTCGCCCGAAGAGACGCGTCAGTTTTTTGAGCAGATCCCAAAAGACAGCATTCCTTACCTCAATGCTGAAGTGGAATTATCGGAAATCGTTTTTTACCCCTGCCTGGAGGAAGACCAGAAAATCATGGCCAGGGAGCGCCTTGAAAAAATTCTCCAGCGCATCCGCGAAGGTGAAGATTTTTCAAAAATTGCATCTGTCCAATCAGACGATGCCGCTTCTGCACGTAACGGCGGGTTACTGGGTTGGGCCAAGCGCGGAACCTTTGTCCCTGCTTTTGAAGCCGTTGCGTTCAGTCTGGAAAAAGACTCGGTCAGCGGTATTTTTGAGACGGAATACGGGTATCATATCGTGCAGTTGCTCGAGCGGCGCGGAAACTCGGTGCTCTGTAAACACATCCTTATCAAGCCTCGCTACTCGGACGACAACTACAAGCAGGCACAGCACCATCTGGATTCAATTCGCGAAGTGATTGTGCGCGACTCCATCCCTTTCGAGGCTGCAGTGAGGCAGCATTCAGACAAACGCGCCGAATCTTTTAACAACGGCGGGCAACTTCTGAACCCTAAAACCGGAACGGCTGATTTTGAGACGGCAGACCTGGATCCGGATGTTTTCTTTGCCATCGACCAGCTTGGCACAGGGCAGATCAGCAAAGCCTTTTCCAGTACTCTGCCCGATGGAAATAAAATATTTAAGATCGTCCGAGTAAACGCAAAAAAGCCACCACACCGCGCCAACCTCAGGGACGATTACGCAAAGATCCAGCAGGCGGCACAGGAGAACAAGAAATCCCAGAAGTTTCAGGAGTGGCTTGCGGCAAATGTTCCCAAGGCATACATTTCGCTGGATCCTTCCCTTCATGTGAGTTGCCCGGATGTAGCCAGCTGGGCTGGTGAAGGTGCACGATAATATTCTGAAGACCCGGTTAGGAAAAAAGATATTGCACTTACGAACGTTTGTTAGTTGTCTGTTCTTGTTTGGATAAGTCAGACCCGGAACCCCGTCAGAAACGAACGTATGTAATCATCAAAAGCCCCTGGGTCGTAAAAATACACTTCGACCTGCAAGACGTATACTTCTGCTTCCCGCTGTTCGAGAAAATTGCGGTGCAGGCGCAACCGCGTGGCATCCTTCTCCGTGGTAAGGATCATTTTGTTGGTATTGGTAACAGCGCGGTGTCGTGACAGCAGTCCGTCGAGTTCCGTTTCCGTAAAATAATGGTGGTCTTCAAAATGAAAGCTCTGCAGGGAACCCACCCTGGGTTCGAGGTAGTCGACGAGGTAGTCTGCCTGGGCGATTGCACTGATGACGGTGACGTGTACCGACGGGTTGAGCAGGAAGTGCCGGCCGGGATGAAAGAGGTGATAAGGCTCGCCGTACCGCAGGCCTGAGAAGAACAGCGACTGCTCCGGTTTTAAGCGCAGTGTGGTTCGCATTTGCTCGCGTTGGGACCGTTCGAGGCCTTCGGGACACTTGGTGACGATCACCGCATTGGCGCGCGCAGCCCCATAGGACCATTCGCGCAATCGCCCGGTGGGCAGAAGAAAATCGCGTGTATAAGGTCGCGCATATTCTGTGAGCAATAGCTGAAGCCCCGCCCGAACGGGAAAGTGCTGGTAGCCGTCGTCGAGCACGATGAGCTGGAGTTCCGGCCGTTCGCGCAGCATGCGCGGAATGGCGAGTGCCCTGTTCTCCGCGACGGCGAATGCCAGTCCGGGAAATTTGTCCGCGATCTGCCGGGGTTCGTCTCCCACCAGGCTTGCATCGTGTTGGGGCTCGACGAATAAAAAACCGCGCGAACGCCGTTTATAACCGCGGCTGAGGACCCCCATTTCGAGGTATGGCGTCAACAGGCGAATGAGGTATTCCACATGAGGTGTTTTGCCTGTTCCCCCAACGGTAAGGTTGCCAATCGACAGCACCGGAAAACTGAACCGAACGGATTTCAATATGCCGGTCTGATAGAGTGATTGGTAGATGCTCACCCCGATTCCGTACAAAACGGATATCGGGAGCAACATCAAGGCGAGTACTTTGTGCAAATGCAGGGGGTTAGAAGTCGTAAAGATAAGCCACCATGGGCAGGGCTATCGCCGCATTGGATGCCACCGATCTGAGCGCCGGCTTTTTCTCGGTTTGCTCAATGTCATTGAGTGCGTATTCAGCCCTTACCATAAGCCGCAGAAGGTGTGGACCTGTTGCATATTCGATGCCACAGCCAAGGACACCCTCGACGACCGTATTGCTATAATAGGAATTCACTTCCTTTAATACAGCGCTGTAGTACTCGAATACATCTTCCCTGGAGCTTTTTGCAGATGCAAGGAAGGCCAGTTGGATGCCTCCTTGAAAAAAAATGTGCAGCGGCCTTTCGTTTCTGGTTGTGTATTCTACCAGCAACGGAAGTTTGAAATAACTCAGCTCCGTCTTATAAAGTGCGTTTGGGACGTTGGCCGTTGAATACCTCTGCCCCTGCAGAGCATAACGCAAGCCCGTCAGCAGTCGCCACGACGGACGGTAGCGGTAGGCAAGATCAATGCCAAATGCCGGGCGGAACGTCGTTTCAAAATCGAGCAAGGGGCCTTCGTCGGCGTCGGTACCTGATACGATCCAGGTATTTTGTATGCCCAGGTGGGCCCCCGCTAAAAAACTGTTGTCCTGCGACTGTAATCCCGGAAGGCATCCTGCAGCCATAAGACATGCGAATATCCAGCTTCTCATAATAGAAGTATTTAGGGCACCTCTAATAACCCACTATTGCGCCAGCCAGCCCGCACAGGCTAATGCGCGAAATGAATTTAGCTTCACAATACTTCGTTGCGGTTCAGTCAGTTATTGCTCCACATAGCTTCCTTCACCGCGCCTCGTCTTGTTTTGCTCGGGGGCTGCCTCTCTTCATTTTGGCATCAAAACTGGGTTATTCGAGGAACCCTTTATTTTTACTAAAAAGCCTGATTCTGGAATGTGCCGATGGTTTTCTTCAGTAGAAAATCACCGATCATGCATCGGGTACACTTCTTGTCAACGCAGTACTTCCGGTAAAGTTGTAATCCTGCCTGACTGTGCCCGGCGCTTTCCAGCACAAAGTTATGGCTTTTCCACAAACGGCAACAGACATTGTGCTCCGGCGGCAACGCCTGAAGCAGCACCAGTGCGCGTTCGCAGTAGGTGTTCATCGATTGCATGCTTCCGTAAGCAAAGAGGATTGGGCATACTGCGTTGATGAGCACCACTTCCGCTGCATCTTTGCCGATGGCTTTATGGCGGTGTTTGGTGTCTGGTGCTCCCAGGTGGGCATGGGTTGCCCAGTAGGGTGAAGGGGAAACGTCGAAGAACGCACGGAATTCACGTGCATCCGTCAGTTCCAGCATTTTTCCCAACCAGTTGTGATGTTGGAAGAGCAGGGCAGCCAGTTGGGCAAGCCGCAGGTCGGGAAAATGTGCGGGCCGCATGCGGAGGAACTTCCATTGAGCGGGGCCGAGTGGTTCAAATCCAAACTTTTGCTGCAGGAATTTGTATTCGCGTTGAAGATCGTTCACAAAGGGATCTGCCGCCGCGCCACTCAGCATGCCTGCGGTGCCGATCAAGGCTGCTTCAAGCGCCAGGGGGTCGTGGCGAAGTTTGCGCAGTGCGTGCAGGGGCAAACGCGAACAAAGCGCGGACATGGCGTCTGCATTGACGGGTGCAACCAGGTAGCGCGCAACCCTGCGGAAGAACAGGGCTTCCCAGTCCGAATTACAGGAAACCCATTCTGCCCTGACCTCCTCGCACTTCTGCTGAAACCGTTCGATCATCAGGCGCTCGAACCAAATGGCTTTGCACTCCCCCGGAACACTGTTCAGCAGCGCATGGCAGGGGAGGCGATTTGCTGCATGCATCAAGCCTTCGTACCTCCTCATCAGATCTTCCGGTACCAGTGGACCCAACTCCAGGCAAGGAAGGCGCGTTCCCTCGAAGTAAACTTCGGAATCCGCCTGCCAGACCACATGGAGGATGACGTTTTTGTAATAGGGGTCCGCACTGTGTCCATGAACAGCCCAATCCGAAGCATGCACGTGAAGTTCGACGTGCCCCGCCCAGTGAAGTCCCCCGATGAGCAGTCTGGAGTACAGGAAATCTGGTCCCTGATCGACATTTCGCGTACCGGGATGAATAATTTCGAGGGCTTGTCCGCAGGTTGTCTGGAGTTTGCGGGTTCCCGCAACCCCGATTTCCCAAAGGTAATGGAGCAGGTCTTCTTGCATAGGGAGTCATCGGACCTGTCCGGATGCCCGAATCAGCCGGGGTGTGCGGTTTTTTTTGAATAAATCCGGAAAGAATGTGGTAGAGGGTTCTTTCCATCGGGTTCGCGATCCTCCCGGGAATCGAGTGTCCAGCGGTCGAGGGAAAGTTCCGGAAAATATGTATCGCATGGGCCATGATATCCCACCAAAGTGAGGTACAATTTATTCCACAGGGCTTTTGACTGATTGTAGATCTGTCCACCGCCGATGATAAAAAGTTCCTGCTCCCCCCGCTCGCGTGCACGCAGAATGCCTTCGCCAATTGAGCCGACAATCAGACAGTCGCTTATGGCGAATTCCGGATTTCTCGTAACGATGATGTTGGTCCTTCCCGGGAGGGCGCGGCCGATGCTGTCGAAACATTTGCGGCCCATGAGGAGGTGATGACCCATGGTATGTTTTTTGAAAAACATCAGGTCGGCAGGAAGATGCCATGGAAGTGCGTTGTTCAGGCCAATGCAGCCCCCATCGTTCATGGCAACGATACAGGAGATGGTCATGTTTTGTTTTTCTTGACTCCGATAAGATCCTTTTCGATCATGCGTTTGTGCAGATCGCGACGAATTACTTTCCCACGCAGGTGTTTCTCGATCATCAGTGAAGCAATGGGGGCGGCAACCTCCCCTCCCCATCCGGCATTTTCTACGTAAACTGCAATGGCAATTTGTGGATTTACTTTGGGGGCAAAGGCAAAGAATACGGAATGGTCTTCGCCGTGGGGGTTTTGCGAAGTTCCCGTCTTTCCGCAAATGGCCACTTCGGGAAGGTAAGCATTGTATGCCGTTCCTGCGCGAACCGCAAGTTCCATGCCCTCGATCACCGCCTCAAAATGCTTCCGGTCGATGGCGATCTCATTTTTCTTGCGAAAGCGGTCTGGGATTGCCGAACCATCCCCGTCAAAAGCCCGGGCAAGGTGCGGTATGTAGTAATGGCCGCGGTTTGCGATGGTTGCAGCCAGGTTGGCCATTTGCAAAGTAGTCATTTCCAGTTCGCCCTGTCCGATCCCCACGGAGGCAAAATACGTCGATCTCCACTGGTCGGTTTTGTAAAGCCGGGTATAGAATTCTGAGGTGGGGATAAATCCGCGGGACTCAGTCACTACGTCGCTGTAGAGCGGCCGGCCCAGTCCGAAAGCGACCAGGTATTTGCCAAGCAAGTCCAGCCCGGTGGCGGGCTTTGAAAATCCTTCCTTCTCGATGAGGTCGCGGAAGACTTGGATGAAATAGGCGTTGCAGGAATGCTGCAATGCCACCGACAGTTTTCCCGGAGACGGGTGATTGTGACAACCAAAACGGATGTTTTTATAATAGTATGCGCCAGAGCAGGGATGCGACGTATTTTCGAAGAGCTCCCCTTCCTGCAGGGCGACCAAGGCTAAAACGGGTTTGAAAATAGAACCAGGCGGATATTTCGCATTGGATGAGCGGTCGAAAAGCGGTTTCAGTGAATCCTGCAGCAGGTAGGCATAGGCATATCCTCTGTTGTTGTGAACGGACATGAGGTTGGGATCAAATGTCGGTGCTGTGACCTGGCAAAGTATTTCCCCGGTAGCGGGTTCTATGGCAACGACGGCACCTACCTTGTTTTGCATGAGGCTGTCGCCATACCGTTGCAGTTCGAGGTCTATTCCAAGCTGGATGTCCTTTCCGGAAATGGCCTTCCGATCCAGGCGGCCGTTCTCGTATGGGCCCACGTTGCGTCCGAGGTTGTCTTTGAGTACAAACTCCACCCCGTTGACGCCGCGCATTTCCTGTTCGTAGTATTTTTCGAGCCCTGCACACCCGATGTAATCTCCCGGACGGTATGCGCCTTCAGACTGCTGTATCTCTTCCGCTGTCACTTCGCTGATGTATCCCAAAAAATTGGCGCCAAATGGTTCCGGATAACCCCGGATGGAACGCAACTCGCTGCTGAATCCTGGAAAGCGAAACAGGTTTTCAGCAAACGGCAGGAATACATCGGGTGGAATGCTCTTCATAAAAATGAAGGGGACGGACTTGCTGTATTTGCCGGATTTCCAGTCTTTCTGCATTGCATTTCCAAAGCGTTCGCGGTCAATGTGCAGCAGACTGCAAAAAAGAGAGGTATCCATTTCCGGAGACACCGCATGGAACGTCACATACAGATCGTACGTTGGGTAATTGATCACCAGCAACTTGCCGTTCCGGTCGTAAAGCAGTCCACGGGACGGGTAAATAAAATTTTGATTGAGTGTGATGGAACTTGCCCTCGTTGAGTATTTAGGATTGAATAATTGCACTTTGGCGAGGGCAATGACGAGCATCGCCGCTGCAAGGATGACCATGCCCCGGATGAGCTGATAGCGCAATATGTACCTGTCGCGAAGCATATTCCGGTTTAGGATCTGAAGCTAAAAAACAACTGGAGCAGAAAGATGATGATCCCTGAAACAAAAAGGCTCAGCATTGCACCGATCAGGATTTGATCGATGTACACGAAAGTAAAAACTTTTAGTACAAAGTAGCAGAGAAAAAAGATGGCCAATAGCATTCCTGCATATTGTGAGAACCAGACAACACCCAGGTCGCTGATGGTTGGTGAAGCGTCGGTGGGATATCCGTTTTTGGGTTCCAGCAGGCGAAGAGCCAGTGGCCGGAACAGCATCATCCAAAGGCAGGCTCCCGCATGAACGCCCGGGGAGAGGTAAAACAAATCGACCAGGCTTCCAATAAAAAAAGAGAGCAGCAGGATGAAGAATTGCGGGATCTGCAAAGGGAGTGTGAGCAAGATAACCGGATAGACGAGAATGGCCACCCCTGGAATTTCACCCGTACCAAGGCGAATTTCCTTGAGAACGATGACTTGCATCAGAAGGTATAGCACCGTCCGGACGACCAACCCCAGCCACTGCTTACTCATAACGGGAGAATTTTCTTTCCAGTTCCAGTTTTTCTTCTTTTTGTTCGTTGATGATCACGTAAACCTGGTCGAGTTTGGTCATGGGCTGGCTGAGCCGGACGTCAATGTCGTACGTAAACGAGCCCGGGCTTACACGGTGCATGGATACGGTGCCAATTGCGAGGTCCTTTGGAAATACAACGGAGTACCCGCTCGTAACGACGGTATCCCCCATGCGCACATCCGCATATTTTTGGATGGCCTTCAGGCGCATGATGGCTGGATCGTGTCCTTCCCAAACAAGCGGACCAAAAAACCCGCTGCGGTTGAGTCGCGCACTGATTGCCGTGTTGCTGTGCAACAAAGACATGACGAGACTATAGCGCTGGCTGGTATCGGTAACGATGCCCACAATACCCGCAGCGGTCACCACACCCATTCCGGGGGCAATGCCGTCGCGACCACCCCGATCAAGTGTGATCATGTTGTTGCGGCGATCGAGCGAATTGTTGATGACCCGTGCAGACAATACTTTGTACGGCCCTGGCAATGCGGGCAGGTGAAAGCTGTCCATCTTTTTTTTTTCGCCTTCCGCCGAATTTACGAGTTTTTCAAGCAACCGTGCGTTTTCCTTTGCGAGGCTGTCGTTCTTTTTTCGAAGAGATATGTATTCGAGACTGTGCTGAACTTTTGATTGCAGTGAACTCGCCATCAGTTGGTAGGAATAGAGATATATTTTCTGTTGTGGCTGATTGTATTTGACCACCCAGATCAGGCATAGCGATTGCAACAGAACAAAGAGTACGAGGGAACCATGCTGAACGATGACGCGGGCGAACTTCCACATCTGCTTTTCTGAATTTTACCTATCTATGCGCAAGGGCCTTCCCACAGGGCATCAGATGCTTTTGCGATCCATCAGGAACGAAAAACGGTCCGTATTTTTTAGTGCGAGACCCGTACCGCGCACCACTGCGCGCAAGGGATCATCGGCAACAATGACCGGCAGTTTGGTTTTGGCAGAAAGGCGTTTGTCGAGTCCTTTGAGCAGTGCACCGCCTCCGGTGAGATAAAGCCCGGTGCGGTATATGTCGGCACTCAGCTCAGGCGGAGTCAATTCGAGCGCCTTGAGTACAGCCTCCTCGATTTTCATAATGGATTTATCAAGGGCTTCGGCGGTTTCCTCGTAGCGAACGACGATTTGACGAGGAATGCCTGTCATCAGGTCGCGACCATTGATGGCGTATGGATCCGGCGGATTGTCGAGCTTTTTCAGCGCCGACCCGATGTGGATTTTCATCTGCTCGGCCGTGCGCTCACCAACCAGCATGTTGTGTTCGCGGCGCATATAGTCGATGATGTCGTTGGTAAACTCGTCTCCGGCAACGCGTATGGACTGGTCGCAAACGATTCCTGACAAGGCGATAACGGCAATTTCCGTAGTGCCACCGCCGATGTCGATGACCATATTGCCCACGGGTTCCTCCACGTCGAGGCCGATCCCCAGTGCAGCCGCCATGGGCTCGTGGATCAGGTAGGTTTCTTTGGAGTCGACGTGGTCAGCCGAATCGAATACGGCACGTTTTTCAACCTCCGTAATGCCCGAAGGGATGCAGATCACCATGCGCAGGTGGGTAAAAAAGCGGCGTTTGTTGCCGATCATGCTGATCAGCCCCTGGATCATGGCCTCCGCGGTCTGAAAATCGGCAATGACCCCATCCTTGAGCGGGCGTATGGTCTCGATGTTTTTGTGAGTCTTTTCGTGCATTTGCATCGCCCGGTTGCCCACCGCGATCACCTCCCCCGTCTTTTTGTCGACGGCTACAATGGAAGGTTCGTCGACTACGACCTGCCCATCCTGAATGATCAGGGTGTTTGCCGTGCCCAGGTCCACTGCAAGTTCCTGTATAAATAGGTTGAAGAACTTCATAGATGTTACTCGTTATATACTGATTTAACCCGTTGGTTGTACGTTCAAAAACAATGCGTTGTGACTCCGGATAACAGTGGCGGGAAGGGATTGCAAAAGTATGAAAAAAATTGTGGATCAGGCTCCGGCAGTGACCAGGATCATTTTTTCCGGATCCAGCCATTTGGCAGCAAGTTCTCTAAGGCGTTCCGGGCTCGTATCTAGCACCTCCGTTTTGAGCTGGTCAAAAGCGGCAGGGGAGCCGTACTCGTTGACCAGGGTTTTTAGGAACGATACGGTCTGAAACGGTCCGTCGAGTAGCCTGAGCATGTTGCCGCAGAGGTAATTTCTCACCATAATCCGCTCCTCTTCCGGTATGAGTTCCTCCCGGAGCAGCCTGAGCTCGGTTCGGATGAGTTTGAGAGCAGGCTCCAGTTGCCTTGGATTGAGTTCCGCACTGATGTAAAAGCAACCATCGTGAATCTGACAATCCAGCGCTGAATGAATGTCGTAGGTCAAGCCCTTATCCTCCCGGATGTTCTTCATCAGGCGTGAGCCAAAGTAATCTCCCAGCACTGTATTGAGCATGTACGTGCCAAAGAAGTCCGGATGCTTCCTTTGAAAGGTGCGAAGTCCGAATTTCAGGCTGATTTGCCGGCTGTGCTTCATGGGATGATGGGTGCGGGCAGCAGCCGGAGAAGGCGATGGCTCTTTTGGGGAGGCTGGCTCGGCTGCTCCTCCCACTGGAAACCGGTTGAGCTGCTGCTCCAGGCGTTCTACCGTTCTTTCGTCCATTTCGCCGCAATAGAAAGCCGACAGGTAGTTTCCGCAGTAGTTTGCATCGTGATAGCTTCTCAGGTCCTCAACGCGAAGGGCGTCGAGCAGTTCCGGAGTGGTGTTATACCCGTAAGCGGTGTCCCTCCCGTAGATCAGCGATGTAAATTCCCGGTAGGAGACATAATCAGGCTCTGAAAGCTGATGCTTTAACTGTGAGTGCAGAAAACTCCGGTTGCGGTCGAGATCTTCCTTCCGGTAAGCCGGACTCAGCGCCAGGTTGCAAAGAAACTCCGTCAGAGCCCCAAAGTGCTTTTGCAGACAACTCAGCGAAATAAAGGTGAAGTCGAGGTCGGCCTGCACAGAAAGGTGCGCACCGTGAAAGTCGATGAAGTCAGCCACCACATCGGCCTTGACCCCATCGGTTCCCTCCATGATGAGCTGGGCCGACAACCGGGCGCTGAGTTTCGTCGTCTCTGTCCACCGGCCGTTGCTAAACACCAATTCAAGAAAGCAAAGACCCGGCTTGTTGGTCTGCATGGCATATAACTGGCAGCCATTCGGAAATTTATGCGATTCAAAAGCCGGCAAATGCATCCGGCTCCAGTCCTCTTCGACCCGTTTATATGGCAATGTATTGAGCATCCAGGCTATGAAACGCCAAACCCACAGAAAGATGTATTTTTGTGCCGCATTGGGGCGTAAACTTATGCATTAGCAGGCTTTCGGACCCCATCGATTCGACCATAAACCTCCAACATCTATGAAATTTACCGTTTCCTCCGGCAGTTTTCTCGAAAAACTGAACACCTCTGCCCAGGCCCTGGCGTCGAACCCAGTGATCCCGATCCTCGAAGACTTCCTGCTTCGCGCTCAGGACGGAAAGTTGCATATAACCGCCTCGACACTGGAGTTGACGATCTCGACGAGCCTGGAAGCGGTCATCAGTGAGGGAGGCGAAATCGCGATCCCCGGAAAGACCTTGCTCGAAACCCTCAAAGCCATGCCAGAGCAACCGCTGAGCGTGGAAATTTCTGACGAGACCTGCGGCATCACGCTCACCTCCCAGTCAGGAGTGTACAAGCTGGTGGGAGAAAAGGCTGCCGACTTTCCCGAAATGCCCAGGCCAGATAAGGAGGCGCGCATCGCGCTGCCCAACGACAAACTCCAGTATGCCATCGAATGCACCGCTTTTGCTACCAGCAACGACGAAATGCGCCCGGCTATGAAAGGCATCTGCCTGAACATTGAGTTTAACCAGGTCACCTTTGCAGCCACCGATGCGCACCGGCTGGTGAAATACAGCCTGCTAAACGTGCCTGCAGACAGCAGCGCCTCCATAATCCTCACTAAAAAATCCATGCTGGCCTTGCGTTCCATACTTCCTAAAGGTGGCGACTGTGAAATCCTCTATGGCCGCGAGCGGGCATTTTTTTTATTCGACGATACGGAGGTGGCGACTCGCCTCATCGATTCAAAATATCCCGATTACAATGCCGTCATCCCGGTCAATAACCCATACATCGTCCAGGTGAGCCGCTACGAGCTGTTGTCGGCACTGCGCCGCATCATCGTATACGCAAACAAGTCGAGCAATCAGGTCGTCTTTAACATACAAGACAAGAGCCTCACCATTTCCTCGCAGGATGTCGACCTGTCGAACGAGGCCACTGAACAACTCAACTGCACCTACCAGGGGGAGCCCATGACCATAGGTTTTAACGGAAAGCATTTCATCGAGATGCTATCCGCCATGAACGGCGACTCCATTAGCCTCGAATTGTCGGGGCCTAGCCGCCCGGGTGTCTTCTTTTCCCCCGACCAGGATTCAGGAGAGTCCCTATTGATGCTGATCATGCCGGTGATGACGAATTACTGATCCCCATGAAGGTCGGCTTGTTCTTCGGGTCTTTCAACCCGGTGCACACCGGACACCTCATCATTGCAGAACACGTTGCCGGACTGGCAGGCGTCGACCAGGTGTGGTTCGTCGTCAGCCCACACAACCCTTTTAAGGATAAGGCGAGCCTGGCCAAAGACTACGACCGCCTGCACCTCGTCCACCTGGCCATTGACGACAACCCGCGACTCAGGGCCAGCCCGGTGGAATTTCACCTGCCGCAACCCAGCTACACAGTCGATACACTCGCCCATCTCAAAGAGAAATACCCCCAGCACGAATTTTTTCTCATCCTCGGAAGTGACGCGCTGCCAACCTTGAACAAGTGGAAAAATGCTGAATTTCTGCTGGACAACTACCGCTTCTGCATTTATCGCCGGCCCGGATCCGAAGACCCGGAAGCCTTTGTCGAACATCCTGCATTTCGCTGGTGCAAGGCTCCCTTGTTGGACATCAGCGCAAGCTACATCCGCGAATGCATCCGTCAGGGGCGTTCCGTGCGCTACCTCATTCCGGATAAAGTATTTGCCTTCCTCGAAGAGACTACCCTGTACAGAACCTAGCGGTTTCTACCTTTGCACGCATTGTAACCCTGGTTGCATAACTCGTTTTACACTGAACCAATGTCTGCCCTTTGTGGTTAAACCTATGAGGAATCTTTGGAAAATCAAAACAGTCAACTCAATTTAAACAAATATGAATGCATTGAACGAAATCGGACTCGACAGCAATAAATCGGCGGCGCTGGCCCAAAAACTCAACGAACTGCTTGCCAATTATTCCATTTTCTATCAGAATGCCCGAGGCTACCACTGGAACATCAAAGGCGAAAAATTTTTCGAACTTCACCTCAAATTCGAAGAACTTTATACGGACCTGCTCGTAAAAATTGACGAAGTGGCCGAACGCATCCTCACTCTGGGCCATACTCCGCAACACAATTATTCCGAATATAAAAAGATCTCTACGGTGCCGGAAAGCGCTCAGGTTTCCGATGGCAAAAAAGCCGTGGGCGAAATTCTCAATGCTTTCCGCAACGTCATTGGACTCCAGCGAGAGATCCTCTCCAATGCAGCAGATCTTGGAGATGAAGGCACCAATGCCCTGATGAGCGATTACATCCGTGCCCAGGAGAAAATGGTCTGGATGTATTCAGCTTACCTCAAATCCTGACCGTTTGCGCACCGCTGAAGTCCAGATCCTTTGTTGAAAAGGATCCTGGAAGCAATGAAAAAGATCTCTCTGCATTCTTATACTAACGTTTGTTAGTTTAAGGAATCGACTTAGATCTCCTTCCAAAAGACAGTTAAGGAGTGCTATTACTCTGACCAATTAAAAGTGCACAATTCCTAAGATGCATATTGGACTTTTTCCGCGTTAAAATACCGCTTTACTTTTTCCTTATCTGACTTTGTATTCTTTAGAAAGGAAATTACATCATTCTTCAACTCATCTTTACTTTTCGCTGATTTTCTTCCAACGGCATTGGTTTTTAAGTCTTGATTCAAGTATTCGTCAGGATTTAATTCGGGACTATACCTTGGCAAATAGAATAATTCAATTCTATCTCTATTAGCCTTTATCTGAACTTCCCCCAATCCATGAGAACACTTTCCGGGGAAAATAAGGTGGATTGATCCTCCCCGAAAGAGATACCCATCATACATTTCTTCAAAGAAGAGGACGAGAAGCCCCGGCCCCTTCGATGA
>JABARE010000011.1 GCA_019187365.1 Saprospiraceae bacterium | reverse complement strand
CCTGCCACTCTTCCCATCGGTATAAAGATCACCGTCGGTCGTTTCCTGGAAGTGCAAAATTATTTTGATGTTTTGATCTATTTATTAACTTTGTAACGAAAGTCTGATTAATAGGGGGTCAAACCATAGCGGATCTTCGGAATCCAAAGATTCTGATGAAAATGAAGACCAGCGGTTTAGCGAAACAACTAGCGGTAATGTTCCTTTAATGTATTCCATCTCATATTATTTTATTAATAATATGCTGGAAATCCACAGGAGAGAAGATTGAAATATTTTTTGCTTTATGTATACTATTTAATAATAGTTAGTACATTTGCAAAAGTTTGATACAAGTTATCGGCAAAAATAAGGTTGTATCAAAAGCACAATTGCTGGTTCTCTCCAACGGGGCCAGCTTTTTTTATTTATTTTTCATTAAATATTTTTCCAAGTTAATAAATGTGCAAAGCCCGTCCATATTCTGAACAGGCTTTGTAAATATATATATGTGTAATTTTTAAAATTTGCGCTAATCTAATTTTATAAAACTGAATTAAAACAATTATTAGGTAGCTATAGAACTTAAGAATTTTTAGGATCAAGATAACATAATGATTTATAGAAGGACATTTCAAATTCAATTTTGAAATGTCCCTAACCGAATATGGATCATCAGGAGGATCATACTTGATATTCAAGATTGGAGACATAGAGCTAAATAAAACATTTTTTATCGAACGCATATTAATAAGAGCTACTTTATTTTGAAAATGCTGCTTCTTCTCTAGCAAGTGAATACATATTTAGCATTTATGTATATTAAAAATTAAAATATTTTATGGTGTGATAAATAAATGATTCAATATTAGGTTATTTTGACTTATGAATAGTTCAAATATCTACCATATAACAAAATAAAATATGTATAAAAAAAATCACTTACGCTTTTGGTTATTTCGCAAGTGATTTCCATTAATGATCAATTTAATATAAACTCTACCGCCTTCTGTGCTTCAGCAGAAACTCTGAAAATAAACTTAGGGTCTTCTTTCAGGACTTTTAACCACCCGGCCATATATGAGATCGAATTTTCCTTAACCTGTTCTGAGTCAATTTGAACCAAAGAGCACAACATAGAAGCACCCATTTCGGCTACTAATTCCTCCTTACTATAAGGTGTAGTTCCAAATCCGGAAAAGTCCATAACCTCAACCCTTGCCAGCCTGGATGCATGACCAGTTGCGTGGATCAGCTCGTGAAAGTAAGTTGCATAGTAATGTTCTGAAGTCTCAAACTGTCCAATTGATGGGAGGTTGATGAAATCCTGTTCTGGCGAATAAAAAGCTTTATTTGAGTCAATTTGCCTTAAATCCGGTGGGTTGGACATATTCATGATGATTTCCTCACATCGGGTTATTTTCTCATTATCCGAGAGTTTTACCTCAGGAAACCGGGTTTGGTCTATCTCAATACCTTCAATGTCTTCAATATTAAAGACATTGTAATACCGGATGAACCTCAATACTTTAATGTCCTCTCCTTTTTGGTATCTGTCCTTGGCTATTTCAGGAGTTAGTGTCTTGTCATCGCTATCCTTGTAATACATTTTGAAGTAGATGACAAGACTAGCTTCTGCTCCTTTCTTAATTGTTCCACCCAACTCTTTGATTTGATTGAATGTTGCAAAGTATGGAATGGGATGTCCGGTATTATTCATCAGTATGTAATTGATACCAGTGTAAAGTCTGCCCGAAACATAATTTCGAGCTAAGCCATAAGTGCTCCATGTTTTTCTCCACGGTGCTACACCGTTTTCAATCATGGCGATGATTCTGTTCGTCACTTCATCATAAAGTGAAGTATTAGAAGTCTGTTGAACCTTGGGTTCAGTTGTTGTTTTCATTACAATAAATTTTAAAAGTGAAAAAATGAATTACTTAGAGCATTCCTTCGTCAGCGAAGGAATAGAATCCGGAACGTGGAGAAAGAATAAGGTGATCTATCAATGTTATTTCGTGAAATCTACCAATCTCTTTTAACTTTTTAGTTAACTCTATATCTTGAGAACTTGGCTTAATTGAACCAGATGGATGATTGTGTCCGGCAATTATTCCCACTGCAAGTCCTTTGAGTGCTGTTGCAAAAAGAATACGTGGATCGGCAACTGTTCCTGCTAATCCACCACGACTTAATCGCAATATTCCCATTACATAATTAGCTCTATTAAGAAACAACACATTAAATTCTTCCACCAATTCAATGTCATCACCCCAATTAATTCGAAATATTTTTTCTGCATCGCTTGAGCTATAAACACTTGGGTGATGAACAAAGGGAAAATTGGATTGGTAAATAACTTTTACTTCTGCTACCTGCAATAGCGGAGGTATTTGGCTTGCGCCAATTAAATTTTTCATGGTTACTGATTTAGATTTTTAAAGAAAATTTCTAAACCAGTATATTTAAAAGGTGTAGATAAACAAAGACGGTAGATATTGACATTCTACTACTTAATTTACTCAATAACTTTCTTTGAAATTATATCAACAATCTTTATATACAATCGTTATGAATATTTATATGCAAATTGAATTGTATTTTATACATAAAAGAAATAAATATTTAACCGATTAGTTGACAACAGTATTTAAAATGACTTGTTATTTTTATCTTTAAATATTAATTGCTTCAAGATTTTAGGAATAAAAAAGCCTAATTTTAAGTTATTTATCACTTTAAAAAACAAGTTATGTACAGTCGAATTCAATCTTGTTTGTTTATTCTCATGTCATTTATGCTCATTATATTTTTAAAATCTAATGCGCAGGCTCAAACACAAAGAAATCCGCCAGTGTTTTGCGACAAATATCAAGAAATTGATTTTCCACGAGTGAAAATAAGAGTTAATATTCATTTTATTCTAGATATCAATGGGAATAATAATTATACACCTACGGATAATGGACTAGGTAATGCATCAAGAAATGGAATTTTTGCTGCAAATAAAATCATTCAGGAAATGAACACAGGTTTTTCACAGATGCAACCGATGATTAGTAAGAAACCGGATGGAACAAATCATCCTCATATAGATGATCTAGGAGTTGAGTATATACTTTATACAAATCAGCAAATTTGTGAGGAACCTGATATATATGGAGGAATTTGGTTTCATAATTACGCTCCTTATGATATTAACGAACCGATAGGTGATGGTGATCCTGATTTCTCCCCAGGGCATCTGGAATCGCTGTTTAGTAAATATCCAAATGTTATGAATATCTTTGTTCTGGGATCAAGATTTTATTGGAAAGATGGTGTGAAGAATTTTAGTATTGGAGGTGAAGCACAACAAGGAGATTTAGCACGCAATTTGCGAGTGCATAATCAATGGTATTGGGCTGAATTCCAAGGTCAGGGTGATGGGGTGGTTTTAGGACCGACTATAAACCATGAAGTTGGGCATATTATTGCGGGGCTATCTCATGTATCACATACTTATACAGATCCTATAACTAATATTGTTTACAAAGGTGTTGTTGCGGATGAATCTGATATCAACAAGGATGAGGAGACAGTGAATTCTAATAATCTTATGACATACAATGGGTGTTCCTGCTCAATGTCATTAAAGCAATTTATAAAATTTCGCAATGGATTAAATAAAATTAGAGTATATTTGGACCATTCCGAGTTGTGCGAAACAGATCCAGTTCCAATAATTATTTCAGCTGGGAGTAATGTTATTTGGGATTCATACAAGGAATTATTTCGGAATGTTGTCATTGAGCCAACAGCATCTTTGACGATTACTTGTGATATTAAAACTAATGCTAAATTCGTCGTGAAAAGAGGAGCAAAACTTATTGTTGTTGGGGCAACTATTTCCAATCTATGCCCAACTGATTATTGGAGGGGTATAGAAGTGTGGGGAAATCCAGGAAAATCACATCCATCTGGTGATTTGAAATATTATACACTAGCAGCTGACGATCCAGGTGTGGTTTATCTTTCCACTGCAACTTTAATTAAGCCAGTTGATGGAGTATTTACATGGAAGGATGAAAATTATTTGTTACCTGATTTTTGGGGAGGAATTATACAAGCTAACTCAACAGATTTTCTAGAACATAGAAGAGGGGTGGCCTTTATGCCATTTACTGCTTCAAATAATGCAAGTTCATTTAATGATTGTGCGTTTGCTTCTACAACTGGATATGCTGGAATTACCATGTGGAATGTTAAGAATGTAAAAATAACCAACTGCAGATTTGAAGCTCAACATTTAGATGATGGATATTTACGGAGAGGAATTAGATCTATTGATGCAAATCCTGAAATTGAAAATTGTAAATTTTATGGTAATAAATATGGTTTAGAAGTACATAGCACTTTTTCATTTGTGTCTGATCCTATTAAAGTTCATAATAAATGTAATTTTTCTAAAGGTGGGAGTACCTTTAATGGAATTTCACATATTTATTCAAATGGTGTAATAGGATTGGATGTTAAAGATTGTCAGTTTAATGAAGGAATTCGTGGAATTCAAATTAGTGGTAATAGTAGTTTTGATATTGAAAGAAATGTTTTGGTTGGTTACAGTAATTATGGATTGGATTTAACTAATACCTATTCAAGATTTAAAGAATTATTTGCAAATTATTTTTACTCTTCATCAAATGGGTCAAG
Source organism: Saprospiraceae bacterium (assembly GCA_019187365.1). Lineage (GTDB taxonomy): Bacteria > Bacteroidota > Bacteroidia > Chitinophagales > Saprospiraceae > Vicinibacter. Next base: position 41,584 of record JABARE010000011.1, on the reverse strand, counting down.
TGGTATTCGTACTTGGGGAAGAAATAATGAGTTTCAATTTATTTCAAATTGCTTTAATCACCCTAGAAATGACGTATATATTAACCCAGTTCCGTTGTTTGATGACCAAGGTAGCAGATCCGAGAGTAATAATAATTATTTTCATACATACAACAATGATGGTCCTGAATTGTTTTCTAGGTTACCTAAGTTTAATTATTGGGTGCCAAACCCAAGTCCAAATCCAAGAGCAATTCCACATTGCCATTTTTTAACCCCAAAACCTGATGCTACATGCACAGCTGGATATTCATTGCATAGTAATATTGATGCTTTCACTCATAGAGAAATACCACCTAATTGTTCACAAAATAATATACCAGATACAATAGATAGAACATTATACCAAGATGAAGATACTAGCTTTACTTATCTAAGTCAGAAGTATACAGATTTCAAGGTAATAGTTGCTAATCAGGAGACTCAACTGGAAAATATGTCTACAAATGATCCAGAGTATGTCGGTCTTGTATCTGAATATAAAATGAATAAATTTTATCGTGGCAAGTATCAAATGAAAATATTGCAATCCATTTTTTCTACTGGGGACTACGAGAGTTTGGGCACATTTCTACTCAACGAAGATGTTTATGAAAAAACAACTCTAATCGCTGGACTAGAAATTAGTAAGGGAAATTATCTATTAGCTGATTCAATTTTGGCACAGTTGGCTAACTCCGCAATTGAGTACAACAAATATTACACTATTGAAAAAATACACTTAGATTTTTTACAAAGTCCCTCAACTAATTTTCCAACTGCACAAGATAGTTTATTATTAGAGGACGTTGCAACAGATACAACTTGGGTTTCGAATTTTGCTCGCGCTCTATTGGTCTTATATTTTGAAAGATACATTGATACTAGTATGAATGGAGATACAATGCAACAATATACTAGATTTGAAAAAAGTGGCATAAGATTAGAGCCTACAGTATTCTTCAACAATCCAGTTGAAAGTGAAATTAATTTATATGTTGATAGATATTCTAATGATGACTACATTAAATTTAACGTATACGATGTTACGGGAAAGAGTGTATACTTTGAAAATATTTTAATTCTGAATAATAGAGTTAAAGTAGATCTTAGCGGGCTTAAACCAGGTCTATATTTATTTAGATTAGAAAGTAATATGTTTAAACATAAGTCTCATGTAATTATTAAGTTATGAAGAAGTTGGTCATAATAATAATTTTATTCATTTGTGATACTACTGCCTTTGTTCAATCGTTTAGTGTATTAGAGGAATCAGGACAGAATTCTGCCTATTCTGTATTACCTACGGATGATGGTTATGTCTTCATAGTTAATAATATGTGCGATTCAGTGTGTAATAGCATATATAAAATTGGATTTGATAGCACACTAATTTATAAGAGGGAGCAAAATGGATTTTCAGGAAAACTCTATAAAAGCTCAAGACCTACAATTGAGTATTTGATTTTTGGTATCTATATTGTAGGAGGTAAATATGGAACAATATTAAGGGAAATGGATACTGAGGGAAATATTAAAAATACATTCAAATTTGAGTATCCAGATGCTAATATATTTGGAAATCAAGTTATTGATGATGGGAGTGGCTATATTATAAACTCTACAAAGTTTCAGTCTAACCCTCCAATTGATACGGCTTATATTTTTAAAATTGATTATAGTGGTGGATTGATATGGGAAGATAAGATTTGTCTTGAAAATAATTCTACTTATCTTGTAAACAATCCTGTCGAAATGACTAAGTTTTCATCTAATGAATATGCTATTGTAGGAAAATATAAATACTTTGTTGCAGGATCGATATTCCCTTGTGAAAAATCATTTCTAATTAGATTTAATGAAAATGGAAAGATTTCTTATTATGGGTCATTTGATGAATTTCGTCGACATTTATTCAGTTCCGATCGTGACTCATGCAATTTTTCAACTATGGTGCATTTTACTTGCGCAGGAAATGATAGTAGTTACATAGTTACAGCAAGATTTGATAGCCTAATTAACTTTCCTGGAAAAGACTCGGCTTATAGGCATGCATTCTTAATTCATCTAGATAAGGCCAATAATCCTATTAAATATACTTTAATACCAAATTATATTGATGCCAAGACTGGAATTAAGATTTTAAAGTGTAAGAACAACGACATTATTTACATGGATGATGCTGGGGATCGCGTCGTATATCCCAACTATGCACCTGGATTTCGACTTAGTAGAGTCAATGTAATTGGGGAATTATTATGGCAGAGAACTTATGTAACACCATATTTTAAGCTTTCAGATAGTTCACTAATTAATTTATTTACTTTTTATGATTTTGCTGAGCTAAATGATAAGTCGCTAATTATTATTGGTGCTTATAAACGTTATTTGGGATCAAATGATAATTTTGATCAAGATGCTTTTGTGATGATTCTAGACAGTTTAGGTTGTTTTGATATAGACTGTGAGTTGTACTCCAATGTTTTCAAATTAACCCACAAAGTTGGTGTAGATAACGTAGGTAAAAGCGATATTAAAATATATCCAAATCCAGCTAATGATTGGTTGAGAATCAACTTGGATAATGTGATTGAAAATTATTTTAAGATAGATGTGTATGATTTGATTGGAAGGAAAATATTGTCAGCGATCGATTATTATTTAAACACTGAAGGGTACCAACTTGACATTTCAAAATTGAAAAGTGGCATTTATTGTTTGAAAATCTACGATGGAAATAAGCATATATCTAATAAAATGTTTATTATTAATAATGATAATTAAATTTAACTTAGAGCCAGCATAAATATTGTCTATATACCAGGGAGGTAATTGCACTAAACGCCCTACTCGGCTTCCCATCAATCATGAGTTTTAAATAAATCTTGTAATTCGGGAGATTAATAAAATCCTCCACATTAAATTCGGGATACATTTCTTTTGACAGCTGCATCGCATCTTCAGTGCCAAGTCTAAATGATATAACAGTTCCGGCATTTCCAAGTACCGCACTTTTAATATCAGGATCAAGTTGAGCCATATATTGGTGAGCCATTGTCATTCCAACTTTAAACTTACGTAGCTCGGAAAACATTCCAATTAGAGATAAAGTAGTGAAATTATGGAATTCATCTACATAGACCATAAACGGAACTCTCTTATCTTCTTCTGTATCTACTCTGCTGAATGAAGCAGAAGCAATTGAGGTAATAAACAAGGCTCCAAGGATATGGGAGACATCAGCCCCTACATGACCTTTGGAGAGATTGACCAAAACGATTTTCTTTTCGTCCATTGCTTTTCTTAGGGATACTTCTTCTGGATTATCAATTAAAACTCGTTTAATAACAGGATGAACAAGCATGCCTCCAATTTTATTTAAAACAGGTAGCAGGTCGTATTTATGATACTCTTTGAATTCTCGTTTCCAGAATTTTTTCACGCTATCGCTTTTAACATACCTTAATGCTTCTTTCCTAAAGTCTTTGTTCAAAAGTATCTCGACTATATCCGCTACGGTTGCTTTCGGTTGATCAAGTAAAGTCAGGATGGTGTGTCTTAATATATGCTCTAATTTAACACCCCACGCGCTATCCCAGAGCTTGGAGAAAACATCCAAAATACCGGAAGCAACCAATGAGCGTTTTTCGATCGAAACTCTTCTAAATGGATTGTATTTAAGGTTAAGATTTGGATCAGGAATGTTGAAATATATCAAGTCATTTTTTCTCGATTCAGGTATTTTACTTACAACTTTTTCAACTAAGTCTCCGTGAGGGTCTAATAGACAGCATCCTCTGCCGGCATAAATGTCCTGCATAATCATTGTTTCAAGCAATGTGGATTTACCTGTGCCGGTTTTACCAATGATATAAGTGTGCATCAACCGGTCAGCTTGCTTAATACCAAACCGCCTCCTTTGATTCCTAAAAGTTGTTTCTCCAAAGTAAGTAATATCAGGATTTATTTTATTTTGGGTGTTTTCATTGTCCATTGATTGAGTATATACATTTATAAATATCCAGTGGAGACGGCATAAATTTCCGTTGTGTCAGTTTCTACCTTCTACGATTAAGAATTGATTTCTTTAGACTTGATATATGCAAAATGAATCCAAACTTTCACTATTCATACGAGATGTTTGTAAGGGGAGAACAGAAGAAGAACTGCAATTAGCTGAAGAGAATTTCAAAGCCTACTTGCTGTTGGTTAAAGAAATTTGCAATCGAATGGAAGTTGAAGGCAAAGAGCCAATCGACTTTAATAAATCAGACTAACTATGATAGAATATCACTATGAAAAATGTTTATGGATATATACGGGTTTCAACCGTCAAACAAGGAACTGGCGTATCGCTTCAAGAACAAAAGGAAGCGATTATTCGCTATGCGGAAAAGCATAACCTAAATATCACTGAATGGTTTGAAGAACAGGAAACGGCAGCCAAACAAGGCAGACCGTTATTCAACAAAATGATGAAGTTAGTGAAGTCCGGTAAAGCTACTGGTGTGATTATCCATAAAATAGACCGTAGTGCGAGGAATCTTAAGGATTGGGCTTCTCTTGGAGATCTAATTGATCAAGGATATGAAATTCACTTTGCACATGAAAGTCTGGATATGAAAGGACGTGGTGGTCGATTGGCTGCCGATATTCAAGCAGTCATAGCTTCGGATTATATTCGAAATCTTCGTGAAGAGGCTATGAAAGGACTATACGGCCGTTTAAAGCAAGGTATTTACCCCTTTATGGCTCCTGCCGGATATCTCGATACTGGCAGAGGGAATATTAAAGCTATCGATCCAGTAAAAAGCCCATTAGTTAAAAAGGCTTTTCAGCTATATGCGACTGGAAAATACAATCTAAATGAATTGGTTGAAATTATGAAAGAGTTTGGATTAAAAAATTCAATCGGACAAGATATTACCTACCAAGGACTCTCAAAAATACTCAACAATCCATTCTATACCGGAGTAATGAAAGTAAAAGGTAAAACTTTCCAAGGCAACCATGTTCCCCTTATTTCCCCTAAGCTTTTCTTTGATGTGCAAAACATCCTAAAGGGAAAAACCAATACTAAATCAAACAAACACAATTTTCTATTCCGGAGGTTATTAAAATGCGAAGGATGTAATTACTCATTGATTGGAGAAATTGCTAAAGGACACATCTATTACCGTTGTCATACAAAGGAATGTCCTACCAAGTGTGTTCGTGAAGATATGATTGAAAAAATGCTATTAAAATCTATGGAAGATGTTCAATTGCATCCGGTTGAAAGCAACTTACTAAATGAATTACTTATGGAAGCCCAAATAAATTACAGCCAGGATTCTAAAAGCATTGAAGACTCTTTAAGGCTTAGTAGAAGCCAAATATCCATTAAATTAGATAGGTTAGCCGATGCCTTTATTGAAGGTATGATTGATAAGGTGCAATTTGAAGAAAAGAAAGAGAAGTGCTTGATTGAAATCCAACTATTAAACAAGAAATCAGATCAGTTTAGCAATCATAGGGAAATTATTTTCCGAAAAACCAGAAATTTCCTCGAACTGATAAAAAGCCTTAAGAATTCGTATATAAATAGCATAATTGACGATAAAAGGAGAATCATCAAATTGTTCACCTCGAACCTTCAAGTACATGGAAAAAAGCTAATGATTACAATGAATTTACCATTCAATGACATAGCAAATCGCTTCAATAATTCATCATGTGCACATGAACGGGGTATACCTCGAACATGTACAGTAGATAATGACAAAATCAACAACTTTTCGCAAGAGCTTGTGTATACCCCGGAATTGAGAGCAAGAATGAAAGAACTCCTTGATATCATCATGGGATTCTTTGAACTTCAGGTCGAGAATGATCAGGATAATGAAGAAAAATTACTCTATGATGAAATGTTCAACTCAAGTACCGAACATACTCTTTGATGAATATCTCCCAAAATTAACTGAATCGGAATTAAAAATACTTCTTATCATAATCCGACAAACTTCTGGTTGGATAGACAGATATACTGGTAAAAGAAAAACCAGAGACAGGATATCTCAAAGTCAATTCAGTTTGAAGACCGGACTATCAGTAAGAACTATATCTGAAACGCTAAAAACGCTTTCACAGCGTGGTTTAATTAACATAACCGGTCAAAACCATGAATCTTTAAATTACTCACTGGACAGACGAGGTAAAACGAAATTGTTCTATTCTATTCAAGATATGCAACCAATGACATCAACCAATGCAAATGAAGTACCAAAAGATATGCAAAATGTTGCATATAACAAAACTAAATATACAAAAGAAAACAAAACAAAAGAAAAAAGACTTCCTTTTAAGACCGGAAATGGAATTAGTATCAGTGAAGCCATAAGGAATTCAGGTTATCTAAGGAAATTTGGAATTGACAATTCATAATTGATCATGCTAAAATGAACATATAAAGAAGGACTGAATGGTTTAACATCGGGACTTCAGATACTACCTCTCATTTCGATTATTAACTATTTAATCGGATTAAATATATTTTATGACGGTGCCTTTGCACCGTTGGATTGCAATCTGCGGTTCTTTTTCATTGCCGTAGATTTTGGGTTCCTACAGGTGCGGAGGTGCCTGATATATCAATCAATACTAATTCAATGCTTATTAAAGCGTAGATTTATATCTAAACTCGGAACTTGGGCGAAAAAATTGCCAATTTGGCAATTAATACCGTCTACGATAGACATCATTAGAAGAATAAACTTAGGGCATCAGGGAATACATACCTGGTGCCCATTTTAATTTATGTCTTCACCACCAAATTATTTAAGAGTTTATCGCAAGAAATCCGGATTAGTCCAGGAAGATATTGCCTATCTTCTCAATCTGCCGGATTACTCAAACATTTCCCGGTATGAAAAAGGCCAGAGATCGCCTACTACTGAACTGCTCCTAACATACCATCACCTTTTTGATGTCCCTATTGAATCATTCTATGAACAGGAATCCGAAACTATTCGATTCAATCTGATTCAGAGAACAAAGGACTTAATTCAAGAACTAAAAAAGGACAATCAAATAACATTAAAGAACACCCTAAGAATTAAATTCCTTGAACAAGTAATTATAAGATTAACTTCAATAAAACCATGAATACAACACAAGAAAAATTAAAAATCGTATTTGCCATTTATCCCAATGCACAAGGATTCAGTTTCGTCTATATGAACGGCCCAAGAATACTTCTGGACTATGGTATTGTCCGGATTAAACCTATTTGTAATTTCCGGATTCTAGATAAAGTTAAGAAGTCGCTGGATTACTTTAAGCCTTCGGTTGTTATTCTCCTTGATCCAGATGCAAAATCATCTCGAACCGGATATCGGATTAGAAATTTAATATCCCAGATTACAGATTTGTCAAAGCAGGAAAATCTTCAAGTTGATAATATTTCCAGAGATCAAATCCGTGAAGTGTTTGAGAATTTCGGAGTCAGTACCAAATTTGAAATATCACAGTGGCTCCTTACTGAATTCAAAGAACTTGAAACTAGACGACCACGAGAACGGAAACTTTGGACAAGCGAAGATAGAAATATGGCTATTTTTGATGCGCTTTCGTTGGCGTTGACTTGGTTTTATCGCAATGCATGACAATCTTGGCACGCTAATTTGTATAATTATAATTGTTTAAAAAAGTAATAAACGTTAAATTTAAGAAGCTGGACTAGAATTAGTAGGATCATTAACTCTTGTCAAAGTAACAAAGAATCCGATGATTAAGGACAGAGAAAACATTGTATATGGCCAGTTAATAATCGGAAATATGTAATACTGCTGCTTTGAAAAATTTGATATGGCAAGTTCATATATAGAATCTTTAACATTATACATATATAAAAAATGAGCAGCCACAGTTGTCAAAATAAATATAGCTGTACGCCAAAACACAATTCTCTTTTTTGTATTATTATATGAAATAACATCGTATGCGATTACAGTTGAAATAACACTACTGGCTATAATTCCAAAAGGACTTAAAAATATTCCGCCAAATAAAAAGATAAAGCAAAAATGTAGAATTGCAATAATAATAATAATTGTTATTTGGCACCAACTCCAAATTTTCTGGCACTTTTTCAGTCCAATAATAAAAATTATACAAAACAAAACAGCTATAATAAGTAAAAATAAAACGACTTTCCATAGGTTAATAAATAAATTGTAATTGACTAATTTATTTTTACTAATAAATCGTATCGTGTCATCAGAATTTTGCACAGCGTTTATTATACTCCTAACTTTGCTACTAGATGAATCAATGATGTTGAATGATTGAATTTTATGTTGTAATACTGAAGCTATCCCTTCATTTGACTTTTTTGAAACTACAATTAATTCAGCAACTTGAGTGGATTCTTTGCTCTTTAGAAAAGTATTGCTTTCGCTATTCCATAGATCATGTGTAAATGCCGGCACGTTAAAGTTAAAATAAAAAACCCCCAGTAAGCCTAACCAAAATAGGGTTAATAACATACGATAAAAAGAATCTCTTTGCATTTCAGATGTGGCAAGTGAACTATTTGTCATAACATAAGATTTAAAGTAATGTATCTAATAAGAAAATTCTGGAAAGTATTTTTGACTTATATGCCGTGTAACCCATCGATAAATATAATGAAGGTTCAAAAGAATCAAGATTTTTATAAATGCTTGTTAATAAGGACTCCTGTAAATCTCTTCCATCAAATCTTGTAGCTCTACTGTAGTTTTTTATAATGCCGAATAAAAAACCAATATTTAACCAGTTATTATTTATATTCTCCATTTTAATAATCTTTCTGATTTCCTCAAATTTGCATTTGTGATGAACATAAAATGGATCAAAATTCAATTCCCTTTGAGCGGCAATTACAATTGTAGCTATAGGTGCTAATAGTTCTTTATTTCGAAGATTGAGGCATAATTTACTGTATTGATAAGAACAATAAAGAGTAGGAATATACCAATAATTGTAAAGGTTAAATTTTTTGAAATACGTTGCAAGGCTGGTTTCAATATTTTGATCAAAAGTAAATTTTAATGTTATCAAATGATTCAATAATACATCCATTTGATAAAATTCATTATTCTTATAAATATTTGTTGAATGAAAGTAATCACTATTATAATTTTTATTGGCCATAAACCACGTGTGTACAAATTCGTTTTTTTTGTTTAGGTTGACCTTCTCTAAGTACGCTTTGGATTGCTTTTTTGTGAACAAAACTCTTACTATACTTGAAGCAGTGTCTAAATCATCTGGAATGATTTTTTTATCAAAATAATTAAATTCACTTATTTCATAATTTTGAATAAGGATCTTATTAAGCAGGTTCAATATTTGTCTTATTTCATGATCTGGATTAGACTCGTAATATTTTAATAGCACTGTATACGCTGTACTGATTTGAAATGAATTTCCCGTAAGTTTTTTATTAGCAACAATTTTTATATCGGTAAGCTCCTCAATGAGAGTATTATTGTTGAAGCTAATTTTAATAACTTCGATACATTCATTTATAATGACTTGTTGTAAATTTTGCATATTAAGACACTATAACTTTTAATTTCTTTCTAATTTATTTGTAATTATATAGCCGATAAGAATTAAAATAAAAATTACACTAAAAACATATCTAATGCTTCCAAGTATCTCAATACTTAAAGTAACTAATAAAGGCGAGATTAAAGCTCCAGTTTTATTAGAAACTCCATAATAACCATAATATTCTGAAATTCTATTTGTATTAATTATAGTAGAAAAGTGCGCTCGGATTAAGGATTGAGTACTACCAATAACGAACGAGAATATAAATACTATTATTCCTACATGGATAACTGTTTTGGCAAAAACTAAACAAACAAGCCCAATCCCCCAAACAATTAAGCAATATCGAATTGTATTTAAGATACCAAATTTTTTTGCCATTTTCCCTGACAGAATTGTCAAAGGAAAAGCTAAAAGTTGACCCGCAAGCATAATCATTCCAATTGTTTTTTCTTCTATATGGAGTTCTTTATTAAAAAAGAGAGTAGAAAAATTTATAATTGCAGTAGTTGATAAAAAAACTATAAAATAAATTACCAGGCTGTATATAATTTCTTTCGAGAGTTTAAAAAGCTTTAAATTTTTATTAGTCATTTCATTTACAAATGTCCTAGTGTGAGCTTGGTCAGCCTTCTTAAGTAGGAATACAGATAAAAATGAAAAGATAAAATATAGAAGGGCTGCAGAAGCTAATATATACTTGTTTTCAATTCCATTTTTATTTAATACAAAATAGACCAAAACGAATAATATTCCGCCCAAATAACCAAATCCCCAGGCAAAGGTAGAGATGTCTATTTTCTCATCTCTATTTTTACTAATTACATTTAAAAATGAATCATAAATAGATTGACTTAATTCAAAAGACGAATTGAATATAACAAAGAAAATCAATATTACTAATACATTGTTGTTTAAAACAGATAAAAAAGACAATAGTGATACACTAAGTATTAGTATTGAAAATATTTTTATTCTGTCTTTTAAATCTGCTACCCTGCCTATTAAAGGAGCTGATAAGATTGCAAGTAAATTAGAAAAAAAGAGAATATACCCCCATACCTGTGCTGCTGCTGACGAGTCAGTATAATGACTGCTAATGAAAAGAGGAAATAGAAAGGCTTGGAATAATAACACATATCCAGAATTAGCAAAATCATAAAAAGCGTATCCTAATTTGTTTTTATATAGTTGATTCATAAATATATCAATAAGTGTGAAGCCAATAATCTTTTTTTGAACATAAATTTATTAACTCAATAAATAGTTCTTTAATGTTGGTAGGCATATTTAAGTGGTAAATTTCATATAATGCATTATCTTTTTCAGGTTCCAATATTGATTTTTCATTTCCCCAATACTCCCAGGCCATTTCTTGTAAATACTTAAAAGACTCGAATGACATAGTTTTGAAAACATCGTTCTTATTTATTTTATTTTGTCTGATTAATTTTATTGAAGGAAAAGAAAGAGTAAATCTCTTTTCTGACTTCTCATTATATCTTGAATCTTCAGAAAAGTAAAAGGTATCAAATACATCATTACTTATTTGGAAATATTTTCCAAAAGTTCCTAAAGCGACACTCAAGGATTTATCATTCTTCCCAGTTAAGATCCAAAGATAATTATTTATCAATTGAAAAAAGAGTTGAGTTCGTTTAATCGATAAATCAAACTGTTGCTCTAACGTCATTTGGCTTTGTTGAACTAAGTCCGAATATTCCGCTAAAACAATTTCTTGAATTGATATTAACCAATTAGTCAATTGATCACTACTAGGATTAAGCTTAAGATATTCTTCGTACGCAAAACTTGTAATTAAATGAGGGAACAACACAGATGCTTCTAAACCAAATTCTGTATGAAAAGTTTGTTTACCACGTCGTATACTATCAGCGTCTAAAAAATCATCTAAGATGATTGCCGCACGGTGAAGCAACTCAATACTAATTGAGGCAATGATACCTTCTTTACTTCTTTCACTGATCCGATTTTGAATTTCGAGCAATATTAGTGGCCGTGTTCTCCTTCCGGGCAAAAGAGCTTTTTCTAAATAATTTTCAAAATTATACGTCTTAAAGAATGACGATTTTTCACTTATCCATTCCTTTAATTTTGGTTCGAATCTATAATATTGGTGAAATAACCATTGAGGGTAAAAGTCAGGAAAAGGAGTTATAATCTTCATTATCTTCTTTACTGCGTAGAGGCTTGTTGGAATTTCTTTGAAAATTTATCTAAAACATCACAAAAATATTGGTTAGAGATTATTCTGAAATTACTATTTTTTCATGCAAGAATTACTATTTAAATGTCTTACTCCCTTTCCTGATCATCCCTTCCTTTCTGTCGAAGTGTGTCAAATTCATTCAATTGGACTTTCGATTGCTCCAATTCAAACTCCTTCTTACCATAATTCATTCCAGAGATATAGGAATTTACAGGATTGATATTCTTCAGAATTGAAGTAAGCAAAGATAGTTCATACTTGGCAAACAGATAACCGCTATTAAACCCAGCGGTGAATTGTTTTTCATTTAGTTCCATCAGAAAGTTTCTTTTGAATGTTTTTCTAAATAATCATTTATAGAATCGGAATCATAAAGAATGAATTTACTTTCCGGCTGGGAATACCGGATTCTGCCTTCATCCCTCAGTTTTTGAAGGGTGGTTTTGCTCTTAATTCTTAGTTTAGTCATGGCTTCTTCAGGAGAGATCCATTTATCTTCCTTAATACCTTCTTTTTCTTTCACCCGGGCTACGACTCTATCGACCAAGGCATAAAATGCTTCATCTTCAAGACAAATGACTTCCATAGACCAAAAATACTATTTAGTAACTAAAAAGAGTAATTGAAGGGCGTAAGGGGGTAATTTGCTCTACCTATGTTCTACCTGATGAAAATTAAAAAGGTCCGGATTTCTCCGAACCTAGTACCCGGGGCGGGACTTGAACCCGCACGGCCATTCCTGGCCACAGGATTTTAAGTCCTGCGTGTCTACCAATTCCACCATCCGGGCGGAATTCAGCATGACAAGCATGCTGATTTGAGCGGGAGACGAGGCTCGAACCCGCGACCCCAACCTTGGGAAGGTTGTGCTCTACCAACTGAGCTACTCCCGCAATTCGGCGCGCCTGTCCTGCTTTCAGCAGCAGGGTGTGAGCAAGGAGAAAGCCACACGAATTTGCTTTCTCCTCCGCTGGCTTCTTCCCCTCCGCTGGCTTCGACTCCGCTCAGCCAGCGGAGGGGAAGAAGCCAGCGGAGGGGAAGAAGCCAGCGGAGGGGAAGAAGCCAGCGGAGGGGAAGAAGCCAGCGGAGGGGAAGAAGCCAGCGGAGGGGAAGAAGCCAGCGGAGGGGAAGAAGCCAGCGGAGGAGTCGAAGCCAGCATATACTGCGGCTGCATAATAGCTCTACATGATTTAGGGTGTGAATTTCAGGAGCAGTAAAAAATACCCCGATGCGGCGACATAATCCTAAACAAGCGATCGCAATTCAAACAACAGTGCTCGCAATCGCGAGCCTAACTAGGGCAAGGAAGACAGGATAAAGTTAACTAAAAAACAAAAGTCAATGGCGGGCAACAGACCATAGCCATTGACTTTTTTCTGAGCGGGAGACGAGACTCGAACCCGCGACCCCAACCTTGGCAAGGTTGTGCTCTACCAACTGAGCTACTCCCGCAATTCGGTGTGTCTGCCCCGCTGAAAGTCCTGCTTTCAGCAGGAGGGCATGGGTGTGAGAAGAAGAGTGAGAGTGAGAGTGAGAGTGTGAAGAGTCTTTCTATTGCAGATCAAATTATACCCGCTGGCTGAGCGGAGTCGAAGCCAGCGACTTCAAATCCATCTACATTGCCCCAGGCTCCATACAACATTTGTGTAGCCAAATCTGTTTTTCTGGGCCATCTTTATGGTCTTACGTCCAAATTTGGGATGGCAAATATACAATCACCTGCGAATTTTTGCGGGCGTGCTGCCAAAATTCTGATCGCTTGATTGTATGTTGATTATATTTAATATGTAATTATTTTAAAATTAAATATTTAGTGAGCAAAAGGGGCAAAATCCTGGTGGCCATGAGTGGCGGAATCGACAGTACCGTTGCGGCGATGCTGCTGCACGACGAGGGCTACGAGGTCATCGGGGTTACCATGAAGACCTGGGATTACGCACACTCGGGGGGCTCCAAAAAGGAAACGGGCTGCTGCTCGCTGGATTCGCTGCAGGATGCCCGCAGGGTCGCCGTGGATATGGGGTTCCACCACTTCATCCTCGACCTGCGCGAAGAATTTGGAGAAGCCGTCATCGACGATTTTGTTAGCGAATACCTGGCAGGAAGAACCCCCAACCCATGCATACTCTGCAATACCCATATCAAATGGGATGCCTTGCTGCGACGGGCAGACGCCCTGAGTTGCGAGTGGATTGCTACCGGACACTATGCGCGCACCCGGCAGGAGGAAGGACGCCATTTTATCTCCCGCGCTGCGGACCTTCAAAAAGACCAATCTTACGTTCTGTGGGGTCTGAGCCAGGAATGCTTGCAGCGCACCGTTTTTCCGCTGGGCGATATGCAGAAACCAGAGGTCCGCGCCATTGCCCAAACCCGTGGGTACCAGGAACTTGCAGGAAAGGCGGAGAGCTACGAAATCTGCTTCATCCCGGACAACGACTACCGCGATTTCCTGCGACGACGCGAACCAGACAAACTGAAAGCCCTCGAAGGGGGCCTCTTCGTCGACGCCGAAGGCAGGGTCATCGGCCGCCACGACGGCTATCCCTTCTTTACCATCGGGCAGCGCAAAGGCCTGGGAGCAGCCTTCGGGAAACCGATGTTCGTCTCCGAAATTCACCCGGAATCCAACGTCGTAGTTCTGTCCGACGCCCAGGAAATGCCCACCCGCACCATGGACATCGCCCGCGTAAACTGGCAAAAACGCGACAACCCAACGGATGACCAGCCGTATGTCACCAAAATACGCTACCGGGATCCGGGCCAATTCTCCACCATTCAACGCACACAGGAAGGAGCACGCATCTTCTTCTCAGGGTCCGTGAAGAGCATTGCCCCGGGCCAGTCGGCGGTGGTCTACGACGGTCCCGACCTCCTGTGCGGAGGCATCATTTGTCCACCAATTATCGATAGAGAATTGCAATAAAATAATTACCTTTGTGTTACATATATAATAAAATTATAATATGTATTTTGTAGGCGTGGAAATAAAATGGGGCGGCTGGCGTTTGCTGGTGGGCTCTTCCTTGCTGCTCTCCTGCATAGCCTGTACCAAAGATTCCGTGGAAACGCTCGATCCTGGATTCTTCGGTTACGATTATTTCCCGCTGACACTGGACGCCGTGCGAACCTATCGGGTCGATTCTGTGATTTACATCCAGCGCGCCGGCATACAGAAAGATACCATTCATGCGTTTATCCGGGAAGTGGTTCGGGACAGCTTTCGCGACGCACTCCAACAACTGGTTTATCGCGTGGAACGCTTCCACACCCGGGATTCTGCCCTTGGGTGGACGCTGGTAGACGCGAGCTATGTCACAGCAAGCCCCGAACGGTTGACGGTTCGCGACCACGGGCTGACATTCATCCGCCTGGTATTTCCGGTGCAACAAGCCCGCGTTTGGGATGGTAACGTTTGGGTCCATCCCAAAAACCAGATTGACATCAGTGGCGAGACCCTGGAGCCTTACGAAAACTGGTATTACCTGTATGAGTACGCCGGCAAGCCCGACACCTTAGCCGGAAGGGCTTACTCAAAAGTTTGCAAAGTATCTGAAGCCGACGACGAGAACATCATCCAGAAACGCTATTCGGCAGCATGGTATGCGGCGGGCATTGGTCTCGTTTACCGGGAGCAGTGGCTGCTCGACACACAAAACACAGATGCCTCCCTGCCGTTTCACCTGCGCGCGCAAAAGGGCTTTATCATGATGCAGACCCTGATCTACCCATAACAGAATGATAAAATGATCGAACTCGTACGAGCAGGACGAACGTTCAGAACCCATGGCCTGGAAGGAAAAATATCCTTTGAAGTGGATCCGGCGTTTGTGAATTGCATCCGCGAAGGTGAAGCCCTGTTTTTTGACGTCGATGGCAACTCCGTACCATTTTTCATTTCCAGTGTAGAGTCCAACGGCGACGAGTACCTGATCCTGGAAGACGTAGATGCTCCCGAGAAAGCAAGAACGCTTTGCAACCAGGATTTTTTTGTCGACCGCAACAGCTATCCCGAAGCAGTTTCCAGTGAAGCAACAGAAAGCAAAGACGATGCCTTCGATGGCTACCTGCTGATAGACCGTACATCGGGCAAGCGAGGCACCATCCTGCGCACAGAAGTGTTTCCTATGCAGTTGCTCGCTGTGGTGGAACTCGAAGGGCGTTCATATTACGTTCCTCTGCGCGACGAATGGATCGATCACCTCGATCCTGCCTCTATGACCATCGAGACATCACTTCCCGAGGGGATGTTTTCATGATCGCCGGCATATCTTGGGTTCTAGCTCAATTGCAGAGTATGGGTTCGAGCAGACGGAAGTCCGGTTCCTTGATGGTGTAATCAGCGAGTGCATCCAGCATGGGGTGCGTGGCGCAAAAGGAAATGCCGATCCCGGAATGCCGGACGCTGCAAATGTCGTTTTCCCCGTCTCCGATGACTATCGAATTTTTCAGCGATACGCCATAATTCTGTAGAATGTGCAACAGGGCGTTCAATTTGCAATACATATGTTTGCAGATGCTCTGGTCATGGTTTAGAAAAAACGAAGGAATTTTCACTTCGCCTGTGGCTTTGCTGTCTGAAAATTCTAATTCGTTAGCAAGAGTAAAGTCGAAACCAAATTTGTTTTTGATGTGATTGGTTACGCAGTCGTAACTGTCGCTGATGATTCCGGTAATGTAGCCCTTAGATTTGAGCGCACTCACCAGGCTCGTTAGGTTGTCTGTGACGGGAATGCTGTCGACTACTTCCCACAATTCGTTTACGCGAAGGCCACGCATGAGTTTTGCGATGTGCTTGGTGCGCGTGAATGGGTTGTCGTACCGGGTTACTATGTCGATGAGTTCTTTGTTGAACCCAAACTTTTTTGAAACCGTGTGTATGAAACTCTTTCTTAATATGGTATTGTCCATGTCGAATACCGCAACTTTTTTGAACTGCTTCACATCTTCACGCAGGGCAAATTCCATTTGCTCGCGAATGACTTTTATGTTTTCAAAAGTTTCGAGGTTGCGCGCCGGAGTCTGTGGCGCTTTGTTGATGAGGGTTCGGGCGACTTCGAGCGACATCCTGCTGAGTTTTTCCAGTGGCTGCAAACGATTCTCAATGTGGCCAATGTTGACCTCTGCTATGCGCGCGCCCATGTTGTGCATATCGATGAGCAGACCGATATCCACCCCGTAGCCGTCTTCGAAGGTGCATTGGCTCAGGATGGAGCGTTTGCCGGCTACCATCCCGCTCAAGGGTTGCTCGAAATGGGGAAAACCGGGATACAAAATGTGCAAGAGCGGCTTGGCAACGAGTTCCGTTACGCGACCCGCCTGCCTGGTAAAGTACGATTTAACAAAATCTGCGTCGCCTTTGACGATGGGGTCAGTCAGCCTTTGTATGGTGTCGCTTGCATACGTGCAAATGTCTGCGTCGAGAAAGGCAATGACTTCGTGGGATGCCGCCAGCATGCCTTCTTTCATGGAAGGACCTTTGCCGAGTCGGGTGCTCGTAATGACTCTGGCCCCGGCCTCGCGGGCAGATCGGACGGTTGCATCCATCGACTTGTCATCGACTACGATGACTTCTTCTACTGCAGGGTGGTGTTTTGCAAGTGCAATGACCTGTTCAATGGTTTCCTGCTCATTCAAAGCAGGGATGACAACACTGATTGCGTTCATAGTGTATGTTTATGTGCATGCAATGCAACGGCAGCAAGAATAAATAAAAGTCTACCTGGCATTGCGAATTTCCGGACGAAGGTCGCGGACGTACAGCAACCCGCCCCGGAGGACAGCATATCATTGCCAAATGGGGGGCGGATTTTGCGAAGATACGCTTTTTATTGGAATTGCACCACCGGATGAACCGTTCTGGACATGTATTTTGGTTCCATTTCCTTCATAAGAAGCAAACAGCACGGTCGGCTTTGGCGACAATCCGAATTTAGCGATTGAGCGGCATGGCGGTCACCACAGATGGGTGATGAAATTTGCTGTACAGGCCGTCATCAGGCAGGCGATGGTGCCTCCAATGAGCGCTTTAACGCCGAGTTGGGTGATGCGGGTGCGTTGGTTGGGGGCGAGGGTGCCAATGCCTCCGATCTGTATGCCGATGGAGGCGAAATTTGAAAAGCCACACAGGGCATATGTTGCAAGCAAAACGGACTGATCGCTGAGCACATGGCTGTTTTTCATATCGGCCAGTGAAAGGTAGGCAACGAATTCGTTGAGTATGGTTTTCTCGCCAAGGAGCTGCCCAACGGCAATGACATCCCCCCATTCGACGCCGATGACCCAGGCAAGCGGAGAGAACAGGATGCCGAGGATAAATTGCAGGTTGAATTCCTGGTAGCGACCGTTGCTGGTTTCCGACAACCAGTGGTTGAGACCTGCCACCTGGCCAAGTTGAGTCAGCATGATGTTGGCAAGATAAACCAGGGCCATAAAGGCCAACAGCATGGCGCCGACGTTGACGGCAAGTTTAAGGCCGTCTGTGGTGCCATGGGCCAGTGCATCGAGAAAGTTCTGTCCCGCTTCGGAAGGAGGCACCTCCATGTTTTGGTCGACGGTTTCGGTTTCGGGCACCAGCATTTTGGCGGCAAGGATCGCGGCCGGGGCAGAGACAATGGAAGCCGTCAGCAGATGCATGCCAAAATAGAGCATCTGAGCTTCGTCACCCGCTCCCAACATCGACATATATGCTCCGAAGACACTTCCGGCTATGGTGGCCATCCCTCCAGTCATCAGGCAAAGCATTTCGGAACGGCTCATGCGGGCCAGGTAGGGCTTAATGACCAGGGGCGCTTCGGTTTGTCCGATAAACACATTGATCGCAGCCGCAAGGCTCTCGGCTCCGGAAAGGCGCAGGGTACGGTTCATCAACCAGGCAAAGCCGTAAACCACGCGCTGAAGAATGCCAAAGTAGTAAAGGATGGAAGAGAGCGCGGAAAAGAAAATGATGGTAGGCAATACAAGAAAGGCAAAGCCATAAGCCGATCCCGGTTTGGCGAGATCGCCGAACAGGAATTGTGCCGATTCCTGACTGCTGCGGATCATCACCGAAAAAAAGCGGACGATGTATTCAAAAAAATATTTGACCAGCGGCACCTGGATGAGCAAAAAGGCAATGCCCACCTGGATGGCAATGCTGACCACTACGAGTTTCCATTGTATGGCTTTGCGATTGGAACTCAGCACATAACAAATGGCGACGAGGATGCCGATCCCCAGGAGGCTTCTGCCTAAATCGAGAATATTCATACCTTTGGTTCGTTCAAAGCGCTAAAAATAGGCGAAATCCAATTCACAGGGGCTTGCAACATGCTCATCGGTATTGCGGGAGGCAGCGGGGCTGGAAAGACAGCGTTTATAAACGCCCTTCGCGGGCTGTTTGCTGATACCCAATTGGGCCTCTTATCAGAAGACAATTACTACAAACCGCGTGAGCTCCAGCAAACCGACGACCGCGGAGTCATCAATTTTGACATTCCGGGAGCGATCGACCGAAAGGCATTCATCACTGACCTGCGAAAGTTGAAAAGGAGGCTTGCGGTGGAACGCCTTGAATACACCTACAACAACGAACGGGCAACGGCGAGAAAGATCCGCATTGAACCCGCTCCGGTTTACCTGGTAGAAGGCCTTTTCATACTGCATGATGCCTCGACGCGGCACCTGCTGGATCTAGCGGTTTTGATACACGCAAGCGACGACAAAAAGATCATCCGGCGAATCCACCGCGACCAGACGGAACGCAATTATCCGCTGGAGGACGTGCTGTACCGCTACCAACACCACGTTGCCCCGGCCTACCAGAAATACATCGAACCCTACCTGGCCGACATCGACGTGATCATCAACAACAACCGCCATTTCGAGAAGGGCCTGGCGATGCTCGCAGCCTACATCCGCGAACAGTTGTAATGGTTCCGGGTCATTCGCGCCATATCAAAATATTTTAATATATATTTATATTTTAATATTTAATTACTTGTTTAACAATAATATATATCTTATTATCGCAACGAATATGCCATCGAAAACCACGCATTAAGATTTTTTGGTATATAATTTGCAGCGGTCTGGTCTGAGCTAAAACTGCACCCATTTCCTCAATGCTTTAAACTCGACCATTCATGGACCGAAAACCGTTTATCAAAATCCTCACCGCGCTGCTCGCCTGGCTCTGTCTGGTGTTCCCGGGCACGCATTCGCTGAGTGCCGGTGTAACTGCTGCGCCACCAATGGCCTGTAACGACCTCGTGAACCTGTCGCTGGATACGAACTGCATTGCCGTTCTGACTCCGGACATGGTTTTGGAGGATATGACCGGAGTCGCTTCCGATTACTCCATCGTCGTCTATGGTACAGACGGCAAGCCGCGGCCAAACGACAGCCTCGGCATCGACGACGTTAGGTACCTCTTTGATTACAAGATTTGGCATCTTCCAACGGGCAACTCCTGTTGGGGCAAAGTCTTGGTAGAAGACAAGTACCCTCCTCAACTCATATGCGACAATGACACCGTGCGTTGCGGAGACACGATCCTCCCGAATTATCTGGGTTTCCCCATTCCGGCGTGGCTGTCACCCAATATCATACAGATCGGTTCGCATTCCTTTCTCGTCAGCGGGTGGGATCATTGCGGGCTCACCAACCTGAGTTACTCCGACCTCGAAATCAAATACAGTTGCGACAGCGCCTGTCTGAGGATCGTCATCCGCAGTTGGACGGCAGTCGATCCGTGGGGCAACACTTCGCGTTGCAAAGACACAATTTGCGTGCTCAAGCCTACTGCCGCCGACATTGTGTATCCACACCATTACGACGGTTACGACCGGCCTGCTTTGCCTTGCGACACCCTGTTTCCCAAGCTGCCCGACGGCAATCCTCATCCCGATTTTACGGGATGGCCAGTGCCATCGGGATGCACGACCCTCACGGCGAGTTTTTCCGACTTGCGCATCCCCATTTGTGGAAATACGTATAAAATTCTGCGCCGTTGGATCATACTCGACTGGTGTTCGGGCGAGATCTACGAATTTCCACAGATCATCAAGATCCTCGACGAAAAGGCTCCGACTTTCAAATGTCCTGAAGATATCACCATGGGCATGAAGCCCTATACCTGTCTGAGTGAGGGCAAGCTTCCGGCGCCGGACAGTGTGGTCGACTGCAATCAGTGGTCGTACGACGTCTTCACCAAACAGGAAAACCCGATACCCGGACAGCCGGATATTGTGAGCAAGCAATACATCGAATACGATAATAAGCTAAAGTGCTTTTATCTGCGCGGAGCACCTCCAGGAAGGATCTGGATTGAATACCATGTGGAAGATGTGTGCGGGAATTTTGACACATGCACCATGGAAGTCGGCGTAGTCGACGACCTGGCTCCCATACCGGTCTGCGATCAGAAAACCGTAGTTGCCCTGGGCATCGACGGAACCGCCAAAGCATTCGCGGAGACTTTTGACGACGGATCCCTCGACAATTGCGGCATTAAAGAATTCCGCGTGCGCAGAATGGATGATCCATGCAATTCCGGCACCGACCAATTTGGGCCCTTCGTTTGGTTCTGCTGCGAGGATGTTGGGAATACCGTAATGGTAGCCCTGGAGGTTACCGATCAACACAACAACCGCAACACCTGCATGGTAGAGGTGACGGTTCAGGACAAAGAGGCTCCGGTGGTCATTCCGCCGACCGACATTACCATTCAGTGCGATTTTCCCATCGATTTTTCCAAGCTCTCCATATTTGGAAATATGGTGCGCAGGCAGGAAGACAGGAAGGATATCATCGTACCGGATCCATTCTATGCACACCTGAATTACGTCGCCGGAATTGACGGATGGTTTTACGACAATTGCGAAGCAACCTTGGTCGAAACGCATATAACAAACATCCTTTGCAATAAGGGCACCATTAAGCGCATCTTTGAAGCAACCGACCGGGAAGGCCTTATTACGGTAGATACCCAAACCATCACCCTGGTCAACACAAAGCCTTTTAAAAAGACTGACATCATCTGGCCGAAAGACATCACCATCTACTCCTGCAACAATGTTCAAACCCATCCGGATCAGACGGGATTCCCAACATATAAGAACACGACGTGTGCCCAGGTGGCTGCCAACTACGACGACCTGAAACTCGCCGTACTCGACAGCACCTGTTTTAAGATCCTGCGCAAGTGGACGGTAATCGACTGGTGCACATATGACCGTCAGACGGGTGCCGGAATATGGGATAGTCTGCAGATCATTGCGGTGAAGAGTTCCGAACCACCGACCATTGACAGTTGTCAGAACGTCGATTTCTGCGATCCGCTTTCATTCTATGATCCGGTCAACAAAATTTGTCTGGGAACCTTCTCGCTGACGGGTTATGGACACGACGACTGTACCGACCCGGTCAACCTGATCTGGTCATACCGGCTCGATAAATTCAACGATGGCACCTTCGAAGACGTGCAGACAGGGAATCAGGTATCCGGCGTATGGCCACTGGGAACCCACAAACTGCGTTGGTACCTGCGAGACCAGTGTGGCAACAACAGTTCATGCGATCAGGAGTTCACCATTCGCGACTGTAAGAAGCCAACGCCCTATTGCGTAAACGGCATTGTAACCGTGGTGATGCAAACGAACGGCAGTGTCACGGTATGGGCTAAGGATTTTAACATCGGAAGCAACGACAACTGTACACGCCCTGAAAATCTGAAATTCTCCTTTAGCCCCGACACGAATCACACCAACATAACGTACAATTGCGACAGCCTGGATCGACATAGAGTGGTGACGAAGCTGGTGCGCATTTACGTTACCGACGAGTACGGTAACCAGGATTATTGTGAAACCAGCATACGCATTCAGGACAACAACGGCGTTTGTCCAGGATCTTCTCCCGGATTTCAGTTATCGGGTAAGGTGCGCAGGGAAAACACAGATGCACTTCCCGGAACGCAGGTGCAACTGATCGACGCCGCAAGCGGTGCGGAAAGAGATCGCCAATCGACGGATGGACAGGGAAGTTATGCCTTTGCCGGGATTATGCCAGGTGACTTTTACCTGCAGGCATCGCGGACGGACGAAATCACCAACGGCGTAAGCACCATCGACATAGTTTTGTTGCAGCGACACATCCTGGGATTAAAGCAGTT
This sequence comes from Saprospiraceae bacterium, assembly GCA_019187365.1. Taxonomy (GTDB): domain Bacteria; phylum Bacteroidota; class Bacteroidia; order Chitinophagales; family Saprospiraceae; genus Vicinibacter. Next base: position 18,605 of record JABARE010000011.1, on the reverse strand, counting down.
GCCTTCGGCACATCGCATACTGGCAGCCGACGTCAACGGCTCGGGAAGCCTTACGGCAAAGGACGTTTCAGATATGCGGCGCGCCATCCTCGGTGTGATCCGGGAATGGCCCAATCAGGTGCCCGCATGGAGAATGCTCGATGCTGCCAGACCTTTTGCTGACCCCGCGCAACCCTGGGTTGCAGACGAGCGCATTGAGAGCGATGAACTGAGCGACATACTGGATCAGGTTCATTTCACGGGCGTTAAAACAGGTGATGTTGACGAAAGTGCAGATGTTGGCTTGTTGAATGTTAACAAACGTTCGTTGGCTTCATTTGTACTTAAATTGGACGTGGAGCCTCAGCGCGATGGGTCGGTTTACGTGCATATTAGCAGTGCTGCCGGTGCGGAGATAGACGGCATCCAGTTAGGCCTGTCGTCGGCTCCATACGGAATGAAGTGGGAGACGCTGTTGCCGGCACGCATATCCCTGGAGGAGGACGAGTTCAGAATATCAGGGCAAACCCTGCGACTGAGTTGGGCGGCAGAACATCCCGTGGAAATGCGTTCGGGCGAACGGTTGTTTACACTGGTGTTGAACAATGCACCTTCAGCCAACCAGAGCAAGCGACTGATAAACCTGTTGGAAGGATTTTCGAGTGAGGTATACGTAAATGAAAAGGCGCAGCCGGTGTTGCTGGAATGGATGGACGGTGCCGGTGGCCAACACGCCATGGCCAGCGTCTATTTCCACCCCAATCCGTTTAGTGACCAGGCGGTGTTGCAATTTGAATTGCCTGAGGCAGGTGATGTATCCTTCAAATTGTACGACCTGGCGGGAAGGCAAATCTATTTCCGTCAACTCACGGGTGTTCAGGGGCACAATGAAATGGCGATCAACGCACGCGAATTGCAGGATGCACGGGGCATTATGTACTACGTACTTTCAGGCCCCCACGGCATTGCCTCTGAGCGCATTGTCCGCATCGACAAAGAATAGCAAGCACATATTTTGATAGAACGGAAACGGGGCCGGCTTTAGCTGGCTCCGTTTTTTTTATGTGCGACACAACCATTCGATGCATCTCCTGGGTGCAAAACCGGCTGTTCCGGAAAGCAAAGGCGGCACTCAAATCCGTGCTTGTCCGGGCTCACTGCCAGGTTCTGGGTCAGGAACGCCAATGAGGTGAAACAGAAGAAACAGATAGCTTTTGTTCTTGGGGTAGCAAAGTCCGTTAAACTCGTTATTTTTGGATGATCGCAAATGATAGCATATGAATGCGTTTTACTCTTTTTTGTTCGGCAGCATGGGAAGTCTTGCTTTTTGTTTCAATCAAGGCAGTGCACAATGTTTTACCTGCAAACTGGCGCCTCCTGGAACCATTTGGTGCGACGATTTTGAGAACGACACCCCGCTGAATCAAAAGTATTTTGAATACAATAACAATGGAGGAGATTTTATACCCATGGAAAATGTGGGACGGGATCAGAGTTATGGAATGCGCGCAAAGTGGCAGAAAGGGGAGGTTGGTGCGGGTTCCCTGTCTAAATCCTTTGGCAAGACGCCCGACAGCTACATAGGAAGAAATGCTGCCCGGCCCGGGGAATCGTTTGATGAGATCTACTGGCGAATGGATGTCCGGTCTCAGGATGGATGGGAGGGAGGAGGCCCCGCGAAATTGAGTAGGGCCCTGTGTCTGGCTAACAGCAATTGGGCGCAGGGGATGATGGCCCACCTTTGGTCCGGAGGTGCGGAAAATTATTACCTGGGGATGGATCCTGCCACGGGAATCGGCACCGACGGAAAATTGAAATCGACCAAGTACAACGACTTTGCAAATTTGCGATGGCTGGGTTTCAAAGTGGGCAATATTCCGCTGTACCACCCGGAAAATGCAGGCAAATGGTATTGCATCGTCGGGCACGTCAAGCTGAATAGCCCCGGACTCAAAAACGGGATCTTTGAGTTTTGGATCAACGACACCCTGCAAGCTTCTGTTACCAATCTCGACTGGCACAGCACATGGAACCAGGATCCTGACAATCTGCACATCAACGCCGTATTCTTCGAAAACTACTGGAATGCCGGTTCGCCCGTGGAACAGGAGCGGTATTTTGATAACCTGCTGATCAGTACAGAGAAGATCCCTTGTGCCTGTAATGTGACATCAACCAAAAATCCGGAAGAACACAAAGCGAACATACTCTTATCAAACCCTGTTGCAGATCATTTACAACTCAACTTGCCCAGGCAAATGGTACCCGTGGAGGTTTCAATTTTCGATCTTATGTTGAGGCCGGTCTTTCGCAAAGAAATTCACGTTGCGAACGAACGCATCGGGATGCATGATCTTCCAAACGGAATGTACCTGCTGTACGTAAAGGGTCAAATTCGGCCTGTGAGATTTCTTGTAAAACGCTAACAGAAAGCCAGTTTACCTCGAATTTTTCCTTTGCTCCCTTCGTCATGAATTCAATTCACGGTTGAGTTGACGAACCGCTTTGCGACAATTGGCCAAATCGTGCCTTCCCTCACAGTGATCTGGCCCCATGTCGAAACGCTAAAATTGACTGGCTTTCCCAGAGACGGGCTCCCTGATGGTTGAATGGACGAACATCGCCCAAAGTCAGCCCCTGGTGGCTGGCCGGCAAAAGACATGCGGTTATTTTACAGATATAAAAATTTTTAATGTTTTGTATACTATTTCATAATAAGTTATATATTTGCGACGGAGATATATATAAATTTTTCATCCCATAAGCTGTTATCTCTTTAAGAACCAACGAGTTGTAGCTCGCTGTACCTGGCTGTTATTGCCCGTTTACAGCAAATGAAACCGCAATTACGCAGCTAAACTTATTGTTTCTTGAAATGAGAAAACTAAGACTTGCACACACTCCGCTGCCGGCATGCACCACCTTAATTGCCGGCCTATTGGGCTTATTTACCACGTTTGTTCCTGCACATTTGGCCGGACAGTGCACACCGGAACCCGGAACCATTCAGGGAAAGGTCTACCTCGATCTGAACCGCAACGGGGAACGGGATGCCGGGGAGTCCGGCGTCGCCGCTGCACGCATTGACGTCTTTGGCGACAACGGCGTATTGCTCGGACAACAGTTCACGGATATCGACGGCAGTTACACCATCAGTGGTTTGCCTGCCAATGAGATCCTGCGCGTCGTTCACAACAAACCATCCAATTACCATTATGCCACCACAGGGTCCAGCGGCCCACAAGATTTGCGCTGGGTGCCTGTGCCTTCGTGCAATGTGGACTTTGGCGTCAACGCGATCAATGCCCCTTGTTCCTCTGCAACGGCGCACGTTTACACAACGTGTTTTGTAAAATCCGGCAGCGATCCCGCTGCGCCGACCCTCGTCGGCATGCCTTTTTTATTCAGCAGTGGAAGTTCTCCGTTTAAAGTAGCCATGCAGAGTCAGACGGGATCCGTCTGGGGTCTTGCCTGGAATCGTTCTACCCGCGAATTGTATTCTGCCGCTTTTGTGAAATTCGGCGCCGGCCTCGGCCCGGCCGGGATCGGTGGCATCTATGCTACTGACGTGCAAAAGCAGAAGACGAAAACCTTCGCGGACCTTGCCGCGTTGGGCATCCCGGTCGGAGGCCCCTCCGCATCGGATCCGCTGCAATGTGCCTACGCGGATGCAGTAGGGAAAGCGGGTCTTGGCGACATGGACATTTCTGACGACGACCGGTTGTTGTTCGTGACCAATCTCTACAATAAATCATTGGTCATCATTCCTACCGAGTCGCCCACGGCAGCAAGCATCATGGAGTTCAAAATTCCCGATCCTGGATGCAATCAGGGTGACTACGCAGTGGGCGCAGTTGAATACTACAATGGCCGCGTGTACCTTGGCGTAACCTGCACAGCGGAAAGCAGCCGCAGCAAATCGAACTTTTTCTTTCATATCTATTCGTTCGATCTGCTCAGCCGGACATTTAACATCGTATTTTCTACCAGTTTCGCTCGCGAGTATTGGCTTGCTCAGCCGGGTTCTCAACGTCCGGTCTCACAGTGGCTCACTTCGATTTCATTTGTCAACGATGCCTTTATGATCATTGGCATAACCGACCGCACCGGACATACATATTGCGATCCGGTTTATCCTTTGACAGGACAGTATGGAGATGTGCTGATGTTGTACAAGAGCGGCAACAACTGGCTGCTCGAAAACAAGGGTGTTGCAGGAACGCGTTCCGGCAATGGTCCGAACCATTTCGAAGGGCCGGGAGGAGGAGAATTTTTTGGCGACGATTACTGGATCGTTGGCCCATCCCTGCACCCGGAGGTCTCCTTCGGGAGTGTGGTAGTTCTTCCAGGAACCGAAGAGGTCGTCTCCGCGTGTTACGACCCCATATACGAATCTTTCTCCGGAGGATTCCACCGGTACTCTACGCTCAACGGAGACAAACTTTCATCCATCCAGTTGTACAACAAACAGAGTTCGGCATACGGAAAATCTGCAGGGCTTGGAGACCTGGCACTGGCATGTCCGCCCGAGCCGATCGCCATAGGCAATTATGCGTGGATTGACGAAAATGAGAACGGGATCCAGGATGGAGTCGAATTGCCACTCGGCAGCTTACAACTTTTACTCATCGACGATCAATGCAAAGTCGTCGGACAGACTACAACCAATTCCAACGGCTACTACCTGTTCGATCACACCAATGTCGACATCGACGGCGATGGCCTTGCGGGTCCGCTTGCGCCCTTTGCCAACTATTACATAGTCATTCATCCTTCGCAGAACATACCCGGTAGCCCGTATCTTTTGATCGGTGCCGATACGATGAAACTGACATCGCATCTCGATGCGGAGGCAATGCAACTTTACAACAGCGATGCCGTGCAGTGGACTTCTGCACCCTGTAACGGATTTGACCAGGTGCCCTACATTTCAGTGCGCACAGGAGCATCGGGTGATCATAACTACAGTTTTGATCTCGGATTCAACCATGTATATCGCGACGATACTCCGCCGCCCCCGCCACCTCCGGGTGATAAAGTCTATGACCTTGCATTGATCAAACAGGTGGATGCCATTAATACCGTAAAGAATGGTGACGTCGTTACATTTCACATCCGCGTTTTCAATCAGGGCAACGAAGCTGTAGCCCGGTATGAAATTGTGGACTACGTCGACGGTTATTTTCAGTTCGAGGCAGCCCTCAATCCGGGATGGACTTATTTCAACGGCCGTGCACGCCATTTGCAGACGACGCCGCTGGCTCCTGGAGCCCAATACGAAGTCTCCATTGCACTGCGTTTTCAGTCAGCGCTTCCCCCCATTCAAATCGTCAACGAAGCAGAGATTTCAGCGATGTGGGATGCACAAGGCAAGCCTTTGACAGACGAGGATTCCACGCCAGACGATGTCCGCGGCAACGATGCAGGCGGAGTACCCCATTCAGAAACAGACAACGTCGTCGACGCAAATGACATTGACGAAGACGACCACGACGGCGAGTCGCTACCGCTGGCAGACCTTGCACTGCGCAACCTCTCAATGAACACCGCTCCGGTGGTGAAGAACGGCTTGGCAGCCTTCCGCATGGAAGTTTACAACCAGGGCAATGTATCGGTGGCCAACATTGGCATCGTCAATTATCTCGGCAGCGCTTACACCTTTCAGGCGGCCGACAATCCCGGATGGATACACAACGGAGGAAAGGTTTATACAACTCTTGGAAATGCACTCCCTCCGGGAGGGTCTGCATCGATCGAGCTGGTGTTGCGCGTTGTGCATTCCGATCCCCAGGCGCTGATCAACCGCGCAGAGGTCTATTCTATGAAAGATGTCAACGGCGGGGTACTCAAAGATTTCGACAGCACGCCAGATGATGATGTGTCCAACGATGCAGGCGGGCTGGTCTATTCATTTGCTGACGACTGGCTTGGCGGCGATGGCACAACGGATGAGGACGATGCTGATCCTGCAACCGTTTCGGTATTCGACCTCGCGCTAATCCTTACAACCGATCAGCAATTGCCGGTGAAAAGGGAACAGGATGTGCTGTTCCATCTCACCGTGTGCAACCAGGGTACGGTGGCAGCTCACGACATTGGTGTGGTGTACTATATGCCTTCAGGCCTTTCGTTGAGCCCACTGGATGCTAATGCATGGTTTACTATGGGCGGCTTGTTGCGCAACCAGCTTGCAGGTGCACTGCAACCTGGCGATTGCCGGATACAGGATGTTGTGCTCCGTGTGCGACCGGATGCCTTACCCAATGCACTTTTGTCGGTTGCTGAGATATCCCATGCTAAGGATGCATCCGGCACCGAAATGTCAAGCCATGATTGGGACAGCAAGAGTGATTTGGATCCTTCGAACGACGCCGGCGGTGTGGTTGGTTCGGTATATGACAACGCCATGACAGGCGATGGAATCCTGGATGAAGACGATGCGGATCCGGCACAATTGCAGATGTTGGACCTGGCGCTCGTAAAGCGTTATGCAGAGAACGGGTCGCTGTTGAACGGTGGTTCTTCGGCTTTTGAAATTGAGGTACATAACCAGGGAAACATGTCCGTCCGCAACGTGACCATCGTGGATTATATTCCACAGGGAATGTCAGTCGGGTTATTGTCTCTTCAGGATGGTTGGACCGTCAATGGAAACATTGCAGAGTACGTCATCAATGGAAGCATTGCTCCGCAATCTGTAAAGTACATACAGATGGTTTTGGAACATACTGGGGATATTGATCCGGCACAGCTCATTAACCGGTCGGAAATAGCGGAAGTGTTTGCTAATGATCTGACCGATCTGTCGAACTACGATTTCGACAGCAGGCCGGACCGCGACCCGGGCAATGATGCCGGAGGCATTCCGAATGCCGAAACCGACAACGTACTGAACCTCGATTCGACAGTAGATGAAGACGACGCTGACCCGGCGGGAATACCCGTTTTCGATTTGGCATTGACCAAGAAACTGGTTCCCGAGAAGCTTGCCTACCGGAAGGGTGATACCGTAACTTACATAATCGATATCTTTAACCAGGGCAACGTCATTGCCGGCAACATCGAAGTGGTAGATTATCTGAGCGAAGGATACCTGTATGTGCCTGAAATCAACCTTGGCTGGTCGCAACCGGAAAATGCTCTCGCAAGACATGCACTGGTTTCAGAACTCAGACCGGGTGAGCAGCACCAGTTGAGCATTCGCCTTATTTTTGAAACTCTCAATAACGGAGCCTTTATTCCCAATTTCGCTGAAATCGCAGCAGCTACCGACAAAAGTGGAAATACTGCAGAAGATTTTGATTCCTATTACGATGATGACCCCGATAACGATGCCGGAGGTCAGCCGGGATCGGAACAGGATAACAGAATTGATGATCATGGCAGTTTGGATGAAGACGATCACGATGGTGCAGATTCCAACCCGGTCAATTTTGACCTGGCATTGATCAAAGAAATTGCACAGCCCATCGTGCGTCCCAACGAGCTGTTGATATTCACTCTGAAGATTTACAATCAGGGCATTTTACCGGCAAAGGAAATTGAACTGGTAGATTACATTCCGGAAGGTTTGATACTGGAAGATCCCCTATGGAATGCGCAGCTGGTAAACGGCAGCCTTCGGGCGTATTTCCTGATGAATTATGCAAACGGTCGTTTACCTGAAGACGGACTGCTTCCGGGAGACAGCCTCATCACGAGCATCCGGTTGCGAGTTGATCCAGCCACTCCTCCGGGCATCATCATCAATCGCGCGGAGATCTTCCACGCCAAAAACTCAGGCCTGCTGACCGACGACGATTCAACCCCGGATGATGACGAATTTAATGATCCTGGTGGGGTAGTCTTTTCTGACTCAGATGGAAGTTCCGCCAACCCGGAGCCGCTGCTAACCGACGACGAAGACGATAGTGATCCGGCAGGCGTGATCGTTGTCGACCTCGAGCGCACGAATCCCTGCCAATGCCTGGATAACGCCAGTACAGATGAAGATGGCCAGTTTCTGGAAGAATTGAGTTTCCGGGCACTTAGCAACGACATCTGGTTTATTTTTGAAGTGGACGGTCTTTACGATCCTTTCAGCCCGGATCCTCCCGTTGCGCCGATCCCATTTGTAACCGGTCCGGCCGGATACATACTCAACGAATTTCCGCTTGGAGACGGAACGAGTATTTATTCAATGGAGGGAATACACATCGACGGTGTGGGTTTCTCCATTGTATTGTCAAACCAATACGGGGTAAAGCTCAATACAGGTGTGCACAAGTGCTATTACAACGAGCCAGAGTTGGTGCGCGCTCAATACAGCGTATGCACCGGTACCAGTGCAACCTATGAAGTGCGGAAAATACCAGGTGCTGCCTATCAGTGGACCCTTAACAGTGGTGGAAACATCCTCAGCAATCCTTCGAGCCATGCGGTTTTGGTGGAGTGGACTGCTCCCATCGGAACCTCGCATGTACTCAAAGTGGATGTAAACCATCCAGACTCTTGTTTTAACCCCATTGAACTCGTCGTTTCAATTGGGAACCAGAGTGGTTCTGTAAGTTGTCTGGGCAACGTTCAGGTTTCGCTTGACAAAAACTGCGAAGTGCAGTTGACTCCCAAAATGCTGCTGATTGGAGGTCCTTATGATCCGAATTCACATTCGGTCATGGTTTTCAACAAGGACGGTTCGCTGATCCCAAACAACATCCTGCGCTACGAGCATGTGGGTAAGCCCCTGACAGCAAAAGTGATCAACGCCTGCAGTGGGAACTCATGCTGGTCGACGATACGGGTAGAGGACAAGCTGAAGCCGGATATCATTTGTCTGAATGACACAATCGACTGTACGGTGATGAAATCGTATATTAAACCGTTTATCACCGACAACTGCGATCCTTTCCCCGAGCGGATTCTCGTAGACGAAACGCTGGAGAATACTCCCTGCAATGACCTCTATTCAAAAATTGTTACGCGGACCTATCGAGCGAAGGATGCATCCGGTAATCTTTCTGCAGACTGTCAGATGAAAATCTTTTTGAAACGGATACAGCTCGACTCGATCGTGTATCCGGATTCACTGGCAAGGATCAAGGGAAATCCGCTGATTTGTGGCACATTTGCTGCCGACTCGTTTGGAAGGCCGCTGCCTTCCGTTAGTGGAATACCTTTATACCGTGGCCTGAGCGCCTGGCCAAACAGGGATAAATATTGCGATTATATTGCAGGGTATGAGGATCTGGAACAGTTTACCGGGCACGACTGTGTGCGCAAGATCCGGAGAAACTGGAAGTTCACCTTGTGGTATTGCAATACATTCGAGATTCGCAACTATGTGCAACTCATAGAGATCGTCGATCCAAATCCCCCGGTCATTGCCTGCCCTTACGACATAACCGCCACCACCGATGGTCGTACCTGCAAAGCGCAGGTGCTTATCCCCATGCCGAAGGCGTACGATTCCTGTGGGCAAGTGCTGGGTATCGACTTGTATTATCCGGGTGGCATCATCAAGGATTACACATCCCGCTATGTAGAATTGCCGGTTGGACTGAACGAGCTAAGGTTTGTCGCGTATGACCTATGTTACAATTATTCTGAATGTGCATTTCTTGTTACGGTAGAGGATAAAACGCCTCCGGTAGCCGTGTGTGACCGAGAGACTGTAGTCACACTCGACCGTTTTGGAGAGGCATGGGTTCCTGCAAACGTATTCGACGATGGCAGTTACGATGATTGCCACATCGGATCATGGCAGGTTCGGCGGATGAATGCCGGGCAGTGCGATCCCAACGATCAGGTGTTCCAGGATTCCATCCTGTTTTGCTGCTCTGATCTCGGACTAGAGGTCATGGTGGTCTTGCGGGTAACCGATTACCACGGCAATGAAAACACCTGCATGGTGATCGTCGAGGTGCAGGACAAAACCATACCTCATATTGACTGTCCATGGGACGTGACCATCAGTTGTCACGAGCACATCGACCTGAACGATCTGAGCCGGTTTGGATATCCCACGGTGTCTGATAACTGCAACATCACTTATACAGAACAGGTTTTTCCGTACATTGACCAATGCCGTGAAGGATATGTTGATCGCGTATTTACAGCAGGAAACGGCGTCGGAATCGATGTTTGCACACAGCGCATCTGGATCATTAACCCGGATCCTTTTACAGGAGAAGATATCACCTGGCCGGAAGACTATACGACTGCCGGTTGTTTGGATGGTGGCCTGCCTCCTGAAACCCTGCCTTTGAAAAACGGTTATCCACAGATCCAGGAAGATATCTGCGACCTGATAGGGATTTCTTATGAGGATCACGTTTTCCGGTTTATTCAGGGGTCGGATGCCTGTTACAAGATCATCCGGCGATGGAAGGTCATCAATTGGTGCCGGTTGGAATTTGTGAACGGAATTCCCATTACCTATTATCACGACCAGGTACTGAAAATAATCAATAAGACCCCACCCGAAATTTTGACGGGTTGTATCGATACGGTATTCGCCATAATCGATACGAGTTGTGCCGGTGGCGATGCTTACCTCGTTTCGGAGGCAACGGATGTCTGCACTCCGCAGGAGGAACTCGTTTGGGAGTACCACATCGATTTGTACCGGGATGGCATAGAAGATTACAGCGACCTCGGCATTGGTGGGCACATTGACGCAAGCGGGCATTATCCCTTGGGCAAGCACAGCATCCGGTATGTGTTCGAAGACCGTTGCGGAAACCGGTCCGTATGTACAGGTTTCTTCGAAATACTCAACTGCAAACCACCGGTGGCATATTGCAAGGTGGGCCTTTCCGGTAGTCTGGTACCCATGGATCTCAATGGAAATGGGAGTGTAGACTCAGAGCTGCTGACCATATGGGCAAAGGATTTCGACCAAGGCAGCTACCATCCATGCGGATACCCGGTGACCTTTTCTTTTGGAAGCGATACCACCGTCAAGTCGGTAACGTATGACTGCGATTCATTGGGTCGCAGGCAGGTAAAACTTTGTGTAACAGCCAGCAACGGGAAGCAGGATTGTTGCAACACCTACATTGATGTTCAGGATAACAACAACGTCAGTTTTTGTGGTTGCGTAAGCTTCCCTCCTGACGTATTGATCACCGACTGTTCTCAACAGACGGACCCGGTCATTATCAAATCACGTCCTTCCATCGGGGACTGCACGGGTTGTGTGCACACGGGAACCAGCTATACGGACAGCACGGTCTATGATGAGCCTAACACCTGCTTTGTGGTTTACCGCACATGGAAAGTGCGTTTTGCATGTCCGGGGGAACCTGATCGCATTTTCGATAGAACCCAACGGATTGTGGTTACAACCGATCTGCAGCGCAGCGACATCGTTTGGCCGAGTGATTCTGTCATTGTCGACAATTGCCGTGGTTCTATCGATACGACCATCATTGGCGAAGTTCCCCGTTTCTGTGTGCACAACGGCTATGTGATGTTGATGTACACCGATCAGGAGACCCGTCGCGAACAGGACTGCATATTCTACGAGCGGATATGGACGGTGTTTAGCAAGTGCGCTCCTTCCCAAACGTATGCCTTCCGCCAGGTGCTCAAGGTTATTGAAGGTGCGGGCATACGATACATTCTTCCGGATGATATAACTGTGACCGACTGCAACGATGCGCTGGATCCGGGTACGTTAAACGGATATCCCGAGACCAACTGTCCCTGCGATATTTTCCAGCACAGCTACGTGGATTCTGTGGTTACGGGAATTCCCAATACCTGTAAAGTGGTTTACAGGAAATGGAATTCGACGTTCAATTGTCCACCGGAGGTGGAAGGCAGTTTCAGCGGTACTCAGAAAATTACCATACGGGTTCATCTTGAAGAATCAGACATCGACTGGCCGGAAGATACTGTATTGGTCCTGAATTGCATGGGCAACGTCGATACCAGCATCATCAACAACACGCCAAAGTTACTAAGGGATTTTTGCGGGAATATTGAGTTCGGATATACGGATGTTACCGTTTTGCTCAACGATACCTGCAAGATCATACACCGCACCTGGACTGCTGTCAATTTATGCAGCGCTGTTCCGCAACTTGAAGCGTTCAGCTATTTGCAGGTGCTAAAGGTGACAAAGCCCAACGGGCCGCAGATCGACATACCCGATAACATCACGGTTACGGATTGTCATAAGCCCCTGTTGCCGGATTCACTAAACGGTTATCCCAGTCTCAATTGTCCGTGTGATGTATTTACCCATACATACCAGGATTCCGTTGTGCTGACAGAGCCGAATACGTGTTATGTGGTGTACCGCAAATGGACTTCTGTGTATGACTGTCCTCCGGATGTCAGCGGTACCTTCAAAGGAACGCAGAAGATTACGATCAAGATCACGCTTGATCAGGCAGATATTGACTGGCCGGAGGATACGGTAAGAGTTGACAATTGTCCTGGAACTGTGGACACGACCTTCATAAATCACGTTCCACGACTGAAGAAGGATTATTGTGGGTATGTATCGTTCAGATACCTCGACCAGACCTTGTCGCAGACGAACGACACGTGCAAGTATATCCGTCGCAGGTGGACGGCTTCGAACGATTGCACAGATCCACCGACCAAACAGGAATTTAACTTTGACCAGATATTGAAGGTGACCAACCCGGATGGACCAAGGGTGGATATCCCGGATGACCTGACGGTTACGGATTGCCATAAGCCCCTGTTGCCCGATTCGCTAAACGGATATCCAGCTGTATTGTGTGCTTGCGACAGCGTTGAGACGTACTTCAAGGATGACACCATTTATTCAAACCCGGAAGTGTGTTTTACCATTGAACGCAACTGGTTTTTGCGGTTCTTGTGCCTGCCAGGCTACGATTCGACCTTCGTTTACATTCAGAAAATCACCCTGGATGTCAACCTCGATCCCAACGACATCACCTGGCCGGTTAAGAACTATACATCATACACCTGCACGCCCACGCTGGATCCCGAAAAAACAGGTAAGCCGAGCCTTAAAAAGGATTATTGCGGGTTGATTACCTTTAGTTACATTGACCAGCTTTTGTCCTCGGGAATTTGCACGACCTACATCCGCACGTGGACGGCTGTAAACGCATGCAGCCAAAGCCAGCGTCCCTTCTTCCAGCAATTTATCGAGGTGAAGAACCAGGATCCTCCGGTGATCACCTGCCCTGCAGACACAGTGGTCAATGCCGATGCCAATACCTGTGGAAAGGCGTTCACCCTTCCCGATCCCAAATTGGGGAACAACTGCAACAGTGGGGTTACGATTACAAGCAATGCACCTGGAGTCTTTCCGGTGGGAATGACCTTTGTGGTATTTACCGTCAAGGATAGCTGCAACAATACATCTACGTGTACTACTAAGGTTACGGTCTTAGAAAACGTTCCTCCAACCATTGAGTGCCCGCCCAATGTTACGATATCTTGTGGTGAGGATACAAAGGACCTGAACGATTTTGGTACTGCGTCTGCCGACGACAATTGTCCCGGAGTGGTCATTAACGAGACGGTTAACCGGGCTCAGGATGACTGTGGCATTGGAACCATCACCAGGGATTTCCTGGCGACGGATGCTTCCGGAAACACGGCGAGCTGCAGACAGGTGATAACCGTATCAAACATCGATCCGCTCGACGATGCCGACATCATCTGGCCTCAGTCGCCGATCACGGTGGGAGAGTGTGAGAATTTCGACCCTTCTGTTACCGGAAGTCCGGAATTCGACTCTACCGGAATATCCTGCCTTGCCGCCCGCATAACGCACACAGATACGAATCTTTGCAAAGTTCGCGTGGCCTGTGAATGGGAGCGAACCTGGACCATTTACGACACCTGCAGCAACCGGACTTTCACGTTCGTTCAGTTGATCATCATCGACGACCAGAATGCTCCAAACATTCTCGGAATTAACGATACAACGGTTTATGCAAACGACACTTCGTGCAATAATTACATCGTGCTTAAGGCTTATGTTGATAACTGCGATTCGCTCAACATCACCATAAGCAATGACTCTCCATACGGGGTAAACAACGAAGATGACGCTTCAGGATACTATCCGGTTGGAACAACCGTGGTGACCTTCTATGCTGAGGATGCCTGTTGCAACACTGCCACCCGCATGGTTTCGATCACGGTGATTGATACCATCGCACCCGAGTTTACCTGCCGGAAGGTGGTCAAGAAGATCAAAGACGACGGTTGTGCTGTGTTCAATTCTCAGGAGTTCATCCTGAGCGTTGGAGACAACTGTTCTGATTCAGCTAACATCATGACTTCCTTCAACCGCAATGACTTTTCCGATACCATCCGAACCATTTGTTGTGATTCGATAACGAATTATGAGTACACTACTGCGGTAAAGGTTTACTTCAAGGATGAAGGCGGAAACATCGATTCGTGCTGCACCTTGCTTCAGGCAGTTGATGAAGACACCATTTGTGGGCCAACCCTGTTGGCACATGTGAAGGGCTTTGTGCGCTCGCGCAAACAGTTAAATCTCCCGGGTGTAGAAGTTACGCTCAATGCTGGAGCAGACGGGATGAAACTTTCTGGTTTGGACGGCTATTATGCATTCTACAATATGCCCAATGGCGGTAGTTATCGAGTCAGTGCTGCCCACGACGTAAATCCACTGAACGGGGTAAGCACAGCCGATATCATACACATCCAGAAACACATTCTTGGGGTGAAGGCTTTTGATGATCCGATGAAATTCATCGCAGCAGACGTCAATAATAACCGGCGGGTTACTACTGCTGATATAGTCGAAATTCGCAGGCTGATCCTGGGACAGCGCGACAAGTTTGAACATTGCCCATCGTGGAGATTTGTGCTGTCGGGATACGAGTTCCGGGATAAGGAAGATCCGTTGAACGAAAAGTTCCCCGAACACTTCGACATCGAACAGATCAACAGAAATCATTACCTCGACTTCACAGGCATCAAAATCGGCGATGTGGATGATTCCAATGATCCAGCTGGTTTTGGAGGCAATCTGCAATCCCGAAATGGCAGGTCTGTTCGCATTCTGGTGGAAGACCGGGTCCTTCAGGCTGGGGAGAGTCAGATGATCGAGTTGAGTTTTCAGGATTATTCCCAAATTGAAGGATTACAACTTTCATTGGAAGCAGATCCACGGTGGGTTGACCAGATGGAATGGATCAACGGCGAAAGGAGTATATCGACTTCGGATAATAGTTGCACACTTCCCGGAACATCTCTTGCGCGTATCGTTCATGTCAAGCCAGGTTTGCCAGGAGAGAGCGGACGTCTGTTTTTGAATGTTCGCGTTGTGCGCAGTGGAAGACTTTCACATTGGCTGAAGATACAGCAAGCCGGATTTGCATCTGAGGCCTATCTGTATGATGGCGGTGCCGTACCGATCCAACTGGAATTTATGGAGAAGTCGGCTGTTGCCAGCGGGCTGATGCTTTACCAAAACGTTCCCAATCCTTTTGATGCATCTACCCTTGTTCCCTTTGCAACCACTGAAGATGCATACATAACCTTGCGCATTATCGACGCACAGGGAAGGAGTGTTTATGAAACCAGAGGATACTTTTTGCGCGGTTACCACGAAGTAGAGATAAGCAAGGATATGCTGCCTGGACAGGGTGTGTTCTATTATCAACTGGCCAACAGCAAACACAGCGTATATCGCAAAATGGTCAAATTAAACTAATGATCGCTTTGCAAAGAAATAGTGTGTAGTAATCGGTTTTGTTTTTTACAGCTCCTGCGCGAGCAGGAGCTGTTTTTAACCGATTGCATGGGATTTACTCCATAAACGGAAGATTCAATAAGGTTTAAAATAAGAAACATGAAACTGCAAATTGCTCACCGCATTCTATTTGTCATTGGCAGCTTGATGACATTGGGCACTCAGGGTATTGGACAGCGACTTTGTCCTTTAGACACCGTGCCGCCCGTAATACTTAACTGCCCTTCAAACCAGTTGGCTGTTGTTGTCCCAAGTGGGGAGTGTTCAGTTGTCGTTGACTGGACACCTCCAACAGTAGCCATTGACGACTGTCCTGGCCTTCAGGCATTGAGCTTTCCTGATTTTTTTAGTCTGCACAAGGACCTGGATCCTTCAGCGGGAGATGATGGTCAGGTGACGTTCCATGGTACGGATTCGATGACCATTGTTGGAACCACCAATGGCACTCCGGGTATTTCAAACAGCTTTCAGGTATGTTTTTACATGGCGTGCACCGGCCAAGTCAATTTTGACTGGCGTGCCATTATGTCCAACGGAGATGGGTTTGCAGGAGACCGGGCCCGGCTTTCGGTGGAGCACCAGGTGCATGGCGTTAACATCAACACCATTCTGACACCGGGCAACGGATCTTATGCTGATGGATCCGTGGTTGCTCTTCAAATTCAAGCCGGAGACCGGATATGCTTTGAAGTGGGTTCTGACAACCAACAAGGCGTTAACAGTTTGACCATTCATAATTTTTCGTTTATTGCAGACCCCATTGAAGTCGTCCAAATCTATGGTGTCAGTCCAGGGCAGGAATTGGCAAGAGGTTTATATAATATTTTGTATTCTGCAACCGATTGCGCAGGTAATGAATCTACATGTAATTTTGTTATAACTTTCGCGCAGGGCTATGATACAATTTTTACTGATTGCCCGGACGATATTACAGTTTTCCTCGACGAACAGGGTTATTGCGACACAACGCTTACAGACTTAATCCCAATAGCAAATAATAGTTGCGGTACAGTTTATGGATTTAACCGGGAAAATTCCATTCTGGATAAGTTTAGCTTTGAGGCCGCCGAATCAGGCGACGGTATAGTTGGTACGGATGGTTATATCAATGTTTCTGATGACAGGGACAGCCTTGTAATGGTGGGGATCAACAACGGCACCATGGGCAATCAGCGAAACGATACATCCGTTCAAAGGGCATGCGCACTTTACTTTTGTCCGGGGACGATAACATTTGATTGGAGTGCGAGGGCTGCTTATACGTTGGACAATTTTAGAAGAGATGAAGCTGGAATTTCTATCAACGGTGTCGACAGCATCTTATCTATACCGCTTAATGCATACTATGCTTCGGGGACGGTAACAGAGCATTTTGAAGGACTTACACACTTTTGCTACTTTGTCCGTTCAACGAACATGGGATACGAGGATACCCTGACGATCACCAATTTGAGTTTTACCCCAGACCTGCCGGATGTCGTTCAGTTTAAGGGGGAAGACATTAGCCAACCCCTCGAGCCCGGCGTCTACGACGTGGGTTTTTCTGCGGTCAACTGCTATGGCCACCAGGATACGTGCGAATTCCAGATAACCGTGATTAAAAACGGGCACCTCGCCTGCAAAAATCTCAACGTATCCCTCAATGAAAATTGTGAGGCTCTTATAACTCCCGCGATGCTGGTTTCGGGCGTTTGTACCAAAACCTTGGAGGTCGATTTGAGCTATTACGGTACTCCCGTTCCAAATCCCGTAACACAGGACTACCTGTGGAAACACCTGGTAGCCACGGTAAGGGATACCCTGACCGGCAACAGTTGCTGGGCAGACGTGATCATAGAAGACAAACTTGCACCGGAGATCATCTGCCATGCGGATACCGTTGATTGCAATTTGGTGGAAGAGAAGTTCCCTCTAAATTACAACGGCAGGGATTGCAGCGACTACACGGTGACGACGACAGGAGAGCGATTTGAACATTACGAGTGCAATGAATTGTTTTTGAAAGGAATCTTCCGGGACATCCGGATCACGGACAGCCGTGGCAACATCGACGAGTGCACAGATACGATTTATGTGAGGCGAATACCGAAGGAAGACATCTATTTACCAGGAAAAAGATTTGATTTGTATTGCGACAAGCCATTTGCGCTCGATGAAAACGGGCACCCAAGTCCTTTGGTCACGGGATATCCTTTTCATTTTCAGAGCGACGACAGCTATAACGGCATCTGGCCATTGACGGAATTGCTGGATTGCCATCTGTTTATCAGTTATGAAGACGTGGACTTGGGAGAGATCAACTGCGTCCGCAAGATCATGCGTACGTGGACGGCGCGCGAATGGTGGTGTAATCAGGAGCTAACCAAAGTTCAGTTGCAGTTGATCGAAATTAGAGATACAACCCGCCCGGTGATCACGCACATGCCCTACGGCTTTGACGCAACAACGGGCAGGCGAGACTGCCACGCACGGGTCTTGCTGCCGCCGATTGAAGCGGTGGATGTCTGCCATAACGACTTGCGGGTGGACGTGGTGTTCCCCGGGGGCATCCTGATAGACCAGAATGGCGGATGGGCAGATTTGCCTGTTGGAGAAGATACGGTGTACTACCGCGTGTACGACGGATGCTACAATTTGACGGAGGTCTACATCATCGTTCATGTTCGCGACGAGACAGAACCGGTGGCGGTGTGCGACCGGAATACGGTAGTGGCCATCACCCACAACGGATATAGCTGGGTTCCTGCGGATGTATTCGACGACGGAAGTTTCGATGAATGCGCACTGCACCATTTTGAAGTCAGGCGGATGGATGCCGACTTTTGCGGAACATTCGGTGAGGACGACTGGGGAGCAGAAGTTGGATTTTGCTGTGAAGACGTCGGCAAGACAATCATGGTAG
>JABARE010000048.1 GCA_019187365.1 Saprospiraceae bacterium | reverse complement strand
CTTGAACTCAAAGGAGATTCTTTGCGAAAAAAAATGTAATTTTGTCAGGCGGCATTGTTGCCTAACCCTCTTTCCACATGGGGGTCAGTATCACCGAAACGGGGGTCAGTATCACCGAAATATCCAAGAAAGCTTTCATGCCATCTTGTCTGAGCATCTGGAGCGTTTTGAGTTCTATTCCATCGAAGAACTTACAGCCAACCTGGATGAGTTTTACACCAAATACAACACCATCCGTCTGCACGCTTCGATTGCCAGCTTGCCACCCCTGGTGTTCTGGAATCTGTTCATCCAGGGGCATATTACCTCCTCCTTTACTAAAAGCTACCGAAGGGTATTCAAAGTGGACATTCCTCTGTGGGAACTATCGGGTAATGAGAGCCTGAGGTCGTTTCCTGGAAAAATCAAACCACCCAACACTCCTAAATACAAAAAGGTGGCAGTTTGAGCCTGCCACTCTTCCCATCGGTATAAAGATCACCGTCGGTCGTTTCCTGGAAGTGCAAAATTATTTTGATGTTTTGATCTATTTATTAACTTTGTAACCAAAGTCTGATTAATTGGGGGTCAAACCAGGAAGCTATGTGGAGCGATGACTGACTGAGCTGCAACGAAGGATTGTGAAGCTAAATTCATTGAGCGCGTGAGCCTATGCGGGCTGGCTGGCGCAGCAGGGAGTGCAGGTAGGCAGACCCTGAGCAAAGCAAGCCGAGGCGCAGCGAAGGAAGCTATGTGGCACGATAACTGACTGAGCTGCAACGAAGGATTGTGAAGCTAAATTCATTGAGCGCGTGAGCCTGTGCGGGCTGGGTGGCGCAATAGTGGGTTATTCGAGGTGCCCTTAATGATTGTCATTTCAAGTGGGGAGTGTAATGTGTTATAGATTTACTATTTTCTTGCAACAATAAAACATAAAAAGATTAAAACAAACAGGCAAAAGGGAATAAGTGTTTGCAGAAATCTTTGTTTGCGATCCCTTTTTTCCAAAATGCTATATACTTGATAATTTGCGTATGCACCAAAAAGTAGAAATCCTGAAATAATACTATATTTTAACACACTATTCAATCCAATAATTTTTGACGAAAAGGTAATGAGTATCAGGAACAGAATGATGGTAAAGTAGTCATAATTAAGTTTCATTTTATTGAGTTTTAATTATATTCATTAATTACAAGCCTCTAAACACCTATCAAATTGTCTACTTTTGAAAATAACACACGCAACAGCAACCCAACATCCGGCAGGACCGGCCAAACAACCTGCACTGCATAACAAACTTTCTTCAATTGCAGTTTTTCTACAATTGTCATGACACTGGTTTGACCCCCAATTAATCAGACTTTCGTTACAAAGTTAATAAATAGATCAAAACATCAAAATGATTTTGAGCTTCCAGGAAACGACCTCAGGCTCTCATTACCCGATAGTTCCCACAGAGGAATCCCCACTTTGAATACCCTTCGGTTGCTTTTAGTAAAGGAGGAGGTAATATGCCCCTGGATGAACAGATTCCAGAACACCAGGGGTGGCAAGCTGGCAATCGAAGCGTGCAGACGGATGCATTGCCAGGAAGCATGCGTTAGAAGGAGGGATACGCTTTCAGTAGATCAAAGGGATTCCAATTCGTCAAACCAGCGGTCGAGGAGGTCGAAGTCGTAATGGCCATCGGGGTCGCGATCGCCAGGGTCGATGAAATAGCCGGATAGCAGAGGGATAATACTCAGGGGAACTTGGAGGGGAAAAGGCACCCGAAGCAGGCCGCCCGGAACCGGCACATCAAATGAACCGGGATCAACGATCACAAACCGATGGCCCGATTCCCACAAAACGAGCTCCGCACCGGCCAACAAGCCGTCCAATAGCTTAATATGGGGTTCTGCAGGGGTCTTTTCGCTGCAGATCCCGATGAGCAGTGGCCCTTCCAGCCAGGCCTTCAAGGCGGAGAGCAAAGGACTTGCGTCCTGCCCTTTTGGCATGTTCAGTGGAATGCACAGCAGGTCAGTACCCCGGGCGCTGAGGTAGCGCGCCATTTCCAGGTCGCGAACAGGGCCCGCAGCGACCCATATTTTATCAGGAGGTGCCATCGGTGGAACCATTGAAATTCATGCTGATGCTAAAGCTCTTCCGGTGATGCTCGGTAAGCCCATGTGTGAAAATGGCCTTGCGATGAAACTCGGTGGCGTAGCCTTTGTTTTGCATCCACCCGTATTCGGGAAATTGAAGGTGAAGCCGCTCCATCCACGCATCGCGGTGGGTTTTCGCCAGGATCGACGCTGCGGCAATGCTCTCAAAGCTGGCGTCGCCGTTTACGTGACAACTCTGGGGAATGCTCAGTTCTGGAATGGACCGGTTTCCGTCTACGATCACAGACAGTGGCTGAACCGATAAGGCTCCAATTGCCTGCCGCATCGCCATCAGCGAGGCCTGCAGGATGTTGTGCCGGTCTATGTCATCCACCTCGATCCTGGCAACTGCCCACGCATAGGCCTTTTCTTCAATTTCCTTGCGCAGCAGGGCACGCCGCCCGGCACTCAGCTTTTTGCTATCGTCCAGCCCTGCAATAGGGTAGTTGTTGTCTAGAATCACCGCAGCCGCAAACACCGGTCCCGCCAGGCAACCGCGACCCGCCTCGTCGCAACCGCATTCAAATTGTAAATTTTTATAATATGTTTGCAGGGATGGCATTCCTTTTCTCTCCCTTTTTTCTATTTTTGCACGTCGCAAAGTAAGAAAAGTATGCGTTTGTCCCCCGTGTCCCTGGTGTTACTCCTTTGCCTGTTAGCCGGTCCCGTTTCCGCCCAGACGCGGTGGCAGGCAGCCACCATCTACCTCGATGGGCGACCCCTGTCGGATCTGCTGGAACTGGGCATCGCATTCGACCACGGGCATTACCATCCCGGGGAGCATTTTTCGGGCGACTTCACCCTGGAAGAGCTGGCACGCATTGAAGCGGCAGGATTTGTGGTGGAGCGCAGGGATTACCATGCACTCAGTTCCCGCGGCGGCAAAAACAACTGTAGCCTTTCAGACCAGGCCGCTCCGTATTTTCCGCTTCCGGCAAATTTCCCTTTTGGAGGCATGAACGGATACCCAACCCTCAGCGAGGTGTACGAATCGCTGGAGTTGATGGAGGCGTTTTACCCCAACCTCATTACCGTGCGCCAGGTCATCGGGGATTTCAGGACGTTCGAGGGCCGCCGCATTTATTACGTCAAAATTTCTGACAACCCCTACCTCGACGAAAGCGAGCCCGAAGTGCTGTTTACGGCCTTGCACCATGCGCGCGAACCCGCCGGCATGGCACAGATGCTCTTCTTCATGTGGCACCTGCTCGAGAACTACCAGCGGGATCCTCAGGTGCGTGCGCTGGTCGACAACCGGGAGCTGTTTTTTATTCCCTGCGTAAACCCCGACGGCTACGCCTACAACGAAGAGACCAATCCCTCGGGCGGTGGTTTCTGGCGCAAGAACCGCAATCCCAATCCCGACGACATCGGCACCGATATCAACCGCAACTATGGCTACGGCTGGGCTTACAACAACGACGGCTCGAGTCCGGTAGGAACTTCGGACGTATTCAGGGGATCCGGCGCTTTCTCCGAAGTGGAAACCCAGGCAGTCAAATATTTCTGCGAGGAACGCGACCTCTCCATAGCCCTCAACTACCATAGCCATGGAGATCTGCTGATCCTTCCCTGGGGCTACCTGAACCAGGCAACCGAAGATTCGCTGCTATACTACCGCATGGCCTACGATATGACGCGATACAACCAGTTTACCGTGGGCACATCAAACCAAACGCTCAATTACTCGGTCAATGGGGTTTCCGATGACTGGATGTACGGCGAACGCATCTCCAAAGGCAAGGTTTTCGCCTTTACTCCGGAAGTGGGATATGCTTTCTGGCCAGAGCGCAAAGACATCACGCCGATCAACCAGTCGACCCAGTACATGAATTTTGCAGCTTCCTGGAACGCGGGAAGCTGTGCCCATGTAACCGAAAACGGATCGCCGGCCATATCCGGTGATACTTCCCGTCTTGACCTGGTCGTGACCCGGACAGGCATCGTCGGCAAGCCGGTAACCGTACACCTCGAAAGCAACCATCCCGGCGTTCAGTTTCTCGACAACGACCTCGAATGGATGCTGGGGCCAGGCGAATCGGCAAGCCGCAGCGCACGATTTTTCATCGATCCGCCACCTTCACGTGGCGACACGGTGGTTTTTACCATAAACCTCAAAACCGACGTCTTTGAGGAAACCATCACCCGCTCAAAGATTTATGCAGGCGCCGCCAATTGGGGGGATCACTATAAAGACCTTTACAACTGGCAGATCGCGGGCCTCAGTGGCTGGAGTCTGACGGAAGAGCGCTTTGTTTCTCCCCCCTACTCCCTCACCGACAGCCCTCAACGGCCCATGGATCCTAACGAAGCGAAAATCGTTCATACCACAGATCCCATCGACCTCACCAAAGCACAATATGCCTTCTTGCGATTCAATGCCCGGTGGCAAATGGACAAAGAAGCGGACTTTGCACAGGTAAAATTGTCTGCCAACGGAAGTGATTACCATGCCCTTTGTGGAATGTATACCGTCAACGGCAACTTCTCCCAGGCCTTCGACGAGCCGGTGTACTGCGGCATTCAGGACGACTGGGTGACGGAATGGATCGACCTCGGCGATTACCTCGGCCATGAAATCTACCTCCAGCTTTACCTGTACAGCGGACAAAACCTGAATGACTACGACGGCATGCACATCGACGACCTGGAGGTGTTTACCAATCGCAATGTGGTTGGCGACGAAAGATTGGAATCATCCGGACAGGGACTGGTATTTCCTCAGCCGAACACCGGGGTGTTTGCCTTGAAATTGTTGCCGGTTTGGAATGTGGAAGAAATGCATTTCGCACTGACCAACGCCTCGGGCGATTCGCAGCAGATCGTTCCCACTTTTGAACACGGCTTGGCCTTGTTCCACACCAATGCCCTGGCTCCGGGCGTTTACGTCCTTTCGGCGAATTTCCGCACAGGGTCGCCTCAACATTTTAAGATCGTCATTCACTGATCATGGACCTTCAATTTTTAGATGCGCTCGGGCTCCGCAATGCGACAAGCGGAAGCTGGAGCGGGAGCCGGCATTATCCTTCGGAGACCGGCATCCCCTCGCATTCTCCGGTGGACGGTGCGTTGATCGGACAGGTTGGGCTGACCACGCACGAGCAGTACGACGAGATCGTACGCCGTGCTTTGGAAGCTCAAAAACAATGGCAAGCCATTCCCGCTCCGGCGCGCGGAGAAATCGTGCGGCAGTTTGGCGACGCGTTGAGAGAAAAGAAAGAAGCCCTCGGAAGGCTGGTTTCTTACGAAATGGGCAAAAGCTTCCAGGAGGGCCTGGGAGAAGTCCAGGAAATGATCGATATCTGCTATTTTGCCACGGGCTTATCCCGCCAGCTCTATGGCCTTTCCATGCATTCAGAAAGGCCTCGGCACAGGATGTACGAGCAATGGCATCCACTTGGACTGGTCGGGGTAATTTCAGCTTTCAACTTCCCGGTTGCAGTTTGGTCCTGGAATGCTGCCATCGCCTGGGTTTGTGGCAATGCCGTGCTGTGGAAGCCTTCTGAAAAGACGCCTTTGTGCGGTGTGGCCTGCCAGTTGATTGCACAGGAAGTATTAGAAGCCAACGGAGTTCCCAATGGCATTTCAAGCCTCGTCAATGGCGGTCGTCAAACCGGGGAGTGGCTGAGCTCCGACCCGCGCGTGGCGCTGGTTTCGGCAACCGGCTCGGTGCGAATGGGAAAGGCGGTGGGCGCCGCTGTGGCAGCAAGGCTTGGCAAGTCACTGCTCGAACTCGGAGGAAACAACGCGATCATCGTTTGCCCAAGCGCAGACCTAAACATCGTGCTGAATGCGGTGGTCTTTGGCGCCGTAGGTACCGCCGGACAACGGTGTACGACCACCCGGCGGCTGATCGTCCACGAACAACTCTTCGACAAATTGCGCGATATGCTGGTAAACGCTTACGGGCAATTGCGCATTGGCAATCCACTCGAACCGGGGATCCACATGGGCCCGTTGATCGACCGCATTGCCGTTGATAACTACCTGCGCGCCATTGCAGACATCGAGGCATCGGGAGGGCGATTCCCCGTGCCGGGAGGGGTGCTCACGGGTCCGGACTATTCATCCGGATGCTACGTACGTCCTTGCATTGCAGAAGTGGCACACGACAGCGCCATCGTTCACAGCGAAACCTTTGCCCCCATACTCTATCTGATTCCCTATCGCGAACTGCAGGAGGCGGTTGCCATCCAAAACGAAGTACCCCAGGGGCTCTCGTCTTCCATCATGACCAACGATCTCAGGGAAGCGGAGTACTTTTTATCGCATTCAGGTTCCGACTGCGGTATAGCCAACGTCAACATCGGAACCAGCGGTGCGGAGATCGGCGGCGCATTTGGCGGAGAAAAGGAAACCGGAGGTGGCCGTGAAAGTGGTTCGGATGCCTGGAAAACCTATATGCGCCGGCAGACCAACACGATCAACTATTCAACGGAACTGCCCCTGGCTCAGGGCATCCGCTTCAAACTCGACTGAGCAAGTCTGCATGGATATGGCTTTCCGCAATCACAGCGAAAGCCGACGGATTCACCCTTCAAAATTACTAACGAACGATTGTTAGGTCACCGGAAAGGTGCCGGTCGCTTCCCTGAGAAAAATGCACGACGGCCCGGAAAAGATAGGTGCCCGGAAGACAGGATTGTCCGTTGGTACGACCGCTCCAGCCCAGTTCCTGCCGGTTGCCCTCAAAATCTTCGCGAACGAACATCCGGTTGCCCCACCGGTCGAAAATTTCGAGTATGCGGATGCGCTCCATGTTGCCGAAGAGGGTAAAGAAATCATTGACCTGGTCGCCGTTGGGGCTGAATGCATTGGGTGCGTAAACGCGCTGCTCAAAAACGCGAAGCAGCAAGGTGTCAAAGGCCTCGCATCCATCTTCACCCAGCACACTGCAAAACACCCATTCGTCGTGGTCAGGACGTGCAACCGGATCCGTGCAGTGCTTGCACGACAGCACAGCAGCGCTGCTCCATTCAAGCCGGGAATAGCGACCGGTAATGTCTGCATGAAGCGAAACCGCGGTACCCTTCAGCAGGTCGATGTTTGGTCCAATATCCACATGCGGAATTTCGGGCGCCGTCAATTGGAAAGAACTGTCGGAAATGCAGCCCAGCGCATCGTGCACGGTAAATGCGTGTACCCCTTCCGAAAGCATCGTAAACACCGGTGAATTTTGAGCAGGCTTGCCGTCAATGGAAAAAAGCAATGGTGCGTGCTGCGAAAAAACGTTCGTTAGTTTAAGACTCCCGTAGGGTTTCGTTTCATCACAGGGAATGGGTTCAACATCCGCGTAGCCCCAGCGCGGAGGCAGGGTGATCTCCAGTTGTATGCTGTCGGTGTAAACACACCGGCCGGAGTGGCCCTGAAAAACAAACAGGTGTTTGCCGGGAGGCAGCCCTTCCGTTACCACGCGGCTCTGATCAAGCCGGGGTCCGGCCCACTGGTGGCGGTCGTAAAGACCCTGGAGGAAAGCGTTTAGGTCGTATTGCAACGGCGCATTGGCACAAGCATGCAACAGCGTATCGTCGACGGCGTTGCGGACCGGGCAATCGGGGGCCCTGCAGCGTATGATGCTGCTGCTGACTTCGGAACAGGGACCCTCGTCTTCGAGAATCAGGCGGATGGAGGCGCTGTCGTTGGGGGCCTGGACGACAATCCGGTAACTGGTGTCGCTGGTGCGGTTTCCGGGCAGCCCTTCAATTTGGAGAACCTTGTAATTCTGTACGCGGGGAATGCGCTTCCAGGAAAAAACAATAAAGCTGTCGGTGGCCTCGCATTCCACCACCGGTGGTGCCAAAGGTGCCAGTACCTCAACGTCCTTGAAAAACTCGTCGAGACAGCGGTAATGGTTTAACCTTAACCTTGGGCGCCGTTTTCCGGCGACGCTCCAGCGAACGGCCATCTCCCGATTTCCGCTCAACTGCGTCGCGGTGCCACCATCAAAATCCCAGTTGAACTGAGCAGAATCGGCGCGACTACCGGCAAAGCGGATGATGAGGAGGGAGTCCAGACAAACGACGGTATCGGAAAGAAATGCGGAAAGTGGATTTTCCCGCACAACAACAACAGTACTCCCGGCATAACGGCAACCCTGGTAATCAAAAACGGCAAAGACGCGCTGGTTGCCAGGCCCCGTGCTGTCGGGATGAAAAGTACCCGCGAGGCTGTCGGTTATACCTTTGCCGTACCAAATCCAACGGCCACCCGCAACCGTTGGCTGCGTGCTTGCCTGCAGACTCACCGGCTGCATTCCAGGAACCCAGCAGATGGTGTCCGGTGTGCTTAGGCTGACCGTCAGAGGAGGACAGGCCTTCGAGCGGCAAGCGATCTCTGCCGTCTTTTCCCCGCAGGGAGGACGAAGGGCGTGGATGCGCAACCGGATCTCTTCGTCGCGGGACAATCCGTAAAACAGGATGCTGGTATCGGAAAGGCGCAGGAAAGTTCCCCCTTTTAAAGTATCGACTGTGTAATTCTCGCCAGGGTGATTGTTCCAAAAAAAGAGGATGGTGCTGTCGGTGGTCTCACACATGGCGTCGGGCATTGCCGGCAAAGGGTGTACGGTAAATTGGTGGCAGGTGGAATCGATGCAATTTGCAAGGTCAATGCGTATGCACAATTCGTGAACACCGGTGGAGACTGGTGGAAAGACCCATGCAGAGTCGGAAGCGATGGCAACCCAGTCTGTCTGGCCGTTGAGTTTCCAATGAATGTTGGCCGTATCCCGAGGCATCTGAAGTCTGATGCGAAGGCTGTCGTCTTCACAATAATCCATTGTGCTGAGCGCAAAGCCCGGATCGGGCATGGGTCGCGCAGAGATCCGGACCTTAGAAAATGCAGGGCAGCCCGCCGAATCCGGAAAAAGGAAAAACGCTGTATCCGAAAGGATCTCGACAAGAGGCGGGGTGAGCAGCATAAAAAGGCTGTCGTCTGTGGGCCGCGTGAAATACCGGGCCCCTCCCGGGAAGTTGCCATCTTTGATGTGCAACAACGAAGACAGGTCGACGAGTGTCCCATGGCAAAAGCTCTGGTCGTCGATCGAAATGTGCTCTTCGGCAAAAAAGCGGATGAAAAATGGCAGAACGTCGGTGCAATAGCCCGTGCCTGCCTTTGCATAAAGCATGGTATCCGACCAAAACAACCAAAGGGAATCGCTGATCAGGTCCGTCGAGTCACAGGCAGGACTAAAATGATAGCTTACCGCAATTCCAGGGTTGTTCCGGTCTCTTATGGGAAGCTGACCGGGGTCGATCGCCTGTCCCGGGCAAAACCACAGGCTGTCCCATTGTACGAGGTCCGCAGGGATTCGCGATCCGAAAACGTCTACGGAATCGCCCGATGCGCATTCGTGCAGCGAATCGGGGGTGTTGCGCAGGTGAAGAAAATAGCGGCCTGTCGTTACGGCGCGGCAGGTGTCTGCCAGTGACAGGGTATCGCCGGCTTCGTTGGTCCAGACGAACCGAACTCCTGGTCCTTTACCTGAAAGGCTAGTGTCTGCATGCAGGATGGATACAGTATCCTCGCAGTTGAGATCGCCGCTCTTGTACACCCTGGCGCGCCGCCTTGAGTAAAGCAGGTCGACGTAAAGGGTCGAATCGCAAAAGGGACTCAATTTCGATTTGAGCACCCATTTGTATTTACCACTGGAGTCGATGCGTTGGTTTTGGATTACAAAATCATCGGGGTAACATACGGTGGTGTCGATCCAGGTTTCAATGGGCTCCAGGTTTTCGACGATCAACAGGGTAATGCTGTCGCAACCATAGCGGTTCTGATGTTGGAAAGTCCAATGTCCGGCGGTATAGAGCACATTCTGGTAACGGTAGGAGGTTCCGGGGCAGACGAAGAAGGGCCCGAGCTCGGTCATCGGAGAAGGCTCTCCCACTTCAACCTCCAGGCATACTTCGTTTCCACTATGACAGGCATTCGTGCCGCGCACACAGATACGGCCTCTGCCGGGAACATCCCACAACACCTGGGCTTTCTCGTCTTTTGAGTAAAGGAGAGAGCCCCCTTCCACCCGCCATTCGTAGTCGCAGGCTCCAAAGATGGGTGGAATGGAATAATCAGCCGTTTCGCCAACGCAAACGAGGGCCTTTCCCGATATCTTCTGCGTGGTATTTGGAACGGGGGCGACCGTACTTCCTGAGACCACGGTAAATTGAATGTTGCATGAATTCGGCCCGTTTCCGTCGAAAACCAGATAGTAAATGCAACCGGGTTTTAGCGATTCAGTATTGGTAAAGGACCAGGTTTGGTTGTTGTACATGTTGGTGTTGCAATTGCTGACCAGCTTAAAGGTCTGGCAATCGTCGGATGCGTAAATGCCCATCTCCACGCCGTTGTTCTGGTTGCAGCCGGAAACGGCAACATTGAGGGTCAGGTTGGCGGAACCTGCCACAAATGCAAGCCACTGCATGCTGTGGACAATCTGGGTGCAGTACCCGGCGGGAGATTGCCCTGGAATGGTATTGGTGGTTCGAGCGCTGACGCCGTTGAGGTCGCAGACCATGCATGCGTCGGCGCATGTCGTGGAAAGGGGTACCGGGCTCCCTCCACAGGGAGGATGCGACTGTGCGGGCAAATGCAGCGAAACGCCAAAGACCAAAAGCCCGCTTGCGACGATCAGGATGGGGGCCTTCAAACGTTCAAATTTAAGATTTAATGATGCTCATGAACTATTTTTTTAAGAAAGGGACCTTTACCCAGGCTGTTTGGCATTGATTTAACAAGGGCGGACGATGGCAATCTGCGTTTTTGGACCGCGTGAACAAGCTAAATTCGCCTTTGTTTCGTTTGATGCACATGAAGCGTTTTCTTATACCCGCCCTGGTTTTCCTTGCCTTGTCGTGTATCCACGCCCAGGACACCCGCCTTGCTCAGGAGTATTTCAGCAACGGCGAATACGAAAAGGCCTCCCGGCTCTACCACGAATTATACCGGAACCAACCCACAAACACCTCTCATTTCGAGCGCTATTTTGAATGCATCCTCGCACTTCGCGATTACGAAACCGCGGAGAGCGCGCTTCGTCAGGAAATGCGCAAACGACCTAAGGACGCCATACTGCACATGCAGTATGGCAATTTATATGCCGTTCAAAACGAGACAGGAAAGGCTGAGGCGCAATATGAACAAGCCATAGATAAGATGGCGCCCGACGTCATGAGTGTACACCGCCTGGCAAATGCCTTTGTTCAAAATGCCCAATACGATTTGGCCCTGCGCGTCTACGAAAAGGGCGAACGCACGATCAAACCACCTGCCCGGTTTACCTACAACCTGGCCGACATCCGCCGCCGCAAAGGCGATCTTTCGGGCATGCTGCGGCACTACCTCGACGGACTGGAAGACAGGTCCGTGCAGCTCCAACACGTGCAGACGCTGATCATCAACTATCTGAACGAGGAGGCCTATGCAGATTTGCAGGCCCAGTTGTTCGAGCGCATGGAGCGCAATCCCGACCATCGCGAGTTTCCTGAATTGCTCATGTGGTCTTACGTACAACTGAAGGATTACGGGAATGCGATGCGACAAGCAATAGCCCTCGACCGCATCCGCAACGAAACCGGAAATTCTGTGTACAACCTGTCTATGACGGCCTACCTCGATGGAGATTACCGCACGGCGGTCGAAGGCTTTCGCTACGTGCGGGACAAAGGGCCTTCGGGGTCATTTTATCACGATGCGTATCGTCAGCTGCTCGTATCCCAGCGACAAGCCATCGTCGAAGGAGGGCAATATGGAACCGCCGAGTTGTCTCAACTCGAATCCGATTACCAAAAATACATTGCCGACGTAGGTATGAATCACCTGTCGGCATCTCTCGTCATTGAGTTTGCAGAACTGGAGGCCCAGTACCTCGGAAAGCTCGACGAAGCCATACGCCTGCTGGATGCTCTGGTGCGGATTCCACAAGTGGAGCGACACATCGTGGCAAAGGCCAAACTCGACCTGGGCGATTACTTTCTGATCACCGGGGAGCGCTGGGAGGCCACGCTGCTGTATTCGCAGGTCGACAAGGATTTCAAGGAAGATGAACTGGGCGAGATGGCCCGCTTCAAAAATGCAAGGCTCTCGTATTTCGCAGGAGATTTTGAATGGGCGCAGGAACAATTCGACATCCTCAAAAGTGCCACCAGCCGATTGATCTCCAACGACGCCATCGACCTATCCGTCTTCATCCTCGACAACCTGAACCAGGATACCACCGGGGAGTCGCTCATGCAGTATGCATCGGCAGAACTCAAGCTATTTCAGAACAAGCACGACACCGCACTGGCCATATTGGCGGCCATTCCCTTCGGGGATCCTGAAATTCGCTTTCTGGAAGACGACGTGTGGTATCTCCAGGGTCAGATTTTTGAAGACCAGCAACGCAACCAGGAGGCCTTGGAAAAATATCGCCAGGTGCTGGAAAAACATTCCGAAGGCATCCGTGCGGACAACGCCCTGTGGAACATGGCGTCTATTTACGACCACCGTCTTGGAGAACCCTCCCGCGCCATGGAGTTGTACGAAAAACTCTTCATCGATTTCAGCAACAGCATTCTCGCCGTAGAGGCGCGCAAGCGTTTCCGCGAATTGCGCGGCGATAAGTTGCAGTAACCAACGTTAGTCTGTGTTTACCTGCGCAGCAAAATGCGTCTAGACGGCCGGTGTGCGGCGACCTGCGACCGACAAGCCCAGCAGGAGCAACAGTGTGGCAAAGGGAGCGAGGAGCAGAATCAGCAGGCCTGCAGCGGGTTTTTTAGTTCCCGTGAGCGGGTCGTAGCTAAAGCAGGAGAGCATCGACTGGCCTCCTGGCAGCGGATGTGAGGGATTGAAATGCCGGCGGGTTTCTGCAAAAAGCCGCTCCAGTGCGCGTGGATCCCCGGTGACGGAAAGGCGCCGGCAGAGGTAACCGTCATCGTTGATGCCGCCAACGAGTCCTTCGTGGTCGAATCCATTGCGCGAGCTGTCCCACCTGGGAGAGAAACCCACAGAGCGGTTGAGGGAATCCATCTGAGGACTGGTGGCAAAAATCCAGTGTGGGTCGTTCTCCAGGCCGTACCGCCGGGCAAGCGCGCGCATGTCGTCAACGCAATCGCGGGGGTCAAAACTCAGTACCAGGATCTTATAAGGCAATTCTCCCGGCAACCATTGGGCAGCCCCTGCGAGGTCGACCATCAGAGGGGTACAAATGCCAAAGCACCTCGTGTAGATCCATGCAACGGCCAATGGCCCACCTGAATAGAGCGATGATAGCCTGCAGGTGCCCTCTGCCTGAACGATCTCGGCGTCGAACACCTTTTGGAAAAGAAGTTTTTCCTCACCCATACCGTAATCCACGGCAACGGGAGCAGCCTGCACGGCTAAAGCGGTAAGGCTCAGCGCCGCAACGAAGGAACGCATTTTTTGATGATGCTGTACGAGAACAGGACGAGGGCGGCAAGGTAAATGGTAGCAAAGAATGCACCGACGAGAGCCATCCACCCTGCATCCGAGAAGAGCTCTGGATATACGTTAAATCGCCTGGGCACTGAGTATGCGCCACCCAGGTAGAACATCAGCACAAATCCAAGTCCGCCGATAAGCAACAGAAAGATCTTTAGATCATCCGAACGCTCGTTAGTTTGCTTACCTGAAAACTCGTTGGCGGCCCAGTGAAAGAAAGCGAGGCTGAACAGTACGTTTCCCAGTACATTGTAGGTATGGAAGTGGGCGGCAACCCATAGAGTGTTGTGCAGGATGAAGTTGTTGGCAATGGTGGCATCGATCACGGCGCCGATGCCGCCGATCAGCCATCCCATCACGCCGGTAAAAAACAGGGCATTGGTCAGCGACCATTTGATTGGACTTCGGACCACGAGCGCCAGCACACTGAAAGCGGTGATGGAAGCCGCCGGCAGACTCGCAAAATAGGAAGCGTACTGTCCGATGGCCTGAAACACCAGGGGTTGCGCAAAATCCATGTACATGTGATGAAAAAAGGCAGTAAGGATAAAGCAAAGTGTGCAGTTCCATGCCAGCGCTACGTACCAGGTGGTCCGGAAGCGCGGCCTTCCGCTCACTTCAGGGAACAACTCGTACAGAGAGGCAAGCCCAAGGTAAAGGACTTCATTAAACAGGGTGTGCCCGAAAAAGAACGTCAGGTTTTTCATCAGCAAAGCGTCGTTGGTCACCGCCCTGCCGGAGAAATATTCGATAAAATAGAATACGAGTACGACGACGGCCGTTGCCAGGCTGAGCAAAACGCCGACGAGCGATATCGTTGAAATCAGCACCAGTGGAGGGGTTTCAACCGCAGGCGACTTTCTCAGGTGCTGCCAGGCAAAGGCCACGGGCAGGGGATATTTTTTAAAAATGGCCAGGAGCATACCGGCAACCCAAACGGTCCAGCCGATGCCCAACAATCCAATGGCGACGAGAAAGCCCGGACTCGCCCATTTTTCGCCAACGGCGTAAAAGGGAAGAGGGTATAAAAAGGTCCATCCCGTATGAAACTTTCCGGCAAAAATGACGAGGAAAAGCAACAGCACCCCGACCACCGTCATCCCAAATGCGAAGTATCCGAGTTTAGGGGAAATGGAAACGTACCGCTGCAACAGGTAGTGGAGAGCAGCCAGACCGGCTACAACCCAAATGCCAATCATGGTGAGTCCATGTGCGGTCATGGTCGAGTAAAAGCCTACGGGAGAGAGCTGAATGCTGTTTCCCTGATTCAGGCGCATGACAATTCCAAAGGTCACCGCTACCAGAAACAGAACGAGAACGGTGATGATCCAAAGGGCAGTTATTTTTTTCATAGAGGTGCTTACCGGGTTTGTGATTCGTTGCCTGAGATTACGTCGAAAGACGCGCTCATATATGCATGAGCCGCTCCGCAGAATTCAATGCAGAGCAACTGATAGGTGCCGGGCTCATCGAATTTCCAGCGAAGGCGGTTTACATAACCCGGCATGGCCTGGGTCTGCGCCAGCAGATGTCCGCGATCGTTGTAAATGGCAAAGCCGTGGTTGACATCGAGACTGGTCACTCTAAATTCAACGACCTTGCCAGCGCGCAATTGAATGGGCTCTGCTGCCGCAGGAGTGCCTTGCGGATTGATGGCTTCTCTGGACAGGACATACGCAAACTGACGCGCAGCGACGTACACGACTTCCGACGGGTCCTCGTCGGCAAAAGTGAAATAGGGCGAACGCGCAAAACTTACCGTGGATAAGATAACCGCCGTACCGGCAAGCAGCAGGAAAAATATCAGGCGCTTCTGGTTGGCGTTGGCCAGGCCCCCCTGCGGAACCGCAAACGGAAGGGAAGACCGGTACACCCGGTAAAACACATAGAGGATGGCAATCGCAACCAACAAAAAAACGACGAGCAAAAAGGCATGTTTCGGACTCATAAACGAACGTTCGTTATGTTGCACAAAAGTTTCCTCCGGGCAAATGGCAACACTTCAGCCGGAAGGACCGCTTCGCACGAAAAAGCCATAAATGCGCCTGTTTCCGAATGTGTACATACAGAAAATGCGCCCTCTGACTTGGGTTGGGGGATGCCTGGATTGCTTTTTTCTGCCGGGGCAGAAAGGGCATTCACATCGCAATCAGGCGAAACGGTTGCTGCAAAGCTATGATGGCCGGTCTAATTCCGGCAATGTCAGAGCAATTCCGTCAAATGTTTTTTAGAAATCCGGCAGTCACGATGCTTCTCAAAGGACGAAACATTCAAATGTGAATGTCGTTCACCTTCGGTGCATCGACCTAAAAGATTCAGCTCTTAAAAACCCGGCGAAGTATGTTGGCAAAAATGCTTCCCCCGCTGTTTGCCGGCTGGGATACCCCCTGTCCGGGCAGACCACCCAGAACACCGCTCAGCAGGTCTCCGAAATCGCCTTTCTGCGCATGTTGGGCCGACCCCATGAGAATGCGTGCCAACTCGCCCATGCCACCGGTACCGGGTGTGGGTGCCGTAGCTTCCTGAGGCGACTTTTTGAGCATCCGGGCAAGCAGCGACATGGCGATGGGTGCCAATATGGGCATGAGTTTAGCGACCTGGTCCGAACTCAAACCGGTCTTTTCTCCAATGTTCTGTGCGACCGACGCTTGCCGGTCACCGAGGATGTGCCCCAGGATGCCGTTCCCGTTTGCATTTCTACCCGCAATGCTGCCGGAGAGCATTCCGCCGACAAAGCCGGCAAGGTCATCGAGGGCGCTGCCGTCGTGATCTCTGTCAAGCGCAGCCACCAGGGAAGACAGTCCGTCTTTGTTCGAAGTATTTTGGGCAAGACCTCCCAACAGGGCGGTAAAGATGCCGTTGGAGGCCGTTGCCGTCTGTTGCTCAGTGGCCCCGATCTGCCGGCTGATCTGCCCGATCACCGGTTCGCTGAGTTGTGCCTGAAGCATTTGCATTAAGTCCATATGCCTTTTGTTTGATGTTTTGAATTGAGATCACCCTTCGAATGAATCTGCAAAAAATTATTGGCTAATTGCCCTTGCTTTCTTGCAACTGCGGGTTAGGCGACTTCCTGATTTTCCTTGCTTTCGGGATTCTTCTCTCCTTCCGGTTTTTCGTCGCTTACATGCTGGCCGCTGAGTGGGGGAGGTTCGGCCGATTTGTCTTTGTGAAAAGGAGACGGGCCGATCAGGCGTTCCACGTCGGATTTGTGGAGCACTTCCTTGCGCAGTAACTCCTGGGCGAGGATCTCGAGTTCTTTGCGTTTTTCCCGCAGCAGTTCCTGTGCCCGCTCATATTGCGATTCAATGAGGTTTCGCACCTCGAGGTCCATAATGCGAGCCGTATCCTCGCTGTAGGGGCGTTGAAACGCCTCTTGCATCAGACCGTAGTATGACACATTCCCGACCTTTTCGTTCATGCCGAAAATGTTGACCATGCTGTAGGCCATTTTGGTTACGTGGTCCAGGTCGCTTTGGGCACCCGTTGAGATCTTGTCGAAAACGATCTTTTCGGAAGCGCGCCCGCCAAGGGTCATGCACATCCGGTCGAGCAAGGCTTCTGTACGGGTGATGTACTCCTCCTTTGGCAGGTATTGGGCATATCCCAACGTGCCAATGCCACGGGGAACGATGGTGACTTTAACCAGAGGGGAAGCATTTTTGAGGTACCACCCGATGATGGCATGGCCGGCCTCATGAAAGGCGATGATCTCTTTTTCCTCTGGCGCGATCAGCTTGTTCTTTTTTTCCAAACCGCCGATCACCCGGTCCAGGGCATAGTTGAAATCGTCGAGGTCTATGGCTTTTTTATCTCTGCGCGCGGCCACCAGGGCAGCTTCGTTGCAAACATTGGCGATCTCGGCACCGGCAAAGCCGGGGGTCATTTCAGCAAGTGCCTCCGGAGTCACGTCTTCGGCAAGCTTCAGGGGCTTGAGGTGCACTTTAAAAATTTCTTCACGGCCTTTGAGGTCAGGGGGATCGATCCCGATCTGGCGGTCAAACCTCCCGGGCCTCAGCAGGGCGCTGTCTAATACATCGGGGCGGTTGGTTGCAGCCATCAGGATCACACCCGACTCCGTACCAAAGCCATCCATCTCCACCAGCAACTGGTTGAGGGTATTCTCTCGTTCGTCGTTGCCTCCCTGGAAGGTGTTTCTGCCGCGGGCACGACCCACGGCGTCGATCTCGTCGATGAACACGATACAGGGTGCTTTCTCACGGGCCTGGCGAAACAGGTCGCGAACGCGCGAAGCGCCTACGCCAACAAACATTTCGACAAAATCCGAACCCGAAATGGTGAAAAACGGAACCGCGGCCTCACCCGCTACGGCCTTGGCCAGAAGGGTCTTTCCAGTTCCCGGAGGGCCAACCAGCAAAACGCCTTTGGGAATCTTCCCCCCCAGCGCCGTGTACTTTTTTGGGTTTTTGAGGAAATCAACGACCTCCATCACCTCCTCCTTTGCCTCATCGAGCCCGGCTACATCCTTGAAGGTTATGTTCGTCGATTCGTCTTTTTCAAACAGGGTGGCCTTTGATTTTCCAATGTTGAAAATCTGGGCACCGGGGCCTGCACCCCCGCCACCAACGCGTCGCATCAGAAACATCCAAATGGCCAGGATGATCAAAAAGGGTACGACAAACGAGAGGATGGGGCCGAGCCAATTTTGCTTTTCCTCGTAACTGATGCTGATCTTGTTTGGCAGGGCCTCGTTGTATTTATCAACTTTCTCCTGAAATTTTTCCGCGGGCCCAATGTTGAAAAAGTACTGCGGCCGCGTACCCGGGCTTGCACTCAGTTTGTCCTTGTATTCATCTTTATTGATGGCTTCCGGACGGAGGTAAACATAGGCCTGCTTGAGGTTGACGACTTCAATTTTTTCAATGTCTCCCCGGGTCATCATGTCCTCAAACCGAATGGAATTGATGTTTCCCTTGCCGGGAGAAGCCATGTAAAACAAATTGACCCCGATGATCGCCAATAATATGATCCCGTATATCCAATACACGTTGAAGCCCTCGCCGGGTTTCTTGGGATTGGGGTTGCTTGGCTGCTTTTTGTCCATGTTGGGTGTAAGTGTACTAAACTTCTAAGGTAAACGACGCGAAACGCAATTGGTTGCGAAACTCAGAGATTCTGGAACTCAGTAAAATGGGCATCGCTCCACAGGTCCTCCAGTTCGTAGTATTTCCGCGTTTCTTTGTCGAAAATGTGCACCACCAGGTCGAAGAAATCGACAAGCACCCATTTTGCGCCGAGCTGCCCCTCAGAATGAGCCCTCATTCCTGCTTCTTCTTTGGCCCGTCGCTCGACGTTGGCCGCAATGGCCTTGATCTGGGTGGAACTGTCACCTTCGCATATCACAAAATAGGAAGACGGCGCATCCGGCAAGTGCCTGAGATCCAGGAGTAAGATGTTCTTACCTTTGATATCGCGGATGGCGTCGATGACGAGATCGATAAATGCCTGTTCTTTTCTGGGTTGGAGTTTGCGTTTGGTCAGCGTGTTCGTCAATGCAATCTTTGCCTTTAGTTGAGTAAAAGTAAAAAGAATTCCCGATTTTAAATATTAAGAAAATATTTAATGTATTTCGGATTTCCCCATCTGTACCTGCCGGAAACGGATTCGACGAATGCACAGCTTATAAACCTGCTTGCAAATTCCATACCGGAGCAAGGATTTATGGTTATTGCTGACTTTCAGTCGGAAGGAAGAGGACAATTTGGCAGACAGTGGGTCAGTGCGCCTGGTCAAAACCTGCTGGCCAGTTATTTGCTCGGCCCGCTGGAACTTCCCGTAGACCGCATTTTCGACCTGCAGCTTGCCGCTTCCCTTGCGGTATTCCACAGCCTTGATGCCCGGGAGACGAGCGGTCTGTCGATCAAGTGGCCCAACGACCTGTATTCGGGCAATGAAAAAATCGCGGGCATCCTTCTTCAGAACGTCCTGAGGGGGAAGCAGGTGCACTTTTGCCTTGCCGGCGTTGGAGTAAACGTCAACCAGTCGGAATTTCCTTCCGGTCTGCGGGCCACTTCACTGTTTCTCCGGTGTGGAAAGCGCTTTGAGCTTTCCGGGCTGGCCGTCGAAGTGCGCCAGCAGCTCCTGCACTGGTTTGCACACTTAGATGATCGGGAGACCTTGTTGCAACAATACAACGAACGACTCTACGGTCGGGATGGCTGGCTGCAATACGTCGAACCAGATGGCTCCCCATTTTCCGCAACTGTACGCGAAGTCCTGGGCGACGGTCGCCTCGTACTCATGGAAAAAAACGGAAACTTACGAACGTTCGTTCATGGCACCATTCAGAGTTTGCCACTCTGACGGAAAGGGGAAAGAGCGTAAGGGTTTTCAGGATGGGTTCCTGCGAAAATTCCGGCGCCAGCGCCATTTGACAAGCTCCATCCAGCCCACAGCGGCAACCCCGAGTCCCAGGCACAACAGCACTTCTCGCGGCGCCAGCGCCTCAAATAGAAACAGCGATCGGACTCCGGGATGGTAAAGGGTGAGCGCCAGGGCAGCCAGCGAAAGTCCCAGGATGACCGGCACCAGTGGGTTGCGGTAGCGCAGGGTGGCGACCGCCGATTCTATGAAGGAACGGTTTACCAGCGTCAGGAAGATGTTAGAAAAAACGAGGCAGGTATAGAGCAGTGTCCGCGTTTTGGATTCCGAGTCTCCGAGCATAAGGCAATACCAGGCCAGCCCGAGGCAAACTGCCGTGATGACCAGGCCCTGTACCATGCTGGTTGACAATTCCCTCCAGGTGAACAGTTCCGCGGTGAATTTCCTGGGTGGCTGCTGCATGGACCTGGGTTCAATGGGCTCGTTCTCAAAGAGTATTGAACAGGTGGGACCCATGATCAATTCGAGGAAGATGACGTGCACGGGGGTGAAAAAATCCGTAAACTCCCAAAGAAAGACGACGGGTATGGTGACGATCAGGATGATGGGGATGTGTATCGAAATGATGTATTGGATGGCCTTTTTGAGGTTCTCGTAGATTCGGCGGCCTAGCGCGATGCCGTCGACCATGCGCGAAACGTCGTCATCGGCCAAAACGAGCGAGGCGGTCTTTCGGGCAAGCTCGCTGCCCCGGTTGCCCATGGCTATGCCGATGTGAGCGGCTTTGAGTGCCGGAGCGTCGTTTACGCCGTCGCCGGTCATGGCGACGATCTCTCCCGATCCTTTTAGGGCCTCGATGACCCGGAGCTTCGCTTCGGGAAACATGCGCGAAAAAACTGAATGCCGGCCAATCTCTTCGTTCAACTCCCCGGGCGACAGCCGCAAAACCTCCTCCCCCGTCATGCTGCTTTCCGTTTTCTCCATTCCGAGCTGGCGGGCAATGGCCAGGGTGGTATTGGCGTAATCGCCGCTGAGAATGTTGACGCGGATGCCTGCTTCGCGAAAAGCCTGCAGGGTTTGACGCATGTTGGATTTTGGAGGATCGACAAAGGAAATCAGCCCCAGCATCTCCATTGGAATGGAAAACTGGTCGTCGGGTAATTGGCCGTCCGTTCGGTGTCCGCGGGCAACGGCGAGGATGCGATGCCCAAGATCCCCGAAATAGGCGCTTTGACGCAGCAACGACTCGCGTTGAACGTTGGAAAGTTTACACATCGCCATCACGCTTTCCAGGCCACCTTTGCAAGCAACGATGGTGTTCCCTTCGACATCGGCAAAAACGTGGGTCATTACAGGAGGCTTGCCGCCTAGCGGATACTCGCGAACCATGGTAAACTCCTTGCGCAGGTCGGTTGCGTGCGTTGCCGCGTACGTCTCGTGAATGGACCGTTCCATGGGATCAAACGGCTCCGTTTCGGAAGCCCACATCGCACATTCGATGAGCTCGCTTTCCTGTGCATCAGAGCTTATGTCCAGCGAACGGTGTCCGGAGCGAAAATCGTAAAGTCCGCTGAGCCGCATCGTATTCTCGGTAATGGTGCCCGTTTTATCCAGACAGATCACCGTGACCGCTCCAAGCGCTTCGACGGTCGAGGGCGTTTTGACCAGAACTTTCTTTCTGTAAAGATGCATTGCTCCCAGCGCCATGAAGGTGCTGAATGCGACCGGAATTTCTTCCGGCAGCAGCGACATGCTGAGGGTAAGACCCTTGAGCAATCCGTACACCAGGTTTTGGGTAATGGCGGAGTGGATGGCCCAGATGGCCAAAAAGGCCACCAGGCCAAGTTGTACCATCCGGCGCACAAACTGTTGGATCTGTATCTGGATCGGGGTTTTCTCGGTGCGGATGGACTCCATACTGACGTGAATGGTGCCAAAACGCGTTGAACGGCCTGTCTTTACCACCTCTGCCACCCCGTAACCCGACAATACCTGCGTTCCTTGGTACAGGGCGCGATCCTCTGCATCCATTCCTTTGTAGAGCGAAGCGGATTCTCCGGTAAGCAGGCTCTCGTCGATGGTCAGATCGTGACTTTCGAGCAGCATGCCGTCTGCAGGAACGATGTCGCCGTCTTCCACCACCAGCACGTCGCCGATAACGAGGTCGCGATAGGGTATCGATTCCAGAGACCCCTCCCGGTAAACGCGTGCCCTGGGTTCCAGCAAACCCCTGAGGGCGCGTTCAGCTTTGCGACTGCGGGTTTCCTGGAACAGCGAAATTCCCGACACAAAGGCAAGCGCTACCAGCATGATGGTCCCTTCTCCGTTTTCTCCGAGCAAAAAGTAGAGCGCTGCCGTAAACATCAGAATGATAAAAAGGGGTTCTGATACGACGGGCAATATCCATTCAACCCATGCCGGCCTTCCGCCTGGATTCAGATAGTTTTCTCCATGTATCTCGCGTCGGCGCAAGACTTCGGCATGGCTGAGCCCCTGATAGCGATGCTGTTCCATAAGTGAATGCAGCCGCAAGTTAGCTGCCGGGATTCAGAATAGGATGTAGTCAGAAGGGTTCACCGGCCTGCCTCCAAACCACAGTTCAAAATGCAAATGGGGGCCATCCGTCAGGGTTCCCGTATTTCCGACAATCGCAATGGCTTCTCCAGCCTTCACTCGCGAACCTGTGCGCTTGAGCAAAGCAGAATTGTGTTTGTACATGCTGACCAGGTTATTGCCGTGCTGGAGGGCAATGGTATGGCCATTTTCGACCGACCAGTCGGCCTGGATCACGGTTCCATCCATTACGGCTTTGATCGGGGTATTTTTTGCAGCCATGATATCGATGCCCAGGTGGCCGCTCTCGGGATGGTAGTCTGCACCGATGGGGCCGCGAAGCGGGGCACTCAGGGTAATTTCCTGTTGTGTTGCGGCCATCTCACCGGCTGGTAAGCGGGCCTGCGTTCGTCCACGCGTCGCCGGGCTGGCCCGTTCACGGGAGAGTACGGTTTCAAAGCCGGCGCGAAGCAGGCTGTCCTCGGGAATCTTTGGAGTGACTTCAGGCTTGACCTGGTGGATCTGGACGTTGCGGGCCACGTCCCCTTTGGTTTCCGGCCGGCCTTCCAGTATGCGCTGTACGCTTTGGAGGTAGGTGTCGCGAGCCGCAACCGACCGCTCCAGCGTGGCGATCTGCTGTTCGAGTTCTATGAATTCCCTTCGCGAATAGATGTCGCCGTAACCCGGAATGTAACGCTTCAATGGGGTGAAGGAGATGAGGAGGAAAAGCAGCACGCTGCCGGCAAGGACAACTGAACAGGCCAGGATGTAAAGGTTTTTGAGGGTAAGCCTGTAACTGGCCTTTTCCTCAAAAGTCTCTTCGTTGCGAATGATCAGCAAAAAGCGCTTTTCAAGATGCTGCTCAAGCCATTTTCTTGCCAACCGAAGCTTTGAAGCCATCCACAATAATACTGGGTTAAATAATAATTTTGCGCGAAAGTAGTTATTAAAGACACCTCTTTCAGCCCATTCATGAAACCTGCGTCGGGAAAGCAAATTGCCTCATTTATGCTGGTCGCTCTGCTGGCTACTGCCTGCGTCAGCCATCGCAAAAAAGGCCAGCCCTCAGCATTTGGGCGATTTTACCACAACACAACTTCAAAATACAACGGCTATTTCAATGCAAACGAGCTGATGGACGAAGTGTTGCTTGCTCAACGGCAAGGATACAAAGATAATTACAACAAGGTCCTGGCGGTATTCCCGGAAGCGGCCTCCGGTTCGGCCGATGGCGTCAAACCCAAACTCGACAAAGCCATTGAAAAAGTATCTGTGGTGATCACCAACCACCGGGTCAGCCACTGGACCGACGACTGCTACCTGCTGCTTGCTAAAGCGCAATACCTCAAAAGGGATTACGAAACCGCCGAAAACTCCTTCCGCTATTTTCTGGAGAGCTTTGACCCCCTCAAAGACCGGGTGAAGACCAAAAAGATCAAAGCCAGGTCTGTAGAAGAAAAAAAAGAAGTGGCTGAAGCAACGGCCAAAGATCGAAAAAAGGCAGCCGAGCTAAGGGCAAAGGACCGCAAGAAGGCCCAAAAGGAAAAAGCCAAGGCCAAGAAGAAAGCCAAAAAAGAGGGGCAATCCAAATCCAAACCTCAAGAGCAGCCTTCCGGCGAGGCCATCGTTTCGACCCCGGCCAAAATCCCCGTCATCGCCCCCGCAGCGAAAGAGGATGAAAACAAAGCCTCACTGACCAATGAAGGATCGTGGCTAGTTCCCCATTATCCCGCTTACTGGGAAGGGGCGATCTGGGCAGGAAGGAACCTGGTCGAAAGGGGTAAGCCTTACGAAGCCGAGCAATTGTATAGAAAAGTGGAACAGGACCCTTATGCGCGCCCGTCCCTCCGCGGATTGCTGTATGCTTCTTATGCCGACCTGTATTTGCGCACCGGAAACCAGGCCAGGGCCATTGCCTCCCTGAAGTCGGCCATTGAATTTGCTGATTCCAAAACGGAGCGCGCTCGCTTTGCTTTTATTCTGGGACAGTTGTACCAGCAAAATGCTCGCTACGAAAGTTCAAACCAGTATTTTGAAACCTGCCTGAAGCAAAAACCCTCCTACGAACTGGCATTTCATGCAAGGCTGAATTTGCTGATCAACGAGGTTCGCGAAGGAAACGAGCCCGCC
This sequence comes from Saprospiraceae bacterium, assembly GCA_019187365.1. GTDB lineage: Bacteria > Bacteroidota > Bacteroidia > Chitinophagales > Saprospiraceae > Vicinibacter. The sequence continues at coordinate 28,090 of JABARE010000048.1, read as the reverse complement.
AGCATAGCATCGAAGATACAGAAACTGATCGACGATCCCAAGAACGCAGACTACCAGTCCACGATGTACTATGCACTTGCTGCGATTTATCTGCAACAGGGTGCGGTGGAGGAAGCCATGGCTCAATTTCAAAATTCTTTGCGGGCACCAAATGCTTCGAATGACCAAAAGGCGGAAACCTATTACCAGTTGGCGGGACTTCATTTTGAGCGTCAGCAATACTTACCCGCGAAAAACTACTACGACAGCACCATGGCCTTGTTGGCCAAAGAAGACGGGCGCAGGTCCCAGGTGGGCAAAATCGTTGCCAACCTGGAGGAGATCGCCCGGCACCTCTCTGTGATTGCTCTAAACGACAGCCTGCTGCGCATTGCCGCCTTACCGGTAAAAGAAAAGCGCGCTTTGGCCATCCAGCTGAAGAATTCCAAAAAAGCCAAAGTACAGGATCTGCCCAAAGAGAACCGCTCGCGGTTCGCAGAATTGGATGCCTTTGCTGCAACGCCTTTTGACCGGACTGGAGGTGCCGGCAACCAAAATAAAAAGACGGCAAGCCAGTTCTTTGCTTACGACCAACGCACCACCAACCGGGGTAGGTCGCAATTCGAACAACAATGGGGAGACCGGCCACTGGAAGACAATTGGAGGAGGAAAAACAAGACGAGCTTTATCGCTCCGGGTTCGGTGGTTGCGGAAGAAGCACAAGCCGCGGATAGTCTGGAGGCCGATCTGGCCCAGATCCTCAAGGGGATTCCCGAAACGCCCGAACAAGCGGAAGTTCTCCATAATTCGATTGCGGAGTCGATGTTTCAACTGGGGGTACTCTACCGGGAGAAACTGGACAATTACACGAAGTCCAACCAGACTTTCGCCGACTTGCTCCAAAAGTACCCGCGCACCGGACGAAAGCCAGACGCCTTGTACTACAGTTACCTGAATTGTCTCGATCTGGATGACTCTGCATGTGCAAATTCTCTGGGTGACCAGATTGCCTATGAATTTCCGGGCAGCCATTATGCCAGGCTGTTGAATGATAAGGAGTATGTCCGGCAACTCATGGAGCGCAAAGACGAAATCACGCTTCAGTACGACGAAGCGTACAACCGCTACCAAAACGGGCAATACCGCGAAGCGCAGGAAATCCTGGTGGTCCTTCGCAATAAGATGGCGGGAGGGCACAAGCTCTTTGCCAAATCCACCCTGCTCAGCGCGTTTTGCCTCGGCCAGACGGAGGGAAAAGACGCTTACGTCAATGCCTTGCGCGACGTCGTGGCCAATTTTCCCGGCACACCGGAAGAGGTCAAGGCAAAAGAGATCCTTCGCTTTTTGAAGGGAGATCAGGATGCATTCATTCAGATCCGGGAGAGTGAATTGGAAAAATTCAATTTTAAGGAGGAGGAAAATAAAATGCACTTTGTTCTGGTGCTTTTATACAACCCGGAGGAACGGATGACCAATAAAATCAAGATTTCCATTTCCGACTACCACGAGAACTACCACCGTCAGGACAAGTTGAAAATGACGAGCGTCGAGCTCGATACCGATTCGAACAACCCCATTTTGGTCATTCGCAAGTTTGACAATGCGCGTCAGGCTCTGAAGTATGTGGAGGGCGTAATGAAAAAGCCGCTCGAATACATTCAGGAATTTGACAACTGGGAGATCCTGGCGGTGACACAAAACAACTACCGGGAGATCCTCCGTCTCAAGAGCCTTTCCGAGTACAAGAGCTTTTACAAGAAAACGTACGAAAAAACCAACTGAGCCCGGACTCAGCAGGTCATTCCCAGGGTGAGCATCGACAAGCGGCAGATGGGGGATGCTTCCCTGAACTTCAGCGCACAGGATTCCAGGGTGGCGCCTGTTGTCAAAACGTCGTCTACCAAAGCGATGTGATGCCCTTTGGTAAGTTGCCGTGCAAGTGGGGTAAGGGCAAAGGCTGCAGACATATTTTGCATGCGCTCGTGGCGCCCTTTGCGGGTTTGGCTGTCCGTTTCCCTCGTTCGCACCAGCAGGTCTTCCCGGAAGGGGATTCCCATACTTAGCGAGAGCCCGCGGGCGATCCAGGCCGATTGATTGTATCCGCGCAGGGCTTGTTTCCTGGGATGGAGCGGAACGGGAACGAGCCATTCAATGGATCGAAACGCCTCAACATCTTTTAGCAGCCGGCCGAAATACTCGCCAAGTGAATGGCCGATGTTGGTTTCTCCACGGTATTTCAGCCGCTCGATGAGCTGTTGGAGCCGGGTTCCCTTTTCATAATAGAACAAAGCCGCTCCTGCGGTGAGCTCAATGCGACCGCGAAAGCGCGACACAACTTCGTTGTCTGGAAACCGGTACATATCTGCCGGGTGGAGTTGACTCTGGCAATCGAGGCAGAACAAGGCGTCTTCAGCCAGCGTGCGCAATCCACAAGAAAGGCATAGACGGGGAAACAACAAGTCGAGCAGGCCGTCGCGGCCATGTCGTAGCGCATGGAGAAGAGAATGTGGTATCATACAAAAAAAAATCCCGGCCTTGCGACCGGGACCTTCAAACAAAACGAAAAACCAACTTTATAGAAAGCTACAAAAGGCTACGCCTGATGTTTAAATTACTTTTCTGATTTTGACGGGAACCTCTTTGGCCTTACCCTCGCGGATAATCTTGGTGTAGAGTGTCTCGCCAACCTTGGACAAAGCTACGACTTTTTGTAAATCCTCAACGGATTTAATTTGTTTACTATTCACTTCGACAATGACATCATTGGGAAGCAAACCAGCATATTTTGCAGAACCTTTATCCTCCAGTTCAGTAATTACAACGCCGTTGTCTCCTGAATAGTTCAGCTCTTTGCGCAATTCATCGTCGAGGTTGATGATGCCGATTCCGAGCCGGCCGCGTTCAAACGTTCCATGCTCCATGAGTTCGCGAACGATTTTGGTCATGAGGTTTGAGGGAATGGCGAAGGAGTACCCGGAATAATAGCCCGTTTTGCTGGCAATGGCCGAATTGATGCCAACCAGGCGCCCGTTTACGTCTACCAGTGCCCCCCCGGAGTTGCCGGGGTTGACGGCAGCATCTGTCTGGATAAATTCCTCAATGCCCTTTCCGGAATTTGGGGAAGCGCCGCCGCCGTCAAATGGGTTGAAGCCTTCGTCGCCATCGAGCAGGTTGAGGTCCCGGCCTTTGGCGCTTACGATGCCGGCTGTAACGGTTGAAGTCAGGTAACCAAAGGGGTTACCAACGGCCAAAACCCACTCACCCACCTTGATCTCGTCGGAATTGGCGATGGGGAGGACCGGCAGCTTGTCCGCTTCAATTTTCAGGACAGCGAGGTCCGTCTTTGGGTCGGTGCCTACCTTTTTTGCCCGGAAGGTGCGTCCATCCTGAAGGATGACTTCGATCTCGTCGGCAAATTCGACGACGTGGTTGTTGGTGACAATGTAGCCGTCTTCAGAATAGATGACGCCACTGCCGCTGCCCTTTTTGAGTTGGTACGGGAAGCCAAAACCAAATCCGCGCAAATCAAATTCCCGGAACAAGGGGTGGTTGAAAAAGGGCTGCTGCTCTTCCATTTTTTCCCGTGCGAAGCGCTCGCTTTCGCGGGCGTTGATCTGCACGACTACCTGCAAGGCATTTTCGGCAGCAAGTGAAAAATCAGGACCGGTTGTTGGGGCTGTTGTGAGGCTTACGCGCTGTGCCAAGGGAGCCGTGGATTCATGTGCAGACTGCTTATGAAATCCGGCGACCCCGGCCATGACGATCAGTCCACCCAACAATCCCGAAGCGAGGTGCAACAAGTAAGTTTTCATAATGTGCTCTTTTAGGTTTGATGACATTAAAACGAAGATCAAAAATACCCGGTTTTCACCTCCGGAGATTTAACACCGATTTAACGCGGAGGTGGCCGGAGGCCGGGCAAGGCTGCGCAACATATAATATTATTTTGTAATTTGTAAATTATTGTAATTTTGCATTTGTTCAGCATTCAAACTTCGTCCATGAAAAGTGCAATCAACATTTTGCTCGTAGCGCTGCTGGTTTTGCTGGTAGGTGCCATTGTTTACATGATCTATCAGCGCAGTAAAAATCCGGTGGAAGACCTTCCTCCCGTGGCGGAGATGGCCGATAGTCTGTTTATGGACCCTCAATTCGGAGCGGATACGGCGCTGACCCCGGACGACCACATGGTTTATGACCTCACAGGCCAATACCCTGCGCAGGTGGGGGCTCCGGCTGAAAACCAAAACGATACGCCTTCCGAAGGTCCGGTAGATTATACCCAGGCTCCGGTTGAGAAGCCTGCTTCTGCAGTGGAAAACACGAGTCCGAAAGCACAGAAGGCCAGTGAGGGTGTGGCGGCAGGAAGCCCTGAAAGCAAAAGCACAAGCGCGCCTGTGGAAAAGACCAAAGCCCCGGCCCCTGCTGCAAAACCTGCCGCATCCAAACCCGCCGCTGTCAAGACGGCAGCCGCGAAACCTGCGGCGAAACCCTCTGAAAAAAGGCAGTCCTTCTACGTGGTTTGCGGGAGCTTCATCAAGCCCGAAAACGCCGATGAGCAGGTTGCCAAACTCCGGAAGATGGGTTATCAGGGGGCTGCGAGAAAAGTCTTTGGATCATCGGAATATTACTCGGCCATTGTAGGCACCTACAGCTCCCGGGAAGAAGCCGAGCGCATTGCGGCTAAATTGGAAGCTAAAGGAGAGAAGGCCTTTCTCCGGGCCAAATAATTTCACCGTTTATGTGCGGCAGAGCTTCGCTCACCGTCGTCGAAGCGGATCTTGAAAAGCGCTTCGACGCGAGTTTTTATACAGAAGACCTGGAGCGCTACCGGCCTTTACCCAGTTTCAACATTGCACCCACACACTGGCATCCCGTAGTGCCCCAGGAGGACTCCAAACACTACTGCTATCATCGCTGGGGCTTGATTCCCTTTTGGGCAAAGGATGCTTCCATTGGGTCAAAAATGATCAATGCCCGAGCTGAAACGCTGATGGAAAAGCCTGCATTCCGCAAGGCCTTTCAAAGCAGACGTTGCCTGGTGCCCATGGATGGCTTTTACGAGTGGCGGCGCGACGCCGGTGGAAAAAAGATCCCCATGCGCATCCGACTCAAAGGTGGGGGGGTGTTCTTCATGGCCGGGCTGAGCGATCACTGGCGGGACCCTGCCGGTGGGCAGACCCTGGCCAGTTTCACCATCATCACCTGCCCAGCCAACAAAGTGGTGGCACCCTTGCACGACCGGATGCCCGTCATCCTGATGGAACAGGAAGAAGAATGGTGGATCGATCCGCATCTCCGCCCGGAGCAGGCATTGGCCATGCTAAAGCCATTTCCCGATAAACTGCTCGAAGCATATCGCGTCTCCGACCGGGTCAACAGCGTTCGAAACAACGATCCCCATCTGATCGACCCCGTCGAAACATCAGGCTGAACTACCATTTGGACTAAAGTCATGTTGAGTTATAAAATACGAACGTTCGTTCGTATTTATCCTGATATGTCATAGAAAGCTAACAATTGTTAGCTTTTTGAAGGATGTGATCACCCACCCCATTCATTTGCTCCAAAATGAGGAGCCGGCCATTCTCCTGTCCCGGGACCGGAACGGAGTACTTTGAAGACGGGGAGTGCAGCGGGGGATCCCCTGCGGTTCAGCCGGGACCGGTCTGACGGCAAAGGGAACTTCTAAAAACTCCATTTTGGCATAAGCCCGGGCTGGCTGGCGCAATAGGGGGTTTTTAGAAGCGCCCTAAACTCAATCAGTCAAAAGTTGAAAGAATAAGCGCATGGCGCCTGCGAATAAACGGCGCTGAAGGGACGCGCACCCTGACGGTACCTTAGCCTGCATTCTTTCACACCTTAAAATAACACCCTATGAGACGACCTATTTTACAGATTCTTGGGCTGTGGGCGATCCTGCAGTCCGCCACTGCGCAACAAATGGAGTACCTTTGTGCATGGGAACCGCCGCAGGAGCAGGCCTCCGCATCCGGAGACAGTTGTCTGGATGTGCAGTACATCCTCGATAACTGCATTAAGGTGTACATCCGGTTGAATGTACACTATTTTGTTAAAGACGACTGCAGCGGCACCCTGCAACAAACGGGATTGAACCAGGAAGCTGCTTACAAAAATACCGAAGCAATGATCCGGGCACTCAACCAACAGTTGAACGACAACAAGCCTCAAAAAAGGTTGAACGGCGTAGAGCCGCCCTGCATCCCGTTGCGCTTTGTCCTCTCCGGAGTGTATGTTCATTGCCGGTCAAACGCCGATGCAGAATTTAATACACCGGTGCTCAATGCCGAATTTGGAGTTGACCGGCAGGGAACCGTCAATTTCTACATCGCCCATTCACCCAACGGGGCAACCGGGGTCGGATATAAGAGTGACAACAGCGGCTCTGCTTCGAGTTTCAACCTATCTACCTGGTGGACCCTGGGCAATCTCTATCACGAGCTTGGGCACATTTTCGGGTTGAAACACAGTTTTAGTGTGGATGACTGCGATGATACTCCCATTTTTGGCATCAGCTGGGACAAAAACTGCAATGGCATCATTGAGTCTCATATCGACGGCAGGCTCAACGAGCGCAACATCCACTGCTGGGGACTGCTCAGTCCGAATGTGGGTCCTGGTGCTCCAGGTTACGACGACGGCAATGACAACGGTGTAAACGACTGCGAAGAAGTTCCTCCTTGTACGCCGAGCCCCTGTTGTTTTGAGGAGAACCTGGACAACAACGTGATGTCCTATTCTGCCGATAAATCGGCGTTGACGCGATGTCAGTTGGAAAGAATGCTAAAGGTGATCAACCAAAGCAAATGCGGCCTCATAGAAAGGATAGGAGGGTGTCCGCCTACTCAGGCGTTCATCGATCGCTTGCCCCGGGATCGCGTAGACAATGCGCGCTGCTGCCAGTGCCTGATGCTCGAGGGAAGTTGGGATGAGGAGTCTTACGAATTTGAACTCTACGAAGTGGACGGTGCCTTGCGCACCCTGGTTTACCAAACCGGCCGCATGCAGGGACAAGCTACCCGGTTTTGTTACAAAACCAATGCGAACTATAGCGGTCCGTATCCGCTGTTGCGCCCGCATACCTCCTACCTGGCCGTGTTGCACACCTTTAATGCGTGTTCCGACGATGGATACGAATTTCCCTTTGTCACGGGCGGTGAAGATTGCGATGTAATTCCTTTCGTCTCCTGGGAAATTGCGCCCAATCCGGTAGAAGACGAATTGCGCGTGCGCATAGACGGCATGTTTGCTGCAGGAGAAGTGAGCGCAGAGGCTTTTCACCTTGGAACACAAACAAACTGGCCGATGATGGCTCCGCGCACATTGGAAAGCGGAGACCACGAGTTCATCATGAATACCGCAGGGCTTCCTTCAGGAGCCTACGCACTGATACTCACGAGTGCACAGGGATTGGCGACTTACAAAACGTTTATAAAACAGTAATCATGAAAAAAACATTGACCCTGTTTGTCTTTTGCCTTCCAATTTGGATCCTGGCACAGGAACCACCAATTCTGGAAATGCAACTGACATTTGAAGATGCCCGAGGTAACCGCGATACCCTGGAAGTGGGATTTGACACGGCTGCCAACCTCACCTACAACCCCAGCTTTGGAGAGAAGGACATTGCTTCGGCATTTAAAGGCCCCCTTGATGTCAGGGCCGCGCACCACAGCCTGCTCGACCTGCCCGGCCATGAAGGCATCCTGAGCAAGCGCATCATTAGCCATGCGGAAGAATTTGTTCCCCCAAAGTGGCCCGACAAGCCCTGCTACGCCGGTGCGCCCATCCTGTTGTTTATACGGGCGGATCATTTTCCCGTCACGATGCGTTGGAATCCGGATGCATTTTGGGAAGGACGGGAGTGCACAACTCAAAGTTTTGTGACGCCCGATTCGCGGGTTGAGATTGCGGATCCAATGAGCGTGTGGATCGGCATAAAGGACAAGCGATTCAGTTGTATGGTCAAGGCAGAATACTTTACCGTCAACCTCGATCCTGTTTACAGTGCCGCACATTTCAGCGATGTGCCTTACTATATGGTCCGGAAATTCGGCCAGTCCTCCAACGACACCATTTATGGTATGGCTTTATTTTTTACGGATCAGAAGAAGTTGAGTCCCTGCAGCGTTTACGTAAATGATTTACAGGCACACGGTGAAGCACAAACATTACAGGTTTATCCCAATCCGGCGATCGATCGCTTGCACGTGGACCGGGAACTTGTTGCGAATGCCGACGAATTGAGCATTTGCGATTTGACCGGGAGAACCGTCATTCGGCTGTCTGCGTCAGACTTTACGGGAACGATCGACATTTCATCTCTGGATAACGGATGGTACTACCTGGCTGCTTACAGTGGACGGCAGCGGATCCAGGGTGCGGCTTTTGCAAAATAATGAAAGTAGCGCTTCGTGGCGCAAGTGAACGAACATCAGGACGATGGGGATTTTCATTTGATGATGGGCCGTACCCGCGGTCCCGGGGTTATAAGAAACCGCCTCTGCCGTGGCGGAGGCGGTCATAATCCCTTGTATGAAAATCTCATGAAAAAAGCCAATGGCGGAATTTGGGATGGGGGCCACGCCTCTTTTGCTTTTGTTATGACAAGTTTAGAGCACATTGGGGTTCTGTGCAAGTAAATGCCTTGAAAATGGGGGTTTCCACCGATAAAAATACGGGTTTTTCCCTACGGATGGAAGGCGCAAACGGGCCTTTTGGGAAGGGCAGTAAATTAAACCCAGGCCAGGCAATCGACTTAACGAAGCTGCGGAGTACATTTGCATCTATAAATAATTAGTTTAATATGTCTAAGGAAAGGGAAGAAAAGCTAAAGGCGCTGGCGCTCACCGTCGACCGCCTTGAAAAAACATACGGTAAGGGAAGCATCATGAAACTCGGCGACAAACCGGTCATGGATGTCGTCGATTCGATTTCAACGGGTTCGCTCGGACTGGATGTTGCACTGGGGATCGGAGGGCTGCCGCGCGGAAGGGTCGTGGAGATCTATGGCCCGGAAAGCTCGGGAAAGACGACGCTGGCCATCCATGCCATTTCGGAATGCCAGAAGAAAGGGGGGATTGCCGCTTTTATCGACGCCGAACATGCTTTCGACAGGAGCTACGCGGAAGCACTCGGTGTAAATACAGAGGACCTGCTGATCTCTCAACCCGACAACGGCGAACAAGCGCTTGAAATTACCGAAAACCTCATTCGTTCCGGGGCGATAGACATCATCGTCATCGACTCAGTGGCCGCCCTGGTTCCCAAGAGCGAGATCGAAGGCGAGATGGGTGAGTCAAAAATGGGCTTGCAGGCCCGTCTGATGAGTCAGGCCTTGCGCAAACTCACCGCCGTCATCGGACGCACCGGTTGCTGCTGCATTTTTATCAACCAACTGCGGGAAAAAATTGGCGTCATGTTCGGAAATCCGGAAACGACGACCGGCGGAAATGCACTCAAATTCTATTCAAGCATACGACTCGACATTCGCAGGACGAGCAACGCGATCAAAGACAAAGACGGAAACATCGTTGGCAACCGGGTGAAGGTTAAAGTGGTCAAAAATAAAATGGCACCGCCCTTCCGGACAGCTGAATTCGACATTACTTACGGCGAAGGCATTTCAAAATCAGGAGAGATCGTCGACCTGGGGGCCGAACTCAACATCATCCAAAAAAGCGGTTCCTGGTTCAGTTACGAAGGGACAAAAGTTGCACAGGGGCGCGATGCAGCCAAACAATTTATGGAAGACAATCCGGAAGTTGCCCGCGAAATTGAAGAAAAGATCCGGGCCAAAATGTCTTCCGGAAAACTCGTCAAAGTGGAAGAAAACGTCGATGCCGGCGAAGCCTGAAAAATTTTTTTATCCCCTTGCAGAATTGCGGATCAGGCCTATCTTTGTTTCGCTTTGGAAGAAGCCGCCTAAAGCCTATAAAGGCGATATCGAATTGTTTTTTCTCTAATTCCCATATATATCCGAAATAGCGAGATGATAATGTAGTCTCGCTATTCTTTTTTGGGGACACTCCCGGAAAATGGCCGGATTCGAGAGCCGCTGTCAGACAATGAACCTGCGCAGGCTCTGTTTGTTGAATCATGCAAGCTCCTCCAAATGGTGCTTTACTGCATCTCTGACCCATGCAACATCTGAATGTACCCTGGATTAAAGGCACCGACGCTGCAGCCCTGCTGTCGTTGCAAAACATCCGCTCCAAATGGGAAAACCGCATAGCGCTAAAGCTGTCGGGGGGGATCTTGCAATTGGAAGGTCCCAATCTTCAGGAACACCTGGGTGAACTGGTCAATGAGCTTGAAGCAGGAGGCATTGTCGTACCACATGAGCAACAGACGTTCAGCGTGGAAGGGATGTCGTGTGCACAATGTGCCCTGAGCATTGAGCGCGTGGCCAGGACCATGACAGGCGTACTCGATGCCCGCGTCAATTATGCCAACGCGATGCTCGAAATCGAATCGGTACAGGGAACGGCCGATGTGCAAGAACTGGAATCCCGGATGGCAAAAATGGATTACCGGCTGGTGCCCATCGCGGCTGAAGATACCGGTGTGCGGTCAGATGATGAGGAAGCTACTGCGCGTATCGATACGTTGCGTCGCAGGGCCATTGCAGCCATAGTCCTATGCATTCCCATCGTTGCACTGGGCATGTTTGCCATGCATTGGCAATGGACGCAATGGATCCTTTGGGTGCTGTCTACTCCTGTTATCTTCTTTCTGGGAAGAGATTATTTTAAAAGGGCGCTGGCGTTGGCGCGAAACCGCAGCATCGGTATGGATACTCTGGTGGCCATCAGCTCGCTGGTGGCTTACGGCACGAGTGTTGCATACCTCATTCTGGGCAAACAGGGAGTTGATCACGCCAAAGTGGAACCGGTTTATTTTGAATCGGCAAGCGTCGTCATCGCATTTCTACTCCTGGGAAAGTGGCTGGAGGAAAAAACCAAGGCACGCACGGGATCGGCACTTCGCGCGCTGATGCAACTCCACCCCACCTCGGTGTTGCGTGAGCACCGCGACGGGGAGTATGAAGCCATCGATCCGGCGCGGATCCACGAAGGGGATGTTTTGCTTGCTCGCCCGGGCGACCGGATCGGTGCAGACGGGGTAGTCATTTCGGGTGCAACCACGATCGACGAACAAATGATGACCGGGGAATCGATGCCGGTATTTCGACAGATGGGCGACTGGGTCATAGGCGGAACGGTCAACCTGGATGGGGCAATCCGCTACCGGGCAGAGAAGGTAGGCGCATCCACCCAGCTTGCGCGCATGGTCCAATGGGTGCGGCATGCCCAATCTACCAAAGCGCCTGTACAGAGGCTGGCTGACCGGATTGCTTCGGTATTTGTGCCCGTCGTGTTGGCCATTGCATCGGCGGCGTTTATGTGCTGGATCATCGCAGATCCGGATCAGGGCTTTGCCCACGGGCTCCTGGCTTTTGTCACCGTTTTGGTAGTCGCCTGCCCTTGCGCCCTCGGACTGGCGACCCCCACAGCCCTCATGGCTGGCATAGGCAAGGCCGCGCGTCACGGCATCCTGGTTCGCGACGCAGAAAGCCTCGAGCGCGCGCGAAGGGCCGACGTCGTCGTCTTCGACAAAACGGGGACCCTGACCGAAGGACAACCAAACCTAACGAACGTTCGTTGGTATACCGGTGAGGAGCAAATTGTGGCGAAACTCGGTGCGCTTGCCAGGCAGTCGGAACATCCCCTTGCCCGCAGCCTTGCCGCTTCTTTTCCGGGAGGCGATTTTCTGCAAAAAGGAATCCTTTCGAACCATCCCGGGCTGGGAATTGAATGGAGCATTGGTCAGGAGCACCTTTATCTGGGCAGTGAGTGCTTTTATGAGCATATCCGGGGGGAGAGCGCACCGCATGATGAGGAGATCAGCGCACCGGGAAGTTGCGTGCTGTACTTTGGAAAGACAGAACTGTATGCCCGCTTCTCATTTCAGGACCGGCTGCGCCCACAAACCAAAGAGCTGATTGGCCGCCTGAAGCGTTCCGGCATCGAACCCATTATGTTGACGGGAGACCGGGAAGCGGAGGCTCAAAGGACGGCGCAGGAGGCTGGTCTCGAAACCTGGCATGCAGGGCTTCGACCCGAAGAGAAAATGCACATCATCGCCGATTTGCAGCAACAGGGCAAAAGAGTGGCCATGGTTGGCGACGGCATCAACGATGGGCCCGCCCTACACCAGGCAGACCTCAGCATTGCTATGGGGTTGGGTACGGACCTCGCCAAAGAAACGGCCAACATGATCCTGCTGGGATCTGACCTGAGGAAACTTCCGGTGGCGCTCCAACTCTCTAAGATGACCATGCAAACCATCCGCCAAAATCTTTTTTGGGCCTTCTTTTACAATGTAGTGGCCATTCCGATGGCGGCCGGAGTCCTGTATCCGAAATTGGGCATTTGGCTTACCCCCATGATGGCAGGTGCAGCCATGGCGTTTAGCAGCGTCAGTGTGGTGCTCAACAGCCTGAGACTGCTCTACCGGCCCCTGTGACCAATGCAACAAATGGTGCAGGGATCACTTTCTTTGTTTGCTCGCCAAATCGCCGGTGAAAGCAAGTGTTTGCTTACATTTAAGCTCCGTATTTTAAGGCTTTCCGAAACCTCAGGCGTTTATGCAAACTTCTTCGCAACAAGTCATTGAATTCGAAAAATTTCGCTGGATAGACCTTACAAATCCATCGAAGCAGGAACTCAAAGAGTTTGCCGGCATACACGAGCTGGATTGGAACCTCGTGCTCGACAGCCTGCAGCCCGGCCACCTGCCAAAAATGGAAAGACTCGACAAGTACACATTTATCATCCTGCGTTCCTACACAGCCCCCAAAGGCGAACGCATCACGCGCCATGGAGAGCTATCCAACAAGATCGCCTTTTTTCTCAACGAGAACCGCCTCATCACCGTGCACAGGAAAGCCTTTCATTTCCTTCAAATCGAGCGGAGGGATTACGACCACCCGCAACAACTATTCCTAGACATTGCATACCAAATGATCCTGTCCTTTGGAGAACCGGTAGAGGCGCAGTCCGAGTTGATCGACCGGTTTGAGCGAAACCTCTTTTTAAAAAGTGACGGGCAGATCCCGCTCGAAGAATTGTACTTCCAAAAGATCAAAGCCCGCATTGGTAAAAAACTCCTTACGCTGACACAAAGCGTCATGAGTCAGGTAAATGTCAGGGAAAAATATCAGACGCAGTTACAGAATTTGCGCGACGAGCTCACGCATTCCCTCTTGCTTTACGAGGAAATTCTCGACGACGCTCACACCTTGCTAAATACCTATCTGTCCATTACTTCCAAGCGCAGCAACGACGTAATGAAAGTACTCACCATTTTTTCTGCATTCTTCCTGCCGCTGACGTTCATCGTGGGTATTTACGGAATGAATTTTGAACACATGCCTGAATTGAAATGGGTCAATGGATATTACTACAGCCTCCTCCTTATGGCCATCATTGGTTTGGTCATCTACCTTTGGTTCAGGAGGATGCGCATTCTATAAACTTCCGCCGTGTGAATGGAGAATTCTTTTGTCCATTGCAGAAAATTATGGGGTACAGCTTGCAAAATAGTTGCGAAAAGCATATATATTTATAGGAAAATGCCAGCATGAATGCGTTGAATAAAGTCTTTACCCTGTGGGGTATTTCAGTGCTCATGGCCTGTGGAGCGCCGTCTGCCAGCCAAGAGGGCGAAGGCGATTTACAACATATTGACCAGGGAGTGACAGCGGAGGGTGATCGCAATACAAATTCGCAAAAGCCAACAGCAAAATACCTGCGGTTGAAGCGATACGACATCGTTGACCGCCAGGGTACGGGACTCGTGGCAGTCAGTTGCCTGATCCCAGAGCATTGGCAGGTTCGCGATCAGGTTTTTTGGGACTACCAGGATGCAACACAGCCTTTGCGGTACCAGGGACTTTTTCAGGATCCGGGGGGTGCGCTTGCTGTCCAGATTTATCCTGATGTACGATCTGTGTACAGCCAGGGCCCTATGGGCACATCGGGATATCCCCCACCGAGGGACGTGCAGTCGGCGCTGCGCGATTTCATTGGACAGCAAAGGGGCCAAACCGGATTCCGCGTAGTCGATTCCAAAGTGGTTGCACAATCCGGACCACGGGACAATTACATTTCCGGGACCTATTTTCAGACCACGACCCAGTCGGGGTTCATGCGGATAGCTTACAACGACCATCAGGGACCGGTCGAAGAGGAATTTTATGCACAACTGGAACTTACCAACTCTCTTTCACAGGGCGTTGTTGCTCTGGGTGGCGTGATATGGTCTTTTCATGGCATATACAGTTGCAAAGCTCCTCAGGGAAAACTGGAAAACAGCCGTCAAATTGCCATGACCCTGAAGTCTTCCAGCAAATTGAACCTTCCCTTTTACAACCGCTATATGCAGCTGGTCCAATTCCTGTCGGATGAATCGTATCGCCGGATTTTTGCAGCGGGAGAAGTCAGCAGGATATTTAGTCAGACCAGTGCTCAAATCTCGCAATCCATTACCGACAGCTACTGGCAAACTCAACGCGCCTACGAGCGTTCAAACACCCAATTCAGCGATTATCTGCGAGGTGTTGACCGCTATCAGGACGGGCAGAGCCAGGTTCAGTTGCCGTCTGGATATTCCAATGCATGGGTAAACGACCGCGGTGAATACCTGCTCACCGAAACGCAGGCATTTGATCCCAACCATCAACTGGATGGCAACTGGCGCGCACTCCAGCGCAGGTGATCAAAGTGCGCTAAAGATAGACTGTAAAGAATCGCAACACCGACCGGAGAACACCCAAAAACCAGGACTCACCGCACGATGAAGACCGCAGTTTTAGATCTTCCGTCGCTGCCGAAAACCTCCAGGATATGAGATCCGGAAGGCAGGCCGGCCAATGGAATGGAACCGCTGGCAGGCAACTTGCCGGTTCGAAGCAGTTTTCCTGAAGAGGCCCATATGCGATAGTCTGCATTGGGGTAAGCATTTATATCCAGAAATACCGACCCCGTCGCGGGGTTGGGCCATATTTCCAGAGATGGATACCGGGGATTTTCAGTGCGAACGACTTCATGATTGGAGTAATGAAAGCTAATCCGGTTGCGGTTGCCCCATTCGCCGGAAGGGGTTTTCTCTTCAAACAAGAGAACCTGCCGGACCGCACCATCCAAAAAAATGTCGAACTGGAAAAGAGCGCTAAACAAGTCCAGCAAGGGCAGGATGAGCCTTTGTTTTGGAAAGGCTGCGTCGTATTGCGTGAGGAATAAAGAACTTTCGACCCAGCCTGGCGCAGCATCGTCCCATTTCAATACGCGGATGCGATCCGGGTTAGCATTGCCGTCGTAAGAGAGTTCCATTTTTTCATCGTTGGTCCACGAAGACGAGACCTCGTCCCAAATCTGAAAAATCCTGTTAGCAGGTTTCCCATTTGCGTGGTAGTCGACCAGTACCCTGTTTTCATTCACAAAACTTCCTGCCCCATCCGAGGACAAATCCGTTTGTGAAAGCAATTTTCCTGACGCATTGTAGGTGTAATCGGTACGAGACTCGCTGACCCATTGCAGGGAGCTTTCATCCCAATAGAAGCCATCTTCCCGGATTAAGTTACCGCCAACATCATAGGTGTAATGGTATTGGTAGGTAAAATTCCATTTGGAGCCGTCGTTCCAAAATTCCAATTCGCGCACAACTTTCCCGTTCGAAAGTTCGTATTCCGTCTTTTGAACGGTAGCCCAGTTGCCGTTTGAAAATTCATCCGTCGAATCTTTGACCAGGTAGCCTGCGCCGTCGTATTCGAGCAGGGTCCGCGTACTGGGATCGTATTGGCTTGTTGCCGGGTTCCATTCTCCTCCCCCGGTTTCGGCGATCCGGTTTGCGGCATCGTAGCGGTAATACACATTGATGAACCCGACCCACATTTTTGTGGCTTCGTCGAGGACCAGCAATTCGAAGAAGGTATTGCGCTGCTCAAGGTCGTAGGCATACAGCCCCCTGATCGAGTGGATCAACCGCGTCGAGTCGAAAAAAACAAAACTGTCGAGGCGCATTTTGAGCACTTCCGGGGATTTTCCGGGATGCTGTGCATGGAGCCAGGCCATTTTTTCCTCATAGGGAAGTTGGCGGAATCCGGAATGTTTTCCGGCATCGATGAGTTGCCTGGCTTCTTGGCGGACGTTTTGCCCAAACGCCGAGAGATGAAGGACTACAAGCAGGAAGAAGGCAAATGAATACTTGTTATTCATGTAGGGATAGTTGAATAGACAAAAATAACAAGAAAAGGCTCTTGCGAGTTCCCATCGGAGCGACTGCCTCCAGGTATGTGGATTGCCGGTGTTGGGATCAGACGCGAGAACAGCCGGTTGGCAGCTATCTTTGCACGCAAACACTGTTTTAAGATGTTCATGCGCGTGCTGGTAACGATCACAGCTTACCTCTTTCATCCCCTGCTGATGGTTTTCGCCGCATTGTTCCTGTTGCTTTGCCTTAAGCCGCATTTGTTTGGAGTGCCCGTTTGGACAGAACAGTCAACCCTGGTCGTATTGATCTTCATCTATACCTGTTTTATTCCGGCGGTGGCCATGGGCCTGCTAAAGCTGACAGGCTTGTTGAAGCGTTTGGATATGCCGGAGCGTCATGACCGCTTCATCCCCATGATCATTTGTGCGATATTTTATCTTTGGTTGTGGATCAATTTAAAATCCCAATCCGGCATCCCCCTTCTGATGAATGCAACCATTCTGGTTTCCATTGTCGGGGTATTCATGGCTTTTATTGCAAACACGCTTATCAAAATAAGCTTGCACGGAGTGGCCATGGGAGCTTTTTGCACCCTATGGTGGCTGATCAGGACCGGGCATTCCGGGGATGGCGTGCTCCGGTTCCGGTTTGCAGAGACCGGGGTTTCCGAAGTCCACCTGCATTCGGTGATCGCCGTTTCCCTGATTGTGGCAGGATGGGTGGGCCTGACCCGCTTATGGCTTGGAGCTCATAAGCCTTCGGAGTGGTACCTCGGCTTGGCGGTGGGCTGCCTTTCTGCTATACTTGCATTTTCATATACATTTTGATATGGACGCCCTTAGACAACACATAGATTCAGCCTGGGAGGATCGCGCCCTGCTTCGAGAGGCCCCCTACAGGGAAGCCGTTGAAGAAGTCATTGCCCGGCTCGATACCGGGAAGCTGCGCGTAGCAGAGGAAGCGGAGAGCGGCTGGATCGTCAACGACTGGGTCAAAAAGGCCATTTTGCTTTACTTCCCACTCTGTGAAAACCGCGTGATCCGTGCAGGGGATCTCGAATTTTTCGATAAGATCCCCACGAAAAGGGGGTTTGAAGCCCTGGGCATCCGCGCAGTTCCCCATGCCATAGCCCGTTACGGCTCGTTCATCGAGCCGGGAGCCATCCTGATGCCCAGCTACGTAAACATAGGGGCCTGGGTGGGCAGTGGCACCATGGTCGATACCTGGGCAACGGTAGGTTCCTGTGCACAAATCGGCCGAAACGTACACCTCGCAGGCGGCGTGGGAGTCGGAGGTGTTCTCGAACCCCCTCAGGCCCAGCCCAATATCATTGAAGACAACGCCTTCATCGGTTCGCGTTGCATCATCGTCGAGGGCGCCCGCATCGGGCGCGAAGCCGTACTGGGAGCTAACGTCGTCATTACCGCTTCGACCCACATCCTGGATGTCACCGGAGATGAGCCGCGCAAATATCAGGGCTACGTACCCCCAAGATCGGTAGTCATCCCGGGGACCTATCCCAAGCGCTTCCCGGCTGGAGAATTTCAGGTTCCATGCGCTTTGATCATCGGACAGCGAAAGGAGTCTACCGACAAGAAGGTATCGCTCAACGATGCCCTGCGCACCTACGGGATTTCGACCTGAACCTTTGTCGGAACCCCGTTGTTTTCAAAGGATTCCGGCAGGGCGGGCTGAAATTATTTTCTGCTATTTTGCGTTTTATTAAATTGAACACTTGGTGATGGCCTGGAAAGAGAACTATTACGAACAACTGATCCTGAAGATTGACCAGTTTACCCGAAAGTTTTACATCAACCAGTTAATACGGGGCAGCCTTTATTTTATCGGGCTGCTGACCCTGGTTTTTCTGGCCTATAATTTTCTCGAGGGGCAGTTTTACTTCAGCCGGAGTGTCCGTGCGGTTTTGGGAATTTCCTACCTGGCCCTATTTGCCGGCACCGCCTGGTGGTGGGTAGCCAGGCCCGCACTTCACTATTTCCGGCTTGGCAAACTCATTTCCCACGAAGAAGCCGCACGCATCATCGGCATGCATTTTTCCGACGTTAGGGATAAGTTGCTCAACGTACTGCAACTCAAAGCGCAGTCGGTCAACTACTCCGACCGCAGCCTAATCGAGGCCAGCATCGCCCAGAAATCCATGGAATTGCATCCGGTGCCTTTTATGCACGCCATCGACCTGCAACGCAACCGCAAATACCTGCACTATGCCGCCGGACCGCTGCTGCTGCTGGCAAGCCTTCTGGTCTTTGCCCCGGGAATGATCCACAAACCGACCCAGCGCCTAATCCAGGTTGACCGCGAATTTGAAAGGGAGGCTCCCTTTCATTTTATATTGCAGACCGACACCCTCGCAGTCGAGCAAAACGGCGATTTCACCTTGCGTCTGCGCTCTGAGGGTACTGCCATTCCCGCCGAAGCATTCATCGCCCGGGATGGGTATCAATACCGCTTGCAGAAAGAAGGGCCGGAATTGTTTAAATATACTTTTAGCAACGTACAAAGGGACGTAGCCTTTCACATCTTTTCCGGGGCGGTCAGTTCTCCGGAGTACGTACTCAGGGTGTTGATGAAGCCCCTGATCGAACAATTTGAGGTCCGGCTGGAATATCCGCCCTACACGGGCAAAAAGCGGGAAACCGCAATGAATACAGGCGACCTCATTATCCCTGCAGGAACGCGCGTGCATTGGACCTTCCGTTCGATCCACACAGACCAGATGTCGATGCGCCTTTCGGGAGAAAAGGCTGCACGGCCGTTGCAGCGCTCGGGGGAAAGCGATTTCAGCGCTTCGCACAGTTTCCGACAGGATGATGCATACGCACTGTACCTGAGGAATCACCAGCTTCCGAATGCGGACTCCATCGTTTACCAGGTTCGCGTCATCGAAGATAAATATCCGCAGATTGACGTAGAACCTTTTATCGACAGCAGCCAGTGGAAGCTTCGCTATTTTGCCGGGACGGCCTCTGATGATTACGGCATTCGCACGATTTTATTCAAATACGCGGTACGCGATAAAAGCGGAGCAGAACAGGCGGAAAAAAGTGTTACCCTGCCTGCTGAAACCGTTGCCAAGGTGCGCGATGTGCGTCACGTATTCGACATCGGCACGTTGAACCTGCAGCCAGGGGAATCGGTAAATTACTATTTTGAAGTCTGGGATAACGACGGCGTAAACGGAAGCAAATCGAGTCGAAGCGAAGTGCACACCTACCGCGAGGTCTCAGAAGAAGAGCTCGCACAACAGGAATTGGCAAACAACGAGGCGATCAAAGATGAACTGAGTGAAGCCATCGATGATGCAAAAAAATTGCGAGAACGCCTGAGCGATTTTAAAAACAAGCTTCGTCAGAAAAAGGACCTCGAGTGGCAGCACAAGCAGTCGCTGGAAAAAATGTTGCAAGACCAGCAGCGCATCCAGCAGCGGCTGGAGGAAGCCAACAAGCGCCTGGGAGAAAACATCCAGAAACAGCAGCCCGAAGACGAGAACGTCCGCGAAAAGCAGGAGCAGTTGCAAAAACTTTTTAACGAAGCGGCAAGCCAGGAGATGAAAGAGCTCATGCAGCAGATCCAGCAACTGATGAGCGAGTTGAACAAGGAGCAGACCCTCAAGATGGCCGAGCAGTTTGAAAGCAAAAGCGTTGACCTGGAAAAAGAGATGGAGCGTCTGCTGGAATTGTTTAAGCAGCTCGAGATGGAGAAAAATCTCAAGGATCAGATCTCGGACCTGAGGAAGATGGCAGACAAGCAGGAATCGCTTTCTGAAAAAACTGAGGGTGACAAGGAACTCGCCGATTCGTTGAAGCAGCAGCAGGATTCGCTCTCGAAACAATTAGATGAATTTGGGAAAAAGCAGGATTCGCTGCGACAGAAGAATGAGGGGCTGAAGCCTCCCCGCAAAATGGAAGACCGGAGTGGCCAGCAGGAGGGCATCCAAAAGGACATGAAGGATGCCAGTCAGGAATTGGGCAAGTCTTCAAAAGAGGGCAAATCGAAAGCGGCGAAGAAACAGAAAGAAGCTTCCGGCAAGATGAAGGAGATGGCGGATCAAATGGAGCAGGAGATGCAGGAATCCGATCAGGAGCAGGCGGAGGAGGACGCCCGGATGTTGCGCCAGCTTCTGGAAAACCTGGTGGCCTTGTCATTCGACCAGGAGCTGCTCATGAAGGAGCTTGGTCGCGTGAATTCGCAGACACCAAAATACCTAAGTTTGGTGCAGGACCAGTTTCGCATCAAAGAAAATTTTCGCATCGTCGAAGACACACTCGACGTGCTGAGCAAGCGCGTGGTGGAGATACAATCGTTTGTAATGGACAAGGTCGGGGAGATTGGCGACAATTTCCGCGACGGGTTGAAGCACCTCGAAGAGCGTCGTACCGGCGATGCAGCCAACAACCAGGGACGGATCATGAAGAACATGAACGACCTGGCGCTGATGCTGTCGGAAACCCTGGATCAGAAGCAAAAGGAATGCAAGGGAGGATCGTGTAAGAAGCCGGGAAGCAAATCATGCAATAACCCGGGGGCCAGCGGCTCGGGAAAAAGCGGAAGAAAACCGGCCGACAAGATTACAGAGGGCATGAAGGGACTTGAAAAGGGCATGCAGCAACAACTCGAGCGCATGCGCAGTGGTCAGCAGGGCACGGCAAAGGAATTTGCAGAATTGGCAGCAAAGCAGGCCAAGTTGCGAAAGATGCTGCAGGAACTCGAGAAGGAAAATAGCGAGAGCGGTCACGGTTCATCGGAGGCACGTCAGGCCATAGAAGAAATGAACCGCATTGAGAAGCAGCTGGTCAACAAGCAACTCAGCAACGAAATGCTGAAGCGGACGCAGGAGATCACTACGCGCCTGCTCGAGGCTGACCGGTCGGAACGCGAGCGGGAATGGGACGAGCAGCGAAAATCAGAAACTGGTACGAATATTGAACGGAAA
This sequence comes from Saprospiraceae bacterium, assembly GCA_019187365.1. Classification (GTDB taxonomy): domain Bacteria; phylum Bacteroidota; class Bacteroidia; order Chitinophagales; family Saprospiraceae; genus Vicinibacter. The sequence continues at coordinate 6,861 of JABARE010000048.1, read as the reverse complement.
TTTCCCCCGGGCCTGGAGGAATACATTAAAAAGCGCCAGGGAGAAATAGAATGGTTCAAGCAAATCTCTCCGGAACTCCGGCCTTTCTACCGGAACCTGGTCGAACAATACTATCAGGGACTCAAAAAGCAGGGATGATCAGGATTGCGTCGGTCCCGGCCAACATTTGCAAGGTAGAGGAATACCTCGAGCGAATTTTTAACGAGTACCAGCTCGACCAGTCCATTTATCCAAATGTGCTGATCTCCATTACGGAAGCCGTCAACAACGCCATTCTCCACGGCAACAAATCTGATGGCAATAAATTTGTGAGCTTGCGCACGGTCCGGATGCAAAAGCACATCTGTTTCCGCATTTCGGATGAGGGACAGGGTTTCGACCCGGAGGGCATTCCAGATCCAACCCTCCCCGAGAACATAGAAAAGTGTGGTGGCAGGGGTGTATTTTTGATGCAGAGGCTCTCCGACCGGGTTATATTCTCTGACAATGGGCGGACGGTGGAAATTGGTTTCAAGCTGCACGTGGAGGCGTAAGGGATGTTCCTTATCTCCCGGCCAAGTGTAACTAACAAACGTTCGTAAGCATCCTGTGTATTATGTCATCTCAGGGGAAAATCGGGTTTCATTTTCAGGTGGAGGAATTTCACCTGCGCAAGGCGGGCATCGTACAATGGCTTGATCGCGTTGCCGTGGGTCTTGGAAAAAAACTCCCCCGCATCGATTACGTATTTTGCACAGACGACTACCTGATGGACCTCAACCGCAAATTCCTGCAGCACGATTATTATACGGACGTAGTGACTTTTCCAGGAGACGATCCGGGTGAAGCTGCCGAATGTTATATCAGTGTCGACCGCGTGCGAGAAAACGCGCACAAGTTCAATCAGGATGAGGAGGCAGAGTTGCTCCGAGTCATCGTGCATGGGATGTTGCACCTGTTGGGCTACGATGACCAGCAGCCCGGAGGGCGGGAGCGGATGCGGGAGGCAGAAGACGAGGCACTTGCGCTTTACGGGCGGGCGCTGATGTCTTCAAAACATTATTTCGACTGGGTGTACGACTTGGTGCGGCAGATTCCCCGTGGGCGGGTTTGCACTTACGGTGCCATTGCCGATTACCTTGCCCTGGGTTCTGCCAGGATGGTGGGATGGGCGCTCAACCAGCTCAAGGGGACCGTAGGGGATGTACCCGCGCATCGCGTAGTGAATGTGCGGGGTGAGCTCAGTGGCCGCATGATGTTTGGCGACGCCGGCGAACGCATGGCGCATTTGTTGCGCGAGGAGGGGGTGTGTGTCGAAGGTCACCGGGTGGTTCCCATGGAAAAATATTTCTGGAATCCGCGTGAAATCGAGACGCAGTGACAAGTCCGGCGCTTACCAGCCCGGAATAAAATTAAAACCGAATTGGGCCCGGGAATTCGATCGCAGCGGCCATGCCCAATAGGGTTCGAGGACCAGTGCTCCAAAGAGGTTGATGCGGAATCCCAGTCCTGTACTGAAAACGGGTTTGGGTTTTAAAAAATCGATGTCAGAAGAAAAATCCGCCCAGTCGTCCCAGGCCATTCCCCCGTCGATAAACACGTTGAGCTCGATCGGAAGAAAGGGGGCGTTGAGCAGGGCAAAGCGGTCAGGACCGGTCAGAGGCAGACGAAATTCCACGGAAGCAAGGCCGATCTTCGATCCGCTGATCTGTTCGTATTCGATGCCGTAGCGTTGCCGCAGATCTTCGAGGTGGTCGAAATCATATCCGTGGATGAGTCCGTACTGTCCGATGAGTATGGGATAGAAGCGGTTGGCGTCTCTCCCGTAACGCGCATAATGCATAAAGCGAAAGGCCAGGGCAAAGGGTTTCATCCAAAAATATTTTCTCCCGTCGATGGTCATGGCCGAGAAGTCGTACTGGCCGAAATAGGTTTCAACACCTACGCGGTAGCGGTAGCCAACCATGGGAGCTGTCAAACCGAAGTATGCGTTATCGCCAACCCAGGCGGCGTTGACGTTGGAGAGCCAGCCTTTTTCGATGGTATAGGGACCAACCTGAACGGCATCCCCTGCTTTCAACTTCTCTTTTTGACCACCGAGATAAAAGAACTTGTTGATGTCGTCGTAAAAATCGATGATCTGGTCAAGCCGGAAGAAACGGTATGATGATCCGGCTCCGAATTCAAACCGTTGGGTTACGGAGAGAGGATAGTGTACTACCCCGCTCATCTCCTCTTCAAAAATGCGCAGCAGCAGGGTAGTGTCCGTGTAGGCGGAAAAGACGTTGCCGTTTTCGTCGACGAAGTTTTGCCTTACGAACCCAGGGGTATAGTTGAAATATCGGGTTGGAAGGTGCTGCAGGGTTACACCCCAGGGGAGGCTCCATGACCGATTGAGATAGCTCGCCACGGCGGCCACATCGTAGATCTCTCCGTTCAGGGCAAGGCCGGTATAGAGCTGGTGGCTGCCCAGAATGTCGGTAAACAGCATATCAACGCCTCCCGAGAGGCCGATGCCACTGGACAGGTAATTTCCTCCATAACCGGCGCCTCCGGATGCACCGACATAAGACAGTCCAAACCGCGCGCGATAAGGCCGGATGTTAAAGCTGTCTGCTGAGGTGGAGGGCAGTGCCGCCTTCAGCCTGGAAGAGGTGTCGGGAAATAGAAGGGGTGCTTCCGTATCCATGGGAAGGTATGCTGCGCTCCGGTCAACCGCGTCCCGGCCAACGGGAATAGAAAGCAGTTTCTCCGTTGAAATCTGGTGGATTCCGAAACTGTTTTGGCGAAACTGGGTGTAAACGATGCGGTCTCGTTTGCCCGCTGCTGAAAATGCGGGTGCATAGGCGCTGACGCCCATGATCCCCCCGGAAGACAGCGTCAGTTGGGAAAGTTGTGCCGAATCGCTGTCCAGCCGGTACAAGGTATGTGCACCGTTGCGATCGCTCAGGAAGAGCAAGTTGCCCGAGGCGTCGTATTGCGGATTAAAGTGGTTGGCGCCGTCAAATTGTGTTGGGTAGCGGATGCTGCGGTCGGAGGGGTCGAGCAATGCCAGGGAAAACGGCCAGTATCCGGAGCCTTGTCCTTGTTGCCAGGCTGGTGCGTCCGTACTAAAGGCGAGGATCTTGCCGTCGGGCGACCACTCGGGATGGATTTCAGACGCTGAGTTTTCGGTGAGCCGGTTAGCTTTTTTTGTCTTGAGGTCGATGAGGTAGAGATCCGTTTGCCCCCGGTGGGTACCCGTAACGACGATGGATTTTCCATCCGGTGACCAGGCAGGTTGTATAAAGTAGGGTAGGTTGGCAAACTGCAGTTCGCGTTGTGTTTTTCCGGTTTCCACATCTTTGATCACCAGAACGCTGCGGCCGCGCTTGAACGCGGGGAACGCAAAACGCCGGGAGTCGGGAGACCAGGTGCCAGCAGATTCAAGGCTGTTTAGCTGGTCGATGTGCCCCTCCCGGGCCTGTGAAAATAATTTGCGAAGGATCTTGCCGTCTTGTGCGCTGGCGAGGAAGAGATCCGTTGTGAAGAGGTCTTTCTCGGAGAGGAAGCAAAGGTAGCGTCCATTGGGGCTGATGGAGGGAGAGAGGTTCATCCTGCCGGCATTGCTGGAAGACAGGATTTCCTTGCCGGATTGCCCCGATTCTGCGAATTGGCCGGAATACTGCGACGACAGCGTCCGCTGCCACGCGCTGTTCAAAGTGTCGATGGGGATGCCGAGGTTTTCGAGACAGGCAGTAGCCAGACCATATTGGCCGACCGATACGAAAAAGGGTTTTATGCGGGCGTTGCCGAACAGACTGGAAAAGAAAGACCAGAAAGCGTGGCCAAAGCGGTAAGGAAAATATTCCGGGCGGTCCATTTTCTCAAGGTCTGGCAGTTTGCCCCGGAGAACCGCATCGCGCATCCACATGGCCGTTTGCACATCGACAGATCCTTTGGAGAGGTATTCGGCAAGGCCTTCGATGATCCACAGCGGATAATTTTGCAGGGACTCCGTTGACGTGGAATCTCCGCGCAGGATCATGTTGTACTGGAATGCGTGGACGAGTTCATGACCGATGACGTGAAAGGTCTGGTCGTTGGTGATCGCCAGCGGGAGTACAATGCGGTTGCGCAGGCCTTCGGTCACCCCTCCCGTGCCAGCATCTACGTTGCCCGAAATGACGAAATTTTGCTGAAACTCCCCGTGGTTATTGTAGAGGATTACAGGATTTCGCGAAACGAATTGTTCGCCGAGGAGCTGTGAATGGTGATCATACCACCACTCAAACCAGGAGGCATAGAGGGCAATGCGCGCGCTGTCGAGGTCGTAGTAGTAAATGTTAAAATGCGGCGTTTCGAAAATGCGGAAATCAAAGTCCCGGTATTTGGGTTTATTTCTGCCAAAGTATTGAGCCGAAGCAGGGATAAAGGAAAGGGCAAGCAGGAGACTGAGCAAAAAGGGTGCCGGGCGCATCGTACAAAGTTACCGGTTCATGTTGACGGTAGGGTGGGTCATTTTTTAGCTGACGGTGGTCTCTGAAGAACGGATTTAGCCCTGGCGGTGGTACGGGAATGGAGCGCCAAATTTTCAAAAGCTGCGCCCAGTTTCGCGTGGTTCAATATGCAAGGATGGGGTCATTGGTAAGGAACTCCGGAGATTTTACCAGGTTCAATCGGGGAATGGGTGAAGTGGATTGCCACAACATTCAGGACACCTCGAATAACCCATTATTGCGCCAGCCAGACCGCACAGGCTCACCCACTCAATGAATTTAGCATCACAATCCTTCGTTGCAGCTCAGTCAGTTATCGTTCCACATAGCTTCCTTCGCTGCGCCTCGTCTTGTTTCCCTAAATTCATTCTGGTATCAAAACTGGGTTATTCGAGGTGCCCTTCATTTTTAAAGGTGGGCTCTCAGGACCAAAAGGGTCATGCTGAAGCTGCCGTATCTTGCGAACGGCAAATGAAGAAAGAGTTTGCGATCAACGCCGCTTTGTTGCTGGGAAGCAACATGCTGATCAAGGTTTATTACCTTTTGGGAATAGACCGCAATTTCCAGTTGCTCATGGGAACGCAGGAGTATGGTCTGTACTACGGCCTGTTCAATTTCACCTTATTGTTCCAGTTCATCAACGATTTTGGCCTACAGAACCTTGCCAGTCGATACGTTAGCCAGAATGGGGAGAAGAGCCTTGAGGCTTTTCGGAGCTATGGCGCTGTCAAGTGGATGCTGTCGGCAGTATATCTGCTCGTGGTGGCTGTTGCGTGTTGGTTGGGAGGTTATCCCGGCGAATGGAGGGGGCTGATCCTGCACCTGGCGGCAAACCAGGTGTTGGTAAGCGTCATCTATTTTACCCGTGCCGGGATTGCAGGATTGGGGCATTACCGCCAGGACAGTTTTTTTTCTGTTTTCGATCGTTTTCTGCTCATCGGAATGGGAACTGCAGTATTGTGGTTACCTTCTTTGCGGGGTTGGGTTAGTGCTTCCGGTTTTGCGTGGATGCAGACCCTGTCGCTTGGAGTGACCTGGCTTTCTGCTGCGGTCTACCTGAGAGGGAAGGGGGTGGCCATTTGGCCGGATACCAGGATGCTCCTTGCTGTCAGAAAAACCCTGCTTCCGGCGATTCCCTTTGCGGCGATTTACTTATTGGGATCGGTTTACAACAAGGTGGATTCGGTTTTACTGCAGAGGTGTCTCCCCGATGGGACCCACCACGCAGGGGTATATGCGGCTTCCCAGAGGCTGTTTGAGGCATTCGGGATGTTTTCTCTGGCCCTTGCAGGTCTGTTGCTGGCCATGTTTTCCCGGTTGCACAGCGAAAGAGAGAAGTTGAGTGGACTGTTCAAATTGTCTGTAAAGTGGTTATTGGTGGGTACCATAATCGTTTGCACCACTGGATTTTGTTATGCTCCTGAGATTGTGCGCCTGCTATATCATACAAGTGATCCCTACTGGTACGAACCCTTTTCATGGATCATGCTGGCATTTTTGCCGGCCAGCCTGAATTACATACTTGGAGCTTTCTACCAGTCGGTGCACCAGGAGTGGCGCCTGGCCGGATTTTACTTATGGGCTGCGGTATGCTGTTTGGTCCTGAACGGCCTTTTTATACCCCAGGGTGCAGCCGTTGCGGCGGCCAGGGTGGCCGTAGTGGTGCATGGCAGCCTTTTTCTCATACAGGCCATCGACATCCGACTGCGCAGACTGGTCGACATCACCCGGGATTTTGTACTCTTCTCCGTGCTGTTTGCCGGGATGAGCTGGCTGATCGCTCTGGGCGTAATGCAGCTGGATGTGGACTGGAAGCTCCGGGCCCTGCTTTCAGGGGGGTTGATTGTGCTGCTCGCCTTTGCCTTCCGGATGGTCTCCCTCGTCGAGATGCGCCGCTCCTAAAACCCTTAAACACGGAATCCCGCGGCCCTAAATTTTTTTGAACGAAAAATGGTTTTTAAAAGAGGGGCTTGCAAACTATCTTTGCCCTCCCTTACGGGAATAAGTTCCAAGGACCACACCCCCCGCTTTCAGCGGGGCAGGCATGGTGGCTTCGGGAGATTATCTCAGCTGGTTCAGAGCATGGCGCCAAGGCGCCAGGGTCACCAGAGGGGAAAAACATAAAGGGAGATTATCTCAGCTGGTTCAGAGCATGGCGCCAAGGCGCCAGGGTCACCAGAGGGGAAAAAACATAAAGGGAGATTATCTCAGCTGGTTCAGAGCATGGCGCCAAGGCGCCAGGGTCACCAGAGGGGAAAAAACATAAAGGGAGATTAGCTCAGCTGGTTCAGAGCATGGCGCCAAGGCGCCAGGGTCACCAGAGGGGAAAAAACATAAAGGGAGATTATCTCAGCTGGTTCAGAGCATGGCGCCAAGGCGCCAGGGTCACCAGAGGGGAAAAAAC
>JABARE010000025.1 GCA_019187365.1 Saprospiraceae bacterium | reverse complement strand
TGTCCCAGGGCTTCTTTGAGGATTTTAAGCTTCTCCTCACGGCTGAATTTGCGCTTTTCCATAGACAAAGATTACATTTTTTTATGTGTAACTTCGTCTGATTGTTTAGGGGGCCGAAACATCTTTCTGTACCTAATACTTTGCAATTTAATGCCCTGCATGATACACATTAATTGCGTCCAACTGATGCTTAGTTTTAAAAGACCGGATTGTGATTCCAAAATTTCAAAGGTACCTCTATCCAATCGCTTGCTTAATAATACCAAGCCTCCGGTATCGTAAACCATCATACGTATTTGATTACGTCGTTTATTGGTAAATAGATATACATCTCCGCTCAATGGATTACTTTGCATGATTGTTTTAATAATCCCAAACAGTCCGTCATAGCTCTTGCGGAAATCCGCAACACCGGTATACATAAAATATCGATGGCCACTGGTAAATGGGATCATTTTTTGGAATTAATCAGGCTCAATAATGTTTCTGATCCTGGATAGGATTGAAAGTTGAGCGTAACCCCATTGGGATATTCAAGCCTTATGGCTGCGTTAGTTTGCTCCAATGATCCGATCCGAATAAATCTGCCCGTTTGATTTAAATCATCCCGTGTATAGTACTTCTTCTTCCAATAATAGTATTGGTGTATAGGCAGTTCTTTGCCGACCATAAAGCTTTTGAGCGTTTTTCCACTCATTTCAAATTCATTTTGCAATTGGTCAAATTCCTGCTTCGTCATATATACTAATTTCCAGCGAAGCTACAGCGTGTCGTGGGCGCTGGCAAGATGTACTTCCTAGTACGGATCCCTTCTATGGTTTGAACGACTTCAGCATTGTCGCAAATCACCATAGTTCCCTCTGCCATGCGCTGGGTCGTTTTTGTGGCTTGCCGACCCGGTTTGCCGGGCTTCTTTACGTAATAGTATTGGCTGCGGCTGATACCGGCAAGCTCGAGGGCCCTTTCCAGGACCAATCCCCTTGCCGAATACTCCCTTACCATCTGAGCTTTTTCACTTAGCGATACTTTTTTTTTATCAGCTCCTGTTGCATTTTTATCGTGAGATCCTTCTCCACGACCATCTCTTTGAGCGTGCTGATCTCCTTTTCAAGGCGCCGTATCTCCTTGAGCCGTTCCTTGGTCATACTGTGCTGAAGGCCTATATCCCCCATCGCATCGTACTTCCTTTTCCAATTGTAGTATGTCGCCGGGTATACCCCGTGCTTATTCAAAGTCACTTTTACGCCCTGTCCCAGGGCTTCTTTGAGGATTTTAAGCTTCTCCTCACGGCTGAATTTGCGCTTTTCCATAGACAAAGATTACATTTTTTTATGTGTAACTTCGTCTGATTGTTTAGGGGGCCGAAACAGCGAGAGCGATGGTTCTCGCTCTGATTTTATCCTCGCTCCCACCCTGTTTTTAATGCGACATATAGGATCAATCTGAACTGAATTTAGTATATTTGTACAGTAGTACCCTACTCCAGTAGAAACAGCTCTTTTAATTTAAAATAAATTCATTATGAAAATCGATTATATTCTGCTAATGCTCGTGTGTATGTCATTATTGGTGGCCTGCAAAGGCGACAAACAAGCAATCCAGGCGTCATCGGAGGCAGCAGCAGATATAGCCCCGGAAAAAATGCAGGACGCCTTAAAACAGGCCGAGCAAGCATTAAAGGGCCAGGGTGTGCAGCAAACAGAACCGGTCAATTTCCGGGAACTGCAGGCCTTTCTGCCCGAATCGATAGACGGGTTCCAACGCAGCAATCTCTCCGGTGAGACCTCCGGAGCAATGGGGATTTCAATTTCAAAAGTCGAAGCCAAATACAAAAACAGCGAAGGCAAATCCATCCGGATTGAGATCATGGACACCGGAGGACTGGGAATGACTCAAATGAGCATGGCAGCCTGGGCGAGCATTAAGGTGGACAAAGAGGATGAAAAGGGATACGAACGCAGTTCGGAGTTCGGTGGCTACAAATCGCTGGAAAAATTCCGAAAGCAGGGAGGCAATTGCGAATTATCCCTCCTGGTGGGATCGCGATTTTTGGTCAATTCATATTGCAGATCATGCGAAATGGATGACCTCAAAGGCCTCGTCAACTCGTTGGATTTAAAAAACTTAAGCTCCTTGAATTGAGAAGATGAGCCCAATTTGAGGTCAACCTGTTTGGTCCGGCAGCAGGTGGGCCGATCACGCGAATCTGCATCAAACAAAAACACACAAACTCTGCCCTGCGACTTGAATGATCAATTTGACTGGTTCATAATTCAATGTAAATGCCAAGCAAGAGCAATCTTGGAAACTCCATCAATTTGAAGAAACCCTAAAATCCTAATGAATCAAAGCGCACCATGAAACGATACATTCTTCTTCTTTTCCTTCTCGGGCTGCTCTCAAGCCACCACGCACAAAACAGGCAAAACCTGTTCATCCTGGATGCTTCCGGCTCCATGTGGCAGAAAATCGGTGGGCAAAACAAGATTGCCATTGCCAAACAGGTCATGAAAAAAATCGTGCAGGATTTGCCCGCCGGTGACCGGGTCGGACTCATCGCCTACGGACACAACCGGAAAACGGACTGCAATGACATCGAAACCCTGGTGCCACTGGCACCTTTGGACCGGGCTCTGTTCTCAAAAAAACTCGATGCCATAAATCCCCAGGGAAAAACGCCCATAGCCCGGTCCGTCGCACACGCACTGTCTGTTGCTAAAGCGGCGACCTCCCATGTCAACATCATCCTCGTGAGCGACGGTTTGGAAACCTGCGAGGGCAGCGCCTGCGATTTGCTCAAGAGCGCAAAAGACCAGGGCGCAAAAATCACTCTGCACGTAGTGGGCTTCGGCATAGAAGAAAAAGATCTCTCCACCCTGGAATGCCTCGCCCAGGCTGGAGGGGGACAGTATTTTCCAGCCAACGACACCGAGGAGTTGACCAAAGCCTTAAAACAATCTGTGGAAGAGCCCGTGAAAAACGGCGGATTTCTATCCGTAAAAGTCACCCTGGACCAGCAAGATGTAGACGCAACCATCAAAGTCTACAAAAAGGGCGAGACCAAGGAAATAGCATTTGGAAGAAGCTACACCGGTCCAAAGACCAACCCACGCATCTTCCTGCTGCCTGAAGGAGATTACGAGCTTGAGGTTTGCCCCATCGCGCTCGACGGAAGGCCCGTGCAGCGCCTGGCGGACTTAAAAGTCCATTCCGGAGATACGCTCCAAAAGATCGTGGATTTTACCAATGGCCGATTTGAAATTCTGGTCACGCGCAACGGAGCACTTTCCGATGCGGTCGTAACTCTCTACCACACCGGCACCAGGCGCGTCGCCGCACAGACCCGCTCCTATAAAGACCCGAAAAACAACCCAGCAAAATTTAAGGTCGTTCCCGGCACATACGACGTATACATCAGTTCGGTCGAAATTCAGGGCAGACCGGAGATCCGCATTGACAGGCAAAACCTGGCCAGCGGTGATGTCATCTCGCTCTCCCATGGTTGGAAATCGGGTGAATTGACCGTCGGCGCCCGGAAAGGCGACGCTTATGTAGACGCAACGGTTGGCGTCTACTTAAAAAAGACGAACGCCAACGTCGCTAATGGCCGAACATATCTTTCGGTATCCACCAACCCCAAAACCTTCATCCTGGAACCCGGCGAATACGAAATACGCCTGAGCGCCGTAAAACCTGCCGGACTTGGAAAGAAAACCTTAAACGCAACGGTAAAAGAAAAGGGCACCGTTGAGGTGACTGGAAAATGGTAAACGAGAAAGTTCGTCGCATCATTTTGCTTGTTACTTTCTTCTGGCGCAAAAGGAAGTAGGCCCAAAAAAGCCCGTCAAAAGTAAACATACCCGCTACGCACCATTGTCTTCTTTATTCGCCGCTGAAGGGAGTTAGCCCATCCATCGGCGGGATAAAAGGGCGTACTTACACTAAAACGCCCCTCACCGAATATTGCCCATGAACTACCACGGCACCGATCGGTCAAACCGACGGCCCCAATACAGATCCGCCTTGAGGGATTCGCGATTGAAAAATGCCCATGCCCATTACCAGGGAGCCCTGCACAATGGGAAGTTATTAAAGACACCCTCAATTATACAACAGCTCTGCAAAGTACTCAGCCATCCACGTCGTGGCATTCGCCGGCCAACTGTGATCTCCAATGTATAATTGAACCTGTGTTTCTGCTCCTCCGGATTTAGCCTTGAATATCTGCCTTTCGGTGTCCGTCATGAAGTTGTGCACGCTGCAGGGCACCTCCATCAGGGAATTGTTCTTAATGATCAGCTGCAATATGGTATTTTGAAAGTAGCAGAATTCGTTGCAGTTCTCCTTGTACACCGCTGAGACCACACCAGGCACCAGGGTACTGTCTGAATTTCCAAACATATAGAGCGTCGGGGTTGGATTGATTTTTATAAGCGCGTTCATGGTAGCTGCCGCGCTTTTATCAATCGCGTTCTCATAGGAATCTTCACAATTGATCAGGCTCAAGGTAGGAGAATAACTCGAATAGCAACCCAAACAGGCAAAGCCCTTAAATGTATGCGGCCAGAGGGCTGATAATGAAAGGGTGAAAAATCCTCCATTGGAAAATCCGGCGGCGCCCATATTTTCAACATCTGCGTTTTCATCCTCCGACAAATGGTCAATGATGGCTTGCAGGTACTGAAGATCCTTATCCTTTCCAGAGCAATGCGACTTAATGTGTGGAAATCGTATGACCCAGCCGTTTGCATCTTCGGGATGGTCGTCGTAATTTGTTCCCTGGGCATAGACAATGTACATATGATCGAGAAGTTCGACGTTATGAAACTTATAATACGCTGCTGAATTTTGAGCGGTACCTCCCCTGCCGTGAAAGAAAAAAAGGATGGGCGCTCTGATGCACTCATTTACCGGCTTCATGATTTTGGCAACCCTTAGTTCGCCTTCAATGGTCGTTTCAAACGTATACGCGCTTCTTCCAACATTGCAGTCCTCCTCGCAGGCGAAAAAAACCACCATAAGGTATAGCATGAAAACATGAAGCTTATTCATATCCGTGATTTTTGCATTAAAAGCCGGCGCGACGACTTTCGTCAACACCCTCCCACAGACCCGGCAGACATTCAAAGTTAAGATATTTCCATCACATTCGGAAGTTCTTTTTAAGTGGACGGAAAAATACTGGTGCAGAACCGAGGCAATCGCCTTTTGCCCAGGCGCAGGTGTGTGCTCCAGGCAAAGCATAGCTCCAAGCGTGCCGGCCCGGTCCGGGCTTCCAGTCTTTCGAATCTGGGGGATTCAAAAATGGATGGTGCATATCGATCATTTGTAGTAACTTCGTAACGGATGCATCCATCAAGTGGAGTGAAGATCCGGAGCAGAGGACGGGGGGGTGAATGCAAAATAAGAGTGGATCAGCGGATGCGTGTCAACCATTGGCGCAACAGTGAAGGGCATCCCGCAAGTTCATTCAGAGAAACCATTTCCAGGCGGGCATTCAGTATGGCTCCGTCGCTAAAGGGCATCGCTCAATTGTGCATTTAAAAATATACAACGATATATGTTTACCCCAAGCTGCTTGCGTACGTTGATTTGGCTTCTGTTCACCGCAACGATGAATACAGCCCTTTTCTGTGCGGAAATGCCCCCACGCAGAGGTGTCGCCAACAATGGCGTCCATATGGTGGCCACAGGGACGGGGCAGACCACTTGGCACATCGCCAATATGTCGATACACAACACCACCGACGGGCCTGTAATGTTGGCACAAGAGATCTTTTACATTGCTTCTGATGGTTCGAACCAGTCTTATGTTGGCTGGCCCGAAGGAAGTGTGGTGATCCTGCCGGGGCAACGCATCGTCGTACCCGTATATGGCTATTGTGCCGACGTACACACTCCACCGGTGAGAAACGGTGAGCCTATGCCCTCCAGGACCTCCTGGATCCCGGTTGGCACCATGCCAACGACCACCGGAGGCGGGGAGACCCTCACGGTCAGGGTCAATGAAATACAACCGGTCCCTTCATTTACGCCTGCCGATATACCAGGCATCACCAGCGGCGATGAATATCAACCTTCCCGCTATCCCGAAACCGGAAAAATCACCTGGCCCGGTACAGCAATCCCCGTTGGAGGAACCCTCCGGCCCGGCAGCCGCCCCCAAGTCATTGCATCTGTGCTCGTTCCAACCCTGAAAGCCATTGAGACCGCAGCAGCCCTCATCCTGGCAGATAAGCGCTACCCCACCCCCTTTTCAGCTGACTCTTTGCGCGAGTTCACCTCTGTTGTCCAACAAACCTTTTGGATCTTCACAGGTGCCTTGTCGGGCGACGAATACCAGGAGGACGATTTTCGCGAAAAAGTGTACGACCAATTCCAGACCAATACCCAAACGAACGTTCGTTCGCTTCCTGATGACCAACGCAAAGACCTGGACCAGGGCATCGCTCAACTTTGGATCTCCTTTTCCGCTACCGGAGTCGAAGCCAAGGTGATCAAAAAACCGGAAAGGGATCCGGTTCCCACGTATCCCATCTCAACTGAGACGCTGAAAGACACGTGTATCTTGAGTGAAGAAATTGATCCCGGAAAGGAAATGCTCGACTACGCCATTGCCAATACGGGGACAAAGGAAAAAAATGAAAAGGTTCGGGAAGCCTTCCGCAAAGCCATTGCGGAGGCGGCCGGTCTGGTAGCTCCAGGGGAACGCGTTGACACCATAGACGTAGGCTTCACCACTCCCGAGATGCCTGCTTCCGCGTGGAGCCTCTATTTCCCGCACATCGTTGCGGGCAGGGCCAACGCAACCGCCTTGGGGATCGACATCAAGGATCCGCTCAAGTCGGCTTTTACTACCGAGCCCCTCACCACCAAGGCCAACGGTGCATTCAGCGCGGTGCTCACACACCACACCGGCCCCGAATGCACTTCCGTTCTGGTCGGAGTTAACATGGCCAAGTTGCGCGCTGCATCAGGACTCAATGCCTCGCTGGGTAACATCGAGGCGCTGCGCGTCATCAATTTTATTGGTGAAGTGGCCATAGACATCGTCATCCAAAGGGGTAAGGGGACCCTCAAAAAACTGGGTAAGTACTTCAAGGATAAACTCAAAGACATGGCTAAGGACCAGGCCAAGGAATTCGTCAAGGAAGAGATGAAGCGCATTGCCGACCAACTCAAAGGCAAAAGCGAAGAGGAAGCCGAAAAGACCATGGATGAGCTGCTCGAAAAGATGAAATCCGGCGAACTGGAAAAGGAAGAACAGGCAGAAGAAGCAGAAGACGAGTTGCTCGACGTTCTGGCAGACGTCCTCATTGACGGCGAAGAATTCAACCCGGCCGAAAAAATCACCGACGATCTCAAAGACAAAGTCGACAGTCCCATCGACTGGAGTCCCATCCAAACCAACACCTACGCCATTGCGGAGGGATCGCTCGAAGTCTTCATCGACGACGTAAAAGCGCTTGCCAAAACGGGAAGTGGCGTCCGCTATAAGCGCAAAGGTCTCGAAGACAAAGAAGAAGCGGAAAAAGGCGGAGGCGTATTTTGTAAAGAGGCCGTCGTGAGCAAAACGACTTCCGGTACCATCACGGCAAAAACTACCGGCAAGGTGGAAACCAGGGCTGGAGCCACCGGCGAGGGGATCTTCAGCACAGGCCATGGAATCGCAACCGCCACCCTCGAAAGTTTCAATGGCATTTACGTCATTGCCATATGCATCTGTCCCGCGGGTGTCTTCTATGAAAATTTTCTCAGTGTGACCGGATTTAGTAATGAGCCTGACATGACGGACATCTGGACGCGCGTTTTTGAAAATCTGCTCAACGATGTGCGCGACCAGGTTGGAGAGGACAGCAAACAGTGGCCCGGAATGGTTAAAAAAGCCATGCCCGCCGATTATCCAAAATCACTTGAAAAGAAGATGGTCGACGCTGCTCAAAAGGCATCTTCCATCATCCTTCCGTGCGATAAAAAGAAAAAATGAGTTGGCGTCTGACCTTTAAATAACGGGATATGAATAAGCTAGCCTTCATCTTTGCTGCAATGCTTGCAACCGGAGCAGTAACCAACTGCCTGGCACAGGATACGATCCGCGCTCCCTGGTCACGATTGGATATAACCGGTGAGCGCATGAAGCCCGGTTTTCCTTTTATACCGGTCATCGAACGCAAGGGATTCCCATGGCTTCCCGTCGGGGGCGGGGTCATTGGAGGGGGTATCCTCTCCTACTTCCTGTTCAGGGAGGACGAAAAGCCTAACGACTGTTCAATTACCGCGACCGCGCAGACGACCGCATCCACCTGTGGACTGGCGAATGGGTCGGCGTCCATCGGCGTTGAACCCGCCGGAAATTATTCCATTCAGTGGTCGAATGGAACTCAGGGAGCACAACTCTCCGGCGTACCGGCGGGAAGCTATACCGCAACGATCGTGCGCGATGCTGGGTGCAGCCGACAACTAACAGTCGTTATTCCCAATGAGCCGGTGGGTTATACCATACAGATCACCACCCAGCCGGCAAGCTGCGGATCATCCGACGGGGTTGCAAGTGCAGTAATCACACCTGCGGGCAGCTACACCTTTCAGTGGCCGGGAGGTGGCACCGGTCCATCGGTCAGTGGACTGGCTCCCGGAAGCTACCAGCTCACGGTCACCCTGGGAAAGAGCTGCACCCAATACGAGGCCTTTGTCATCGAGCAGTTGTCGCCGGATTTCGACGTTCAAATTGAAACCCAGCCAGCAAGCTGCGGACTCTCCGACGGCCGGGCCACGGCAACGGTCACGCCTGCAGGCAATTACACTTATCAATGGTCGAATGGAAGCTCCGGGCCGGTGCTCGATGAGGTTGCGCGCGGTCAGTACGGGCTGACCGTCACCCGTCAGGGGACCACCTGTTCGATAAGCCGCACGATCACCATCGACGAAGTGACCCGCAACCTGAACATCCGTTCGTCGAGTACGCCTGCACACTGCAAAGATGCCGACGGTACAGCTACGGTCACAGTCGAACCCCCTGGCAATTACACCTACCAATGGTCTAACGGCGCAACCAGCCCATCCCTCAGCGGCGTACCGGGTGGATCTTACACCCTGACCGTTACCATTGCCGGTTCCACATGCCAGGCCACCCACACGGTTGTGGTCGAAACGCTCCCACCGTCCTTTACCGTTGAAATCAGCACAACCGATGAGCATTGCGATCGCAGTGACGGAAGTGCAACTGCGGTGGTATCGCCAGTGGGCAGTTACTCTTACCGCTGGTCGAACGGTGCCGGCACGCAACAGATCACAGGGCTTCGCGCCGGAAATTATGCCGTTACCGTAAATGAAATCGGCACTTCCTGCGATGTCACTGCAGAGACGGAACTGAGCAACCTTCCTGCAGATTTCACAGTCACCGCTCAGACGGACCCCGCCACCTGCGGCATTGGCGACGGTGAGGCACGCCTTAGTGTCCAGCCAGCGGGAAGCTATACAGTCCAATGGTCAAACGGTGGCAGCGGCCTGATCCAGCCCAATCTCGCTTCTGGTACCTACAAAGCTACCGTGAGCGATGTGAACGAATGTTCGTTCGCCATTGACGCAGTGGTTGCTGAAAAAGATGCCTTTTACGTCACCGGGTGGGTCGCCTTTTTTGGCGATTGCCTCGGTGAAGGTGCCGGCATCCGGCTCGACCTGTCGACGCCCGCATCAGGACCTATGTTGATTGATGCGTCCGGACCCAACGGCCTGCATTCCGCAAGCGTTTCGCCGGGAACCGTTCAACTCGAAGACCACTTTGCCATTCTGCCCGGCACCTGGGAACTCCGGATCCGCGACAGCGGTCTGCCGGTCCGCTGCTCGGAATCCATCGCCATTACCGTTGACGAACGTTCCGACTTTGTGGCTACAGACGACACGGTGCGGACGACCCCCAACAAAACTGCAACGGGCAACGTGCTGGCAAACGACCAGGGCAAAGGACTTCACGTCGTTTCGCACACCCAGGCTGCAGCGGGCCAGTTGGAGCTACAGCCGGATGGCGCATTCAGCTATGTTCCCGCAAAAGACACCACCGGACGCTTTTACTTCAGCTATACCGTTGAAGATACCTGCAAGGTCAGCAAGACGCAAAACGTGCTGATCATGGTCGATTCGGTGCGTTGCAATTTCACGGTCAGATTCTCGAGCAATCCTGCACACTGCGGACTTTCCGACGGCAGCCTTCTTGTCACGATCGATTCCCCGGGTGTGTACAGCTACCTGTGGAGTACCGGTGCCCAGGGACAAAACCTAACAAACGTTCGTAAGGGAACATACTCCGTAGCCATCACCGACACCGTCAAAAAATGCAGCCTGTCGTTCGATGCCAAAGTGGAAGAGCTTCCGGCCGAATACATCCGCAACATTCGCATCATCCAGCCCAAATGTCCGGCCAAAGGTGACATCCGGTTCGAAGCATTCTCCGCAGGACCGGGCCCGATGCAAATGCTGGTGGATCACCCGGGTGGCTCGACGCAGTATCCGATTCCCAAAGGCAACATATCCCTGTCCACCTATTTTGCCATACAGCAGGGAGAATACACCATATCGGTATTCGATCAATCGGCGGGACTGGATTGCATGCACAGCTTTACGGCCAACATCGAAGGCACCACAGAACTGGAAATCATGGTCGAGGCGGTTTTCCCCCCTTCAAGTCCGAGTGCAAGTGACGGGGTCGTACTGCTGATCGTCACCATACCCGGGGCCATCCCCTACACAGTCCTGCTCAACAATTTGCCCTACCAGACTGCCGTCGACAACTTTATTGAAGTGGGCGGATTGGGTTCCGCCACGTATGGAATCCAGTTGCGCGATGCTAACGGGTGTTTGTCAAACCGGCTTACGGTCACCGTGCCCCCAAGAACTTTTTCGGCCGGTTGGGGTGTGGGCCTGAATTTGCAACGGCAACAGCCTTCGGATGCCGAAATGCCCGGTCTGCGTACCCAACGCGTTGCCGCCTGGCAAGCCGAAGCGCATTTGTCGTTGGCTTATGCAGCGGGAGGATTCCCCATGGAGAGCCGTCTTTCGATAGGGCCCAAAGGCTGGAAACTCGCCCAGGATCTTCGCCTGTGGGAGGCATCGACGGGAATATTCTCCTCGGCACTGCTTGCCGGACCCGGACTTCGGAGCGGGCCCGGGTGGCCTGCGGATTTCTTCCTGGAATGTTCGGGGCGCGCTTCCGTGCAATGTAGCCGGTGGTTGCGGCTCGACGCCCTGGCAGCCTTGGAATTTTCACCGGGAAATAGCCCCCTGCCGGTCTTCAACCTGCGAATCGAACTCCCCTTCAAAACAGGGTCTGTGTCGCTGCGGTGATCAGACGCTGAGTTGGTTGCGGGCTTCGCGAATGGATTCGCTTTCGAGGTAATCGTCGAAATCCATCAATTTATCCAAACAACCGTTAGGACCGATTTCAATGATGCGGTTGCATACCGATTGAAGAAAGGTGTGGTCGTGGGAGCTGATCAACACCACACCGGGAAATTCGATCATGTTCTCGTTGAACGCCTGTATGCTTTCCAGGTCGAGGTGGTTGGTGGGTTCGTCGAGCAGCAGTGCATTGGGATTTTGCAGCATCATCCTGCTGAGCATAGCCCTTACCTTTTCGCCACCGCTGAGCACCTTGCAACGTTTGAGCACGTCGTCGCCGCTAAACAGCATGCGGCCCAGGTAGCCGCGCAAAAAGATCTCATCGACATCCTGCGTTCCCGGCGGAACGCCTTCGCGAAGCCAGTCAATCAGCGTCAGGTCGTTGGCAAAATGCATGGAAAGGTCGGCAGGAAGGTAAGCGCGCGTGATCGTTGTGCCCCAGGTGTAACGCCCGGCATCGGCATCGCGCACACCGGCGAGCACGTCGAACAGGGCGTGCACGGCCATCTGGTTGCGCGACAAGACCGCCACCTTGTCGCCTTTGTTCAGCATAAAACTCACGCGGGAAAACAAGGATTGTCCTTCCACTATGACCCCCAGTCCGTCGACCGACAGGATCTGGTCTCCCGGTTCGCGCTCGGGTTTAAAAACGATGCCGGGATATTTGCGAGACGAGGGCTGGATCTGTTCGATGTTGAGTTTTTCGAGTGCCTTCTTCCGTGAAGTGGCCTGGCGGCTTTTCGAGGCGTTTGCCGAGAAACGCGCGATGAACTCCATGAGTTCGCGGCGCCGGTCTTCGATTTTTTTGTTCTTATCGCTGAGTTGCCGCGACAACAGCTGGCTCGACTCGTACCAGAAACTGTAGTTCCCCGTATAGATGTTCATGCGCTGGCGATCGACGTCGACGACGTGGGTGCATACCGCATCGAGAAAGTGCCGATCGTGGCTGACTACGACCACGATGTTCTCATAATCCGCCAAAAAATTCTCCAGCCACGCCACGCTTTCCAGGTCGAGTCCGTTGGTTGGCTCGTCGAGCAGGAGGATGTCCGGATTGCCAAAAAGCGCCTGCGCCAGCAAAACGCGGACTTTGAGATTGGAAGCGAGGTCGCTCATGAATGAGTGGTGGAGGGATTCATCGACTCCCAAGGCGCTGAGCAGCGAACCTGCATCGCTTTCTGCCATGTAGCCGCCAAGCTCTCCAAATTCCTCCTCGAGCTGTGCGGCCAAAATGCCGTCGCTTTCGCTGAAATCGGCTTTTGCATAGACCTCTTCGCGGTCACGGATCAGCTTCCATAGTTTGTGATGACCCATCAGTACCGCATTCAAGACGCTGTGGTTGTCAAATTCACTCTGGTTTTGGCGCAGCACGGCCATGCGCTCCCCCGGTGTGATCTCGACATGGCCTTTGGTGGGAACAATCTCTCCGCTGAGGATCTTCAAGAAGGTGCTCTTTCCAGCGCCGTTGGCGCCTATGATGCCGTAGCAGTTTCCCTTGTTGAACTGAAGGTTGACCTCGTCGAACAACAATCGTTTTCCGTAAGCGAGGCTGACATGGATGGCTTGAATCATAATGGTTGTTGCAGTTGCGGCCGCAAAATTACACCCTCACCGCCGACCCCGCACGGCGTTTGCAGGTCGTTGACAGCTTTAATTCGGGAAGAGCAGAAATTAAAGGACCAGGCGGAGCTCTTTGCGTATGCCATCGATCGCCGCATCGATGATCCTGGAAGTTTCGGCGTTGACTTTGCCGCTGAGATGCCGGCGCAGAGCTTCCACATCGCTGTCTGCAAAAGTGCCCATTGCCTCGTCGAGGGCATGAAGGCTTTCGTTTTTCGCCAGTTCGACGATCTCCCAGAGCTTGTCGCTGACGTAGATCTGCTGTACGAGGTTGTGTTCGTATTCCTGGTGGATGCCGATCATGAGCATTTTGCACAGACCCGACACGTCGCTTCCTCCCCCGGCAAAACGCAACAGGAGGTTGCTCATGCGGATGCGCTCGAGAAACAAGGCCAGACGCTCATAGGCCTGCAGTTTGAGGGGCAGGCTGTGCTGTACCAGCTCGCGTTGCTGCTTTGCCAGGTCGCGGCGCTGTTCGCGTTCGAGGTATTGGCGGATCAGCAAATAGGCCGTGAGCATGACGACCACAGATGGCAGGGTGTACTTGAGCAATTCGAAGAAAAATTCCATGCCGTTTGGGTTGAGGCGCAAAAGTACGCAATGTTCGCCGAGCTCCGGGCAGAGCTGCCGCTCCAGGCATCCGAACAAAAAGCCCTAACTTTGCGTTTCAAACACAAACGTGCAACATGGCTACAGAAACCACCCAGGCAGCACCCATCCGGCTCACCGAAACGGCAATCAAAGCCCTGCATCGCATCCGGGAGGAACAGCACATTCCCGAAAGCCACGGTTTGCGCATCGGCGTCAAAGGCGGCGGATGTTCGGGCTTCAGCTACATGCTCGGATTTGACCTCCAACAGGATAAAGACCAGGTCTACGACATCCAGGGAATGCGGGTCTTCATGGAACCGGCGCATGCCCTCTACCTCATCGGCATGGAGATCGATTGGATCGATGGACTCAACAACCGGGGCTTTAGTTTTATCAACCCCAATGCCCGGGAGACCTGCGGTTGCGGCCAGTCCTTTTCCGCCTAAGCGCCCAACAGCGCAGACCTCACCGCCATGAAAGACAGTTTTGACCTGGTGGCCAGGGCCATGATCGCGGCCATTTCCCTGTTTGAGGCTTTTACCACCTTGCAGTTCCTCGACCGCACCCGCAGCACCCTCATCGAGTATGGGCTGAGCTGGTATCCCGAATTTTTGATCTACTTCACCGCTTTTGCCCTTTTCGTCGGAGGCATCTTCCTGCTCATCGGTTATCGCCCTGCCTTTGCCGTGACGCTCCTGCTGCTTTACTGGGTGCCGGTAACCTTCATCGTTTACCCATTCTGGAACGATCCGCCGGAAGTCCGCAACATCCAGGCCATCCACTTCATGAAAAACATCGCCTTCATCGGAGGCATGATCCACGTGCTGGTTTACGGCACCGGGCGCTACTCCATCCGGCGCTTCTTTGGCGTCACCCGGCTGCCCAAAGAAAAATGGTGAACGGCAACTGACCGGCTGTTGTCCGATTCAGCATTCTGTTCCCATCGAGATTTGGTGCGAATATGCCTAATGGTCAAACGGTTCCCGTCTGAAACTTGCGAATAGCCAGGCCGCTCCAGGCGCCAAGGGTGGCCGTGAACCCATACACCATGGCGCTGATCACTACCAATAAAACCGGGGAAATTCCAAGAAATAAACGACCGATGCGTTCGACGAGGTCGCCGCTTCCCGATCCATTGGCCATCGAACAAAAAACCATGCAGGCGATCGCATGGCTGGCAAAGCTCGTCAACAGCCCGTATGCCAATGGTACGGGCAACATCAGGGCCAGAAGCAACGAAAGGGCGAACGGGGCCTGCCAGAAAGGGATGAAGAGCGCTGCGATGGATATGGCAGCGCTGCCGAGCGCGTACAAGCGGGAAGAAGTCATCGTCATTTGGATTGGAATTTCAGCCTGTGAGTGAAAGATCCCGCAGCCGGCGGCTCGTGCCAGAAGTGCAGATCGTAATATTTCCCCTTTGACCAGTGGTCAATCATGTCTGTGTAATGGCGGCTTCCGGGTTGACCTTCCTGGCCACCCGGGTAAACGCCGTAAGCCTTCGGGCCCTTGGGAGTCAATTCGACGATCATGCGCCAGGATGGACCAAACACCCGGGCATGGGCGTTGATGAGGTCTTCGTTGCCGGGAGACCGGATGCCCGTTTCGCTGAACGCAGGTATGCGGGCAAGGTGCTGGATGGCGGCGTTGCGGTAGCGAGCCCAGTCCTGCATTTCCTCCTGCTGCCGGTCGAAACTCAGCAGGCTGTCAAAGGCCATCCGCGCGATCTCCAGTGCCCCTTCGCGCAAGGCCGTGCCGCGCAAATCAAACCAGGGGCTCTCCGGCTGCCTGTGCAGCAATTCCATGGTCGCCACTTCCCCGGGACGCGCCACGGCCGGGGTGTCGAGGACTTCATCCCACACCAGGCGCTGAAACGTCTCGAACCAGCGATCGTACCACACGGCTTCTACGCTGGAGGAATCGTAAACGAGGTCCCAGGCCTGCAGGCGCCGGGCGACCAGGCGACCACGGTCGTCGAGCGCCGAGGTATCCAACGAAGCGAGCAGGGAAGGCAGGGAAATTTCCGCCTTGAGGCTGTAGGCATTGTATTGGAGCCGCATCATGTCTTCCACACTCCAGTCGCTGCGCTGCCCGAGGTAGCGGTTGATCAGCGTGCCGCGGAACGCACGAAAATCGCCGTCGTTGTAATAAACCGGAAAGGCTTCGTCCGTCGTGCGCTGGTTGGCGGATGAGATGAAGCCCCTTTCGGGATTGTGAACCTGCGGGTTGTAGCGCGGTTCGAGGAAGCCCTGCCAGCCGTTGCCACTGTTGCTGCCGTCGGCTACAAAACGCCCCTGCTGATCGCGCTTGAGCGGCATGTTGCCACCCAGGGTCAGAGCTATATCTCCCGTGGCGGAAGCGAAGGCAAAATTTTGTGCGGGATAGGGAAAATGCGTGCAGGCCTCGCGATAATTGTCGTAGTTGCGCGCGCGGTTCATCGTCATAAACGTGCGGTACTCCTGTTGCGCCGGCGGATGCTGGATGATCCAGTGCATGGCCAGTCCGTAGCGTCGGTGTGCCGGATCCGTAAACAGCACGGGGCCCCAGTGCGTCAGCCGCACCGAATCGACCAGGTAACCCCCACCGCGGATGCGGATGGTATCCAAACGAACGTTCGTTAGTTTCCATTCGCCGTCGAGCCTGTAATGCGACATGCTGGCATCCTTCCACTCGACGCGGTACCAGTCGAGTACATCCCATCCGGCGTTGGTGACACCCCAGGCGATGGAATCGTTGAAGCCGACGATCACACCGGGGATGCCGGGAAAGCTCACGCCATAAACCCGGTACTCCGGGGTTGCGATCTGTTGCTCGTACCAAATCGACGGAAGGGTGAGGGTGAGGTGGGGGTCGTTGCAGAGGATGGGATTTCCAGAACGGGATCTGCCGGAACCCACTGCCCAGTTGTTGCTTCCCAGTCCCGATGGCCCCTGGTCTCGGGAGAAAGGCAAAAAGCCCACGTCCGAGGCCTCCCCCGCTTCCAGCTGCGGCATCGGTGGGATCCCTGCCCAATCCGTTCCACGGGGAATGACGGGATCGGTCAGGCTGTCCAGTTCCGGAAACAGCCGGGCGAAATCTTCTCCAAAAAATGCCCGCGCGTTGTTCATCTCGATGTCCTTGTCGCGCCCGCAAAGGATCTCGGCCATGCTTTTGTGGTAGAGGGCGCTGCGGAACAGGTCCCAGGGCTCCGGAGCGTAATCGAGCAGTTTGTATTCAATGGGCAGGTCGCGAGCCGTCATCTGGCCAATCCGGGCGTTGACGCCGCGCACGTAGGCCTCCAGCCGCGAAAGCAGGAAGCTATCCTGCTTCCAGTGTTCCACACTTTGGCGTGCCGCTTCGGCAAGTCCCTTGCGCCGTTTCAGCCGGTCAAATTCTACCGCTGCGGGTCCGACCAACTCGCTGAGTCTCCCCTCCCCTGCCCGCGCCGAAAAATCCATTTGCCAGAGCCGGTGCATGGCGTGTACGTACCCTTGAATAAAAAATGCCTGGTGGTCATCTTCAGCAAAGATGTGCGGCACCATCCGCTCGTCGAAATACACTTCGCCCTGCACGCCTTCCAGCGACAAGGCCACCGGTGTTGAGCGGTCTAACCACATGGCATTCCACCACATTCCCACGGCGGGGCTGAAAAACTTTCCCGGTGGGGGCAGGCGCTGTTCACCCGCTTCGATCGGTCCCCCGAGTTTCCAGAGCCAGAAGCACGACAAGATCCAGGGCGACAACAGCCCGCCAATCGATTTCAGTTTTTTCATTTCAGGAAATACCAGTTGTGGGCGTCTGAAGCGTCCGGTTCAAAAGCATAACCTCCCAGGTCGAATTGTTTGAGTTCGCTGACCTCGCTGCACCGGGCATCGGCCATGTAACGCGCCATGGCGCCCCGTGCCCGCTTTGCATTAAAACTCCGGAAGACCATTTTGCCTCCGGCCATTTCGCGAAAATGGATGTGGATGACGGATACCGGAATGTCTTCCAGCGGGATCGCAAGGTAATACTCCTGCGATGCCAGGTTGATGATTGCCGGAGGCTTGGTCCCGGCCAGGTCAGCAGACAGCCATTTTCCAATGTGGGGCTTCCAGTAGGCGTACAGATCCGGACATTTTCCCACCTTTAGCGCCAGGCCCATTTCGAGCCGGTAGGGCTGAATGCGGTCCAGCGGTCGCAGCAGCCCGTAAAAACCACTCAGGATGCGCACATGCCGCTCGCAGTATTCGACCTCTCTGTCGCTTAGACTTGCGGCGTCAAGCCCGCGGTACACGTCCCCGGAAAAAGCATAGATCGCCGGTTTGGTGTTTGCATCGCTGTGCTCCTCCGAATAATTGAGAAAATGCTGCTGCGCTTCGCGCGCCAGTGCATCGCTTACGTCCATCAGTTTGCGAAGCTGGGCGGCCGATTTAGTGCGCAAAAGATGTGCAAGGCCGTTGGTCTGATCCAGCATGCGGGGAAGCGACCTGCCGGGCATCCCGGGCGGATGCCGGAAATCCATCGTCTTCGAAGGCGAAAGTACAGCGATCATTTCTGCAAGCGTTTCGCCGACATAGATAGGTCAAATTCCCAGGAAATCAAAATGCAGGCATCGCAACTCTCCTGCAGCATGCACTCAGCGGCCTTACAACTTCCACCCCAGGGTGATCATAAATTGTGTGCGCTCAATCTCCTGGTCCACGAGTGGAATGACGGCATCCACCTGTCCGTCGCCATTGAAATCGGATTCTCCGGTGAGGTAGGGAGCTAACGACTGTTCGTATTGGGAGAGTGCGTAAGCGAGGTCAAGGTAAAACCGGTTGGCGCGATAACCCAGCCCAAAACTCAGGACCTTATCCCAGCCGGTGGCGTTGCGGTAAGGCTGCTCCAGCCACTGGTGGCCACCGCGCAGTCGCAGGTGGCCCAGGGCCAGCTCTGCGCCCATTCGGTACTGCCATACGGGCTTGTACTGTTTGCCGATGTCCGCGTTGACCTGGCCTTGCAGGTTGCTGTCGCCCGGGACGTCGCTGTGCGTTGTCAGCCGGTACGTCGCGTTCCGCGGATCGTACCAGTCGGCATCGAAGGTGATCAATCCGTAAGGAAGCACCAGAGCACCTGACATGACCGCCTTCCAGGGGGTGTAGAGGTTGTATTTGAATTCGCCGTCGGGCGACTGCACCGAGATGGTGGTATCGGCGCCCCGGAGGACAAAGGTGTACTCGAGTGCGGTGCTGTATTTGTCTCGCAGCACCAGGGCATAAGGCGACTGCAGGCTGGCTCCCAGCCGGAGAAATGGCAGCGGGCGGACGATGAGCCCGGCCTTTATTCCGACGCCGGCTACGTGGGTCGTCAGCTCCGAATCGAAACGCAGGCTGCGGAAAGGCGCCAACGCACCGGCAACATCCTCCCGCTCGAAATACTCCGAGCGGCTGGAGAAACTGCCCACGGGAACCTGGATTCCGGCACCCAAAGCCAGCCATTCGCGGTAAAGGCCACCTACGTTGAAGCTGATTTCGTGTAGCCCGTGGTTCAGTTTCAGCCGCTGTTCGCGTTCAAGCTGGAAGCCCGGATGGTCCAGCAGGTCGGTGTGGTAGATGTATTTGTCGGGGTCGGATCCCAGGTCGTAAAGTGCACCGGCCTCGAACGCCAGGCCCGCTTCAAACGGATCGAGGTCGTCGGGATGGATCCCCTCCAGGCCCTGCCCCTCAGGGTCCAGGGAACGTTCTAAAAAGCGGTCTGTGATCGATCCTGTGCCCGTGCCCACGTAGTGCACGCCCTGCGAGAAATCAGCGATCCGGTGCATTTGAATCGACACGTTCAGAGTGGACCAGTTGAAGTTGCGGGGCTCGATCACGCCAACCAGGCCCAGGGCTTCAATGGCCAGCTTATTGCGGTCTTTGCCGTAAGGCGCGTTGATGCCCGTGGGCGACTGCAACGTGGCTTCCGTGGCCGTATGCTGCAGCTTCAGGCCGATGGTGGCGTCACCCTTGCGATAAAAGGCCACGCCCGCCGGGTTGACCGCCACAGCGGTATAATCAGCCCCGACGGCTGAGAACGCTGAACCCATCGCCATCGCCCGTGCCGTGGCCTCCGGCCGACTGGTGCTCAGCCGCAAAGCTTCCGAAGCAGTCTGACTTCCGGCGGTCTGAATGCCTGCCCACAACAGGGCAAACCAGGGCAGCATCTTCCTCTTCATCTCAGTGAAAAGCTTGTTGCTAAAATTGGCCTTTTGCTCAACGCGGCGACTTGCGCGAACTTGCCTTTTTGCCTTCCCTGCTGCTCTCCTTGCCACCGGAATTCGGGGAATCGCCCGAATTCATGTCTTTGAAGATCTGGCCAGGAGAAAATTTGCGTTCTTCACGTTGTGGCTTTTGGCTGCGATCCGGCGCACTGCCGCGGCGGCTGCGCTCGGGTGCTGCGTCCTGGGGTCTGTACGAGCGGTGGGGTCGATAGGAACGCTCGGGCTCCGGTCTATCGGAACGCACGCGCTCTTCCCGGTCGGAGGGGATGTCGCTGCTCCGGCTGCTGCGCTCGGGTGCAGGGCGCGTCCACGATCGCTGAGGAACATAGCCATCCGCGCGTTCCGGCCTTTCCTGTGAGCTGCGGTCCACCTTTGATTTGGGTGTGGGCGTCGATTTGGGAACGTAGGCATCGCCATCGGCCTGCCTTACCACGCGACGTGGCGGATTGGCAGACCGGTCGGTGATCAACGGAGTGCCCTCCGCCTCAACCAGCCTGACGGGAGACTGATCCTTCAGTCGGACAGGACCCTGCCTCGAGGTGTTGGTCAGCCCGAAATTGCGGCTTCCGTAATGGTAGCGGCGATCATGGTCATTTCCGTCGTAGCCGTGGTGGTAATGCCCGTCCCGGTAATGCCCATATCGGTGGTCATTCCAGTGGAAGAAATTGCAGGAATAAAACGAATAGGGCCTGTAACCCCAGGCGTAGGCAAAGGGAAAGGGGTTCCAACCATAGTACCAGTCGTGGTAGGACCAGTAGGGTCTGCCGTAATAGCTCCCGTAGGTCCACCGCACAGGCCCTGTATAAAAGCGCACGCTCCATCCGCCTGAGTAGATGTCTCCGTAATTAAGCCACGGGTCGTAATCCCAGGGGTCGTAGTAGCTGTAATGGGTATAATACGGATCGTAATAGTCTATGCCGTAAACCGGCCGGTGGAAGCGCCGGATCCTTGAAGTATAAAAATAGTCCTGCGACTCCCATTCGCCGGAAGCGTCGTCGTAATCCGATTCATCGAAGTATTCGTATAGCGATTCGTCCTGATCAGAAACCGCTCCATCCTGCGGACGCGCATCGTATTCCGTCGAAACTCCGTCGCGGTCGGGATCGTAATACACGTCGTCGAACTGGGCCTGGATGCCATGGGACACCATGGCCAGGAAAAAGGCTACGAGCAATTGGTTGAAATGCATTTTCATCGGTTCCTATTTAATAGTACAATGCCAAACAGCGTTTGCAAATTACTACTTTTGCCCTCCGTTTTGGTTAAATTCCATTTAATGTTTGGCGGGAGTCGCGTTAATCATTTCTTAAGAGGGACGCGGTCCCATTTTATGAGACCCGCAAAGGCGTCCATAGTTTAAATACAGCAGATGGCGAAGGAGATCACACCCCGTTCGGAAGACTACTCGCAGTGGTACAACGACATCGTTTACCGGGCCGGCCTGGCAGACCAGAGCGCCGTCCGCGGCTGCATGGTCATCAAGCCCCTGGGCTATGCCCTTTGGGAGAACATGCGCAACGAACTCGACCGGATGTTTCGCGAGACCGGACACGTCAACGCGTATTTCCCGTTGTTTGTGCCGCGCAGCCTGTTTGAGGCGGAGGAGAAAAACGCCGAGGGCTTTGCCAAAGAGTGTGCGGTGGTAACCCATTACCGCTTAAAAAACGATCCCGTCAACAAGGGCAAGCTCATGGTCGATCCGGAGGCCCGGCTCGAGGAGGAGCTCGTCGTGCGGCCGACTTCGGAAGCATTGATTTGGAACACCTACCGCGACTGGATCCATTCATACCGCGACCTTCCCCTGTTGATCAACCAGTGGGCCAACGTCGTGCGCTGGGAGATGCGCACTCGCCCCTTTCTGCGCACGACGGAGTTTTTGTGGCAAGAGGGGCATACAGCGCATGCCACCGCGGCAGAAGCCATTGCGGAAGCTGAGCAGATGCACGCCGTCTACGCCCGCTTTGCAGAAGAGTACATGGCCATGCCGGTCATCAAGGGGTGTAAAACGGAGAACGAGCGCTTTGCCGGCGCGGAGGACACCTACACCATCGAGGCCATCATGCAGGATGGCAAGGCCCTTCAGGCGGGGACCTCGCATTTTCTGGGTCAGAATTTCGCGCGTGCGTTTGAAGTAAAGTACCTCAGCGAGGAAAACCGGGAGGAGTACGTATGGGCCACCTCCTGGGGCGTGAGCACCCGGCTGATCGGCGCCCTGGTCATGGCCCACTCCGACGACGACGGGCTCATACTCCCCCCTCGGCTGGCGCCGCTGCAGGTGGTGATCGTGCCCATACCCAAGCCCTCTGCCGAACTTGAAGCCGCCGCAAACAAGCTCATGGAGGCCTTGCGGGTGCGCAACATACGCTGCAGCTACGACCGCGACGAAAAAAACCGCCCGGGCTTCAAATTTGCCGAGCACGAGCTGCGTGGCGTTCCCGTGCGCGTGGGCATTGGACAGCGCGACCTGGAGCAGGGCGTTGTCGAACTCGCCCGCCGCGACACCAGGGAGAAATTTCAGGTGCCCGTCGATGCAGCTGCAGACCGCATTGCCGGCTTGCTGGAGGAGATCCAAGGCAATCTCTATGCGCGTGCGCTGACTTTTCGCGAGGCCAACAGCCACCGCGTCGACCGTTGGGAGGACTTCGAGCGCATCCTTGGCGAACGCCCGGGCTTCCTCTACGCCCACTGGGACGGCACCACCGAAACCGAAGAGAAGATCAAGGAACTCACCAAAGCGACCATTCGCTGCATCCCCCTCGACGCCGAACAGGAGGAAGGCCAATGCATCCTGACCGGTAAGCCCTCGTCGCGCCGGGTACTCTTCGCCAAGGCCTATTGAATAAATCCTGCGGGGCCGCCCTGCTCAGCGCCAGCTTACCGAATAATGCGCGGTGAGGAACAGCGCGGCGCATTGCGTTGTCGGGGAAGGTGCCGGTTGCAGGAACGCCACCGTCCAGGCGCTGTAGTCGTCGTAGTAAGTATTGAATACCACGAGCCAGGGATCCTGGCCTTGCACGAGGGTCCAGCGGATGCCGTCGGAGTCCTGTTCGCGGCGGTAGTGGAGCGTGCCTTCGGGGCCTTCGAGGCGCCAGGCATCGGTTTGGTCCTGCCACACCGGCTGGAAGCTCACCAGGGTGTCCATGAGCCGGCACTCCCAGTGGTGGGGTTGTTCGCGCCAGCGCTGTTGGATGGCTCCCGAAGATTCACCTATGCGCAGGTCCCATTGCGACCAGTCGCCGTCGAAGCCCCAGCGCGCGCGGAGCATGCCCAAATGGCTTTCGGTGGTATCGTAGAGGATCCAGTCGCGGGGGTCGCCCTCGTAGGCCGTTTCAAAGAAGTGGATGGGTTGTGCTGCCAGGCTGGCCATCCCCAGGAAGCAGCAAAGCAGCAGGCGCAGCATTTGACAAATTAGAAAGGAAGGTCGTCGGGATCGACATCGGCGATGTTGTCGGGTGCCGGAGCATCCCCAACGAGGTCTTCGCCCGCCGCAGGGCGTGCCCCTGCGGTGGCGCCCTCCACCTTCCAGGCCTGGAGGTTGGTGAAGTACTTGCCCTGCCATTCGCGACCCCGCAGGTCAAAATGCACGGTGATCTCGGCGTTGTCGTCGAATCCGTCTATGATGCCCACGCGGTCCTGCACCAACTGGAACTTGACGTACTGGGGGTACTGTTCGGCGGTGACGATGACGAATTCGCGGGTCTGGAAGCTGGCGGTTTTGCTTTCCGTATCGAATTTGCGGACCAGCCGTCCGCTCACCTGGTAACTCATCTGCTGCAGTTTAGGCTGCGAAGGTAGGGAAAAATGGCAGTTTCACCATACATCAAAATATTTCAAATGCACAATATATTTTTTGGCAATTATTTAAATATTTAAAATATAAATATACAATAATTGAGATTACATTATCTTCATTTTGCATTACTTTTACCCGGCAAAACCACACCAACCAACCCGGAGCGTCCATGCAAACGGCAGTAAGTCCCAAAGAGCCCCCGCGACACCGCAAACCAGGATTGCGCGCGATGTCTTGGCCATGCTACAGGCCCCTATCCAAATGCCTGGGAACAGCTTTCGCAGCCCCGACAGGATTTCCATTTGAAAGCAACAGGTATCCTTTACTTAAAAAGCCCTGCCCGTGACTCGCATCTTTCTCGACACGGAGTTTACGGGACTGCACCAGCGCACCACGCTGATCTCGCTGGCGATGGTGGCGGAAAGCGGCGAAGAATTTTACGCGGAGTTTACGGATTACGACTCCTCACAGCTCTTTCCCTGGTTGCAAGAGCACGTGATGCCCAAGTTGTGGCTTCAAAACAAATTGGATTTTGACCGTCGGCCTGGAGGCGTATATCTTATGGGAGACCGCAGCACCATCCGCAAGGCCCTGGAAGCCTGGCTAAAGCCCTTTGAGCTGATCGAAGTGTGGGCCGACGTGCTGGCCTACGACTGGGTGCTGTTTTGCGAACTGTTTGGAGGGGCTTTGCATTTGCCTGCAAATGTGTTTTATGCGCCGTTCGACCTGGCTACCCTTTTCCGTCTAAAAAACGAAATCACCCCCACCGGCAAATACCAAAAAGACCTGAACCGCTTTGCCTTTGCCGGCGTATCCGACCAGTGGCAACACAATGCACTGATGGATGCAAGGGTGGAGTGGCTATGTATCCATAAAATTGAAACATCCCATGGCAGCTAACAAGCAAGATCTCTACAGCTACCATGCTTTCCTCTTCCCCTTTCAGTGGCAGTACTGCGGCAAGGATCACCGCGACAAAAACTTTGAAGAGAAGACCCAGTTAAAATACTTCTGTGAACAACTTGCTAGATACGCACCAAAATGGCAGCGCAGGCCACTCACCATTGAAAGCCGCTTGATCTATAATGAGTACAACTATTTTTATGATTTTGTTCGGGATATTCTTTATGATCAGGACCCGAAAAACCAATACGGATCATCGGATCTGCCATCGCAGGACGACGTGCTTGCCCACTTCGAATACGACATCCCGGAAGATTCTGAAAGGTACATCATTCAGACCGGGGGGAAACACTACGAATTGCTGATAGAAAACATTTTTCTGCATTTATACAATACGGGTATCGGAGTATTGAGTTTTCACCTCAATAACAGGGAACCTAATCAGGCTGATCCGGAAAGCATTCTCAAGATCAACCAGTTTGGCAGGCGACTTTACCCTCCGTTTTTAGCTCTTGAAATGGATAGGATTGGGACACTTCAGCAGTCTCTTCCGGGCCTCTTTAACGAAGGATTGAAAATATGCCAGTACGTTGAACTTCCACAAAGTATAGGACTCAGTTTTCTTGAACCTGAGGATTTTAGCCATTATGCTACGGAAACAGACTTCAAGAAAGGAGTATTCAGGCTTCCCTCATTCATTTCCGGGTTAATGGGGAAGGTGCCCATCATAACCCGCAAATCTGATGAAAGCCGGCATGTCAATCAAATATTCCTGAATCCGGTACTCGACGACCGAATGTTTGTTGTATGTTGGTACGGCAACAATGAGATTGTTTCTAATTTGTCAAAAGATGGTAAGTTGCTAAAGTCAGCTGGGCAAGAATATGCCTACCTGAAAGATGAATGGTTATACAAGTTTGCATACTGCGATGTTAATCTCAGTTGCCAAAATGAACAAATGGTGGCCGAAGCACTTAAGGAGAACGTCAACGCAAGATGGGGAAATTACGGCACCTTCTTTGCCGCCAGTCGATACTCATTTGTTTGTCTTACGAATGAATTGAGCACACTGCGTGCAAACTATGCCGCTTTTGTTTTAAATCACCTTCAGACGATGTATTATAAAATTGCTGAGCTGTGTTTGGTTCAGCGTTCCTGCATCATACGCTTCTCAGATGAGGTAGCCAATATTTCAGCACTCAATGTAGCTCCAGGTAATCAGCTCGCTGAAAAGGTGAGCAGCCTTTATAAGCAATACATTCGATTTGTCAACAGAATCTACTTTAGGGAAGTGACTGCACAGGAGCAAGGCATAGAGATATACCAGTTGCTGCAGAACAATATGCGCATTGAAAACCACGTAAAGGACCTCGACACTGAAATACAGGAGCTCCACAATTACCTGCTTATGGAAGAGCAAAGGAAGCAAAACAAAGTAATTGGGCGGTTAACCATCATCGCAGCAGTTTTTCTGCCAGCAACATTGTTTTCGGGAATTCTTGGTATGAATGACTTACAGGAAGCCTTCCTTGAGAAAGGCAATAAAATAAATTCTTTAATGTTCAATCTTGCATTTATAGCAATCGGCCTTATATTAGGCTTAATAATCGCATATCTGCATCCATTCTCAATCTCCAAATTTACTAAAACAAAGACCTAGTAACATGAAATTAGACGCATTCTTAAGTTTAAGAAAATCGATCACCCTAGCAATAATCGGTGGATCAGTGGGAATTGTAATTCCAATCGGCTTACTCATATTCAAACAAACCACCTTCCATCTGTATGCCTGGTTGATCTGGTCGGTGTCGATCTTCGTACTTTCAATGAATATCCTATTAAAACTCATACGTCTCAATGCCGAAATTCAGACAATTTCTACCCAACACCAAATTAATGAAATCAAAGAACATATTGATAAATCACAACGGGTCATGACACAATATTGCAATGAAATTAAAGAGAAACTAAAAGACTCCACTCCTCAAACCGATACCTGGACAGAAAAACGAAAACAGGAATTGCTCAGCAAATTAATAGAAAATAACTTTCTGGATGACTATTCAAGAAAACTCATCGTTAATTTCCTTACAGAGACCATTAAATAAATTCCTATTACATCATTAAACCATGCGTTCATTTCAAAATTATTTTGTCAAAACACTTCTATTAATTCATTCAGTTAAAATCAATAATTTATGCCAGAAAATCCTTACATTTTAAAATTTACACTCAAGCAACACACTCCTATCATTCACTTTCAGCATGATCAGGAAGGGGCCACCCTACGGGCTACGGAGGTGAAACCGAAGCTGGATTTGTTTATTATGAAAAAGTGCCTTACTTCAAAGAATATCACATGGGAACACGACCAAGATGCGAGAGACAAATTCAAACAAGCAGCTCTGCATCCAGGAAATGATAATGACAAAAAACCATGGAAAAATTGGTTAATGGGCAAGGGTAAAAGTATAAATATTGCACTAGATTACAAAATTGAAATTCAATCTACACTAGATAAATATGTTTTATTCAGTGCGATGCCTCTAAATTTGAATAAAAAAGATTCCATAA
This sequence comes from Saprospiraceae bacterium, assembly GCA_019187365.1. GTDB lineage: Bacteria > Bacteroidota > Bacteroidia > Chitinophagales > Saprospiraceae > Vicinibacter. The sequence continues at coordinate 25,791 of JABARE010000025.1, read as the reverse complement.
AATATAATGCAGATGCAATAAAATATTTTGGAAATAATTTTGAGCTAGTAGATGACTGTCAATACTTCGCCGATAGTGAGTTCATAAAATTTCAACAGCACACGAACAATATCAACCCTCATAGAACATATTGGAATAATTTGCGACCAGGATTAATGTTCAACTCCATTCAGTGCTCAATTCGATCAACTAGTAAATCCCTTAGAGAACGAATTAAATTAATTCTACCGTATTTTTTTGCAAATACAAATTTCGGAACACGTCAATCTAAAGGCTTTGGTAGTTTCACCACGCCAAATTTTAATGCAAGCACTCATCTAAATTTTGGTGCTTGCTTATATCAAAAGGAATGTGCTGGTGATTATAAACAGCAATTAAAAGAAATTTCCAAGGACTGGAAATTTCTTAAAGCGGGTTTTAATCACGGCCATATTTACTACAAATCGGATTTAATGAAATACTACTGTATGCTTAATGGAACTCGATGGGAGAAAAGAAATATTAAAAAGGAAATTCATAGTAGATATCCAAATCTGTATTTAAATTTAAAAAAACGTGCTACTATTAATAGAATCGCTGGCTGTTGCGGAGACGTTGATACACCATCTTCAGTTACACTAAATGCAAATACTTATTATATAAGAGGCCTTTTAGGATTAACCGAACATTTTGAATTTGCTCAAAACCATGGCGACCCAGTAAAAATCAAGGTATCAAACGACGAAATACACCGCTTCAAAGCCCCAATTACTTTTAAAATAGTAGATAATTACATTTACATGATAGTTCAGCCTGTTTCACAATTGTTAAGCTCAGGAGGTACAAGAATGTTTAATTTTGAATTATCTCCAAGTATATTGTCATGCTTAGCCGTCCCGGCCAATTTTAATATTTGCCACTTTTTAAATTCTCCATGGCTCGGAGATAATTTTGAACTAGTAAGTAACTGGGGCGACTATAACCTAACAGGAATAACGAAAAATCTTACCGTGGCTGAACATTTAGGGTATACTCAAAAATAAATATAACCATGCCTAACTACTTTGCAATATCCATTGGACCCATCATTGAAACGCTAATGACCGCCCGTAAAACTCGTGAACTTTGGGCAAGCAGCTATATGTTCAGTTACATTATGCGGGAATTTGTCAAAGATCTTAACGAAGAACAGAACGGAATAGAAGTGTTGCTGCCATTTACTCATCAAACTGAGGAAACAAACTGTTTTGGAGCGGGCTTATATCCAGATTTCATAATTGTAAAAGCAGAGGCTGGTAAAGCGAATACTATACAGAACATTATTTTGTCTAATCTCCAACACTTTTCAGAGCGGGTCTTTCTTGATTTTGAAAGTTGGAAGGGAAATGAATTTCAGTTTGAAGACAGAAACCTCGCTGATGAAAGAAAATTTACCTTTCACAATCCCTTTAATAATATTAATGAGATTTTACACTTTTTCGCAAATTACTTTAAAATATCCCTTACAAGCTACGAAGTAAACGCAAACGCAGAATTGGAAAGAGATAGAAACGTGGTCTTTAGTGGATACGATAGAATCTATACATTAGACGAATTTCCTAGAACTCAAACCCAAGAAGAACCGGTAGCAAATTTCGAAGGAGACCACCCCTACGCTAACCAAACACCGCTTCGAATATGGTTAAACCGAACCAACCAAACATTCCTTTTCAAAGATGGATTTAATACAATTAGCAACGGTCATCCAACCAAAGCTAACTGTGGAATGCTTCTTGGAGATAGTAAGATTGTTAAACTGGTATGTCAAAAGCCCAGAAAAGGCTTCGATTCCCTGATTCAAATCGCCACGAGAGAGCTCGGTTTAATAACAGGAAAGGAGTTGCGTTATGATGAGATTATCGATAGGTTTATAAATAATTCATTTGTAGATTCTAAAGAAGAAGACTATGCAGAAGATGCAATAATAAAAGAACTAAAAAAAGCATTTCCAAATGAGTGGAAAGCCTATCATAAATACGTTGCTATAGTGCACTGTGATGGCGATAATGTCGGTAAAATTGTTGGCTCCGTTGGACATAATGACAGCATGCTCAAACAATTTTCCAGAGCACTAATTGATTTTGCATCAAAAGCAACAGATGAAATTGTCACATCGGGTGGCTCCCCCGTGTACGCAGGAGGTGATGATCTGCTCTTCTTTGCCCCCATAGTTTTCGATGGAAAAACAATCATAGAATTACTCTCAGAATTAGATTGTCTATTTAAAACAATAGTTTCCGACAAATATATTACTAGTCCAAAGGCAACTCTCCGGTTTGGAGTTTCTATTACTTATTATAAGTATCCATTGTATCAGGCAAGAAATCTGAGTTTCAATTTGATGGAACAAGTAAAAAATGAGCAGATTTTACCAGGCAAAAATGCAATAAACTTGATGGTACAAAAGCACAGCGGTCAGCAGTTGCCAATGTATATTTCCAAAGCAGATGAAACACTCTGGCACGAAATAATACAATTCATTAATAAATTTACCGGACGGATAGCCAAAGGTGATTTTTTGAACAGCATTACCTTTAAACTCGAAACACAAAGAAACATTCTTAAAGACATAATGGGCGAACGGAATACCCACTTTCGAACCATTAGACTAGAACAATTTTTTAGAAACAACTGGAATGAAGTCTACGGAGGAAATGCAGCATTTTTTGAGGAATTGCAAAAACTGATACTAAAGATGAATTTTAATTTTGAACATGATGCCGAATGCAAAAATGAAAACCAGATATTTGGATTATTGTATGGCATTTTAAGATTCGTTCATTTCACAAATTCTGAAGATAAAGATTGATTGGTATGACTACGTATCGGATTGACTTACTTCCACTTGGTCACTTCTTTTTTGCACAGGAATTAATTGCTGAACTAGGCAATAAAAGCAACTATTACCAGCAAAGCGCGTTATTTCCGCAGCAAACAACATTGCTTGGAATGCTCCGACATCAGCTATTGCTACAACATAACTTAATACCTCTTTATTCTGGAACTAATTCACAACATGCACCAGACATCATCGGGAATGGAAGCTTTTTAGTAGCTAATCCTACAGGTTCCAATTCATTTGGTCATATCAAATCGATTTCCCCGTGCTTTTTAAGTAACTCGGAAGAACTCTTTCTTTTGCGCAATCGAGAGAGAACATCAGGTAATCCAATTGAAGATTTGTTTCTTAGTCGTAAACCAGTTAATGCCTGGAGACTGATTGCAATAAATGATCACCCAACGTTTCTAAAGGTAAACAACTGCCATTATCTAGCATTTACAAAAGATGATAATGTAGTGCCGTATACACCAAAAAATGACTGGATTGAAAGGATGGTATCCGTTAATGGAACCGAAGGACCAACATTAGATAAAATAATACAAAGCTATGAGCAAACTGGCATTGCCAAGGCTTTTGAACAGAATACGAAAAATGCATCATATTACATTTATAAATATCAAAGGTTGTCGGATAGAATTCCAATCAGGTCAGCATCTGAAAAATACTGTCTTGAACAAATCAAATATTATAATTTGATACAGGGGTGGCAATTCACATTTTTTGCACTATCAGAAAATAATGCATTAAGGCCAATGGTTGACGCCGGACCCAGAACAGTCACCATGGGTAAAGAGCAAGGTCTATGGATGATGACTGTGAGGCCAGAAGAACCACCAGCACTACCATCGGAATCTGGTGATTACACAAAAATTGTATTGATTACTGATTGCTTTATCCCAGATGAGAAAGACTTGAATTCATTGGCATTGCTCATCAGTGGCAGTACCAGGCGATTCAGGAACATGGAATTTTACGTAGATAATGACGATACAAAATACTCCAGGAGACCTAAAGTAAGCAAGGTATATAACCTGCTTCAGAGAGGTAGCGTCATTTACGTTACAAATGAAAATCTGCCATTGGTCAAAAAACTAATTGATGATGTTACTCACTTTGTGAACATTGGCTACAATCATTATATTACGTATAAAATCGAATTAAACTGAAACAACATGAGCGAGACCACACATCCGGAATTTAATTATGATGCAGCATGCTTCAGTATTACTGCGATGAGCAATTTGCATGTTGGTGCAGGAAGTGAAAATTATGGAGTTATTGACAATCTAGTTCAAAGGGACCCAACTACAGGCTTTCCATGCATAAATGCAAGCAGTCTGAAAGGAGCTATCAAGGAGCAGTTTAAACACTATTTAAATGCAAAAGAAAGCCTTTCCCACATCAGGATGATTGAAACAGTATTTGGGGGCGACAAAGAACTGAATGAGTGGAAGGAGCTACTTGGTATTACTGGCAGGGATGATGAAGCACTACGGACTGGAAGATTCAAATTCCTTCAAGCTGATTTATTAAGTGTTCCTGTGAGGAGCGATGTGAAGCCTTATTTTAATTGCACTGCTCCAATCCTGAATAAGCATTTTCTGAATCAATTGCAATTATTTAGACTCGCGCCAGATGCAACCGATATTGTTGATTTTAAGAACAGCATGGGTTTAGACGGACAGCGGGCAATCCAATACGAACACAATGGAAATGCAATTTTGGAAGTAGAGAATTTAATAGCTTCATATCATGTCGCAATACCCGAAAACGCCAAATCTCTGATTGGATGTTCACCGTCACTTGTGAAAGATGATTACTTCTGTATGTTAGTAAGCGACTATCATCTGCCAGTCATTGCCCGTAATTGCCTGGAAAACGGGGAAAGTAAAAATCTGTGGTATGAACAGGTTCTACCGAGAGACACACGCCTTTTTTTTATTGTTCTGTACCCAAAAGGGGATCCGAATTATGACTCTTTTAAAAATATCATGATAAACAATCCGATTCAGATTGGTGCTAATGCCAGTGTCGGTCATGGATGGAGTAAAATAAATATAATCTCAACACATGCGATAAATCACAATTGAAATGAAACCAACAGAAGAACAAATACGCCTTGCGCTAAATTACTTGTTAAATGAAAATCATTTAGTAATTGATATTGGCACTGAACGTGCTCGCATTGCATCCACCTATAGTGGCTATATTGCATCCTTTGGGGGCAGCGTGGTTCAGAGTGGTTTATTGGGCACCGCGCTAATGTATTGCAACAATGGTGATCCAAACAATACTGATCGCGTAAAGGCAAACAGAGCCAAACTTGCAAAATCGCTTCACCATTTACTTACAGGTAATGACGATGTCCCCTTATTTGAATATCTGAAATCAAACTGGAACTATAATGACCCCCTACAAAATCAAGCTATTACAAACAAAGTAATGCAACTTGCAGTAGCCTTAAAACTTGCTATTCGCAGTTACAAACTGGATGACACCTCATCTGAAAACGATTAATATCGATGAATATGAGTCATTCCAATGCAGGCTGGCTGTTTTACAGAGGCTATTACAGGGAAAGCATCTTGAATCAGCATAACGAAATCACATTCACCCATCCTTACGATTTTGAGAAAGTGAATGAAAAAATATTTCAGACAAAGCTTATAACGCTCCCAATAACCAATGGCACACATCGATTTGTGCTTACTACAATCTATCCAGGATTACTCTCCGGGTCAGGTTATACACATGAAGCCAAAATTACAAATGAAGAAGCTTACCCAGAACAATTGATCAACCAAGATTATTATAAGAATAGGAAAATTAAAGACACTAAAACTGATTATAATGATGCATTAAAAATCGGTTTCTATTTCGATTCAGCAACAGGGATGCCGGTAATTCCCGGTTCACAGGTTAAAGGAATGTTGCGCAGCTATTTCCCCCAGCGATATAAGGCAAATAGCATGATGGAACAAAATAAAAATGAGTATCTGATCACAGCTGATGAAAGGGAATTATTTCTAATATGGTTTATGAATGATTATTGTGGTTTTGATTTGCCTAATGAATTTAACATATCATTACTGGAAAATGAAATATTTGAGAGAGTAAAGGATGGTGCAGCAAAAAAAATATATACTTGTGATATTTTCCATGATGCAGTTCCGATTTCTGTCTCTCCAAATTTTAGAGAGTCAAGCGGGCAGCAAGTTGAAAGACTTTTTGGCTCAGATTATATTACCCCTCACAAACATGACACACGCCCCGAATTAGACCCATTCACTGACCCTAAACCCATTAAATTTTTAAAAGTAATGCCCGGAGTAACATTCGAATTCCGCTTCAAACTTAATAATGGTTTGTTAACTGCAGGTCAGAAAAAGACATTATTCGAGAAGCTGTTACTTTGGGGTGGCATTGGCGCCAAAACCAATGTCGGCTATGGTCAATTTTCTTCTCCTTCTGCAAATAATACCCCTCAAGAACCGCCTGAACTTAGTACATTCACAGGACAGATAAAAGATAAAGCACTTTTATTTTGTCAGGTAATTCAAGGCAATGAAATCAAAGCAATAATTAACGGTGTTGAGGAAAAGTACAAATTAGTAGGCATCACCAATCCACCTTCAGCCGGAACAATCATACAAGTAAAAATGAACGTTGTTGGCAAAAGACCCAATCTCAGAATTCAAGATATGACCTATGTGAAAAATGCCTGACAACTAACAACACCCGGACCTATATTGAGATATTCAATGAACAGACAATAACCCATTCAATTACAGCAAACCCTTGTGTAGGTTAGTAACCTCTTTTTTCAACCATTTAGTGAAATGAATATTACCATGACCCTCCCCACCTTCAAAGTAGTTTACGGTTTAGGATTGCGGCCCGACATGATCCCGCAGTTCAAGAAGGAGATCCTGCATTTGCAGGACCCGAGGCAGGATGTTTGGCACAACCATTTCGACGCAGCGGGAACGAGTGAATTGGAATTCGGCGGGCGCAAGCTCGTACATGCCAACGGCAGCGGCAACCTGGTGCGCTATCCGCGGATACAGTTTCGCTTTGAGCTCATGGGGAGAACCCCCCTGGCCGCCATCTGGGGAGTTGCACAGGGAGCCGGAGCGCTGCGGCAATTCGTTGAACAACAGCCCGAACCCGTGATCCGTTGGGGTGGCAACGCCCTTCAACTCCAGGTCGTCGAGGCACAATCCGAAAATTTCGACCTGCACTTTCGCGACACCGGCCTGCGGCTCATTCCCTACTCGCTCAGCCACTACCTTCCCTTCAACGAGGAACGATACCAGGAATTCAGAAAACTGCTCTTTTTTCAGGACAAACTGGCTCTGATCGAACACCTCGTAGGCCAACACCTCCGGAACTTTGCTGAAGCCGTGGGCTGGGAAGCGCTCAGCCACCGGGTGCTCACCGTAAAGACCCTGGACCTGAAAGCCTTTAAAACCGCAAAATACCTACCCAAAACCGGCAACGAAACGCTGAGTTATGTTTCGGTGGACCTACAGGTAGGAATCAACGCCGAGCTGCCCGACGAGATTGCGCTCGGACAGCTCGTAAGCCTCGGATACGGAACCCTGAGAAGGCTCCGCAAACCCGGGCCAAACGATGGATGACGCTCTTTGAACAGCGAAACAACCCGGCTATGGCAGGCAAAATACGCACCCAGGGAAACGCCGCACGGTTCATTCAGTTGCGGAATTGCCAGGACTTGGCAGTAAGCCTCCGCATAGATGCTTACCGCCTGCAACTGCTTGTGCTGCAGCCAAAGTACAACTGCTATTCCGTACGCAAACCGAAAGGTGGTTTCCGGCTGATCGAGGATCCGCAGGGCCGGCTGAAATCCGTCCAGTCCCGGCTCAACGACTTCCTCCAGTCGGCTTACCTGCCTCTGCGACCGGAATGTGCGTATGGCTTCACCCGGGCCAAAAGCGAAGACGACGACCGCACCGTCGTGGGAAATGCACTTCAGCATCTCGGCTGCCGCTATCTTTTGAACATCGATCTAAAAGATTTTTTCCACCAGGTCAGCGATGAAAAAATTGATGGCGTCTGGCAAAGTCATTTCCGGCGTTTCGATGCCGGACTTCGCCAGCTACTGACCGGACTGGTGTGCTTTCGTCAGAGGTTGCCCATGGGTGCACCAACTTCACCTGCCCTGTCGAACTTTGCCAGCCTGGAAATGGACCATCACCTCACGGAATATGCGCACCGCAGTTGCATGCACTATACCCGCTACGCCGACGACCTGAGCTTTTCGTCGACAGAGCCCATCGGCAAAGGAGAGTACCACGACCTCCGCAACATTATTGGCGAGTGTGGGTTCGAGGTCAACCCATCCAAGGTTCGATGGTTTGGAGACGGCGAAGCCAAAGAGATCACCGGCATAGAATTGGGAGAAGAATGTCTGCGGCTTCCCGGCAACTACCTCGGCAGGCTTGCCAGGGAGATCGAGCGGTACCGGGCCTTTTTCGAGCTCGAATCGCGCTACCAGACCGGCGCTTCCGGCAAAAAGCTCAAACTTTTTGAGCAGGAGCTCCGTGGCAAGTTAGAGTTTGCCCGGCAGGTGCTCACGGAAGACGATCCCGTATGGCAGAAACTGGCAGAGTCATTTGAACAGGCGCAATTTGCCCTGGAGGATTTCGAAAGTGTGGACTGGCTCGACTGCCCTTACTTATACTGAAGCAAACCTGATATGAACCTCTTCATTGACGACTACGGAGCGCGACTTGAACTGGAGGGAGGAATGCTGAAAATATCGCTGGGAGAGACCGTTCACAAGCTCAGCTTTGTCAAGCTTCACAGCATCAACATCATGAAGGCCGTGTCGGTTACGACGCCGGTGCTGGTCGAAGCGGCGCGCCATCAGGTACCCGTGTTGCTTTATGGCAACAACGGCAAGGTGGAGGTATGGTTGTGGAGTCATAAATACGGAAACATCGCTACGCTGCGCAAGCAACAGGCTTACTTTGCCGATTCTCCTGAATCCTTGAGGTGGATGGGAAGTCTGCTCGCAAGCAAGGTGAAGCACCAGGCCCAGAATCTAAGGTGGCTTGCTGACCGGCTGCCATCGGTTGGAGCAGAGTTGCAGGCAGCCGTAACGCGCATGGATTCTGCAGTTGGGCAAATGGAAGTCTGCGAAGACCCGGACCGGCTGAGGGGGTTGGAGGGCATGAGTTCACGGCGTTACTGGGCCTGTATTGCCCGCGCATTGGGCCGTCACCTCGAGTTTGAGGGCAGGCGGCAGAGGGCACCGCGCGACGTGTTCAATGCCTGTCTCAACTACCTGTACGGCATTTTGTATGGCCAGACCGAAGCCAGTCTGGTCATAGCGGGTCTCGATCCGTATATGGGCATCTACCATGCCATCCGTCACGATAAGCCGACCCTGGCGTACGACCTGATTGAGCCCTTTCGCCCCTGGGCCGACCGCATGTTATTGGAACTCGTGCTCCGGAAAAAAATATCCGGAGCAGAACTGGCGGAGGGTCAGACCAAGTTGGGAAAGGCCAGCATCCGTTTGCTGATAGGATGCTATTTTGACCGGATGAACCAGCGCAGTTTGTTAAACAGAAAGAAGATCAGGAAATCGGATCACATCCATTACCACAGTCGCCAATTGGCGAAGACCATAATGCAATTTGATGGCCTGGCGAATGGTCATGTACGACATTGAGTCGGATGCATTGCGCACCCGGCTTGCCCGGCGGCTTGAGGCACTGGGCTTTGTGCGATTGCAGTACAGCATATTTTGTGGCAACCACACCGAGGCGCAATGGGAGTATTGCGCAAAAAAGCTTGACATCCTGCTTTCAAAAATTTCACCCCCGGACAAGTGTTACATTTTGCCGGTCAGCGGCCGGATATTGCGGAATACTTCGTATTTTGGCGACAGACCCGAATTGGAAGGTTTATTGCATGAAAAGTTGGTTTATTGGCTGTAGGGGCCATTTGGGCTCCAGCAAAAACACCTATAACAAACTGATATTCAATAAATTAGCTAATTATGCGGTCACTGCAATAAGAAATTCGAAGGATTACTGAGACTGTATGTTTTGTTGCCGTTGCGGTTGATGCAATAGTCACTGCAATAAGAAATTCGAAGGATTACTGAGACAACTCCCCGGTTGGAGTGACAATCCACTCTACGTCACTGCAATAAGAAATTCGAAGGATTACTGAGACTACTTTGCTGCCTCACCGTCGTTCAGTAAACTGTCACTGCAATAAGAAATTCGAAGGATTACTGAGACGCGGTAAGCCGCCTCGGCGGCCTGTGCTTCGGCGTCACTGCAATAAGAAATTCGAAGGATTACTGAGACTCTTTTACTCCGTCAATAGCTGCTTTCGCTTTACGTCACTGCAATAAGAAATTCGAAGGATTACTGAGACAATTTGTCTTTACCAAATGCTTGCACCATTCGTGTCACTGCAATAAGAAATTCGAAGGATTACTGAGACTGCTCATATTCTTTGAATTTTAATGTCAAACAAGTCACTGCAATAAGAAATTCGAAGGATTACTGAGACTTTTGACGTAAAGTGCCCATACGTCTCTTTAAAGTCACTGCAATAAGAAATTCGAAGGATTACTGAGACAGCACTGTGCCGTCAGCAAAATACAAAATGACCGTCACTGCAATAAGAAATTCGAAGGATTACTGAGACTCTTCGGCCTGGAGCACCCATGTTTGGTCGCCAAGTCACTGCAATAAGAAATTCGAAGGATTACTGAGACAGGTACTTTCCGTACTCTCGATTTCCCGAGTAATGTCACTGCAATAAGAAATTCGAAGGATTACTGAGACACTGGTTTTGCGTCCACCAGATTTTTTCGTTCAGTCACTGCAATAAGAAATTCGAAGGATTACTGAGACAACCACCACCGCCATAGCCACCTTGGTTTCCAGTCACTGCAATAAGAAATTCGAAGGATTACTGAGACTTTCTTTTTCATATCATGTCATATTTACATTTCGTCACTGCAATAAGAAATTCGAAGGATTACTGAGACGCGTAGTGCCCCAGAATACTTCTTCCTCTTTAGTCACTGCAATAAGAAATTCGAAGGATTACTGAGACATATTCTCAAGGCTCCTGTCCTCTGTCATGTCTGTCACTGCAATAAGAAATTCGAAGGATTACTGAGACATTTTTTAGGGCTGTAGCAGGGACGACTAAGCGTCACTGCAATAAGAAATTCGAAGGATTACTGAGACAATAAACGCCCTGCCGGCCTCCCCGGCAGGGTGTCACTGCAATAAGAAATTCGAAGGATTACTGAGACTTTACCGTACACTCGGTTGCCCGAATAGTACGTGTCACTGCAATAAGAAATTCGAAGGATTACTGAGACTTTCAGGTCTGCGTATTCAGCTGCGGTTAGCTGGTCACTGCAATAAGAAATTCGAAGGATTACTGAGACGGGAAATCCAGGAATGATCTCTGCCAGATTGACTGTCACTGCAATAAGAAATTCGAAGGATTACTGAGACTGCAACACGATGTAGGGGGGAAAGTGGTTAATCGTCACTGCAATAAGAAATTCGAAGGATTACTGAGACCAACTACGTTCTGCTCAGTAGTTCGCTGATAGCGTCACTGCAATAAGAAATTCGAAGGATTACTGAGACATCTATTTCTGTGATAAACTCGTCGCCCTCATATAGTCACTGCAATAAGAAATTCGAAGGATTACTGAGACACTTATTTCCGCGTGTCCTACAATTTCGTTAGCGTCACTGCAATAAGAAATTCGAAGGATTACTGAGACACGCCTTCCCGGCCTGTCCGGCCGGGTTGTCTGTCACTGCAATAAGAAATTCGAAGGATTACTGAGACAATTCACTGCCGCATATCTCCTGCGCCGTAATTGTCACTGCAATAAGAAATTCGAAGGATTACTGAGACGGTTGTCTTGCCTCTTTTCAGGGAGGCTTTTGCGTCACTGCAATAAGAAATTCGAAGGATTACTGAGACGATAAACAGGTATTTACCGTACACTCGGTTTCGTCACTGCAATAAGAAATTCGAAGGATTACTGAGACGAAAAGGTATTTTCCGTACATTCGGTTTCCCGAGTCACTGCAATAAGAAATTCGAAGGATTACTGAGACTCCTGCTCTCTTTCAATCGCCATTTCTTTTAACGTCACTGCAATAAGAAATTCGAAGGATTACTGAGACTTTCCCCCTCCTCAACGCCGAGGGGATAGCGTCGTCACTGCAATAAGAAATTCGAAGGATTACTGAGACGCTAAAGCCTGAAATAGTGCATTGGCTCCTATTGGTCACTGCAATAAGAAATTCGAAGGATTACTGAGACAATGCTTTTTTTCCCGGCGTTAATTCTTGCCAGTCACTGCAATAAGAAATTCGAAGGATTACTGAGACTTTGTAGACGGAATCTTGGTTCAGTTGAAATTGTCACTGCAATAAGAAATTCGAAGGATTACTGAGACGTTCAATTCGCCGGAATCAAATAAATCCAACAGGTCACTGCAATAAGAAATTCGAAGGATTACTGAGACACCTCAGCCGCACTTTTGGCTACTGCCAGAATAGTCACTGCAATAAGAAATTCGAAGGATTACTGAGACATTTATTTCTGCCTGTAAATTTTCCTTTGTTTGGTCACTGCAATAAGAAATTCGAAGGATTACTGAGACTAACTGCCGAAAGGTTTGCTTGCTTCAGGGCATGTCACTGCAATAAGAAATTCGAAGGATTACTGAGACTGTGGTCCATGGTTTTCGCAGGATTCGTGGATTGTCACTGCAATAAGAAATTCGAAGGATTACTGAGACATTTCATACGGCTCCACGGGAGCCGATTTGAAAGTCACTGCAATAAGAAATTCGAAGGATTACTGAGACCGAATTCTGAATAATCATCTGGCTTCATTGATGTCACTGCAATAAGAAATTCGAAGGATTACTGAGACAATAGGCCATTTTTTCTGGCCTTTGGAGTTGTTGTCACTGCAATAAGAAATTCGAAGGATTACTGAGACTCAGCTGCTACTAAGGCGGCCTTTGCATTTAGAGTCACTGCAATAAGAAATTCGAAGGATTATTCACCGGTGGCTTCGACTCCGCTCAGCCACCGGGGACGAAGCCACCGTAGTCGAAGCCAGCGGGGACGAAGCCAGCGGGGGTCATTCCAAAATCACAACGAGAGATCCTTCGCACACACACACCCCTTTCAGCAGGGCAGACATGCTGAATTCCGTCACTCCCCGGTGGCTTCGACTCCGCTCAGCCACCGGGGACGAAGCCACCGGAGTCGAAGCCACCGAAAACGAAGCCACCGATGCCGGTCCTTCTCACTCGGGCATTCTGCTCATTCAAGTCACTCCAATTCCGTGGCCAACAAAACTAAAGCGAAGAAGGGTTTCACTCCTTTTGTAACAACATCCGATAATGAATGCACGATGCTCAATCATTCTATGATATAAAGTGCAGGATGACGCTTTTATTTACAGCCCTATGAAAGGATATATGTACATCCTGGCGTGCAATGATGGAACTTACTACACAGGGAGTACCAAATACTTAAAATTCCGTGTTGCTCAACATCAGGAAGGACTCGGTGCAAACTATACAAGAAAACGATTGCCTGTAAAGCTCGTTTACTTTGAAGAATTCAAGAGAATTGACCACGCTTTCCACCGCGAGAAACAGGTCCAGGGCTGGGGGCAAAAGAAAAAGGAGGCGCTGATCCATGGCAACCATCAAGATCTACGCGCACTGGCCACTTGCATCAATGCGTCGAGCTACAAGAATAAAAATAACAAATGGTAAATGGCCTAAGAGAACTTATGGTGGTGATACCATGGTGCCCCGGTGGCTTCGTTCCCGGTGGCTTCGACTCCGCTCAGCCACCGGGAACGAAGCCACCGGAGTCGAAGCCAGCGGAGTCGAAGGCACCGATTTCGCATACCAACTCTTGGAGCTGTCTCCTTAATCACACCCCCCTGCCTTTTGCAAGGCTTTCCGCAGGACAGGCCCCGCTGAATTCGCGGAGAGAGAGGGATTCGAACCCTCGGTACAGTTACCCGTACAACGGTTTTCGAGACCGTCCCATTCAACCACTCTGGCATCTCTCCTTGGGAGCGCAAAGATAGCAGCAGGACCAGGAATATTCACCGGGTGGCGACGCACAAAAGGCATCGGGAGTCTGGTTATCATATAACATATTTATATAATATATTAAGTCTCTGAGGCAAAAAACATTACAAAATGGTGCAGCATGCCGGGGCACGGCTCACCGCTGAGTAAAAATGCCTATATTTGGACAACAAAGCATGCAGCAATGACCATGCGCTATTTCCTGATGTTGCCCCGGTTGCTCGGCAGCCGCGAAATGTGCACCGTCCTGTGGTATACCACGGGCGCCCCTCGCATATACCTCAACGGGAAACGCGTTCCACCTATGGGCATCCAACGATGCCCCCGACCAGCCGACGGCATCCTGCAACTGATGCTCCAAAGTGGATCAAAGCAAGAACACCATCGGATACACGTCGCCGAAAGACGTTACGCCATCCTTACTGTACGGCAACCAACACATCGCCCAACACAACTTCATCTAACGGCCTGTCCACAGAGAAAGCAGCCACCCCCTACCCTCCTGCTCCCCAACCGCGGGCCCCTGCCACCTAAATGCCAAACCGAAATCAGGCTACACAATTTTCAATTACATAGATTATGGCAAAACTTAAAGACTACCGGCCACCAGAACCCAAATCCTACGAGCGGGTCTTATGGTGGTGCGCAGGCGCAGACCGCCGGGTCCTAACCGAATGCACCTACGCCGATTATGTAAAATATTCCGGACTGGGCGGCATCGTACTCGCCACCGGACTGCTCGGTGCGCTCTCCATGGGATTTGCCCTCACGCGGGTTTTCGAAAGCACGACGGTCGCCATACCCATCGGCCTGCTCTGGGGATGCATCATCTTCAACCTCGACCGCTTCGTGGTGTCGAGCACTGGCAAGGGGGACGGCAAACACACCATATCCTGGGGCGAGTTCTGGCATGCGCTCCCGCGACTGTTCATGGCAACCATGATCGGATTCACGATCTCCGCACCCCTCGAAGTGTACATCTTTCAAAAAGAAATCGACAAACAGTGGGAGATCCGCAAAGACGAAGAGCGCGCCAACATCCGCCAAAAACTCATCGACCACCGCAAAGACGAATACACCGCATTTAAAGAACAGGAGAATATTCTCAAAGCAGACGTGCAGATCTACAAAGATCAGATATCAAGACTTACCGAAATGATCTCCGACGAAACGACGAGGCGGGGCTGCGGCCCCATCTGCAGGGGGCATATGCAGCAACGCGCAGATCTGGAAAGGAGACAAAAGGTTCGCGAAAAGGAACTCGCAGCCATGGCAGACTCCATCCACCACATCGACCAGGAAAGGGAACAACTCGTGGAGCTGCGCGCTGCCACATTCAGCGGAAAACTGGGCATGCTCGATTCGCTCACCGCATTACACCAATACCCAGGCTCCTTTTGGCCGGTATGGCTGCTCCGATTTCTGTTTATCTTCATCGAAGTGGCACCGGTCATATTCAAACTAATGATTGCCTACAGTCCCTACGATTACCTCAGTGAAAATCTCATGCAAATTCAGCTTGCCAAGCAGGGCATCGAATTCAAAGAGGGCTTCTCAAAAGTCGAAGACGGCAGCTTCCACGACAAAATCATTTTCCACGAAGCCAGACAACTGGTACAGGACGAACAACTCCGCCGGGAAGCCGATGCAGCCCTCTACGAGAAGCTGATGAACGCATACAAAGTTCGCGAGGGAAAATCGATAGACGAACACCCCGACGACTACATCAAACCCAGCTGAACGCAATGCAAACGCTTTGGACACTGGCTGGCTTTGACACGCTCATCCTTCGGTATTGCGAACCGGAAACGCGCAAAATGCACGCCGCCCTGGGCCTGTGTATTGCCGTAAACTGCCTGCTGTTTGCAGCAGGCAGTTACCACTTTTTCAGTTACTCGGTCCACAACGGACTTTTTCTTCCAACCGTCGTATCCCTGCTCACGCTGATCTTCCTCGGGTTTAACCGCATGCTCCTGGCCACCCACGATTATGCCCTTGCCGCATACGACCAGACGCGCACACTTGCGTTCTCTCCTCCGGGCTTCTCCGCCATGCTGCGCCTGCTCATCCTTGCGCTTTTCTCCGCCTTTGCGGCAACGGGCCTGCTGTTCTGGATCACGAACACCCTTTTCGAGGATTACCTGTTGGCTCTTTGCGACGGTCGCTGCGATCCCGCCGCAGTGGAGCAGCTTACAGGGAGGCCTTGCACTGACCCGGAAACGCTGCGGACGTTTTGCGACCGACTGCTCGTGACCACGGAAGTGTTGACGCCGTGGAAGCCCCTGATTGCGCTGCACTATCTGGTGGTCGCTTTGTTGCTGTGCTTTCCAGTACTCATGAAGTTCTACCTCAAAGAAGTCTCACTGTGCGACTACGAATTGACTGAAACAGATATTGAAGCCCGCCATGTGGTCTCCCACTCCATGTACACCAACCAGGCTATCCAACAGATGCGCCAATCGATGTACGGGCTACCGCGACGCATTTACGAATCCCACTACGACCCGCCCTTCAATACGCGAAGGCGTTTTCCCCCACTGGATATTACCATTGAGCCTGCTGACACCTCCGGGAGTTCATGAACCGCGAGTACTACATCAAAGCACGGTGCGCAGGATGGTTCGTTTCGCACAACCCACAGTTCAGCCTTGGGGAGATGCTCTACAGCGCAAGGATCACCGGTATGGTGGTCTTCGACCCCATAACCATCCCTTGGTACAATAAAGCGGAACTCGAGGATGGACCCGGTCAAAAGCTGATCCCGGAATCGATCCACGCTGCGCTGATTCTGCAAAATACGTCCGCATGCAACGCTGACCTCTACAACGCGCTGATAACCGATGTCCACATCGACGTGCGAAACCGCCATAGCGCGGGAGCCGAAGGTCGCTTTGAAGGCACCCTCTTTGCCACTCTGCGGCGGGACATGACACCAACGGATCCGGAAAGCATCCCTCCAGAACTTGCCGACCTGATCCCTAACGAACGTTTGTTCACTCTGGATTCACCGCAGACAGTTGTCAACCCGGTCCCCACCGTAAACATTCCTGGCGGTTGCGGCTGCGGCCTTCCGATCAGAGACTTTCTCCTCATGGCCTTCTTGCTTTGGCTGCTGTGGTTGCTCACCAACCGCACCTGCCAGAATGGACCGGATTCTTCCGGCAACAGGCCTAAAACAACCGTCACTCAGGATACGGCAAGATCTTCGCGCCTCGAAAAAGAAAACCCTCCGCACTCCGATACGGTCTTCACCCAATCTGAATCCGCAAAATTGTACGTTCGGGACGGAGAATGGGTTGACGGTGACAAAGTTTCACTATCTTTGAACGGAATGAAAATTTCAGAAGAACTGTTGCTGGATGGCAGCTTTTCCGGGCCCTGGGACCTGTCACTGCATACCGGAGAAAACGTACTCGAAATATCCACCTTCGACATGGGAGAAAGTGCATCGGAGGCCACGCCCCAAATACGCGTAGTCTTTCCCGACGGTAGCGAACAATTGTTCAACGCATCTACACAACAAGGCAAACCCTACACCCTCATTCTACATCGTTGATATGACCAGACCCTGGAGATACTGGTTTCTCGCCTACCTGCTGCTGCTGGCAGCCCTGTTCTGCACCTATATTTGGTTGCACCGGCAGGCAGAATTTCACGGTGCGGTGAGATCGGGCTTCCTGCCACCGGTGCAGGAAGATGCACAAGAGCTATTCCCCCCCCAAATAGATCCCTGTCCGGGGGTAGTGCGCTATCTGCAGGTGTCGGATCGCATCCGGGTGCGCTATTGCCTTCCGGAAGACAGTTACCAGGCAGCAAAAGAAAATCGCCAGCCTTCCAATTTCTTTTCTTCATTTCAAACTCTTGGAGAGTACTATCGCCTGCTCGAAATTCACGATGCACCTGAGCTCAGCAGGCTGGCAACAAATTTATCATTCTACGGACAAACTTACAATTTGAATTATCCGGAATTTCTTACTCAAGTAGTTGAATCAGTTCAACGAATAGAGTATACTTATGTGCATTCTGGAACACATGAATCATACCAGTCATCTTCAGATGACGATAAACACGCCCTTACTCTAAGCAGATTCACCCAGGAAAATACATGCCTATTGGGAGGCTGCTGCGAAAAGGTCGAGCCAATAGGTATCTTTTCTCCTTTAGAAGTTGCCTACCACCAACTCGCTGATTGCGATTCACGCGTGGTATTCCTGCACTGCCTGTTCCGCCTGATGAACATTCGATCTGTAGTACTTACTTCAGATCAGGAATCACACTCACTGTTGGGAGTAGTCTTTCCCAACATCAAAAAGCGTGGTAATGCGCAGATCTATGATAAAATCGATGGAACTGAATACACCGTATGGGAAACTACCAATATTATGGATCCAGGAATTTATAAGGATTTCCAAATTGAAAACTGGGAAATCGCTCTCCGTTAAACATGTCTAAATGCAGATTATATTTTTGTCCTTCGCAATTTTGTTTATCCTGATCGTCTTATCGACGGCGCTGCTTTCGGTGGCATACCGGTTTTGTAAAAAGGCTTTCCTCAACATCCTGGGCATTGGGGAGGAAATCAACCTGGCGTCAGCCATCCTAATGGGGGCTTTGTTGTTTTCAATGGGTCTTTATGCAAATTATTGTATGGGCCCCCTGCGCAATTTTATGGCGTTGACCAAAACGGCAGAGGTCATGGAAATGATCAAATTCAGCGGTTATTTGTTGCTGCTGGTGTTGCTTTGCTTTGGGCTTTCGTTTTTGGTCACGTTCCTGTGCTTTAAAATCGTCGATCGCTTTTCCCCGGAAATCAATGAAGCTAAGGAGATCCGGGAAAACAATGTTCCTCTGGCACTCATTGTGTCGGTAATCATTCTGGCGACGGTGGTCATTTCCCGCGAAGCGTTCGTGATGGCGCTGGAGTCGATGATTCCCTATCCTCCTTTGCCTTACAGATAGGTGCCCCGGTGTTTTGGTTTCAGCGCGCCATAGGATGGAGCAGTGATTCTTGCCAGGAGTTGGGTGGTTGCTATGGGGAGGATGTCCCATGAGTTCAATTGCGATTTAAGTGAACAATATTTTAATGTAGCCTCCGGGGTCGGTTATACCTATTACCGCAACGCTACAAAGCTGCGACCCCGCCGGGGTCGGGCATTGTCATGAAGATTCTGTTCCAGAAGGCTAATCTCTGCGGAGACGCTTGATAGGATGCCGAAGGCCTCTCCTATTGTACCATCCAATCTTTACGCGATCTAGCCCGCCAAAAAATATTCGATCAGCAGAAGGGCGCCGCGGCGCCAGCGGATCCATCCGGACTGGAGGGGATTCCGGATTCCCGGATGCTCGTCGGCGCATAGCTCGTGGGTGAAGATCTCGATCCAATCGCCCTGAACCCGGCGGACCTGAAAACAATCGGGTCCGGTGTAAACTATGGACTTGCCGGAATCGGAGGGGGTGGCTCTGATTTTCTGGGGATGGTCCCTTAGCCGCACGACACCGGAGGTGCTGCGCAAAAACATTGGCCAATCGATTAAGCCAACGGACTCGCCATGCCGCAACCACAACGTCGTACCGGCCCCCTTATCTACAACGACCTTGTACCAGTCACCGCTTGCCACTTCGCAACGCAACAGAAAACGCCCGTATTCCAGCCACAACAGCTCGGGGTCCAGCCAAACTCGGTGCTTCGCCAGCGAGCGGATGTTGTAACCGTAAACCGCTGTATCGTAAAAAAACTTCAGGACGTGTACCGGATCACTTTCAAATGTGTCCTTGTAAAACCTCAACTCGGTCTTGTCGTCGAATTGAATGGAAACCATTCCTGCTCCAGGATGATCCTGCGAACGAACGTTCGTTAGTAAAAACAACAATAACACGATGCCAGTCACTGAGATGCGACTTGCATCCAGATACAGCTTGTGTGTCAATTTTTCCAACGTCACCAAATAAAAGTGCTTATGCATTACCATCGGATCAAATTTACGTACACCAAAGTTAAGGCACGGCAAAATGGCAGCAAATAATTTCTGCCAGGAAGGTCAAAACCTAATGTGGCTATGGTGATGTACTTATCCATCGCCCTCTGAGCACATATCTTAAACCCAATACAAAAACCCTCCGGATCGCTCCGGAGGGCAACTGTAATAAATATGATACTTAAACCTGAAGCCTAATTTCCGATTACAACGAGTTTCATGCTTTTTACATAATTCCCAGCCTCCACTTTCAGGAAATAAACTCCAGGTCCGGGCAACCACTCCCGCCGTATGGCGAGGGTATTCTGCCCTTCGGCGCAGTTTTCCGATTTCGAGACCCAAATATTTCCGTTGGGATCGGCTATGCTGTAATTCAATTCCCCGGCCCGCGGCGCGTAATAACGCACCAGGCTCTCACGGGAGAATGGGTTGGGTACGGGATCCGAACAGTAAAATCCATGCGATTCTTCTCCTTCCGCATCCCGAATATCGATGGATGCAATGTCTCCTGCCGCCGTATAGGCCTCTGCAGTAAGGACATCGCTGCATGTGGTCAAACTCCTAACATCCGTTAGCGCGCTGGTGTGGTCCACATCGAGGTAGAACAGGACGGCGCCTGCGGGTATGTGCACTTCACCTGCGTCGCTCCACGAGAGCAACAGGTAACCGCGATCCGCTTGCGACCACCCGGTGTTTTCAGAACCCAGCGGCAGGGCTCCCGGACTGACTCCCTGAACGGGAAGCGATCCAGGATCGAAACACAGGGTCATCTGAAGCCCCCGCAGGTCCATCGACTGCTCGGCAACCACGGCCACGCGGCCTTCGTCCCTGAGCCACTCACGTCGAAGCGCGATCTGCTGCGTCGCCCGCTCCGTCCATCCCTGCAAACCATTCCAGGTGCTTTGACTCACGTCGCCCACCTTGACACCGCGAAAATCCAGATACATCATATCGCCCGCCAAACCGGATACGATGTACTCCTCTGCAAAGGGCTCATACCAGGGATCGTCGGCTACGGGGAAGCGGTAATTGGCTTCCACAAATTTCCAGCTCAGGGCGTTCTTATACCGCGCATCGATGCCGAGCACGAGCTTGCGTATGGCCGATACATCGGCCGCACTCACGCGCTTATCTCCGTTGACGTCGCCAGCCAGATAATGCCATGGCGTCGGAAAACTTTCGACACCGAGTATGTGGCGCTGAAGTTTGACGATGTCGAGGGTGCTCACACCGTCAACGTAATTCTTATCGACCTGAGCCTTCAATCTATAAGAGTCTCCGATGCGCAACTGATCAAATTGGAACTTCCCGCTGAACTCCCGTACAATGGTCCCCCCGGAACCTTCGAGCACGATGCTCACACCCGGCACCGGCTGGTCGTAAGGGGTAATCAGCAATCCACCGACGTTAGCGGTAAAGTTGCCCGTGTTGCAAACGTTGTTGTTGTCCTGAATCGTGATGGTGGTATAACACAGATCCTGCAATCCGGTGAGCCGGTCAGTCACCCACATGGCCACGCGATGCATGCCAAGGCTGTCGCAGGTGTAACGCAGAAACCTATGAAAGGTATCGCTGCTGAACGAGGTTACAACGGGGTTACCGCAAAACTGGTAACTCCCCTTGTCGACATCGTTAGACCAAATATCGATAAATTTTTCCAGGCGGCCGTCCTGGTTGGTGTCCACCGCCATGATGTTGACGTTGATTCCGCTCAGACAATAGGCCGTCGGGGCTTTGCAGTTGAGGATGTCGACAAACTGGGTGCACACTTCAAGGTTGCCACACTGGTCTTCCCAGATCCACAGGATGCGGTGGTTGCCCAAAGGCAACTCGCCGTCGAATTGTATGTTCGCACCCAATCCGGCATAAATGCTGTCGAAATAGCCGTCGTCGTATAAATCGATCTTGAAGGAGTGGCGCAACAGCTCGTCGGGCGTACAATCGTCTTTGGCGGTGTGACTCAACCGGATGCGTTCGCGCAGACACTCCTGATCGCTGATGCACAGTCGAATCCGGTCGCAGTTGTCCTGCACCTTGGGGGCAACTCTGTTGCTCACCTTGATGACCTGCTGGTGTATCCATTCGGGACAAACGGTCTGTCCGGAATAATGGTCGTAATAACACTGGCACCAGTCGATGACCTTCCATGTCCGCAAGATCTTGAAGCAAACTGCGGTATCCTGGATGTAATTGAATTTCTCGTCTTCAAACGCCACCGCAATGAGCGAACAGTCGTTTTCGTAAAAGCGCGGATATCCGTTTTCTTCGGGCAGGCTTCTGGGATCCGTTTCGACCCCGCAGCCTTCTGTGTGGTAATTGAGTGGCCAGATGATGTCGCCCTCATCGAAAGGATCGGCATCGTAGATGTCAATGCGCTGGCGGCAGGTGTCGGTGCGATCCATGTTGTCGCGAACCACGAACACCCGTTCGATATGGCCCAGACCACATTGGTTGAGGAAGGAATCTACGTATTGGTGCATGTGAACCACGCAGTTGTCGTAGTAATCTGCCTCACCAAAATGGCTGAGGTCGATTGTGTCGTTGTGATCGGTGCAGACAATGCGGTGGTCGTGAGGACAGTTGATGACGGGTGGCGTTTTGTCCTGAATTTCGACATTGACCATGCAGTCGTTGAAGTTACCGTGCTTGTCGACCACGCGCAGGATTACCATCCGCTCCTCTCCTGCATCTTCACAGCAGAATTCCACAAAGGGACGAAAGAAGGTATCCCTGAAATTGCACGGTTCTCCGTCGTCCATCCGGCGCACAAAGAAGGAATCAATGTGGCAGTCGTCGTATGATCCGTCGTCAAACACCGTTGCGGGGATCCTCACCAGGTCGTCCGCCGTCAACGTGACGACCGTATTTTGTTGACACACTGCGACCGGAGGCGTTCTGTCGAACACGGTCACGCGCACCGTGCAGGTGCTCTCGTTGTAACACCGGTCGTTGGCGTGGTAAACAACGTCGTTCTCCCCGGGCACCAGGTCAATGTAGCCACCATTGGCATCGTAGCGGATGCCTCCCGGATAGTGCATGTCGACGACAATGGTATCCTGACAATTGTCGTTTACGGGTATCGGTGGCATAAAGACACGCGCCTGGCACAGATAACCGCCCGCCGTGGTCACGGTGAAATCATACGGGCAATGCACCGTGGGCGGCTCGGAGTCGATGATCTCGATGGTCTGCGGGTGCGTGCGCACGACTGCGGAGTTGCACCACCATTCAACGACGCGCCACAAACGCAGAATTTTCTTCTTGCAGGGCAGGTCGAGGATGACGGCATCTTCGTAAGAGGTGGAAAGGTTGCAGTAGAAGAGGTAAGATGGCCACAACGACATTCCGTCGATGTTGGGCGCACCCGTTACGCTGGGGTGTGGATGGCCGTTGGCATCTGTGGCATAACCTGAGTTACACTCCAGCGAACAGTTGTTAGCTGAAACAAAGTTCTTCGGGTATTCGACGGAATCGATGGGTATCCGCCGAAGCCAGAACATCGAACTGCAGATCGGACTGAGGTTTCCGAGGTTGTCGCGTCCCCTCCAGTAGCGGGTGATCTTCTTGATGAACTGCGGATCGCAGGGGTAGGGATCAATCTCTTCACCCAGAAATTCGATGGTCGGGTTGGGATCGCAGTTGTCGTAAAATGCAGGAGTGCTCATGGCCATCGTGTCGTTGCAATAGATGGTGTCCATGCGGCAGTCGATCACCGGACCGAATTTATCCTCCACCAGGACCTTGCTCCAGCAGGAATTGCGGCTGGTCGAATCGTACACCATGGCCAGGACCTCTTTGTAGAGCAGGTCTCCCGTGACGTATGGACTGGAGGGAAGTCGCTGCATGTAATGGTCGAGCACATCCACGCGGAAGCGCGCTCCCGGACAATTGGAAGGGCCTCCCGTAAGCAGCATGGCGGGAAGTAGTTCTGCGCGACACGAATCGCCCAGGGAAATGTTGATCTTTCCGCGACAGGATAGCTGGCACTGGGCCAGGAGCGCGGGTGGCGAGAAGGCCCCGAGGGCCCACAGCAGCATGGTAAATAGGAGGAGCTTCTGCTGCAGGTGGCGGCAGTACCCCGAAGGGCGTAGTTTTCTCACTCCGAAACCAGACGCAGTTTTCGGTTGCATTGCTTTTAGGTTTAAGTGTGTAAGCCCTCCGCGATGTGTGCGACCGCGGCGGCAGAATTCATTACAGTTTTTTGCTGGCCGGTCTGCGAAAGCTTCAGAAATCCGCACACCGGGTGCTTCTTTGGAGGACTACTAGCAGGCAGTGAAAAAAAACGCCAAGTTCCGGACGGAACTACTCAGGTAGGTGGTTTACATATATAAGGATTACTTATATATGTTGCAAATATATGTAGAGAACATGGAAATAGGTATATTATATATATATTATTTTAATATATTTATTAATAATATATATATATAGCTGGTTAACAGCGTGTGGGGGAAATTTACTGGGCGCTGGTGGAGTCGGCGTGGGTCTCGTGGAAGTCTTCGTTTAACACGTATTCCATCCCGCATGCCGGACAGGTACCCGGCTGGTCGGAGCCACTGCCCTTGCAGTACATCGGACAAATGTAGCGGCTGGTGTATTCAGGACCCGTGGTGTCAACCGCTTCCATCGCCGGCGCAGGGGCTTCCGCTTCGGCGGCAGCCTCCGGCTGGGATTTGCACGAGTATACGGAAAGAACGGCGGTAACGGCGAATGCAAGCAGGAGTGCACGATTTGTAAGGAATGATGATTTCATTGTTTTTGCTTTTGTACAGGCAAAGATAAGGGGCACTACTAATAACTCCAGTTTTGATGCCAGAATGATTAGGGCTGCCTTCCTCCAATCCCTGTTGATGCCAGAATGAAAAGGGCTGCCTCTCTTCACTCCCTGTTGATGCCAGAATGAATTTAGGGAAACAAGACGAGGCGCGGTGAAGGAAGCTATGTGGAGCAATAACTGACTGAACCGCAACGAAGGATTGTGAAGCTAAATTCATTTCGCGCGCAAGCCAGTGCGGGCTGGCTGGCGCAAGAGGGAGTGGAGAGAGGCAGCCCAAAAGGGAAACAAGACGAGGCGCGGTGAAGGAAGCTATGTGGAGCAATAACAGACTGAACCGCAACGAAGGATTGTGAAGCTAAATTCATTTCGCGCGCAAGCCAGTGCGGGCTGGCTGGCGCAAGAGGGAGCTTTTAGAAGTGTCCTAATTTCAGTTGGCTTTTACAAAGGGGACAGTGTTTTTTACTCTGTTGGAATGTTTCTTCTTCATTTCTTGTTTGCCCCATGTAATTTTGGTTGTTACTTTCTTTTGCCGCAAAAGAAAGTAACCAAAGAAAGCTCGTCAGTATGCTAGGCGCTCACGCCGTTCTCATACATCGCCTTTAGCTATCCCTCTTGGTAATAAGACAACCCGCTGGCTTCGACTCCGCTCAGCCAGCGGAGTGACTGTCCCAATGCAGGAATGAGGAGTTGCCTTCTGGCATCTGCTATGCAACGTGAACGTGTCGCATCTTATCCGCTGGCTGAGCGGAGTCGAAGCCAGCGGAGTGACTGTCCCAATGCAGGAATGAGGAGTTGCCTTCTGGCATCTGCTATGCAACGTGAACGTGTCGCATCTCATCCGCTGGCTTCGACTCCGCTCAGCCAGCGGAGTGACTGTCCCAATGCAGGAATGAGGAGTTGCCTTCTGGCATCTGCTATGCAACGTGAACGTGTCGCATCTCATCCGCTGGCTTCGACTCCGCTCAGCCAGCGGAGTGACTGTCCCAATGCAGGAATGAGGAGTTGCCTTCTGGCATCTGCTATGCAA
>JABARE010000034.1 GCA_019187365.1 Saprospiraceae bacterium | reverse complement strand
ATTCATTTTTTCTGTCCATTGCAGTAATTTAGGCTTCGATTCTTAAACAACGGCCTCTTTTACACAAAATTCTCCGGGAGTTCTTGTATTGCAATTTTCCCAGTTACACAAAGTATTTTATACTCTCCATGATTTGTTTTATGGCCATGTGCTTGCGGTCAGTTCATTCTCTTCGCCTCCATTTCGTTCAGGCGTTCCGTTCATTCCGCTTCTCTTCATTCACTACACTATCCTTCACTTCATTTCGTCTCCGTTCATTTCACTCACCTCAGCACCGCACGGCAAAAGCAATTCCTTCTCTACGTTTCGCAAAGCAACCGCACTGGCTTTCCGTGTCATGGCATTTGCTTAACCCACGCTGCAAGGGCTTTTGTGTTTGGATAATTTACAAAAGCCCCCAATGCTTCTAAGCAAATTGCACATGCCACTCCAAGCCGCCAAACTGATTTGCTTCACTCCGTTACGTCATTGCATTTACCCTTGACCCACCACACAATTGAAAGCGGTATGCTTTATTTTTTCTACGACTTGTTTACCCCATAGCCGACCCACTAAAATCCGTATCCTTCAAACCAAGTATCTACCTCCTGAATGGATCTGAGTAATACTTCTCCTTCAACCGGAAATCCCACAATCTGATTGTTGATTTTGATTTGATGACCTTCATTGATTTGGTCTTGCATTGTCCTTTTTAATTCCTCAAAAATGTGAGGTTGTCCGTTCTCCAATGGAGTTAGGATTGATTGTTTGTTGTAATTGTAAACCATAGATATAATGTTATTTATTATAAATATGTCGGAATTGAAGAAAAATCACTTTTTATCAAAAAATATTTTGGAGGCCCACTTTTAAAAAATAAAAAAGGCAGCAAAGTTAGGGCGGCACGCACAAGCCCACGCTGATAAAAAACCAAAAGACTACGGCATAAACACAAGGCCAACGCACAAGGCTATCATTTATTCCGTTTCCTTTTGGTTTTTTGCCCTTGCCGCCCTGTCAAATGGCTTTCTTTTTTCTTTTATTTTCCGGTTTTTTTTCTGTTTTCTTTTAAAAATGTGTGCGAAGCGTAGCGGAGCAAAATTTTAAATCCCTACGTGTATGCAGTCAGCAAAAGTTCAAACGTACAGCCACAAAAATGAAGTTTCGCAGCACTCATTTTTCATTCTCTGTAAAGGCTTAAATAGCGGTAAGCCTCTGGAGCAACCAACCGCCAATTGTTTTGTAATGTCATGCGAAAGCGAAGCAGAAATGAAGCGTTATTATTGGCTTTGTTTCGGTTTATGGCAATCAAAAGCATTTCATCCCCACTTGTGCGGCTCAGTCATTCCATTTTTACGCATCAATGATTTTAGAAAGGTTTTTGCGGAGGCAGCAGCCCAGGCAATCGGCAACGAGCCAAAGGAACGAAAAATGGTTTCCGACCTTCAAAAGTTACAGCAGCTTGAAAAGCTATACAAGCAAAACTTGTTACTTATAGCTGATGCAAAAAGGGCAGTGTTTTACAAGTTCATGCGGAGGCGTTAATCGCTTCCGCCTGTTTCGCCTTTATCCCGAGTATGAAGGAAGGTTAAAGGCAAGATGATTCGCCTCTAAGCGTAAAATATTGGCAGCTATGCCAACAAAAAAGCCCCGGATAAACCGAGGCTTTTTCAATGGAGCAGATAATTCAATCCTTAGAAAATTTCCTGAATCTTCAACGCATTACCTGAGTTGAACAGGTAGTAGTTGGCACCAACTTGCTGATAGAACTCAATTCCAATACACTGCAACACACTTGCATCAGCCGTAAGGGTTGGAGAACCCGGCAGGGTAGCAGTTACAACAGTTGACGTTGCAACAGGTGAGAACAAATCAATGTAGCCGGAATACTGAACGTCTGAAAGTTCATTATTGGCTGCGTCAATCGGTTCATAAACTCCGGTAGTGTCATTGTAGGCAAAATCCGATACACAAGCCAGAGCATGGATTAAGCGAAAATGAGTAGCACCAGCAGGAGCATTCACCAAGTTTGCAGGGTTGAAAGCTGGAACGGTTAAAGTACCGCTGTCACGACCTGGAGTGTGGGACAGAGTGAACGGAGCAACAAACACACCTTCCAAGCTCACGTTTTTGTCAAACGCAAATCGGTTCAGGTACTGGCTTTGCTGCGAAATCAGAATTGCACGGTAACCCCTTGCTTCAGTCTGATCTTCCAGATTGATTTTTTTCATTATCGCAGTGAGGCGACCTGTCATTTGAGGGTCACTCATTTGCTTAATGATTTGAGAAAGGGCAACCCGAACAGATTTACCGGCTGTTGCACAGCCTCCGAACTCGTTCATGTTTTCACGAGTACGTTCAAATTCGGGTGCAGTTAAGATTTGGTCACCATTGGGACCGCCTACAAGTCCTGCGAAGTCGCCTTGCAGTCCTTTGATTTTGAAATGTCGTACACCGCCCATTGTGCCGGAGTAACGAACGAGACCAGTTTGTCTTGCCATTTTGCTATTTTTTTAAGAGTTTGAAAATTCAAATATCTTTAGCAAATATACATTCTATTACATTGAATTACAGCAGTTTACGCAGTGCAAAATGGTGCAATTCAAAGCATACGGACAAGCAATAATCAAAACACACCTCAAAATCACTAAAGTGGTTGATGGGGATGGTCTGTTTGTAGTGAATCCATTCAATAAACAGGAAGAAGAAATTCGCTTCCTGGGCATTGATGCACCCGAAATAAGACGGTCTAAAAAGCTGCAACAGGATGAAAGAGAATCACACTTACCCGGCCAGCTTCTGTTATTGTTGGGTAAGAAGTCAAAAGATTTTCTGAACTCAATTGCACCAGTTGGAACGTCTGTTACGATCCAACTTGAAAAGCCTCACAGCATTGATTCTTTTGGCCGTACACTGGCTTATGTGTTTCTTCCTGATGGTACTTGCTTAAATGAATTGATGATAAAGGAGGGCTTTGCAAAGCCTTACAGCAGGTATTATTGTGAAGCGTTAGCAGATTTTCAGCAAATCAATATATTTGCAAAGTCGAATCGAAAAGGACTCTACCAAACAGTCAACGACTTTTAATCAGAAGCACTATTTTGTTACCAGTTTTCCCTTGTTTCACTCAACTTTGTTGCCTATTTGTTGCCCAATCGGCTGAAAGCCTTGATACACAAGGGCACTATACTTTTTGTATCGGAAAGTAAACGACTTTCCTTTGTTTCATAAATGCTTGTTATTATTGGGTTATTGCTGAATTAGCGTGCTCTTGTTTGTCTCCTGTTGTCTTGCCCCCTTGCTTGAAATGGATCCCGCTCAGTGGTGTAAATTTGTAAGAGTATTGCAGACTTCTGCAAACTAAGGCTGCCCCATAGAAAATGCAAGATCATTCCTTGACAAGAATTTCAACGCCATGGAAACTCAGAGTTTAAGGAAAGTATGGACTAACCGCGTAAGCTTCCTCGATTTCCTTAAAGTTCTGTGAGGAGTCACGAACACCTTTAACATCCAATTAATGCCCCCGTGAATAAATCCTGAAAACCCAAAATCCCGCCAGAATGGAACCCAAGAGAGAACATTTGCTGCAGCGCGTTCCTGTAACCGCCATGCAGCGTTTGGGTTATCCGCTGGATAGGGTATTGGACAACCAGCCGCTGGCCAATGGATAAATTCAATCCCCGGAAACATCACCGCCGTTCCATACGATTACACGGATATGATTATTCACAGCCTGGGTTGTATTTTGTTACGATATGCGTGCAGAATAGGGTTTGTTTATTTGGTTATGTTGAAAACGGTCAAATGATATTGAACGCCGCAGGTAAAATGGTTGAAAAATGGTATTATGAATTGGAGAAAAAATTTCCGGACATTCAATGCCATGGAATGATCGTGATGCCCAACCATTTCCATTGCATTATTGAAAATACCGGAACCATCCCCGTAGGGTCATACCTGCGTGTCTGCCCCAATTCCCCAACGGGCGAACAAACGGATTTGGGGGAACACGATAATATATTGAGCGAACACGCAGGTTCACCCCTACAGCGTGTGCTACAATGGTTCAAAACCATGACTACAAACGAATATATCCGGGGTGTAAAAAATTACGGATGGGAACCATTTAATGGAAAATTTTGGCAACGTAATTATTATGAACACATTGTCCGGAACGATCATTCATTTCATGCCATATCTGATTATATCCATAATAATCCTGCGAATTGGTTTGCAGACCGACTAAATTCTAAAAAACCATGAATAATATTTCATCATTATACGGACAACAGAACTTATCAATATCTTAGGTTGCAATTAACGAAGTTGAACAACTAGGCATTCAGCGATATGATGTGAGATCATTATTTTAAAAGAAATATTTGCCATTAAAAGCTCTCTAATTCCGATGCTATATCCACCTACAGTTGTCAATGATATATTTTTCGAGCGAGGCGCGTAAGGGAGTTTGTTTTTCCATATTTGTGGATCCGGATGGAGCGATTGCACTAACTTCAAATTTGTAAATTTGTCACTGATGTATGTATCGATTGGCATTTAGCATTGGTTTAACTGGCGCATTTCTCTTATTTTGGGCGAATGGCGCCGTAGGCATTATCGGCAGCGAGAACAATCCCGCGAACCTATTGTTTGGTGCGGTATTCATCGTCGGTTTTCTTGGGGCAGTCATTTCGAGGTTACGGCCTAAGGGAATGTCCTATACCCTATTTATCGTGGCGCTCGTTCAATTTGCCGTTCCGCTCTTTGCGCTGTTCGTCTGGCCAGCAAAGGCTTCATGGGGCGACGCCGGCGTGAACGGGGTGCTAGCCATCAATTTGATTTTCGTAGCAATATTCCTGGTTTCAGCCTGGTTGTTCCGGCGTGCCATCCGGCAGGATTCTCAATAACTTAAGTACTCTTCCACCTATTTCAGCACCTTGCATTTTGTACGGAGGCTTTTTGTGTCTATGAGTTTGTTGAGTTGCTTCGATACATCCTGGAAGGCGTGCCTGTTGCCGCAATCGCACAATTCGATCAGCGGGTTTTTGTCTTTTATCAGCGCAAGCAGTTCATCAGGGGAGGGTGCGTTTTGAAGTTTGGCATATTCTTCATAACCAATGTTCAAAAATGCAACGTTCTGGCCGATGCCGCGGTTGTCGAGCAGGTATCCGCCATTGAGTTTGGTCGGAAAGGGGTGGGTTCCATTTATCAGGACATCAGCAGGGTGCGGATACGACAGAACTGATTTCTTGTCTTCAGAAAGGATGACCGGAACGAGCTGGTCGTAATCGGCGACGGTCTTGTAAACCAGCGTGGGGGGGCCCGAGGTGAACTGTGGCGTAAATCCCGAAATTTTTTCATTCGAATTTTGATTCATGGTTTGAGGGGTCTTGCAGGTGCAAGCAACAAACAGGCAACAGAAAAACAGTATTCCAATTCTCATGGTCTGTGTATGAATTTTTTGGTGACCAGGTTGTCTTCGAAACGGAGGTGAATAAAATACACCCCTGCCGGCAATTCGCGGAGCGGTATCCGAACTGGATTTTCCATTTCATCCGGTTCCATTGTCAGTAGATCAGTCCCATCTGCATTGACCAATACTACGGATGGCATTTCGGCATTTGTTTCGCCTAAATCCACGTTGATAAAGTCGCCTGCAGGATTCGGATACAAAGCGATGCGGTTCTCCATGCCGGAATGTTCTACGGCCGTGGTTGGCGTCCGGCTGATGTTGATCTGCAAGGCATAAGTGCCGGTATTTCCGAGGAAAAAGGGCGAGACAAAAAAGTAAAGGTTCCCTCCGTTTAACACCGAAACATTGCCCGGCAATATGTCGTCATAGGAATCTGACCAGGTCGATCCATTGGTCGAATGGGTGAACTGTGCATCGAGGGTGTATTCTTTGCCGTCGTTGCTGTTGTAGGAGTCCTGTAGCCGCGCTGTGATCGTATAGTTAAAGCCGGAAGGCAGCGAAAGGCGATAATAATCGAAATCATCGCCGACGTGACAGTTCGCCCCCTGCGTCTTAATGATGGCCGCATTTCCGTTGAACGAAATGGGGAGGTTGTAGGCCTGGGCTGCGGCGTTGTTGGATTCGTAAACATCGGGAACGATATCGGGAAGTTGAACCGTGACGTAAACCGGATTTTGAAATTTTGACGACCCGGTCAGGGACCAGTCGCCTCCATTAGGGCGAAACGTCGCGGCAAGCAAATACGTTCCAGCTTCAGCGCTTACAGTGGCCTTGGAAAAAGTCAGGAAAGGAGACAAATAGTGGTAACCTGCGGGGAGTCCGTTCGCCTCTGTAATTTGAGCTATATTTTCTACCCATTCGCCGTTCAGGTCATATAAATCGACCGAGTACGTTCCGTAAAAAGTGCTATTGCCCGCATTCGAAACATCCAGATTTACGGAGGCCGGCTGTCCTTGAGTGAAGGTACTACCGGGTGTTAGTGTCATCGGGGAGAACATTTCAATGGTATTAGGATTGATCACGTCGATTTTTACGAGATTTTCGTAATTCCCATAATTGGAAATGATGGACCAGTTTCCGCCTGATGGGCGGGAGTAAACGGCGATGAAATAGCTGCCCGGCAACATACTCAGCAATCCGTCGGTCTCAAAGGTAAGCCCGTTGGTATAGTGATAGCCCGAAGCCAGGGTCCATCCCGATTTGATTTCGACGAAATCGATGAAATTGTACTGAGCGTCGAAAACGGCTGTGCCAAAGTCGCCGCTGAATGGTGCGTTGGTGTTGTTGAGGATGTCGGTGTGGATGGAAAATTCACCGCCGTAGTATATCGTGGTCGCAGATGCCGTCACGTAATCGTACAAGCGCAAGGTCTGATCTGCCGTTCCGCCACCTGAGGTGGGTTTGATCCCGATGACTGCCTGTTGGTAGCTGTTGTAGGTTCCTGTCCCCGATCCGGTTCCGCCGCCACCGGGATTGAGTGCGTCGAGCCGGAAGAAACCGTCGAGGGCCCCTCCCCAGCCCCAGTTCATGTGAAAGTAGTCGTTGGCGTCATAACCGTCGCAAACGAAAGTGTGCCCCGAGCCTCCCCCGAAGCCTGCGTACTGAATCGGACGGCTGTTGTCCAGTTCTCCTTTCAAAATGGACTTCCAGTTGGCATCGGTGTATTGGCTTCTCTCCAATCCCTTTACCGACGCGGGATCGTAGCCAAAATAGGTCTTATAGGCATATTCGCAACAGGCTTCTGGAGTGGGGCTGTTGGCAATTACATAGGCTCCGCTGACGGTAGGTCCGTAAATCATATTGACGGCAATTCCGCAGTGGGACATCAGAGTCGCAACGGCGGTGTTGGAGCTGTTGACTGCGTTGGGCATGGAAGCCCATTGATAGGAAGTGCCGCCGAAATTCGCAGAGAGGGTCCCGTAGGTGTCGTGATTATAGGAGTGAAATCCCGTACCGGTTTTCGGGTGATTCCAGTATTTCATGATCTGTGCCATGGCGGTTGCGGGGCAGCCGGTAACGCAATGGTATCCATTGGCCGCACCAGCTCTTACATCATACGGGCAGAGGTCGTTGACATAGGGAGTTTGACCCCACTTGGTTTGCAAAAGCGGACTTACGAGGCGGGAGTTTGGGTCCGGTTTTGCGAATCCCGGTGTTGTCATCAATTCCTCCCAGGCTACAACAATTTCGCGGGTGGGGACCATGCCGGTTTCCAGGGCGTGGCGAATCTGGTTTTTATAGATCTCCAGCCATTTTGCAGCGGTGGGATTGATTATTGCAGGATCAAACCGGCCCTCACCGGAATAGCCCAGAATGGGGAAGACCACGTCGTCAGCCGCTACGATGACAAATCCGGCAGTCGGCACAACATTGAAAATGTAATAGTAATGGATGGGCGATGGGGATGCGGAAACAGAATGCATCTTCGAGGATATTCTTTCGGCAAGCTCGAGCCCGGTGGCATTTTGCAATGCTGAAGATTGGGTTTTGCCGGTAAGGAAGTTAAGCCCTATGGTTCTCGCCGTAGATTCGTCGATTTGTTTTCCAAAGAGCAAACTCAGCGACAGGAGCAAGGCGGTGAGCACAGAAACAACATTTTTCATAAATTCGGTGGATTAGCGGTCAACGTGATAAGTCATTAAGAACCTCAGTTAAGCGCAAGGGATGGGTCAGTTTGGAAAAATCCCGAACCTGTAGCTTGTCTTAGGTGGTGCCAAAAGTACATCTTATTGTCGGGTATTTATTACCCTTCTGCCTTAAATTGCCTTCAGACAAAAAGCGCTTGCAGCTTTTGTAAATTCAGTAGGTGGATGCCCTCGGCGTCTATCTGGATGACTTTGTCTTCCTTGAGCTCCGTCAGGTTGCGAATGAGGGTTTCTTTGGCAATGCCACAAAAGGCAGCCAGGTCCTCCCGGCTTAGATGGAGGGTTTCCTGTTTGAGGTTGCTTGACAGTAAATACAGGTGGTAGGCTACTTTCTCGCGCACGTTGCCAAAAGAGTTTATGGCAAGTCTGGAGAGATGTTCCTGACATAAGGAGGCGTAATGGTGCTGAAAAGATGTCCAGAGGTTTTCCCTGAGGATGATGTCTTCGAGCTGCTTTCTCGGCAGTGCGCGCACTGCCGAAGGCTCTATGACCTCGCAAAAACTGTGAAACGTCGCCTGGAATAGATGTTGCACTCCTGCGAGTCCCGGACTGGCGTAAAACTGAAAAATGAACTCCTTGCCACCTACGGTTTCGATCCCTTCTTTCAGTAAGCCTGATTCCAAAAAATACAAATGGTTTACCTTTTCCCGGCTTACCCAGAGCTTGCTTTTTTTTCCGTACTCCCTGATTTCTGAGGCATCGATCAGAGCCTGGACTTTCGGAAAAGTGTAAAGCGAATCAAACGGAAGTATGCCCGCCAATGCGCGGGTGGCTTTGGTTTTTGAGAGTTCTTCGTATTTTGAGAGTTTGTTGCCAATGATGTGCAGGAGGTCGGCGTCGTCGAATGGTTTGATGAGATAGTCCTCTGCGCCCAGATTCATACCCTTCCGAAAATCCTCCTTCTCCGCTTTTGCCGTAAGAAAAATGAAGGGTGTCGTTCGGAGCTGTTCATCCTGACTCAGAATTTTCAATACGCCAAATCCGTCGAGGTTGGGCATCATGATGTCGCATAGAATGAGATCGGGACGGTGCTGACGGGCGGTCTGCACCCCTTGAAGTCCGTCAGCAGCGGAATAAACTTCGTAATTCGACAATTCGAGAATTTCGTGGATGTTCTCACGCATTTCCGAGTTGTCCTCGATGATGAGGATTTTAGCTTTTTTCAACATGCACTGGAAGTTTGATGCGCAAATGGGTTCCTTCGTTTTCGCGCGATTTAAACACGAGGGTCCCTGAGATGACGTCGAGGTATTTCCGGACGATGTTCAGGCCAAGCCCGGTGCCCTGTATGTTGAGCACGTTGGAGGCCCGGTAGAAGATGTCGAAGATAAATTTTTGTTCCTCCTCCGGAATGCCTATGCCATTGTCTACGACGTCGATCACAAAACGCTCGTTCGCAAAGCTGAGGTGTACGCGGATGTCGGCATGGTCGCCGCTATACTTGATGGCGTTTGAGATGAGGTTGCTCAGAATGTGCCGCACGCAGGTTTTGTCGGTGCTGATCAGGTAGGTGCCTTCGGAGTCTTCCACTTCAAAATGTAAACTCTGGCCCGACTTTTTGAGGTAATTGAAATCTTCCACGAGCTCCCGGATGAATTCCCGGAGGGAAAAAGGTTCAACTTTCAGGGTGAACTGGCCTTCTTCGATGCGGGTAAGGCTCAGAAATTCGTTGAGGATGCCGTTGAGGTAGTGGATGTTGTTTTTTATTTTCTGTATGTGCTTATTTCGCTTATCGATGTGTTCGTCGGCGTAATAGCGGTCGATCAGGCTCAGGGAGCTCAGTATGTTGGCGAGAGGGGTGCGAAATTCATGGGAAGCGACGGAGATAAAACGCGATTTGAGCAAGTGGAGGCTGCGTTCCCGTTCTACGGCATCGACTAACTCCTGTTCGCGCTCTTTGAGTTTGTCTTCGGCGATGGCGCGTTGCTGTATTTCAAATTCGAGGTTGCGGTTTATGGCGTTGAGCTGGTTGAGACTTTCCCGGAGTTGCCCCGTCCTGGAATCGACCATCTTTTCCAGGTTCTTGTTGAGGTACCAAAGGTTGCGTTCCGCCTCTTTTTGCGCCGAAAGGTCGTGCACCACTCCCGTAAAAAAGGCCTGCCCGTCGAGGGTGAAATTGCTCACCGCAAGGCGAATGGGAAACAGGCTTCCATCTTTGCGGAGCCCCAGGACTTCCCTTCCGATGCCTATGATCTTTTTTACTCCGGTTTCCAGGTAGTTCCGGATGTAGCCGTCGTGCTGGTGCTTATGCGGCTCGGGCATCAGCCCACTTACGTTTGTGCCGATCAGCTCTCCGTCGCGATAACCGAACAGCGCTTCCGCACTGGCATTGATCATCTGGATGCGCCCCGACTGGTCGATGATGATGATGCCGTCTATGGCCGTCTCAAAAATTGACCTGAAAAAGCTGCTGTTCTGGAACTGAACGTCAAAAAATGCAGGATGCTCCGGAATTGACAAGGATCAGGGTTTTGGCTGACAAAGATCAGTAAAAATGCCTGAAAATCGGCCTAGCTTAGCTAAAAATTCGATTTATGGATCTTAAACAACCCGTTCGTTTGATCATGACAAGGGACCTGGTGACGGTGACCCCGGAAGACGATCTGCTCAGCGTCAAGCACATTTTCGACCAGCACACTTTTCATCACCTTCCCGTCGTCCATTTTCGCGACCTCGTTGGGCTGGTGTCCAAATCGGATCTGCTGCTGTATAGCAACGCCGTCCTCGATTCGGAGCGCCTTGACATTCAGGAAGATCAAAAACTCCAGTTTACCAAGGTCAAACAGATTATGGTGACGCGGCTGGGAAAACTGGATCCTGACGATCGCATCGAAATTGCCATTGAGGTCTTTCTGACAAACTATTTTCACTGTCTGCCTGTTGTAGATGGAAAGGAGTTGCTTGGGTTGGTTACGCCATTTGACATTCTTCGATATGTAAGCAAGTGAGCGGCAAGGTCAAGGAGAGACGGTTTCAATTTTGATCCTGGAAACTTCCTGTTGGAGTTAGATGTTAAACAGTGAAACAATAAACAAGCTTTATGAAAGTATTTAATAACATTCTTTGTTCTTATGACTTTTCCGAGCACGCTGACCGGGCATTGGATCGCGCATTGCAGCTCTGTTCTGCGTGCGGCGAGAAATTGACAGTGGTACACGTGCTGGTCAACCCCTTTCTGTATGAAGGAGGGAGTCCTTTGCTCCGCAACAACGTTTTGGCCATCGACCTTTTGGGCAAAATGCGTGAGGATGAGCAAAAAAATCTGGATGCGCTGAAGGCAAAAATTGCAGACAGCCATCCCCAGGTCCCGGTAGATATCGTAGTTGAAGAAGACAACGACATCGGTGAAGCGGTGATTGCTGTGCAGGAACGCACGGGTGCAGACCTGATCGTGATCGGATCGCACGGACGCAAGGGAATCCGCAGAGTATTTCTGGGCAGTGTGGCAGAAGGCGTTTTGCGAAACGCCAACTGTCCGGTGCTCATCGTCAAATAATTGATCTTTAAACTTTAAAACATTTTGCCATGAGTTATTTGAGCAGATTGAACCGCGATTTCCCCTTTCTTGGGAACCTCCCGATTTGGCTGGATGACTTTTTGGGAGATGATGGGTTTCGCTCACCTGAGTCTACTGTTCCCGCTGTGAATGTGAGGGAATCGCTAAAGCACTTTACCATTGAAATGGCCGCTCCGGGAATGGAGAAATCCGATTTCAAGATATCGGTTGACGACCGCGTCATGACCGTGTCTGCAGAACGGAAGAGTGAGACCAAAGAAGAGGAAAAGGGCAAAATCAAGCGCCGCGAATACAATTACACTTCCTTTTCGCGGAGTTTTACTTTGCCGTCAAACATCGATGCCGCACACATTGGCGCGTCGTATGACCAGGGCATCCTCAGCATTCACATTCCCAAAATAGATCAGAACACCACCGGGAAGGCCAAGGAAATTTCCGTCTCTTGAGCGGTAAAGACGGCGAATTCATTTTACGGCATTAGGTTATAATGTTATCTGCTTTGTTAGCGGTATATTGAGATAAAATAAAAAGCCTCCTCGGGAGGCTTTTTATTTTAGCGTTTAAACCTGCGACATCAACTCAAAAGTGCGTCGCGGTCGTAGCTGCCGCCTTTGGCCTGGAGGTCATTGTAGAAAAGCTCGGCCTCGGCATTTTGCTTTTCGAGAGTCCAGTCGTCCGTAACCGTCGTTTCGATCCACAATTCGCCAGATTTGCGGAACACTTGTGCGTAAAGCCCAAAAGCTTCTTTGAAACTTTTTTCGAGCTCTGCAACGGTCGTGCTTGGGCGGATTTCAAGGCTTCCCTCGCTGTGCTTCGAGCGGCATTCTTTAAAAAGCATTTCTGCGGGTATCATGTCTTCCTTGCGCGACCCGGAATGTACTCCGTGAGGCTTGTTGAAGAATTCAATTTTCAAAAACGGATACCTCGAACTGAATTTCTTTTGGACCTGTTCGATGGTTAGCTCGTCGTCGATTTTAAGGTGCATATTTCTTGGATTTTAATGTTAATCGTGAAGCGCCAGTACCGGCAACTCCAAACGGAACGCTGTTTTTTTACTGACTCGCTCGGAAAGTAAATTGGAAAGCCAGCTGTGCTTTCTTGCAACGAGTGTCAGAAGGTCAATGGTATTTTCTTCGCAATATTCCTTCAATCCCTCTACCGCGTCGTCGTGCTGGAGTATATGGTAAGATGTGGAGTCCTCTGGAAAGCCGGGGTCCAGTGCATTGGACCTCAGACTGTCTGCGAGCATGGGAAAGTCGTGCAGTTCACTGACGATGCTGAGTACATGGAGTCTGGCCCCCAAAAAATCGGTTATCGCTCTGAGAGGGCGCAACAGGGCTTTGTTGTTAAAAGTACGCTGATCGTAAGCAAAAACTACATTGCGAAATGGTGCGAATTCCGTTTTTGGATGAATGGCCAAAACGGGAACGGGAGCATGTAAAAAGAGGTGAGTTGCCGTATTGCCGAGCAGCCTTTCGCGCAGATATCCTGAGCCCTGTAATCCCATGAGGATGAGGTCACTGGAGACCTGCTTCGCCTGAGCAATGATCTCATCTTCTGCCACCCCGTATATACCATCCATTGCGATGTAAATTGAAGCCTGTTGTGCCGAACACTCCGATTGAACGAGATTTCTGAGTCGGTCCACATGGTTTGTCTTCATGTGTTCCAGGGTGTCGGCATCGGGCACGTACACAAAAGCATCTGCAGAAACCACCGGTGCCTGGTAGACGTGCAAAAAGTGCAACTCCGCACCTGTGGCCCGGGCCATGCTTACGGCATATCGGACCAGGCATTGAGCCATTTCCGAAAAATCCACAGGCACTAATATCTTCTTCACAGGGGACATAACATGAAAGTAACGGTGCTTTTGGAGTAGCAGTTCAAACAAAGTTAACCTTTGTTTGCGAAAACGCCATGATTTTGCTCAATGTGCACATTGACATTCATCAGGGAGCAATTCAACAGCTATTTTTATCTTTAGGGGCATGGCCCAAGAGCTTTTGGTTATGGAGAAAGACAAACGCTTGCTCATTCCCATTGATTTTTCGCCGGCTTCGGAAGATGCCCTGCGTTTTGGATTGAAGCTCTCTGTCAGGGAGCGAGCAGAGGTCATCATCCTCCATGTAGTCTCCCCCTATGAGGGAGGAGTGGAGAGTTTTGCTCCGGTTTACGACTTTGGTGTTTACCTGGACGAGAAGAAACAGGCACTGGAGGAATACATACGCCACTTCCTGTCAGACAATCGGATTCGAAAGAGGTCCTTGCGCGTTCTTTGCGACAGCGGTGCACCTGCTCAGACCATTCTACGCAACGTTGCATCCACGGGTTCCCAGCTCATCATCATGGGGAGCCGGGGTGGTGGCAACATATCCAAAATATTGCTCGGCAGTACCAGCCAGCAGGTACTTGCACAATCCCACATCCCCCTGCTGCTCATTCCTCCGGGTTTTGGATTCGAAGCCTTCAACGACCGCGTTTGTTTTGCGACTGATTTTCACCTTCGCCTGAACCGGGCATCCATGCACCTTTTTCAGCAATACGACTTTCTACGCAAGGGACTCCTCGAATTTGTACATGTGCATGAAGGGAAGCAGGAAATTGAGGAAGAGAAGCATGCTGCGTTGATCGAGCTGCTGTTCGGCGAACTAAAAACAAAGCGCAAATACATTTGTGCGGGAGAATTTGAACTATCTGTTGAAGCGCATATGCGCAATTCCCTTGCCGGCCTGCTCATCCTGCTGCCCCACCAGCGCAATTTTCTTTACTACCTATTCTTTCGTGGGCACACCCTTCCTCTCGTAAAGCACCTGGCACACCCGGTGCTGATTTTATATGAATCCTGAAGTTGATCGGAGTAGGAGTTTTTATCGGCGATTATTGCCATTGGCAAAAATCTTTTCGGATATTTGGCCGACATGAACGAGGTCATTGCCGGTACCATCATCA
This sequence comes from Saprospiraceae bacterium, assembly GCA_019187365.1. Lineage (GTDB taxonomy): Bacteria > Bacteroidota > Bacteroidia > Chitinophagales > Saprospiraceae > Vicinibacter. The sequence goes on along the minus strand of JABARE010000034.1, from coordinate 41,297 downwards.
TAAGCTTGTTGCATGCACTCATACCCAGCCACTGGCTTCCACTGGTAACCCTGGCCCGTTTGCAGAACTGGACGCAGCGGGAGACGATGCGACTGAGCTTTTACCTGGCGCTTTCCCACGTGTTGAGCACCATCTTGCTGGGACTCCTGCTGGGTTGGATGTTCCACCGGATCAGCAGCCAGTACCAGTTCCTGCTGGTATGGGTGGGCCCCATTTTGCTCATTGGAGCTGGAATTTATTTCCTCTACCGCCATCACACCCACCATCACTTTCACATTGACGCACAAATACTGGAGCAGACGCGTACCAAAAAGCAGATTGCCTATGCGCTTTTGGCCTACATGTTTTTATCGCCCTGTCTGGAAATAGAAGCCTATTTCATCAATGCAGGGATGATTGGCCCGGCTCTCCTGGTTTTATGTGTGGCCTGTTATGCTCTGATCAGCATCGCAGGAATGGTAGTCTGGGTTTATCTGGCGCTCAAGGGCATCCAGCAATTTGATACCCACCGTCTGGAGCATTACGCCGGAATGATCACGGGTTTAACCATGGTGGCAACCGGTCTTTTCAGTCTGCTGACCAGCCACGCCTGAATTGGACGATCGTTCAGGGAAGACTCAGCCCCGGGCATTGCAATGGACTCTGGCACAAGTTGTTTGAAAGGGAATCCGCCATCAGAAATCAGGCCCGCCATCGTTTATGAATTCGAAGTAAAACTGCGGCCAACCTGTGTAATCAGATCCCTGAAGAAATAAAGGTAAAGCGAACAGTAAACCATGCAGGCAATGGCATAAGCGCAGGTGGCACCTGGGAGACCGAACATCAGCAACCCTGCATGGGAGAACAGGACGAGGACGATGTGAAAGCTGAGGTCTGCTTTGAGGCCCGTGCGAAACATGGCTTTTGAGGCTATCAGGTATGCCATCAGACTGGCAACAATTTTGAAAAAGTCTCCTGCCAGCTGAAATCCAAACAAGCCGCGCATGGGCTCAAAGGATTTTGCCAGAAAGATGTAAATAATCCAATCTCTTAGCAACCAGATGGTCAGACACAGCATGAACATGGCGGGAAGGATGCGCACAAAGGCGTTTCGCATTTCGCGAATGAGCGGCGCTGCCTCGCGGATGCCAGAGAAGCGAGGGATGAAGTAGATCATCATCACATTGGTCACTACGCCGAGGTAGCGGTCCGACAGGCTGAACATGGCTTGCCAGAGTCCGGCCGATGCCGTATCGAGCCGGCTTTCTACATCTTCCCGTATGAGCAACATGGCGAGCATCCAACTCGAGGAAGTAATGGCTGCATACGTTCCGTATTTCAGCAATTGGATGGCCAGGGTGCGATCCAGGACCGGTTTGAAATAATGCCAGCGCAGGTAGCCCATGCGCCGAAGCGCAATGCATCCGGTCAGGGTGTACAGAATGCCATAGAGAGAGTTTGTCAGCAGGGCTCCGGTAATGTTGAATCGATAGACGCAATAGATCGTTGCTGCCATATTGGCCAGCGCTGCACAAGCGTTTACCAGGGCGAGGGTGCGGATTGCTCCTAGTCCGTTGAGCAATGCATTGACCATGACCTGTGCTGAGATCAGGAGCAAAAAAATTCCAAATACCAGGAAAGCCGGAGAAAAATCCTGCTGGTTGAAAACAGCTTGTAGCAAGTACCGGTAGGAGGCGAAGATGAATGCGCATCCCAGGATGCTGCCCGCCAGGATCAATGCAGAAGCCGTTTGCAGTATTTTTTGTAACCGCGAAGGATCATCGCGGGATTCGGAAATGTAGCGTATCAGACCTACCGATATGGATGCCGTGGATACAACCAGTACCAATCCGGATATGTTCGCGAATTTGCCGATGTAGGCGGTACCAACGGGGCCCAGCAGTTGGGCGGTGATCTTTGTAATGGCAATGCCCGTGATGAGGTTGACGATGGAGAAGCCGGCGCTATAGAGGCTGGTCTTATAAAAATTCATGGGCATCGTCGGTTGAAGGACCAGGGAGAGAAACGCGCATATTACCGGTCCTGCTGAGCTTCATCACCAGAGTTGGAGAAAGCCAGACGGCACCTTGTGGCAAGATCCTCAGAAGCAGATTCAGCCCACTGGCCGCCAGATTCATCCAGTCCCGGGAATAATGAGTATTGTAAAAGCCATTGAGCAATTGGAAGCGAAAGCCTGCTTCTGAAGCGGCCTGGCCGTAGTCGCTGGCGGCAACCAGCCGTTCCACCCAGGCTCCGCTCAACGGGTCGCAGGTGTTGGTAGGGTGCACGTGAGGTGGCGGAAGCGCTCCGGACTGGAGAAATTGGTCGACGCGTGCGAAGATCTCGTCACCGGTAAAACCCCGGTTGTTTTCTGCCAGGCGCCTGACGACGGATTCATTCATATCCGGATGGCGTTTTCGGATGAGTTGCTCCCGGATGCGCATACCGCAGTTGGATGCATTCAACGCCGGATTGTCCATATCGGTATTGCTGCCTACGTTTTCGTATCTCGCGTGGATCTTGTGATGAATGCGTCTCACCAGGAGGTGGTGGGTGTTTGCCGAGGTGGAAAACACGAGGTTGAGCTCCGCTGATGGCAGGCCCGCCAGTTGCCGGAAGAGTGTGCGGTAGTCGGGTACGTGTTCGATGACGTTTCTGGAGACCAGTGCCGACACCTGCAGGTCATATTTTGTGCAACAATCGATGAGTGCTTCCGTGTCACCCGTTACAAAATGGTCTGGAAGTGCATTCAGGGCGTGACCTATCCTTTTAATTCCCTCGATGTACTCAGGTGCAATGTCGTGGCTGATGCAGCGCAGGCCACAGCGTTTTACGAGCATGGAAAAGAAACCAATGCCTGCGCCATGGTCAATAACGAACGTTTGTTCGTTCACTGAATTCAGATCTTCAAGTGCATGAAACAGCAGGTGGGCGTTGACGTCGCAAACATACCGAAGCTTGGGCAGGTCAAATCGAAAATAGCTCAGTACGCTGGGATGAACTCCCAGGGATTCAACCGGAAGATGGCGAAGGTCCTCTTCGAGCCTTTGTGCCTGCATCCGGATGGTCTTGAAGTTCAGTTGTTTCATGATTCCGGAGTCAACGGCGTTTCAAAAAATGCGCGGTACCACCATTCCACGTTGGCAAGGCGCCACAGTTCGTTCTCTCCGAAAGCGCGGGGATCCTGGTCAAACTGGTCGCGAACAGCACTGGCGTGGACCCAGCTCCTGGAAAGAAATCCCGCAGAATGCAGCGTATCAGCGACGTCGTTGCGGAGTGAGCCCAGGGTCCAGTCTGCGGTGGGCGTTGCAAAACCAATCTTGTCGGTGCGCTGCAGCACCACTTCCGGAACCAGACCGCGAACGGCTTCTCGCAGGATGAATTTTTGGATTCCCCGGTAAATTTTAAGGCTACCTGGAATGTTAAAAGCCAGTTCAACGAGCCGGTGGTCCAGAAGAGGTACCCGGGCTTCGACTGAATGAGCCATGCTGTTGCGGTCTTCCCAGTGCAACATGTGCGGAAGGTGTGTTCTCACCACTGAAGCGTGCAGCGCGTTGTCCAAATGATCATCTGACCATCGGGGGGGCAATTCTGGAGATGCATCCGACGGATAAAGGGCGTCCAAAGAGTATTTCCGGTATTCCAGGGCACGGAGCTGCGAAGGTTCCAGGCGTCCGGTTTGCCAGGCCAGATAAGCCTGAGCTGCGGTAAAGCGGGGTCCCTGTTGTCTTAGCATAGCCCACAGAGAGCGGGTTGTGGGCGTCCAGCCCTCCTTCCGGTATTGTTGGGCGAGCTGGTATTTTAAAAAATACGGATATCCCGCAAACAGCTCGTCGCCTCCCTGTCCATTGAGAAGAACGACAATGCCGGCATCGCGAACATTTTTGTAGTTCTGGTACGAGGAAAAGGGACTTGCGCCGGAGGTCGGGGCGTCCTGATGAAATATCCAATGTTGGACAGCGGCAGCATCGGCTCCGGAGTGGGCGGTGTAATACACCGGTTGAAATCCCCCGGTGCGGACGACTGCATCCATGTAAGGCCTTTCGTCGTATTTGGATCCCTCGTAGTAAACGGAGAAGGTTCTCATGTCTGCATCGCTGAGCGACCTGGCCAGACAGGCTATGGTCGAAGAATCAATGCCTCCGCTCAGTGCGACACCCAGAGGGACATCGGACCGCAGCCTCAATCGCAGCGACTGGTTGAGCATTTCGCGGAGTGCGGATTTAGCAGTTTCCAGGTTTTGGAGGTCCCCGTAGTTGGGTTGCGGTATGGACCAGTATCGTTCGATGCGCATGCCGGAAGCATCAATGGTCGCATAACAGGCGGCCGGCAATTGGTGGATCTCTTTGAAAAAAGTATCCGGGTGTTCGAATAAGGCGTTGTCTCGCAGCAAGCGCAGGATGGCGTTTTCATTGGGGGTGCAAGCGATACGGGCTGCCCTGACCAGTTGTTTTTCTTCGGAAGCCCAGTAATAGGTATGTCCGACCTTAGTATAAACCAAGGGCTTAATGCCCAGCCGGTCGCGGGCAATGAACAAACGTTTGTTCGCACCATCCCAGATGGCAAAAGCAAACATGCCGACAAAATGTTGCAGGCAATCCTTTCCCCAAACGCAATATGCCTGTAGCAGGACCTCAGAATCGCTTTGGGTGGTGAAACGGCAGCCCCGCGCTTCGAGTTCGGCACGGATCTCCCGGTAGTTGTAAATTTCTCCGTTGAACGTCAGGGCACACCGTCCGGAAGGGTCGACCATGGGCTGGTGACCCAAAGCGCTCACATCGATGATGGCAAGCCTTCGGAATCCAAGGCCAAGGTTGCACTGGGTATGCGCAGGCAGGGAAGGCAATGCTGAGGCCAGTTCCGGCAGGGTATCTGCACCTGCATAAGAACGCAATTCCCCGGAGCGCGCGTTTGCAAGGAGGAAACCTTCGTCGTCGGGCCCCCGGTGCCGGATTTGGGCGGTCATAGCACGCAACTGTCTGAGGTCGACGGGTTTGCCGTCTGGATCGTAAATACCGGCGAGGCCGCACATAGTTGTTGAACAAAGGTAATCACGAAAGGGGAATCGACCTGTGGCTGTATCCGCTGAGTGACTTGGCTTCAATGCGCTGCTCTATGCAAGCTGGTCCATCTGTAATATCCCAGGGTCTATCGCATAAAATGAATTTGATTTCACCTTGCTTTGCTGTCTCATAGTCAAATGTTGCACACCAAAGTCCTCCTCATCTCACTCCGTCAACATCATAAATACAGTCTGCCATCACGGTGGGTTGCACAGAAAGGTCTTCTGCTCATTTTGCCTGTAAAATGGAATTGTTGGAAGAGCCCTTAAATTTGAGCCCGATGCGCAAGCGGGTATTGGTGATCAGTTATTACTGGCCTCCTTCAGGGGGATCGGGCGTCCAGCGTTGGCTGCATTTTGTGCGCTACCTTCGGGCATATGGGTGGGAACCGGTGGTCTATACCGTTGAGAACGGAGAATATCCCTATCTCGATCCCGGATTGGCAGCGCTTGTGCCCGAGGGCGTAGAGATCATCCGAAGACGCATTTGGGAACCTTACAGCTGGTTTCGTCGCATGAGGGGCCGCGGAGGACACATCGACCCCACCGTCCTCGGCTCCGGGGGTGCCGGGGGCTGGCGGCAGGCCCTGGCGATTTGGGTTCGAGGCAATTTGCTGATCCCCGATCCCCGGTGTTTTTGGATTGGCCCGTCTGTTCGCACGTTGCAATTTTACCTCAAGGCACACCCCGTTGATGCCATAGTCAGTACGGGGCCGCCCCATAGCATGCACCTGATCGGGCTTAAGCTTCATGCAGCGACGGGCATACCCTGGTTGGCTGATTTCCGGGATCCATGGACGCAAATTTTCTTTTTTAAACAATTCAGACCGGGATGGCTGGCAAGGTGGCGACACCGGCGACTTGAGCAGACCGTTCTTCGGCAGGCTTCTGCCGTGGTGACGGTGAGCAGGCATTGCCAGAAGGGCCTTGAGGAGTTGTCTGGGCGTTCCGTTTCCGTCGTTACAAACGGATTTGAGCCCTTTACCAGGCCGGAACAAGTGCCCAAGGGCGATAAGGTGCAGATGCTGTACGCAGGGGTCCTTACGCAGGACCGCAACCCCGGGTTATTTTGGGAGGTACTTGCCTCCGAAGTAGAAAGGCGGCAGGCGATTCGCGATCGCTTCCAGCTCACCTTTATTGGCACGGTAGACCCCGGGATACCGGACTGTGCAAAAGCCGCGGGACTGCGCAACGTCGTGCATCTGCCGGCGATGCCCCACGCCCTATTGCAGGAAAAGCTTTGGGAAGCTGACTTGCTTTTGCTGGTTGGTGTTCCCGGCGACCCCGGCGTAGTCACCGGCAAACTGTTCGAATATTTATTTTTGCATAAACCCATTCTTTCGATATCGCCTCCCGGCAGTGATGCTGCTGCCATCCTCGAGTCCTGTTGCGCCGGCGTCAATGCCGGATTCGACGATGGAGCGGGCATGCGCAACATGCTGGACCAGGCCTTTGGGTGGTTGGCATCCGGGGGCTTTTCTCCCGACGATGCCTGCATTGAGGCTTATTCGCGGAGAAACCTGACGATGCGCATGGCTGGTCTGCTCGACGCAATCACCCCGGGATCCACCAAAGGTGAAAATTCAAAAGATTACTAACAAACGTTCGTAAGCTGACTTGCAAACGTTCGTTTAGGCAGATTCTGCCGGATTGGGTTTCCACTGTCTGAAGGCGGCAAATCCCAACAGGCCAAGCAGCATTGCCGAACACAGGGTCGACAAGGTTTTTCCCAGGGCGAATGACCGCGGTTTGAATTCCATGACGATTTCGTGCTTCCCTTCAGGGATCACCGCAGCGCGAAGCACGTAATTCGCACGGATCAGCGGGGCTTCGGTTCCGTCGATGTAGATTTTCCATCCAAGGTCGGGACCGTACCACACTTCGGAAAAGACGGCAAGCTGGCTGGCAGTGGCTTCGGCGGTATATACCATCCGGTTCGGGGAATAGCTGCTGAGCCGGATATCTCCCGGGGCACCGGTGGAAATCGAACCGACCGCATTTCTGAATTCTTCGTGGATGATTGCAGTATTTTTGGTATTGGCGTTTTGCGTTTCGCGAATCTCTTCATCAGGAGTGGAAACCCATTGCACATTTCCTGCAAACCACGCAGGACCATTTGCAAAAGGATTGGGAAGGCTGAGCTCTTTGCCCGGCTGTCCAAGAATGAAGTAACGCGTGTTGAGCATATTCATCACCTGCAAACCCGAGAGAACCTGGTTGACCGCCGAATCGGACTGTGCACCCTGCAAACCGGTTGTCAATTCCCGGATCTCGGCGTCGAGGCCATGGTCTATGATGTCCTGGTAGCGCTGCAGTTTTGCCGGATGGTAGCCTCCAACGTGTTTGTGGTGAAATGAAGGAGCAGAGCTGTTAAAGGTATTGACGGTGAGGTCAAGCACCCGGTGATGGGATTTGTCGGCCAGGATTTGCTGATCTACGGGGCGTGGCTTATGTCCGGCTTCTTTTTTGCTCTTTGAAACGAAGTCGTCGCGATGTACGTAGCGGGTGGCAATGCCGCCGAAGTCGGCGAGGATCACAGCGGCGAGAATGAAGGGCAGGTACCGCAACGGAAGTTTGTTGCGCAGGTTCATCCAAAGGGCAAGCGCAGCCAGTCCAATGAAGGCGGCTGAGCGCAGGGCATCTTTTTGAAGCAGCGACTTGCGATCTTCGATCAGTGCGTCGAGGTCGAATCCTTGACCCACGTAGGATGGATCTGAAGGATGCTCAAAACCGAACAGCCCAGACCCCACGAATGCAATCAGCAGACAGAGACCTCCCGTTATGCCTGCACTTGCATACAGATGCTTTTGTAGCTGAATGGTAGCGGATTTTTTTTGATGCCATTCCCAGAGTGCCAGCATCCCCAGGATAGGGACGAAATAGGAAACCACGGAAAGTACGCTGCTCGGCGCACGGAACTTGCTGTAGAGCGGAATGCAATCGAACATCAGGCGGTTGAGCGCTTCAGCGTGTTTTCCCATGGATAGCAAAACTCCGAAAGCGGTAGCAATGGCGATCCACCATTTCAAGGGACCTTTGATGATGAACAAGCCGAGAACAAACAAAAAGCAACTTACCGCTCCGAAATAAAAGGGACCAGAGGTAAAGGGAAGCGATCCCCAGTAAAGTGGAGCCTGAAACCGTTTTGGGGGCTGGTAGCCTTTTTTGCGCAATGCCTGAGCGGAAGCTGATTCGCGGTCGATCGGTTCGGACGAACCGCCGCCTGCAGCACCCGGGATGATGCATGCCAGTATGTCCTGAGAGCCATTGCTCCAATTCATAGCATAATCCCATTGAAGCCCTGCTTTGTTGACAGACGCTTGAGCGTCGTCGGCGCGCTGAGACAGGATGTGTCCGCCTCGCATGGTCTCCCGTGCATATTCAAACGTGGGCAGCAGGGTGCTTGCAGAGGCAAGCATGGCCAATGCGAGAACCCCGGCAAGAATGGCCGATGGAACCACAAAGGATTTCCACTTTTTATCCCGAATAAAAAAGTATGCGTACGAAAGGATCAGCGGCAGGGTGAGCAAAGCGAGGTAGTAGCTCATCTGCACGTGGTTGTTCAACACATTAATTCCCATTCCCAGTCCAAACAGGGCGGCACCCTGGAGCCATTTCCCCCTGTAGGAAAGTATGATGCCGGCCAGGATGTATCCCGCCATTCCCAGTACGACGAGTTTGGGGAGGTGGCCGGCTTCCCAGACGATGAAGTTGCCGGTGACCATAAAGGTCGCCAGGCTTCCGGTAAAGGCAAATGGGGCCGACAAACCGAGTACCAGGAACAACACATAAAATGAAACGGCGCAAAGAAAGAATATGCTGATGGGTCCTGTGAGGAATCCCAAGCTGAGCACTTTCTGTACGAAATTGAGCAGGTTGTAGTGCACAGGAGTAGAGATCTGATAGGAGGGCATTCCGCTGAACATGGTGCCCGTCCATAGCGCTGGATTGCCGGGGTTTGCCTCATTGTAATCGATGATCTCTCTGGCAGAGCCCTCCCAGGAACTCACATCCCCCTGTGGGATGACTTTACCCTGCCAGTGGGGCAGGAAAAAATACGAGATGATGAAGATAAAGAGTCCAATGGAAATGAGGTGGGGGACCCATTTTGCGAACCGGTTGCCGGACATCGGAGAGTGATTTTCGGTTAACATATTACACAAGTTCTCCTTGTGTGTGCAGGTTCAAATGTACGAAGAAGAACTGCGCCGGCAACTGCGACGTGGCATCCGGATCAGCGCAGGGAGGCGTTGATGGCGTCCAGTGCCTGCAGGGGAGGCAGCAGTTCGCGTTCCGTCAACTGGTTGAGGGGTCTTTCGCAGGTATTGAGCATTACGTGAAGGTCTTCCTGGACTTCATTCACGTAAATGAGGCCGGTGAGCACTTCTCCGGCAGTACTTGCTTCGTGCAGGGCCCTGACGGCGGCATCTTTTTGATACGGGTTCCATCCGGGCTGAAGCTTTCGCAGTCTGAGCTGAGAGCCATTGTGCATGGTAACATCGACTTCAGCGCCATCCTCGTAATTCACTTCGATGACATCTGCGGGTGGCACAAAATCGACGGTTGCGGTCGCTTCGAGGTGTTGCCGCACATAGTCGTAAGATTTCGTCGATCCCGGATTGTTGTTAAAGGTCACGCATGGGCTGATGACGTCGATCAGTGCGAATCCGGGATGGTTTAACGCAGCTTTGATGAGGGGAACGAGTTGAGTTTTGTCGCCGGAAAAGCTGCGGGCGACAAAACCCGCACCCAGTTCAATGGCGAGACCGGCAAGGTCTATGTTTTGAAACACGTTTGCGTTTCCGGATTTGCTTTTGGACCCTTTATCGGCGGTGGCTGAATCCTGACCTTTGGTCAGACCATAGCAACCGTTGTTCATCACGATGTAAGTCATGTTGAGGTTGCGTCGCACCAGGTGGACAAACTGTCCCATTCCAATGGATGCGGTATCGCCGTCACCGGAAACGCCCAGATAGATCAGGTCTCGATTGGCCAGGTTGGCACCGGTTGCCACAGAAGGCATGCGCCCGTGCACGGAGTTGAAACCATGTGAGTTGCCCAGGAAATATGCCGGAGTTTTTGAACTGCAGCCAATGCCCGAAAGTTTTGCGAGGCGATGCGGTTCGATGTTTAATTCGAAACATGCCTGGATGATGCCTGCACCGATGGAATCGTGTCCGCAGCCAGCGCAGAGTGTGGAAAGCAGACCCTCGTAATCCGATGGCAAAAATCCCAAAGCGTTGGGCTTATGGCCGGGGTGTCTGAAGTTCGGTTTAATAAAACTCATGTGAAATCGATATGCGGTGCTGATTAAGAGGATACTCCGGGCAAGGATGCCGTGGTCGCAGCCTGGTGACCGGCAGAAGAAAGCACCTGCTGCAAAATATTCTTGGCTGTGATCGGAAGACCGTCGTAATTCAAAATGGAGATCAGGCGTTGCGGGTCGATGCCGAGTTCATTGATCAGCAGGCTGCGCATTTGACCATCGCGGTTTTGCTCTACTATGAAAACGCGGTCGTGGGCTTCCATAAAGTCAACGACTTCTGCATGGAAAGGAAATGCCCGTATTCGAATTACATCGAGTGTCAGACCCGAATTGTTGAGTTCATCGCGGGCCTCCAAGGCAGAATGGCAACTCGTTCCGAAGAATGCCATCCCTTCGCGGGAACAGTAGTCAGCCTGGTAAGTTTGCGGGGATGGAACGTAGGATTTGATCGTTTCCCATTTCTTTGCAAGGCGATCCATGTTTTGGCGATATGCATCAGACCGTTCGGTGTAGCTTGCGTATTCGTCTTTCGATGATCCGCGGGTAAAATACATGCCCCGCGTCGGATGTGTTCCGGGAAGTGTGCGGTAGCATATACCGTCGCCATCGACGTCGAGGTAGCGACCAAATCGCTCGATGTCCTCCAGCTGCTGCGCTGTAAGGACTTTTCCCCGAAGAAACTTCGTTTCCGATTTGATTTGCAGTGGTTCCGAAAGATGGTCGTTCATGCCGAGGTCAAGGTCCGACATCACCATAACCGGTGTCTGGAGTTGTTCCGCAAGGTCAAACGCCGAGCGCGTCATATCAAAGCACTCGGCAGGAGTGGATGGAAACAGCAGCACGTGCTTGGTGTCTCCATGGGAGGCATAGGCTGCGGAAAGCAGGTCGGATTGCTGTGTGCGCGTGGGCATTCCGGTTGAAGGCCCTGTTCGCTGAACGTCGATGAGTACCGCCGGGACTTCTGCAAAATAGGCGAGGCCCAGGAATTCCTGCATGAGTGAAAGACCGGGTCCGCTGGTGGCCGTGAATGCGCGCGCTCCATTCCACATGGCGCCAATTACGACGCCGAGGGCTGACAGTTCGTCCTCAGCCTGGAGGATGGCGTAATGGTTCTTTCCCGTTTCACCATCCACCCGGAATTGTGCTGCGTAATCGGCAAATGCGTCAACCACGGAGGTCGAAGGGGTGATGGGGTACCATGCTGCCACGGTTGCTCCTCCGTAAATGGCCCCCAATGCACATGCTGCATTGCCTTCGTACAGGATTTTGTCGCCGAGAAGTTCTCTGTGTTCGAGCCGGAATTGCAAGGGGCATTCGAAGTTTTCCCGGGCATACTGATTGCCCAATTCAAGTGCCTGATGGTTGGGGGCAATCAGCTTTTCCTTCCCCTGAAATTGCTCGACGATAATTTCCTTGAGAATATCCATATCGAGCTGGATCAGTGCAGACAATGCACCGATGTAGATGATATTTTTGAACAGGAGCCTTTGCCGGGGATCTGAGTACTCACGTTGCGTGATGGCGGTCAGCGGGATGCCCAGGTAGTGCAGATCTTCGCGTATGTGTTCCTGGTGGAGTGCTTTTGTGCTGTCGTACATAAAATAAGACCCCGATGGCAACGCCGCAATGTCGTTTTTCATGGTCTGTGCGTTTACACAAACCATAATGTCAATGCCTTCCCTGCGACCGAGGTATCCCTTTTCACAAATGCGGACTTCATACCACGTTGGAAGTCCCTGGATGTTGGAAGGGAAAATATTCTTTGGCGTTACCGGGATGCCCATGCGAAAGATCGCTTTGGCGAACATGTTATTGGCACTTGCGCTCCCCGTGCCGTTCACATTGGCAAAGCGGACAACAAAATCGTTGATTACAGGATGTGCTTGCATGAACCGGCTTTAGTGACTTGGTACAGGTATTTCTGCATATCCCATGCAGCGGTAGGGCACCTTTCAGCACACAAACCGCAGTGCAGGCAGACATCTTCATCTTTTACCATGACGCGCGTTGTGGGCAAGGGGCCGGCGACGTAGAGGTCCTGGGTGAGATTGTCGGCGGGTGCGCTCAGGCGGGTTCGAAGGTCGGCCTCGTCTCCATCTGGAACAAAGGAGATGCAAGAGGTTGGACAAATGTCGACGCAGGCGTCGCATTCGATGCATTTATTCAGTGTAAAGACCGTTTGCACGTCGCAGTTGAGGCAGCGCTGTGCTTCGCGGAAAGCCGTCTCCCGGTCAAATCCCAGTTCTACTTCGACTTTCCTGTCTTTGAGCGTGATGGCTTTGTCTTCCTGTGGAACCTCATACCGCAGATCGTCGACGACATAACTGTCGTACGCCCACTCGTGAATTCCCATTTTTTGCGGAATGCGTTGTGTGGTTGGTACCAAACGATCGTTTGGATCTTTTCCCTGGCAAAAAAGATCGATTGAAATGGCTGCCTGATGACCCTGTGCAACGGCGGTGATCACATTTTTTGGACCGAAAGCGGCATCGCCACCAAAAAATACCCGTGGCTGGGTTGACTGAAATGTCGTTTCATTCAATACAGGCAACTGCCATTGATTGAATTCGATGCCGAGATCACGCTCAATCCAGGGAAAACTGTTTTCCTGGCCGATTGCCAGCAAGACGTCATCGGCTTCAAAAAACACGTCGGGTTCTCCTGTTGGAAGCAGTTTTCTGCGTCCGCCGACATAGCTTGCCTCGACTTTTTCGAAATACATTCCTTTTAGCAGGCCATTTTCAACGACGAATGATTTGGGGACATGGCAATCGTAAATGGGGATGCCTTCGTGAAGTGCATCTTCCTTCTCCCATGGCGACGCTTTCATTTCGTCGAACGGGCTGCGCACGACCACCGAAACGGTCTCACCGCCGAGACGGCGGGAAGTCCTGCAGCAATCCATTGCGGTATTGCCTCCGCCAACGACAATAACCTTTTTTCCAATCGCGTGTGTGTGTTCAAAAGCAACGTTGGCCAACCATTCGATCCCGATGTGGATCTTGGCTTTTGCGTCCCATCTTCCCGGAAGGTCCGGGAGATCTTTGCCCCGGGGGGCACCCGTACCCACGAAAATTGCGTCGTAACCAGCTTCCATCAGGGATTTTAGACTGTTGACGTATTGGCGAAAATGGGTGTGGATCCCCATGTCGAGCACGTAGCCCACTTCCTCGTCGAGCACCTCCGCAGGAAGGCGAAAGGAAGGGATCTGGCTGCGCATCATTCCGCCACCAAGGCCCTGCTCGTCGTACAGGTGTATTGCGTAGCCCAGCGGAGCGAGGTCCCTTGCAACCGTTAGGGAAGAAGGGCCTGCGCCAACTAAAGCAATTTTTTTTCCGTTTGGCGGGAAAGGTCCGCGAGGCATATGCCTGCGGACGTCTCCTTTATTGTCTGCTGCAACGCGCTTGAGCCTGCAAATCGCAACGGGCTCCTCCTCGATGCGTCCTCTTCGACAAGCGGGTTCGCAGGGCCGGTCGCAAGTACGCCCGAGGATCCCGGGGAACACATTGGACTCCCAGTTGACCATATAGGCTTCCGTATACCTCCCGGCCGCAATCAGGCGAATGTATTCGGGTACCGGCGTGTGCGCCGGACAGGCATACTGGCAATCAATGACTTTGTGGAAATACTCCGGGTGCTGGATATCAGTCGAACGCAAAATCTCGGCAATTTGGTAAAAGTCCACAAAGATATAACCGCTGCTGTAATGGGCAACCTTTCCAAATTTACCCTGTGTGCGCAACCCGGATGTGATGGTTGGTGGCGACATGGGTCGAATGAAAGGAGGTCTTTATGCGACCAGTCCTGGCCATCACTCCGGGTCTTTCCGCAAGGGCGATGCCTGCAGGAATGGTCAGCGGAAGGTGGGTTTAAATTCCGTTCTGCGGTTTTTCTGGCGCCCGGATGCGGTATCGTTGGAAGCTACGGGCTTCGATTCTCCATACCCCGCCGTGCCCAACCTTTCAGCATCAATGCCTTTGAGAACGAGATAGCTTTTGCAGGCCTCCGCCCGCTGTAGAGAAAGCACCTGGTTTTTTGTTTTGTCCCCCACGGAATCTGTGTGCCCTTCGATGCTGAGTTGCATCTCCGGATATTTTTTGAGCACGCGAACCATTTCATCGAGGATTTTAATGGATCCTGGATGAAGATTGGCGGTTCCCGATTTGAATTCTACTGCCCTGAAGGCCTCTTCATAAGCCTTTTGGTCTTCTGCAGGGATCTCAAAACTGCCATTGAGCACCCCAGCAAAATCCGGGGAAGCGCTGCCTAAGCCGGATTGGACGTCCTGGTCCCGATCCGGACAGCCCATGATTCCAAAGGAGCCTCCCTCGGTCTGGCAGCCGGCATCTTTGTCAGCGACCTCATCCCCGCCGGAAAAGTGGATTATGGCAAGCGCCTCCGCAACAATGTACCCCTTGCGCAGAGAGTAGCCCTCCATTAAACCGGATGAAGGATCGCATTTGGGAAAATCTACTGCCCCCACACGCAGGGGAGGGGAAGCATAAAGCCAATTTGGGTTGGGTCGGTGGTAGGCCGGTTCGATGCCTTTGACCGGCCCGAAATAGATTGCCCCATTGTCCTGATAGGGTATCTGGTAATGAAATCGGACAGGCTTGGCAGAAAGTGCTCTTGATCCGAAACCGGCATGCGCCAGAAGGCTTCCTGCTGAAAACCAGAAGGGGAATACAACCTGCCCGATAAAATTTTTCATAACCGGCAATTTCATGGTGTTGTGACCGGATCTGGATTAAACTGTGATTTTACTGATAGATGGGTACTTCCGCTGCTAAGGTAGTCTGTTTTTATGCATCCATTTAACGCGAAAACAACCCGGGCATTGATGTTATCGGAGGGTTTCAACCTAACCTGAGGCTGGATCTTTCCCGGCATGAAAGGAAACGCGCACAAACCAAAACTCAATGCGGGATGTTCTGTGCGTCCATTCTTTCTTCTGGAAAGGCGGGATTGATCGGATTGATGATTCTGTGTATAATTTTGTGCTTTCTGCTGCGGAAGAAAAATAATTCCCCGGCGAATCCGGAAATGGAAAGTTAACATGACAAAGATCCATCGCAACCTGGTTGTAGCAGTCGGGGCCATAGTCCGTGCAGTCATGCAGGAAGGTGCGTATGCCGATCGTGAAATCGGCCGCATACTCAAGGCGAATGTGCAATGGGGTTCAAGGGACCGCGCTTTTGTTGCCGAATCTGCATACGACATCGTTCGCAATTATCGCTTGCTGCGCCACCTTGCCGGAGAATCAACGGAGCCTTCTGCATTGTTGGCGGCCTTGTACGTGCATCGCGCTCAGGCTCTTCCTGCCCAGGATATTTTTGCCCATTGCGATGAAGCGCAAATGCAAGGGCGATTGAAAGAGGCTGCCGACCATTTTGCATTGCTGCATTCATATCCTGACGAATGGGTTGAATGGTTCCGCACAGATTATCCGGATAGCTACCAACGGGAACTCATTGCACTTAACGAGCAGGCGTCGCTGGTGTTGCGGGCCAACACCCTGAAAATGGATAGGCAACAGTTAAAGGAAGCCTTGACGCGAAGCGACCGCCAGGTGGAGTTCGCAGACCTCGCACAGGACGCACTTGTCGCACGTCAAAAGTGGAATGTGTTTCAGGATCCGCTCTTCCGTGCCGGGGCATTCGAGGTGCAGGATGTTTCTTCACAACGCGTTGCCGGATTTGCGCAGGTACAGCCCGGCCAACGGGTCATCGATGCCTGTGCCGGCGCAGGGGGCAAGAGCCTGCACCTGGCAGCGTGTATGCGCAATAAAGGCCGGATCATTGCCCTTGACACCGAAGAATGGAAACTCGAAGAGCTTCGCAAGCGTGCGCGGAGGGCTGGGGTGGCCTGTGTGGAAACGCGGTGGATCCGGAACAATAAAATCATCAAGCGACTTGAAAAAAGCTGTGATCGTCTTTTGCTCGATGTGCCTTGCTCTGGAACAGGGGTCTTGAAAAGAAACCCGGATGCAAAATGGAAGGTCGAGGAAAAATATGTGCAGCGCGTATGCGAAATTCAACAAAAGATACTTGAAGATTATCACAAAATGTTGCGTCCCGGCGGTAAGCTCATTTACGTGACTTGCAGCATGCTGAGACGTGAAAATGTCGAACAAATTGCCTATTTTTGCGCCAGACATCCACATTTTCATTTAGAAGAAGAATTATCCATCAGCCCGGCAGCCACCGGATTTGACGGCTTTTATATGGCTCGCCTGGTATTGGAATAACCCAACTGCCGATTTATGAAATTTCTTTTTGCTTTGCTTTTGATGTGTTTTGTCATTGGTGTAGATGGCAAAACCTGGAACGTTGGTCCCCAATGGGACCATAAGGCGCCTTCTGCTGTGGCTTCCCTTGTGGGAACCGGCGATACGGTATGGATTGAAGCCGGGATCTATCCGGGTGACGTTTGCAAGTGGACAGCCGACAAACTCTACATTGCCGGCAAAGGGGGGAGAGCGGTTCTCGATGCCCAAAGGATGGGTTATGGTGGCAAAGCAATCTGGGTCATTGCCGGAAGCGAAACCTTGATCGAGAACATAGATTTTCTTCACTGCGAAGTGGTCGACCGCAATGGAGCGGGCATACGGCTCGAAGGAAAACACCTGACCCTTCGCTACTGTTCCTTTGTTGAAAACCAGAACGGCATTCTGGCAGGGGATAACCCGCTCAGTGACATTTTGATCGAGCATTGTGAGTTTGCCGCAAATGGTTCGGGCAATGGTTTTACCCACAACATCTACATAAACCGGGTGCGCACACTCACATTGCGCTACAATTACATCCACCATGCCTATTACGGGCACGAGGTCAAAAGCCGGGCGCAACAAAATGTCATTCTTTACAACAGGATCACCAGCGAAGACGGCGACGCCAGTTACGAGATCGATTTACCCAATGGAGGGCAGGCCCTGGTCATGGGCAACGTCATTCAGCAGAGCAAGTTCTCCGACAACAATACCATCATTGCATATGGCCTGGAGGGAATGAGCAATTCGGGCCCGCATAAATTGTGTTTTTTATTCAACACAGTGGTCAGCAATGAAGACAAGGGAGTGCTCTTTAATGTGCAGTCAAAAATGGATACCCTGATGTTTGCCAACAACATTGTGGCCGGCAACCTCACCCTTCTAAACGGAATCCCCAATGCTTATTATCAGCAGGGCAATTGCATTCGGTTGCAATCTTCTGATGTCCGGTTTGTAGATGAAAGCCGCTACGACTTTCACCTGGAGGCCAATTCACCTGCAATCGATAGCAGCACCCAATTGGATGGCAGTTTGCTCGGTTACGAATTTGTACCCGCGCGCGAATACGTGCATCCGGCCGGTGGAAAGGAGCGTTTTTTCGATGGCAGGCCCGATAGGGGCGCATTTGAGAAGCAACAGGTCACGGCTGTTCATTCAACCGGCAAAGCCAACCGCTTGGTGCTTGCGCACTGGGACCCTGAAGTTTCGGGAATTGTGCTGGCGTGGTCAGGTCAACTGTCTCCGGATGCAGTCATTTTCATTCGGCTGATCCACATTTCCGGCACCCTTGTATTTGAAGGCAAGGTCCGAGACGGGGACGTCCTCTCTACAAAAGGATGGGCCTCCGGACATTATCTGCTGGTCTCCGAATTCGGATACCAACACATTGCGGTTGGGCGCTGACCGCATGAAGCACCGCTACGCCATAACTGGATTGGCTTGCTGTAACATTTGGCATTATTGAGCCCGTGGAGGCAAGCAATACCTTGGATCGGATGCTGTCTGGTGATCCGACAATTTGATTTTTTAACTTTGCCGCCTTTAATGTCCTTCCAATAGAGCGTATGTCATATGCAATTCCTCCATTGATTGACCGCGAGGTCTTTTTTGGTGACCCCGAGATTTCTGGTGCTCAGGTATCGCCTGACGGGAAATGGATGAGTTTCATCAAGCCGATGAATGGGGTACGCAACATTTGGATCAAGCGGTTCAGGGAGCCATTCGAACGTGCAAGGCCGGTCACGGCAGTAACGGCAAGACCAATCAGTGATTATTTCTGGACCCGAAACAGCAGGTATGTCGTATTCGTTCAGGACCAGGGCGGCGATGAAAATTATTCTGTCTATGCAGTCGACCTCAAACAGGCTGTTGCTGAGGAAGGCATTCCGCTTGCGCGCGCATTGACTCAACAAAGGAACATACGGGTTTACCTCTATGGCGTCGCACGAACGAGACCAAATGTCATTTTTATTGGAATCAACGACCGCGATCCGGCCTGGCATGATCCTTACACGCTCAACGTGCGCACCGGAAAACTGAAACGCTTGCGAAGGAATACCGGGAGAATTGTTCAGTGGGTATTTGATCGCAGCGATGCTCTGCGCGTTGCCTTGCGTTCGAATGAGGACGGATCGACAGATTTTCTGCGTCTTGACTCCGGTAATATGATCCCATTTTACAATTGTGGTCCACTTGAATCGGCTCATTGCGTAAACTTTCATGAAGATGGAAATCGCGTGTATGCAGTGAGCAACCGCGGAGCGCACGTCGACCGGATGCAATTGCTCTTGGTGCACCTCGGAACCGGAAAGGAGGAATTGGTAGAGTCGGATCCCGAGAAGGCAGTTGATTTTGGTGCCGCCAGTTTTTCGGACATCGACAACCGCATCATAGCTACGCAATATACAGGAGACAAAACGCGGATTTACTGGAGAGATGCCGACTTTGAGAAGCATTATCGCAGACTCGAGCAAAAATTCCCGTCGTGTGAAGTGGCCATCCGGTCGATGACGCGCGACGAGAACCGCTGGCTGGTGACTGCCTACAGCGACCGGGACAGTGGGAGCGTCTATTCGTACTCGCGACGCTCCGGGCGATGCCGTTTCGAATACCGCCCCAGACCTCAGTTGGAACCGGATCATTTATCGGAGATGAAAATTATCCGCTATCCTTCTTCTGATGGGATGGAGATACAGGCTTACCTAACCTTGCCGCTCGGCTGGCCTGCCAGTATGCTGCCGCTCGTGGTGCATCCGCATGGGGGCCCCTGGACTCGCGACGTCTGGGGATACAATCCGCTTGCGCAGTTTCTGGCAAATCGGGGATATGCAGTACTTCAGATGAATTATCGCGGATCGACAGGCTTCGGCAAGGCATTTCTCGATGCAGGAAACCGCCAGTGGGGATTAAAAATGCAGGACGACATTACTTATGGCGTCTACCATCTGGTAGGAAGTGGCATGGTTGATCCAAACCGCGTAGCCATTCTCGGTGGCAGTTATGGGGGCTACGCCAGTCTTGCGGGGGCCGCGTTTACCCCGGAACTCTACGCATGCGCCATATCCAAAGTGGGGCCTTCGAGTTTGCTCACGCTGCTGGCTTCCATTCCACCATACTGGGAAGCCGGGCGCAAGATGTTTCACCTGCGCATGGGCGATCCGACCACTCCCGAAGGCGAAGAACACCTCAGAATGGCATCGCCCTTGTACTCAGCCGACCGGATCCGGTGCCCCGTCATGATCGTCCAGGGAGCCAACGATCCAAGGGTGAAGAAGGCAGAATCGGATCAGATCGTCGAAGCGCTTCACAAAAACAAAAGGGAAGTGGTTTACCTGTGCGCCGAAGATGAGGGGCATGGATTTGCACATCCAGTCAACAATATGGCCTTCCTGGCCGCGGCCGAAGCCTTTTTGGCAAGGCACCTCGGTAGCCGTTTCCAGGAAACCATGCCCGATCCGGTTCGTGAACGACTGAATAAAATGGATCAATCATTTCATTCATAAACTAACAAACGTTCGTTAGTTGTCGAGCTCCTGTACAGTGATGTGGAATTCGTTGCTTCCTGAATTTTTACCGGGAGCGCTTCCTGTTCAATGCGAGGGGAAGGAGCCTGGTCGCGTGGAAAAGGGGCGATGGCTTGTATGATGGGCGTTTTGAAGAGGAGGCGTTGAATGGCACAACTTGAAAGGATCAGAGGCATCCTCATCAATTCCGGCTATTTGGTTCCATGCAACGAACTGCAAAGTATACATCTTTCAGTACACCTCGATTAACCCACTTTTGCGCCAGTCTGCCCGCAAAGGCTCAGGCGCGAAATGAATTTAGCTTCACAATACTTCGTTGCGGTTCAGTCAGTTATTGCTCCACATAGCTTCCTTCACCGCGCCTCGTCTTGTTTTGCTTGGGGGCTGCCTCTGTTCACTCCCTCTTGCGCCAGCCAGCCCGCACAGGCTAATGCGCGAAATGAATTTAGCTTCACAATACTTCGTTGCGGTTCAGTCAGTTATTGCTCCACATAGCTTCCTTCACCGCGCCTCGTCTTGTTTTGCTTGGGGGCTGCCTCTCTCCACTCCCTCTTGCGCCAGCCAGCCCGCACAGGCTAATGCGCGAAATGAATTTAGCTTCACAATACTTCGTTGCGGTTCAGTCAGTTATTGCTCCACATAGCTTCCTTCACCGCGCCTCGTCTTGTTTTGCTAAATTCATTCTGGCATCAACAGGAAGTGAAGAGAGGCAGCCCTTTTCATTCTGGCATCAACAGGAAGTGAAGAGAGGCATCCCTTTTCATTCTGGCATCAACAGGGAGTGAAGAGAGGCAGCCCTTTTCACTCTGGCATCAAAACGGCGTCATTCAGGGTGCCTTCCAGCATGGATATTCCGGCTGAAGTTCTGCAGTGGATCGTTCCTGAATCTTTGTAAACCTCAAAACTTAAAGTTGGCAATGGCCAATTCGATTGCATCGCCAAACAGGTCCCACGGTTGTTGGTCAAGAGGTGGGCATGAAATGAATTCCCTCGGCTCTCCGGTTTTGGGATCTGAAAAGGCAACGGCAAAGCTGTACAAGCCAATCCTGTTTTCGTTGTTGACCTTCTTGCCGCTGTACCACTCATCGTTCCATATGGGCCAGCCCATGTAGGAAAGTTGAAAACGGATTTGGTGGAATTTGCCTGTCATCAGTTCAACCTGCAGGAGGCTGTGGCTTTCATTTTCGGCCAGTACGCGGTAGTTCAGAATGGCTTCGCGTGCATCGGCCTCAAGTTCTGTGGCCGGCAGGGCGCGGAATTCGGATTGTGATTTTTTGATAAATTGCCTCAGTGTTGCTGCTTTGACCTCCGGAACGCCTGCAATAACCGCCAGGTAGTGCTTTTTGACTTCCCTGTGATAGAATTGCTGTTGCAGATTTTTTAGGATGCTGGGTTTTTTAGCGCATATGATCAACCCCGCAACGGGTTTGTCGAGACGGTGGGCCAGTTGGCAAATGGCACGTTTTTTCCAGGGATACGTTTCGCGTACATACCGGTAGAGCATGTAGCGCAGGTTCTTTGAACCTACCGGGTCTTCCTCCGAAACCAGTCCACCGGGTTTGCGTGCAATGATGAAGTCATCGTTTTCAAAAAATATGCAGTCCCGGATATTGACGTCGGGCGGTTGATTTTTAATGGTCTCCGTATTCACCGGATCAGGCTTATATCTCCCGATAACAGTTGGACATCTCCATTGTTCCAAACGAGCTCCATTGTGAACAGATAAACGCCCGGGTTTAGTTTTTCTCCGTTTCGCGTCCCGTCCCATGCAAGATCGTACATCTGGCCGGGCGATATCAATTTTTGTTCAAATTGGAGGTTACCCCACCGGTCGAAGATTCTAAAACCGCGGATTTCGCGGAAGGCATCCGGGGAAAGTACGGGAAAGAACCGGTCGTTGATCTGGTCGCCATTGGGACTGAATGCATTGGGAACCCAGACCTCTCGACGGATCACCTCTATGCGGATGCGTGCCGTTGCAGAGCAACCCTTGTTGGAAATCACCGTGCAGAAATATTCGATGTCTTCGGAGATCCGTTCAGCAATGGGCTGCAGGCAATCCGCGCAACTCAGGAACCGCTCCGGGCTCCAGGATACACTGGCTATGGAATCCGGTGGCAGGGAGTACACAGGATCCAACGGAAGCGAACTTCCCTGGTCGATTCTGGCCAGGGGGGTCAATTGAACGTCGATCCCCACCGGTGCGATGGTTGTAAACGTGGCAGATAGGGAGCAGCCGTTTCGGTCGAAAACTTCGATTTGCTGATTGCCAAAGCTTCCATCGGAAATGCGTCCCCCCTGGAAATCCTGACCGTTCCAGACAAAACGCAGGGGGCGTTCCCCCCCTGTAACGCTGTCAATCTCAAATGCCCACAGGTCACCAGGACAATTGGCCTGCTGCAGACGGGTATGCACTGTTGTCGGTACGTTGGTGTTTTCCTTTATTTCAACGGAGTCTGTTGCATCGCAGCCGCTGCCGGGTTGTTGTGCGCTGAAAAAATACCATCCTGGCCGGTCCGCTTCTATTTGCATACCCGTTGCATTCCCGACAATGTTTCCTCCGCGAGTGGTCCAAACGAGATTCTCCGTACCGCTGCCCCCGAGCACACGTCCGGAAAGTGTCGTTTTGCGGATGATGCAGGTGAGGCTTGCTCCTCCAAGCAGTTCGACGCCGAGATCGTTGACCTGATCGACAAAAACAGAATCGGTTGACGTGCACTCATTGCGGGGATCCACCACCGTGACGACGTACCAGCCGCTGCGGCTACCCTGGATGCTTGCACTGTCGGTGCGGCCTGAAATCATTCCTCCGCGGGTGGACCAGGAAAAAGATTCCCCTCCTCTTGGGGAGTTGATTGCGGCAGAGAGTTCAACGGGTTTTCCGGAGCAGTTCAGCATGGTGTTACCCGTGATGCTGAACTGCGGAACGCGCAGGTCTTCCACAACAATCACCGACGCTGAGTCGCGGCAAAAATTCGAAGTATCTACCAGTATAAGTGTATAGGTGCCAGCGCGAAGGGCCGTAGCGATAGGAAGGTTTGTGTTGCCGGTCAACTGTCCGTTGCTACTCATCCACTCGTAGCGAAGGTGCGCACCTGAGCCGGAGCCGGACCCAACAAGTGCAAGCGATCGCACTTTGCAATTTATGGTATCGGGAAGGGCAATGCGGGCAACCGGATGGACCGTATCGGCGATCACGTCGATGCTGTCAATGGCGTAGCATCCTGTTCGTACATCCCGCACCGTGAGCTGGTAGCTTCCCGGGGATCGAACCGATGCCTGTGGCTGATCTGTCCTTCCGGAAAATTGTCCGCCAGAACTACTCCAGCTGAAATTGAGCGCGTGTGTACCCTGTGAGTTTGCACCGTCGAGCAGGAGGTCGCGGCTTGCGCAATTCCATATGGCGTCGGCTCCGGCATCGGCTTTTGGAGCCAGGGTATCGACGCTTACAAATGCCTGTACGGTGGTGCTGCAGCCGTTGACCGTATCCGTGGCGATCAGGGTGTAATACCCACCGCCGTCTACCTGTGGATTGAGGGTATGGTCATTTTGAATCGTTTGCCCGCTGTCTGCTTTCCACTCAAATCGCACCGGATTCCCTGCAGGTGAGGAGGTGGTGGCATTCAGCTGAACAGAGCGAATGTTGCAGGTGATGGTGTCTGGAGCATCGATCCGGGCTAGAGGAGCACCAAGATCGGGTTTGACGAGCATCTCTGCTGTATCCGAACAACCGTTCGTAAGGTTGTTAACAACGAGGAGGTAACGACCAGGCCCCTTCACCGAAATGTTCGGCGTCCCTTGTCCGGAGGCAATGCTTCCGTCGGTGGTGAACCACGTATACCTAATCGCGGCACCGGAAGACGAAGCGCTTCCATCGAGCCAGCGCAATGTATCGGCGCACCGGAACGTCGTTTCTGCATCCAATACGGCCGACGGCCTGGTGGTATCCTGATGGATATAAACCGAGTCGATTTGCCGGCATTGGTTTGTGGTGTCGGTTACCCGTAAAAAATACCATCCCGGCCGGTCGACGGTTGGAAAAGGCGATGTGGTATCGCCGATAATGCTCCCCGTGTTTGTAAACCATCCAAGACTTGTTGAATCGGTTGTACTGGCACTTCCGTCGAGCTGAAGCTGGGCTCTGTAGCAGTTGAGGGTGTCGGTTGGTCCTGCAATGGCGGCCGGCAATTTTCGCACATCGGCGATGAACAGACTGTCAGTATGCGAACACCCGTTCGTTCTGTTGATGGCGGTGAGTACAACCCATCCACCCTGTGTGACGCGCTGATCCTGAAGGACGGAATCAGGCGGCAGCGGCCCGGCAGGGAGTGTCCATACATACCGGGATGGACCGGAAATGCCCGTGTCTTTTGCTTGAATCAGAAATTCCTCGTTGCGGCAGTCAATGGTGCCGTCAGGTCCCAGGTCCACCAGGGGTGCCGTAGTGTCGGCGCGCAGCACGTGAGACCTTTCCGTGTAGCATTTATTGAATTTGTCGGTAGCACGCAACAGATAAATTCCCGTATCTGCTGCGTGGAGCGTGTCGGCATTGCGCACGAGCGTGAGGTCCGGAATGGTCCACTCGTAAAGATACCGGCTTGTGTCGAACGGCGTTCCGGTCAGGGTGGCTAACGGATTTGCGCAACTGATCAGGCTGTCGGCAGAAATGTCGACCTTGGGTTTGGTGGTGTCGGAGGCTACCACTTCCTGAAGCTGGATTTCACAACCCGACTGCTTGTCGATGACGACGAGTTTGTAAAGACCGGCTTCAGTGACGTAAGCCGTTGGTTCGTTCTGTCCCCGGTGAATTTTGTTTGCTGGAATCCAGTGGTAGCTAAAATCACCACTGCCGTTGATCACGCTTCCCCGCAACTCAATGGTGTCAGAGTTGCAATTGGCAATGCCTTCCACTTCGAGAAGGCCTTCCAGGTCATCAGAAGGATCGGCTTCGATCTCCGCTTCTTTCTCGCAATAGACGTTGCCGTTTTGGTAAATCACTTTTACGTAATACGTTCCGCGCCCTTTGCCCTTTGCCGTTGGGCCGGAGGAAGAAACGATGGTCCCTCCGTCGGAACGCCATTCGTAACGGATGTTGGGGCCGGTCGACGATCCGAGCGCGTTCAGGTCAAATACATCGGAAGCGCAACGAGGGGGCTGGGGTATGGCAACCTGTGCCTTCAGGTCGACAATCTCGACAACCACCTCGTCGGTATCCATGCACTTTTCGTACATTTCTATGTCGTCGATGGCAAAGTCGTTGCCGTACCCAACTCCAGAAGTTTCGCGGATGCAAATTTCTACGGTTGCGGAATTGGCTTTGAAGCATTCTTCAAAGGTTTGCCAGTCGCACAAAGCACCACCCTGAACCGACCCGAATGAAGTGTTGTTGGCGAGCACGTTGAGCTGACAGGGTGCCGCAGGAAAAACGCTTTGAACATAAAACCGGAAAAGGTAGGTTTTTCCAGGAGAAACCGAAACCGTCTGACACCAGACTTTTGCATTGGCCGATGTGTGACCGTCGACAATGAGCTGGTTGCCACTTCCGCTGGTATGGTCTCCGCAAGGAGCCCAGGAACCGTTGTACCCAAGCGGATTGGTTCCCACACTCAGCCAACCCGGACCAAAAGTTCCGCCGGGAAAGCCGTAGCTGTATTCATGTGTAAATCCCGAATTGCCCGCTTCAAAATTGCCGTTGCTAATCAGGTTGATCGACGACATCGCCTCCACTGTAAAGGTGAAGGTGTATTTTCCTGCAGGCGCGTTGACCGTAGGATCGGTCGAGTTGGGATCGCTGAGGTAAGTGGCGGGAGTCCAGTAATATTTGTCCGGAACTCCTGAATAGCTGCCCTGCAGTTGCGGTGGGCTGGTAGGATCGCAACTGAACTGGTCGGGTCCGGCATCAGCGTTCAGACCGGCACAGCCCTGCCCCGAACCGGAAGCCGGAAGCCATGCGATGATGTACAAAACAAGGAGAAATCTACCCATGTGTGTAAAGAAAGAAACACTAAGGTAAATAAAATGGCGGGGGTTTGGCGCAAACCTGCCTGGGCCTTCAGTCCGATCAGAGAAAACGGGTTTGGAGCACGAGCTTTTCCGTCCACTCCGGGAGGTGTTTATGCTCCAGTTCCTGGACCTTTTTTTGTAATTTCTCTGCGCTTTCCTTCTTTTCGACCGGGCACCGTGCCTGAAATACAACCTTGCCCTGGTCGTACACCTCGTTGACGTAATGTATGGTGATGCCCGTCTCGGCATCTTTTTCGTCGATTACCTGTTGATGGACTGCCAGACCGAACATGCCCTTTCCACCATGCCGGGGCAGGAGGGCCGGGTGGATGTTGATCATCTTTCTGTCGAAAGCCTTGATCAGGAAAGGAGGGACGAGAAGCAGAAATCCTGCGAGTACAATGAAATCGATGTCGTAGAGTTTCAGCAGCGACGTCATGAAGCCATTGTTTGCCAGCAGGGTCTTGTTGATGATGGAAACGGGAACGTTGTGCTGGCGTGCGACATCGATCACACCGGCTTTGTTGGAATTGCATACAACGAGACCCACAGCGACCTCGCGGTGGTTTTTGAAGTATTCGATGAGCCTGAGTGCATTGGTGCCGTTACCGGAAGCAAATATGGCAATGTTCCTCTTCTTCATGGGATCTATTGCGGATCAGGATTTTAGTTGATTGTTGTATTGACTGCTGTTGGCAGGATCAAGGCGGGTCATGATCTCACGCACCTGTTTCTTCTCTTCCGGGGTGCCCTGTTTGTAAATCTCGATGATCTCCTGCTGCTTGGTGAAACCAAATATTTTAATGAAGTACGTATCCGGATAATTGGCATTGCTGGTCCCAATGTCCCCAATGGCAGATGTGAGCGTAGCTCTTGCGCGCTCTGCATTTTCGGCAAACAAATCGAGCCCCTGGCGATGGTATTCATAAAAGGCACGGCGGAACAACTTCATGCGCGGATTGGTGAGGTTTTCAATGATGAAATACCGGTTATTGCGCTTATCACTTGCTGGAGACCACGCATCATCGGAGGCCCTCACATTCGATGGCAAACCATTTAGCATGGTATTCAGCAATTGAAGGTAGGTCTCCCCGCCCTCCAGACTGTAGCTGTCGTAATCGAGGGCAATGATGAGGTATGCGTAAAAAGTGAGTACAGCAGACAAATTGTCGTAGTAAGTCTCACGGGAATTTTCGAGATTTTTGTAAGGGTCAAATTGAACGGGAATTCCTTTGTCGCTTATGTTCAGCACCGGCGAATCGTAGTTGGAATGGTAAACCGGTCGGGAAGATTGCACGGAAAGATCGACAAGAAGGTTGTTGTCTCCGCGGTCTGCGCTGATCACGATCTGAAAATTGCACTTGATCTTCTCTTCGGGTTCATAAACATCCTGCGTCCATTGCTGGTTGTTGAGAAAATCTTTTACGTTGCGTTCGAGCTGACTTACGATGGATTTGTCGCTCAGGCCCAGGTTGGGCGCGATCACCCGAACCGTAGCATCCAGCTCCTGCCCGGTGGTACAAACCGTGGCAAGCAAAACAAAAAGACAGGTGGACAGGAATATTTTCACTAGCGTGTTAGATTCGTTCAGCAATTGCCTGTAAAATGGTGCGGGCGGCATCTTTTTTGGATTGCCTTTCAAAGGAAACCAATTTCCCGGATTTGTCCAATAGGGATATTTTATTTGTATCGTAACCAAAGGCAGACTGGGCATCGTTGGGTGAGTTGATAACGATGAGGTCCATATTTTTCTTGTCCATTTTGGCACGTGCATTCTCAACCAGATTTTCGGTTTCCAGGGCAAAACCGCACAGATATTGGCGGGATGTCTTGTTGGCACCTATGAACGCCGCAATGTCGGGGTTTGCAATGAGGTCGAGAGACAAGGACTGTCGCCCTTCCTTTTTGATCTTTTGGGCAGCCGGTTCGGCGGGGCGAAAGTCTGCAACGGCAGCTGCCAGAAGAAAAATATCGGTAACTTCGAGGTGCTGCCGAACAGCATCCATCATTTCAAGGGCGGTGGTCACCCGCATTAGGGTGAGTCGCTTGGACACCGGGGCGGGCTCTGAGCCAGGTCCTAAAACGAGCACCACTTCGGCACCGCCGCGCAGGGCCTCCTCTGCAAGCCGGATTCCCATTTTTCCGGACGAATGATTGCCGATGAAGCGGACGGGATCGATGGCCTCATGCGTGGGACCGGCCGTGATCAGAATTTTTTTTTTCGACAAAAGGGTGTCCTTCTGGAAAAACGCGTTGAGTTCACCGACGATTTGTTCGGGTTCGGCAAGTCGCCCGGGACCTTCCAGACCACTGGCCAGAGGACCTTCTCCGACCGGCAGAACGACGACGCCATGCCGGCTCAGAATGCGGATGTTGTCCTGTGTTGCCGGATGCTCCCACATGTCGGCGTCCATGGCAGGGGCA
The DNA here is from genome assembly GCA_019187365.1 of Saprospiraceae bacterium. Classification (GTDB taxonomy): domain Bacteria; phylum Bacteroidota; class Bacteroidia; order Chitinophagales; family Saprospiraceae; genus Vicinibacter. The sequence goes on along the minus strand of JABARE010000034.1, from coordinate 12,771 downwards.
ACCAGGGTGGGGCATTTGGCGGAGAGGTAAACGGCAGTCAGCAGGTTATCTACCACCCCGTGCGCCATCTTGCTCAGAGTTTGCGCGCTTGCCGGTGCGATCAATAATGCGTCGGCCCAGTGCCCAAGGGCTACATGGTTGGACCATTGATCGTCGAGGTGCATTTCGGAAAGTACGGGCTTACCACTGAGGGTCGCCAGGGTAAGCGGACCGATAAAATCCCTGGCAGCTTCCGTCATGATGACCTGAACCTCAGCCCCGCCTTTTACCAGCAGGCGCAGCAAAATGGCAGATTTGTAAGCGGCAATGCTACCGGTTATGCCAAGGAGGATCCTGCGATGGCTAAGAGGCATGGCAACCACGTCACTGGCGCATTGGTAATGTGAAAAAACCGGAATACCCTGAGTTCGGTGACAGACTCCGATGATGGGAATTCCTGAGATGGGGATGCATAAGCCACTTTCAGGATTCAGATTCCGGGGTCTCCCCACGGTAGCTCAGGGACAGCTTTCCCGTGAGGTATTCTTCCGTAGCAATGATGGCTGGATTCGGCAGCTTTTCGTAGAACTTGGAAATCTCAATCTGCTCTTTGTTTTCCTGGACCTCTTCAATCGTGTCAGACTGGGTTGCAAATTCCTCCAGCTTTTCTTTCAGCTCATTCTTAATGTCGTTGGTCAGTTGGTTCGCCCGCTTGCCCAGCGCATTGATGGTTTCGTAAATGTTCCCGGTCTCGCGGATGAATTCCTGGATGTTTCGTGCTTTGACATTGGGATTAATTCCCTGCACTTGCGTCTTGATATCCGTCATAGTTCGTTGATTTTAATTTGCGTTGGATTTTTTGTAAAAGGGTCTTCACTTCTGAACGCTGCTTACCCGTAGGGTAGCGTCTTAGAAATTCTTCGGCGATGGCGGCTGCTTCTTCGTACCGCTCTTTTTGTTTTTCGAAAATACTGCGCTCGGCCAGCTGGAAAGCGGCACGGGACATTAGTATACGCACTTCGCGATCGTTGGGCGTTTCCGGAAAATCCGCCAGCAGGTTTTGGAGCGAGCGCACACAGGACTGATAATGTTCCATGTCGAAATACAAGCGTGCAGATTCAAAAGATTTTTGCTCCAGTTTCGATCGGCAGGCATCGATCAGTTGATTGCATTCCGCAACCCGGGCCGAATTGGGATAGGTGTTGATGAAGAGCTGAAATCCGTCGATGGCCTTGATGGTCGACGACTGGTCCAGCCGATGGCCGGGCGCCATCTTGTAAAGGGACAACACCGATAAAAATTCCGCTTCCTCTTTTTGTGGACTGTTGGAAAAGGTATTTGCAAAATTTTTGAACAGGTAATTGGAGAGGTCGTATTCCCGCAATGCGAAATGGGAATTTGCATAGCGAAAATAAATTTCCTCGGCCTCGGGCTGTCCGCGAAATGCCGTCAATACGATTTCGTAGAGTCCACGGGCGCGGTTGAAGTCTTGTTCTTCGTAGTATCGGTCCGCAGCTTTAAGAATTGCAACGGGGTCTCCGCTGGTCCTCATTTTTTCGTAGCTGGACTTACAGCCGGAACCTGCCATAACGGATACACAAAAGACCAATATGGAAAGTCTATTCATGAAGGGCGCAAAGATACGAAATAACACCAAATCAGGCGATTTTTAGCGAGCAGGTCCAGCGTTCAAAGAGGTTCCCGGACCAGAGGTGGAATATTAACGCAAAACGCTTGGGTCAAGTATGGTCCGTGACCCCGGATTACGGAAGGATGTCGTTGGCCAGGTCGTCGGCTACGCGCCGGTCGTTGCTCAGGCGGTGCACTTTGAATTGTTCGCCCAGTCTGCCAACCCGCCGCATGTAATTCAAAAAGGCATTCTTCCTTACGGGGCGGATGCGTAGGGTGTCGAGTAACTTGCCGTCGATCAGGTCTTTATAGTAGCTGTTGAGCTCGCACAGCCGGCTGTTGATGGTCAGTGCAATTTCATGCAGGTTCCTGGGGATCTCCGAAAACTCGATGTACCACTCGTGGTATGGGTGCTTGTTGTCGGAGGGACTGACCTGTGGGGCCACCGTAAACTCAACAAAATCAAAGCGATGTGCCTCCTGGGCGTACCTCATGGCCTGGTCGATTTCCGACCCGATGACGTGCTCTCCAAAGGCCGATATGAACTGGCTGATGCGACCGCTCACTGCGATTTTATAAGGATTCAAAGAGGTAAAGCGAACCAGATCGCCAATCAGGTAGGACCACAGTCCGGCATTCGTCGTGAGGACCACCGCATAATCCACACCGGTGGAAACCTCGGTCAGCCGCAGCCTCTGGGCGTGCGGGAGGTGAACCTCCGATTTGGGAATGAATTCAAAAAAGATGCCGTCGTTGACGACAAGTTGAAGCCCTGGGTCGCATTCATCGTCCTGGAAGGCAATAAATCCTTCGCTGGCCGGGTAGGTCTCCAGTAAGGCAACGTCCCTGCCAAAGAGATTGCGTATGCGGGCCGCATATGGGGTGAAGTTGACGCCCCCGTGAACGTACAGCTCGAGCTTCGGAAACAGTTGGCATACGTTGTCTTTTCCGGTCTTGAGCAGTAGTTGTTCACAAAACATTTGCACCCAGGGTGGAATGCCGCTGATTACCCGGATATCCTGTCCCTGAATGAAATGGGTCAGTGCATCGATTTTTGCTTCCCAGGGTTCGGTGCAATTCAATTCGTAGCCCGGAAGCTTGTTCGACTGAAACCAGGCAGGAATTTCATGGTTTACAATGCCGGACAACCTTCCAACGGGGATGATGCCACCCTGATCCAGCCGTGGACTTCCCGAGAGAAAAAACATCTTCCCACCAAACACATCTGTTTCCGGATGTTTGCTGATGTAATGGAACAGCGACGTCCGTGCTGACCGGATCTGGTTACCCATGCTCTCCCGGGTGATGGGGATGTATTTTGCCCCGGAGGTCGTCCCCGAGGTTTTACATAAATAGCGGGGCCTCCCGGGCCAAAGGACGTCCCGGTCGCCCTTCCGGATTTCGTCGATCCAGGGTTTGATGTCTTCGTAATCGCGCACCGGCACGCGCTCGACATAGTCACGGTAGTTGCGAATGCCTGCAAAATCGTGCTTCTTGCCAAACCGGGTTGCCAGTCCACGGGCGATGAGTTGCCGGAAAATGAGGTCCTGACACTGAGGTGCGCGCAGATATTCCCGCTGGTGATGGCGCGTAAGGGTTCGCGCCACACGGTATATCATTTTTTTTCGGAAGGACATCTGTCACAAATTTACGGAATTCGGCAATCGCCAAGGGCACGAACATCCACCATGGTCAAGGACCAACCTGTCGTTCCGGGATGAACGCCAGCCGACTCTGAGGTAGAGAAACCGAAATGGAAATTGGGAGAACTGAGGAGGAAAAGGTCAATCTTCCCGCAGGTCTTCGACGTGAATTCCAGGCATGGAATCGAGATCGGGGGCAAAAAAGCCGGAGTCGAAATTCCTGGGGTGGGTTCGCTCAAAATGAACGGTGGTTCTCCTGCCCGATTTTTCGAACCACTGGACTTTGACAATGCGGCTGTTGGGCTCGGAAATGTGTAACAGGATTTTGAAAATGGGATCTGACGAGTTCTGCGGCTTAAACTCGATAACGCTCAGGGGATTTTTGTCGTTGCGTTCGCTGAGGATGCGATACTCAAATTTACCCGACTCGTGTATGCGTGCCAGCGTCGCCGGGTGATAGCGGCGGTCCGAAGGGTCCGGGCGGCTGATCTGGATCTCCTTGTTTTTTTTGAGGTGCGCGTACTGGTTTTTTCCGTCACAGTATAGCTCGAGATCTGGCAACTCCAGTCGATACAGATCTCCCTTAGACCACAACTTCCCGGTTTGTGAGGGTTCAACCCGGCCATCGAATTCCAGTTCGTATCGGAATTGCAATTCAAAGCCACCCATCTTTTCGTAAGATGCCGAGAGTCTGTCGAGCATGCGGGTTGCCTTGGGATCTGAGTCAACTCCGGCGAGCAGCGAAAAAGCCAAACACAAAAGCAGGTTCTCCATTGGGTGGTCTTTATTGGTAAAACAGTCAGGCTTGGGGTCCCATTACTCCAAAATTGTTAACTATTGGTTAAAATAAATTGTTATACTCTAAAAGTAGTTGCCAAAGGGAATCTTTCAGACGGCAAACAAATCAAACATGAACCTAAAAATACTCATCGTTGCATGCATCCTGGTCCTCGGGTGTGCTTTTTGCGGAAATCTACTGGCCCAACCCGGCCAGCTCGATCCTTCTTTTGGTCTCGGCGGCTGGCAGCACACCGATCTGGGGGGAAAGGAACAAGGGGGAACTGCGGATATCCAGGCAGACGGAAAAATTCTGGCCGGGGGACGCATCGCACTTCAAACATCCAGTTACGACTTCCTGCTCGTGCGGTACCTGGAAAATGGACAAATCGATTCCACTTTTGGAAATGGCGGATTCCGCTCATGGGACTTTGGCCTTCAGCAGGAGAATCTTGAGTTTGTCAAGGTACTTGGCAACGGCAAAATCCTAGTAGGTGGATTCTCAGGACCCAACCCCAACTCAACGGGAATATTGATGCGTCTGCTGCCGGACGGCATGGAAGACAGCAGCTTTGCAAACAATGGGGTACTGCGTTTGCAATACGGGAGGTCGACGGGACCCATTGCTGCAGCGGTTGACGCTCAGGGACGCATCGTCGTAACCGGAGTTTGTGTGGTGGATTCATTCGACATTGACTGGTTTGTTAGTCGATTCACTCCTGATGGAGCTCCGGATTCGACATTCAACGGTTCGGGCTGGATGTACCACAACTTCCTGACGAGGGAAGACATCCCATTTGACATCATGATCGAACCCACAGGGCACATCTTTGTAACCGGCTGTGCGGGGGTATATCCGAAAGCCAATTTCGCCTTCCTGCGCCTGAGGCCCGAGGGCACGAGGGATCCCGATTTTGGGAGTAACGGCAGCATGGAAACTGATTTTGCTGGAAACCAGGATGTCGCTTACGGCACGGCCATTACAGCCGACGGGAAATATTTTGTGTCGGGCACTGTGCGCGATTCTGTGACCAATTACGACTTTGGGCTGGCCCGCTACCATCGGAACGGGGACCTCGATGCATCTTTTGGCAAAGGCGGGTTGCTGACCTACGATCTGGGTGGCCCGGTTGACTATGGCCTGTACCTCATCCGCCAGCCAGACGACAAGTACCTGGTCTGTGGAGAAAACAACAAGCTGACCCAGAATCGCTTCGTCGTGATGCGCTACCTGGTTTCGGGTGCCGTAGACACCTCTTTCGGAAACCGCGGCATGGCGTCATTCGATGCAGTCAACATTCTCACGGATCATACCCCCCATTTTGCCATGCAAAAGGACGGGAAGGTGGTCATGGTAGCCAACTACAAGGACGGTCCGAACACTAACCTTCTGCTCATGCGTTGGCTAAATGACATTGCCGTCGACCTTGGCGACGTTGACGGGACCGGGACGGACCTGGTTCGCGCATGGCCAAACCCAACGGCAAACCAGCTGGTCCTCATCTTTGAGGAGGGCTTGATCGAGCGCGAGGTTCAGCTTGAATGCCGCGACATCAGCGGACGCTCCTTGGGGCATGTGGTCAAACCGTCAGGGCAAAATAGAATGGAATGGGATGTATTCAACGGAAAAATCGCAAATGCGGGGCTTTATTTTATCCGTTGGATCTCGGGCACTGACCGCGGAGCCATACCGATTCAGGTGCACTGAAGATTGCCGTCTTTTTGATTAGTTGTAGCGCCTTTTCAGGAACCACTCGTTGTCGTTGATGCTCACGCCGAAGTGGATCTGAAAATAGTTTTCAGTAAAGATTTCTCCCAATTTGCGCTTTCCTGCATCCAGTCCCAGGTGTATCATGGCATCCTGGCGGAGAAAGGAAATGGGATAGGACCATCCAAAACTCAATCCATACCGGAAGGCCTGTTCGTCGCGGATGATCCGGTAATCTTCCTGATAGTATATCCCAGCCCGGAAAGTCGATTTCTTGAAAAAGGGATCGTAGGGATGCCTTCCCTGGCGGTACCACCCACCCAGACTCAGTCCAAGTGCATCGGCGTATGCGCCGGAGAGGCCCTGGGGCAATTGCTGGGAAGCCCATGCGTCATACTGAAAATCGATCACCCATCCCGACTTTTCCTGGTGCAGGTATTGCAGACCTGCCCGGATGCTAAACGGAAATCCGCCGGTGGTCTCTTGTTCGCTGATGTTGAGTATCGTGTCACTAACATTTCCCACGGAGAACTCGTCGTATCGGGTCAGGTGGATGGCGGAATAGCTCGCCTTGTAATTTGTGGGTATGTGTAGCTGAAGCCCCGCACCCAGGATGTTTTTTCGCGAATTCTCGTCGGCGCGAACCTGCTTTTGGTTGAGGGTGCCCTGATATTGAAAGCCAAATACAGGCCGCAAGCCCTTGATGTGTTGCTGATCCGTGAGGTAGGCATCGTGGCTGCCTGTCTGGCTGAGGAACAGAAGCGACTGGCTGTGGGTCAGGGTGCCAAACAGGAAGTCTGCACCCAATCCGAACGCCAGATCCTTGTACCGGTGAGCCAGTCCAAACCGAAAAGCCGTGATCCCACCATCGCCCTGCAGATTTCGCCGGATGATATTGTTCGTGTCGGTGTCGTCATCCACAACGGCGTTGTAGCCCATACCGGAATAAGGGTTAAGGCCCAGGTATAAACTGGAGTAGTGTTTGCGCGATTTCCGCTCGAGCAGATCGTTGATCGCATTTTGCAGGGGTATGCCAATCAGGATGTTTTGAATGCCTCCCGTCCATTCTCCGTATTGCTCTCCTTGGTTGTCCTCCTGGGTATGCTGCCGGGCAACAAGCCCGATTTCAACATCGGTTTGCAGCAGATACGCGGCGCTGGCCGGGTTTTGCCCTGAAAAAAGGTTGGGAGAACTAAAGGCTGCACCCGCTTGCCCCATAGCCGATATCCATACGGGTGTGCCGCTCCGCAGATCGCCCAATCCGTAGCGCGAAAGGGGGGAGTTTTCAGTATTTTGGGCTCGGGCATTTGACAGCAAAATCGTCCAAATGAGCAGCAGGAGACTTATTTTATTGCAATTCATTGTATTCTGAAATGTAATTAAGGCCTTTGAGGACCAGGTACGGATCCGCAAAAATGTCGAATTTCAGGCGGTTCACCAATTGATGAGTGCTGCCGCCGGTGAGAACGCATTTTGCGTCCGGGTATTTTTCGCAAACGGCAGAATAGTAGGCAGAAATCTCGAAAACCAAGCCCTGGAAGCCTCCGCGCTCGAGCGCCTCCTGCGTGCTGAGCCCCAGGATTCTTCCCTCAGCAGGGATTGCATGTACCATGGGCAACCGGCTGGTAAAGGCATGCATAGACCTCCAGCGCAGCTCGAGTCCGGGGGAGATGTTACCTCCCAAAAACTCACCTTCCGCACTCAGAAGGTCGAAAGTGACGCAGGTTCCGGCGTTGACTACGAGAATGGGGTGGCTGCGGATGGCTTGCCTTGCGCCGGCAAGCGCAGCAACCCGGTCACTTCCAAGAGTCTGTGGTGTTTGGTACTGGTCAATCCGGATGGGAAGATTCCAGTGGGTATCCAGGCGGAGGATGCGGTGCCGGTCAAACAGGGCCAGGAGCCACTCCGGCTCAGATTCGAGCACGCTGCAATAAATTCCTGAATAAACGCTTTGGGCGGCAAACCATCGCTTGACCAGTGGCTGGTCGTCATAGCGAAACCCTGCGAAATCCTGAATGAGGCCTTTGCGGACTTGAGCCAGCTTGATGCGGGAATTCCCGAGGTCGATGCACAGCCGTTCTGACATCAGTGTTTGAAATGGCGAATGCCGGTGAATGCCATCGCGATGCCGCGATCATCCGCAGCCTGTATGCTCAATGCATCGTTAACGGATCCCCCGGGTTGGGCAATCGCCGCGACACCAGCTTTTGCCGCGAGTTCGACGCAATCCGGGAACGGAAAAAAAGCCTCCGAAGCCATTGCGCTCCCTGCCGGGTCAAAGCCCATGGCAGCGGCTTTCTCGATGGCCTGCCTGCATGCATCGACGCGAGAGGTCTGTCCGCAGCCCATGCCGATGAGCTGCTGACCTTTAACGAGGGCGATGGCGTTGGACTTGAGGTGTTTGACGCAATGAATGGCAAAAATCAGATCGTCAATCAGTTCTTTGTCAGCCAATTGGCGGGTCACCGGTTTTAGGTCTTCCCGTCGGGTATGGTGTTCATTGGGGTCCTGTTCGAGCAATCCGTTGATCGCGCTTCGGACATGGGTGCGTGAAACGGGCAGATGCCTTATGCGGATGAGTATGCGCTGCTTGCGCGTTTTCAGCAAGTTCAAGGCTTCTTCTTCAAAGCCGGGAGCAAGCAAGACCTCAAAGAAGAGGGGGTGAATGGCCTTTGCCGTCGCTTCGTCGACGGGGGCATTGCATATCAGGATTCCACCGTACGCTGAGACCGGATCGCCCGCAAGTGCCGCACCCCAGGCCTCCGTCAAATTTTCCCGCACAGCTATCCCACAGACGTTGGTGTGTTTGAGCACGGCAAAACAGGGTGGTCCTTTATGGAAATCCGACATCAGCGACAGGGCGGAGTCTATATCCAAAAGGTTGTTATAAGAAAGCTCTTTGCCACACAATACATCCAGGCATTCGTCCAAATCTCCCAAATAGCGGGCAGTCTGGTGGGGGTTTTCGCCGTACCGCAGAGGCAGGGAACCTTCGGGCATCAATCCTGCCAGGTAGGTATGGATGCTGTGATCGTATGCCTGGCTTACCGAGAAGGCGCGAGCAGCCAGTTGCCGGCGCTGCTCCAGGGAGGAAATGGCATTGTTGGCCAAAATTCCCTTCAGCAGGCCATATTCGCGAAAGGAGGGGATGACCACGACGTCCTGAAAATTCTTTGCCGCAGCGCGGATCAGGCTGATGCCGCCGATGTCGATTTTTTCAATCAGTTCGTCGTGCTCTCTGGTTTGGGCAAGGGTTTCCTGAAACGGGTAGAGGTCTACGACCACCAGGTCAATCAGGGGTATTTGAAAATGTGCGAGTTGCCCCAGGTGATCTTCGTTGCGCATGGCCAGTATGCCACCGAAGATCTTTGGGTGAAGGGTCTTTACCCTTCCGCCGAGGATGGAGGGATAGTCGGTAATGTCTTCGACCGCAACGACCGGAATGTCCTTGTCTTCCAGATGTTGTTGAGTGCCGCCCGTCGAATAGATGACGATGCCCATGGCATGGAGCTGCCGGGCAATGTCTTCGAGGCCCTGTTTGTTGTAAACGGACAGCAGTGCTGCGTGGATGCGTTTATTTTCCATTGGTTGGTGTTCAAGGGAAGTGCAGAATGGCCCCAAGCGAAAAGCAATAACGGCAGCGGGGCTCGTAATGGTCTGTTTCTCCGAGCAGGAAGGTCTCCTCGGATTCGGCAAGCCGGTAAGAATGCGTGGCGAGGTTGCCGCAATGCGGGCAGATCGCATGCACTTTGGTGATGTATTCTGAAACGGCCATCAGAGCGGGCATTGGCCCGAACGGCTGACCCCTGAAATCCATGTCCAGCCCGGCGACGATGATGCGCTTGCCGGCAAGGGCGAGGTCCTGGCAGTGCCGGGTAAGGTCGTCGTCGAAAAATTGAGCCTCGTCGATGCCAATCACTTCAGTCTCCTGTGCTACCTGGAGCAAATCAGCAGATCTCACAATGGGCTTTGAGAGCAGGGCGTTTTCGTCGTGGGAGATGACGCGTCGCTCGTCGTAGCGCGTATCTTTTGCAGGTTTGAAGATCTCAACTTTTTGATTGGCGATCCGGGCCCGCTTCAGCCGGCGGATGAGTTCTTCCGTTTTTCCACTGAACATGGAGCCACAGATGACTTCTATCCATCCGCTGCGCTGCGATCTGTAGATGGGCTCTATGAACATTCCTGCGGCAAATATCCGCAAAAATTATATATATTCATTTTTGTAATAAGAGCTCAAAGGCAAAAGGGACTAACTTAGCGCCAATAATTAGGGCGCTTTGGCGTTTATCGCACATCACTCAAATCAGGGAAAATGGATTTTAGCAATATCCGGAAGTGGATGCAGAAAATGAATAACATCCTCGAAGTCTATGCCAGCGAGGAAGCTTTTACCCAATCCGAGAAAAACCTCCTGCTCGATTACAACCTTCGGATCAGGGAGGCGATTCTGAACCTGCAACTCGAAAACAGGCTTGCGGAGGAAGAATCCCGGGCAACGGATTCCAGCCAGGAATCCCACTCCGGTTTGGCTCAGGTGGAGGAACATGTTGCAGCTCCTACTCCTGCCGCCTCAGGATTGGAATACCCAGAACTGCTTGAGGTAAAGGAATCCGGAGACCTTTCCGGAAAGCTGGAAGCCACGCCCATAGCCCGTCTGGCCAATGCGTTTGGCCTCAACGAGAGAATTCTCTTTCAGAACATTTTGTTCGATGGGGATAAACAGCAATTTGACAGTGCGGTTGGCAAACTCGACGAGCTGAAAAGTTACGACGAAGCAAAGCAATACCTCTGTCAGTCTGTAATCGGAAAATACCATTGGACCGACGACAACAAACTCAAAAACGCCCAGATCTTTGTTAAACTGATCAGGAGGCGTTACGCATGACGCTTCTGTTGCAGCGCGAGAAGGAGCACATCCGCAATGCGTTTTCTGTTGCGGCGGTGATCGCCCTGTTGATGCTGCTTGTACACATTGTCTTTCTGATCTTCCCAGTTCCCAAGTACAACTGGAGCATTTACCCTCGCGATCCCGGGCAATGGTATGGCATCATTACCGGGCAGTTCATTCACGCGAGCTGGGGTCATCTTTTTTCCAACCTCCCACCGCTCATCATTACTACGTTTGTATTGTTCTATTTCTACCGCAGCATCGGCTGGGCATCCTATTTTCTGATCCTGTGCGCAACCGGCCTGATGGTATTTGTACTTGGCAGAAACTATTCGCACATCGGGGCAAGCGGTTTGGTTTATGGATTGATTGCATTTGTCTTTTTCTCAGGCATCTTCCGGCGCAACGTCAAATCCATTGCACTGATGGGCGTAATGGTCATCATGTACAGCGGGTATCTGGCTGGCTTCTTTCCCACGGAAGAGCGCGTATCGTGGGAGAGTCATCTGTTTGGTGCCATTGCAGGCGGTTGGACGGCTTTTGTGTTTCGCAACTTCAGAGAGCCGGACGAAAAACAACAAGTGTTGGAAGACGACATCACCCACCGCGGCAACAGACAGACTGAGTTTTTCTTCCCAAGAGACGTGTTTGAAAAGACCCTGGAACAGCGGCGCAAGGAAGCAGAGGAAGCGGAAAGAAAAGCAGCAGAAGAGGACCAAGCGAATCTTAACCTGTGATTACTTACCCTATTGCTTTCCTGATCGGGCTTTAATCCGGCCCGTGGAGAAAAGTCCGGCTACTGTGGCGCGAACCGCAACGGGTGCCTGGTTAAACTGGGCATGAAGCCGCCCCGGGCAGAGCAGTCAGAAGATTTCCTGTTGCCAACGACTCCGTCAACCGCGTGCGACTTCTCCGGTAAGCTGGTCCTCGGATGATTCGCTTCTGGGTTTGATCCAGCTTAGCTTTTTGCGAAAGTCTCCGAGCCAGTTTTGATCATGGGAAATTTGGTTCGTCTGGTTTTCATTTCTGAATTCGTCGCGGAATTCGTTTGAGGCCGGTTTCATAGAATAAAAATTAAAGCGTTCGCAATCGGTTCATTTGATTAGACCTGTATTGTTGAAGATTCGCTGCCTAAAGGCTGATGAAAATTTCCGCACTACACGGGTCGAAATCTGGTGCAAGGTAGGTTCCGGGCGGACAGTTGCACAAGGGTGTAAACCCGGATTCTGCGTAGTGGAAAACCCTGATTTTTAACCCATTTAAGGGCACTTCTTCCCCCCCTCTCTTGCGCCAGCCAGCCCGCACAGTCTCACCCACTCAATGAATTTAGCTTCACAATCCTTCGTTGCGGTTCAGTCAGTTATTGCTCCACATAGCTTTCTTCACCGCGCCTCGTCTTGTTTTGCTTGGGGGCTGCCTCTCTCCACTCCCTCTTGCGCCAGCCAGCCCGCACAGTCTCACCCACTCAATGAATTTAGCTTCACAATCCTTCGTTGCAGCTCAGTCAGTTATCGTTCCACATAGCTTCCTTCGCTGCGCCTCGTCTTGTTTTGCTTGGGGGCTGCCTCTCTCCACTCCCTCTTGCGCCAGCCAGCCCGCACAGTCTCACCCACTCAATGAATTTAGCTTCACAATCCTTCGTTGCAGCTCAGTCAGTTATCGTTCCACATAGCTTCCTTCGCTGCGCCTCGTCTTGTTTTGCTCGGGGGCTGCCTCTCTCCACTCCCTCTTGCGCCAGCCAGACCGCACAGGCTCACCCACTCAATGAATTTAGCTTCACAATCCTTCGTTGCGGTTCAGTCAGTTATTGCTCCACATAGCTTCCTTCACCGCGCCTCGTCTTGTTTTGCTTGGGGGCTGCCTCTCTTCACTCCCTCTTGCGCCAGCCAGCCCGCACAGGCTAACCCACTCAATGAATTTAGCTTCACAATCCTTCGTTGCGGTTCAGTCAGTTATTGCTCCACATAGCTTCCTTCGCTGCGCCTCGTCTTGTTTTGCTTGGGGGCTGCCTCTCTCCACTCCCTCTTGCGCCAGCCAGCCCGCACAGTCTCACCCACTCAATGAATTTAGCTTCACAATCCTTCGTTGCAGCTCAGTCAGTTATCGTTCCACATAGCTTCCTTCGCTGCGCCTCGTCTTGTTTTGCT
>JABARE010000045.1 GCA_019187365.1 Saprospiraceae bacterium | reverse complement strand
GGCTTGCGCCAGGAGCCAGCGTCACAGGACCCGGAGTGATCACCGACAATCCGGCCAGCGGATCGCTAACACTCACACCCGTTAGCGTCACATTACCCGTATTGGTAACCGTAAAGCTGTATGTGATTACCTGTCCGGGGGCCGTGTAGCTCACCGGAAGGGCTGATTTTACAATATTGATCGATGGGCTTTGGATCGCGTTCACCGTCTCCCCGTCCGTATCACTAACATCAGGGCCCGAGGGAGGGGAACCCTCCGCGGTAGCCGTATTGACTATGCTTCCTGCATCCACGTCCGCTTGTGTCGTCGTGTACGTTGCCGTAAATACCTGGCTTGCGCCAGGAGCCAGCGTCACAGGACCCGGAGTGATCACCGACAATCCGGCCAGCGGATCGCTAACACTCACACCCGTTAGCGTCACATTACCCGTATTGGTAACCGTAAAGCTGTATGTGATCACCTGTCCGGGGGCTGTGTAGCTCACCGGAAGGGCTGATTTTACAATATTGATCGATGGGCTTTGGATCGCGTTCACCGTCTCCCCGTCCGTATCACTAACATCAGGGCCCGAGGGAGGGGTGCCCTCTGCCGTGGCCGTATTCACAATGCTTCCGGCATCCACGTCCGCCTGGGTCGTCGTGTACGTTGCCGTAAATACCTGGCTTGCGCCAGGGGCCAGCGTCACAGGACCCGGAGTGATCACCGACAATCCGGCCAGCGGATCGCTAACACTCACACCCGTTAGCGTCACATTACCCGTATTGGTAACCGTAAAGCTGTATGTGATCACCTGTCCGGGGGCTGTGTAGCTCACCGGAAGGGCTGATTTTACAATATTGATCGATGGGCTTTGGATCGCGTTCACCGTCTCCCCGTCCGTATCACTAACATCAGGGCCCGAGGGAGGGGTGCCCTCCGCGGTAGCCGTATTGACTATGCTTCCTGCATCCACGTCCGCTTGTGTCGTAGTATAGGTTGCCGTAAATACCTGGCTTGCGCCAGGAGCCAGCGTCACAGGACCCGGAGTGATCACCGACAGTCCGGCAAGCGGATCGCTCACACTCACACCCGTTAGCGTCACGTTGCCCGTATTGGTAACCGTAAAGCTGTACGTGATTACCTGTCCCGGTGCCGTATAGCTCACCGGAAGGGCTGATTTTACAATATTGATCGAAGGGCTTTGGATGAGCGGTAAAATTGTCGGATCATCGTCGGCATAATCACTTTCATCGCTAAGATCATCGACAGATGTATTTGTAGGGCTTTTGCCCGTAGCAGTCGCCTGGTTTACAATCTGCCCGGCATCCATATCTGCCTGAGTGATTGTATAGGTAGCGGTAACAGAGCCAGTTTGACCAGGGATGAGGGTAGAAGGAGAAGTGGCAAGGTTTACAGATCCTGTCAAGGCATCATCAATCTCCACGGTATTCAAAGTAGTATTTCCAGTATTTTTTACCGAAAACGTATACGTGACCACCTCCCCAACCTGGCCGGTACCCGTTCCGCTAATGTTTGTAACCGATTTAATCAGCGATATATCCGGGACTGAATCAATACAAATCTTCACACGGGCAGTATCACAAAGTGTTGGCTCGGCAATTGCACAAATCCTGTAATCGAGTGTGAAAATTCCAGCAAGCGCACTGCTGCTCACATCGACCGTTCCATCTCCATTCAGGATGATTGAACCGGTCGGATCGGGAACAATTATGCTTAGGGTGACATCTGCGGGAACAAGAGGTGCATAGCACAGAGAGTCATTATCAAAAATATCAATCACATTCAGGTCTCCTGCAAGAACATAGCATGCAGAGTCATTACTCGCAACGATGGCTTTAGGGATCAGGTCTATTTCGGGCGTCTGCGTGCAATTGTAGCTTGTCTCAAACGTATTGGTTGAAGTTCCATCACCCATACTGCCGTTCACACGATGGCCTACATAGCAATAGCGCGTACTTTCATCTTTTATGTACACGCTGGTATGCCCACCGGTTTCGACGTAAAGTGCAATATCCGTAAAGGGAGTGAACCCGTTTGGAATGGTAGGATTTTGTGATACCGCATCCGTTGGTCCGCCCAACATTCTGCCCGCATTCATTCCCCAAGCGAACAGTCTGTAGTCGGAATCTATGGCGTTGACCGAATTCGTTTCATAAGATCCAGTCCATCCATCGTGCTCCTGAGTGCTAAAATAGATGCAATTGGTAAGATTGGTACCATCTGGTTTCTTGGCAATGACCCAGGAACGTCGTTCCGTCGTGGTAAAATCTCCCAACTGTCTTTCTCCATTGTCTCCCAGAGCATACAGCGTTCCGCCAGTTGTGAGGATGAAATGTGCACTTGACCCCGTCATTCCTATATACCGGATGTCAGTTCCCGCCACTCCGGCGGGTAACGTCATGGCCGTTGCTCTACTACGGTCACTGGGGGCTGTTCCATTACCCAGGTAGGTGTCATAACCCCAGGTGTACAATTGCCCGGTGGAGGTCAAAGCCATCAAGGCACCGCTGTTTCGGCCATGTCCTCTTACAGCCGTGACATTTGTCAGAACAGGGTTTCCTGCGGCGGACGAAGTGACCTGATACCAGGTTGTGGAGTTTCCGCCTCCTCCATTTCCCCTGTTTTGAGAATTCTGAGATATCACATAGGCACTTCCGCTGCTCGTAACGATCGCTAAAGTACCGAAGGTAGCATATAACATGGTCACATCTGAAGGATTGACCCCGGAAGGCAATCCATCTGATTGCCCACCAATGGTTAGCGCCTGCATTGCATTACTGCTTGTAAGGCCTGCATCCAGAATATTACCTTCGCCGCCCCATGCAAACAATCCGGTTGTAGTTAACACGACAAATTGTTGAGTGCTGGCACCTACTCCACCGGTGCTCCCGATGCTAAATAACTTCGGCGTGCCTGTCAGCGCTGGAAAATTTGTATTATTCAAATCTACAGGGGAGAGTAGGTGAGACGTTCCGTTTGCAGCAGCCCCCTGTCCCCAAATAACCAGTCCACCATCCGCCTTTTTGGCAATACTGCTATGAAATCCAGATACGATGATGTCATATTTTTCAAATGGGTTTCCGCACAGTGGTTGAGATAAAAGCCTTCCTTCCACCATTAAGCTAATAACAATTAACAAGACCCAATTGAGCGTGATTTTCATATTCATAAAACCGGTATTTTGCAAATTGATAAATACTATTTTACAGGGTTCATGTGCGTATAACATTGCACTTTGCCATTGTTGTCAATGAAATCAAACATGAGGATAGCATCCCTCTGTGAAGCCTTTCCCTCAAGATTGTATTTAAGCAAATATGTTCCTGAGCCTACCACAATTGAACGCCCTTCCGGAATTGCCACTATGCCGGTCCCGATCCCATGAGAATGTACATCCAATAGATCGATCCTCAGGGGTACATTCGCATAGGATTGGATTTCCAGAGGAACAAGGATATCAATGTCATTGGAATTCGCGTTTGAGATAATTTCTCTGGTCAATTTCAGTTCATCCAATATGTACTTCATCCGTAATGAAGAAACCATTACAAGTATTTCTTCAGGATAGTGGAGGTGGTTACATGCAAGTTGGCCATCGTGGCTTTCTTCTTGTTCGGTCATAAAAAGAATTTTGTATTCACCTGGAGTCTCAAAAGCATATTCATAAATTGAATTACCAATTCCAGATGCAATGCCTGCGCCTTTTACATCCAATATCTTCCACCCAACTGTTTCGAGATTCAAATCCCCAGGGATGCCCTCACCAAAGGAAATTCGCACAACAGGAACTTCTGTTTCGTTCAATCTTTTACTCCGATCCGCTCCATAAAGCCAGTCAGTAAAGGTCAAAAAGACACCTAGTCCCAGGAGCAAGCTCACTATGGTAGTCTTGAAATGGATCGAGCAATTCACAACGAGTTTCTGCATAAGTAGAATAATTGAAATGGTTCTATAGATTAGGGTTTACGCGCCAGGAAATTTGGCTGTGTTTATATGCTATCACAGCATTACACCAACCGGGGGATTGAAAATTGGCATTGAATCGCTCCAATCCATCTCTCAGACCAGGCTTTACGACTATTTGCACTGATCGAAACAGAAGTCTTGTGATGAACAGCCCGAAAAGCAAAAGCGAGGGCGATTCAAATGAAGCTTTGCAGGTATGAAATATACATGGGGAAAAAGGGCCATTTTGTTGGCGCTTATCCAACAATTCGAGTGAACCATGAGAAGATGCATAGATAGATCTTCCTTCCCTCGAAGGCATAGTAGTTTTCTTAGTTTTCAACCCCAAAACACTTTTAGTCCAAAAGGACTATATTATGTTGAGTGTAGTAATGTCGGTAGTATAAAAAACAGGAACCCGTTTCCCTTAAGAAAAGTTTAAGAGACTGCGGGGAGTTTAGCGTTGTGGGACAAAAAGATACGATGGTTAATTAGGGTAGCTCAAAGGTATGGCTAATTTAAATTTTTCAAAATAGTTTACATAGATAATTAATAATACATGTGTAAAGTATTATTTATAAAGGATTTATATAGATATATTGAAAATTTGTCGCTGTCCAATTTGAAGCCATTCTGTCAATCCCTGACCGCGTCGCAGTGGAATGTTAAGAAATTGTAATTTTTTTGATTCGATTTCTTTCTCGGAAATGGAGCATTCAAGCCTAACCCCGATCTGCAGACACTTGCAGTGGTCTTTATTCAGGGTATTCGGATGCCATTATCTCATTTTTAAGGGTACCTCGAATAACCCAGTTTTGATGCCAGAAGGAAAAGGGCTGCCTCTCTTCACTCCCTGTTGATGCCAGAATGAAAAGGGCTGCCTCCCTTCACTCCCTGTTGATGCCACAAGGAAAAGGGCTGCCTCTCTTCACTCCCTGTTGATGCCAGAAGGAAAAGGGCTGCCTCTCTTCACTCCCTGTTGATGCCAGAAGGAAAAGGGCTGCCTCTCTTCACTCCCTGTTGATGCCAGAAGGAATTTAGGGAAACAAGACGAGGCGCGGTGAAGGAAGCTATGTGGAGCAATAACTGACTGAGCTGCAACGAAGTATTGTGAAGCTAAATTCATTTCGCGCGCAAGCCAATGCGGGCTGGCTGGCGCAAGAGTGGGTTATTCGAG
Source organism: Saprospiraceae bacterium (assembly GCA_019187365.1). GTDB lineage: Bacteria > Bacteroidota > Bacteroidia > Chitinophagales > Saprospiraceae > Vicinibacter. Next base: position 55,842 of record JABARE010000045.1, on the reverse strand, counting down.
GTGCCCTAAATTTAACAATTCGGGCTTAGATGGCAGCTTAGGCTCTAGTATCACGGTTACTAACGATCGTTAGTTTTAAACAATTAGGTGTATGCGACAGACTGCTCCCGATCACTGGTGAATAGCCCTCTTCTCCAAAGCGTCGAGTGCCGCCTCGCGAATGGCTTCGCTGTAGGTCGGATGGGGGTGGCTGGTCCTGGCGATGTCTTCACAGGCAGCACGAAATTCCATGGCGACCGCCATTTCCATGATCAGGTCAGCCGCCCGGGCGCCGACAATGTGAGCCCCCAAAATCTCATCGGTCTGCTGGTCGGCAAGGATCTTGACCAGACCGTCTAGGTCACCGCTTGTCCGCGCTCTGCCGAGGGCTTTGAATGGGTACTTTCCGGTTTTAAAGGCAATTCCCTCTGCGCGCAATTGCTCTTCTGTGCGACCGACGGCGGCCATTTCCGGCCAGGTGTACACAACTCCCGGGATCAAGTCGTAGCGCAGGTGTGGTCGCTGACCAGCAATGATCTCTGCAACGAAAATCCCTTCCTCTTCCGCCTTGTGTGCCAGCATGGGGCCGCTGACCACGTCGCCGATGGCGTATACGCCCCTGGCCTTTGTCTGAAGTTCAGCATCCGTGACTATCCTCCCTTTGTCGTCCAGTGCGATTCCCGCCCTTTCTGGCGCAAGGCCTGTGGTATAAGGCTTTCTGCCAACTGCTACCAGGCAATAGTCTGCGTCTGCAACTGTATCCTCCGTAGCGTTCAAAGTCCGGTAACGAACGACTACGCGGTCCCCCTTTCGTGCGACGTTCTGAACGGCGTGTCCGGTATGGAAGACCATGCCCAGACCCTGCAGCGACTTTTGGAGTGCCCGTGCACCGTCGCGGTCCATTCCCGGCAGGATGCCCTCGGCGTATTCAATCACCTCGACCTGTGTGCCAAGGCGCGCATACACGGACCCCAGTTCCAGTCCGATGACGCCACCTCCAATGACGACCATACGCTGCGGAATCTCATCGAGTTCGAGCGCTTCCGTGGAAGAGATCACGCGTTCGCCGTCAAAGTGAAATGATTCCGGCAAAACGGGCTTTGACCCGGTAGCAATGATGCAGCGGTCAAAGTCTATGCGCTCAACCATCCCGTCCGGGTTTCGAACTTCAAGGCTGGTCTCATCGTGAAATGAAGCCAGCCCTTGTTTCCAACGTACCTTGTTTTTGCGCAACAGATATTCCACTCCCTGAGCATTTTGAGACACCACGTCCCGCTTGCGCTGCATCATTTGTTGGAAATCGACGCGCAATGACTCTGCATGCAATCCATGCAATTGGGCATTAGCCTTAAAAAAATGTGCATGCTCGCTGCTGTCGAGCAATGCCTTGGAAGGAATGCATCCCACGTTCAGGCAGGTACCCCCCAATACCGGATATTTTTCAACTACGGTAACCTCCATCCCCAACTGTGCGCAGCGAATTGCGGCGACGTACCCTCCCGGACCCGATCCAATAACGACGACTTTCATTGAATATCCACTCTGCTATAAACCGTCCATGCGGCTAAATGGTTTGGCAGGCCAGGCCCCGCTTTTTCAGTCCGACACCGGTTCACGGTTTCTTCCGATTGTCCTGCTGACGCCTGACATGGTCTCTGTTTGCCGGGGGGCGGTTCGCGTCCCCAGGCCGGTTCTTATTAAAGCGCTTTTTCCGCCGGCCTTTCTTTTTGATGTCCGGCAATTCAATTTCGCCGGTAACATCCACGAATTCACTCTCTTGTGGTTTACCCGATTCCGTGCTCTCCTCAGTTGGTACGATCTCATCGGGCTTCTCACCCCGGTCATTCATAGATTTGATCATCCGTACGTAATCCGGCAGCAAGGGCATGACGACGGACCGGCCTCTTTCCGGCTCGTAGGCATAGTACAAAACTCCGCGGAAAATGTCCACTTTGATGAGCGAGGCCCTCCCCTTTTTGGAGAAGAGTACATCCACATCCGAAGGATATTTGTCCAGTTCGTCGATGTAGAGGTCAAGTTCGTAGTTGAGGCAACATTTCAGGCGTCCACACTGGCCGGTAAGTTTTGATTGATTGATGGCGAGGTTTTGGTACCTGGCTGCGTTTGTGTTAACCGATTTGAAATCCGACAGCCAGGTTGAGCAGCACAGCTCGCGACCGCAAGAGCCAATGCCCCCAATGCGCGCAGATTCCTGCCGTGCTCCAATCTGCCACATTTCAATTTTAGTTCTGAACTCCTTAGCATACTGCCGCACGAGTTCGCGAAAATCGACGCGCCCGTCGGCCGTATAATAAAATGTCGATTTGCGTTGATCGGCCTGGATCTCGACGTCGCCAATCTTCATGTCGAGTTTCAGGTTCCGCGAAATAATGCGTGCCTTCACCAAGGCAGTATGTTCCAGTGCTCGCGCCTCTTCCATGCGCTCGATGTCGCGTGCGTTGGCCTTTCGCAACACTTCATAACTGATGCGGCTTTCGCTGAAATTCTTTTTCCGCATCTGCAGCTTCACCAGGTCTCCCATCAGGCTCAGCCGCCCTACGTCGTAACCACCATATCCTGTGTCCACGACCACGAGGTCTCCTGTTGTGGCCCGTGCGTGTTCGCTGAGCCGGTAAAAAGACTTGCGTGCGCCGTTTTTAAAACTCACTTCCACCAACTTGCTCTCCACCGGATCTTCCAGATCGAGTACAGTCAGCCAGTCGTAAGTATTCATTCTCTGACAGCCCCCCGACTGACAATGGCCTTTGTTGCCACAGCCACCGGGAACTCCGCTATTATGATTCGAACAGGATGCACATCCCATAATCGCTTAATTGATATTTGTGAGTTGCTCATGTTTCCGCTTCAAGGTGTGGGAAAGAGCAATGGAAAAATCCGTCATCAACAGACGCACATTTGCATTTTGCTGAATGCCATCCAAACAATCGTTAGCCGCATCACTTATTACTTCAGCCTGTCTCGTATTTAAAGAAACAGCCAGCTTTCCAATATACTGATGCAATGCATTTCCGCCATCATCCCCGGCCAGCACAGGAGCATATTTCCTGCGCAAAACAAAAGAAAGTAAGCCCAGCATCCATTGTATAAATTGCTTTTGATCCTCTCGGTGCAACTTTGAAAACCACTCTACCCATTCAGAAATCTCCAGGGGGTTGTACTGATACGCTGCTATAAACAATTGGCGCAGGCGGTCCATCATGTCGGTACTGCGCGTACCGAGCAGGTTCAATGCGTTTTGCAATTTCCCGTCAGCCAGCAAGGCAGCTTGCCAGGCAGCATCCTGTTCAGCACCAGCATGCGTCTGAAGATACGTTGCAATGGTTTCCGGAGAAACTGCCTTCACCCGAAACAACTGCGCTCTGGAGCGAACGGTCGATAGCAAGGCATCAGGATTGGAAGTCACCAATAAAATAAAGGTGTGCTGTGGAGCTTCTTCGAAAATTTTCAGCAAACGGTTGGATTCCTTGCCAAGATATTCAGGCAACCAGATCAACATGACTTTGCAGGCCGCGTTGAATGGTCTGAGCAGCAGACGCTCCAAAATGCTCTGAACTTCGGCAACGGCAATGTTTGCCTGGGTTCCCTCCTCGCCCAAACCGGCAAACCAGTCCGGCAGATCCATGAAAGGCGTTTTCTGCAGGACCGACCTCCATTTAGCATAGTGATTGACACAGAGTTCTTTGCTTTTGGCAAGCGGGAATGAAAAATGAAGGTCCGGATGTACCAGCTTCTGCACCAGCCGGCAATGATTGCAACCGCCGCACGGTTTATGTCCACCACTACACAACAGGACTTGAGCAAGTGCCACAGCCATAGGCAACTGGACATTTCCGGGAAGCCCGGCCAACAAGATCAGATGCGGTAACGTACCTGCAGCTGCCGCATCTCGCAGTCCCGCCCATAAGTCGTCCTGCCCCACCAGCAATTCCTGCCAATCGGTGCCAGAGGCTTGTTGCGGAGCGTTTATTTTTGGAGTGACCATACGATGCAGGACAAAATTACAGCGTTTGCGATAGATATAAGTAATTAATATATTGTTATTTATGCATATTAAAAATTAATAATATAACAAATATTTCCTTAGGCGTAACTTTCCTCAAAACGACACGTATGTACGCAGAACTGCGCAAAATGGAGAACCGCCACATCGTCCTTTGGCTGATCAAAGACGTTTGCTGGCACCTTGAATGGTCTGGTCTGGCTTTTGCTGCCTACTGGCCAACGCTTCTGCTTGCCACATACATCACTTACCGCTCCCGCCAGGAGCCCGTTGAACGATGGTTCAACGCGGCCGTTTGCTGTTGGCTGCTCGCCAATGGGGCGTGGATGTTTTCCGACTTGTTCGGGTGGAAAATGCTCATTTTGCCGGCGCGCGTTTTTTTTACCGCTGGCCTTGCCATCCTGGCATTTTATTATCTGTTCATACGTCCAAAACTGCCCGCCGACATTTCCCGGGCCTGATTCCAGCCTGGAGAAACTCCGGATGGGAGCATCCTGATGCGCCTGATTTCAAGCGCCCCAAGCAGTCAATGCGACGCTGTTCAAAATCCCAGCCCCGCGTGCAGGCCGAATATCTGGGTGTACCCGGAATTCTTCTCGGGACCAAAACGACCGGGAGCCACCAGTTCCAGGAAAAAGACTGTGCCGTCGCCAATGGAAAAGCCCTTGTTGAGCAAAGGAGTTAGCCCAAACTGGCCCACTCCGGTTTCAAAAGCCAGGCGCATGCCGAAGGTAAATCCACCGCCAAGAGGGAACAGAAAACCAGGGTGGAAGAGCAGGTGAACCTCATAGGGCTTGTCGGTATCGGCGTAGGGCTTGAACAGGGGAACAAACTCCAGGTCGAATTTTACTTTGCCTGGTGTGTTCAGGGTGATCCCCATCGGGAATCCTATGGCATAAAAATCGGTTTCGTAAAAGTAGTTTACGTCGCCTTTGTTTATGGCCAGAATGGGTTGTACCACGCCAAAATGGTAACCTGCAACGAGGTTGCCGGACTGACCTTTCGCCGTGTTCGCAAACAAGGCGCAAACCAGCGCGATCGCGTAAATGCTATGCTTCATGGAAATCAATTAAGGGTTTACTGCAAGTGAATGATTCAAAGACAAAAATATCCGATTTGGGATGATTGCCAAAGGCCGGGACCATTATTTTTGGCATTTGGGGCAACAGCCATTGCCTTGCTTCCCCTTTGAAGGGGTCCTAACAGGTCGATGGTGAGTGTGCTGGTCCCTTCGCGATGCTTCTCCGTCGTTGGATTTTTTTGACCATTTGCTATCTGGTATGGAATGATCCGGGCCTCCGGATGGTCGCAACAGCTCACTTCAGCAAACCGGTGAAAAAGGAAGGAAGGATACCGGCAGCAAGGGTGATCAGGGTGAAAAGGATGAGCAATCCCGAGTACACGGGTTCAATTGGCAACGCCTGGTCCGCACTTTTTGAATAGATGGCGTTGATCACTTTGTAGTAGTAATAGACAGACATGAGCGTACAGACGACAGCCACAACAGCCAGCGCTGCATAACCATTTGCAACGGCCTGGTTGAGCACGTAAAGTTTTGCTACAAACCCCGATGTAAAAGGCCCACCGGCAAGTGAGATCAGAGCCAGGGTTATCGTTCCGGCCAATATCGGGTTTCGCTGTCCGAGGCCGCGGAACGCATCGAGGGCATCGGTACCCTCGCGGGATTCTACAAAGTGAACGACGACAAAGCATACCACGGATGCCAGCACGTAAGCAATGAAATAGAACAGGACTGGCCACTCTTCACCTGGCCGGAGGCTTATAAATCCCATGAGGATAAAACCGGCCTGAACGATACCGGAATAGGCCAACAGCCTTTTGACACTTTGCTGTTTGATGGCAAGGGCGTTGCCCAGTATCAGGGTAGCCAGTATCAGCATCGCGTAATACGCGTTGAGCCATGCCGGAAGCAGGTCCACGTTGAGTTGAATGATGCGGAGAAAGGCGCCAATGGAAGCCAGTTTGACCAGGCTCGCCATGGCCGCCGTGAATAAGGTCGGAGTTCCTTCATAGACATCGGGGGCCCAGAAATGAAAGGGCACCACGGCAATCTTAAGGGCAAAGCCCGTGAAGACGAACAAATACGCCAACTGAAGCAAGCTTTGACCTTCCACTTCCACCGCACCTGCTATTTCCAGACTCCCCGTCAGTGCATAGATCATTCCAATTCCAAAGAGCAGGATGGCGCTGGTAAACGATCCGGTAATGAAGTACTTCAAGGCCGCTTCGTTTGATTTTGATTTGCGGCGATCGGCTCCGGCAAGAACGTACATGGCGATGGACAAAATCTCAACGCCGAGGAATAGGCTCATGTAATGCGTGGAGCTCACCATGAGCATAGCTCCCATGGAGGCGAAGAGAAACAAGCCGGTGAAATCTCCTACCTCTTCCTGGCCCCTGCGCTCATACCAGGCATAAAAAGGGATCAGCGCAAGCGCATTGAGCAGGACGAGTGCGCAGAGGATCTTCGCGGTTCCTCCGGTCTCCACCATGCCGGTCAGGTAGTGATTCCAGAAAGGCTGTCCGCTGATCACGCTGTATAAGGCGATCGACGTTCCGGCAAATGCGAGGGGAACGATTGCCCCGCGGATGTTTGTAAACCCGAGGAACATAGCGGCGATGGCAAACAGGCACAGGAAAATAAAAGCAGTCATCATAGGGCACTCAATTGGCGGGGAGGTGATTCATAAACCGGAACGCGTATTGGCCCAAACCGACCCAGTGGATGGGGAAGAAGCCAAGCACAATGACCAGAAGTCCGATGACAATCAGTACGTAATCTTCCGAAAGGCTCAGGCCCCGAAAGGTTATATGAACGGGTGTTTGTCCAAACATGGTCTTCTGGTAAAAGCGCAGCAGGTAAGCTGCACCTAAGATCAGGGTGAGGCCGCCGAAAACCGCGAGGTAGGGTTTGTATTCGGCAAGGCACCAGAGCAGGTAAAACTCGCCAACAAATCCGCAGGTCAGAGGAAGCCCGACCGCGGAAAGGACGATCACAAAAAAGTAAGCCGACAAGCGCGGTTGCAGGCGGGCAATGCCCGACATACCGTCGAGCTGGGTCGTTCCTGTTCGGCGGATCAGGACATCTGCTACAAAGAATAAGCCTGCTGCAGCCAGGCCATGAGCGAGCATGGCGAAGAGCCCGCCCTGTATGCCAAGGTTGGCCATGGTCAATATGCCGGCAGCGATCAGGCCGAGGTGAGAAAAAGAAGAATACGCCAATAGGCGGATCATGTCGTTCTGGCGCCAGGCAACGAGCGCCCCGTAAACCACTCCAATCAGACAAAGCGGAATGAGGAAATACTGCCAACGGTAAATGGCTTCAACAAAAAAGAAGTCGAAGCGGATCAGACCAAAAACCCCCATCTTCGACATCACGGCAGCAATGATCATAAGGCTTGGCCGGTCGGCCTGTGCATAAAGATCTGCCTGCCAGGTGTGAAAAGGGAATAAAGGAGTCTTTATGGCAAAGGCGATGAAAAAAGCAGCAAACAGCCAGTACTGGTATTTCAGATCGAGCTTGTTTTTATAAAAGTCGTCCCATGCGGCCAGACTCAGGTGTTCGCGCATGTGGAACTGGAGGAAAACGATCGCCGCCAGCATCAATAGGCCGCCAAAAACGGTATACAGAAAAAATTTAAAAACGGCCTTTCGCCGTTCCGGTCCCCCGTATTGCAGCACGAGAAAATAAACCGGAATAAGGGTTGCTTCGAAGAAGAGGTAAAATGTTACGGGGTTTTGGGCCATGAAAAAGCCGTTGAGTCCCGCATGGGTGAGTCCGATCAATCCGTAGTAGGCAGCGTTGCGGTCATTTCCGCTCACGAAGGTTGCAAGCGTACTCAGCGTTACGATCAACTGTGTCAGCAGCAGGGGTAGAACGGCAGCTGCGTCGAATCCAACATGAAAAAAGATGCGCATTTCAGGGATCCACGCAAGAGAGGTATTGTACGACAAGTAGTTTTTGACCACGTCGTAGGAACCCATCAACAGCAGGAAATAAAACAAGCTGACCACTCCGGATGCCAGCGAAAGGTAGGGAGCTATGCGTTTCCCTGCAAAAAAGGAAAGCAGGGCGGAGGCCAGTGGTATTGCTATGAGTAGAGCTGCCAGGTACATATTCTCGCTTTAAAAGATCAGGAACAAGGTCAGAAAAATTAACAGGGCAACGACGCTATAGAGCAGGTACGAGCTCAACTTTCCGTCTTGCAGGTTGCGCAATGCAAACGCTCCGCTCTCCACGACCTTTCCCGGGAAATGCACAACCCTGTCGATGATGCCGTAATCCCCGCGATGCATAAGCCAGCTGCCCGCTATTTTTAATGGATGAACGAACAAACGTTCGTAAATCTCGTCAATAAAATACTTGTTGACCAACAATCGTTCGAAAAATGATGGAGTGACCGATGGCACGGATGGACCCGAACTTCCGTAGCGTTTGAAGCAAATGACAAGCAGGGTCAGGATAACAGCCAGGGAAATGCCCCAAAGTGCGTATTCGAAAGCATGAGAGGCGCTGATCTTCGGTTGAACGATTGCGGGTACGAGGAAGTTGTACAACCGGTGAGACTGGCCGGTGATGGCGGGCAGGCCGAGCAGCCCTCCTGCTAGCGACAACACCGCGAGCACCACGAGTGGCCCACGCATACTCCAGGGAGCTTCGTGAACATGCTCCCAAGTTTCATTTTTTCCCCGGAATGCTCCGTGAAAAACGGAAGCAAACATCCGGAACATATACCAGGCGGTAAAAGCAGACGCAAGGGCAAGTGCAATGAAAAAGCCCATGTTGTGCGAATGCACGGCGGTCAGGATCTCATCCTTGGAGAAGAATCCGGATAGTGGCGGAAGGCCTGCAATGGCGATGGTACCCACGAGCATCACCCCGTAAGTCCAACGCATTTTGTGCCGCAACCCGCCCATCTGGCGGATGTCCTGCTCGCCATGGAGCCCATGGATGACGCTCCCTGCGCCCAAAAAAAGCAAGGCTTTAAAAAAAGAATGCGTTACCAGGTGAAAGATGGCGGTGATGTAGGCGCCTGCGGCAAGTGCAACCGCCATAAACCCAAGCTGGCTCACCGTTGAATACGCCAGAATTTTTTTGATGTCGTTTTGCTTGAGGGCGATCGTTGCTGCCACCAGGGCGGTCAGGCAACCCGTAATTCCTATCACAAGTTGGGTTACCGGAACGAGGTCATACATAAAATGCATGCGCGCAATGAGGTAAATACCTGCGGTGACCATGGTTGCTGCATGGATGAGTGCTGACACCGGAGTCGGACCTGCCATGGCATCGGGCAACCAGGTAAACAGCGGGATCTGTGCAGATTTTCCGCAAACACCAATGAAAAACAGGAGGCTGATCGCGACATAAGCCGGATCGTTTATCCGGACGTCATTCGTCATCGTATCGTGCAAATCCGCAAAGGATACGGCTCCCGTCGTATAAATCGTCAAAAATATGGCCACCAGGAATGCAAGGTCGCCGATGCGGTTCATCACAAATGCTTTGCTTGCCGCCCTGTTGTATTCGAGGTTGTCGTACCAAAATCCGATGAGCAGAAAGGAGCATAGGCCAACGCCTTCCCATCCCGCAAACAGAACCACCAGGTTCGAACCCAGTACGAGCAGAAGCATAAAAAATACAAACAGGTTCAGGTAGGCAAAAAACCGGTGAAACCCCCGGTCTCCTGACATGTATCCTATTGAGTAAACGTGGATGAGTGTGCCAACGCCGGTGACGACGAAGAGCATCACTATACTCAGGTTGTCTATCAGAAAAGAAAAATCGACTATGGCAGAGCCTTCACCGACAAACCAGGTGTATAACTTTACGGTTGTCGCTTGTCCGGCCAGTTGGATGTACGCCGCGACCGAGGCTGCAAAACTCAGAAGGGGTGAAAAGCAGGCAATGGTACTGACCAGCCACTTAGGCATTCGTGCGCCGAAGACGCCATTGATTAAAAAACCCGCCAGCGGTGGCCAGAGGATGAGGTGTAAGATGAGCTCTGGATTCATTTGCTTCGCGATTGATCAGCCCTTCATCTGATCGAACAGATCGATGTTGGTCGTTTTCAGATTTTTGTAGATCATGACGATGATGGCGAGGCCCACTGAGACTTCAGCAGCGGCCACGGCCATTGTAAAAAGCACCATCACCTGTCCGGCGCTGTCACCCCGGTAGGAAGCAGCTGCCACCATCAGCAAGTTTACAGCGTTGAGCATAATCTCAATGCACATAAAAACGATGATGATGTTTTTGCGGATGAGAACGCCCAACAAGCCTATTAGAAAAAGGGCACTGCTCAATGCCACATAATGCGACAAGGGGATGGTTCTGATGATTTCGGGAATGTGGTTCATGGCAGGGGAAGTTTAGCTGGAAGTTCGCGTTCCTTGCGGTTGAGCAGAACAATGCCGATCATGGCTACCAGAAAAAGTACAGAACAAACCTCCATGGGAAAGAGGTAGTCGCGGTAAAGGACCTCCCCGATTTGTTCAACAAGACCGGAATCGTAATTTCCCACCGTATCTGTACTGATCTGTGCACCCCGGTAGGAAGCCAGCAACAGCAGTCCGATTCCCCCCACGCTGATTCCCGCCGCGGCAATCGGCATCCATGAGGCAAAGCGCTCAAGATCGCGGCTAAGATTTAAAAACATGATGACGAAAAGAAACAACACCATGATGGCCCCGGCATAAACGATGATGTTGACCAGTGCCAGAAACTGGGCGTTGAGCAAAATGTACTGCGCCGATATCAGGAAGAAGGTGGCTACTAAAAAAAGAACACTCCGGATGGGGTGCCGGGAAATGACCACCATGAAAGCGGCAATCAGGGTCAATGCAGCCAATATGTAAAAAATCTTGTCCATAGGCGCTTCAATTTTTTTGGAAGGGTTCCACAAGGCGATCCTTTCCGTAAATAAAATCCTCGCGTTCGAAACTCGGCGGCGCCATTACGTCATTTTGCAAAAAGATGGCGGCCTTCGGGCACGCCTCCTCGCATAAACCGCAAAAAATACAACGCAGCATATTGATCTCGTAAACGACCGCATACTTTTCCTCCCGGTATAAATGCTTTTCATGCGGCTTGCGCTCCGCTGCGGTCATGGTGATGGCTTCGGCCGGACAGGCGAGCGCACAAAGTCCACAAGCCGTGCATCGTTCGGCCCCCCTTTCGTCGCGTCTGAGCACGTGAAGGCCTCTGAATACCTTACTCATCGGACGCACCTTGTCGGGATAACTGATCGTCGCCTTCTTTCTGAAGAGATGGCTCAGGGTGATGCCCATTCCTTTGAATATTGCCGGAAGGTATATGCGCTCCGAAAACGTCATGGGTTTTCGGGGCATCAGTTTGGCGCGAGTGGTCAACAATTTTGCCTGTTGCATCGTCAGGATTAAATCAAAATGAACAAAGCAGTGATCAATACATTGAGAACGGCGAGTGGTATCAGCACTTTCCAACCCAAATTCATGAGTTGGTCATATCGAAACCGCGGAAGCGTCCAGCGGATCCAGATAAAAAGAAAAATGAAAAAACCCGTTTTTGCAAACATCACCAGCCCTCCCAGCAGAGTCTTCACCAGACCGGGATCCAGGTCACTCACATAAGGGAACTGGTATCCGCCAAAGTACAAACTTGCGAGCACCGCGCTGGAGATAAATACATGAATGTACTCGGCAAACAGATAGAGCCCCAGCTTCATTGAGGAGAACTCCGTGTGGTAACCCCCGATGAGCTCGGTTTCGCATTCGGGAAGGTCAAAAGGTGCGCGGTTGGTCTCGGCAAAAGCACACACAATGAAAATGAGAAATCCCAATGGCTGATAGATTATGTTCCACGACCAGCCCGATTGCTGGTCGACGATATCGCGAAGGGAAAGGCTGGAACTGACCATGACCAGCGAAACGATTGAAAGGCCCATGGCAAGTTCATAACTGATGTTCTGAGAAGCGGCACGGATGGCGCCCAGCAACGAAAATTTATTGTTCGATGCCCAGCCTCCCACCAGGATGCCGTAAACCCCAAGCGATACGACGCCAAACAGGTAGAGTATTCCAACGTTCAGATCTGCTGCCTGCATGGAGTAAGTCGTTCCGTTGATCTCGAGGTCGGGAGCAAATGGAATGACCGCACTCGTCATCAAGGCCGTACACATAAAAATTGCAGGCCCTGCTATAAATAATATGCGGTCAGAAACCCTGGGGATGAACTCCTCCTTGAAAAAGAGCTTAACGCCATCGGCAAGCGGTTGGAGCAATCCAAATGGTCCGGCCCGGTTAGGGCCCAGCCTGTCTTGTAAAAATGCAGCCAACTTCCTCTCCGCGTAAGTCGTGTACATGGCAACGAAAAGCGAAATGCCGAAAATGGCCACGATGAAGATTATTTTAAAAGTCAGCTCACTCATTCCGAAACAAATTTTGCATCGACGTTTACCGCAGGTGAAACGACAGGAAGTTCATACTTGTTGGCGCCGATCACCGACTCGGGATCGATGACGCGTGGACCTTCGATGGTCCAGTCTGCTGCCTGTTTGTGCTCAAACCGGCAGTTATTGCATATAAAGTCGGTAACTTCACCAAACTCATTTTTCCTGGCAGTGACCCGGATGATGGTATCTCCTTTCATCCACAACACCACCTTCCCGCAGCATTTGTCGCAGTTGCGGTGGGCATCGAATGGTTTTGAAAACCAAACGCGTTGCTTGAAGCGATAGGTTTTATCGGTCAGGGCTCCTACCGGACAAACATCGATGATGTTTCCCGAAAATTCGTTTTCGATGGATTGCTGGATGTAGGTGCCGATTTCGGATACATCTCCCCGGTTGAGTACGCCGTGCACGCGCTGACCGGTAAGCTGGTCGGCTGCATAGACGCAACGATAGCACAAAATGCACCGGGTCATGTGCAGTTGCACGTAGGGCCCAATGTCAATTCTTTCAAATTCGCGTCGTCCTTCTTCGTAACGCGTTTGCTCGTGTCCGTGTTCGTAAGAGAGATTTTGCAGATCGCATTCTCCGGCCTGGTCGCACACCGGACAGTCCAGCGGATGATTGATCAGAAGAAATTCAACCACTCCGTTGCGTGCATCGAGCACTTCCTTACTGGTTTCATTTTCCACCACCATGCCTTGTTCAACACGGGTGATGCAACTCGCCACCAGTTTGGGCATGGGGCGCGGATTGGCTTCACTCGTTTGCGCCACTTTTACAAGACAAACCCTGCATTTGCCGCCGGTGTTCTTCAGTGGCTCGTAATAACACATCGCCGGGGGGTACTTTCCTCCCAATTGTCGCGCAGCCTGCATGATCGTAGTCCCGGGTGGAACTTCGATGCTATTGCCGTCGATGGTGACTTTTAACAGATCGCTCATAGTATGCGTGATTGAATAAAAAGGATGAAGGATGATCTGAGAAAAGCCAGGGCTTTGCACATTTCATTTCCATCATAGCCCGCAGGCCCTGTTGACCTGACCGGCATACCTGTTTGTGGAGTTCGATGAAGGGTTCCTGTTCTGTACATGGTTACATGATCGATGCTGCATGCGCATAGGCGCCATGCAAGTGTTTTGCCAGACAGGAATCCGGATTCTTTACGTGCGCTTCAAATTCATCGCGGAAATGCCTTATTGCACTGCCTACCGGCCAGGCGGCTGCATCACCCAACGGGCAAATCGTCTTGCCTTCGATGTGCTTTGCCACGTCGACCAGGAGGTCGATGTCGCTCATTTTTCCATGGCCGTGTTCGATGCGATGCAACACTTTTGCCATCCAGCCCGTGCCTTCCCTGCAAGGGCTGCACTGGCCACAGGACTCGTGGTGATAAAACCGGGTGAAATTCCAAAGATTGCGGACGATGCAGGCGCGGTCGTCGAAAACGATGAATCCGCCGGAGCCCAGCATGGAACCACTTACAAAGCCACCCTCTGCAAGTGACTCGTAACTCATTAAACGAGGCTCTCCGGCAGCAGTTTTCAGGATGAGCTCCTTCGGCAGGATGGGTACAGATGATCCTCCGGGAACGACCGCCTTTAATTCGCGGCCTTCCGCAATGCCACCGCAATAGACATCGCTGTAAAGGAACTCCTCTACCGGTAGGCCGAGTTCGATTTCGTAGACCCCCGGCTGACGGATGTTCCCACATGCAGAGATCAGTTTGGTGCCCGTGCTCTTTCCAATTCCGATGGATGCATAGGCGGCTCCTCCGTTGTTGACGATCCAGGGAACCGAAGCGATGGTTTCTACGTTGTTAATTACCGTCGGACAACCGTACAGCCCCGATACCGCCGGAAACGGCGGTTTGTTGCGTGGATTTCCGCGCTTTCCTTCAAGCGATTCGAGCAATGCGGTTTCCTCTCCGCAAATGTAGGCGCCGCCACCCGGCTGAACATACAGGTCCAGGTTGTAGCCGCTCCCCAGTATATTTTTTCCCAGATAGCCCTTCGCGTAAGCCTCGGCAATGGCCTTCTCCAGCAAGCGAATGACCGGCATCATTTCCCCACGGACGTAGATGTAAGACGTGTTTGCTCCGAGAGCATAAGATGCCGTTATCATTCCTTCGATGAGCAGGTGCGGGATCCTCTCCATCAGATACCGGTCTTTAAACGTACCGGGCTCCGATTCGTCTGCATTGCAAACCAGGTACCTCGGATTTTCTGATTTTTTGTCGAGGAATGACCACTTCATTCCGGTGGGAAACCCGGCTCCGCCGCGACCCCGCAACCCGGCAGTCTTCACCTCCTCTACGAGCTGGTCGGAACTCATTTCCTTCAGGGCCTTGCCGACCGAGCGGTATCCGCCGTGCGCCAGGTAGGTATCGATGGCACGGATACCCTCCACCCCTACATGTTCCAAAAGTATTTTCGTCGCCATATCAGGATTTGCTGCGCAAACTGTCTATTAACTGATCGAGCTTCTGCTCGGTGAGTTGCTCATGGTACAGGTACTCCGGACCGATTTGCAAAACGGGACCCGTGCCGCAGGAAGCCAGGCACTCCACCGTTTTCAGGGTAAACAAACCATCAGGTGTCGTTTCGCCGATTCCGATGTTGAGTTTGCGCTGCAGGTATTGCAGCAAGGTCTCTGCACCTACCAGGCAACAAGGCCCTGTCCTGCATACCTCCAAAACGTATTTTCCAACCGGCCGGAGGTGAAACATGGTATAGAAAGAAGCCACTTCGTACACTTCGATCGGATTGAGCTGAAGGTATCCGGCAACAGCGTTCATGGCTTCTGTGCTCAGCCAGCCATATTCCTCCTGCACCCGGTGCAGTATGGGCAGCAAGCCCGATTTCTGCCGCCCCTGCGGGTACCTTGCCACGATCTGATCGAACTCCCTTTTTATTTCCTGTGAAAATTCCATTCCTCGTTCCGAATATTTATTTTTCGTTGTTCATGCAAATAACTAACAAACGTTCGTTCGTTAAAAAATCAGGCGTCGAGTTCTCCCGCAATGACGTTCAGGCTGCTCATCACCACAATTGCGTCGGATAGAAGCTGGCCACGTACCATTTCCGGAAATGCCTGGTAATAAATAAAACAGGGTCTTCTGAAATGCAGACGGAACGGCGTTCTGCCGCCATCGCTGACAAGGTAAAAACCCAATTCTCCGTTTGCCCCCTCCACGGCATGGTACACTTCACCAACCGGCGGATCAATCTCCCCCATGATGATCTTAAAGTGGTAGATCAGGGCTTCCATGTTCCGGTAAACCTCTTGTTTGGGAGGGAGGTAATAATGCTCTTCCTCCGCGTGAAAGACCTTCTCCATCGATTCAATCCGCTGGAGAGCCTGTTGAATGATCGAAAGACTTTGTCGTATCTCCTCGTTGCGGACGACAAACCGGTCGTAGGTATCGCCCGTGGTCCCGATGGGAATCTGAAAATCAAAGTCCTCGTAGGAGCAATAGGGTTCGTGCACCCGGAGATCGTAGTCCAGGCCACAAGCCCTGAGGTTTGGCCCGGTCATTCCGTAATTCAACGCCCGTTCCGCGGTGATCGCCCCGGTTTCCATGGTGCGGTCCATGAAAATTCGGTTGCGCAGCAACAGGTCTTCGAATTCCTGCCAAACCGGAGGAAACTCGCGCAAAAATCTGCGCGTCTTTTCAAAAACGATGTCATTGAAATCGCGTTCAAAGCCTCCAATCCTGCCCATGTTGGTCGTCAGCCTTGCACCACAGATCTCTTCGTAAATTTCGTAGATGAACTCGCGCCATTGGTAAACGTAGGTAAAACCCGTAAGGGCTCCGGTATCGACGCCGAGGATGCTGTTGCAGATGATGTGGTCGGCGACCCGTGCCAGCTCCATGACCATGACGCGCATGTAATCCACGCGTTTAGGTGTTTTGATTCCCAGCAGTTTTTCAACGGTCAGGTGCCACCCCATGTTGTTTATGGGAGCAGAGCAATAGTTGAGCCGGTCTGTGAGCGGGGTGATCTGGTAGAACGGTCTCCGTTCTGCGATTTTTTCAAAGGCGCGGTGGATGTATCCGATGGTCTGCTCTGCGTGGACGATGCGCTCGCCATCCATTTGCAGCACATTCTGGAAGATGCCGTGCGTGGCCGGGTGGGTTGGACCCAGATTCAGCGTGGTGTAGGGGATTTCAGGTCGGGCGAGCCGGGGAAGTTCCGCTAAAAATTCCTGGTTTGTCTTCATCGCACTCATCGTCCAAATTGATAATCTGCTTTGTCTTCGCGCAACGGGTCTTCCAGAGGGAATTCCCTTCGCATAGGGAAATCGACCATTTCATCCATGTTGAGGATGCGTCGCAGGTCGGGATGACCGAGAAAGCGGATGCCGTAAAAATCGTACGTCTCCCGCTCCATCCAGTTGGCCGTTGCATAAATTCCCGTGATGCTGGGAAACTCCGGTTGGTCCTCAGATGCAAATGCTTTGATGCGCAGGCGTTCGCGGCGCGTCATGCTTTGCACATGGTAAACCACACATAACTCCTTTCCTCGCTTATCCGGATCATGCATCCCGCAGAGGTCTGTTAAAAAGTTAAAGCCAAGCTCCGGGTCGCGATAAAGAGCCAGCAGGGTGGCATAGATCTGATTGACAGGAAGCTCCATACAGAACATGCCGTAGGCATCCTGTATGACGGAGCATTCCAGCCCGGTAGCATTGCGCAGAACCCGCTCGATGTGCCCAGCTTTGTTATCTTCCATTACTTCACGTAGTATGATTCCATCAATTTGCGGTACTCCTCTGAATTCCTCCGGCGCACGCTTTCCCTGCCTACGAGATCCTGGATCCGCATGACGCCTTCGATGATCTGCTCAGGCCGCGGGGGACATCCCGGTACGTACACGTCGACCGGAATGATGCGATCGATGCCCTGAAGTACGCTGTAGGTATCGAAGATTCCTCCTGAAGATGCACAGGCTCCGACGGCCAGCACCCATTTGGGTTCAGCCATCTGTTCGTAGACCTGACGCAGTACCGGGCCCATTTTCTTGGCAATGGTCCCCATGACCATCAGCAGGTCCGCCTGGCGGGGAGTAAAACTCAGACGCTCGGACCCAAAGCGGGCGAGGTCATAATGAGCCGACATGGTAGACATGAATTCAATGCCGCAACAGGAGGTGGCAAAAGGCAGAGGCCACAAACTGTTTTTACGGGCCAATCCCACCGCAGCATCCAGTGTGGTTGCAAAAAACCCCTGACCAGCAAGTCCTTCAGGAGCGTTGGACATTTTGATTTCTGAACCCATATCCTCAATTTATGCTTGATCCAATTCGAATGATTCAACCTTGCGATTCCATGTTCTCAAACATCCTCACGCGTTTCCCATTTCAGTACCCCCTTCAGGAGAACGTAATAAAATCCCGCCATCAGCAAGGCCAGAAAGATGAACATTTCGACAAAGCCAAACCAACCGAGTTGTTTGAATTGAACCGCCCAGGGGTACATGAACACAATTTCCACGTCGAAAAGAACAAAAAGGATGGCGGTCATGAAATACCGCACAGAAAATGGCGAGCGGGCATCCCCCACACTATCCAGTCCACATTCAAAACTGGCATCCTTGCGTTTTCCCCGGAGCTTGGGGCCAAGCAAATGGGTAGCTACCATGGCGAAAACAACAAATCCGGCGGCTACCAGGAATTGCAGGACGATGGGATAATAATCGAAGGGAATGTGTTCCTTTGGCATGAGAAATAGAGTCGTTTTGGCCCGGCAAATATAAGCCACATCGGCAGTATCCCTGCAAACCCTGGCTTTTATTCGATCCCTGAGGCATGAACAAGTCAGGCCTGGTTGCAGTTTCTTTTTAATACAATGAAGAAGAATCTCATGAAGGTAGCTGTTATCAGAAAAGGGCACTTTAACGCTGCCCACCGGTTGTTTCGCCCCGACTGGAGCGATGAAATGAACCGGGAGGTATTCGGCATTTGTTCTCATCCGAACTACCACGGGCACAATTACGAATTTGACGTGCGGGTGACCGGGGAAGTCAATCCTGAAACCGGCATCGTAATCGATTTAAAAAAACTCAAGGAGCTGATCGAAGTTCACGTGGAATTGCCTTTTGATCACAAGAATCTCAACGTCGACTGCCCTGAATTTGCCGACCGCATCCCAACAGCCGAAAACATCTGCATTGAAATCTACCGCAGGCTTCGCGGAGAAATCCCCCCGGAAATGGACCTGCACATCCGTTTGTCGGAAACGCCGCGCAACTTCGTGGAATTCCCCGCCTGACAGGGAACATTGAAGTGCCTGATCAGACTCTTCCAGGAACGAAACAAGATTAAATCGCCGGACCTATATGGAGGATCAGGGCTTAATGGCCCTCTTCTGAAGCCGGATGGTGCGCAGCACCTGCTCATTTGGACCAATGAGGCGAATAAAGTACAAACCATCCTCCACATCGCTGATGTCGTATGATGCGTTGTGGCTGGTCCGGAAAGATTTCATCTTCCTTCCCAGCAGGTTGTAGAGGTCGATACGGACCAGACCCGTGTTGTAGTCTACGGTAAAGGAGTTGGCTGCCGGATTGGGATAGACCTTCACCGCTATATTTCTGATGTCTTTGTTGGAGATGACCTTGTTGAAGGTGTAGTCGACCTTGATTTTCTTCGAAGTGTCCTCCCTTTCAAATAACCAGATGACGATGTGTGCCTCTCCCTGGTTGCCATCTTCAAAAACGTGTACGTCCAGCGTCGTGGAATCCCCAGCCCCGATGACGTTGGGATAGATATCAGGGCATTTCCCGACGTGGTCTGCGTAGCAGTTGTTGGCATCGCAAACGTAGGTGCTCCAACCCGTCGGAAGCATCAGGATCTCACGCTGCCACAACATGTTCAAGGTCTCGTTGGTATGGTTTCTGACCCTGCCCGGACGATAATGGTCTGAGTTGTCTGGCACGAAATGAACGGTGTTGGGGTTGGGATTCGCGCTGAAGCGCGCATTCTGGCCGGTGGCACAAAACCCCATTAATATGCTGATTGCTAAGTATATATATCTCATAGGCCGTTTATCAGTAAATCTCAGGGTAAATATACGTCCATTTTGCCATTTGCCAACCGTTCGCTGCGCCCAAATATCCCGATTTTAACATATTGTCCGATTCCGAACGTTTGATTTACTAAACAGAGCGATCTGCTAAATTAGGTAGATATTGGTCCCGAAAATGGAAATGCGCGCCTTGCGAAACATAAAACTACCGGCAGGATGCCCCGCACCGTGATCATCGGCAACGGGGTTGCGGGCATCAGTTGTGCCCGAAAGCTAAGGCAGCTCGCCGTTGAGGAATCGATCTCAGTCATTTCTTCTGAGTCCGAGTACTTTTTTTCGCGAACTGCCCTGATGTACGTTTACATGGGCCATATGCGCTGGCAGGACCTGGAGCCCTACGAACGCCAGAGCTGGCCTCAGCAGGGCATCGAATGCATCCTGGCACGCGTTGCAAAAATCGACTTCGACGAACGCACGCTCATGCTGGACAATGGCCAGAAGATGGGATACGACCGCCTCATCCTTGCCACGGGATCCGTTCCCAACCGCTTTGGCTGGCCTGGCGAGGAACTCAGAGGGGTAACCGGATTCTACAGCAAACAAGACCTGGAACACATCGAACTGCTAACCCCGGGGATCCGGCGGGCGGTCATCGTCGGAGGCGGACTGATCGGCATCGAATTGGCAGAAATGTTTCACTCCCGGAACATCCCCGTGACCATGCTCGTCCGGGAACAGCAATACTGGAGTTCCGTACTCCCTGTCGAAGAGGCTCAGATGATCTCCGCTCACATTCGCAACAAAGGAATAGACCTGCGATTGGGTGTTGAATTGAAAGAGCTTGAAGGCGACGATGACAGCAGGGTGTGTGCCGTGCATACCCCGGAAGGGGATAGGATCGAATGCAATTTCGTCGGGTTGACGGCAGGGGTTCGACCAAACATAGATTGGCTCAAAGGTGGACCGCTTGAAACCGACAGGGGTATATTGGTCGATTCATTACTTAGAACCAACATTCCCGGAATATATGCCATAGGAGATTGTGCTCAACTGCGCAAGCCGTCGGAAGGGAGAAAGCCCGTCGAAGCAGTTTGGTACAGCGGCCGCAAGATGGGCGAGTGTCTGGCATTGAATCTGGCCGGAAGAGAGACGCCATACGATCCGGGGATCTGGTTTAACTCCGCAAAATTTTTCGACATCGAGCATCAGGTTTACGGAAGCATTCTTCCCACCCCGTCGCCCGGGACGAACAGCATTTTGTGGAATCACCCCGCCAGCGACCGCAGCATCCGGATCGTTTACGATACCGCGACCGGTTGCCTTACGGGTATCAATTTGATGGGCGTGCGCTTTCGCCACGAAGTATGCGACAAATGGTTGCGGGAAAAGACCCAGGTCGAACACGTGTTATCCAACATCCGCCTTGCCTTTTTCGACCCTGAGTTTTTTCCCGATTTTGCCCCACCCCTTTTAGAAGCCTATTCAAAAAAAACG
Organism: Saprospiraceae bacterium; assembly: GCA_019187365.1. Lineage (GTDB taxonomy): Bacteria > Bacteroidota > Bacteroidia > Chitinophagales > Saprospiraceae > Vicinibacter. The sequence goes on along the minus strand of JABARE010000045.1, from coordinate 34,872 downwards.
GGCAGGCAACTCCGCCTGCATTCTCCGGATAAGCTATCCGATGTTCTGCGATTTCTCAGATCCTAAACGCTGGCTGTATGTCGAACAAACCTGGTTCTTATCGCATCCCTCCTGTCATCCAGACCCCGCAGCACTGGATGACCGCAGCAGGGTTTGCTGCGCTGGCATACATGATTCTCGTTGCCTTGCATCTGGTGCCAGCCAACGGGTGGGTGCTTGCGTCAACCCTACTGGTCTTGTCTTTATCCATAGCGGGATTTGCCTGGTTGGGGCACGCCCGTAGGCTTCCCGGGATCCATCATGACGGCATTTGGTTTTCTTCCCTGAGTTCCCGGGGATTGGTTGCCTGGCTGGCAGCTGCCCTCCTGACCTTCTTTTATTGTCTACTCTATTGGAAAGGCGAATGGCTGGGGCTGAGGACTGAGGGCAACGTCGGTCTGGTGGGCCTGTTTGATCCACTCAGCCATTGGCTCAAAGGTCATCCCGCCTCACAGTGGTTTGTCTACGGAGTTCTCTACACTCTGGCCATCCTCGCTTTTGGATTCAAATTCATCCTGAAATACCGGCACAACCGCTACCAGGTTTTGCGCACGCTCAGTACCATGTTTTTCCAACTCGCCTTTGCGTTTTTGCTGCCCGAATTTTTTATGAGGATGAACCTGCCTTACAACGACCTCAAAAATATGTGGCCGCTCAACTATTACTTTTTTGATGCCTGGAACATTGATTCCCTTTTGGCAGCCGGAGGCGCCGGCAAGTTCTTTCTTGTATTTGGCATACTCATGGTCCTCGCAATATCTCCCACACTTTGTTTTTTCTTCGGCAAGCGTTGGTATTGCTCCTGGGTCTGCGGTTGCGGCGGTCTGGCGGAAACAGCCGGCGACCCCTTCCGCCACCTTTCTTCGAAATCTACCCGTGCCTGGCACATCGAACAATGGTTGCTCTATCCCATTCTCCTCTTTTCCCTTGTAATGACTGCCGGTGTTCTGTATTCTTATTTCTCCGGGCAGGCTCAACTGATGGGTATATCGACCGCTTCCCTGAGGGCATGGTATGGATTTGCCGTCGGTGCCGCATTTTCCGGCATCGTAGGTGTGGGATTTTATCCATTGCTGGGAAGCAGAGTATGGTGCCGGTTTGGCTGTCCGATGGCTGCCCTGTTGGGCATCCAGCAAAAATTCTTTTCCCGGTTCCGCATCACCACCAATGGGGGCCAGTGCATATCGTGTGGCAACTGCTCGAGCTACTGCGAGATGGGCATCGATGTGCGCGCGTATGCACAGCGTGGACAATCGGTCGTGCGAGCCTCATGCGTAGGCTGTGGCATTTGTGCCGCGGTTTGCCCGCGTGGCGTCCTCCGCCTCGAAAACGGGCCCCGGCTCAACAGGGAATCCTCCAGTCCCCTGGCGTCATCCATTCACAATTCTTCATTCAATCATCCCCAGGGTGCATGATCGGAATAGATTGAAGACTCGTTTGCATTCTTTCTTCCTTTTGGGGAGCCTTTCCAGGATGATAAGCGTTAGTATGTAAAGCTAAAATGATGAACCAATCCTTCTTAACCCGAATTTTCTGGGGAATCAGTTTGTTTGTCCCAATCGTTGTGACTTCGCAATACAACCTCCGGGTTGCCGACGTGCGCAACACCAGCTACGGTTATCAGGGCACCATTGAGGAGGCGCTGCTCTCCGTAAAACCAAAAGGGCTGTACCTGGAGTTTGGTTTGTACCTCAGTTTTTCGGCCCGCAGTTTGCCGTTCCGCCCCGACGACTCACTGGAAATCGTGCTACAGTTTGCTCTTCCCGAAGAGGCGGTGGTCACAGATTCCTGGCTGTGGATTGGCAATGAGATCTGCCAGGCTGCTCTGCTCGACGTGTGGACCGCCAGCAACATTTATGAAAACATCGTGAAACGGCGGCGCGATCCCTCGCTGCTCACCAAGAACAGTGCCACCAACTACACCCTCCGGGTTTTCCCCATGGGAGGAGACGAACAGCGCCACGTCAAGATCACCTACCTGATGCCGCTGGAATGGACGTACTATGATGCATTTGCCTCTATTCCATACGAAATTCTCAACGCCAGCAAAACCATTCCTGAAGATTTTCCATTGCTGCTTTTTGACGACGCCCACTGGAAGTTTATCAGCGTTTCAAGCAAACAGGCAACATCCCCCGTCAGGGGAGTCGACACCCTGCTGGGCGATTACACTACAACAAGCCTGTTGCCCGTTGCAGGAAGATACGAACAAACGTTTGTTAGTTATCGCCCTCCAGAAAGCATTCCTGCCTATGCCGGAATTTACACCCATGGTGAGGAGCATTACTACCAGCTTGCCATCCAGCCCGGATTCTTCATCGACGATGTGCAGTCGTCACGCATGCTAATCCTGATCGACTACCAGGAGTCCGGTTCAACGACCAGGCAACAGGTGATCGATGCCCTGCACAACGAGTGTTTGCGCAAATTGCAGCCGGGCGATTCATTCAATCTCATCGTATCGAGTCTGCCTCTCACCGAGGTGTTTTCGTCGTGGGTGCCTGCAACGCGCGACAACTTGGAATTTGCCTTTCAGCAAGCCTCCTCCAGACTTTCGAATTACAGCAACCTGCCCCAGTTGTTATCGGCGGGCATCGGGTTTTTAGATCGGAGTGGCGGACGGGGAAACATGCTGTTGTTGAATAATTCGGAGCAGTTTAACGGTTATTCAGCTGCCAACGACCTCATTCAGCAGGTTCGCCAGCTCAACCTTGCGCGATACCGCATATCCATTGTCGAATACGGTTTTCAAAACCGGTATAGTTATTTCAACAACCGGTACTACATCAACAACGAATACCTGTTCCTCAACCTCAGCGCCCTTTTTGGAGGACAGTACGTCTATACGAGAAACGGGAAGCCGTTGACCAACGCCATTTCCGAGGGTTTTTCCGACGCCCTGCCGCAACTCAAGAATTTCGACCTTTACGTCCGTCCCGCATCGGGCATTGCCTACGGAAAATACACCTGGGGTGACGCTTTGGAAAATGTTCCCGTCAAATCCTTTGTGCGCCAGCAGGGCATTTTCAAGGGCAACCTGCCGTTGACGATTGAACTCAACGGGGAGGCCAACGGAAAAGTCTTTGTACAAACGTTGACTCTGGATGGCGCCCAGCTTTACCCGCTGGATTCAATGGCCAGGAAGTCATGGTCTGCGCAGGGCATCTTCAGACTTGAAAACCATCCCAATGCTCCGTCCTATTCGACCGACATCATCCGAAAAAGCCTCGAGAGCCGGGTGCTGTCCCAATACACGGCATTTCTGTGCGTCGAAGATTCAACCCTTTACTGCGCAAGTTGCCGCGACGAGCGCGTTTTTCCGACCAACTCAAACGACCCAACCAAACGTGACAGCCTGCTGAACGTCGTAATGTATCCCAACCCGTTCTCCACAGAACTGGTCGTGGAATTGCACATGTCGGATGGCAGCAGCCCAAAACAAAACTGGAAAGCGCACATCACAGCCTTATCGGGAAAACGCATCGCCGATCTCGAAGTCGCTGAATCGACCTCCGAATTGCTGCGCTACCGCTGGGACGGAAAAGATCAGGCGGGCAACGACCTTCCTGCGGGCGTTTACCTTCTGGTTATAGAGAATGCTACTTCGCATCTGTACCGCAAAATCATCAGGCAATGATGCGGAAGCCACTTCGACATTTTCCCAGACCTCCGCAAAATTCATTGTTTCTATCCGATTGAATGCCTATGCAAGGTTTAATTTGTGATCCAAGATTTGTCAAGGAATAACTTGATGAACTTGGTCGTATTTGCACCTTCCCTGGCTATTACTAAGTCTAGTGAAATTGCGATGCTCTTGAATTAACCTCTGGTCTCAATTTAGGGGAGTATTACATGTTTTCCTAAATTCATTCTGGCATCAAAACCAGGGTATTCGAGGTGCCCTTTATTCTTCGACGCGCTGACCGCGGACAACTTTTTTCTGTTGTTCCAAATATTGCGCGCGGTCGAGATCCACCAGCAGACTGGCAAAAGCAGACTCGGTCGTCGTGTACCAGGTTTCGCCGTCGTAGGTGATGGTACCCTCGCGCGTTTCCCAGGTCTTGCCAAGCAGTGCATAGCGGTTGCTAATCTTTGGGTTGGGCCCGAACATCAGGTATTTCGGAGGCTCTGCCGATTCAAAACTCACTGCGAAGCGCTTGTCTTTGGGAGAAAACAAAAATACACCTGGTGTACCGCGACGAAAAACGATCTCTTCAATTTTCTGCCCGTCAATGGTTTTGATTTTGCCCTTCTGAATGGTTGAGCTGCCCTCGGCGAATTTCCTGCGCAGCACGATGTCGTCGGACAGGTAAAACTGGATTTTCCGGAGCTCCTCTTCAGACCACGCATACTGGTCGTAGAGCTTTTGGGTAAAGGGGGTCAGCTGGGGACTGCATGAAGCCAACAGGATCAGCGTCGCGCCTGCAAGGATGCATTTCTCTATTTTCATAAGCTGTGGCGAGGTGCAATCGGCAACCTCGTGAATTAGACGCAAGGGAGCAGGGAAAATTTAATACCCAATCAATTTTGAGGAATTTTTAACAGTTTAGGGAGGCGAGGACTATCGCTTGAGCGACTTGAGTTCCCGCTTTTTCTGGAAAAATTCGCGCAACAGCGCGGCTGATTCCTCCCGCAGCAATCCGAATGCAACGCGGGTTGAGGGGTGCAGCATGCCCGACCCGTAGCGGAGGTAGCCCATCTTGGGGTCTTCGGCTGCATAGACCAGACGTGCTGGTCGTGCCCACCGAAGGGCACCTGCGCACATTGGGCATGGTTCTAAGGTGACGTAAAGCGTGCAGTTTTCCAGGTATTTGCTTTGGAGGAACTGCGAGGCCGAAGAAATGCTGATGATCTCTGCGTGCGCGGTGACGTCGTTGAGCTGCCGGGTCTGGTTGTGCGCGCGGGAGAGCAATTGCGTTTCGTGGACCAACACGCAGCCAACGGGGATCTCACCGGCCTCCATGGCGCGTCGTGCCTCTTCCAGGGCCAGCTTCATAAAATGTGCGTCGTCGTAAACCTGTATCATCAAAAGCCCTCGCTCATAGCGGCATAAAGTTATATCTTTGCACATGGAACCACATTTTTTTTCCCCTCAATTTCCCGGACAGGAAGCGCTTACCTTCGACGACGTTTTGCTCGTTCCTTCCTTTTCCGAGGTACTGCCAAGGGAAACCGACATTTCCACAAATTTTACGACGGACATCCGCATCAACGTTCCGATTGCCTCAGCGGCCATGGACACCGTTACGGAAAAAGATCTCGCCATTTCAATGGCGCGCGGGGGCGGCATCGGCATCGTTCACAAAAACATGTCGATTGAACGTCAGGCGGAGCAGGTTCGATCGGTAAAGCGCTCGGAAAGCGGAATGATCATCGACCCGGTTACCCTCTCCATAGAAGCCCGTGTAAAAGATGCGCTGTCGCTGATGCAGCAGCATCGCATAGGAGGCATACCCGTCGTTGACCAGGCACACCGTCTGGCAGGCATTCTGACGAATCGCGACCTGCGTTTTGAAGTCCACCCCGATCGCCCTGTAACCGAGATCATGACGCGCGAAAACCTGGTCACCGCCCCTTCCGGAACGACCCTTGATCAGGCAAAAACCATCCTGCAGAAATACAAGATTGAAAAATTACCGGTGGTATCAGCAGACGGAATCCTGATCGGCCTGATCACCTATAAGGACATCATGAAGGTGCAGGACTACCCGAATTCCTGTAAGGATTCCCTGGGCAGACTGGTCGTAGGCGCGGCGGTCGGCATTTCGCGGGACACCATCGAGCGTGTGGAGGCCCTGGTAGCCGTGGACGTTGACGTGATCTGTGTTGATACGGCCCATGGCCACTCACTGGGCGTGCTCGATACGATCCGGCAGGTGCGCGCAAGCTTTCCGGAGTTGCAGATCATTGGAGGGAATGTGGCCACCGGTGAAGCCGCTCTCGCCCTTGCCGATGCAGGGGTCAACGCGGTGAAAGTCGGCGTCGGCCCCGGAAGCATCTGCACAACCCGCATTGTAGCCGGAGTCGGCGTACCCCAACTCACCGCCATCGCCCTCGCCTCCAGTGCGCTTGCAAAGAAAGGCATCCCCGTAATCGGCGACGGCGGCATACGCTATACCGGCGATATCCCCAAGGCCCTCGCGGCAGGGGCCTGCTCCATCATGGCGGGGTCGCTTTTTGCCGGAACGGAGGAAGCCCCGGGTGAAACAATCATATTCGACGGGAGAAAATTCAAGGTGTACCGAGGCATGGGCTCCCTGGGATCCATGCAACTCGGCAGCAAAGACCGCTATTTCCAGGATGTCGAAGACGACATCAAAAAACTCGTTCCCGAAGGCATCGAGGGTCGCGTTCCCTACAAGGGTATGGTCGCCGAGGTCCTGGTCCAATACATAGGCGGACTTCGAGCCAGCATGGGCTACGTCGGCGCCCGCGACATTGCCAGCCTACAAAAAGCGCGCATGGTGCGCATTACCCAAAGCGGCATCACCGAATCGCATCCACACAACATCACCATTACCCGGGAGTCGCCCAACTATACGCGACGCTAAACGGAAGTTTGATTCAGTTGGGGCTTTGTTCCTGCTCGTAAAGCGCAAAACAGGCTCCCGCTGGGTCCTTTACCACCGCACATCGGCTGCCTCCGGCAGGAAACGGACCGGCGATGAGGCTTCCACCCAGTTGCTCCAAATGAGCAAGACTCCGGTCCAAGCCTTCAACCGGAAAATACAACAACCAAACGGGGGGAAGCCCGGCATTCTGGCCCCTTGCGTGGCAAATCCCGGCAACCGGTTGCCCCTCTCCGGGACGAACAAGGCAGAAGTCTGAATAACCGTTCATGCCCACATTGGCGCTGTCTAATCCCAAAAGGGCCGTGTAAAACGAACGCAGAGCCTCAGCATCCGGAACGGTGAGGTCGGCCCAGCTAAAGTATCCAGGGGCAGTGCTCATAAGCAGGAGTTTAAATCATTTAGAGCGCGGCATACAGAGCGGGTTGCCAGGGCCCTTCGTCCTGTGAACCGCCGCGGGTACCGTCCGGACAGCACAGCAGGGCTAACGCTAAGATCTGGTGCCGAAGGTGGGACTCGAACCCACATGCCCTCGCGAGCACACGCCCCTGAAACGTGCGTGTCTACCAATTTCACCACTTCGGCAATTCCACCCCTTTTCGGGAGTGGAATGCAAAAGTAATGCATTTGACAAAACCGCCAAGCGCGGTTGTACATATAAAAAATGTCCATAATATGGGGGTCCGCGTATATTTGCACCAGTTTCGCGGCCTGCATGATCCAATACAAAAGACATCTCGTCACTGCAGCACTGCCCTATGCCAACGGGCCGCTGCACGTGGGCCATTTATGCGGAGCATACCTGCCGGCAGATGTGTACGTTCGCTTTCAGCGCCTGATGGGCAAAGACATCCTTTACATTTGCGGTTCGGATGAACATGGTGCGGCGATAACGATGCGGGCGCTGCGCGAGGGGAAGACGCCAAGAGAAATTATCGACGCCTACCATGATTTGTTCAAGGAGACCTTCCGCCGAATCGGAATTTCGTTCGATTACTACCACCGCACTTCAGAGATCCTGCACCACCAGACATCGCAGGATATGTTTCGCGAGCTTCACCGCAAAGGCGCCTTTGTGGAATTGGAAACCGAGCAATACTTCGACGTGGCCGCCGGGCAATTCCTGGCTGACCGCTACCTGACGGGGACCTGTCCGAAGTGTTCCAATCCGGGTGCCTATGGCGACCAATGCGAACAATGTGGCTCCAGCTTAAACCCCGTTGATCTCATCGAACCCAAAAGTGTGCTCACCGGCGAAAAGCCAGAATTGCGGAAGACCCGCCACTGGTACCTCCCGCTCGACCAACACGAATCGTGGTTGAAACCCTGGCTCGAAGAAGGAACCCTCGACGGCCATTACCACCACGATCCGGCCCAATGGAAAAACCATGTACTGGGGCAATGCCGGTCATGGATCGAGGGGGGCCTTCAGGCGCGCGCCATGACGCGTGACCTCGACTGGGGAGTGGACGTCCCTGCCGAATTGCCAGGTGCTGAAGGCAAAAAACTATACGTATGGATGGATGCGCCCATCGGTTACATCTCAGCCACCAGGCAATGGGCACTTGAGCATGGCAAAAATTGGGAAGACTACTGGAAAGATCCCGAATGCGAGCTCATCCAGTTTATTGGAAAAGACAACATCGTCTTTCATTGCATCATTTTCCCCGCCATCCTCCGCGCCCACGGCGGCCTGAACCTTCCTTCGAACGTTCCCGCAAACCAGTTCATGAACCTCGAAGGGGAAAAGATCTCTACCTCGCGCAACTGGGCAGTATGGGTACACGAATTTATGGATGAGCTCCCGGGATACGAAGATTCGCTGCGTTACTACCTGATAAAGCACATGCCAGAGCAGAAAGACAGCGAATTTACGTGGAAGGGGTTTCAGGATGCTCACAACAACGAACTCGTCAACAACCTGTCCAATTTTGTGCACCGCGTACTCAGCCTGACGCACAAGTTCTACGATGGACGCATTCCCGACTTCGATCCCGACCAGGGTTTTGAGGGTCTTGCCGGAATGGACCTGGGAGGGTTTCACGACGTAGAGCTCATTTTTCTGTTCGATGAGCTCCAGGAGATGGCCGATCATTTGCGCTCCTTTGATTTTCGCGCATCCCTGGCAAAATTGATGGAGATCTGTTCTTTTGGAAACCAGCTACTGCAACTCAATGAGCCCTGGAAATTGCAAAAAGAAGATCCCGACACGGTTAAGGTCGTGATGAACCTTTGCCTGCATTACGTCACAGCCCTCAGCATTGCGATGGAGCCTTTCCTGCCCTTTGCCGCCGACCGGTTGCGCAGAATGCTCGGACTTGAATCGCTGAAAGGGGCCAACGAGCTGAACGATGCACTCGATAAAATAGCCGAAGGGGAATACCTTCTCGAACCGGGGCACCCCATAGCAGCCGCCAACTATCTCTTTTCGCGTATCGAGGATGACCTGATCCAGAGGCAAAGCGACAAGCTGCATGGTGGCGCTGCAGCACAGCCTGCGTCTGCGGGCCAGGAAAGCTTCAACGCCCCTCCGCTCAAACCCGTAATATCCTATGACGATTTTTCGAAACTCGACCTGCGCACTGCCCGCATCACCGCTGCAGAAAAAGTTCCCAAAGCCGACAAACTTCTGCGGCTGGAAATTGACCTGGGTTTCGAAAAACGAACAGTTGTTAGTGGTATCGCCGAACATTACACCCCTGAAGAGATCGTCGGCCGTAGCGTTCTAATACTCGCCAACCTGGCACCCCGCCAGCTCCGGGGAATCGAATCCAACGGAATGATCCTCATGGCTGAAAACGGAGAAGGCAAACTAACGTTTGTTAGTGCTACGGCAGAAACACAGCCGGGTGCTGAAGTGAAATGACCTGCCGGGCTCTATCTGATCAGGGAAACGGAGCCCTTTAATTTTCCACTGTCACCGCAGGACCCACGCTCGTAGATCGCATGGTAAAGGTAGGTTTCAACCGGCGACTGGCTTCCTTTAAACAATCCATCCCAGCCTTCACCCAGGCGGTCGGATTCGAAAACCTTTTGGCCCCAGCGGTTGTAAACCGCCAGCGCATATTTGCTGATGGCTCCCGGCTCCCGAACAAAGGGCTGAAAGCGCTGATTCTCCTGGACCTGTGAACTGGGGCTGAATGCATTCGGAAACTGCAGTACATTTTCCTCGACGATGATGACGCGGAAATTCTGGATGCAGGAACCCACAGAAGCAGAATACAAGCCGGGACCCGTTACCCAGAGGGTGTCTGTGGTCTCCCCCGATTCCCACATCACGGGTTCGTCGCCACCGGGTTTTACGACTGCCAGGGGCAGCGGAAAGGCATTGCATGAGTCGGCAACTTCCAGCGTGCTTTCTTCGAGCAAATGAATGTCGTAGCTATACACAAAATTGGACTGGCAGTAGCTGATCGTCACTTTGTACGTACCCGGCACATTGACGACCCGCGCACCGTCGCGGCTGCCATCATCCCACAGGTAGCTTGCACCAATGTTCTGCAGGGCCCATATTGTGTCCGGATAACGGCAAAAATTATAATTGAAATTCAGGTTGGGAAACACCGGCAACTGCACCGTGTACTTGATCTGAAACGTGACTTCGCATTTGGTCACCGCAACCGTGTAGGTTCCCGGTCCAGTCACTTCGATGGATGCAGTGGTATCGCCGTTTTGCCATAGGTATTTCGCATCGGGAAACTGATCCACAGAAAGACGATATGGATAATCGCAGGTCTCGACGGCCAAGGTGAGATCGGGATAGGACTGATAGCGAACGTCGTAGGTGATCACGGCAGACTTTCCGCAGTATTCGATGCGCACGCTATACTTCCCGGCCACTTTCACCCAGGTACCCTGCTGTGTGGAACCGTTACTCCATTCGTATCTCGCGTTGGGAATGCGAATTCCCGGAAGAAAAACGGAATCGCCTTTGCAGAGCACCGCAGGGATTTCGCCATCCTTCAAATCAAATTTTTCACATACCCTTTGAAACGCTACCGTCTCTTCAACCGCCAGAAAAGTAAGCGGCGTAGCCGTCATCGATGCAGCTATGGCACGCAGGGTGTCCCTTTCGTCCATGGTCACGAAGCGGCGGAGCAGCGCGTTGAATTTGCTGCTGTCACAAACATCCAGGTTTTTGCTGGATTTTACGTTGAGTAAGCCTTTGGGAAGGGAATCGTTGCCAAGAGCCACACAAATGCCCACGTTGCCGTCGTCGATCAAGGCGGCATGGTATTCGCGCACCGTATCGTCGGCGGGGAAATAAACTGACTCGCGCACCCGTCCGCCAGCGTCGAGTTTATGTGCAATGACCACAGGCAGGCTGTCTCCGGGCAGGGTGTCGAGCCCATGATAGATGAGCGAGCGGCTGGCATCCAGCAGAAGATGGTTGTTCCCCGATCCAAATGCATCCGTTGTGGAAAGGTTGCGGATGCGATCGGATTCCCACTGAAAATTGCCATTTTCATGGAGCGCAATGACCTGTTTGTAGCGAAGCCTTCTCACCTGTCCGGTATCCGGAACGGGGTCTAGGTAATCGGTTGCGAAGACCACAAGGCTGTCGAGAGAAATCGCCGAATGTTCGTTCATGCCCTGTTGGGGGAAGTTTCTTGCCCAGACATTGGTGCCCGTCGTATCGTATCTTCGGACTCCGGTCCCGTCACCGGCGACGAAGTCGCCATCTTCGAGCAATTGAACCCATTTCAATTGGCTGCTGTCAGCCAGGCGCAGAGTCCATCGCGGTTGCAGATCGCGCCCGAGCATGGCCACCCCTCCGGCCAGGGGAGATCCGGTGTTTCCGTAGCGGAAGCCCAGCAGAATATGATCTTCGTCGAGCACCGACAGACAGGGATCGTCATGCCATGTTGCACCCGGAACCCGGATGCGCTGACTGGAACGGATGTTGGCGTTTAAGGTGAGAAAAGCCAGTATGGTCGAAGCATCTCCCTCCTGTAGCCTGGCAACTATGAGGTAGTTGCGTTTTCCCAGGTGCCGTACCTGCGCGCCCGAAACCCGCGCACCGGCGGGCAATTCCAGTCGATGGCTCTGTTCAACTTCACCACAGTGGTCGAATTGCAGCATGAACAGGCTGGAATCTTCACGGGTTACCAGGGCAAACCAGGCACCAAAATCATCACCAGCTACGGTAACGGCTTTTGAAGCCAGCGAATCGCTGAGATCGATGAATTGAAGGGGTTGGGCGAATGGTTGAACACTAAAGAATGTCAGAAATACAGGGATGCTGGTCAGAAATTGGCGCATGCGTTGAGCTTTAAACGAAGTGCAAAAATAGCGATTCACGGGGGGCCTACCGGTTAAAATTAGCCACAAACAGCTTTCGCGCCCGTTATCTTTGTTTAACAACGGCAGAAAGGCCAGGCTGTTGCCGGAAGATGACCGATTTTTACGCGGCCCTGTCTGAAAAATCCGTTCCTTGCGACACCTGTTCCCGTTCATCGTTTTGCAGCATCCATTTGGTACCATGTACACCGGATCCCATTTCCTGATCAGCTGTGTCTGCATCTTTTCCTTGCCGCTTGCCGGGCAACGTGCTTTCCACACGGAATTGCTCTCACAGGTTCGTCCCGCCGAGCATTCCTCTTCCATTTGGGGATACACAGACGACCAGGGCGTAGATTATGCCCTACTTGGAACTACCATGGGGCTACGCGTTTACTCGCTTGAGAATCCCCGCAAGCCGGTGGAAGTCGGCTTTATTCCTGGCAATCCTTCAGCCTGGAGGGAAATCAAAACATCCGGACATTTTGCCTATGTCGCTACGGAGGGTGGCGGTGGCCTGCTGGCCATCGACCTGAGTGCTCCCCGGGATTCCCTACCCTACCGCTTTATCAAGACCGTAACCAAGCTCCATGGAGTTGAATTTGCCCTGGAGTCTGCCCATACCCTGTTTGTCGACGAGCGCGGCCGGATCTTCCTCGCAGGAGCCAGGCCAACGGGCTATGGGTTTGTCCTTCTCGATCCGTCGAAAGACCCTTACGAGCCGGTCCTGCTTGGTGAATCCAGCGAAACCTACATTCATGAAGTCTATGTCTTTCGGGATACGCTCTATGCCGCAGAGCTGTTTAACGGCGTTTTCAGCATCTGGAATCTGGCCGACCCCGAAAAGCCTTTCCGGCTAACCGACCAGCCGACGGGCGGCCACTTTGCGCATTCTGTCTGGAAGGAGCCGAACCGGCAGGTGCTCTACACCACCGATGAGGTGGAAGGCACGGCCATTGAGATCTGGGACCTCAGCCAGCCGGACCGAATCATCCGGGCAGCGGGCTTCCGGCTGAACGCCCCCTTTTCCATACCGCACAACGTCTTTTACCACCAGGAGCGGCTGTACGTCTCGCATTACACGGAAGGGTTGCGAATACTCGACGTCCGCGATCCATACAACCCGGTTGAAGTGGCCTGGTACGATACCCACGAAGAATACACCTCTGGATTTCATGGGTGCTGGTCGGCGTATCCCTTTTTTGCATCGGGGCTGGTCATCGCTTCGGATATCGAAAACGGCTTGTTCGTCCTCCGTTACGACGGCAATGAGGCAGCTACCCTGCACCTGAATGTTCGTTCGTCTTACGACAGCCTCCCCGTTCCGAACGCACGCGTAACTCTTCGCAGTGAGCGGCTGAGCACAGAAACCCAGACCAATGCATCGGGGCTGGCACGTACCGGTTTTGCTGAGACCGGCAACGTCCAACTCGAAGTCAGCAAAAAGGGATACCGGCATTACCTCGATACCCTGTCTTTCAACAAAGACACCACGCTGCAGCGCACCATTTTCCTGGATGAACTTCCCCGCCACACGTTGCACGTGGTTGCAAAAGACGGAAGATCGGGCGACCCGCTCGGAGCCGTTCATGCAGCGCTTTTCAACAGCGACTTTCTGTATCGTTCCTCCACCGACGACACCGGCGTAGCCGGATTTAGCGGTTCCCATGAGGGGACGTGGTCGCTGTCCCTGGCCAAATGGGGATACGCCGCGACCATCCTGAACGGTATTTCACTGCGATCGGATACCATACTGGAACTTGACTTATATCCGGGCTACGCCGATGACTTCCTGCATGACCTCAGCTGGACCAGCGCGTCGGAAGATCCTGCCGTCTCATGGATCCGGGCTGACCTGGGCGCCCTTGGGTTTTCTTCCAGCAACTTTCCAACGCGCGACGTACCCGGCGATGCAGGCGAATACTGCTATTTTACCAGCAACTACGACGCATCGGATACGGCCTTCAGCGCAAAGGGCCATTTGGTGCTCCGTTCCCCACCCATGGACCTCAGCAAATGGGATGCCGTGGAGATCGGTTACCAGGCTTGGTCTTATGGAGGCTATGCTTCCACCAAATATTGTGTGTTGAGGCTAAACGACAGCCTGCATGTACTGGAAGCCATTCCCGAAAATCTCAGCGGCCAGTTCAATCCAAGGTCCGTCTTCAGGGTTAACCTGGGTAGTGCGCGCCGCGACTCCTCGCATTTTGAAGTCTGGCTTTACAACCATCCGGACAGTTTTTACCATAGCATCCGGTTGCTGGCTGCCTTCGATGCATTTAGCTGCAAGGGTGTTCCTCTTTCTATCGACCAGTCCCCGGATGTGTCCGGATGCCGGATATGGCCCAACCCCGTCGTTGATCAACTCATCGTTGCGCCCTGCGGAGATGAGCAGCAGGTCTTGCGCGTATTGGACAGTCAGGGACGGGAGAGAGTTCGCCGGCCAAATGCCCGCGGATCCAACATCATCCTGGACCTAAAAGACCTGGAACCGGGATATTACCTTTTACAGGCCCTGCCTTTGGGCCCCTCGCAGGCATTCATCAAAATCGGAACGCGGAACTGATTTTCGGAAGCCGGCATCATACCTTTGCCCTCCAAACCGACATTTTAACATGGCTTACCGAAAAGAAAATGACACCATGGGCATTGTGGAAGTGCCCGCCAATGCGTACTGGGGTGCACAAACACAGCGCTCCATCGAAAATTTCCGGATCGCGCGGGAAACTGACCGCATGCCCATCGAGATCGTCCGCGCCTTTGCTGTGCTCAAAAAAGCAGCTGCTCTTGCCAATGTGGATGCCGGTGTACTGGACCCGGAGCGGTGTGCAGTCATCGGCCGCGTGTGCGATGAAATCCTGGAAGGCAAACTCGACGATCAGTTTCCCCTGGTCGTATGGCAGACCGGGTCGGGGACCCAAAGCAACATGAACGCCAACGAGGTCATCGCCTATCGGGGCCATGTTTTGAGTGGCGGCTCCCTGCTCGATGAAAAGAAGGCGCTGCATCCCAACGACGACGTAAACAAATCGCAATCGAGCAACGACACGTTCCCCACTGCAATGCACATTGCTGCATACCAAATGCTGGCAGACAAAACGCTGCCCGGCTTGCGCACCTTACAGCAGACCCTCGCGGAAAAAGCGACGGCATTCCGGACCATCGTTAAAATCGGGCGTACCCACCTGATGGATGCCACCCCGCTGACCCTCGGACAAGAATTCTCGGGTTACGCTTCCCAGCTCAGCCACGGCATCCGAGCCATTGAAGCCAGTCTGGATCACCTTTCCGAACTTGCCTTGGGTGGCACCGCAGTTGGTACCGGCATCAATGCCCCTGCAGGCTATGCCGACAACGTAGCTCGACACATCGCTGCACTGACGAACCTGCCCTTTCGGAGCGCAGAAAACAAATTTGAAGCGCTTGCAGCGCACGATGCCATCGTCGCCGCCCATGGAGCTTTAAAAACTGTGGCATGCAGCCTGATGAAAATCGCAAACGACATCCGCTTACTCGCATCGGGTCCGCGATGCGGAATTGGCGAACTCCACATTCCCGACAACGAACCCGGGTCCTCGATCATGCCCGGCAAAGTCAATCCCACGCAATGCGAAGCCATGACCATGGTGGCGGCACAGGTCCTTGGCAATGACGTCGCCATCAACATCGGTGGTGCTACCGGCCATTTTGAACTCAACGTTTTTAAACCGCTGATGATCTACAACTTTTTGCACTCCGCCAAGCTGATTGGGGACGTTTGCACATCGTTCAACGACAAATGCGCGGCAGGGATCCAGGCCATCCCCGAACAGATCCGCAAGCACCTCGACAACTCATTGATGCTCGTCACAGCGCTGAATCCCAAGATCGGGTATTACAAAGCCGCCGAAATTGCCCAAACGGCACACCGGCAAGGCAAGACCCTGCGCCAGGTTGCTGTAGAGCTCGGCTATCTGACGGCTGACGAATTCGACCAGTGGGTTGTGCCTGAGAACATGGTTGGCAAGATCTGACCACAAACGGCGCAAGCTGAAAACGCAAAGCCTCATACCGGATTTTGAACGTCACGTGCTCGACAACGGGCTCACCGTGCTCCTTCAGCCAGATCCCTCGACTGCACTTGCAGCAGTATGTGTACTTTACAAAGCAGGATCGCGGGATGAGCGCCCGGGTAAAACCGGTATCGCTCACTTGTTTGAGCACCTCATGTTTTCCAATTGCGGGCCGGGTGTTGATTTCGATGCCTTGCTCCAAAATGCCGGAGGCGATTGCAATGCCTTCACCACAACAGATACGACGCAATACTATTCCATAGCACCCTCCGGACAACTCGGTCTTATGCTCGCCCTGGAGGCTAACCGGATCGGAGGCTACCGCGTCTCCAAGAAAGATTTTATCACCCAGCGCCGGGTCGTGCTGGAGGAATTCAGCGAGTCCCACCTCAATAATCCGTATGGGATGTTCAGTCACGAACTCATGGCACTTGCCTACGAGACCCACCCCTACCGCTGGCCCGTGATTGGGGAGGGCACGGAAGTTCTGGAGCAATTGCAACCTGCGGATGCGGAGGATTTTTACCACCGCTTCTACCATCCGTCCAATGCGATCCTGGTCATCACGGGACATTTTGATCCTTCTTCGGCCATGGAGCTGGTCGTTCAGCATTTTGGTCACCTCAAACCCGGTGACCCTCCAGCCCGCAACTACCCGGTGGAAAATAAACTAACGAACGTTCGTTCGAAGACAATATGGCGGGATGTTCCGGAGGAAGGATTTTACTATGCATTCCCATGCTGTTCAAGGACCGATCCCGATTTTTACGCACTCGACTTTCTCACCGACTCCCTTTCGGAGGGAAAAAGCAGCCTGCTTTACCGCATTCTCAAGAAGGAGCGGATGATCTGTTCATCCGTCGACTGCTACCTCACGGCAACCCGGGATCCTGGCCTTGCCATCGTCGAAGGGAAAATCGCACCGGGCCACAGCATTGAATCCGCCCAATCGGTGTTCTGGGAAATCCTTGCAGGGCTCAAGCACGAGCTCCTCGACGCGCATGCTATGGAAAAGTACCGCAACAAGAATGAAAGTGCCTATTTGTTCAGCCAGCTTGGTCTGATGAATCAGGCGCTCAACCTGTCGTACGCAGAATGGCTGGGAAATCCTCAGTTGGTTTACACCGAATACGAAAATTACGCCAGGCTGACGGCAGAAGATATCCGGAATGCTGCAGAACGGTATTTTCCCACAGACTGCTACTGCAGTTTGTACTACAGATTTCCCGATCCCTCTTAGTAAACCTTCGATCCGCAGTAACCAGGAGACTTCTTCCCTCGCCACAACCGGATACTCCCCGTGCACTCTGCAAAGGTGAATCATGACCATTATCCTTTGCGTGCACTACCCTTTCCAAAAGAGCTTCGTCCATTTCCCTCATTCGACGCACTTAAAGGGCGCTTCTAAAAATTCCCAATTGAGCCCGCCTGCCCTCCGAGGCTCACGCGCACATTGAATTTGGCTTCACAGTACTTCGTTGCCGAAAATGGCGGGGTCCTGTTTTCACTTTAATTTCCGCTCCTGGTGACTTCCTGCTTTATACCGCGCTTACCTCAGGTAAAAATTGACTTGTCGATTTTCTTTACCGCAAAAGAAATTAGCCAAAGAAAGCTCGTCCAAAATGCCGATTTGAGTTCATCCGACCACCGCTTCCCCCAGGTCCCGTTCTCATTTGGACAGGTCCGACCTGTGAACACGATGCTTGTATACTGACTTTTACAATGTTGATTTGCGTGAACAAATGTACGAGTTTGATATGATTATACCCAATAGAGGGCAGACCGGAGCAACAGGGCGTTGTGGGAGGCACCCTCATTACATGTCCTTGTCAAAATGCCTTTCGCTTCCATGCCAATAGCCGTCACAGCATGATACTACAATAAAACTGCAATGCATCTAACGAACGTTAGTTAAAATTATTCCCGGTATAATAAATGAAGACGTCAAATGTCAAATTCGATGGTATCCCCAGCCTTAAAACTCGAACGATCATCCTCAGAAGAGGTGTTAACAGGAGGACTCTGATCGATTACTTTCAGCAGGGGCAAGTCTTCGATCCTGTTGCCGATTGCCTTCCAGCCCTTTACGTCGACGAATTCATTGATGGTAAGAATTTCTTCCAGGGTTTCGCGTTTTCGCTTATACGAAAACAGGACTTCAGGATTTGGGTGGGTCGTAGCATAATAAAGTTTCGATTGGCGGTTGTCGCCGATGAAACCGAATTTCTGGTTCGTTGTAGAAGTTTCAATCTGAAAGCGCTTGGCCATGCTCCAGCCCTTATCCCCTTCAAAGTAGATGGCTGAAACCACCACTTGCGAATCAAAGCGCCCGATAAACATCAGGTTTTCGTAATCGTAACGGTTGTTAAAATCGTAATCGGTTATCTCATAACAACCGTTCCTGTAGATTGCAATGAGTTGGTCGCCCTTATTCAGTCCGCCGAGGTATACTCCGCGCTGTTCGGAGTTGAAGCGTCCGGTTGCCGTGTCGTACCAAACCAACTGGGCACCCAGAGTCGATTTTCCCCTTTCCTTGAGGGCAATTTTGCGGACTGGGTACTTCGTGACGATGTTGCCCTGACTGCTGCGGCCCTTGATCTCCAGGCCTGCAAAATCAAAATCAAAAACCTTGATCTTGGCCTTGCATCCCGCACTCAAGTGCACGGTGACCACTTCCGCTTCGCCCTCTGTGTTGGCCGAAAGGTAGAGCAGCTTAGATTTTGGATGACCCCGTGTAAGATCGTACTCCTTGTCACGCGTCACTGCCGTCACGTTAAATCGCTTGGCCATCGCCCGTCCCGTTTCGCCGTCGAGGTAGATCAGGTTGTAAGTCGTTCGCTCGTCGCCCTTTTTCCACACGTCGACGGATGCAATTTCTTTTCCTACAAACGTTTTCTCTGCAATCCGGCTCACCACCAATTTGCCGTCTTTCCGGATTACGATGATGTCGTCTAAGTCGCTGCATTCCTTTACAAACTCGTCTTTTCGCAGGCCATATCCGATGAAACCATCTTCACGGCTCACGTACAGCTTGCAGTTGTTGGCGACGACCTGAACGGCCTGGATCGCGCCGAACTGCTGGATACGCGTTTTGCGCTCCCGGCCTTTGCCAAACTGCTCGAGTATGCGTTCGTAGTAAGCAATGGCATAGTCTGTCAGATGATCCAGATTGGACTGCACCTTTGCCAGTTCTGATTCCAGTGAACGCAACTGTTCATCGGTTTGGAATTTGTTGAAGCGCGAAATGCGCTTGATGCGAATCTCCGTGAGGTGGACTACGTCGTCGCGGGTGATCTCGCGGTTGAGGCGAAGTTTGGTTGCAGGTGGTCTGCCGCCCATCGCAGGCGTGTGAACGTATTTCCTTAAACCTGCATCGATCACTTCGATTACCTGTTCGAAACTGGTGCATTCTTCAATGTCGCGGTAGATGCGTTGCTCGATGAACACTTTTTCCAGTGAGGTGAGATGCCATTTTTCCTGCAACTCGCCACGCCGTATTTCCAGCTCCCTGCCAAGGAGGTATCTCGTATGCTGCGCCGAGTGTTTGAGGATCTCGTGCACGGATAAAAACTTCGGTCCCTCTTCGACGATGACGCAGGCATTTGGAGAAATGCTCACTTCGCAATGGGTCAGTGCGTAAAGTGCGTCAATGCTCACTTCCGGAGAAACGCCCTGCTGCAATTCGATACGTATTTCGACATCGCGCGCCGTGTTGTCGGTAATCTGCCGAATCTTGATCTTGCCTTTGTCTGCCGCTTTGACAATGCTCTCGATGAGTGCTCCCGTCGTAACACCGTAAGGCAGTTCGCGAATCACCAGGATCCTTTTGTCTTCTACCTCAATTTTCGCACGCACCTTGACGCGACCTCCCTTCATCCCCTCCTGGTATTCGCTGACGTCGATCGACCCGCCGTTTTCGAAGTCCGGGTAGAGTTCAAACTTTTTTCCTTTCAGCGATAGAATGGACGCGCGCACGAGTTCTACGAAGTTGTGCGGCAATATTTTCGTTGCCAGACCCACGGCAATTCCTTCAACTCCCTGTGCAAGCAACAACGGAAACTTCATCGGCAGGGCTACCGGTTCGTTGTTTCGCCCGTCGTAGGAGAGTTGCCATTTCGTGGTATCGGGATTGAAGCCAACGGCCAGAGCAAACTTCGACAGGCGCGCCTCGATGTAGCGGGGAGCAGCGGCGGAGTCGCCGGTACGGGGATCGCCCCAGTTGCCCTGGGGGTCGATCATCAGGTCCTTTTGACCCAGGTTGACCAGCGCTTCACCAATGGCCGCGTCACCATGCGGGTGGTACTGCATGGTATGTCCGATCAGGTTTGCTACTTTGTGGTAACGCCCGTCTTCCTTTTCGTACATGCTGTGCAAGATCCTTCTCTGCACGGGTTTCAGTCCGTCGTCGATGCCCGGCACCGCACGCTCCAGGATGACGTACGATGCGTAATCCAGAAAATAATTCTGGTACATCCCGTCTATGGTTACGATGTGGTCCATGTCATTCGAACCAGGTCGGATCTGCATTTCGTCCATTTTCCGCAAAAATAGGCACTTAATTATATTAATAAAACATTATATAAGATTTGCTTTCGTTGTCACCCGTTTGTACATTCTGAAGAAAAACGCAGGAAAAATGAAGAATGGCCGTTGCGTTCATTTTGCCAGGGATAATTTAAGGGAACGTTAAAAGCATTCGTTGCAATTAATCCAAATCGGATTCGGGCGATCTTATGGTCAGCGATGTGCTAATAAATTTTAAAGAAATGAAAAAGATCTTGATTTTAGTTACGCTGGCCACCTTGGGCCTTGCCAATGCCGGCGCCGCGCAAAACTGCGATCGCGGTCATGGGCCGAATCGCCACGGCGTCAGGGATCGCATCGAAGATGGATGGCGCTCGGGAGAACTCACCCGCGACGAACTGCGCCTGCTCAAGATGCAGGGAAAGCAGCTTGCGAAAGCAAAGAAAAGGATGCTGCGCGACGGATACTTAGACCCGCATGAGCGACGCAAACTGCACAGAATGCACAGGGACTTCGACCGCGAACTCCGGCACCAAAAACACGACCGCGATCATCGCCGGAGGTAACTGTTTTTGTTACTTTAGGGCACCGCCGGGGGAGGCCGCTGCCCCGGCGGATTTTGATTGATCGGAAATCCTAGCCGGTTGATCCGGTGTACGGCGTTGTTTGACCGATTTTGTCTGGTCCGACCGAAGAACAACTTACCTTTGTGAAAAACACACTACTATGAAAATGCGGATACTCTTCTTTATCGCCACCACCCTCGCAACGGGAATTGCTGTAGCCCAAACGACCGATGAAATCCTGGAAAAACACCTCAGCGCCTTGGGTGGTTGTGATAAATTAAAATCCATTCAAACCTTGGTCATCGAAGGGAAAGTCAGTGCAGATGGCATGGAGATCCCCGTTACCATGACGATCGTCCACAATCGCGGGATGCGCATGGAGTACACCGTGATGGGCATGGATGCGTGGAACGTCATTCGTCCCGATTCCGGCTGGACCTTTATGCCTTTCACTGGTCAGACCAAACCGGAGCCCATGCCGGTCGATATGATTCAGCAATCTCAGGACCAGCTGGACCTGTCCGGCCAACTCTGCGACCTTACCGCAAAGGGCAATGCCGTCGAATTCCTGGGCATGGAAGACGTAGAAGGGACCGATTGTTATAAACTGAAATGCCTGAATCCACAGGGAAAGTTGACCTATTACCTCATTGACCCGCAGACGAATTACCTCGTAAAAGCGGTGTCGAAGATTAAGGCCGAGGGCCGCGAGATCGATACCGAAATCAGCTTTGGCGATTACCGCAAGGTGGAGGGCGACTTCGTATTTGCCCACAGCTATGAATCGGGTAACGGACCGATGACGGTAACCCGGATCCTGGTCAACTCGCCGGTGGCCCCCGAAAAATTGTTGCTGAACAGTTACTAACCAGAAACAGGCTTATCTCTCCCTTAGGGTGTTTCACTCTGAAGCTCCCTGTTGGCAGATCCGGCGGTTTTGTGCAATTTTGAGCCGGATATGATTGAGCTCAGGACCTTTTTCAGCGAGGATGTCCTTCCGGAAATCGCATCAGAGGTGCTGGACCGGTTGCCTGCAGGGGCCATCGCATTGCTCAACGGCCCCATGGGTGCAGGAAAAACGACTTTTGTGCGGGCGGTCGCAGGTTTACTTGGATGTGCCCAGGAAGTCGGAAGTCCCAGCTTTTCCATCATCAATGAATACAACTGTTCCTTCAACCGATGGGACATCCGCCGCATGGTCCATATGGATTTGTACAGGGTCCGGGATCTGGCAGAAGTGCTCGACCTGGGCATTCCCGAATATTTTGAGGGCGATGCCCCCCTGTTTGTCGAATGGCCTGAGTTGCTCGAGCCGCTGCTTACGGGTCTGGCTGTGGTGCGCATGGACTGGGAGGTTTTGGAAAATCAGGAAAGAAGGCTTACCTTAACCTTTTGAATATGCCGGACTTGCCATACGGTCAATCCTCTCAGCGCGAACTACTGACCCAGCCGGAGATGCTGGAGCTCTACCGGGCCAAATCGTCGCTGCGCATAGGCATTCCCAGCGAAACCATGTTACAGGAAAACCGGGTTGCCCTGGTGCCCGCATCTGTGACCAACCTGGTAGCCCGTGGGCACCGCATCGTGGTCGAATCGGGTGCGGGGAACAAGGCACATTATAGCGACCAGGACTATTCGGAAGCGGGTGCGAGGATATGTGAGGACCGGAAGCAAGTATTCGAATGCGAGATCCTGCTCAAGGTGGCCCCGCCATCGCACGACGAGCTGTCGCTCTTTCATCCCAACCAGGTACTCGTTTCGCCGCTGCACTTGCCGGTGATTGATCAGGAGTACATTCAAATCCTCCGCCAGAAACGCGTTACCGCGATTGCCATGGAATACCTTCAGGCCGACGACGGTACCTTTCCGATTGTGCGAATCATGTCTGAGATCGCAGGCATTTCGGTGGTACAAACGGCTGCCGAGCTGTTGTCCAATCCGGTACTCGGCCGGGGCTTGCTCCTAGGTGGCATCTCAGGGGTACCTCCGGCAAAAGTCGTCATTTTGGGTGCCGGTGTCGTGGCAGAATTTGCCACGAGGGCAGCACTGGCTTTGGGCGCCTCGGTGCGCATTTTTGACGACAACATTCATAAGCTCATTCGCATCCAGAACCGGATTGGGCGTCAGATGTACACGTCTTCCCTCAACCCCGTCACCCTTACCCGACAACTCATGTCGGCTGACGTCGTCATCGGCGCCATTCACAGCAAAACCGGCCGGGCGCCGCTGCTCGTTTCCGAGGAAATGGTCATGCAGATGCGACCCGGATCCGTCATCATCGACGTCAGCATAGACCAGGGAGGATGCATCGAAACCAGCGAAGTGACCACCCACGACCACCCTACCCGCGTAGTGTATGGGGTCATTCATTACGGAGTACCCAACATTCCTTCCAAGGTCGCCCGCACGGCGTCCATCGGGGTGAGCAACATCATCACGACCATTTTGCAACAGGCAGGCGATGCCGGGGGGTTCCAGCACCTGATTTACGAACACAAAGGCTTGCGGAACGGCATCTATACCTATAAGGGCTGTCTGACCAATGAATACCTCAGCCGGCGCTTCGGCATCAAGTACACCAACCTCGACCTGCTGCTCGCATCCACCATCTAATGGGTGCCCAAAATGTTTAATGGGTGCGCTCGGTGACGAAATGAGCCAGTTTTCCCAGGGCGTGGCATGCGTCCCCGGAGGGCAATTTCTGAAGTTCAGCCAGGGCGTGCTCGCGGTATTCTTCCATATAGCGTCTTGCGCCACTCACGCCCTCGTATTTGCGGATGCAGTCGAGTACCGCACTGATCGCCTCCGGATCCAGATTGCGCGACCGGATCAGGGAAATGGTCCGCTTCCGCTCCGATGCCGGTGCCGCCGACAGTGCCAGGATCAGCGGCAAGGTCATTTTCTTTTCTTTAATGTCGGCGATCTTGGGTTTTCCGGTTGCATCATCCGAAAGATCCATCAAATCGTCCTTGATCTGAAATGCCATGCCGATTTTTTCACCAAAGGCGCCGATGGTGGCGAGCTGTTGCGGGTCATCGGTCGTGCTCTTTGCTCCGCAAACACAGGCAGACCGTATGAGTGACGCCGTTTTCATGCGGATGATGTCGAAATACACGTCGAGGGTGATGTCGAGCCGGCGCGCCTTTTCAAGCTGCAGGAGCTCCCCTTCGCTCATTTCACTTACGGCTCCCGACAAGATTTCGAGCAAGTCAAAATGTTTTCGCTCCAGCGCCGTAAGCAACCCACGCGACAACAGGTAATCTCCCACCAACACGGCGATCTTGTTTTTCCACAGAGCCTTAATGGAGAAAAATCCACGCCGCTGAAAGGAATCGTCGACCACATCATCGTGCACCAAGGTTGCCGTGTGGAGCAACTCGACCAGGGTTGCGGCACTGTATGATTTTTCGTTGACCTCGCCAAAAACGCGAGCCGACAACAAAGCCAGCAATGGCCGGAATTGCTTGCCCCGGGTGCGAACCAGATAGCGGGTCACCTTATCGAGCAATGGCACTTTGCTGCGCATGGCCTGCGCAAAATGCGCATCAAAAGCTTCCAGCTCCCTCAGGACCGGGCCCCTGATCTCATCCAGACTGATGCGTCCGCCCATGCGGCGGCAAAGATAGGCATTGATCGTGCGGGCGCTTCCGGAATTTATCGCTGGCCGCACCACACAGAATGCCATGCAATTTGATGGGCTTCTCATTCGCGCGTCCGCCATTCTCAGCCTTTAGGGCACTTCTAAAAACTCCCTCTTGCGCCAGCCAGACCGCACAGGCTTGCGCGCGAAATGAATTTAGCTTCACAATACTTCGTTGCGGTTCAGTCAGTTATTGCTCCACATAGCTTCCTTCACCGCGCCTCGTCTTGTTTCCCTAAATTCATTCTGGCATCAACAGGGAGTGAAGAGAGGCAGCCCTTTTCATTCTGGCATCAACAGGGAGTGAAGAGAGGCAGCCCTTTTCATTCTGGCATCAACAGGGAATTTTTAGAAGTGCCCTATATTTGATGGGAAAATCCGGCTTTTGTTAGAACTCTACAAACGCAATACATTTTTCAGCCTGCTGCTCCTGCTTCCCTACGCCCTGGGATTGCACCTCGGTCCCGGTTTTGTTGTACTTCCCATTGAAACCTCGGACCACAATTGGATGTATAATTCAATGATACAGCCCTGGCTGCCATCAGGTCTTTACGAATGGGCTTTTGCTTCCGGGTTCATCTTCGTACAGGCGGTAGCCATCGCCAAACTCATCAGCGACTTCAGGTTAAATCCTGCAGGTGAGTTGTTCCCTTCACTTTTTTTTATGCTGTTCTGCGGAACCCACCAGCAAACACTGGCTTTTGGAGCGATACACCTGGCGAATTTCTTTTTTGTCCTTAGCCTTTTTCAACTGTTCCGTTGCTACCAGAAAAAGCGCGCCGTCCAGCAATTGTTCAACTTCGGTTTTTTAATCGGAGTAGCCAGCCTGTTCTACCCTCCCTATTGTGCATTTTTGTTTCTGGGCCTCGCCGGCCTCTTCGTCCTGCGTGCTTACAAAACACGGGAATGGCTTCAGATGCTTGGTGGCTTTTGCAGCGTTTATCTGCTGGCCTTTGCGGCGCTTTACGTGGCAAATCTGCACGTGGAATTCTTCAACAAACAGATCGCCGCGCACTTCAGTCCCTACATTTTTTCCATGGAGATCTCTTCAAAAGGATGGATTGCTTTCGGCATCATCGTTTTTGCTGTACTCGTATCCTTGTTGCATTACGGGTTTTTTCAGGTAAAGCGCAACATCGCCCAGCAAAAATATTACGACTTGTTTTTCTGGTGTCTGCTTGCAGCATTTTTGAGCATTCTGTTCCAGCGCATCGACAACCCGGGACACCTCGTGCTGATCATCACTCCGCTGTCTGTGTTGTGCGGTCTGCTCCTCACCCGCGTAAAGAATCCGCTCGTCGCCGAAACCACGCACCTCTTTCTGGTGGCAATTTCCCTATTTTTGCAGTTTCAAAACTGGTAGCGTATGCGATTTGGCGTAGTGGTATTCCCGGGTTCCAATTGCGATGACGATATGGTCCATGTCCTCGGAACTGTTTTTCGTCGACCCGTGGAGAAGATCTGGCATAAACAGGACCATCTGCACGGTTACGGCCCCGGCGATTGCCTGATACTCCCGGGAGGGTTTTCTTATGGCGACTACCTTCGGTGTGGTGCCATCGCACGGTTTTCGCCCATCATGAAGGAGGTCCTCCGTTTTGCAAACGAAGGGGGCCTGGTGATAGGCATTTGCAACGGCTTTCAGATCCTTTGCGAGGCCCACCTGCTTCCCGGTCAGCTCCTGCGCAATGTAGGCGAAGATTTCATTTGCCGCAACATCCATCTGCGTGCAGCATCGCTCGACACGCCACTAACCTGCCGGCTGGATCCGAACAATGCCTACATGATCCCAATCGCTCACGCCGACGGGCGATATTACACCGATGAAAAGACCCTCCGGCAGCTCCAGGCCAATGGGCAGATTATGTTTCAATATTGCAGCCCGGAAGGTGTGGTCGGCGGAAAATACAACCCCAATGGAAGCTTGCTGGACATCGCCGGCATTTGCAACGAAGGCCGCAACGTCTGCGGTCTGATGCCCCACCCGGAGAGGGCCTCGGAAGCTGCCCTGGGCAACGAAGACGGCAAGTATTTCTTCGAGTCGCTGTTTAGCTGGATCAGCCAGTATTCCATGAGCATCGCCTAAGACCACCCCTGACGTTAAAAAGGGTTAAGCCCGGCTTAAGGGAATCTTAAACTCACCCCCCTTTCGCGCGGTTTGACCTAATTTTGTCGCCTATTAAAGCAAAATTATGCACAAGGCGCTCGTACTCAGCTTACTTTTTACTGCCTCCCAGTTAAACCCGGTCGCTGCCCAGGTGCTCGAGCCCGTGCACTGGAGCTACGCCCTGAAGAACACCGGGGGACAAAACTTCGAGCTGGTCCTTTCGGCAAAGATGGACCCCGGATGGGCCATATACAGCCAGAGCTCCGATCCCAACGCGGCACAACCGACGGAGATCAGTTTCACCAACGCGCCCCATTTTGACCGGACGGGGGAGGTCGCCGAGCTGGGCAAGAAAAAGCAGGGGCCCGAACCGCTCTTCGACAACCTCATTGTATCGAAATACTACGACCGGGTGGATTTCGTACAGAAACTCGTCATCCGGGATCCCAGTCTGCCTATACGCGTCTCCGCCTACTTTATGAGTTGCGACGATTCCAAATGCATCCCGCCTGCCAGCGTGGATTTTGAAATCACCCCTGAAAAACCTGAGGGCAATCAAATGGTAGCCGGAACCGGAAACGCATTGCTGATCCCTGGCGGGCCTTCCCTTGACGAAACCGGAGTGGATGGCGATGAACCTGGACTGCTGGATCCGGTGCACCTGCGCTCAGAACTCAAGGATCTGGGAGGTGGCACCTTTACCCTAATTGTGCACGCCACCATCGACCCAGGCTGGTACATCTACAGCCATTATATCCCGGAGGACGGTCCCATTCCCAGCGCTTTCGAATTTACTGCCTCCGACGGTTACCAACGCTCTGGCAAGCTCGTCGAAGAGTCAGAACACAAGATCGAGCAATTCGACGAGATCTTTGAAATGCAACTCACCAAGTACAAAACGCTCGTTCGTTTCAGCCAGGACATCCTAATAAATGATCCCGCTGCTTTGGTTAGCGGATTCTTTACCTACCAGACCTGCGATGCAACGCGTTGCCTTCCTCCCGCCAACGTAGCATTTTCCTTCGACCCCGCCTCCAGGAAATTTTCATTGGAGACCGAATCGGGGCCTGCTGCGTCGCCTTCGGGAGACGGGACGAACATCGATCAATTGATCCCTAAACTCGTCGAAACACAAAAAGCGCCTGCCGGCAATTGCGGCGAAGAGCGCCTGGAGGGAAAAAACCATTGGTGGACTTTCATTTTTGGTTTTCTCGGCGGCCTGCTTGCACTTCTAACACCCTGTGTTTTTCCGATGATCCCTCTCACGGTATCCTTTTTCACCAAGGACACCAAACGCAAAGGCCTGCACAATGCTTTGATTTACGGACTTTCCATAATAGTGATTTACGTGGCCATCGGATTGCTGATCACCGCCGTTTTTGGCGCCACCGCCCTCAATGAATTGTCGACAAACTGGATCGCCAATACCCTGTTCTTCATCATTTTCATTCTGTTCGCCTTTTCCTTCTTTGGGTACTACGAAATTACTTTGCCCAGCAGCTGGGCAAATAAAAGCGATGCTCTCTCGGATTCCGGAGGCCTGCTCGGCATTTTTTTTATGGCGTTTACCCTTGCCATTGTCAGCTTTTCCTGCACCGGCCCGATCATTGGCTCTGCAATCGTCCAGTCGGCAAGTTCAAAAATGGGTCCCTTCGTTGTCATGCTTGGCTTCTCAACCGCGTTGGCCATTCCGTTCGGATTTTTTGCTGCATTCCCGGCCTTTCTCAATTCGCTTCCAAAGTCGGGTTCCTGGATGAACAGCGTCAAAGTCGTACTTGGCTTCCTCGAACTTGCGCTCGCGTTTAAATTTCTCTCGGTTGCCGATATGGTGCAGCACTGGGGCATTCTCGGGTACGAGCTCTTCATGGGTGCCTGGGTCATCATTTTCGCACTGATGACACTTTATCTCTTTGGCCTTTTGAGGTTTCCACACGACAGCCCCTTAAAACGCTTGTCTGCGACGCGCTGGGGATTTGCCCTTGCATCGCTCGCCGCTACCGTTTACCTCATCACGGGATTCACCTACAACGATGAGTTGAAAACGTACCGCTCTCTGAAGCTGATGAGTGGACTTGCCCCACCTGCTTACTACAATTATTTTCTTGCCGAGCCCGAACTGGACGCTTCCATCCGCGAGCGTTACCCATCGTTTTCCATGTGTGCAAACAATCTCAACTGCTTTAAAGATTATTACGAGGGTCTCGCGTTTGCCAGGGAGAAAAACAAGCCCATGCTGCTAGATTTTACGGGATACGGTTGCGTAAACTGCCGCAAAACTGAAGAACACATCTGGGTGGATCCGTCGGTACGTTCAAAAATTGCAAACGACTACGTGTTGGTCTCACTGTATGTAGACGACCGCGCACCCTTGGAGCAGGAACTCTTCTCCTCTGTCCGGAACACCCGTCTGAGAAATGTAGGCAACAAGTGGGCCGATTTTCAGATTGTCAACTTCAACCAGAACAGCCAGCCGCTCTATGTGCTTGTCAGCCCGGACGAACAGGTGTTAGCAAAACCCAGGGGATACAGAGAAGGCGTTGAATCTTACGCTTCCTTTCTCGAATGCGGACTCGAAGCATTTCGAAAAGCAGGAGGTTCCGGAGAAGGCCGTCAGCTTGGCTTGATCTATTAGGGGGGAGCTGTCCGACACCCAATCAAATGGTGTGTACGCTTTTTGCGTACATGCGCTTAAGGCGCTGTAGAAAGGGAGACGCGAAGATGAAGGATTCCAGGGTTTCGTTGGTACTGGTAAGTACTTCTCCTTTTGAACCGGTCCAGGCCAGTCGGCCTTCGTGAAGCAGGAAAATGTGATCTCCGATTTCCATCACGCTGTTCATGTCGTGCGTATTGATGATGGTGATGATCTGGTCGTCTTGCGTGATCGAATAAATGAGTTCGTCGATGAGAATGGCTGTTTTTGGGTCCAGCCCCGAATTGGGTTCGTCGCAAAACAGGTAAGAAGGTTTAAGAACGATCGCCCGGGCGATCCCAACGCGCTTTTGCATACCCCCCGAAAGTTCGGAAGGATATTTTTTGTTGTTTCCCGCCAGGTTAACGCGCTCCAGGCAATAATCTACGCGTTTGCTTTTTTCCCCCCGGGTCATTTTGGAAAACATATCGAGCGGAAATCGAATGTTGTCTTCGACCGTCATGGAATCGAAAAGAGCCGATCCCTGGAATAGCATGCCAATTTGCATGCGCAGCTCGCGGAGTTGCTGCTTGTCGAGATCAAACAGACTGGTATCTCCAAACCAGACTTTGCCCGATGTCGGTTTCAACAGTCCGATGAGTATTTTGAGAAAAACGGTTTTGCCTGCCCCGGAACGTCCGATAATGAGGTTGGCCTTTCCCGCTTCAAAAGAGCAACTCACATCGCTGAGTACGACCTGCCCGCTAAAATCCTTGAAGATGTTTTCTGCCCGGATCATGAAGTCATTATCATGGCAATGATGTAATCCGACAGCAGGATGAGTATATTTGAAAATACCACGGCACGGGTGCTGGCGTCTCCGAGTTCAATGCTCCCCCCCTTTACGAAATATCCCTGGTAGCACGATACTGTGGTGAGGATGAAGGCAAAAACAAATGCCTTGACAAACATCATCCAGACGTTGTAGGGTTCGAAAAAGGAGCGAAGGCCCTGGATGTATTCGCCATGTGAAAACCACCCCGTGGGGACTACTGCCGTGTAGCCGCCAATAATGCTGATAAAGGCCCCGATGCAAACGAGCATGGGAACAACGACCAGGGCGGCGATGAGTTTGGGCTGCACAAGGTATGCGGCAGTATTCACTCCCATGATCTCCATCGCGTCGATGTGTTCCTTTTGGCGCATTCCGCCAAGCTCGGTCGCCAGGTTGGAACCCACTTTTCCGGCAAGCAACATGCAGGAAAAGGTAGGCGCCAGTTCGATGATGGTCATGTCGCGCACGACGTAACCCACGTAATAGCGCGGAATGATAGAACCTTCCATCTGGTAGGCAAATTGCACGGCGGTAACGGCACCGATGAAAACGGAGATTACGCCGATGATGATCAGCGAACCGATCCCGATGTTATTCATCTGGCGCAGGGTCTCTTTCCAGTACATACCCATGCGTTCGGGCTTGCGGAATGCCTGGCCAAGCCAGAGGACGTAGCGACCAAAATGGTAGAGTAATTTCGTCATGCGTTTCGAGGGCCGAAATTAATACATACATTTTTCGGCTCGGTAAAAAATCGCATGGCTTCCCAGCCCCCTTCCCGCCCGGTTCCCGAATGCTTGACTCCGCCGAAAGGAGTTCGCAGGTCGCGGAGCAGCCATGTGTTGACCCACACGATGCCCGTCTGCAGCGCCGATGCCATTCTGTGGGCGCGCGAGAGATTTTCTGTCCACAGCGTGGCTGCGAGACCGTAGGCACTGTGGTTTGCCAGTTCCAGGGCTTCCTCTTCGGTGGCAAAGGGCTGCAGGGTAGCCACCGGACCGAAAATTTCCTCGCGGTTGCAAGCGGCTTCCGGTCCAAGCCCATCGATCAGGGTGGGCGGGTAAAATGCCCCTGCCCCTGGCAGGCGCTGACCCCCGCACAGAATTCTCCCCCCCTCTGAGCGAGCCTGCTCTACGTAGCCGTGGACTTTCTGCAGATGTGGTTCCGAGATCAGGGCGCCCATGCGGGTTGCCGGATCCAGCGGATCTGCAGGGTGCAATTGGGTCGCCGCATTCACCAGATCAGCTGACAGGCGCTCGTAGATTGACTGCTCCACGAGAATGCGGCTGCCGCATAAACAGATTTGTCCGGAATTGGAGAAGGCCAGCCGCTCAATTTCGCGCAGGGTGCGCGGATAATCGCAATCGGCAAAGACGATGCAGGGGTTTTTTCCCCCCAGTTCGAGGCTGATCTTTTTAAAGGCCGGTGCTGTGCGCGAAGCAATGCGGGCACCCGTCTGCGTGCCCCCCGTAAACGAAATGGCCTTGACATCGGGATGGTCGACGATGGCTTCTCCGATTTCTGAACCAAACCCCTGCAGGATGGACAATACCCCTGGAGGCAGCCCCGCTTCATTGCAGACCTCCCCAAGCATGGCAGCCGTTACCGGGCTAAATTCTGAAGGCTTTGCAACGACGCAGTTGCCAGCAGCCAGAGCCGGTGCAATTTTCCAGCTCATCAGGTATAGTGGAAGGTTCCATGGAGCGATGCAGCCCACGATGCCGACCGGTTGCCGCAGGGTGTAATTGATGGCCCTGCCAGGCATCTCGTGTGCCTCCGAAGCAAATTGCGTAGCCGCTGCTGCGAAAAAACGAAAATTGGCAGCCGCCCTTGGTATGTCAACACTCCTCGAAAAAGCGATTGGCTTACCGGTATCGAGGGTTTCCGCCAAGGCAAACTCCTCTTCTCGCAGCACAAGGCCCTCGCCGATGCGGTACAGGATCCCCGCTCTGGCTTCAGGGGACGTTTTGCTCCATGAGCCAAACGCCTCCTTCGCGGAATCAATTGCCCATTGCAGGTCTTCGGAACCACTTCGCGCCACCTGGGCTACCAGGTTGCCAGTGGCAGGGTTCAGGTCCTCAAAATAAAGACCTCTGGACGCTGGCCTGTAGCCTCCTCCTATAAAATTTTCCCATCTCATGTCCATGCGAAGATAATCGAGAATAATCCTGTCGACAGCAGGCTTCGACGAAATTCCCCCATCTATTGTACTTACCCAATGCTCACCCACATGGCTTCATAAGAGGGTCGAGTAGGCAAGCGCATTTCAGCGCAAGCCTCTCACAGAACCGTGCGTGAACCTCTCGACTCACACGGCTCTTGACATACAATCATTCAGAATTTACTGATTGACCAATGAACAAACATATTGGGGTAGCTCGACCCGATGTCTCGCAGCCAATCGTAAGCTTTTTGGTAACTTCGTAAGCTCTTAAACTTGTTCTTTACCCACTTTGCTATGCAATAGTCCAAATGTCGGAATACTTGCTCTAACATCCTTGTTTCCATCTTGCCAAAGTAGTTGATTATTCCTCTTGTTTGAGCATTAATCACCTTGGCGATGTCTTGAAGCGTTTTGGTGCTTTTCCCGTGAAAGTCCATTTGCTTCCAAGTGGCAAGGATGCGGCTGCGCGACTTCATGCTCATCTGGCAATCAAATCCTAGGAAAACTCCATTATCTCTATTGCTTTTCTTACTCATGGGTTTGAAGGTATGCCCTAAAAAGTCAAAACTTTTTGGGTAATCCTTCCCTTCATTCCTTCGGTAATCTTTGCAATAGGTGATTTTGGTTTTCTCTTCGCTTAATTGCAGTTTGCATGCTTTCAGTCTGCGCCTTATGCCTTCCAGTACATAATGACTTTGGTTCTCGCTTTTGCAATGCACCACAATATCATCGGCATAGCGCACGAACTTTACCGTTGGAAAGGTCTTTTCTATCCATTTGTCCAGCACATAACGCAGGAACAAATTGGCTAACAACGGACTGATAACCCCGCCTTGTGGCGTGCCTTGTCCTTGTATCTGAACCAATCCTTCTTTCGTCTGTACGGGTGCTTCCAGTCATCGTTTGATGTACAGCTTTGCCCACTTCTCGGGCACGTGTTTGTCTATGGCTTTCATCAATAGTTCGTGATTGACTTCGTCAAAGAAACTTTTGATGTCCCTGTCAATAACCCAGGCATAGTGGCGCACGTTGGTGCGCACTGCTTCTAATGCCTGATGTGCCGATTTGTTGGGTCGGTAGCCATACGATTGCGGTAGAAACACCGCCTCTAATCGTGGTTCGAGATAGGTTTTCACTACTTCCTGTGCTATTCGGTCGCTGATGCTCGGTATGCCCAATTTTCGCTCTCCCCCATTGGTCTTGGGTATGATAACCTCTTTCACGGGCATTGGAAAGTAGCTACCGCTCGCCATTCGGTTCCAAATCTTGTACAGGTTCTTCGATAAGTCTCCATCAAATTCCTTCAATGAAATTTCATCTACGCCCGCACTCCCTTTGTTCGCCTTGACCTTGCGATAGGCTTCCCTAACCATGTCCTTGGTTATCGGAATCGGTTTTGACTTTGTTTCAAATAAGTTTGTCATCCATAATTGCTCAAGTTGTTTACATTATTGAAACGGTATGTCTGCCGCCCTTCGCTCCATCCCGTATTACGCGGGACTTCGTCGCTACTACAACGGCATCCGTCATCCCTATAAGCATCGATACTGTAAGCCTCGTGGGTACTGCCCACTTGTGCCGTTCCCTTTGCATCTTATAGGGACTTCCTGAGTTCCGCATAAAAGCCTGAATTAGGTTCACTCCTGCTCAACTGCGTTTGCCCTGTAACCAATATTCAAGCGCCCGTTACAGCTTTTCACTCGTAGCAAAGAATACGAGCTTTTTACAAAACATAGCCACTATCTCACAGCTTCATCACAGGTTCACTTGCGTTTGTCTCCCTAATTCTCACCTGACAATTCAAGACGGCCTTCTCCTCTTGCTGTTCAGCACCTTTCAATTACTATCCAAGCACCGAGAGGCGTTTTAGTACCTGCTCTTTAAAGCCGATACTGATGGGCCTGCCATCATCTTTTATACAGCATTGATTCACCCATACAACAGATGAATCATTCACAGCACACCTTTGCGTTTGGGCGGGTATCGGTACGGTAGTAGCGCAACGACGATACGCGGAGAAATCTCGCAAATGCGCAGAGTTGAGCCATTCAAGGCCAAATCTGTGCCCGCCATCCGGTGATCCGATGCAGCGCCGAATGGCGCCACTTCTCCCGGGGCTTTGCGCAGGTGTGGAATTTATCCTGTGTCCGCCCACAACCGATGAACGTCCTTTCAATTGGCTGAAGTCTGTTTGCCCTTCCTCACTAGCGCAAAAACCTATGTCGTCTTAAGCCCATAATATTGCCTGCCTCTTTAATCCATAAACCAGGCGGCATTTAACAATAAAATAAGCCAATGGTAAAATGTGTCAATGACAAAGGCAGGAATCCATCTTACTATTGTATCCGTCCTACCAACTGCATTTATGCCAAGACCTCGCCCACTTTTGTATGAACAGTTGACTTGTTCCAATTCTGTGGTAGCAGTTCAGCGATTCGATTGATTGGATGATCCTTAATCCTGTGGA
>JABARE010000007.1 GCA_019187365.1 Saprospiraceae bacterium | reverse complement strand
AAAATAATAAATCTGCTCAATAACCAATTGTATCTTTAAACTCAAATTAACGTTCTTTCTCTTATTGCCGAATCAGGGGTGGGTCAACATCCAGGAACCCCGGGTCAACATGAGAGGAATTTACAACATCTCTTCGCAATTGCTGCAAAGCTTCATTAGATAATTTACGCCCATCCTTTATTTTCATGGCATAAAGATACAAAACATATTTATAAGAGTGTACTATTTAACAATTTTATTAATATGATAAATTTGAGGTTGATTCTACACAGCAAATTAGTATTTGTAATTCCGGATATTTCACACTTATCTTTGGGAATTCCCCTTCACCGAATTATGAAGAGGTAATTTGTCAGGTATTTGAGGAGATTTCAAATTTAATTCCTCGAAGACAACAAGAAGTCGATTGTGGAGATGAAATACCACTTGGATTGCCTGTAATCAGAATAAGTGGTGTACCAAATTTAGGTCGATTGGCCGGGAGTTCAAGTCTTTATGAATACATCACTGAAAACTGCAATGATTTTAACTATCCTACTGCATCAAATTTAGTTTACCGATTTATTAATGGGGGACATGATGTATTTTATAATAATGCGAGGATAGGAATCATTGCCATTAATACTTCTTTAAACTGGAATTTGTCATTTATAAATGGACCAAATGTAAACGAATATGATTTGAGGTCTGTGGTGATGCATCAGGTAATGCATCTATTAGGATTTTATTCTACTATGGGTATCGATGGGATTCCAATCACAAACGGAGGGCTATATGATTATTATGATAATTATCTTTATAGGTATGACGTTAACACTATAACAAATGGCACTAAAGTGATCATTGGGGACTGCTTAAATAATTGCTGGCATTTAAACCCTGCGATAACTAATTTTGAGGAGGATGTAAAAAATTCATGCGATCCGTCCATTTATACATATGGCATTGGAGATCCATTTATTGCCGCGACTGCCAATAAGGATGATTTTGATTCAAACATCTCCCTTGACAATTATGAATACTTATCTCATTTGAGCGAGAATTGTAATGCAAATGGAATGAATCTCTTGATGCGGCCTAAGTTTACCGAAGGAGAACGGAGAGTTTTGATACAAGCGGCAGAGCAGGAAATTCTATGCAAACTTGGATATCAAATAAATCTTTGTAATGGATGCCCATTGATTGCTCATTTTGAGAGGACGAACAATACAAGCGCATTTAATTGTTGCACAAAATTATACAATGCCTGCACCAACGATGATTTAGAAATAGATTTGACTAAGTTGCTATGCAATGATATAGGTGAAAACAAAGAAATTACGGATGTATTTTTTAGTGTAAATCAGCAGTTTCCCAATCAAGCCATGCAAGTAACATGGAATTATGGAGACCCTATTGCGATAGTAAGAGCATCTTCACCCGGTTATTATCGGTTAAGTTATACAACAAAAGGGTGTGATTGTAAATTAGACAATGCATATATTGAAATCTTGATCGGAGTGTGTTGCACACCTGACCCTCCGTGCGTTAATCTTGTATGTACTAATGGGTTTGAAGAGTTTGATGAAGGTTGTTCCTTGTCATATTCAATAGGTCAACGTTTTTGGGGCTTTGAGGGGAATACATACAATTGTGTCAATTTTGAAAATGGTCCAAATAAATTTGTCGGTTTATTTGCAATACACGATGTTGTAAATGGCTTGTGTTTCAAGTTAAAGGAGCCGATACTCAATGGTTGTAGCCTGAATATTTCATTTAAAGCCTATACCGGCGAAGCAGACAGAGAATTGATTATATTAGGAAGTGAAATGCCACCATGCGAAGCGAATGATAAATTGGTGGCAAAAGGCTGTTTGAATGTAACCGCCTGTTCGGGATATGACTATGAACCGGATTGCATTTCAAACGGCATACCAATCGCTATAGGTTCTGTTTTCACAAGCTACAGTATCAATAATTTTGTAAATCCAGGTCTGCCTATGAATTATATTATTATTTACCCAAATGATTATTTTAATCAAAATTTTAGCAGCCAGATTTTTATTGATGATGTTATTGTTCAAAGCACTTGTTCATTTATTCCAGATTTCACTTTTAGTGACTGTTTCGATTACCAAATTACGTTCACAGCCTTTCCGGAAAAACCCGGTTTTTCATACAATTGGGATTTTGCCGATGGAAATTCTGCAACTGGACGTAATGTGAGCCATAACTATCAAACCAATGGTTCCTATACAGTTACCCTGACGGTGACGGATGAATGTAATAATAGTAAGACAGTTATTAAAAATGTATTGGTAAATTGTCCGAATGTATGTAATTGTCAAACGGATTATGTTGTAGGGCATAACCAGAATTCTGTAACAAATATAGATCGGACGCAAATTCCTGCTTTATTGGGATATAAAAGCATTTGTATCAATGGGCGATTAAATATTAATAGAGCGCACCAAATATTTAATCATTGTACTATTTTCTTTGCACCAGGGGCATCGATCGCGGTAAATTCGAATTCCCGGCTTACATCCGGCTATAGCAACTACCTTGCTTGTCAGGGTAAAATGTACCTAGGGATTATTGCAGACCCAGGAAGCACCCTGTATGCATTTCATAATACGATACAAGATGCTGAAATCGGAATAGAACTAAATCCGGGAGCCAGGATATTTTCGTTGACACAAAATGCATTTATTGGGAATCACATTGGAATTTCTATGCCGCAAGGTGGCGATTTTACTTCTCCAATCATAACCAACAATCATTTCTCCTCAATAAATGGTTTATTGCCTCCGAGAAGTGGTGAATTGACTTATGCAGGAATCTATTCAAGTGGTGCTTTGGCCATTATTAAGCATTGTGACTTTACGAACATGAGAAACGGTATTATTTGTGAGAATTATTCAATTGTTTTCGTTGAAGATGATTGTGAATTTACTGATTTGATACCAGAGAATTTAAATAGTACAGCAGGGGTGCCGGATG
Source organism: Saprospiraceae bacterium (assembly GCA_019187365.1). Taxonomy (GTDB): domain Bacteria; phylum Bacteroidota; class Bacteroidia; order Chitinophagales; family Saprospiraceae; genus Vicinibacter. The sequence continues at coordinate 64,291 of JABARE010000007.1, read as the reverse complement.
GAGTGGGTGTATATGTTGATAGGTCAATTATCAATGTGTCAAATTGTACAATTACAAATTCATTAATAGCGATTAATACGAACTATTCCTGGATTCTAAACGTGAGCGAAAATATTATCCAAAATAATCGAGTCGGTCTTCATGATCGTTTTTCTTATGGGCCTGGTACTATCGTGGATAATCAAGTTTTAGAGTATTGGGAACAGGGAATTCGAATTGATAATCCTTTAAATGGCATCTTCTTTAAGATCAATGATAATATTTTTTTGAATCAGAATGCACAAGCCTCAACTCAAGCTGAGGCGGCTGCAATATTTTTGGATAATGTTCGCAGTCTTCAGGCTTTAATACCATCGCAATTAGTTCATAATATAATTACTCAAAAATCGTCTTATAAGGGGATTTTCATCAGAAACAGTGATAATATTGCAGCACAGATTAATGAAGTTCACTACAATGGATTTGAATTGTACGGTAACTCAGGTTTTGATTTACAAAATGTCAACAATAGTGCTTTTTATTCCAATACAGTAGATGGTCAAGTCCAATCTAACTTAATCGCTTCGGGATTTAGTGCAAGTCTTTCACCATTAAATCTTTATTGCTGTAATGATGTCGATTTTACGGCTTATGGTTTTGTATTTTCTGGTGATTGTGATAAATCGATTTGGAGACAAAATCTATTGAATAACCACTATAGGGCACTTTTTATTCAATCGGGCAGTTATTTTGGTCTTCAACCAGATTTTACTTCAGGATTAAGTACACCGCCTGGTGATCAATGGAGCAATTCTTTATATCCAATCGCTGGAAGTTACCATGCTTATAATGAAAACGGTGCTGGATCTATATTGACGAGGGCATCAAGAGTTTTTTCAAATACTTGTAATATTCCATATTGGCCCCCAACAATATTTCCAGTCCAAAGCTGTTCGTACAATCAAAGCCATTGGTTTATATTAACAGAAAGTCTAGTAAATGATTGTGAACAAGATGAAGGCTGCCCGGTGCTGAACTTTGGAAATCCAATATTGAATGATGACGATTTATTAACGGGATCTGATACAATTATTGCCCGAGGGCAATTGCTTTTTGAAGATCATGGCTATTGTTTGAATTTTGAAGGCCAAAGAAGACTATTTTCAAAACTTCATGAACACCCGGAATTGCGAATAACTGGAAGCCCAACAGATTCTTTCTACCTTGCCAATTTAAATACAGATTTGTATTCTTTATATAAAGTGGATAGTCTAAAATATAAAGCTATGTCCTGCGTTAGTGGATATATTGAATTGCTTAATCAATCAAATGATACAATTAGACATTATGTAGCTGTTTTAAAGACACTTGATAGTCTTTATACTCTTGCATCCTCAAATGAAGATAGCATCGCTTTAGAAAATCTTATGATAGCTAATTCAACAATTCTTGAAGAACAAAATGTGAACATTGTTTCCTCCATTAATCAGCTAAGTTCAAATAGAATACCACTAATTGCTTTGGCACAAATGATAAATAATGGGATTACTGCAAATGATATATTATATTCAAATTTGCTATCAGTGAATAGAATATACTTAGGGACAATTTTAATCGGGATTGATACTTTATCCAGTGGTCAAAAAGATTCACTTTTTTATATAGCTAATCAATGCCCTCTTGATGGTGGCAAAGCAGTATATATGGCTAGAAGTTTGTATAATTTATATGGACCATTGGACATTAATGATGACTCAATCTGTGTGCCAATAGCTCCAATAATTATTTCTAATTCAAATGATGCAATGAATTCTAAGTTAAACTATTATCCGGTTCCACTACGTGATGAACTAATTTTACAATTGAATTCAAAACAAAATTTAGTAGATCAATTTTCATTAATTGAAGCGTCATCTGGAAAAATAGTTAAAGAACTCAAAATTAATAAAATACAAGAACCTAATATTAGAATAAATATAAGCGAAATTTCTGAAGGAATGTATATATTTACATTAAGAAGCAAAGGACTCCTGGTTTCGACAGGGAAAATTGTTAAAATCAATTAATACTAATATTGACCAGGATAATAGGTAGAAAAGTAATGACTTATGATTAAAATCATTTCACTAATATTATTCATTTCCAGTTTTACTATCGTTGGATATACACAAAAACAAGACTTTGAATGGATCGTAAATTACGATTATTTAAAATTTAAAAGAGATTCCGGTTCGGGTTCCACTAAAATATCGTTTAAATCGGAAAGCGGCAATCCGTTTATATATTTAGACTCAATTAATATTATTGAATTTTATAGAAGTGCTTCCTGTATAGCTGATACCAATGGTAATTTTTTATTTGCTTTTAATGGTTATCATGCTGAGGATGCCACAGGAGAAAGATTGATAAATTGGGAAACTATTAAGGATAATTGTGAACCCATTCCTCAAGGACATTTAATAATTCCAATCCCAAATAAATCAGATCAATTTTATTTGTTTACAACGAATATTAAGTGGGTTGGTGGAGAAGGTGTCATTGCTGTAATTGAATTATCCAGGAGTATAATAAAGATTAAAAGCGGCAAAAGAGTAGAAGTGATATCAGGTAAAACACAAGTAATAGCAGATACACTTGATGCCGGTAAAATTAATGCTTGTAAACACGCAAATGGCAGAGATTGGTGGATTATAGCACCTGTAGACAGAATTAATCACTTTTATAATATACTCTTAACACCAACCGGGATTGACACGATCTTTTTGCAAAAAGTTAATGACTTATATCGGGCTGCTGATGCTGGATTTTCTAGCTTTTCACCAAATGGGGAATATTATATTATTGGATCTAACATGGCATTTAATCATTTAGACGGCAAAGGAAATTATATTGATTTTTTTCAATTTGATAGATGTAATGGCCAGCTTTATAATCACCAATATAGGTACGTTGACACTTTACAACCATACGGGGTCGGAGTTGAATTCTCTCCCAATAATAAGTTCCTTTATGTTGCTTCTGGAAATTCATTATTTCAATTTGGAATAGAAAATAACGAATTGAAGGATAAACAGTTGGTTGCGAATTACGATGGCTATTTAACAGAGTATTCACCTGGTAAATTCTCTTCGAACCTTTTTCATCAACTGCAACTGGGGCCTGATGGAAGGATTTATGTAGGCAACGACCTCACCTATTCAAAGGAATTTACTACAATTAATAAACCTAATAATTCATATAGAAATTGCGATTTTCGCCAACATAATGTATCAATTCCAACGATCAAGACTTGCATGTCTGCTTTTCCTAAATACCGTCTTGGTCCAATCGATGGAAGTATATGCGATAGTTTGGGAATTGACAATATCCCTTGGTGTCATTGGAGATATGACCAGGATACCTCAGATTATTTAAAGTTTGAATTTACGGATTTAAGCGCATATGAAGTTGAAGAGTGGAATTGGAATTTTGGCGACACCAAAAGTAATGCCAATACCAGTGATGCCAAAAATCCGACACATCAATTTTCTGAAAAGGGCATCTATGAAGTTTGTTTGATTGTGAAAAATCGAAATGGTGAAGATACATTATGTCGTACTGTTAGAATAGGCGTAATGGTAAACACGGAAGATGAACATGAAATACCGGAAATTCAAATCTGGCCCAATCCATGTGAAGATTATGTGATCATAAATGTAATGGATTATAATCCGCAAAAAATGATTTTAAAACTTTACGATTTATGGGGTAGGTCTATTGATAGTAAACCCCTTTATCAGGGAAGTCATTATATGAATTTGAAGAATTTGGCTGCCGGCGTTTATGTTGCACAGGTGACGGAAGACGGGAAGGTAATCAGTTCAAGATGGATCGTTAAACTATAGGTTGAAAATGCATGAAAATTCATGTGTAAGTTGAAGCACAATCGGTTAGAGATTAAAGCGTAGTATTTTTGAAGAGCAGAGTTCCCAATGTTGAAGAGAGGTAAGCCTGCGCACTCCGGAAATTATGAGATCTTGACGCGATACCCCAAAGCGCCATGCTGATGGCAAGTCCGTGCTGTAGGCTGCTCAGTTGCCAAAGGTTTTGGATCGTTTGTTCCGCACCGGAGATGACGACGGTATCAAAACCGAACAGCAGTCCCGAAAGAGATGCCGTCAGGGCGCTGAAATGCAGCAAATGGCTTTCTTCTTTTTGGAACATGGTCTTACGAGAAGCTTTTGGTAAACACGAGTTTAATTTTTGAGGAAAAGCTGGAGACCGCTGACCTGAACGCCGCTACAGTTCTGGAAAAACAGGGGCTCTTCCTTGTTGTCACCTCGTACCTTCAAGAACTCAATGGTCAGATCGTGCACGTCGTCGAAGACCATGGCCGGGCGGTAATCCGGATTTTTGATTTTCAGAGCTATGTTTTTAAAGTTCAGGCCTTTCACGTGCCGGACGTAAAAACCCCATGCCGGCAATTCGCCAAACATGGAAAATTCGGGATACTCCGTTTCCAGTTCAGGAACGTCTTTGATGCGGTATAAGGGCAGGTTGGCATAGGCTTTATTTCCCCTGCCGGGATAGATGATCTCTACGTTTTCAATGGTCACGTTTTCGACAAAAACACCTGGATTTCCGGTTATGGAAGAAGGAAAGGTGTTGTGAAAGCCAGGCAATGCGGGCCCCCGAATGATGTAATCCTTATCGGGAATATCATAGGGAACCTCAACTTTTACATTGCGAATGGTGACATTTTTCAGCGGCCCCGCCTTCTCTGCTCCCCGGATCCTGCCAATGCGAAGGAAAATGGCATTGCCCGTATTTTTTGCCCGGATGTTCTCCACCAGAACGTTTTCAATAAAACCGCCCTGGGTCGCTTCGATGGCGATGGCAGAGCGGTAGGTGTCGTAGACTTCGATGTTGCGAATGACCACATTTCGCGTACCACTGACCAGTGAAGTGCCAAATTTGACCGCGCTGGCGCTGGATCGGATGCGGCAATCGGCAATGTAGATGTTGTCGTTGATGTGTTTGAGGCTGAAATCCTCTGATTTAATGCAAATTCCGTCGTCGGAACTGTTGATGTCGCAGTTGGTGATCCTCACATTGGTGCAATCGAGAATGTCGATTCCGTCGTTGTTCCAGTAGGCGTCGCTGTCAACGCGTATGTTATCGATGACGAGTTTGTTGCATTTTTGATAAGTCTGAACCCAGCAGGCTGCATTTTTTATTGTCACATCGCGCACAACGATGTCGCTGCACAGGTTGAACTCAATGATCTGGGGCCGGAGTTCTGCCCAGGGCCTTCTTTCGGCAAAGTAGTAGTTGTGACTGTCGATCTGCCCTGCATAAAAAAGGCTGTCTACGTGCAATGCAAGCTGTGCTCCCCTGCCGTCGATGGTGCCTTTGCCGGTAATGGCAATGCCTCTTGCGCCGTCTGCCCCGATGAGGGCCTTCCATCTGCTGAGCGTGGGGTAATCGGCGGCAACGATGCTTCCAAGCAGGACAGCGCGCTTTTCGAGGTGGAGCTCTACGCCGCTCTTCATTAGGAGGGTTCCGGTTACAAAACGACCGGCTGGTATGCGCACCATGCCACCACCCTGCGCATGGGCCTCGTCAATGGCTTTCTGTATGGACCTTGTGTTCAACGTCACCCCGTCGCCCACGGCGCCATAGCTCATGATGTTATACTCAGCGGAAAACGCCTGACTGCACATCGAGAGGATAAAGGACAAGGCAAATATGAGTGGTCGCATAGAGCTGTTTTAGCCAACAAACATAAGCAAAAGACCCGGGGAACAGAGCAGATCACAAGGTGCAGGGAGGCTAGACGGCGATGGGCTTATTCCGGAGCAAGCTGTCGGGTAATTCATCTTGCATCTTATCCTTACGGATTGCGGTGCCCAACTCTCCAGTTAAAGGGATTGCATTAAGGACAGGGGCTTCTTACTTTGATGTATTGATGTCCCTGTTAAATTCAAGAGCTTTGTTTATCCAAAAATCCAGGTCTGTTTCTTTGTCAAAGCCATCAGGATAAACAAACAAAAAACCTTTCATGGGTTTGCCGGTAAAATCCATTTCCCGGCAACCCTTTTTATGGAGCAGATTATCGTATGCACTTTTGCCAACCCTAACCATGATTCTGTCGTGACCACTTTTTCGATCGGTGTCAACCCCAATGCACATTTTTTCATTCACCATAAAGATTAGACCTCCCATCATCTTTTTTTCTTTGACAGGATGTTTGGAAAGACGGTGACGTACCCGGTCAGCTAAATACTCACTGTAAGCCATCACTCAAATATAAGGATAATTTAGCTTCTTCAGAGTAAATTCAGGAATAAAATCAGGGCCTTTCGGCTAAATTATTTGGTAGTGTATAAATTCTACCTTAAATTTGGGTAATTAGCCAAGGGGCGTTAAACTGCACCAGATTATTAATTATCTAAAAATAGTGTTTATGAAAAATTATCTTCAACTCTTTTTTTTGCTATTTTTTGTAAATAGCATTATCGGACAGCGGATAGATGTCAAATTTTTATTTGAAGGAAGATTGCGGGAGTCTATTATCCAGATACCCAGAAAGGCACCGCCTCCAGGAGGATATCCTGTTGTAATGGTATTGCATAGCTCAGCCCACGATAGTGATGAACCTTACAATATCTTCGGTTGGAAGGAACTTGGTGAAAGTGAAAATTTTATTACTTTGTATCCTTCTTCTCTAAAATGGTGTGTAACGGAAGACAGTGTCGAAAAAGTCATTGCCAGATGGGTCAATGGACATGTAACGGATCAACCTTGCTCTGGACCTCCTCAAAACTATGTCGACGATGTTAAGTTTTTAAAGGAATTGATTAGAAGAGTCAGAGATACTTTTCCTGTAAACAGTTCGAAAATGTACATAACGGGATTTTCCAATGGTTCGGCAATGGTCCATAAAATGGCAATGGATGCCGGTGATGTGTTTTCTGCTGCGGCTGGCTGCGGGGGCATATTGGTCAAGTCGGATTCCGTCACGAATCCTGTACGACGCATCCCCTTTTGGTTTATGTTAGGCACCTCTGACAATATGTTTATTGTACCACCGTTTACCGAATTGCCTTTTTATGGTGACTCGATACTTGAATATTTAAAAGTTTATCTGAATCGGATACTTGGCTGCCAGGGTTTAACCCATACCTTCGATCATAGTGAAAGCCAAATAACACAAACGTATCACTGGAAGGAATCCCAAACAGGAGGATCCAGCACCAGTCCATATATTTTTACTTTAGTAAAAAATATGGGCCATCAGTATCCAAATGGAAATAACTACCCTCTGGAAGCTGCCAAATTGTTTTGGGAGTTTTTTAAGCAATCTTCTATAGTTGAAACGGAAGAACCTACGGGTAAAACATTATCTGTATCTGCATATCCCAATCCCGCAAATGAAAGAATTTATTTCCAAATGGATGATGGGGATTTAAATCTTCCATATAATCTTACCGTTTTGAATGGTTGCGGACAAACAATCTACCAGGCAAAAGCAAAGACGGAGAGCAACTTCATTCTGGATAGAAAAATGTTAGGCTCCGGATTATTTATTGTTAAAATTCAAAATGTAAGGTTACAAAGTAATCTTAAAATTGTTTTTAATTGATTTGAGAAATAACGGCCTGGCGGATAAGGCGAGTTGCAAGATGCTTGCATCCTTGCAACGGGAGCCTTTAGCCACAATTCGTTTTATCCGCCTGTTGGCGGATAGTGCCGCAGGCACGAAAAACGAATTAGGCGTACTGCCAGGCAGTTGGCGAAAATAGCAGAAGTAAAGTCCGCAAAGCGGACGATTCTGCGTGCCGGAGGCATTTTCGCCAACGTTTTGCAGCCACAAGAATTTGGCGATTTTCACCATCCCGCAATACTGCGGGATTGATGCGGAGAACCAAACTTTGGTTAACCACAAAACTGTCTGCGGAGCACTGAACCGCCAATTTCTTGTAGGTGCTGTTAGTAGCTGGGCGATTTCTATTCTTTTTATACAATGGTATTGTTAACTTTTATCTTTATCTATTTTATCGTGTAACTCACATTTCGTCCGCTACCTTGTTTTACAATCAATCCTTTATTGATTAACTCCGACAGGATACGTTTTACGGTGGGTAATGGTATGGCCAATTTTTCGGAAATTTCTCCCGACTGAATGTTGGGGCGGTTTTGAATAATCGTAAAGATTGATTTTTCCTTGGGCAAAAGCTGTGTTTCTAAACCGCTTTTATTCAATTTCGTCATAAGTTGGGATTGAATATTTGACAAGCAACTCAAAAAGAACTGCATCCAAACAGTTACATCTTCGTTAGGGCGTTGTGCTTGACAGCTTCTAAGAATCTGATAATATTCGCTTTTCCGGTTTTCAATTTCGTGTTCAAAACTCACGTATTGTATCCATTTATATCCGTTTTTGAGTAATAATAGCGTTGAAATTAAACGACTTAACCTTCCATTTCCGTCTTGAAAAGGATGAACGCTTAAAAAATCATAGACAAAGGAAGCTATTTTGATTAAGGGATGTACTACCGTTTCTGAATTAAACCAATTGAGCAGCTCTCTTATGGCATCTTCGGTTGCAAATCCCGCTTCGGTTGTTTGAAAAATGATTCGTCGTGTGCCGTCAGGAAATGAGGCTTCAACTGCGTTGCTATGTGCCTTATAATTGCCTTTGTGCCATTGGTCTTTGGCACTATATTTCATCAAACTATTGTGTAAACTTTTGATGTGACTTTCGGTAAGATTGATGTTTTCGTAAGATTCCGAAATCAAATCCAATACTTCAAAATAACCGACCACTTCCTGCGAATCTCTGTCGGTAAGTTTTGTTATGTCAATTTTTTGAAGTAACACGTCAACCTCCTCATCGCTCATTTTGTTGCCTTCAATTCGGTTTGAAGCCCCTACGCTTCGCACTGTAGCAATACTTTTTAACTCTTTAAGACTTTGTCCTTCTTTTCGTTCAATAGCTGTCCAACTTGCATCAAAGCGGTCTATTTCACTAATTAAGTGAATCAGCTTCCAATCAATATTCAGTTTAAAATTATATACCTCATTGTCCATTTTGATACGATTTGATACGCAAATATACGAATATGATTTGAAACCGCAAGGGCGAAATGATACGTTTTGATACGTTTAGATTTGATTATGATACGAAAAGAGTCATTCTTTTTAGGTGTCAAATTGTATTGCCGAGAGTTCGTCACGCTTTGTTACTAACGGCCTGGCGGATAAGGCGAGTTGCAAGATGCTTGCATCCTTGCAACGGGAGCCTTTAGCCACAATTCGTTTTATCCGCCTATTGGCGGATAGTGCCGCAGGCACGAAAAACGAATTAGGCGTACTGCCAGGCCGTTGGAGAAAATAGCAGAAGTAAAGTCCGCAAAGCGGACGATTCTGCGTGCCGGAGGCATTATCGCCAACGGTTTGCGGTATGGTTAGTTGCCGATTTCGAAGCACTTTCCTATCAAGTTACAACTACTTTTGATACGAGCTGTGTCGCTCGAATACCCACTGCACCGGCAATTAACTATACCGCGTGTTGGCAACTGGTGTTCATTTCCTTCTGTCTGTTTGTCAATCATTTAGCTTTATTTTCTTGTCATTATCAATCCGCACCAACCTATCCACGAAGCACAAATTTATTTTGTTTTTTGTGGGTCGGCAAACCCTAAAGCCCTTTGGGCTACTTGGCCTGGAAAGGCGTAAGCTCTTTTGCGAGCCTTTGGTCTGAGCGTTGGCTCGTGTGGGCTTGCAAATGTGCTTACGACTGAGCGTTGGCAATTTTTATTCATTGTCATTTCCATTTACCAAATCCTCTGCTAACATTTTTGCCTGAGTAATAACTGTTTCAACCGCTTTTTCCTGTAAATCTGGTGGATAACCAAACTTCCTTAGAATCCTTCTGATGTTTCTACGCAAATTCGCTTGAACACTTTCTTTTATTGTCCAATCTATTGTTGTTCCACTACGAACAGTTTTTAAAAGTTCTTGTGCTATATGTTTTAAAATATCGTCACCTAATATTGAAACAGCACTATTATTAACCTCTAATGCAGTATAAAAGGCATATTCTCTATAATCTAATCCTAAATTTTCGCCTCGCTTATCTGCTTCTTTCATTTGCTCGGCAAACGGAATTAATACTTTTTCAAGAAATTCAACCGTATCAATCATTCCGTTATGATAGCGTTTGATTGCATCTTCAAGCATTTCCGAAAATTTCTTGCTTTCAACCAAGTTTATTTTAGTTCGTTTTTTGATTTCATCTTTGAGCAATTTTTTAAGTAACTCAACAGCTAAATTCTTTTGTGGCAAGTCTTTGAGTTCTTGCAAAAACTTCTCGTCTAAAATCTCGATATTTGGTTTTTTCAATCCTGCTGCATCAAAAATATCAATCACATTTTCGGCAGTAATGGCTTCGGAAATGATTTGCTTGATAGCCGTTTCCATTTCTTCGTTTGTCTTGCCACCTTCATTTTTGTCCGATATTTTTACAAGTCTTGTTTTTATAGCTTGAAACAAAGCAACATCATCACGGATTGCCATTGCTTTTTCGTGAGGTACTGAAATTGCGAATGCTTTCAATAAGTTTTTTGTATTCTCAACAAAACTTTGCTCTCCATTCTCCTGACTGAAAATGTAATCAACTATTACTGGAATAAATTTCAATTTCTCAACTGGTGAAAGATTGAAGAATTTACGCCAATCGAAATGTCTTAATTGATAATCAATTGCCTCGTGCAATTCCAACATTTTTGCAACGGCTAATTCCTGGTCAAGTGTTGGTTTTCCTTCGCCACCGCTTGCAGTGTAATCGGCTAATGCAGATTTTAATTCTTGTGCAATGCCTAAATAGTCAACTACCAAACCACCTTCTTTACCTTCGGTAAATACGCGGTTAACCCTTGCAATGGCTTGCATTAAATTATGACCACGCATTGGTTTGTCAACATACAAGGTATGTAAACAAGGAGCGTCAAAACCAGTGAGCCACATATCACGGACAATTACCAATTTTAATGAGTCAACTGGATTTTTAAGTCTGTCGCCAATAGCTTTTCGTCTTTGTTTGTTACGGATATGCGGTTGCATATTCAGAACATCGCTACTGCTACCTGTCATTATCACTTTAATAGTTCCTTTATCGTCATCTTTGGAATGCCATAAAGGACGTATTTTGGTTATTGCATCGTATAAGTCAACACAAATCCTACGGCTCATACAAACTATCATTGCTTTGCCGTCTAAAACTGCATTGCGTTGTTCAAAGTGATAAACTAAATCTTCGGCTATTTTCTGAATACGGTTTGGATTTCCAACAATGGCTTCCAATCGTGTCCATTTCGCCCGCATTTGTTGACGATTGCTTAATTCTTCACCCTCGGTTAGTTCTTCGAACTGTTCATCTAAGCTTACCTTTTCATCTTCTTCAAAATGGACTTTGGCCAAACGGCTTTCATAAAAGATTGGAACAGTAGCTTTATCGTTTACTGCTTGTTGAATATCGTATATATCAACATAGTTGCCGAAAACTGCCTGTGTATTTCGGTCTCCGCTTTCAATCGGTGTGCCAGTAAAACCAATAAAAGTTGCATTTGGTAAAGCATCACGAAGATGTTTTGCAAAACCATCAATAAAATCGTATTGACTGCGGTGTGCTTCGTCTGCCACAACCACAATATTTTTTCGTTCGCTTAATGCCTGAATATCTGCACCAATGTATTCAACACTTGGTTCATTTGCTACGTCACCATTTTGCACAATATCATCAGGCATTGGCATAAATTTCTGAATTGTTGTAAATACAATTCCGCCCGATGCGACCTTCAGCAATTGTCTTAAATCCCTTCGGTTTTCAGCTTTTTGTGGTTCTTGTCTGAGTAATTGTTGACAATTGCAAAATGTATCGTGTAATTGCTCGTCCAAGTCGTTGCGGTCGGTTAATATTACCAAAGTAGGATTTTCCATTTTCGGCTCAATGATGAGTTTGCCCGAAAAGAAAACCATACTCAAACTTTTACCACTACCTTGTGTATGCCAAATAACTCCGCCACGACCATCGCCATTTTTTGAACTGGCTAAGATTGTGCTTTCAACAGCTTTGTTTACCGCATAATATTGATGGTAGGCGGCAACTTTTTTTAATGTTTTACTATCGCTTTTTTCAAAAACTATAAATTGTCGTATAAGGTCGAGAAGTGTGTTTTTGTTTAACATTCCCAAAAACATTACTTCCATTTGTGGTTGCAAATGGTCGGCAGTTGTTTTTCCGTCTTTGGTTTTCCAACACATAAACCTACCAAAATCGCTTGTAACTGTTCCGCAAAGTGCATCCCAACCATCGCTCACAATCAATAATTCGTTATAGGTAAAAAGCGAAGGAGTGGCTTGTTTGTAGGTTTGTAATTGGTTATAAGCCGATTTTATTGTGGCATTTTCATCAACAGCATTTTTAAGTTCAACAACAACCAAAGGCAAACCGTTAACAAATAAAATAATATCGGGGCGTTTGTTTTGATTACTTTCAATAATTGTAAACTGGTTGATTGCCAAAAACTCATTGTTTTCTGGAGTTTCAAAATCAACAATATAAACTTTCTCACCACGGATTCCGCTTTCCGTTCTTACTTCTACATCAACACCATCAGTTAAATATCTGTGAAACGATTCATTATTGATTAACAGGTTAGGACTGTCGGTTCGTAATACTTTTTTTAAAGCATCTTCTTTGGCATCCTGTGTAATTGTTGGGTTTAATTTATCAATAGCATCACGCAAACGGGTAGCCAAAACCACTTCGTTATATTGGCGTTCAGGGTGTTCTCCATCAGGCGAAATATCAGTACCTAACAAATAACTATACCCTAAACTTTCCAAGTAGGAAAGGGCAATTTCTTCTATTTCGTTTTCAGTGATGCTGTTTCTCATTTGCTATCCAATTAAAAAGGCAAAATATCTTCCTCAATTGTCGGTGCTTCACTTTCGACAACTGGTTTTGGAAATTTTGTCTTGTAGTATGAATTCATAAACAAACCAATGGTTGTAACACAATTTACAACAAAGTATGTGTAAATTGAGTCTTCAATTTTATAATCGTCTTTTGTTTTACCGTGAAAATCCGTTTTATCGCTTCGTAATTTCTCTATACCCTGACTTATTGCAAGTAAAGAACTGCCTATTGTTTTAATTTCATCTGGCATATCAGAATTAGGGAAATATTGAAAAACTTTCAGTATTTCACTCGTTAAATCATACAAGGTTTTGTTATTCTTTATTTTACTATTTATCCTATCATCCTTTAAAATTTCCTTGACAATACTTTCTAAAGCAGAATTAGCCAATCCAATAGCAATATTTGGTTCTGATTCTATTTTCTTAAAAGCACTCTCAAAGGTTGAACTTGCGGAAGGATATTCTGCTTTTATTTCATTGCGAAACGTAGGGATAGAAGGAATAAAATCAGGTGTGTCAACACCTAAATCTATTGCGATTTTTAGAAGGGTCTCACCATCAATATTATTTAATGTTTTCGTTAAATCAATATTTTTATTGTTGTCCTCGTAAATAGTAAAGTTTTCCCAATAATCATTGAAATTATAACCATCATTATGTTTATGCCACTTCTCAATATAAAAGCGAACATTCCGATATTTGCTGGTTTGAAACTGATTCCAAAGAGCCGTTTCTATATCAGAAATGAGCTTCATTAAATATTTTGGCGAAATTACATATTCCATTATTGCTCAATTCTAATTTTACTACTCATTAACTTTGGTAATAAAGTGTCTCTTGTTTGTGCTAAAATTTTATTTTCTTCCAAATTATTGTAACACTTAATTAATGAATTACCCGCAATATTGTGGAATAATTCAAGAACATTTGCTGGCGGTAAAAGAAAATCCATTTCCATAATAACTGATGGATTAATTGCAGGGTATGCAGCGCCATCAGCCATTTTGCCATAAAATTCTAATTGTTCAGGATTTGTAAGAAATAAATAAATAAACGAAAACGGAACTTTTGTTGGAGAAAATACTGCAAAACCTGTTGATGCTATTAAATTCTCTGGAGGAAATAAAGAAATGAAATATGAACCTCTATTAGGTCTAACCGTTGAAAGAACACAATCACCGTGTTTAAGCTTTCTTCTTGCCCTACTAGGTTCTTCACCTCGATTATATGTTTTAATATTATTTATTATTCCTTTTTCAACTTCAGAGATTTCAATATAATGAATTTTGTCAAATTTATCTTTTGAATTTAGAGTACCAGTATTTACTTGGCAAATATCCTTTATTTTAATTTTATTCCAACCTTCAGGTAAACCATTTACTAGATTACCATTAAATTCTGGGAAGTTGAAATCAATAAACCATTCTTTAAAAATGGCTCTTGCCATAGTTTCAAGGCTTTCATTCATTTCAAGATTGATTTCAATTTTATCATCAATCGAAAGCAAAATACCTGCAATTTCTTTTTGATTAACTATATCTGGGATTTCAATTTCAATATCTGCTAAACTCTCCTGACTGATATTAAAGCGGATGTCGCCAGTTGCTTTTTGGTAAACTTCGTTTCTGAAAGAAATGTCACGGAATAAATACCTTGCATATTCAGGTAATAGCGTGTTAAAATCATTAAGCCTAAATCTTTTACAAAAACCGTTGAATGTAAGGTTTTCAACTTCATCCAACAAAACCGAAGACATTGCAACTTCGTCGGGTGTTTCGGAAGATGCTGTAAAGAAAATATCACCATATTTTGCCGAACGCCTGTCTAAGTCCAACGGACGAACATTCATTAATTCAAGTTCGTTAATGTTAACCTTTGAGTTTTTGTAAACATTTTTGTAAGGCAAAAAAGGTGTTCCGTGTCCGTAATCTTCTTTTTTAATAGAAGTTACACCACCGAAAAACGTACCTAATTCGCCAAGTTTATATTTTTTTAATTCACTCATACCAATTCAAAGTCGTAAAATGTTTCAATTATCTCTTTGCTTTCCTCGTCTGCAAATGAAGTAGTTGCAGTTACAATTTGCTCTGATTTTTTGCCTTTGTCCTTAAAGTAAATTACTATTTCGGAAGCTACATAAAGGCTTTCAATCATATGCTCGTTTGGCGGAATACGTGTTATATCCTTGCATGTATCAAGCAATTTGAAATTCTCAATTTTAAAACTGTTTTCTTCAATCAGAATTTCAGATTTTTTCTTGAGCAAATCAGCTAAATAATCTTTAAAGTATTCGGTTTGAGCAAAGTCGTAAATTTCCCGTTCCGCTATATAAAGTTCATAATCCTTTTTGATTTCAACCAAAGCGTTGTTTTCATCAGAGATTATTGCAATGTGTTTATTCCATTTTTCTTTAAATTCAAATTGACAGTTTGTATAATCTGTATCTTTTGTAATGAAAATAACCTTGTCAAAGTCGGCAACGCTATCAAAATGCATTAAGCTTTCCCAAACAATATTGTCTTTAAAACCAGCATCTTTGTATTTTCCAGAATGTGCAAAAGGATGTTTTTTGTTTTGGTCTTTCATTACCCTTTTCATCATACTTTGTAAAACTGTATTTGCAAGTTCTTCTTTGATTTCTAAAAGTTTGATTTCTTTTGTGGCAATGTATTCTATTGCTTTTTCCTGTATGTAAGTAGTGCAATCAAATTCCTCTTGTGGTAAAGTAATTTGAGGAATATGAGGCATTCCAGAAAGTCGTTAGGATAATTTTTGAAATTCAACAATATCGTTTTGGTACTGCCTTTGTTTTTGGTCTTTAAGTTCTTCAATTGCCCAAGTTGGGATTGCAATATGAATATCTTCGTTTAGGTTTTTCTCTAAAATAAATTCTTCAATTACCTGAAATGGACGACCAAAAGCAAAGAAACTATATGCCACTTCTCCGTCCTGTGTGCTTCGCAGAGAATTGGTATCAAAAACGATTAATGTTTTAAGTTTATAGCTCATAACCGATTTTTGCTAAATTTTGCTTTATAGTTTCGTCCAAATCATTTGCTTTCTGCATTTGTTCGGAAAGTTTGGCTGTTAACATTTGCATTTTCTCGTTAAATGACTCTCCATCTTCTTCAACCTCTTTAAAATCAATATATCGCCCAGGCGTTAAAATGTAATTGTTTTTGCGAATGTCCTGAATACTTGCTGATTTGCATAAACCTGCTACATCATTGTATTCAGTCTCGTATTCTTTACTTCTCCATTTGTGAAAAATTTCCGAAACATGTTCAATATCATCGTCGGTTAACTCCCTTTGTTTTCTGCTTATCATTGTTCCCAATTCTCGGGCATCAATAAACAGGACTTCATTTGTGCGGTTTCTGAATTTAGTTGTTTCGGTTTTGTTTCTGGCTAAGAACCACAAACAGGCTGGAATTTGCGTATTGTAAAATAATTGTGAAGGAAGAGCAACCATGCAATCAATTAAATCCGCTTCAATCATAGCTTTTCTGATTTCTCCCTCGGTTGCAATTTCTGAACTCATACTACCATTTGCTAAAACAATTCCTGCTGTTCCATATGGTGCAAGCTTGCTTACAAAGTGCTGCAACCAAGCGTAGTTTGCATTTCCAGTCGGTGGAATACCGTATTTCCATTTGTGTGTTTCAGCTTTGTTTATGTTGTAGTCGCTTACATTAAAAGGTGGATTTGCAAGAATATAATCAACTTTCAATTCAGGGAATTTATCGTTCATTAATGTGTCGCCCAGTTCAATTTTGGCATCAATCCCACGAATAGCCAAATTCATTCGGGCTAATTTATGAGTAGTCGGGTTGCTTTCCTGTCCGTAAATTGAAATCTTTCCTTTTCGGTGTTCGTGCAATTCGATAAACTTTTCGCTTTGCACAAACATTCCACCACTACCACAACAGCCGTCATAAACTCTTTTTTCAGGTTCAGGTGCAAGCACAGCAACCAAAAGTTTTACAATACTTGCAGGAGTATAGAACTGTCCACCTTTTTTGCCTTCGGCATCAGCAAATTGTCCCAAGAAGTATTCAAAAACAAAACCTAAAACATCTTTGCCTTTTCCGTTCCCGTTTTTGCTCAACGTAATTGAGCCAATTAAATCAATTAGTTCTCCAAGTCGTTGTTTGTCTAATGCTGGTCGTGCATAGTCTTTGGGTAAAACTCCTTTTAGCGAAGCATTGTCTTTTTCAATAGCGTCCATTGCATCGTCAATGTCTTTTCCAATTGTTGGAAGTTTTGCTCTGCCTTGTAACCAGTTCCAACGTGCTTGAGGTGGAACGTAAAAAACTCTTTCGGCTGTATATTCGTCTTTGTCTTCAGGGTCTGCTCCTGTTTCAGCTTTTTCGCTGTCTAACTTTTTATACAATTCATCAAAGGCATCAGAGATATATTTTAGGAAAATCAATCCTAAAACTACGTGCTTATATTCCGCCGCATCCATGTTATTGCGGAGTTTATCGGCTGCTGCCCAAAGCGTTTTTTCTAATTCAAAATTATCTGTCATAATATTTTCCAATACTTTTTTCAAAAACTCAAAAGTAACAAATTTGCACGGGTGCGTAAGCAAAATTGCAGCTCTTTTGCAAGCCTTTGGTCTGAGCGTTGGCTCGTGGGGGCTTGCAAATGTGCTGCAATGTGGGCGAGGTTTCTTTCTCTTTTTGCGGGTGGGAGAAAAAAACAAAATAAATTCCCTCAAATTTGCACTGTCCTATCAAAAAGCTAAATCCTTTCTTATTTTAATTTTGTCAATATCGTATCTGCCTGCTCGTCTGTCTTTTTACACTTGTTGCCAACTCGCATATACCCGCTACTCTATAGCGGGTATGCACCCGATTTAGGGGTGATATGCGCTACTGAGTAGCCATTGTTGATCTTACTGGAGTTTTGCTGAAGAGACTCAGAGGGGATCGTTGGCAGAAGGAAAGGGTCTTGTCTGAGGGGTATTGGCATGGGTGAGGGTTTAGGCTTTTTGCTGCTTTTCGATGGGTGGGCAGGTCCTGTGCGCAGAGTAAATTTATAAAGGAAGCGGGAGCATTTAATACACCTAGGCATTTCAAGGCTTGGGGGCATACCGGCTATAGAATGCTGGTTTTCAAACTTTTTAAAGACCTGGTGAAAAATAAGTGCGACAAAGGGCATACCGGCCTGGAATATCAGGTAAAATTAGCTGAAATCGTCCATTTTCGTACGGTGGAAGTGCAAAGGGTTTGGTGGAACAGGTGTTTTGGCACAAGGGAATGGCTTCAGGCGTCCGGAGACAAACGGTCATCTGATTGTAAACGCATAATCCGGGGGATCGGATTCCCGCAACAGGGAATTTTATTTCAAAAATCGCTGCACAGGTTCGCCATCTTTTGGATCGGTTTTCGTTGAGGCCTTCAGACGCATCAACGTGCGTTACCATTTCGATTCCCCAGGGGCATTTTGAATATATTTGCAACAGCCCGTTCCTAAATGCCCGTCAGGAAACACAGCCGTTCATCACGCAACCTTAAACTCGCAGTGGTCTTGGCCGCCATCGCCTCGTGTACACCCTCCGGTAGCGCGGACTTTATGTCGCCGGAGCAGCATGCCGCACAGGATGGGTCCGCGGATCGTGCCCGGCTCAGGGCGCTGATCACAACGAGGTTCAGGGATCTCGACCACTTCAAAGACAGGGTTTCGATACACTACGAAGTGGACCCTGCAGCACAGGACAGTCTTTTTCATAGGTCATCTGCAGTAACCCTGCGCTACGAAGACCGGGGAAAGACCATCGTACGCCGCCTGGCATCGGGCACCAACCAGGGCGACCTGACCAGGGTGCAGGATACGGATTGGCTTTCGAAAGCCCTGTTTGTTTTCAACAATCCTTATGCCGTGCGAAAGCGAAAGCAACTTGAGGTGGTATCGCTGCTGAGCCGCAGACGGGCAGACATCTTCGGATCAAAAGACGTGGCGTTTTACGACCTGGCAGAAACGAGCTTTCGCCACATCAATACGCCCTCGCTGGCATTCCTCACGGCGCGCGACAGCTCGGAAAAGGGCTTTATCAACACCTTTAACCACGTTACGGCACAGGCGATCATCACCTCCTTCTTTTCTGAAGACCTGGCAGACCTGGTAGGAGACCTGCACGAGCGGCTCTACATGCCGGAACTCACCACCGGCCGGTTTACCGGGCGCCAACTCGCAGATACGATCAACAATCCTCTGGACAATTACGTTGACATCATCAACAACGAAATCGGACAGATGCTGGGCCTTGAACTGAAAGACCGGTACGGTTTGAAAAAAAGTTCTGTGTGCACTCCGGCCATGCTCGCGGCATACCTAAACGACCTTCAGCGCTATTACATGCACGCTCTGCAGATCGGCCTGGATCCCTACCGCCCCAGCGACGAAGTGGTGGTGAAATTTTCCAGAAAGCTCAATGCACTGTTGGCCAGTCTCTGAGCGCATTAAAAAAAATAAACTTGGGAATTTCACGGAAGCAAACGGGCACGTGCTCATTGCAATCGCGGCGCAAGCCTGAAAATCAGGGAATCCCGGATGCTCAGCGTGTCCTGGAGTATCTCGTATTTTTTAAAATGATCGTCGATCCCGCCGTTGGGTTCTTCGCGCAGCAGAGCCGCCCAGTTTTCCGGTACGACGGCATCCTGCATGTTCACATCTGCCAGCTGCACCCCGCTGATGGTAACGCCCATTAGGTTGGCCCCGGACAGATTGGCATTTGAGAATTGCGTACCCCACAGAAAACAGTTGCGCAGGTCCGCACCCGCCAGCAGGGCATTGTGCAATCTCGTTTGAATGAGGGTCGCATAGTGGAGCGATGCCTTATGAAAGCTGGAGTTCGACAGGTCGGCGCTGTCGAGTCTGGCGGAATGCAGGTTGGCCCCGCCGATCTTCGCCCAGCTCAGTTGGGCCGAGATCAGGTTGGTGCCCATCAGCGATGCGCGCTCTAAATTGGCTCCGACCAGACGGGCGCCGCGCAATCCCGCATGGTCGAGTCGTGCGCTTTCCAGTTGGGCGCATTCCAGGTTCGCATGGCTCAGATCAATCCCGCGCAGATCCTTTCCGCGCAGGTCGGCGTTGCGCAAATCGGCACAGGAAAAGCTCACGCGACGGAGGATGTTGCGCAGAGACCCGGAATCCATCGCCGTGTTGACCAATGCGAGCAACAACATGCCCCGGGTTGCACTGAGCGCCTGGTAAGACCGGCTTTCCGGATCCCATTCGCGCTGAACGGAGAAAGAGGCACACATCGCAACGATGCGGTTTTCCAGGTCTGTAGCATCGTGGCTACCGGCCCGTTGCACCCTGGCAGAATCCAGTACGCGGATCAACTCCACCAGCACGCCCAGTTTGTTTTTTTGTTCGTCGACGCTGGCGTCATGCCTCAACGCCTCAACTTCCAGCTGCGCCGCCCTCAACCCGGCCCGCAACGTGCGGCTGGAATACCATCCTGTAGCCGCCAGGGCCAACAGCGCAAAAGACAAAATCGAAAACATACGCAGACCCTGCGTCGACAGTGGATGTACTGCCGGGGCAACCGGCGTGGATTTTACACCGGCAGACCACCTGTTCCACAGCCGGCGCAACAAGTGGATCCAGCAAATTGCCAAAGCGCATGCGGCAAATCCAGACAGAAACCCCTTACCCGCCTCGACGTAGGGGATGTTGACGTAGCCCATAAACCACCCGGCAAGTACGCTCAGGAAAACGAGCAGAAGGTAGAGGGACCGATGCTTCATTGAAAACAGAAAGGCCTGTCCGGCACGGAATGATTGAAAGGCGGTGCGGTTTAAGCAAAAGTACATTGAAAACGAAAAGGCCGAACCATCGCCCGGTGAAAAATCAAATGCGCATATTGTTCAGCCATGGGCAATCCATTATACTTGCAGGATGAGTATCCTGCGAATCTTTATTTATTTCACGTTTTTGGTGCAGGGCCTATTGGCGCAGCCGCCGGACCCCGCGATACACCGGGATGTTCCGCCCAATCCCTTTTACCGGTCGGCAAAGCCCATGGTGCGCTGGTTTTGGTTTGCCACCCGGATCCGCGAAGCGGATGTACGGCATCAGCTCGACTGGCTAAAGGACAATCATTTTGGAGGGGCGGAGATCGCATGGCTTTATCCGCTGCACCGTTACCAATTTTGGTATGCCAGAGACTTCAATCGCCATTATCCGGTCGATACCAGCGCGCAGAAATGGCTCAGCGCCGACTGGACCGGTATCGTGGCCTACACCAAGCGCTATGCGGATTCCATCGGCATGGCTTGCGACTTCACCTTTGGCAGTGCATGGCCGGTTGCGGAACTCAACATTCCAAAGTCCTGCGGCACCCAAATTTACGGGGACAGCTCGTTTAGCCAGCTGCTCACCTTCTCCTGGGCCTGGCCCGAAAACATGCGCGTCATCAACCACATGGACGCAAAAGCTTTTGCCCTGTTTGCAAAACCCTACGAAGCAGCCTTGAAGCAGGTGCTCAAAGGACCTAAAACGGTGTTGTTTACCGATTCGTGGGAAATAAAACTCAACCAAACGAACAAATTGTGGACTCCCGGATTTGATAAAACCTTCAAAAGGCAATTTGCCTACGACATCATTCCCTATATGGAGAGGGGCCTCGATTCTTTTCCCGACGTGCGTTACGATTATATGTTGCACCTGGACGATTATGTCACCACGGGTTTTTACAAACCCTATGTCGAAAAGTGCAAAGAAATGGGTGCCTGGTCAAGGGTTCAATGTTTGGGAGCGCCTGCCGACATCATGACGACGTATGCGCTTCCGGATATACCCGAAACCGAGGCCATGCTCAACAATCCGAATTACGCCAGGATCGTCAGCTCCGCCGCATGCCTTTCCTCCAAACCGCTCACGTCCAGCGAATCCTTTACCTGCATGTACGGATTTCCGAACACGTATTTGCGAAAGGAGCAGACGGCCGACCTGAAAATGGTTGCCGATGCCCTGTTCGCCAACGGGGTAAACCACCACGTGTACATCGGCATGCCGTTCAACCCCAAAGGCTCGGACACCATCGACT
This sequence comes from Saprospiraceae bacterium, assembly GCA_019187365.1. Classification (GTDB taxonomy): domain Bacteria; phylum Bacteroidota; class Bacteroidia; order Chitinophagales; family Saprospiraceae; genus Vicinibacter. Next base: position 42,285 of record JABARE010000007.1, on the reverse strand, counting down.
TTTTTGCCACCTGCTACATCGGTCCCGGAGGGAGCCTGACAGAAGAACTGCCCAAACTCAACACCTACGTGGAGAAGGTTTCCTCTTACCTGCAAAGGGGAAGGACCTACACCGACGTCGCCGTTTACATTCCCTACGAAGACGCGGTCATGAAGGGGCCGTATCCGCCGGAGCGCCAGCGTGTTTGGGTTTGGGGGGAATACGAAATGCGATACGTCTACACGCCCGAAGAAGTGGCGGGTTATCACCCACTATGGATCAACCGCCATTTTCTCGAAGAGGCGAAACTTGACAAAGGAAGGCTGGTGGTTGGTGACGCCTCTTTCTCGTTGCTGTACGTCGACGTGGAGTACATGGATGTCCGCGCGTTGAAGCGGGTGCTGCAGCTCGCGAAGAAGGGCCTCAGGGTATGCCTAAAGCGCAATCCCGTGCAACCCGGCAAAAACAAGTCGGCAAAATACGCATCGACGCTCGGCAAATTGACCGCACTGAACAACGTGTCTTCCGATTTTGCAAAACTCATCGGCCACCCCGCGCTGATCTCCGGCGACCGTTTGCCGGAATATTGGTGCCGCACAACGAAAGACGGAACGAAATACCTGTTTTTGGCGCAATGGCCGTCGCACCATTTGCAGTACCCGGTGTATTCGGGGCAGTCTTTCGCGACAGAAGGCAGGACTATGGAGTTTGCCGTTCACGCCAACGGCACAACCAAACAAACGTTCGTTCGCTTCGACCCGTACCAGTCTGTATTGCTGGAGATCAGTCCTGCAGGAGAGATCCGCACGATCGACATCTCGTTTTATCCCAAGCCGCCCGTCGTCCGTCCGCGCGAATCACAGCGCATGCATTTTTAGGCCGGGGAGCAGGGTGAAAGGTCTGCAACCCTCTGCGAAGGGGGGCTGTATTCCGGCCCGGAATTCGCTTTGGAGCTGCAAGGACCGGTTGCGGGCAGCCGGAACAGGACACAGGCACTCTTCCAGGGGAGGTCAAACAACCATGAACAAACGTTCGTTAGTATGCGCATTCAGGAGTTGGGGAAAGGGCCTCATGGAGTTTCCCGGGGGCCCTTTTGTCTTTGCCACCGGGTGCCCAGCCGCAGGTCGGCAAAGTCGGCAACGTGGCGGTGCGCTTTGAGGGAGATGCCAACCAGCCAGTGGTGGTGGCGGTAGGTCAACGTCCAGCGTTGGTAGAGGCGGTCGAAGGAGGGGTTGGCTTTGAGGGCGTACACGCCGAGTTGTTGTGAAAACTGCATGCGCCCAAGGAAAAACACGTGACCAACGGCGATGCCGGCGCCCGGTTGGTGGTCTGTGGACAGGCCCTGCCTCGCAAGCTTTTCTTTTACCGACAGGTCCAGGTAGAGTTCCAATCCTGCCAGCAACCCGCTGACGGAGGAAAGCTGGGTAAATGCATTGGCGGCGATGCCATACACGGGGTAACGCCGCTTGTCGCCATGCGCCACCAGCTTGCTGCTGTAGAAGGCAAATGCGGAGACGCCCTGAAGCTTCTCCTGTGGCATGCCGGCAGGTGGCCCGCGCCGGGGACTTGCGCCGGAGGGGTCGAATTGCAGTTGGAGCTGCAGCACGGGCCAGTTTACACCCTTGTTGGGTTCTTTCAGTCCGCCGTTGCTGGTGTGCAGGAACAGGGCGGTCATTCCGGCATGGAGTTTTGGGGAGATGCGGTAGCGGAATCCCGTGCCCAGTCCGAGGAAGAAGCTGAAGTGCGTGCTATACGACTGGTTGGAAGGGTTGTGCTGGGGGTGGAAGGGATTGCTCAGGTAGATGCCTCCGCACATGGCCCTCACCCCGAGCTGGGAGGAGGGAGAGAGGGCAAAGCGCGGTTCGAAGTAGAAGCTGAGGGCAGCGGCCTTTCCGAGCACGCGGTTGTCGAAGTCGATGTATTGTGCGTTGGCACCGCGTTCGGTGGCGCAGCGGCAAAGCGCATACGTCCGGTCGGAGTGGTCGTCAATTCCCACGCTGCCCTCCACTCCGTAGGGTCGCGCCCCCCGGGTGTTTTGTACTTCCCGGCTGTGTGCGATGATAAACCCGCTGTGTGCGCCTATGGAATAAATGCGCCGGGTCTGGTACTTGCCCTCTGTGGCACTGAGCAGGATCAGCAGCAGGCAGGGCCATGCAGCAAAGGCCACGAAGAGGCGTGCCGCCACTTGCCCCGGCTGGAGCGGGGAACAGCGCATACGGGTGTGCATTCGAATCGACATACCGGGCGATGATGGAGCGGGACTCCAGCCTTTCTTTCAAAAATAGGACATTTCCATTTTCCCGGCACCCCTCGCACCCCCTTCCGTTTTCCCCCTTCCATTTTTCCAATCTGCGGTATTTTTACACCATACATCGCCCATGCCCGCCAACCGCGAAATATACCACTTCGACGACTTTACCCTGGAGGGGTATGGGGAGGGATAAGGTTGCTTCGGAATAAATTACTATCCCATATTTTGATCTCAATTATATGTTTGCCATAAGGAGATTGTTTAAAAGCATTAAAAAGGGGAAAGATTGATGTTGCATCGTTGCGACTAAAATTAAGGTGTGAGCGCGTTCATACAGAATGGTGAAAACAATCAGTTTTAATTTGTTACTTTTGTAAATGAGATTATCAATCATGAAAGGAGTATCTCATTTAATGTATGAGAGCAATGAATAAGTTTCAGTTAAAATAGACTTGAAGAAAAACAAGAAGTTGTGGGAAGACTTTTATGACTACACGACCGCAATTAAAAGAAAAAGTGAACCATCAAAAGATTGGTCAAAAGTTAAAACTGATCTTAGAAAGAAGAAACTAATATGACTTTTAAATTAATTGTTGCCAGATCAGCTGAAAGAGAATTAATTAAACTCCAGAAATCGGAAATAAAAAAAATTATTAAATCCATTAATACTTTGCAAAGTAACCCTGGACCCAAGGGGTATATTAAATTACGAGGTCCTGAGAATTTTTACCGGATAAGAAGCGGCAATACCGGCACACTATAGGTCCTTTTAAAAAACAAACCGCCAAATACCATATGACCAAAATTAATTGTATTGGAAAGGCTTAATATACATACGAAACGTCTTGCAATTCGGGATCTCGAATTATCAGACTTGTCTGACTTTCACAATTACCGTTCAAATCCAGAAGTGGTAAAATATCAGGGGTTTGATGTTATGACAATTGAACAAGCTGAAGAATTTATTAAAGCCAATTCGACCATGCAATTTTGTAAAGCGGGCGAATGGGTGCAATATGGAATTGAAAATATTGAAAGGGGGCAACTTATTGGCGATTGCGCGCTAAAATTCGACCAGCACGACACAAGGATTGCCGAAATCGGAATAACCATTTCACACCTTGAACAAAGAATGGGGTTCGCAAAAGAAGCATTACTTGGAATTTTGTCCTTCTTATTTGAAAGGAGGGGAATCCACCGTGTAGTGGAATTTGTCGATGCTGAAAACATTGCTGCAATTAACTTATTAAAAAGTACAGGATTTAGACAAGAAGGACATTTTATTGAAAATATTTATTTTAAAGGAAAATGGGGAAGTGAGTTTCAATACGCAATGCTAAAACGGGAATGGGAAATGATGAAATGATATTATTTTCAAAGGCAACGAAGCGAATACAACAACGGGCTCATTTTGAGGTTTGGTGCTTTCGAAGACAGAAAGAATCCCATCGACGCGACGGTTTTCCAGGACCATCTACAGAATTCGACTTCCTTTCCACTGCAGCATGGATGCGGTGAAATAAAACCAGGGTACACGGCCTTTGCCCTTATGTTGAGGTTTTGATTGCCGGCGGAGAGATGGCTTTAGCCGTGAATAAAACGTATTTTAATACAAATGCGGCCAAGCTTACATCGCGAACCAACTCATTGTATATCGTCGGCCCCCAAATCAGACTTGGATTTTCCTTGCCGAATTTATAAAGACGGGCCTTGTGCTAAATTATAGGTAGATTTATTATCTAAATGCACCATGGATGTACAAATCGGATTCCAGCAATTTCGGTTTCCACGGAGGGTGTAAGATTGGAACGTTTTGTTGTTATGGGCTGGCTCACACGAAAAGAGTAAATCCTAGGAGAGGGAATGATTTCACACTTTGTGCTTTCTACCTCGTTGATGCGGACCATCACACCGTTGCGACTTTCCATTCTGATCAGTACATTTGGATTGAACGGCAACTGAAAAAGGCATCAGCTGGTCACTCGGCATAACAGAATGGAATGAATGAAAAAGGGCCGGTGCTACGTTCAGCAACCGGCCCAGGCTTCATACCTTTTCAGTATAGGAAAAACTAAGGATTGACGAGGATGCGGCAAATGCGGGTCTGGCCGTCGGGAGTTCTTGCAAGTCCGGTGTACATTCCGGGCTTCCAGGAGGCGACGTTCAACCGGTGTTCGCTCAGGGGGTCGCCGGGATCTGTTTTAAAAGTGAGCTTGCCCTGGGCATCGAACAGCTCGAGTTCGAATGACTGCGCCGCACGAAAGTGCACGACGGCATCTGCAGGATTGGGAAATACCAAAACCTCAAAACTGGATCCCAACGGATCGGTTTGCTGTGCGTCTGCGGCATGCAGGGGAATCGCCTCCCCGGTCTTGCGGAATTGCCCAACGGGATCGTTTGCACCAAATCCCGGACCGCCATTCGACAGAAGGCAGTAATCTTCTACTTCTCCGAACAGCGGGGCCGCGCAGGGATTGGGAGGATAACCCGTAAACGACTGTATGATGCGCATGCGGGTTATCGCCTTAGGCAGGTAGGCCGGCATGGTGATCTGCGCACACATCTCCGCGTTGCCATAACCATAGACGACCTCTTCTGTGAGGGGATCAAAAAATCCGTCTGCGTTGTAATCGATCCAAACCTTCCAGTACACCAGGTATGGAATGCTTGCATAGCCGGGTTGCAGACATATCGAATAAGTCTGCGAGGCTTCTATACTGCCGCAGGGATCCGAAAAGTAACGGTAGCCGCCATCATTGCCTGAAGTCTGGTCTATGCCGGCAAAGCGCACGCGCTGGATGTGCATGTATTCACTGTTGATTGCAGCCGTTTGACAGTAGGTCGTCTGCGCATTGCAATCGACGGTTACCGTAAACTGACAGGTATCGGACTCACCATTCTTGCGGGCGACGTACCGGATCACGTTTTCCCCGCAGGGCAACATCTCTCCCTTGGTTACCCCGGCAATCTGAAGGAGCTCGTAACACGGGATCTCACAGATGAATTCGCGCTGGGTGGCGCCGTTGCGGTCGTTCCATCCACCATCGGGCAGCAGCTCCACGTGGTCTTCGTCGCCTCCCGAGTTGTTGGGTTGGCCCGGAAGCCAGTTGCTAAAGACGACCGGTTGACCGTCGATCCATTCAAAGTGACCTTCGATCTTTTCGTCGCTGGCTCCGATCCATGCGGTCTGTCCGTTGAGCAGCGTGGACAGGAAACGGTTTTCTTCGGCTGTTTCGACAACGGCCAGCTTCCCGCCAAGTTGTTCGCAACGTATGCGGGCCGCAGTCCAGTTTGCAGGACCCAGCGAACAGAAATAGCGCTTGCCGTTCAACTTGCCCATGTAAATAAATCCCGGAATGCTGTCTATGCATGGGTCACAATGGTTCGCCACGGGTTCTTCCCAGTCGAAAAATGCGCCGTTGATAAATGGATTTTGTCGCGGGATGACCGTGTCGCGAGGACAGTCAATGGCGATTTCCGTTCCTGTGACTTCAATGCGGAAGCTGTCGCGGGTTACATTCCCACAATAATCCGTTGCTGTGTAAACGACCCAGCGCACGCCAGCTCCAAAGGAACTGGACGGCGGATGGTTGGGATCGAGGGTGCGGAGGCCACAGTTGTCGGTTGCATCGGGCAGTGGCCAGGAAACGCTCACTTCGCACGCACCGCGCGCATCGATCACCTGGTCTTCAGGCATTCCACTTAGCACGGGCGGTTGATCGTCTTTTAGTTCAATTTCCTGAACACAGGACGTCTGCAGCTCAGGCCGCAGCGGATCCTGTGCCGTCCAGGTGCGCTCTATGTGGTACGCACCGGCGCAGGGCCCCGTTGTCACCACGCGGTCGGCATAACGCAATACAGGATCGTCGCACTCGGTTTTGCCAGCCGTTGCCGTCGGCAACCCGGCACTTGCCGGCGAAATGTCCGAACCCGGACATGCCCTGAAAGCTGGCGGACAGCTCAGCACCGGAGCTGCGTTGCAGCATTTATCGCTTACGCGCACTACGAACGAACATTCGTTAGTATTGCCGCAGGCGTCGCTGGCGGTATAAACTACCCTTGTGTCGCCCGTTTCAAATATGCTGCCAGGGGCGTGCGACGACAGCAGCGCAGTCGCACCACAATGGTCGCGGGCTTCCGGAACAGGCCAGTAAACGGGTACGCGGCAATCGTATCCGGGATCTACGGTGATATCGCCGGGGCAACTCAGAAATTCCGGTGCCGTCGTGTCGATCAGGCGGATGTTTTGGATGCATTGGGAAGTAACATTGTTTTTGGGATTGGTCGCCTTCCAGATGCGGTCCACAGACAGGTTGCAAACGTGTGTAAAGTTGAGTATGTCCGTATAGGTGATCGTCGCCGGACTGCAGGCCTTGTGATACGGCTTTGCCGTAGCGGTGCCGGTAATTGCAGGGTCGATGTCTGCTCCCGGGCAATCCTGATAATGGGGAGGACAAGTGATGACCGGTGCGTCGTTGCAGCAGTTTTCGATTACGTCGATGACAAATTCGCATTTGGATGTATTGCCACAGGCATCGGTTGCAATGACCACCACACCGGTAATCCCAAGTTTAAAGGAAAAGTCTTTGGGCAACGAAGTGCTGATCTGTACATTTCCACAGGCATCGCTCGCCTGGGGATCATCCCATCCCACGACGATTTCGCAGTTGGGACCGGAAGCAATGATGCGTGAAGGCGGGCAATAGGTAATGACCGGAGGCTGGCGGTCTGCCAGGCGTATGCGCTGCTCACACCGCGCTGCGAGTTCCGGGAAAACGGGATCCCTGGCTTCCCAAATGCGGATCCATTCCGTGTTGCAAGGGCCTTGCACCAAAATGCTGTCGCGGTAACTCAGCAGGGGTTGTCCACAGTGCGCCCCACCGGGAAGTGCGGTTGCAGTGCCCGTGGCGGATGGGTCAGTCGACGTCCCCGGACATCCCGTGAAGTCTGCCGGACAAACCAGGGAAGGAGGATCCTGGCAACAGTTGTTTGCAACGCTTACCTGAAAAGAGCACGACGAGGTGTTGCCACAGGCATCCGTGGCCACGACCTGAACGGACGTTGATCCTATCGGAAAGCGCGAACCCGAAACGTGGCTGCTTTGAAGGGTCACTCCGCCACAAGCATCTTTGGCGACGGGTGCACGCCAGGAAACGCTTGCCTGACAGTCCGGGTCGGAGGGAGCGTGCTGGTCCGGAGGACAAAATGTGAAATAGGGCTCGTCATCGTCCTGGTAACGCAACTGCTGCACACAGGACGCGCGCAAGTGCTCTTTGCCCGGAATGTAGGTAGTCCACGCGCGCGCGATCTGCAAACGACAGGGCTCCAAAACGAGGGTGTCGTCTTTATACTCCAGCACCGCGTCCGGGCAACTGGGCGAAGCAAGGATTACCTGGGGTCTACCCGTGACGGACGGATCCAGGGATCCCCCCGGACAATCCGTGTAGTCTGCCGGGCAGAGAATTTCAGGGTTCTCCCTGCAGCAATTCTCGGTGACCGTGATGACGAATTCGCATTTGGATGTGTTTCCACAGGCGTCGGTGGCGATCACCACCACACCCGTAACGCCAAGTTGAAATTTAAAATCTTTCGGAAGCGATGTGGTGACCTGAACATCACCGCAACCGTCGCTGGCCACCGGGTCGTTCCAGTTTATGACTGCTTCGCAATGTTCGTCAGATTGCACGGTGACGTTCGGGGGGCAATTGCTTATGACCGGAGGCTGGTGATCCTCTGCGCGCAATGTTTGCGAACAATGTGAAGTCAATGCCGGGTTCACCGGATCGGTCGCCGTCCAGATACGTGTCATGTTGCGGAAACAGGCAGAGGAATCGCGCACGAGGTCTCTGAATCCTACCAGGGGTGGAGGACAATGGATGCCGCCAGGCTGAATGGTAGGCCTTCCGGCAAAAGCGGGATCCATCGATGCCCCGGGGCAGGTGTTGTAGTCGGACGGACACTGAATGGTGGGGACCTGCTTGCAGCAGTTTTCGGTGACCGTGATGACGAATTCGCATTTGGACGTATTTCCGCAAGCGTCGGTGGCGATCACCACGACGCCCGTTACGCCTAGCTGGAATTTGAAATCCTTTGGCAGGGAAGTCGTCACCTGTGCGGTGCCACAGCCATCAGTAGCGACCGGATCGTTCCAGTTTATGACTGCTTCGCAATGCTCGTCAGACGATACGGTGACCGAGGGAGGACAATAGGTGATGGTGGGCGGAGTATGGTCTTCGAGCGCGATGTGCTGCACGCACGAAGTGTGAAGTTCGGGGTTGTCGGGATCCGTTGCCTTCCACGTGCGAAGTATAACAAACGAACAAATGTTAGTATGTAAGATTGAATCCTGGAACGAAACGATGGGATCATTGCAGGTGGGAGAGGATTTTGTGGCAACGGCAAATCCGGTTTCGGACGGATCGGATGATTGCGAGGGGCAGCCGGCATAATCCGGTGGGCAGGAGAGCCGGGGAGGATGCTGACAGCAGTTTTCAAGCACTTCGAGTTTGAACTGGCAGTTGGCGGTATTGCCGCATTCGTCGGTTGCCGTGAGCAGGATGAGGTGATGGCCAATGGCGAACTCGCCGCCGTTGGGATGGCTGGAAAGCAATTCAAAATTGCCACAGCCATCCGACAAACAAGGCATTTCCCAGCGGAACACGCCTACGCAGTGTTCGTTGCTGAGGATGACGGTATCCCGGGGGCAATGGGAGAAATGCGGGGCAAGGGTGTCCAGTGAACTGACGTATTGTATGCAAAAGGAGCGAAGGCTTGGATCGGCAGGATCTGAAGCTGTCCAGATGCGCTGCAACAGCTGGCTGTTGGCGCAAGTGCCCTGCTGGAGGGTGCGCTCGCTGTAACTGAGATTCGGCTTGGGGCATTCGGGCTGTGCCGCCTGCACTTTTGCCCATCCCGTTACGTCCGGGTCAAGAGAAGTGCCGGGACACGCATTAAATGGTGGTGGACAATGAATGACGGGAGGCTGCACGCAGTTGCTCGCAGACGGTGGCAAGGTCGGGTCTTGCGACTTAGCCGGTTGCGCAATGGCGTCATGAACAGACGTGAGCAGGGTCAGGCAAACGAGCATGCCCAACGATAGGGGGGTAATCGTTTTTCGCATAATACTGTGGTATGATCAGATAAAAGCCGCGAGCCTGAGCAGGAGATTAAATGGGGCGAATTCTGAGCAGGGTGTTAAATGACAGGCCCGGAAAAGATACAGCGATCTGCTGTTTACTTCGTTTTTCCAGTGGTAAATGTAGACGCATTGCAGCGAGACCGCCAAATGTTTTTTTATAAATTTTCGCATGCAAGTTTTTGCAAATGTTCAGTAGGTTGATGTGCGCAGCGCAATGCATTTTTTTTTTGCCATGTGTTTCCCGGACTCCCGATTTTTTTTTGCTGGATGGAAAATGCTCCGTCGTTTTTTGCTCCATCCGGAGAAAACGACTCCCAAAATAGACAGGAACGACCGCCAGATGCCAGCAAGCCAAAGCCCAACGTTCAGAAAGTTGCAAAGGCATTCCAGGAACGAAACGAAGAAAAAGGACGTTGATATCTCTAATGTATTATCTTTGCGAGTGAGCGTTTACTTACTTCACGGCCGGATGGCTTTCAACCGGAGGAGGGGCGGGGGCGTTGACCCAATTTGTATTATAAACAATTGACAATTAATGAAATATAGTCTAATGGTCCCGGTGGCGGCAGCGATTGCCGCCGGTTTTATGTCGTTCCAGGGAGGCAAAGAGCCCTGGGTAGCTCCGGCTTCTGCCAGCAAAGTGGCCAATCCGGTGAAGAAAAGCGATGCAGGAATGAAGGATGCTAAAAAAGTCTTTTCCTCCATCTGTCAGACCTGTCATGGCGCCGACGGTACGGGCAATGGTCCGGCAGCACAGGCGCTGAATCCCAAACCCGCCAATTTTGCAGCAGCCTCCGTGCAGAAGCAAACGGATGGCGCGCTCTACTGGAAGATCACCGAAGGGCGAGGTACCATGGCGCCCTACAAGCATTCCCTGACGACGGATCAGCGATGGAACCTCGTACACTACATACGCACCTTTAAAAAATAGCAGCCATGCATCATACTAACAAGTGTTTGCTTGTATGGTTTTGTCTGGGCTGTTTGATCCCCAGCCTGTTTGCGCAGGAGGATGAACCTGTGAGCCCATCGCAGGAAACGGGGTCTTCACCGGTCGAATTTGTGTTTACCGGTACGCAGCTCATCAACGCTCAGACTACGAAAATCCAGCCGGCGCGTTCCTGGTATTTTGAAATCCAGCATCGCTTCGGCACGGTTGGGCTGGATTCCTCTCTGGCAGAGCAATTTCTCGGACTCGACCTGCCATCTGCCATCCGCCTTGCCCTGGGCTGGAGTTTCTCAGACCGGCTCTATCTGGAATTGGGCAGGACCAACGTCTCCAAAACCCTCGACCTCGAAGGAAAATACCTGTTTGCGCAACAAACCAACGACTGGAAAATGCCGGTGTCGCTGGCAGCCTACGCCAATGTTGCCTTGCGAACAGAAGACTTTCCCACCGTTCCGCCCAATGCCTACTTCGGCGATTCCGTCACACCCTTCCGGTACAAATTTGCGCACCGACTGGCATACAATACACAGCTCATCGTTTCGTCGAAATTGTCGGAGCGCTGGTCCCTGCAGCTCACGCCGGTTTTCGTATACCAAAACCTCGTCCCTGCAGGCCATGACAACCTCACCATGGCGTTGTCGGCAGGCGGTCGTTACAAACTGGGATTCAGCAGCGCTCTGATCTTCGAATATGCGCGGGTCTTCAACAACCGGCCGGCAAATTTCATAGACCCTTTTTCCGTGGGGGTGGAATTTGGAACCGCCGGACACGTATTCCAGTTGTTCCTGAGCAACGCATCGCGGATACTCGAAAGCCAGATCTACACCACCCGTTCGGCGGATCTGCTGGATGGACACTTTCTGCTTGGATTTAACATGCAAAGAACGTACTGGAGAAAATGAAAAAACTAACAATCGTTCGTTTAACGGTTTCACCGTTGGCAGCCTGTGGGGCAGCTGCGCTCCTTATCACAGGGTTGACCTCCTGCGAAAAAGACCAGGGACCGCTGATCCTGGAAGGGCACGGAGACCACGGTCACTCCTGCGATACGGTGGTGGATCCGCCTGCCGGCGACACCCTTTCGTACAATAATTTTATCAAGCCCATGCTGGCGAAGGGCTGCGTACAGGGATGCCACAACCCCTCCCATCCCAAACTCGACCTGCGCCCACCGGTGTCCTACAACCAGTTGCTCACCGACGGATACCATGCACCGTATGTAGATCCGGCGAACCCCGAAAGCAGTTTGCTCATCCGGCACCTCCGGGGGGAAGAATTGCTGATGCCTCAGGGTGGGCCCGCCTGGCCTTCCGAAAAAATTGACTCGGTGCTACTCTGGATTCGACAGGGAGCCCTTAACAATTGATCCGCCATGGTCGAATTTCTACGAATTTTGCGCATTTCTTCAGGCTACATTGCCGCTGCATATTTTATGGCTGGGTTATTTTCCGGTTGTGAAAGCGACGAAGGACCGCTGGTGAAGGATCCCGGCACTCCGGCAGATTCCCTCAGTTATGCAAACGACATCCAGCCGGTATTCAATGCCTATTGCACGCCCTGCCATGGTGCCGCCAACCAGAAGTTGAACCTGCTGCCCTGTTGCTCATACGAACAATTGTTGCAAACGGGATTCCGGGCACCTTATGTGCTTCCCGCCAATCCGGAGGGCAGCCTGCTCTACCAATACCTGAGCGGAAATCCCATCCAGATGCCCCCATCGGGGCCCCTTCCTCCTCACGACGTCGAACGCATCCTGCTCTGGATTCGCCAGGGAGCCAGGAACAACTGATTCATACAGGGCCTGAACCGTTCACGGCAAGGATGAGCTCCCTGCGCAAAGCGCTACGGGCGCAGCCAAAAAGAAGTATTTTCGCTGCATCAAAACAGCTATACTCAACCAGACGAAAGGAGATGGGCAGCTCACAGTGCTCATGCCCGCTTACAACGAGGGAGAAAACCTGACGGCCTTACTTCCCGATGCGCTGGCGTTTTGCCGAGCCAGGGGGTGGAGGCTCCTGCTTGTCGACGACGGATCGAAAGACGACACCCGCGTTCTCTGTGAAGCGCTTTCCGGCGAGCCGGGATTTCACTTTTTTCGGCACAAACTCAACCGGGGTTACGGCGCGGCGCTGAAAACGGCCGCACGGCATTGCGATACGGAATACTGCGCCACCATGGACGCAGACGGTCAACACCGACTGGAAGACATTGAACGACTTTTCTCCCTGTTGCGCGAGCGCGATGCCGACCTCGTAGTGGGATCCCGCAAGGGGCTTCCACCGGCAAGCCGTTTGCGGGGAATTGGCAAATTTCTGATCCGGGCGGTGGCCCGGATGATGATGAAGGTACCGGTGCATGACCTCAATTCGGGAATGAAAGTTTACCGGACGGCACTGTTGCAGCAATACCTCCACCTTGCCCCCAATACCATGTCGTTTAGCGACATCATCACCCTGGTCTTCATCAGCAACCGCCACCTCGTTCTCGAGCACCCCATTTCCGTGATGGCCCGGGAAAAAGGATCGAGCACCATAGGCATGCAGACAGCTTTTCAGACGGTCATGGAGATCCTCAACATCGTGATCCTCTTCAATCCCGCCAGGATTTTTCTGCCGCTTGCTTTAATGTGCACGGCGATCGGCCTGTGCGTAGGGCTGCCGATTTTGTTTGCTGGCCGGGGCGTCACCACGGGTAGCCTTCTCGGGATTTTTGCCGGCATCGTGTTTTTTTTACTGGGACTCATTGCCGAACAGCTTTCGAGCATACGCAAGCACCTGCCCCGCAATGGTCCGGAATAAATGCATCTGCATCTGCACTCCCTTTTTTACTCCACACATCGGAGGCGTGGAAAGATATGCCGAAAGCATGGCAAGGCAACTTGTCAAAAGCGGAAGAAGGGTTGCTGTGCTCACCTCGGCAACGGATGGTGAGGCAGGTTATGCAATCGCGGATGGCATTCACCTTTTCCGGATTCCCGTTGCCAGGGCGTTCCGTCAACGCTACCCCATCCCGCTGGTCCACCATAAAAGGGCTCACGAGCTTCAGGACCAAATGAAAGCACTCGACGTTGGCTTTTTCGTGGTCAATGCGCGCTTTTATTTTCACAGCCTTTACGCGCTCCACCTCGCAAAAAAATGGGGGCTCCGCGCCATCGTCGTCGAACACGGATCCCAACACCTCACCGTGCAAAATGCACTTGCCGATGCAGCCGGCAGGATATACGAACACCTGTTCACCCGCATGCTGCGCTGGAGATACCGGCCACTATTTTATGGAGTGTCGATGGCCAGTGCTCAATGGCTGAAGCATTTTGGTATAAGCCCCTCGGGCGTACTTCCAAACAGCGTCTGTTGCGACGACGCAAAAGTGATTCCCCGGGACCTTCGCACCGAATTCGGCCTGCCCCCGTCGGCGGTGTGTTATTGTTACGCCGGAAGGTTTATCGGGCAAAAAGGGATATTGCCCATGCTGGAAGCCTTTGCTATGCTTGTACAGGAACACGCGGAAGCGCACCTGTTTCTTGCGGGCGACGGGCCCTTGCGACAAAGGGTAGAAGCTTCCTGCGACAATAACATTCACTGGCTGGGCGCATTGGACCATCCGTCCATGATGGCCCTGCTCGCTTCCATCGACGTCGTCGTTTTACCATCCATACATCCCGAGGGGCTGCCCACGGTCTTACTGGAGGCAGGACTCCACCACTGCGCCGTCGTCGCCACAGGCCAGGGCGGGACGCGCGAACTCCTCGCCGGTGGCGGACACGGCATCCATTTGCCATTGCCTGACCCCGAAGCGCTGAAAGAGGCTTTCCAAACCTTGTTGCGCGATCCCGGGCTTCGCCGCAACATGGCCGATGCCCTTCACCGGCACGTCCTTCAGGGATACACCTGGGAGAGCACCGTCCGGATGCTGGACGGCATTGAATCCGGAACAGAAACCCTCTGCATTGAATAAACTCTTGTGGGTCGACGTCAGCCAGTATGGTTATCATACGGATGCATACCATTACTGCAATGAACTCACGGCCCATTTCGAAGTGAGCTACATCGGTTGTGACGAGCGCAAGCCGGAAAGGCCTGCCGGAAAGGTGCGCGTTCTTCATCCGGTAAAGTCGGGCAACGCCCTTTTGCGCAACCTGTGCTTTTTTGGCGCATGCATCGCAGAATTGCGCCGCAACCGGTACGACGTGGTTTTCGTTTGCTACACACCGTTGTGCAGCACGTTGAAGTTGGCTTTTCCGCGGGTGCCTATGATCGCGGATGTCCGCACGGGATTCGTCGAGCGACGCGAATGGATCAACCGCCTGCTCAACGCCATGATGCTCGCCGAGCTCTCACCGTTCCGGAACGTGAGTTTCGTTTCGGGCGAACTCGCGCAGAGGATCGGATACAAACGAACGTTCGTAATTATTCCGGTTGGATCTGCCCGGGCAGATCTGTCGCCATATCTTCCGGGAGACGACATTAAACTGTTGTACGTCGGCATCCTGACGGGAAGAAAGCTCGACGTTTTTCTGAGGGGACTCCGGCAATATTTCCTTGGATCCGACGGGAACAGGAAGGTGCATGTTACCATAGTCGGTTACGGCTCAGGAGACGATGAAGCGGCGCTGCGCCACGCCATCGGCGAACCGGATCTGCATGGCCAGGTGGAATTTATCGGAGAATTGCGCGGGGGTGCCCTGGAAGCCGTTTTTCAACGGTGCAATGCCGGCCTTTCTTATGTACCGGTGCTTCCGAAATACGACGCGCAACCGCCGACCAAGACCTTTGAATACCTCATGCACGGTATGCCCGTGCTGGCTACGGCAACGCAGAGCAACCGGCAGATCGTCGATCCCAACTGCGGGGTCCTCATCGGTGACGACGAAACCAGCGTTTGCGAAGGACTCTACCGCATGGTTCAAGGTTTTGATGCGTTCGACCGCAACGCCATCCGGGAAAAGGCCATGAGGTATGATTATGGCCGACTGGCAGAAGAGGTCTTTTTGCCTTTTCTGCGCCGGGTGCTGAGCCGCGAAACAGAATAGAAATGTTCCGTTATGACCGGTCATGCCCTTGCCGGATCTCTTTCCGGCGATGACAAGCATTTCATAATTTTCGGTGGTGTGGACATTCTTCCCGAAAACGCACCCGGTTTGACACCGAAGCTGTCGACCTTAGTTTAACCAAGTGACTTGAGCAGCCAGGTGATCTCACGGTACACGGAATCCCTTTCGTTGCAAACGAGCCGCATGTTGATACCGTCATCATCTTCGGTTTCGATGATGTTATAATCCCTGAATAGCATCCGGTTAAAGAAGTGGCCCTCATACCGTGCATTGCTCTTTTCAGATTGAGGGTCCAGGAACCTATGGACGGAATGGAACAGAGGAAACAAACCGTTCAGGGTGGTGGGAATAAACTTGCGCAGGGCTTTCAAGGCGACAGTGACGTTGCTCAGGATGGCAAAATTAAGGGTTCCTCGAATAACTCAGTTTTGATGCCAGAATGAAAAGGGCTGCCTCTCTTCACTCCCTGTTGATGCCAGAATGAATTTAGGGAAACAAGACGAGGCGCGGTGAAGGAAGCTATGTGGAGCAATACCTGACTGAACCGCAACGAAGTATTGTGAAGCTAAATTCATTTCGCGCATTAGCCTGTGCGGGCTGGCTGGCGCAATAGTGGGTTATTAGAGGTGCCCTAAAGGTCAATTGCATTCACTGCGACGCGGCAAGCTCTCTGGCTGCATTCTCAATGAAAGGAGATAGGAGATAAAATCATCCGCTCTTCTTCGAAACATCAGTTTGTGACGGCGCTGTGAACCATGACAACAGTGCCCGGTGTGCGCGCATCAATGCGGCGGCGCGTTTTCCCGCAAGAAAAAGAAGGGTTTGACCAATGGCATTGATCATTCTGATTCGCAACACAAGCGTTTGGGGACAGGAAAGATTAGCAGATTGCTGGCGGTCAAAGCCACCATGAAGCGTTTTCTGTATGCGCTGCCAGAAGGCATCGCGCATGGATGAATGCACCAGGCTGAGGTGATAGAGCAAAGTGTTTGTGCGAAACGCAAGGAAATTATCGAGTTGATGGCTTATTTCCGGAGTACTGCGAACGGTGTTCTCCAGCTGGGCAAGCACGGCAAAGATGTCGAAGCGACGCTCGACTTTTGCAGCGGAAACCGAACCTGGCCAACGGTAGCGGTGGTGGTAAAGTGGCTGATCGATCAGACAAACCCTGCGGGCCCGCATCAGGCATGTATAAACAAAGGGCACGTCTTCGTAATGCCGTTCTTCGCTAAACCGAAAACCGATGCGCTCCAGGAGATCTCTGTGGAAGATCTTATTCCAGGGTGCAGGATTCAGGGTAAACGGGTTGAACCTGCTTTCGGCGGGGTATGCGATGTGGCCATTTTGACCCACCAAATGTGTGCTGTTTGCACGTTGTGTATAGACTTTTCCAAAGGGCATTGGACGCAGGAGGAAATAATCGCAAACTACGGCGTCGGCGTTTGCGGAACTTGCTGTGGCAACCATCGTCTCAAACATGGAGACCTCTGCTAGGTCGTCGCTGTCGACAAATCCGATGTATTTGCCACGGGCGTTTTCAAGGCCGATGTTTCGCGCTATCCCCGGCCCGGCATGTTCAATTCCAAGCAGTCTTATGCGGGGATCTTTTTTTGCAAAATCCTCTGCGATTTTGGCGGAATCGTCTGTAGATCCGTCATCGATGGCTAGAATTTCCAGTGAACTGAGCCTTTGTTTGCACAGCTGCTTAAGGCACGAAGGAAGCCAGCGGGCTGAATTGTAGAATGGAAGGATGATGCTAAGTTCTACGGTTCCGCGATTGGGCATTGTATCGGACGCCATGTTTCAAAGATAATGAAAAGCTGGTTGCATTGCCGGTATCTGCTCAAGACGCAGACAATCCCCTTATCGTACTCGAAAGGCTCTATTGTCTATTATACATGCGGCCAATTGCTCTTTTTGTGAAGCAAGGATCGAAAAGCAGAGCGTGCAGAATGAGCAGGATGCGCTTTACCTGCGGGAAATTTTCAAACCGTGCCGCAAAACGGTACCAGGTAAACGTTAAGCGGTAGCGCAGAGGGAGTCGAGCAGCGATGGCCCATTTGCACAATTCGGCATAGAGCTTGCGGTGCGTCAGGCAGCGTTCACGGTCAAAGAGGTATCGGTTGCCGCGGTGCACTCTGCGAACCGCAACGGCCCTCTCATATTCTCCGGTATATAGTTTCATCGAATGGCTTAATCTAAAAAAGAAGTCAGTGTCTTCATGAAGGGGCAGATGTTCGTTGAATCTTATTCCACTGTCGATCAGCGGCCGGCTTCTAAAGGTCACGGCATCGATTGTAAAGTAACCGGAGTAATTGCCGCAGTTGCGAACCCCGGTGAGAAAGTCAAAAAGCGCCAAGGGATCTATTTCCTTGTTTACGGTATCCAATTGAGTTGTGCCGAAACCCCTTTGTGTCCAGGCGGCTCCTCCTTTGGCATCCTCGATCCACACGCCGGTTGCGCCGTAAATGCCGTTAGCATCGTCGTGCCGGGCAAAGATTTCCCTTTCTTTTTGGAAGCGCAGGGCGGTAAAGTAGTCATCGGCATCCAGGAAACAAACATATTCGCAGAGAACCCAACGCAATCCCTCATTTCTGCTGGCCCCCGCCCCACGGTTTGCCCCTTCGGGGTGGCGGTGAAGTTCAACCATTGGATATTGTTGGGCAAGATGCCTGCAAACTTCGAGAGAATGGTCCGGTGAGCCATCTTCGACCAGGATGATCTGCTTCACCTCCGCATGTTGAAGCGCCGACTGTACGGCAAACTCGATGAACTCACCTGCATTGTAAACCGGTATAATAACGCTTACGTTCACTTTTTAAAACGGAGATTTAGCAGGGCAAAAGCTTCGTCAAAAATGGGGAAGGAAAAAACACCTTTCTTCAGGATGGTCCGGTTACGCGCACTTGCTTTAGTAGCTCTCCGGTATTGAGGATCTGCACAGTAACTCCGAAGGTGCAATAATACTCGCACAAACATTTGGCAGTTCTCTGGCCTTAAAGAGCAGTAACGTCTCCTGAAATGAAAAATGTAACGTCGTGGCAGCTTTTTTTTCACCGCCCACCGGATGGTAGCAAGATAAAACAATGACCTTGTACTTTGAATATCGCTTTCGTGAATGAAGGCGTTATTACTATGAATGCGTCTCATTACGATGCCCCGGTCAAGCGCTCCGGCATAAAGTTTTAAATAATAGGCACACTGGTAGATAAAGAGCGTGTCGGTATGCAAACGGAGCTCTTCCGGAAAGCTGATTCTTGACGATTTAAGGGATTCTCTCTTTATTGTAAGGCAATCGGGGATGAGGTGTCCCTTTAAAGTTTGATCAGGTTGATAACCCGTCAGAATGTTGAAAAGGGATTCAGGGTCTGCGGGTTCGCTCAATCCCGTAAGCGATGCACCTTTGAATCCCCTTTTAAACCATGCATCCTCTCCGGTGCTGTCGTGAAAGAAGTTGACGACCGAACTGTAAACCCCGTCGGCATCCGGATACCGTTCAAAAACCGCACGTTCCGCCTCAAAACGGCCTGGAAGCATGAAATCATCGGCATCGAGAAAGGTGATGTAGGTGTGTCTGGCTTTTTCTATGCCCAGATTTCTCGATGCCCCCTCTCCACAATTTGTACCATGTGGGTGTCTGTACAACTCGACTATAGACGACTCAGCAGACAACGCTCTGCAAACTTCAAGTGAATTGTCTGAAGATCCATCTTCGACAAGAATGATTTGCTTTACCTCAGACTGCGCTAAGGCAGACTTCACCGCCTCGCTGATAAAGGAAGCGGCATTGTAAACCGGAATCACAACGGATACATCCATGAATAAGAGCGAAAGAGTTAAATATAGACCATTTTCCTGGGTTCACATAATATCATTTCCCTTCTATTAAGCTAACAGACCCCGCAAATTTAAAGCGATCCCAGGGCAAGTAACGGCAGGGCGAAACGCTCCATCAGAATGTTTCGTAGAACCATGATGTGAATATCTGAGCTGTTTTCGTTGGATCTGCAAGGGCCAAGCGAATGGATAACCACAATCGGTATATAAAAGAACAATTTGATGATTTTATCTGGCATATTTTTATTTGAAAGTGAAGCCGGTATTTAGTCTGAATCCCGGTTCTCCTGCACCACTCGAGGAAGTGCTCGCATTGTATACGCCTCGAGTTTGAAAGGTCTGAATGGTGAATAAACCGATTGTTGAGGTGTACGCCGCGCAGAGCTACCGGAGCATCCGTTTCTCCGGGATACAGACGCAACAGCAAAGCGCATTTATGAATAAATGCAGAATCCTGATGCAATCGCAGAGCAGCATCAAACTGGATGCCCTTGCGGATCAGAGAAGCCGACCTTATGGTAAGTGCATCAAGGCAAAAATGTCCGCTCCAGGCCTCCGTTCCCGGATAGCCGACGAGGTATTCAAAGAGTTGACCGGGGGCGATGTATTTGCGGATCGAAGTGATCGATTCCGATGTGTGGCCAAGGGTTTCCCATGCCTTGGCACCTACTTCGTCGTGGTAAATGACTCCCGTGGCTCCGTAAACCCCATCTGCTTCGGGAAAATGAGCAAAAATGTTACATTCCTTCTTAAAGCGGGTTGAGGTGAACGTGTCAT
Source organism: Saprospiraceae bacterium (assembly GCA_019187365.1). Lineage (GTDB taxonomy): Bacteria > Bacteroidota > Bacteroidia > Chitinophagales > Saprospiraceae > Vicinibacter. The sequence continues at coordinate 22,304 of JABARE010000007.1, read as the reverse complement.
CAGCATCCAGGAAGCTGGTAAATTCCTGGGTTACATGTGCCAACCCCTCATTGCGAGACGCCCCTGCTCCACAATTGGCGCCCTCGGGATGACGGTGTAGTTCAACTCGAGGATATGCGCGGCCAATCCGTTGACAAACCTTAAGAGAATTGTCGGTTGAGCCATCTTCCACGAGGATGATCTGCTTCACTTCGGGATGCTGCAAAGCAGACTTCACAGCCGCTTCTACGAAACTTTCCGCATTGTAAACCGGTATGATGACCGAAACATTCACAAGCTATTGTCAATTATAAAGGTGATAGATGTATTTTTAATTTATTTTGTCATGAGCTGAATTTCTGGGAGCAAATCCGAATCTTTTATCACAGCTTGCCTTTAGCCGAACCAGCCAAGGTATATTATCAACTACCCAGCCGTATAAGAAAAACTGAAAGGAGCCCGGGTTGATTTTAAGCAATCCCAAAGTTAGGCGCAAACGTTGCCATGATGAGCAATTTGCTTTATGTGCCCGGCAGTAAAGCCTTTTGAAGTGCAAAAGGTATTTCTTTGCAAGGCCGTCCTGCTTTGCCCATCTTACGAGATAACTGAAAAATATCGTTCGCGACGCTGAAAGATCTGTGTGATTAACAAATCTGCTTTGCTGGTGTAAAATATATTGAGCAACCGCACAATCAATTTTTCCTGGATACAGCCGAAGGTAGTATGCGCACTGCCATATAAAAGCCGTATCCTGATGTAGCACAAGGTGCTCGGCAAAACGAAGATTGAACTTCCTTAACGCTTGTGTTTTTACCGTGAGTGCACCGAGGTGAATGTGACCCGGGGAGTGTATGGAAGGCCTATAGTCAATGAGGTATTCAAAGAGGGCTTCCGGAGGAACAGGTTTTCGCACGGTTGTCAGTGTGTTTTCGTCTAAGCCTGACTTTTCCCATGCTGCTGCCCCGATGGCGTCGTGATAAACCGTTCCAGTGGCACCATACACGCCATCGGCATCGGGATGTTGCGCAAACACAGCCCGCTCATTCAAAAAGCGGATAGAAGTGAACCTGTCGTCAGCATCGAGGAAGCAAGTATACTCCTGCAGCACGTGGTCAATACCAATGTTGCGCGAAGCTCCAGCCCCGCAATTGGCTCCACCGGGATGTCGATGCAGTTCAACACACGGATGCAGAGCGGTAAGTCGCTGGCATATTTCCAAAGAGTTGTCCGTAGAGCCATCTTCCACGAGGATAATTTGATTAACTTCCGGATGGGCTATTGCCGAATTTACAGCCCGTTCGATAAAGGGGCTGGCATTGAAAACCGGTATGACCACTGAAACATTCATATTAACGAACGTTCATTCATACCTGTCACTAAAAATGCAGTTTGCCACGGTTTGTGCTTCGAATTCCTTCGTATGCAATAACTCCCCGTTCCGATGCTGGAGGAGCGTGTGCTGATTCGGAATTGTATGTTTCGAAAAAGGGCTGTCTCTATCATGGGAACTGCCAGCGGGTAGGTAACTGAATGGGTACCCACCCTTGCTTATCCCCATTCATTTTAAAATAAACAGCTGACTGGATTCTCAACAATTGGTGGCGTCCGGATACGGCTTCTTCATGCAGGCCAAGGGTAATAGAGTACAATCCAGGGTTCAGGGACAGTCTTTCAAGCTCTATTGAGCAGCTGAAAAGCCCCTGGGATAGAGGCCCGGAATGAAATTTATCAAAATTTCCAACCTCTGCAAATCCACGTTGTTCGCGATCGAGGAAGACCAACCAGAGTTTTGGATTTTGCACAGGACGGTGAAGCTTAATCGTTAGATCAATTTTCAGTGTTTCTTCTTCGCTGAGTGCAAAAATTTTTCCTGCCTGTGAACTGCGTTCTCCCGAACGAAGAGCGATCCCTATCAGTTCGGCTACACCCGATTCGTAGCGCTGCCCGGGTGTAAAATTTTGTGCATCATAATATTGGCTAATGCCTTCAGAAACGTCGAACGACGGATTGATCGAGCGCCCCTCCTTCATGACAACAATTCCGGTCGCCATTCGCGCAATTTTCGGCATGCTGTGGGATACAAAAACCATAGCCGTTTTCTGCTGCAACTCGTCCATTTTGTTGTAACACTTAAGGGCAAATCCGAGATCACCTACAGCAAGGACTTCGTCGAGCAGCAGGATGTCCGGATCGGAGTGAACGGCAATGGAGAAACCCAGTCGCATTCGCATACCTGAGCTGTAAAAAGAAACCGGGGAGTCGATGAATTCATCGAGCTCGGAAAATTCGACAATTTCTTCTATCTTGCTTCGCACATCACTCCGGCTCATGCCAAGAAGAGCCCCGTTGTTGAAGATGTTTTCCCTTCCTGTGAGAACTGGATTGAATCCTGCACCCAACTCAATAAGAGCTCCTACGCGACCGCGCATTTCGATGCGCCCCTTGTCCGGGCGGAGAATGCCGTTGAGCATCTTGAGTAGGGTGCTTTTACCGGAACCGTTGTGGCCAATAAGCCCTAAGCATTCACCGCGGCGGACTTTAAAACTCACGTCTTGTACGGCCCAGAATTCCCTTTCACGAAGAACTGCTCCAGCTCGATTGGCCATACCGGTGTAGCTAACGAGGAGATCGCGAATGCCGTAGCGCAAACTGGTACGCAGGTCGCGACAGAATTTTTTTGAAACGTTGTTTGCGGAAATCAGTATTTCATTCATAGGGTGCTTATGCGCCGATTCGTTCTACAATGATGGGCTTGGCCAGTCGGAAGGCGACCCAAACGATAAGAAGCAGCAAAACTGCAATCGCACACACCATAGCAGAAGCCCATAGTGGACCAGCCGATTGTCCACTCAGACAATGGCGACCCGTTAGAAACAGCGGAGTCATAGGATTCCATGCAAAAATCCTTGCAGCAAAACCCTCAGCGGGTACCGCAAATACCACCGGAGTAGCAAACATCAGCAGTTGGAGAGCCAATGGAAGCACTTTTTGGATATCCGAATACAGCATACCTGCGGGTGTCAGCAGCAAACCCAACACGGTTCCAACCAGGATCAGGGCCATGACGACAAGAGGAAAAAGAATCCATCCCCAATGAAAATGAATGCCATATGACTGCCAGGCACAAAATAGGATCAAAATTTTTATTGCCGCCTGGAAACCCGTTTGGTACAACCCCGACAGAATGACGGCCTCTGCGGGAAAGTTGATTTTCACCAGTATGCTCTTTGCGTTCATCATTTGTGTTATAGGAGACAGAGTCGCATCAGTGAACACTGACCACATCAGGGTGCCGCTCAATGCGAACAGGGCGTATGGGATCTCAACGTCCGCAAGTGAGATGACTCCGGTGTTTTTGAGCAGTATCCAGATCAGAGCATTGGCAAGAGGCAGGGCAATCATCCAGAAAAAGCCCAGCAGACTTTGACGATACTGGGAACGGATGTCGCGAAGTGCGAGCTGGAAGGCGAGTTGCCGCGACATCTGCAGGTCGGCCAACATGTCGCGCAACATTTTTCGGGGATGGCGCAACAGGGGATCCGGTGTATAAATGGAAGTCTTCAATGCCGCCTGTATGTTAAACGCGTCGGAGGCGAGGCTTACACAAAAGTAAGTAAATTGTGCCTCGTGCCTCACAATATCTGTTAATTGCTGTAACCAAAATGTACCTGATGCGATCAATCCGTAGCTTGATCATATTGCGTCAATGCCTTATTTTTACAAGATGAAACGCTCGCGTGCCAGCCAAACACCCGTTCATACCGGGACATCAAAACAAGTGCCCGGCAGCACTCCCGGTTTTCTTCAGCATCCGAATGTGCTTCCCGGCGGAATGTTGCTGATCGCCTTGCTTGGTGTAGCCATTTATTCGAATTCGTTCGAATGCAGTTTTCATTTCGACGATTACTTCAATTTTGCCGGAGACACGCGCTTCCCGGAACTCGACGACTTCAGCGCCTGGTGGCAATTCAGCCGCACCCGTCTGGTTGCCTTTTACAGCTTTGCGCTGAACATACACCTTCACGGGCTCGAACCGTGGGGATTTCACCTCGTCAACCTCGCCATTCACATCCTGAACGCACTGCTCGTCGCCTGGCTCTGTGTGAAACTGTTCGATGCTCCGGGCATGAAAGAACATGCTCTTTTTCCATTCCGCAAAGAGATTGCCCTGGTGGCGGGGCTCTTCTTTGTGGCCCATCCGCTGGCAACGCAAAGCGTAACATACCTGGTCCAACGCATGGCGTCTATGGCGGCCATGTTTTATTTGCTTTCCCTCGGGCTGTATGCATCCGCAAGACTGGCCAACAGTTCCCGACACCGCCGTGCACTGTTCTATGGCGGTGCTGCATTGGCTGCCGCCCTGGCCCTTCATACCAAAGAAAATGCCTTTACCTTACCTCTGGCCATACTGTTGGTCGAGCTTGCCTTTTTCCGCACCGGAACAACAATACCCTGGAACAACAAATCCGTTATTCCCCTTGCTCTTGCAGGAACCGCTCTTTTTATCTGGCTGCTGATAGCTGTGGTCCCTTCCGGAATTTTTAAAACCATTCCGCCCTCTTACGAACACCCCTATATGCTGACGCCTCTTAGCTACCTGTACACACAATTCAGCGCATTGCTCAAATACCTTCAGCTGCTTTTTATTCCGGTCAACCAGATGCTCGATTACGACTTTCCAGTGGCAAAAGGCCTTCTGGAACCCCGCACGCTGTTCAGCCTGATGGTTCTGCTGGCCTTGTTGGGCTTTGCCTTATTTTGGTGGAGACGGTACCGGCTGCTGTCGTTTGGCATCCTGTGGTTTTTTCTGACGTCGTCGGTGGAGTCGGGCATCATTCCGATCTACGATGTCATATACGAACACCGCAGCTACCTCCCCTCGGTAGGATTTTTTTATACCGTGACCGCTGGAGCCTATCTCTTGTTCCGTCAGAAATACCCTGTCTATACCCTTGGTGCTTTTGCCTGCATCATCTTTTCCTTTTCGTTCCTGGCCTACCAGCGCAATATGGTGTGGAAAGACCACCTGAGTCTGTGGAGCGATAACGTTGCCAAGGCCCCTGGCATCGTTCGCCCGTGGTACAATCTGGGCTTTGCCTACAAGGAACTTGGAAAATGGGAAAAAGCAGAGGAAATGTACAACAGGGCCCTCAGGCTGAGCCCGGAATACACCGATGCTCTTTCTGAAAGGGCCATAGCCCTTGAAAAACTGGGCCGCAGGGAGGAAGCCGTCGAAGTCTTTTCCAAGCTCATTGCGCAAAGACCTGAATACCCAAATGTGTTTTTAAATCGGGGTGTTACGCTGGCAACCCTCAACCGGCACGAAGAGGCCATCCGCGATTTTGACGAATCCCTTCGCCGGGACACCTCCAAATTGGCAGCCTACCTCAACCGCGGAATCTCACACGCTGCACTTGACCAGTCCGACGAGGCCATTTCCGATTACAACGAAGTGCTGAAGCTGAATCCGCGCAACGCAACGGCCTTGTTCAAACTGGGCAATGTCCACTACAAACGCAAAGAGTGGGAACAAGCCATTGCACGCTACAACGAAGCCCTGGCCGTCGATCCCGGCAACGTGCAATTGCTGGTCAACCGCGGCAACATTTTCGGATTTCTGAAGCGATGGGACGAGGCCCTCGACAGCTATTCCAAAGCGGTCGCACTTGATCCTTCCAATGTAATGGCCCGGCACAACAGGGGACTGGTGTACGCCCAGCGCGGCGAATGGAAAATGGCGGTCGCCTCCTATGATGAGGTACTCCGTTTGGATCCAAATTACCTTCCCTCCAAAGAAAAAAGGGCTTTTGCCCTGACACAACTGAATGCCTCGCAGGGAGCGGATGGTTTTGAGAAGTAATGTAGGAGCACAAATAATTTCAGCCCCTGGCGTCTGATTTTTTCATTTCAACGCTCGTGTGTTAATCAAAACCCAATGCTTTGCCAATGAATTGCAGGGGTTTCCGGTCTGGCATTTCGCCCTGCGAAGAAGATGGCGCGCGCAATTGCCCGTGCACACTGCATCGGGCTAAAAATCAGCAATTTGCTTAGCATTCCGGTCAGCGGCAGCTATGACGGGAATCATAGGCGATGTTGACCGATGTCACGGTGACTGGCGGTCGACGGGAAGACCTTTGAAATGTAAAAATTACCCAAGTATCTTTGGGAAATTTTTTAAAATCAAATCAACATGAAAAATCAGATCATTGCAGTGCTGGGATTGGGACTGGCGTCTATCTTGCTGGTCCAGTGCAAAGGGGGGGTGAAGGAGGATTTACCCCCGGTTGACTTCGAGGCAATCGAAAAAAGCCAACCGGAAGTCCATGGAACCCTGATCAAAGATGAAGACATGACCCTCGGGAGTCCACTAAACGAAGAATGGGTTAAGGGAGGAGAGAACATTTACAACCTGAAGTGCCTTGCCTGTCACAAGCTGACGGAGGAGAAGTTGGTTGGACCAGGATGGAAAGGCCTTACAAAGAAGCGCCAACCCGCGTGGATCATGAATATGATCACCAACGTCGAAGCCATGCTTGAATCTGACCCGGAAGCCCAAAAATTGCTCGAGCAGTGTTTGGTTCGCATGCCCAACCAGAATGTCAGCAAGGAGGAAGCCAGACAGATCCTGGAGTTCATGCGCAAGAACGACGGCGAGATGTAGTGTTGTCGGAGGAAACGATCTATTTCTAACCATAATTTAATTTTATGTCTTTCAGAATGCCATGGGGCATGGTGGGAGGAGCCATGCTGGTGAGTCTTTTATTCTCCATTCAGGCGTGCAAACCCAAAGGTGTGCAATCTGCAGTCTCCGGCGATTCAGCCGTGAAGGCTTATGTTGCACCGGGCAAGTACGACGAATTCTACAACTTCGTATCCGGAGGCTTTAGCGGACAGATGTCTGTTTATGGATTGCCTTCCGGCCGTTTGTTCCGCGTCATTCCCGTATTTTCGGTAGATCCGGAAAAAGGCTGGGGATATTCGGAAGAAACAAAACCCATGCTGAACACTTCACATGGTTTTGTTCCATGGGACGACCTGCACCATCCGGCCCTTTCTACTACGGAAGGGATCCACGATGGTCGTTGGGCTTTTGGAAACGCCAACAACACGCCCAGGATCGCCCGCATCGACCTGAAAACGTTTCGAACAGCGGAGATCATCGAGATCCCCAACAGCGGGGGAAACCACTCCTCGCCGTTCATTACCGAAAACACGGAATACGTGGTAGCCGGAACGCGCTTCAGCGTGCCAATGGGCGACAAAGTCGACGTTCCGATCAAATCCTACAAGGAGAATTTCCGAGGCACGGTAAGTTTCATTTCAGTTGACCCGGCAGAGGGAGAAATGAAAATTGCTTTTCAGATCCTGCTGCCCGGTGTAAATTTCGACCTTGCAAGAGCCGGCAAGGGCAAATCCCACGGCTGGTTCTTTTTCTCCTGCTACAACTCGGAGAGGGCCAACACCCTGCTTGAAGTCAACGCAAGCCAGAAAGACAAAGACTTCATCATGGCCGTCAACTGGAAAAAGGCAGAAGAGTACGTGAAAGCCGGGAAGGGCATGAAGAAGAACGTGAAGTATGCCCACAACGTCTATGATGAAGTAACGCATATGGCCACTTCCAAAATTGAAACCGAGGTCCTTGTCCTCGACCCGAAAGATTGTCCCGACATGGTGTACTTCATGCCCTGTCCGAAATCGCCCCACGGTTGCGATACGGACCCCAGTGGCGAATACATCGTTGGCAGTGGCAAGCTTGCGGCCCTCATTCCCGTATTCTCCTTTACCAAGATCCAGGAGGCCATTGCTGCCAAGAATTTTGAAGGTGACTACGAGGGCATTCCCGTTCTAAACTACGATGCCGTCCTCCATGGAGAAGTGAAGAAACCCGGACTCGGACCCCTTCACACCGAATTCGACGACAAGGGTTTTGCATACACTTCGTTTTTCGTTTCTTCCGAGATCGTGAAATGGCGCGTAAGCGACCTGCAGGTTGTAGATCGCGTTCCGACCTATTATTCCATCGGGCACCTATGCGTTCCCGGAGGACCGACGAAAAAACCCTGGGGCAAATACGTGATCGCATACAACAAGATCACCAAAGACCGCTACCTGCCCACCGGACCTGAACTGAGTCAGAGTGCTCAACTGTATTCTATTGAAGGGGAAAAAATGCAATTGCTTCTCGACTTCCCCACCATTGGCGAGCCTCACTATGCGGAAGCCATTCCGGCAGAAATGATCATGAAAAATTCGACGAAGATCTTTAAGCTGGAAGAAAATAAGAATCCCTACGCAGCACTTGGCGAAAAGGAGGCAAAGGTTGAGCGCAAGGGCAACGAGGTTCACGTTTACATGACTTCGATCCGTTCTCACATTGTGCCTGACAACATCGAAGGCATCAAAGTGGGAGATCAGGTGTATTTCCACGTGACCAACCTCGAGCAGGACTGGGATGTTCCCCATGGATTTGCCGTAAAAGGAGCGAACAATGCCGAATTGCTCATCATGCCCGGCGAAACGCAAACCCTGCTATGGAAGCCGGATCGCGTTGGGGTCTTTCCGATGTATTGCACCGACTTTTGTTCGGCCCTCCACCAGGAGATGCAGGGCTACGTCCGGGTGAGCCCGTCCGGATCAAATGTTCCGCTGATCTTCAGTACGGGCGATCAGCAATAAGGGTTTTTAATTTCTTCATAACAAAATCGAAAAGTATATGAAACATCGCATTGTGCTCTCCATGATATGGATCGCCTTGCTGACCTTCGCTTCCTGCGGAGGTGGCGATAAGGTTGCAAATGCCGAAACGCCGGAAGCAGCTGAAGCCGGCACAACCGACCTCGGGCAAGCAGGCGTCCAGGACGATGAATCGCAAAAAGACATCGTCAAGGTCGCTGTAGGTTCAGCAGACCATTCCACGCTGGTAAAAGCCCTTCAGCAGGCTGAATACGTACACGCGCTTGCAAACGCCGGACCCTTTACGGTATTTGCTCCGACCAATGCCGCTTTTGACAAATTGCCCGCCGGTACGGTGGACAATCTGATGAAGGCCGATCAGAAAGATGCGCTTCGCAATATTCTCGAGTATCACGTGGCGCTTGCCGTGTACAAAGAAAATATGATCCGCGACGGGCAATCGCTGGGCATGGCCAATGGCGACAACATCACCCTGCAGGTAAAAGACGGCAAGATGATGGTCAACAACTCAGCAAACGTCCTTGCAGCGGTTCCCGCTTCAAACGGACTGATTTACGTGATCGATGCCGTTTTGCTGCCACCCGCAAAATGATCGGCGCCTCAGCAAAATGCAATACTGAGCGTTCATGAACTTTTGATTTGATTTGAGGGGCGTGGCCTTCCGGACTGCGCCCCTTTGTTTTAGGTGACTTCTAAAAACCCCCTATTGCGCCAGCCAGCCCGCACAGATTCAAGCGCTCAATGAATTTAGCTTCACAATACTTCGTTGCGGTTCAGTCAGGTATTGCTCCACATAGCTTCCTTCACCGTGCCTCGTCTTGTTTTGCTAAATTCATTCTGGCATCAAAATGGAGTTTTTAGAAGTGCCCATTAGAAAAATTCCGATTCTGCGAAACATTTTTGCACCGATTTCATTTAATAACTGACCGGTTTGGATTCGGTTCCCTACATCATCCGGCCGCTGTCTAAAATCACCTCTCATGGGAAAAACAAAATTGAGCCAAACTTCCCGCTGGATTGTATTTTTTGCCTCCCTGCTGCTGATCGTAACATTTTTTGTTCCCGTTTGGCGCATCGACCTGTTTGCACCCCAATATCCGGAAGGCCTTACGATGAACATCTGGTTGTACACCATCACTGGTGATGTGGAGATCATCAATGGACTAAATCACTACATCGGCATGAAGGAAATTACGGTTGACATGTTTCCGGAATTTGCTTTTCTGGTTTACATCGTTGGTTTTTACATTCTGCTGGGATTGCTGGTAGCATGGTTTGGCAGACTCGCCATCCTGTTCTGGTATCTGGTGTTCACCGCTTTTGGTGGGGTGTTCAGCATGTTTGATTTTTACCGGTGGGCCTACGAGTATGGCCACAACCTCGACCCAACAGCCGCCATTAAAGTCCCCGGATTGTCGTACCAACCACCACTCATCGGACACAAGAGGCTGCTCAATTTCGATGCCTATTCCCAACCCGATGTTGGAGGATGGATCGTTTTGATCGCTGCTGCCGTAATGGCCTTCGTATGGATTTACGAATGGAACCGCCACCGTCCTCGCAAATCGAATGCCGCACCTTTGGCCGCCCTCGCCGCCCTCTTTGTGATTACGGCATCCTGCAAGGCCAAGCCGGAACCGTTTATACCCGGCACAGATGTTTGCCATATGTGCAAAATGGGCATCGTTGACCTGCGTTTTGGCGCTGAGCTCGTCACTGAAAAGGGCAAGGTCTATAAATTCGACGACGTTGGCTGTATGGTGCGCATGATGAAGTCGGGAGAATTTGACAACCGCAAAATGGCTCACGTTCTCGTAGCCGATTTCAGCCAGCAGAATGTCCTGATCGACGTTGGCAAAGCCCATTTTGTCGTTGGACAGGATGTCAGGAGTCCGATGAACTTCAACACGGCGGCATTCTCAACGCAAGCCATTGCACAGGATTTCTCTGCACAGGGAAATGGTCGTCAGATCGTTGGCTGGGATTACGTTTACCAAAACATCGATTGAGCGGTGCAGAATGCTGCAAAGAGCCTTTTTATACTGGCGTTGCTGGCTACGTCCTTCCCGCTGAGTGCAGTCCAGCTCATCGTGGGTGGTGCGCATGGCCACGCTACCATTGCAGGGGCCCTTCAACTTGCCGCAGCCGGCGACACGGTAATCGTCATGGGGGGAACCTACCGCGAAGGAAAATTGTTGATTGATAAGCCTCTTACCTTAATTGGAATTGACCGTCCCCTGCTCGACGGCGAAAACGCCCGCGACATCCTCACCCTAAGCGGAAAGAACATCACCGTTATGGGATTCCGGTTTGAGAACAGCGGAATTTCCGCGATGAACGATCTTGCCGCCATTAAGTGCATCGACATTACCGGCGTACACATAGAAGACAATCAGATCGCCCGCAGTCATTTTGCCATCCATCTTGCAAACGCCAGCGACATCGTCGTTCGCAACAACACCATCGAAGGGGTTCCGCGCAGCGAACACAATACAGGAAATGGAATCCACCTTTGGAAATGCAAAAACGCCCTCATCGAGGAGAACGACATTTCAGGACATCGAGACGGAATCTATTTTGAATTTGTCTCAGACTCCCGGATCCGATGCAATACCAGCCGGGGCAATCTGCGCTATGGCTTGCATTTCATGTTTTCCAACGACGATCGCTACGAGGGCAACCGCTTCATCGAAAATGGAGCCGGTGTGGCCGTCATGTACTCGCGCAAGGTTACCATGGAGCAAAATGAATTTTTGCACAACTGGGGGAACGCAGCATACGGATTGTTGCTCAAAGACATAACGGACAGCTACATCGGGCAAAATTATTTTGTGCACAACACCGTCGGCATCTTCATGGAGGGATCCAGCCGCATGCAAATACTCTGGAATTCCTTTTCCAAAAACGGATGGGCCATGCGCGTTCAGGCAAGCTGCAACGACAACCGCATCAGCCTCAACAATTTTTCTGGCAACACCTTCGACATCGCCACCAACGGCACCCTCGTGCTCAACGAATTTGACCGCAACTACTGGGACAAATACGACGGCTACGACCGCACCCGCGACGGCATGGGCGACGTGCCCTACCGTCCCGTAAGCATGTACTCCATGGTCGTTGAGCGCAATCCCTTTACCCTGATCCTGCTGCGCAGCATACTCATCTCTTTTCTCGACAAAGCGGAAAAGGCCATTCCGAGCATTACACCGGAATTGCTGATCGACAAGCAGCCACTGATGAAACCCGTGCGCGTATGATCGAAACGCGTGCACTCACCAAGAGCTTCAAGCGCATCCGGGCCCTCCAGCAGGTAGACCTCAGCATGAATGAGAACCAGGTCGTTTCACTCATCGGGCCGAACGGCTCCGGAAAGACCACCCTCATCAAATGCATTCTCGGTCTGGTGCGGCCGGATGGCGGAGAAATTCACATCAATGGCCGGGCCATTGGCGAGGATTTTCAATACCGGTCCGCCATCGGATACATGCCTCAGATCGGTCGCTATCCCGACCACATGAAAGTTGGCCAACTCTTCGACCTGCTCCGGTCACTCCGTGCAAAACAGGGTGGGCAAACCGACGACGAACTCATCGCCCATTACCGCCTCGAGCGAATCTTCGACCAGCCCATGCGTACCCTGTCGGGAGGTACCCGCCAGAAAGTCAGCGCTGCGGTTGCCTTTTTATTTGATCCCAAGATCTACATCCTCGACGAACCCACGGCAGGACTCGATCCGCTGTCTTCCGAAATCCTCAAGGAAAAGATCCGGAAAATACGGGAACATCAGCGGCTGGTGGTCATCACCTCTCACATCCTGAGCGACCTCGACGACCTGACTACCCACATTCTGTATCTTCAGGATGGGCGCGTTCACTACCAGGCCAGCATGGAGGAATTGCGCAGCTTCACCGGAGAACAGAAATTCGGAAAAGCCATCGCCAGCATTATGCAACAAAGTAACAGATGACCGCCATGTGGACGCTGACACGGTACATATTTTCCGACATCATCCGCAATAAGGTCATCGTATTGTATGCAGGCTTCCAGTTGCTGGCCGCCCTGTTGCTGTTCAACCTGGAAGAAAACCCCGATAAAGCCCTGTTGAGCCTGCTCAACATCGAGCTGATCGTCATTCCGCTGATCAGCATGATCTTTTCGACGATCCACTACTACAATTCCTACGAATTCATCGAGATGCTGCTGGCGCAGCCCCTTGGGAGGCGGCAGGTATTTCTCAGCGAATTCTTCGCCTGTGCCCTGTCCCTGGTTCTGGCTTTTATTCTGGGCCTGGGCATCCCGGTGCTGTTGCATTTTCAGGACATGCTGGCATTCAACTTTTTGCTTACCGGTACCCTGCTGACCTTTGCCTGCACTGCCATTGCCTTTTGTGCTGCCGTACTCGCACGCGACAAGGCACGCGGAATAGGCATCGTGCTGTTGCTGTGGTTTTACTTTGCGCTGGTTTACGACGGCATCGTACTGATGATCCTTTTTACCTTCTCCGATTACCCCCTCGAGCGATTGACCCTGTTGCTGACCGCTCTCAATCCCATTGACCTTACCAGGGTATCGATGATGCTTCGAATGGACGTCAGCGCGCTGATGGGCTATACCGGTGCTCTTTTCAAAGAGTTTTTCGGGAGTTTCCGGGGAATGCTCTATACGGGTGGCATCCTCTTCCTTTGGACGCTCCTTCCGCTGATCTTGTCCCTGCGGATCTTCCGGAACAAGGATCTCTGATCCATGAAACAAACAAACGTTCGTAAGTATAATGCGGACGCCTGCCGCAAAGGGGGGGGGGGATTGCCTCCCGGAGGAACATACGCCCCTGGCCGGAGGGCTGCAATCCTCTTTGTGAAAAGTGATTCCCGGCCTTCAACTTTGGGCAGCCGACTGCATTTTCTGCCGGGCGAAACCCTATTTTTGCAGCCTGATTTAAAATTTGACCATGTTTCCAAGACACGACCAGTTTGTATCCCGCCATATAGGCACCCTCGGCCCCGATCGCAGCATCCTGCTCAAAGCCACCGGAGTCGGCAGCCTGGATGAGCTCATCGGCCAGACCATTCCTGACGACATCCGCATGGATGGTCCGCTCGACCTTCCTCCTGCATTACCCGAGTATGAATACCTGCGCATGCTCGAGGGCTACGCTGCCAAAAACGAGCTTTTTCGCAATTTCATCGGACAGGGCTACTTCGGCACGGTGACGCCTTCTCCCATATTGCGAAACGTCTTTCAAAATCCCGGGTGGTATACCCAATATACGCCTTACCAGGCCGAGATATCCCAGGGGCGCCTGGAGGCGCTGCTCAATTTTCAGACCATGGTGGCCGACCTGACCGGCTTGCCGATAGCGAACGCCTCGCTGCTCGACGAGGGAACGGCCGCGGCAGAAGCCATGCTGATGTTTTACCATCAAAAGGCCGGCAAAACCCGGGAAAGTTCGCCCAATGTCTTTTTTGTGGACCGGGGTGTCTATGACCAAACCCTTGCCGTTCTTCATTCAAGGGCCTGGCCCGCGGGCATCGAAATCGCCGTGGGTGACTGGGAAACCGACCCACTCCCCGCCAACTGTTTTGGAGTCCTTTTGCAATATCCCGACAAAACCGGCTCCATCCGGGAGCTGGCAAGCTTCATCGATCGCACGCACCAGTCAGGAGCCCTGGTCGCCATGGCGACGGACCTCATGGCCCTTTGTCTGCTGAAAAGTCCCGGCGAGCTGGGGGCTGACGTTGCTTTTGGCAACAGCCAGCGATTTGGCGTTCCCATGGGATTCGGCGGGCCACACGCTGCCTTCTTTGCCACCAGGGAAGAGTATAAGCGCAGCATCCCAGGCAGGATCATCGGCGTCTCCATAGATGCCCACGGACATAACGCCCTGCGCATGGCGCTGCAGACACGCGAGCAGCACATTCGTCGCGAGAAGGCCACCTCCAACATCTGCACAGCTCAGGCATTGCTGGCCATTATGGCCTCCATGTACGGCGTTTACCACGGCCCCATTGGCCTGAAGGCCATTGCCAAAAGGATTCACAGCCTGGCGGGATCCCTTGCACAAGCGCTGACCGGACTGGGTTTCAAACTCGAAAACCAGGCCTACTTCGACACCCTTTCCGTTAAACTCGGTGACGGCGCCCTAAAGGCCCTGAGAAGCCGTGCTGAAGCGGCGGGCATAAACTTCTGGTATGCAGATTCCTGCGTACGGATCAGCATCGACGAAACCCATGGCATCCAGGATTTGTCGGAAATCTGCGCCGTGTTTTCAGAAGGGAAACCCTTCCACCTCTCAAAACCGGTTCAGCCGTCCATTCCCTCTGCCCTGGTTCGCAGTTCGGAGTTCATGACCCATGCCATCTTCAACAGCTACCATACCGAATCTGCGATGATGCGCTACATCAAGCGGCTGGAAAACAAAGACCTGTCGCTGGTACATTCCATGATCTCCCTGGGCTCGTGCACCATGAAACTCAACGCTGCCACGGAAATGATCCCGGTGAGCTGGCCAGCATTTGCCAATTTGCATCCCTTTGTACCGCAGGACCAGGCTGCCGGATACCGGCAACTCATTTCTGAACTTGAGCAGTACCTGTGTACCATTACCGGATTTGCTGCCTGTTCCCTGCAACCCAATTCGGGAGCCCAGGGTGAATTTGCCGGGCTGCTGACCATTCGCGCCTACCACGAAGCCAGGGGTGACCACCGGCGCAAAATTGCACTGATCCCCTCTTCGGCACATGGCACCAACCCAGCCAGCGCCGTTGTTGCCGGTTACGAAGTCGTGGTGACCCCTTGCGACGACCACGGCAACATCATCGTCGATGCGCTGCGCGAAAAGGCAGAAGCCCATCGGGACGAACTTGCCTGCCTTATGGTCACTTACCCGTCGACCCACGGCGTTTTCGAAACGGCCATTCGCGAGATCTGCGACATCGTCCACCGGAACGGAGGCATGGTTTACATGGACGGAGCGAACATGAATGCCCAGGTGGGAGTCACCAGCCCTGCGATCATCGGTGCCGACGTATGCCACCTCAACCTGCACAAGACCTTTGCCATACCTCACGGGGGAGGTGGACCGGGTGTTGGTCCGATCTGCGTCAACGAAAAGCTGAAACCCTTTTTGCCCTCGCACCCCTATATCCAGGGAAGTGACGGCAAACCCGTTCCGTCCGTTTCGAGCGCTGCTTTTGGCAGCGCAAGCATACTGATCATTTCCCACGCATACATCCGCATGCTCGGGCCCGAAGGACTGCTCAGCGCGACCGAATACGCCATCCTCAACGCAAACTACATCGCCAGCAGGCTTTCCTCCCATTACAAGGTACTGTACACCGGAGCCCTTGGGCGCGTGGCGCACGAACTCATCATCGACCTGCGCCCCTTCAAAGATGCCGGCGTCAGCGCAGAAGACGTGGCCAAGCGATTGATGGATTACGGATTTCACGCACCTACCCTGTCGTTCCCCGTTGCCGGGACCATCATGATCGAGCCCACAGAATCGGAAGACCTCGCAGAACTCGACCGTTTTTGCGACGCCCTGCTGAGCATTTACGAAGAGATCCAGGAAATTGCCCGAGGTGAATACCCCCACGACCAAAACGTACTCTGCAACGCCCCCCATACGGCTGCCGTGGTCTGCTCTGACCATTACGAACTGCCCTACGGAAGGGAAAAGGCGGCCTTCCCGCTTCCTTACCTGCGGCAGGGAACTAAATTCTGGCCATCTGTAAGCAGGGTCAACAATGCACATGGCGATCGCAATCTGGTTTGCACCTGCCCGCCAATGGAAAGCTATTTGCAGGACGCATGATCGCCGTAACCGGGGCAGCGGGCTTTATCGGATCGTGCCTGGTGGAGCGACTCAACCGCAGCGGATACGAGGACCTCATCCTGGTGGACGCTCCGGAAAAAAGCGCAGCGCCCAACCTGACCAACAAAGGCTATCGCACTTACCTCGACCGCAAATTGTTTCCAGACTGGCTGGCATCTCACCTGAAGGACGTGCGATGCGTGTTTCACATTGGCGCCCGCACCGATACCACGGAACGGGACGAACAAGTGTTCGTTGAATTGAATCACGGCTACTCAAAGATCATCTGGAGCCTTTGCACCCGGGGCGGAATACCCCTGATCTACGCTTCCAGTGCCGCAACTTATGGCGACGGAAAGCTGGGGTATAGCGACGACCACGCGCTCATTCCACAATTGCAGCCGCTGAATGCCTACGGGTGGTCAAAACAGAACATGGACTGCTGGGTACTCGAACAGACAGATGCACCGCCCCGTTGGGCCGGATTTAAATTTTTCAACGTCTTTGGTCCCAACGAGTACCACAAGGGGCGCATGGCTTCGGTGATCTTCCATGCATTCCACCAGATCCGGCAGACGGGTAAAATGAAATTGTTCCGCTCCAACGATCCTTTGATTCACAATGGAGGGCAACAGCGCGATTTCATTTACGTGCCTGACGTTGTGGATGTGCTCTTCGATTTTTTCAGCAACAGCCGTCCGAACGGCATTTACAATCTGGGTACGGGCCAGGCGCATACTTTTATTGCACTTGCGAATTCAGTGTTCGAAGCGCTCAGCCTCGTTCCGGACATCGAGTTCATCGATATGCCCGGCGACTTGTTGAAAACCTACCAGAATTATACCTGCGCCAATATGCAGAAACTTCGCCACACGGGCTACAGCAAACCGATGTGGGAATTTGGCGATGCGGTGCGCGATTACGTGCAACAGTACCTGGCCACAGGCAGGTATTGCTGAGGTGGGATGTAGCTGATCAAAAATACCTACACCATGGAAGCGGTTCCTGCAATGAACTCATCAATGCTTGCGGGTATAAATTCCTAAAAAAAACGGGAGTGGAGTACGATGGAAAAGGTCGCTATGCCCCTCAGGCCTTTCCGGCAGCGCCGTTCATTTCGCGAACCGCCTGGATGAATTTTTCGAGGTCTTCAAAGCCTTCTGTAACACGTACAAAGCGCGTCTGATCCGCAAATTGATTTGCACAATATCCAGTGAGCAGGAGAATGGGCGGGTCGTTGAGTTCACCCAGTGCACTGACGAGGTCAGAGATATAGTCTACTGAAGATTTTTCGTGGGCGATGGTAAACAGAAATTTGGGCCTGGCGATCTGGATGGCATCGAGCAGGTCGCTGACCAGGAGATCTCCTCCCAGGTCGATGACCTTCAAATGATTTTTGCGAATAAAAAGTTCAACAAAAAGCTGGTTCAGTTCCTGCTTCTCTTCATGCGGCTGAAAGAGCAGAAAACTTGCATCGCCGGCGACTTCCTGGGTTTCGAATTTGCGCAGTTCCTGAATGATCTTCTTTTTGATGATGCGACTCACAAACTCCTCGTGCACTTTTTTAAAACTCCCGGTGAGCCACATGGCGTTGAGCTTGTCGAGGAGAGGCATGAGAATTTGCTCGAGCGTCTGGTCAAATCCCAGTTGGTTGATGTTTGTATTGACAAGGTGGGTAAAATTCTTGTCGTTCAGCTGCAGGATGGAAAGGGTCAGGGCATCCAGGGCATCGCGGTTGAAGACCTCTACCGAATTGATGTCGGCAACGCGAGATTCAATCTCCTGGGCGGGCATGCCCGAGAGCAGCGAGATCTTAACCCCCTGCTGGTTGAGCAAGGCAATGTTGGCGAGTCTGCGGAGGTCGTCGTCGGTATAGTAGCGGATGTTCGTGTGGGTGCGCTTGGGGGTGATCAAGGCATAGCGCTTTTCCCATATCCGGATGGTATGGGCTTTGATGCCGGTCAGCATTTCGAGGTCCGCTATGGAATATATGGCCAAGACAGTGTACGGATAAAGAACCGCAGGGTATAACATTCGGCGCAATGGATTGTTTATTTTGCGCCATGGAGCGAGTCATGAACATCGGCATCGTTTGCTATCCGACGTACGGAGGCAGTGGCGTGGTCGCCACCGAGTTGGGAATGGCGCTGGCGGAGAAAGGGCACCGCGTGCACTTCATCAATTACCGTCGGCCTGCCCGCCTTGCGCATTACCTGCCAGGGGTCTTTTACCACGAAGTGGCCCCGATGGAATACCCGCTCTTTGAATTTCCGCCAATGGATACGGCGCTCGCCAGCAAAATTGTCGACGTAGCCTTGTTTGAGAAACTCGACATCCTGCACGTACATTACGCCCTTCCCCATGCGACCATTGGTTATCTGAGCAGGGAGATCCTGCGCACAAAGAGCGTGCATTTGCCCTTTGTGACGACCCTCCACGGTACCGACATTACCCTCATCGGTGCGGATCGCTCCTACTTTCCCGTGGTCGAGTTCAGCATCAATCAGTCGGATGCGGTTACGGCCGTTTCCGCGTCCTTGCGTCAGCAAACCCTGACCACTTTCGCCATGGAAAAGGACATCCACGTCATTCCCAATTTCATCGACTTCCGGCGATTTGACAAACGCGAAAATCCCGAGTTGCGGAAGCAAATGGCCGAGGACGGAGAGCGCATCCTGATCCACGTTTCAAACTTCCGGAAGGTCAAGCGCATTGACGACGTACTTTCCGTTTTCAGAAGGGTTCAGCAGCAGTTTCCGGTAAAATTGCTGTTGGTTGGCGACGGGCCGGAGCGCCCCCGCCTGGAAAACCTGTGCCGAGAATGGGGCATCTGCTCTTCCGTCAAATTTCTCGGAAAACAGGATACCGTCGAAGAATTGCTCTCGCTGGCGGATCTCTTTTTGCTGCCCTCGGAACAGGAAAGCTTTGGATTGGTTGCGCTCGAGGCCATGGCTTGCGAGGTTCCCGTGATCGCTTCCGATGCCGGAGGTCTGCGCGAGGTCATCTTGGATGGACAATGCGGTTACACCCTGCCCGTTGGCGACGTCACCGGAATGGCAGAAAAGGCCTGCTGGTTGCTTTCCGACGACAGGCGTCTGGCGGACTTCCGGAGAGCCGCACTGGATCGCGCACATGCATTTTCCCTCGACCGCATACTGCCTCAATACGAATCGCTGTACCAGTCTCTGGTGTGATCCGCGATAATGACTGTGGGCGGCGCATAAGCCGGTCGCAAACACGACGTGCGATTTGCTGTGTGTTCATTCCCAGGGTCAGCCCGGCTTTTGTTCCGGGAAAATAAGCACTTCGGAAACGTTATATTTGCAAACGCCGGGTCGGAAATTAAAACACGTTTCAACGCCATGCACAGTCCAGATCTGAAAATTTCTCCGGAGAAGGAAAAAGCCCTCTGTTCGTTTGCTCCCAATGCAGATGAACACCGCACCTCGACGCACTTCGTTTCCCTTGCAGCGGGTATCCCGGGCATAAGGGCATGCCTGATGGCAACCATACTCGCGTTATGTGGTGTTGGCCTGACGGCGCAGGGTCTGGTGATCGATCGGAACACGGTTGCTGACTTCGACCGCATCCCGACGGAATACAAGGAGCGCGCCGCACAGCTCCGGATGCTGTTTATGGACCGCTCCGTGGGTGCCAACATATCGTCTTCACTCGACTGCCTGGCCAGTCCGTGGAGCACCGCTCCCAGCTATTGCAAGCGCTACCAGCACCGCGATTCCGCTTATGCGGTCGACCCCTCCGAAGTTTACTGGAACGGCGTATGGGACCGCTCCCGGTGGACTTATGTTTTCTGGCCTAACAACTGTTCGGAAGACGTGCAGTGCTTTGCCGATTTTGCCGAGCCCATGATGGATACGCTCGACGTGGCGGGATGCCAGTTCTCCTATCTGGCGGTGACACCGGGATCGCGCATTGCCGATACGGTAAATGGCTTTTTTGGCAGTAAACCCGGTCGCAACCACGCAAAAGTGTACGCGGATTTCGCCGCCCGCCATGCCGGGAAGACGATCGTTTGGTGGACAACTTCGCTGGCCCGCGGAATCGGCACGCCCGAATCGGAAAAGTTCAACGCTCAGATGCGGGAATACGCCCGCAACAACGGGGTCGTGTTGTTCGACGTAGCCGACATCCTGTCGCACGACCCGGCCGGGAAACCCTGCTACGACAACCGCGACGGAGTGGACTACCTGGACGAGCAACACCCCGACGACGGACTGTCTGTCCCGGCCATCTGTCCTCAATACACTACGGAAACCGAAGGAGGCCACCTGGGAAGCATTTCAGCCGGAGGCATCCGCGTTGCCAAGGCCTTTTGGGTGCTGATGGCGCGCATTGCCGGTTGGGACGGGCTCACCGGGGCCGCTGACCAGCGCGGTGACCACCCGGTGCGGGCTTTTCCCAACCCGGCCGGGGATCATCTGCTGATCGATTGGACGCACAGCAAACTCCAGGGTCCCCTGCGCTGGGAACTCCGCGACCTGACCACCGGCCGCACATGGCTTAGCGGCGCCGGGCGCGAGGTACCCCATTCTCAAACCAGCTTGAGTCTGGGGGGTCTCCCCGCCGGGATATACCAGTTCTCCGTTTTCACCGGGGGAAGAAGGTCCTCCGTTCAGTTGGTGGCGATCCGTCCTCAATAATAACGTACGTTCGTTATAATAACGTATGTTAGTTTGCGTGGTGCAGGGGTAGCGGTGCTTCAGGTGAAGAATGGAGTTATTATGCAAATGTTATCGAAAAGGGAAGGTTTGGCCCTATGAAGTAATCTGATTATGGCGCTTTCCCTAAAGTGCAGACACCGATCTAAAAATATTGCTTGAACTTATCTAGGAAGCGGATTGCAAAGGAAATAAAGCAGTCATGCATATCATTCCATATTAATCCTAGTTCTTCTAAGGGAATGCCTGAATAGCAATGCATGAATATCATGAAATCAGCAATCAGGCGTACTTGTAGAGTCCATTAAAATCCTTGAGCGGAGAGCTATTGTTAAACTCAAACAATAGATCGCGAGGGGTTAATCATTTAGGACACCTCGAATAACCCACTATTGCGCCAGCCAGACTGCACAGGCTCACCCACTCAATGAATTTAGCTTCACAATCCTTCGTTGCAGCTCAGTCAGTTATCGTTCCACATAGCTTCCTTCGCTGCGCCTCGTCTTGTTTCCCTTTTGGGCTGCCTCTCTCTACTCCCTCTTGCGCCAGCCAGCCCGCACAGGCTCACCCACTCAATGAATTTAGCATCACAATCCTTCGTTGCGGTTCAGTCAGGTATTGCTCCACATAGCTTCCTTCACCGCGCCTCGTCTTGTTTCCCTAACTTCATTCTGGCATCAACAGGGAGTAGAGAGAGGCATCCCTTTTCATTCTGGCATCAACAGGGAGTGAAGAGAGGCAGCCCCTTTCATTCTGGCATCAAAACCGGGTTATTCGAGGTGCCCTTTAATTTGATACGTCGGTGGAATTGAGTAAGGTCACTTTCTAAGATTCAATCTATTGAAGTCCACAAAAAAGGCAATCAATACTTCCCAATTGAAAAAGGTAAAAACTCCAATTCTCATCTCTGAAGCCATTTGATGGGTTGATTTGCGCGGTTAAATAGATCGGTTTAGAATGCTATCAGAATGATAAAGAATTATCAAGTGTTAATTATTTGCTAAATCTCCGGGGGGGGGGTAAAAACTTCATGCTGTTTAGTACATTTCGACATTGTTTAACCAACCACCCCAACAAAACCTATGATCACCTAGGCTCTTACTTAAAGCTTTTTCCAAAACAACTTCATAGCATAAAAA
>JABARE010000004.1 GCA_019187365.1 Saprospiraceae bacterium | reverse complement strand
AAACAAGACGAGGCGCAGCGAAGGAAGCTATGTGGAGCAATAACTGACTGAGCTGCAACGAAGGATTGTGAAGCTAAATTCATTTCGTGCGTAAGCATAAGCGGGCTGGCTGGCGCAAGAGGGAGTGGAGAGAGGCAGCCCCTAAGCAAAACAAGACGAGGCGCGGTGAAGGAAGCTATGTGGAGCTATAACTGACTGAACCGCAACGAAGTATTGTGAAGCTAAATTCATTTCGCGCGCAAGCCAGTGCGGGCTGGCTGGCGCAAGAGGGAGTGGAGAGAGGCAGCCCAAAAGCAAAACAAGACGAGGCGCGGTGAAGGAAGCTATATGGAGCTATAACTGACTGAACCGCAACGAAGTATTGTGAAGCTAAATTCATTTCGCGCGCAAGCCAGTGCGGGCTGGCTGGCGCAAGAGGGAGTGGAGAGAGGCAGCCCCCAAGCAAAACAAGACGAGGCGCGGTGAAGGAAGCTATGTGGAGCAATAACTGACTGAACCGCAACGAAGTATTGTGAAGCTAAATTCATTGAGTGGGTGAGCCTGTACGGGCTGGCTGGCGCAAGAGTGGGTTATTAAGTGGTGCCCCTAAGATATCCCTGTTAAAGCGGACCGCACCGATCCCTAAATAATACTACATTTGTGGAAAATCTGCATTCAATGACCGAACTGCACGAATCCCGCTCAGGAAAAAGCGATTGGCTGTTTTTTGCAATTGCGCTTGGGTTTACCGTCTTTATGCTGAACTGTTATCCTGCCTGGTTCTGGGTAGGCCTGCCCTTTACCCTAACCTATCTGGCAAAAGGGCTAAAGGCGCTCTAAGCTAAACTTGTAAGCTCCTACCATTCCGGCGGATGACAGTCGACGTCATCATTCCCGCTCTAAACGAACAGGGCTCCATCGGTTTGGTACTTGAGGCCCTCCCCCGTCACCTCATCCGAAATGTTTACGTGTGCGACAACGGGAGTTCGGACCGCACGGCTGACGTGGCCTCATCCCATGGTGCCATTGTGGTATGCGAGCCGCGACGCGGCTATGGGTCAGCCTGCCTTAAGGCGCTGGATGCAGTTGCGCGCAACGACAGTTTACCCAATGTCGTTGCTTTCCTGGATGCAGATTTTTCTGATGACCCGGCAGAATTGATCCTTTTACTCGACCACCTGGAAAGCAAGCACCTGGACCTGGTGGTGGGTTCCCGCGTTTTGGGAAACGCCGACCCCGGTTCGCTCACCCCAGTTCAGCGCTTTGGGAATGCCCTTTCCACCCTACTGATCCGATGGCTTTTTGGATACCGCTATACAGACCTCGGCCCCTTTCGCGTCATCCGCTACGACCGTCTGCTTCAACTGAACATGACCGATCCCGATTTTGGTTGGACCGTGGAGATGCAAGTCAAGGCGGCAAAGCTAAAAATGCGCGTTGGGGAGCTTCCCGTACGCTATCGAAAAAGGGTCGGAAAATCTAAAGTTTCGGGTACTTTGAGCGGAGCAATGGGTGCAGGTTCAAAGATTCTTTATACGATCTTCAAATCTTATGTTAAAGGTTAAAATAGTGTTAAAAAAAGCAGGGCACAAAGCAACGCACCTCAATCCCTAGGGCTATTTTTGTTTCCCGTATGCAAACGTTTCAAATCGTTCTCATTGCCCTCTACACGGGAAGCCTGGTTTACATTACCGCGTTCGCTCTGATCCAACTCCGGCTATTACAGGCCTACCGGAAGTATAAGACCCAAAAGGCGGTTTATCCGGCCTTGGGAGAAGGTGACCACTATCCCGTGGTGACCATCCAGTTGCCGATCTTCAATGAAGTCTACGTCGTGGACCGGTTGATCGACAATATCTGCCGGATGGATTATCCCCGAGACAAACTCGAGATTCAGGTATTAGACGACTCAACGGATGAGACGGTGGAATGCGCTGCCCGCAAGGTTAGCTTTTACCGGGAACAGGGTATAGACATCGTACATCTCCACCGTACAGACCGCAAAGGCTATAAAGCAGGAGCACTGCGCGAAGGTACCGCCGTATGCCGCGGCGAGTTCATCGCAATCTTTGATGCAGATTTCTTACCAAATCCCGATTTCTTAAAAACGGCGCTACCGCATTTCTCCACCCCAAAAACCGGTGTGGTGCAAACGCGTTGGGAGCATATCAACGAAGATTATTCTCTGTTGACCAAACTGCAGGCATTTCAGCTCAACGTGCATTTTACTGTGGAGCAGGCGGGACGTTTTTCATCCGGCCATTTCCTGCAGTTCAACGGAACCGCGGGCATTTGGCGCAAAACCTGCATTGAAGATGCAGGAGGTTGGCAATCCGATACGCTGACTGAAGACCTGGACCTCAGTTACCGGGCACAACTCCGGGGATGGAAAATTCATTACGTAGAGGACATTGTCTGTCCTGCTGAGCTGCCTGCTGAAATTCACGGATTGAAATCCCAACAATTCAGGTGGATGAAGGGTGGAGCTGAAAATTCCCGAAAACTGCTCCCCATCATCCTTCGCGCTAAATTGCCGCTGGCAACGAAATTTCATGCCGTCATGCATCTCCTTGGCAGCAGCATCTTTTTGGTCATCTTTGGCGTTGCCCTGTTGAGCGTCCCTGTGCTCTGGGCTATGGAGGACCTCCAACTCAAAGCGACCTTCCTCGGTTTCTGCCTCCTGGGAACCCTCGCCGTCATGTCCGTCTTTTATGAAGCAAATAATATGATGTGCTGGAAGCGCAAGCAGGTACCTTACCGTTTTTTGCGTTTCCTTCTGCTTTTTCCGCTCTTTATGGCGCTTTCGATGGGGTTCAGTCTTCACAACAGCGCAGCCGTCATCGACGGTTATTTGGGGCGAAAGTCCACTTTTGTCCGGACACCCAAGTTTAATCTGACGGGCCTGCGCCATGAGTTGCTCTCAAATGCGTACCGGATTCGCAACATCAGTACCAGGAATTTGCTTGAACTGCTGGTGTGCATTTATTTTGCCGTTGCCATTGGCTTCGGCATTTACGTAGAATACTATTCCTTTCTGCTGTTTCATATCCTGCTCATGACTGGCTTCGGACTCAATCTCTTTTACTCCGTTCGCCATTTGAGCGTCAAATGACAGGGCCCCCTTCCTGCGGTTCCATGCGGAATCCTAACCATTTGCAGCCCTGATGCGTCCCGGGTTGCCCCATTTTTTCTCAGTCAGACAGATGGCTAAACTTGCTTCACGCCAATGGTCTTACATAGTTCTGTTGTTGATTTACACGGCCTCTCTGGCGATGATAGGCTTTTTGGGGAAGCGGGATGAGTTTGCCGGAATCATAATCGGACAAACCCTTGCATTTGGCGCTTTCGGTGGACTGCTTTGGCGTGCCTTGTTTCTAAAAAAGCCGGTAACGTCTGCGTTTATTGCCCTTGCCGCTGTAAGGCTATGTTTAATCTGGGCGGAACCCGGACTTTCCGACGATTATTACCGCTATTGGTGGGATGGGTGGCTTGGTCTTCATCAGATTGACGTTTATGCCTGGACACCCAGAGAATTGTTGGACGTATATTCCCAAAGTCCTTTTGCAACAGCACTCGCCCGCAACTTTCCCTTGCTAAACTCCCCGGATTACCATAGCGTATATCCGGCAATCAGTCAATTTGTTTTCAGAATCGCTGTCTGGCTGTCTCGAGATGACCTTTGGCTGTTTCAGTGTTTCATGAAACTCATCTACATGCTAGGCGATCTTTCCGGCATAGCAGCTTTATTTTATTTGCTACCGCGGTTTGGGCTCAGCCGGAATCATGCATTGCTCTATTACGGCAATCCGCTCGTCATCGTGGAGCTGTTCGGGAACCTTCACACCGAACACTTCATGGTAAATTTTCTGATCGTTGCACTGAGCTGCCTCCATCTTGGCCGTCATACCTGCTATGCCAGCGCGCTGGCACTGTCAGCACTTGCCAAAATCACGGTGCTGGTCTGGTGGCCCCTTTTCGTCCGCAGGCCCCTATACCGAATACTTCATCTTTACATCGCCCTGGCGATGCTGGCGACCGGGTTAACTTTATGGCTGTCTGCATCGGGAAGCAGAGCGGGATTTCTTCAGAGTCTAAAACTCTATTTTCAAACCTTCGAATTCAATTCAGCACTTTACTTACACCTAAAAACTTCGTTTCACTCTTCGAAGCTTTACGGGCTCGAACAGTATACCGGTTGGATGCTTCTTGGAGTATTTGTTATTTGTTATGCAATATTGCTGATTCGCAATTTCCAACAGCAACCTTCAGGCTCTGCGCAGTTTGCATTTTTATGGTGGAGTCTGGCGCTTTACCTGTTGCTAAGTTCAACGGTACACCCCTGGTATCTTTGTCCACTTTTGTTTCCAGGCATCTTTTACTTATCCTGGACCAGCTTGTTGTGGAGTTACCTTGTCGTATGGAGCTATTCCTTTTACGATTCCTGTATGGGGTATTGGTCTGCCTGGTTCACTGCAGCCCAATTCATTGTAGCCGCAGTGGCGGCCTGGATCGAGCACCGCTACAACAGAGCAAGAGCCATCCCACAATCAACCCAAGTTTGACTGACCGCAAACTCCCTTTAATAAGATAGGCCCATTCGCTAAAAAAAAGGCCGGGAATTAACCCGGCCGCATATCCGTTTTACAGATCAGATCTGAACATCAATAGGTCCACAAATCGTGTTCCTTGTTCATGATCTCGTTTTTGATTTTCTCCGATTCCAATAACATTTTTACCCCGTCGTTCTCGCCCTTAAAAATATCCGTCAAACGGTTGTCCTGAACATTGGATTCCTTAATGATGTAGCTTGAGAAAAAGCGGTAATCAAAGACATCCGCCCAGGTTCCCGGGGCAGCATCGTTTTGATCATTGAACACCCTTTCGCGTGCAAGAAATTTGCGCGCTTCGGGATAATAGACCCAAAACATGGGTAAAGTATACTTCAGGTTTCCAAATTCGTCGTACTCGTCCTTGATGGGAGCCATCCCAAGAATGCGACATTCAAGCGTAGACGTTTGCTTGTTAAAAAACCACATCTCTTTGATGCGATAGGTTTTGATGTCGTTGAAATCGATGTCTGATTTTCTGATTTGCACTTCTTCCACGTAGGTTTCAGGATCGGTGACCACCACGGTGTCAACGCGATGAAGCAATTTGTCTAATTCCTCGCCGGTAACAAACTTTCTGAAGTTATCCTCTTTAAAAATCCTGATGTCTCCATTTTCAGCAGCCTGCACGAGGATCTGAAAAAATGGTCTGACGGGATAAATAAAGGGCAGGTTCATTTTTTCGCGGACGTCGAGGACTCGCCAAAGCCGTTTTTCCCAGACAATATCCGCCTCACGAATGGGCTGATAGTCCAGTACGCGCTGATCTTTGATCAGGCTTCTGCCGACAATGTCGTCGAGGTAGCCCGAATCTTCCTCCTCCTCGCTGGCTTCTGTTTTTTCGTCTTCAGCAACCTGAGCCAGCAGACTGATGTTGCCGGCTGCGCAAAGCAGGAGAACGGTGAAAATGGAAATCCTGAACTTATACATGGATCGCAATTTTATTTAATTTGAAAGGACATGTCGCCGAGATCGCGGGCAGCAGCGTCGCCGGGACAGCGGCCTTTGATCTGCTCGAACAGGTAGCGGTCTCCTGGTTTTGCCTGCTGGATGAGTGTGTTTGCCTGTGGAGAAAATCTTCCTCCCGTATTGGCAACGATCTGAGCATCCTGCCGTGGAGCAACGCGTACGAGGTTAAAGCCCTGTATGGTGCATTTTGCATCAAATTCAAAGCCTTCGAGCACCGGGATAACACCTTGTTGTGCCTTGAATACCCCGTTTGGCATGGCACCACCTCGCTTGTCGGACAACATAGGTACCGGTGTGGGAATGCGTTTAACGCGGAATTTAAAATTCGTCGGAGGAAGTCCTCCTCCACTCAGGACAATGGTAGCCTCTCCTGGAGATTTTACGTTAGCAACGTACTTTCCTCCACCCTGCTTAACCAGGTCAATTCCACCTCCGGATGCCTGAACGCTAAGTTGTGCAGAAGGAACTCCGGCAGCTGTGATACCCACCGGATTTTCCACGCCAATGTAAAACACGTTCATCTTCTCGGCTGAAACGTTGCAGGAACGCTCACCCACTTCAAATTCAAATTCGCGTTTGTAGGTATCCGTTTTTCCTGTAACCGGGTTGGTGACCGTTGCAACTGCATTATATTTCTTCGTTCCAACATCATTGGCGAGCGTTTTCCAGACTGCTTCTCCCTCGTCGTTTACGTTCAGGGAAGATCCATTCACCGACAAGCTCACCTTGGTATTGGTGGCCTTTGAGGTCGACGCGGCCAGAGAAATGGAAGTTTCAAATGGCTCACCCTTGATCACGTAATTTTTCTTGGGAGAAGAGATAACGGTAAATTTGTCGAGCACCACGTCCTCACCGCCAAGTTTTTTACTAAAGTGGTTGAGGATGGCGTTTTCAGAAGATTTCGCGTCGTTGATGAATTTTGTAAAAATCGGAAGGCAGGCACCCAACGGCATTTGCTTAAAAGTAAATTCTTCCCAGCTCCGTTTGGTTTTAGAATGCTTCCAGGTTTCATCATCAATGTTCAATGCAACCTCACTTTCCATTCCCGCGCGAAGCGAATCATCGACGAGGGAAAGGAATTTCTCCCGGTACTCGATGATTTTATTCTTCAGCTCGAGACCCTTTTTGTTGTTTACCATCTCACGGGTCGTCACGTCCTTATTCTTCTTTCCTTTCAGCTCCTTGTGATCCCCGACTACGATGTAATCCATGTCATCTACGGTCCCGTTTTTGTTCCCAGACTTATCGATGAGGTCGTCTACAATTGAGTTAATGTAATCCGTGAACTCCTTTCCATATTGAACAGCAAGCGGTGCACGTTCCTTAAAGCGGGTGAATTCAGGCTTTGCCAGGGCACGTTTATCGATCGAAGGAACGAGAGATTCATTCGACTTGTCCAGTGCGGCATTGGATTCTTCAAGACTTTTGTTCACCAATTTGAAGGCATTGAAAATCTCGGCAGAGACGTTCAGCGCCAGAAGAGCCGTTAAAACCAGGTACATGATGTTGATCATGAGCTGGCGTGGCTGCTTTGGAATAGACATATCGTCGTCTTTTTATTTGGTTATCGAAATAAAGGATCTTAGTTGCCCATGGTTTTATAGGCAGATAAGATGTTTCCGTACACGGAATTGAGGTTGGTCAGATTTTTATTTAGCTGAGCCACCTGATCTTTGTATTTTTTTGTGTCTTCAACAGATGCATTGAGTTCCGACATCGCGTCGGTCATGCGCGTATAGAAGTTGTTCATGGCTTTCATCTGATCACTCGTCTTGCTGAAGTCAACATCCTGCAATGCTTTCAGGGAGCCAAGGCTTTTAGCCATACCCTGGAGTTCAGTCAGCATGCCGGCCAGTTGGCCTTCCACAACTTCTCCGTTTGCCGGGCGGGATGCGCCCTTAACCGGACCTTCGGTCAGAGGATGGATCTTCGCTTCAGCATCGCCGAGACCCGGATAAAGTTTATCCCAATAGTAATCCTTGTCGGGTGGAATGATCCCGAGCAAAGCAAAAAGGATGGCCTCCGTGACCAGCCCTGCAGTGATCATCGCGTCACCACCTTCCCACGACATGATCTTGTAAAGGGCCCCGAGCATAACGATGGAGGCGCCTACACCAATCGTGAAGTTTTTGGCATATTTAAACCAGTTTTGCTTGTAAATAGCAGCCATTGTAGTAATTTTTTAATAGAGTTAAGAGAAAATTGTTTGCAATTGAAAAATTGAAATAAAAGCCAGGCAACACCCCGGTGGGGCGTGGGGTTTCCGATTATCTAAAATCGTTTTCCGACCTGCCCAGGAAAGAAAGAACACTCCGGAAGCCGATGTACGACTTGTTGGTGTCCTGAAACTCCCAGTTGCGGGTTCCCGTATGCAAATAATAAGCGACATCCTTCCAGGAACCACCCCTCACTACTTTTCGCTTATATGCTTCAGCTTCTTCGTCGCGGGCGTCATAGGTGACGTCCGGATTCTGGTCGTGCATAATAATATGTGCGTTGTCAGAATAGGCAGACTGGGTCCATTCAGCGACATTGCCCGACATGTTGTACAATCCGTATTGGTTGGGGAAATAGGCATCGGCGCGAACCGTGTAATACCCACCATCCTCCGGGTAGTTTCCGCGTCCCGGTTTAAAGTTTGCAAGCAGGCAACCTTTGGCATTTCGCGGATAGTAAGCACCCCATGGATAAGGAGCCAGTTCCTGCCCTCCCCGGGCGGCCCATTCCCATTCGTGTTCTGTCGGCAGGCGGAACTCTTCTGTATTGGGCTCGTCTTCGCCTTTAAACGTATTCCAGATCTGCGTGCGCCAGTAGGTAAATGCGCGACATTGTTTCCAGTTTACACCTACAACCGGGTAATCGTCGAAGGCCGGATGAGAAAAGTAGTTTCTCGTCATCGGCTCGTTGTAAGAATAGGCAAAATCCCTCACCCAGCAAAGGGTATCAGGATAAATGTTGGTCTTTTCGCGGTGGATGATGGATGACCTGCGGATGTCGCGGTTGTGAGCCGCCATTTGCCAGTCCTTCCACTCCCACTCGTATACAAATTTGCGGGTGTCGAGTTCCCGTACGCCCTTAAAGGCATCGGCGCCCTGAAAATAGAGCTCGTCGAGGGTCTCATCCTCCCAGTCGATTTCCATCTCCCAGTCGATGTCCTCCGTCTCCCCGTCCTCACTTTCGACGAAATGACCCAAAGCGCGATGCGCCAACTCATCCCGGACGTAAAAAACGAACTGGCGATACTCGTTGTTGGTGATCTCGGTATCGTCCATGAAGAATCCGGATATGGAAATGGACTTCTGAGGCTGAACCAGGTTATGAAAAAAGTCCTGGTCGCTTTGCCCCACGGTCAATGTGCCACTTGGAACATAGACCATACCATAAGGATTGATCCCGTTCCACTTGGGCCTGGGCGATGCACCCACGACCTGCCCTTCCTGCTGCCCCTTGCCACATGAGGCCAGCAAAACGACGAGCAAAGCGAAGAGAAAGAAATGCGAATTTCTCATCATCTTAAAATTTACCTACTTTGTCTTTAAAAAAGTGGCACAAATATAAACCAATCCAAAAATGTATTAACAAAATATTTTTTGGGATTTATATTGTGCTACACACTAAATCACTGAACAAGATATGGAGCTTGTTTATTGTGCACGCAAAAAAATTTCTAGTATAATACATATATTTAATTAAAATATGTAATATACTTATTGTCAATCTAAATATCTTGGACTCCTGAGTATAGGTGGCTTCTGCCGGGATCCGAACGCCCTTCCCAACCGATAAAACAAAGAAAACTCCTGACTTTGTCCGAAAACTTCCGAAGCGGGTTGACCAAGGCGCAATTCATGGAGGTAGCCCGCAGTCCAGTGGTCTGAAAGCCGAAAACCAAAGGAGAGCCCAAGCGATTCATTGGAGCGATCGTTATAGCCCCTGTATAGCACTCCTCCAAAAATGTTGCCATTGTATACCGCTCCGACAGAAACCTCTGTCTGAAACCGAAGAAAATCCGTGTAGACCACAAATTGGGGCTTCAGCTCCCATGGGCCGTATTTGAAGGTCCAGTTTGCCAGAAGCAGGTAGTGTCTGGCATTCGTCCAGGGGTGAGTGCGATTCTTGCTGTAGGAACCAAGGAAATTGTTGGCACTCAATCCCAACAATGCGGACCGGTATTGTATTGCAACAGAAGCTCCGGCATCCAGCAGACCGATCTGACTCGATCCGGCGAACAGGGCCGGGTCTTTGTGGTCGATGGTTCCGGGTTCATACTCGCCTTCCGGAGTTCTGGCCCGATCTCCGGAAAAGCGGTTCAGGCTTCCTTCCAGGTGAATGGAGGCACTGATCAGCAAAGGGCGAAAGCGAAAAACTCCGTTGAATGAGGGTCGCACCCCAATGCGTTCGGTCAAACCGGTGTGGTCTCTGAATGCCACCATCCCAGCACCACTGCCGACCCAGGGTGTACCTGGAAGTAAAGAATACAGAGGGGTATTTACGCTAAAAAGGAAGCTCGCCGGATTCCCTTCAACTCGCTGCCACTGTTCCCTGTAAATGGCGTGGGCAGCAAGTGTGCCTTCCAACCCTGCACATGCTGGTATCAGGGAAAATGGGTTGTTCAATGATGATCCCAGCAACGGCTGTTGCTGGCCTTTCACCCCGGGCAGTAAAAACAGGGCCATCAGAGCAATGCAAAAGGGTCTCATCGGTTACGCAAGATATGGAGGCGATCGATGATATGAGAGCCTTCCGCGAGATCGACCACGGGAGGGTGGCAAACTCCTTGTGCGCAGATCATCATGCGACGGTCGCCCCCGGGATCCCCGACAACAGAGACTTCCGGGATGGGATGGCTTCTGAGTTGATCCCAGGCATCGCGTGCCATTGCCGTCTTCAGCACTGGATTGCCGATTTGGTCTGCCAGCAGTTCGCCGATCCAGGAGGCGGAAGCCAGCGGATGTTGAAGGGCAAGCTCATTCACCTCCCTTAGGATGCCACGCTGGAAATCCACGAACACCTGCGCTCCGGTCAGCGCAGCCAATTGGCGGGCTGCCCAACAGCAAACTGCGTTCGCGGATGGATAGTTGCCATCGGTCCACTCGACCACATTCCCAGGCAGTTGGCCGTGTTCGGCAGCATTTGACCTCAGAAGACCGGACCCGCTCATTTTAAATAAACGGATGGTTTCATCAAATAGCATTTGTGCCCTTTCCAGATAATGTTGATCAAAATCCAGTTGGTGGCACTCAATACACGCCTTGATCAAGAAAGCATAGTCTTCCAGAAAGGCCAGCCCGACGGGTCTGGCATCGTACAAATAACGACATAGCTTTCCGTTGGAATGGAAAGCATGCTCGAGGAGGGTATGGAGGAGACGTTTTCCGGCTATGGAATATGCCTCCTCTCCACTGACGCGGTACCATGAGAAGTAGGCGCTGACGAGCATTGCATTCCATGCGACAATGCCCTTTTGATCTGATTGCGGGCGCAACCGGCGTGACCTTTCCTCCAGCAAGCGCTGACGAGATTCATCCAGGGCAAGAATGTTTTCGACCGAAGGCATCTCGCCGCCGCTACCGAGTTTTAAGCGAAGGACCCTTAAATCCGGGTGCATTGCATCCAATGGGGAGCTGGCGTACACCTCCCAAAACGGTTTTTCCCATTCGCCCAGCAACCCGTCAATCTCTCGAGTTCGCCAGGTGTAGTAAGCCCCTTCCTCTCCATTGGAATCGGCGTCCATAGCCGCAAAGTAATAGCCTGCCGGATGGCGCATTTCATTTTCAAAAAAATGTATGGATCGATCTGCAGCCCAGCGAAACAGGCTGTTCCCGGAGTGTTGCCATGCGAGGGCCAGCGATTCCACGATCTGGGCGTGATCGTAAAGCATTTTTTCAAAATGGGGTACATTCCAGTTGCCGTCGACAGCATACCGGCAAAATCCACCGGCCAATTGGTCGAAGATGCCACCACCGATCATGCGCTCGAGGGTAAAGCAAGCGTGGTGCACAAGCGACGCTTGGGCTCCGGAAGACCTTAGCCTCATGAGCAGGCGGAGCAAAGACGCCTGCGGAAACCGTGGTTGATGGCCAAAACCGCCTTCGTCCCGATCAGCCAACTCCATAATATTGCGGCACAGATTTTCCCAATCCGGGAGTCCCTGGACTGACGTCCCATGCCGCGAGAGAAGCATTTGGGCATCAACGAGCGAGGCAATGCGCCTGGCGCGCTCAGCCAGTTCCGAAGAACGGTGTTGAAAGGCATCTGCCGTAGCCAGGAGCACCTGTGACCACGATGGTCTTCCGTATCGCTCCACGGGAGGGAAATAGGTTCCTCCATAAAATGGCCTTCCCTCACCGTCCAGGAAACAATGCAGCGGCCAACCTCCCGAAATGCCTATGGCCTGAACGGCTGTCATGAAATAGGCATCGAGGTCGGGACGTTCTTCGCGATCGATTTTAATGTTGATAAAGTGCCGGTTCATGATCCCGGCCACGTCAGGGTTTTCAAAAGATTCATGCGCCATTACGTGGCACCAATGGCAGGTGGAATATCCAATGCTGACCAGGACCGGTTTTCCCAAAAGGGCTGCCTCCCGGATCAGCTCCGGGCTCCAGCTTTTCCAATGCACGGGATTTCCGGCGTGTTGCCGGAGGTAGGGACTGGTTGCGTTGGCAAGTTCATTCATCTGGCAGTTCGATCTCCATACCATCCCAGGCGAGAAATACGCGGTCGGGAAGTTCCTGCTGGACCTGCGCGTGAAGGCCCATGTGATGGCTGATATGAGTCAGATAACAAACCCCGGCATCGATCTGTTGAGCAAGCTCCAATGCTTGTTCCAGGTTGAAATGACTATGGTGGGGTTCACGATGTAATGCGTTGATAACCAGCACTTTACAGTCATTCAACGCGCCTGAAAGCAAACCGGGATCCAATCGGCTGGCATCGGTGATGTAGGCGAACGGGCCCATGCGGTAAGCCAAAATGGCCAAATTTCCGTGCCAAACCCGAAAACTTTGGACCCGGCATGGCCCCACGGTGATCACCTGACCGGCAACCACCGGTTGCAAGTCGACCTCCGGCAATCCGGGGTAGAGGCTGGGGGAAAATGCATAGTGAAAGCGCCTTTTCAGATCGTCCAGTACGCGGGGCTCTCCGATAAAGGGGATGGCTCCTCCTCTTTGATGGTTGAGCGGCCGGATGTCGTCGAGGCCTGCGGTGTGATCGGAGTGTTCGTGGGTGAGGAATACAGCATCCAACCCATTGATGCCTGCACGCAGTGCCTGCTGCCGGAAGTCCGGCCCGATATCGATCAACAAACTTTGACCCTTCCAGCGAATCCAGGCGGAAACGCGCAGCCGGTGGTCCCGCGGATCAGCGGAACGGCAGGTGGGGCACCGGCATCCCACCACGGGAACTCCCTGCGAAGTTCCGGTTCCCAGTAACTGAATGATCAATGGTCAGTAGCTTGCAGCGCTTTCATGGCAATGGCCTTGTCGTAGAATTGCTGGGTCTCCTCGTCGAGGCATCCGGGTTCCCAGGGAAGTTCCGGCAGCAAATCCAGCAAGGTGTTCATTCTCCCTTCTATGTCGAAATATTTGTTGATCACCAACACTTTTCGCGATTCCACGCGGCAGTAGCCTGCCTGAAAATGTCCCTGCTCATAACGCACGGTGTAACCCATGGCCTTACACAGGTCTTCCAATTTTTTCAGACTGCCCCGGTTGTATTTCATGCCTATGCTCCTGCTTTCCGGCGTAAAAGTAAAATTTTTTCTATTAAACAATTTATAATGTATTCATAGCTCACATCCGGTCTGTAATATATTTAATTTATCTGCCATTTCTTAACTCTGCACAGCCCTTTCCATCAAAGCCCCTTACGCGACGCCATGGCGGGACCTGGCAGGCGTTCATAACACCAGAACGTATCTTTGGGCCATGCGATTCCACATTGACCATTTTTGTTTTGCTGTACTGGTGTTTGCCTTGTCGCCAGCATGTGCTCAAAGATTTTCAGCAGGCTTGCAGTTCGCCGGCAACCTCAGCCAGATCGACGGCGATGACGTCTATGGCTTCAACAAAGCTGGTTACGGCGCAGGGGGCTTTGTCTCTGCGAAACTATCCAGGTCTACCGCCCTTGAGGTAGGACTCGGGTACAGCCTGCGCGGAAGCCGTTCCGGGAAGCACGAAGCCATTCTCGTCGAGATCGACCTTCACTATTTCGAAGTTCCTGTTCTGTTTGTCGTTCACGATTGGCCGAACCGCAAAGAAGAAAAGGAGTATTACCAAATGGAATTTTTTGGTGGCATCGCTCTTGGCCGGCTCATTTCAAGCAGCAGCCTGACCGGGGTGGACAAAGACTTCAACAAAACGGATGTCAGCTGGATCCTGGGGGCTGGTTACCACTGGTCACCGAGGTGGGGAGGCTTTCTAAAATACACGCGTGCTTTAAACAGCCTTTACCGGTATTCAAAGGGCGGCGTTCCCGTCGACTTGACCGGTTATTTTCTATCTTTGGGGCTCAAAGTCAAAATCCTGTGAACATGTACAACCAACTGTCCTTTCTGTTCTGTATGCTGTTGGCATTATCCACTGGCTGCAAAAATGAAAAACCCGGAAACGGAACTAACACAGCCGTTGCAGGCAAAGCCATTGAATTGGATGCAATGGATGCAAACCACATCAGCAAGTTGCGTTCGGAAGGCACCAGTGTAGACCTCATATCGCTAAAAAAAGACGTAAACGTTTCGATGAGTTTTGACAATCCGCAGGCATTTTCCATTATCAT
Organism: Saprospiraceae bacterium; assembly: GCA_019187365.1. Classification (GTDB taxonomy): domain Bacteria; phylum Bacteroidota; class Bacteroidia; order Chitinophagales; family Saprospiraceae; genus Vicinibacter. The sequence goes on along the minus strand of JABARE010000004.1, from coordinate 61,384 downwards.
GTCTTTTATCACTTCTGAAAAAGGCTTGCTCACAACCAGTTGCCTGCCCGATGCCCACCTCATCGTTCAAAAAAGCGGTGATATCCTCCAGGAAATGGACCTCTATTACAAAAACGGATGCAACGCGATGGTCTTTCTCGACGGAGAGGGAAAGAAGATAGCAGCCAATTCCATCAGCAACGAAGGCGTGGATTTTTTCAACAACTTTTTGAAAACAAAAAGCTCGCAGGATAGCCTGGGACGTTGATTCCCGGGATTTATCAGGCTGTGTTCTACCCTCCCCTGCCGGATAAATCTGCCCGTACTGTCAACCGCTCTCAATAAAAGAATCATGACGGTGCTTCGGTGAACTTCAGCCTGTTTCTGTCCACCAAAGCATCCATCGGCTCCAGTCTCGTCCTTCACCGGTTTGACTAACTTAAGGGCACCTCTAATAACCCACTATTGCGCCAGCCAGCCCGCACAGGCTAATGCGCGAAATGAATTTAGCTTCACAATACTTCGTTGCGGTTCAGTCAGTTATTGCTCCACATAGCTTCCTTCACCGCGCCTCGTCTTGTTTTGCCTTTGCGCAGCCTCTCTTCATCCTGGCATCAAAATGAAATTTTCAGAAGTGTCCTTAAATTTGCTGTAATGCTGAATATATTTGTGCCTATAAAAAATCTGCAATCACAAACCGGGGCATCCCACAGCAAATCCGTTGTGGTGGCTTTATATCGTTTAGATGCCATTCGTGAAATTGCGTTTCCTCATAATCAGCGGCAGATGACATCAGCAGAAATTGAAATCAAAAAGGGTTAATGAACCATGCAAACTCAACTTAACATACAAACGTTCGTTAACATATTGTCATCATCAGGACCATTGATGAGGTCAATGTCAAAAGCAACCATTGTCCTGACGTTCATGGCATATTTTGCCTTCTTCGCTAATGCTCAAAAATTGCTCAGTGGCGAATACGAACCCGGTTTAAAATTGGCCTTTGACCCTGTTTCAGAAACAGTGACGGCCTATTTTGAGAGTTATGGCGGTTGGGACGAAAATTCACAACGTCCGCAATTTTCTTGCATTTTCTTCATCGAAGGTCCACTGCATTCCAATCAGGCAACCATACGGAGTTATTATCCTGGAGACCCTTCTGATCAATACATCGATGGCAAACTCGAAATCATCGATTCCCAAAACATCCGGATCCTGTTATCGGGCGAACATCCCGGATGTTGGAATGTGATGCATTTTTCCGAGGACCCTGCAGAGTTCAGCCTTAGCAAAGCCATCCCATGGATTCAGGTGGCCTATGTCACTGCCGACAAGAGCTATTTCCATTCCGAAACAGCCGTTGCCAAGAAATTAAAATCCTACCTCATCAAGAATGACGTCGTTTACATTGAACAGCGCCAGGCCGATTGGGTCCTGTGTAACTTTTATGGCAAAAGACGGACAAAAGGGTGGCTCCGACGATCGGATGTCAAAGAAGCCGGACAGCCCTAAATGGTATGTGGATTTCTTCACCCGGGTCGTAATGCGAACATGTTACTGGTCACCATTAAAAGAGTTTGGGTCCAGGTTGCAAAGACTGTCAGGACAATACTAAAGGGCATTGGTTGAGTTGCATAGTTAAACTGATTTGATACTGAATTGGCAAGGAACCCAACAGTTAATTGATTTTGAAGGGGTTTCAGCGTTGTCTGTCGGTAGTGTTGGAAAGCAGGAATGGTTTTTTTTCATGTCTTCTTTGCCCACGATGCTGTAAATTAGGGGCTTCTTCTCAACAGACAACCGCCATTTAACATGACTACTCACAGGATGTTGCTTGGAGCCCTGCTTGCAATCGAAGCATTACTTGCCTTTGGTGGCGCATTTTATGGTCTTTCGGGAGCGGATGGGGTTCCGCTGGAGTGGCTGCGCGGTAGCCCGTTCAAGACCTACTTAGTACCAAGCCTCATTCTTTTAATTGCCGTTGGCGGATCATTTTTAATTGCTTCAGTTGCCACATTTTGGAGATTGCCAGCTGACCGACGACTGGCATAATCTGCGGTACTTATCCTGTTTGTCTGGTTGGCGGCACAGTTGGCCATCATTGGTTATGTTTCCTGGATGCAAGCTGTGACGGGTTTTATGGGCGCCCTACAATTCCTTCTCGCCTGGAAGTTGCCTGTCAAATGAGAATCCTCAGAAAAGTTTCATCACCCAAAACCAGGGAAATTTAGATACCCGCCCATCGTGCTGCGAGGATTATTTTGTGCCATGACAAAAGATGGTTGACGGTTCGTGGCTAAATTTGCCACAACAGAAAAGCAATATGCTGGAGCACATGAGCGATTTTATCCTTTCAGACCTCGGGTTGAGAACGATCATCATTGCCATCCTGGTGGGCGCCATGTGCGGAATGCTCGGTTGTTTTATTGTACTTAGAAACATGGCCATGATCGGAGATGCGCTTTCTCATGCCATTCTGCCGGGGATCGTTGCTGCTTTTGCCCTGGTGGGATATTCAACTCTTGGCTTTTTTGCCGGTTCCGTCATTGCGGGCCTGTCTTCCGCTGTACTGATCACCTGGCTTCAGCAAAAGATGAACGTCCGCAACGACGCAGCGATTGGCATCATTTTTACTTTCATGTTCAGCCTCGGCATAATCGGTATTTCCTGGATCAGCGGCAAGCAGGGCGTTCACCTTGACCTTAAGGATTTCCTTTTCGGAAACCTGTTGTCGGTCTCCGGGGAGGACCTGACCATGACGACCGTACTTTTCTGCATCGTAGCATCTTTCATTGCAATTTGTTACCGGCCACTGTTCGTCACCACGTTCCAGCCCACGCTTTCGGGCACCCTTGGAGTCAACCGCACCCTGTTGCACTACCTGCTGATGCTCATGTTGAGTCTTGTGGTGGTTGCCTCGCTGCGCAGCGTTGGCGTCATTCTCGTTGTTTCGATGCTGATCACCCCGGCTTCAGCCGCGCTATTGTTGTCTAATGAATTACCACGCGTAATCGCATGGGCTTCATTGCTTGGTGCTGTTTCGGCCCTCTCGGGACTTTTTGCATCCATAGCTTTTGATTTTCCTGCCGGACCTTCCATGGCGGTCATGGCAACTGTTTTTTATGGTTTGATCGTCGCATTCGCCCCCGAAAAGGGTTTGTTAGCCAAATACCTGCAGGGCCGGCGCTTAAAAAAACGCATCCTCATTGAAGACATCCTCAAGCGCACCCTCCAGCTTGGGGAAGGCGCTGGCGCCGATCCCAGAACTTTTGCCGATCTAAGCGGCACCTCGTTGGGCGCGTTGAAACAATGTTTTGACCGCCTCCTTCGCCTCGGACTTTATGAACAAAGGGGGCAACTGTTTCACCTTACCTCGCTGGGACATACCCGTGCACTCCAACTGGTTCGCGCTCACCGTCTGTGGGAAACCTTCCTCGTCGAAGAATTGGGGCTCTCCGCTGACCAGATCCACGAAGATGCCGAACGCATAGAACACTACCTGAGTGAAGAAGACCTTTACAAACTGGACGAACAGCTCGGTTTTCCTGAAAAGGATCCGCACGGCTCACCCATCCCCAAAGCCTGACCCAAATTCCTCAGGATCGTATTCCCTGGTCATTGTAACTTTAGGGCATCGCGAATAAGCCTCTACAACTCCAGTCAGCCCACACAGGCTGCCGCGCGCAATGGGGAGCGAAGAGAGTGAGGTCTTTTTATTCTGGCATCAAAATGAAGTTATTCGAGATGACCTGATTAGGCAAACTGCATTATTATGCTACCATCCAACGACCACCCGTCTACCGAACATTCAATGATCATTTCCTACATGACACTGCGTAAGGCCGTAGGTGTACTCGGCATGGTCATGCCCATTGTACTTGCCATCGGGTACCTGATCGCAGGAGGGGGAGCTGAAATCAAAGGGAGCATCAGTCACTATTATCACAGTCCCATGCGAGATTTCTTTGTTGGACTCCTCTGCGCCGTAGGGCTTTTTATGTTTTGTTACAAGGGACCTGAAAAAGTTGACGGGATTGCTGGCAACCTCGCTGGGATCTTTGCCATTGGCACTGCCCTGCTTCCAACATATAACGGCGATACCCCGGTTGATGCCGTTGCGGCCCTGATCGGGCAATTTCATCTGGCTGCGGCCACCGCACTTTTTCTGGTTCTCAGTTATTTTTCACTTTGCCTCTTCACCAAAACGAAACCAGACCAGCCACCTGGCCGCATGAAGCTCAGGCGCAACCGCGTTTACCGGATTTGCGGTTTCGCAATACTCGTCTTTCTGGCGTTGATTGCCCTATACCTGGTGCTGTTGAAGGGAAGGATGCCGTGGCTTGACCAGGCAAAACCTGTTTTTTGGCTCGAAACTTTGGCACTGTGGGCCTTTGGCTTCTCCTGGCTGACCAAGGGAGAATTGATCCTCGGAGATTGAAAGAAAATGCCATTTACAATTGGGAACGCGTGAAGAAGTAAGTGTTTTACCTTTCCCCCTAAAACAAAAAAGCCTGCAGGGTGCAGGCTTTCCATTCGTTGATGGTTCCGAGTCAAAGCAGGTTTATCATACCTTGTGAAACATGTTCGTATTTGCCACCGACGTAATTGAGCTGGGTGAACAGTGTGCGGGCAATGCGCGTACCATTCGTCGACATCAGGGAAGCCATCGCAAAATAAAAGCGGATGTCATCCAGAAATTCTGATTTGGATGGATTGCTTTGCAGGGCAACCAGCTTGTTCAACTGACTCAGCCTCGCAGTTGCACTCCCATAGGATCCGCGGTAAAGCTGAGTAAGAGCCAGATAAAATGCAGACCGCTCGTCATTCGGGTGCAATTCATTGTAGGTCCGGAAGCTTTTCATTGCCTGTTCAAATTCGAATCGCTCAAAGTGCCCTTTGGCCCGGATAAACAATTCTGCATCGGGGTCGGAAGTTGCCGTGCAAGCCGGAACGTTTCCGCCTGTTAAGTAGCACCCGACTTCAAAATAGCCAAAACGGGTTTTGATTACATCCTGCATCAACATGGGCAGTAACGTCTTCAGGTTGCCTGAACGAGCTGGGATCTCAACCGGAGCAGGTCTGAAATGGTTAATATTTTGTTGCGATACTCCTAATGTTACGCAGAAGAAAAGGATTCCCAGGATACTCAAAAGACTCATCGAAGTTTTCATGGTCGAATTATTAAATTGTGATTGGTTTTACTTTTTCAGGAAGGCAGATCATTTTCTACACCCTGATCAACTTACATTATAATGGTGCAGAGATGAGCCAATATTTAAGGGCATCGATCATTTTTTTTTGATTTTTTTATTACACCTCCATTGGGCCCAGCATAAATGGAGAAGGCGCTGCATTCAGCGCCTTCTCCAAGATATTGGGTATGCAGACTATTGGTCATTTCCTTACCCGGCTGCTGCGCAACCAAAAGTAGTACCGGCAATGCATCCAGCAGGGCTGGTTGATCACGACGTAAGGGTTGCCGCAGAAGCTGTAACAGATTTCAAAGACGTCAGCCGTTTTGGCCGTGTCGGTCAGGAGCCGGTTCTCAGAGGAAACCATGACCGGGATTGCTGAGTAGGCTGCATCGGAATGGTCAGCGGCAATACCCGGGCATTCGTTCCTTCCAGGATCCGAAACGCTGAGGTGGCTGGAGAAAGTCCATGGTGCTGAAAGCACAGCCCAAAAAACGAGGGCATTGAAGGAAAAAATCGACGTGGTTTTCATAATGCGGTATAGTTAAATTGTTAATAAATCAGGCTTTGAACAACTCCTTTGTTAAATTTGCTCCTGGAGCTGTTGGATGCTGCATACAATAGGATAGTGCATCGACCTCCATTTTTTTAAGGGGTGTTGCCAAAAAAATTTATCCTACCCCATACCGGAATTTCAATCCAATCGGACCCTGGTCCCAAATGAAGGCCTTTTTGCCTGCATGCAAGGAATTGCTGCTAATATGCTGGGCGGTTATGGCAGATGCCCCTGTTCACCTTATATATATACAATGCGCAGGCTGCCAGGCAGCGGCGAACTAAAAAATATTTCATTGTATGCCTTAATGAATGCACTATTTTTACACAAACCATACAGAAGATCCGATGTGCAAATCCTGTGAAACGTTCCAAGATCATATGAAGCAGGGAGAAGAAGGGCGCAAAGCAGCTGTCCGCATCCTGTTCGAGCAAGAATCCATACGGAAACACGCCCGCTATTTTTTCTGGAAATACCAACGGCATGTTTCATCGAGTTATACCGACTGGGAGGATTTTTATGTCGAGATCGTCTTGCGAATTTTCCAGGAAAAGGAAGCCGGGAGAGGTCCCAGGGAAAATTGCGAAGGATATTATTACAAACTCACCCGGAATATCTGCGAGGAGATGGTGCGCGCCAACAAAAAATCAATGGAAGCCCAAAAACAGCTCATGAATCTCGATGCCCTTACCGGCGACCCCGAAATCATTGAGAAGGTCGTACACTACATCCGCCAGATGAACTGCAAATGCAGTACCCTGCTCTACCATTACCACATCGAGGTGGAGCTGGTACGCGACAAAAAGCAGCTGGTAGAAATGTTGCTGCAGAAGTGCGGCAAGCAATACACGCTCGGATCCATACCTGTACACCTGAGCGAATGCCTGGACAAACTTTGCGAAACCATCCATAACGACCCCAATAATCTTTTCTGACCATGCACGATCAAAATTATTCCGATACCTTCAGCGCCTTTCTCAGTGGCACCATGTCGCCGGAGACCAGGGAAGCTTTTCGCCGCCGCCTTCAACAGGACAAAGTCTTTAAGCGCGCGTTTATTGCATACCTGCTTCGCACAGGCGCATCACTTCCGCCAGAGAGCCGTTTTGACCGCAACACCGCTCAGGAGATCTATGCCCAGGTGAACCCTGCCCGATACGAAAAGCCATCAGGAAACTACCTTTTGCGACAACAGGTCCGCGAGCAATGGCCTCGCATTGCCGTTGCGGCCTCAATATTGATCCTGGTAGCGGTTTCAGCTCTATGGTACATCAGCAACCCATCCGACCCGGGCTCCAATCTGGCAGAATGGATGATCGATCCCATCAGCATGGAACGGGCGTCTGCTACAGAGCGCCAGTTCTTTGAAAAAGCATCCCATTTCTATTACCAGGAAAATCCCCAGGTCGATAGTCTGGAGGCACTGGCTGCAGTTTGCACGAGCTTTTGCATTCCCAAGTATTACCTCGCCCACGCCTACCTCAAAATGGCAAAATACGACCAGGCATTGCCCCTGCTCGAATCCTGTCTTGGCAACCTCGATTACATCAATCAGGTTCCCCAGCTGCAGGGCTCAGACACTGATCTGCGCATAAACACCCTCATCGCCAGGTCGGCTCTGAAAAAGGACAGGGAGAACATCTTGCATGAGATCGAGCAACTGGAAAAACTGCTCCCCCCCAATGATCCGGGCAGAGAGGTCCTCCATAAGCTGAGACGACTCAAATGAATTCAGGGGTGATCAAGTCAATCGATCCTCCGAAACGGGAGGAACACACACGGACAGAACAAACAACGTACGATTAACGCCCGGGCCCCCCATCCGAATCCCCCTGTTTGAGGTCATCGTTCAATCGTCCCTTGCGTTTCTTGCTATTGCTTCCGAATTCCATCTTGCCAAAGCGGTAATCCAAAGAAACGCGTACGCCCCAGCCTTCAAATCGATTGTCTGCTTCGTAGACCAGTGACGAAGACCTGAAACTTGCTCCCAGGTTCAATTCCGGGTGAAAAATGTTGTCAACACTCACAGAAATTCCACCCATTTTCTTCCAGAGATCACGACGCAATCCGATGGAATACATAAACCAGGAAGACTGCTTACCCTGCGTGGTAAGTTTGGGAGAATTTAAAAAACCAAAAAACAGGATGCCCAGTGTAGGGGTAATGTTTACGTTGGCAAATCCGTTGAAACTATAGCTAAATGCATCGTTGCGGCTGTCGGAGAACTCCGAGCTCTCCACCTTTTGGTAGTACAGGTTGAGGTTGCCATTCAGCATGATCTTGCCGAGTTTCATGATCCCCCCGTTGATGCTGATTCCCGAGGAATACCCTTGTGCCAAATTGTTGTAGGTGGCATTAGTTCTGCCGAGGGAATCTACAAAACGGTAATTGTCGATGAGGTCGGAGGTAGCTTTATGGTAAATTGAAAACGTACCATTTGCTGTGCCCTTGGCAAAGCCGTAACTGAGTTCCAAAGACTCGGTAACCTCTGGTTTCAATTCCGGATTCCCGTACGAGATGTTGGTTGGGTCGTTATAGTTGACATAGGGATTCAGAAAGTACATACTGGGCCTCTGGATCCTGCGGTTATAGGAAAATTTGAGCGTCGATCTGTCCGGAAGGGTCCATGCGAGCAAGCCGGAAGGAACCCACGAGGCATAATCATTTTCAAATTGATTGCCATCTGACTGTGTTAATCCGTCAATGAAGGTATGTTCGTAGCGCAGGCCTGCACGGGCCTTTAGCTGAGCTGTAATCGGGAAACTGATTTGTCCGTAGGCTGCAGCAACATTCTGGTCGTAATCAAAGGTATTGTTGCGACTCAAATCCCGCAGGTATTGTTGTGACGCCAGGTCCAGGGTATCGTAAAAAATGTCGCTGAATACATTTCTGAAAATTGCTTTCGCCCCGCCTTCTGCCGTAACCGCTTTGGAAAGCGGATGAAGGTAATCTGCGGCAAAAATGATCTCGCGGTCGCTTCCGAGATTCGGACTCACTTCGCGATAATTGAGGGCGCCCGATTCGCTGAATTGATCCGTTTCGTAGTCGCTTTTCCGGTCGGTGTAGGAATATTGTGCAGACATACTGAACTCTTTGTCAGAGTCCTTGTCGAATGTTTTGCGGTAATCGAGATTCAGGTCCGTTCCGAGCCGCCGGAACACTACATCGCTTGCTCTCCGGAACAAAAAGGGGAGCTGGCCTTTATCGTCTCCCGTGTAGGTAGTCAGATCGTTGTCGTTTGCAAAACGGTTTAAGGGGAACCGGGCGGAAAACACCAGTGAGTTTTTGGCATCAATGTCGTAGTCGGCAGACAATTGGGCAAACAAGCCGCCACCGTTGTTGGAGGATTTTCCTTCCTGCCGGTAATAAGGATTCGTCGAAATCTCCAGATTTTCCCTGTCGATTTCCGATGTTCCTTTACCTCTCCAATAAAAGCCGCCGATATTGGTATTGAATCCAATTTTGCCCATGCGGATGTTCAGGTTGGTTCCGAGGTTGCTGCTCTTTGTGCCTGCACTCATGTTTACAGATCCCGATACTCCCTGGATTTTCTTCGTTTTGGTTACGATGTTGATGATGCCCCCCGTTCCCTCCGCATCGTATTTTGCTCCCGGGCTGGTGATCACTTCGACGCGGTCAATCACATCAGCCGGTATCATTTTTACGGCATCGGCAATGCTTGACGACATGATCGTAGAAGGCTTACCGTTTATCAGGACTTTGATGTTGCTAGAACCCTGCATGGATACATTTCCCTCCAGATCCACGGTAAGCAGGGGTGTCCGGCGCAAGACATCGGCGGCGGTTCCTCCCCGGGATGTTACATCCCTGGAGGCATTGTAAATGATCCGGTCAATTTTCTGTTCGACCATATCTTTGGCACCTACCACTTCGACTTCAGAAAGCAAGGTCGCATTGGGGGCCAATAGGATTTCTCCTAACTGGTGCTCCAGAGAATCCTTGTTGATCTTGAACGGACCCAGGATTTTGGTCTGGTATCCCAAAAATGAAGCGATGACGAGGTAGCGCGCATTCTTCAGCTCCACAATGGAAAACCGACCCTTCTCGTCGGCAATACTGCCGTCGACATCCCGCCTTTCAAGGGCCTCCTGGATGACGATGCTGGCAAAAGACACCGGTTCACCCGTGATGGAATCCACCACGATGCCCTGGATTTTCCCTTCACCTGGAGGCTTCCCTTTGGCACCCATGGAAGGACCAAACTGTGCCTGAGCCAGCAAAGCCGTGGTCAGGCATACTGCCAGAATACCCCAAATTTGTCTAATCATGGATTGCACTCGGTTGGTGTGATCATTTTCATCATAAATGTCGAATCATTCAAATCGTTCCCTCAGGTTTTTAGATCAAGACCATTCATCGGTCGTTGGATGCATTCACTAAACGGACCGGTTCCATTCCGACGTCGTACTCACTTCACCGGATACGGTGGCGGTGGCGGTTCAGCGAAGCGCTTGTCTTTGATCATCCCCAGCATGCGTTCGATCGCCTTGTCGAGCTGCGCATCCTGCCCCATGTAGCTCTCATAAGGATCGTTTTCGACCGGGATGTCCGGATCTACGCCATAGCCCTCAATTTCCCATTGGGTACCCTCGACGTTGTATCGAGAAAACTCCGGACGGTTGAGATATCCCTTGTCGACAATGGGCAGGCTACCGCGAATGCCGACGACTCCTCCCCATGAACGTTTGCCAATGACGGGGCCGAGCTTGTGCTTGCGGAAACGGTATGCGAAGATATCGCCGTCGCTGGCCGAATATTCGTCTATCAGGGCTATTTTGGGTCCCACAATTTGTTCCACCGGTTCGAAGGAAGGCGCTCCGTTGCGTGCCACGACAACCTGAACGGGCTCACGGCGCAGGCGCTCGATGATATGAGGAGAAACATTTCCACCACCATTGCCGCGGTCGTCAATGATAATGGCTTCCTTTATGAGTTGTGGATAGAAATGTTTGACAAATTCATTCAATCCGTCAGGCCCCATGTTGGGAATGTGCAGATACCCAACCCTGCCATTGGTTGCCTTGTCAACTTTTTCAATGTTCTTCTGAACCCAGTTGTAGTAGTATAAATTGTGTTCATCGGCAATGGGAACAACCGTTAGTTCGCGAGAACCCTGCTCCCCTGGAGTGGAATTTATTTTGAGAACGACTTGTTTATCCGCCTTTCCCACGAGCAATTCGTAAAGGTCTGACACATCTTTGACCGATTTGCCATCTACTGAAAGGATGTAATCCCCTTCTTTGACGTTTTTACCATGTTCTGCCAGAGGTGAGCGAAGTGATTTGCTCCAGTTTTGGCCTTTCAGGATGCGGTTGATTCTGAAATAGCCCGAAGCGTCACGGTTCAGTTCGGCTCCGAGCAATCCCAGAGAAATCCGGTCTGCTTTGGGATAATCTCCCCCGCCAACATAAGCGTGGCCGAGGTTGAGCTCGCCGATGAGTTCACCGATTACATAACTCAGGTCTGCACGATGGTTGACGTGTGGCAATAACTGCGCGTATGTTTTGCGCAAACCGTTCCAGTCTACGCCATGTAAATTAGGAGCATAAACGAAATCGCGCATCTGGCGCCAGCTTTCGTGAAAGATCTGACTCCACTCAGCCTTCCGTTGCAACTTCAATTGCAGTCCGCCCAGATCCAACGGCGATTCGAGCTGCACCTTGGAAGTGGGTGCATCGATGATGTATTGGGCATTGCGAGAGCTGACCATGACCTTTTTCCCATCCGGTGAAAAGGATGCTCCATACACGTTATTGCTGAGCTCGGTCTCCTTGCGTGCTTTGAGATCGTATACCAGCCACCGCGTATCTTCACCAAGGGCATTCTTAAAATAGTACAACTTGTCACCTACCGATTTAAGTCCGTAGTAATTGCCTGCCGAGCCCGGCAATTCGATCACCCGGTCAAAAATGCCGTCGAATTCGATCGCCACACCCATTTTGGAAGTATCAGAAGTTGGTTTCTTAACTTCCTTGGTCTTCTTGTCCTTTTGGGATTTATCGGTTACCGGAGACGACACTGGCTTCTCCGGCTCACTGGTTACGACCACTTCATCCGATTTGGGATCAAAAGGATTCGGAAATTCCTTTCTCAGAGGAACCATGTAAATCTTCCCAAGGTCGAAGTAAGCGTGGTTCCATTCGAGGTTGTTGTACCGGGGACTGAAGCTCCGTTCAGATACAAAAAAGAGGTATTTGCCGTCACTGCTGAATGCCGGAGAAAAAGACTGGAACCACAACTCGGTAATCGAAGTGATCTTTCCCGAGTTCAAGTCGTATAAGGCGATGCTTGAATTGCCCTTTCGCTCCGGTTGCGTATAGGCTACGTACCTGCTGTCAGGAGACCAGGTGTACTGCGCAATCTCAAACACGGGTGAAGTGTAGACGAGCGTTTGAACGCGCGTGGTCACGTCCACAACGTAAAGCTGCTGTTTGCGGTTGGCATAAACCAGCTTTTTGGAGTCGGGAGACCACTCGATCCCGTATTTGTAATTATCGCCCTGCTGGGTCAGTTGAATGGGTGCAGTTCGACCATCCGCGGAAACCATATAGATTTCATCTTCTCCCGTCTGGTCGCTGATGTAGGCGATGTGCCTTCCATCGGGAGACCAGCTGGCGTTGCGATCGTGTGCACCCGACGATTGGGTGAGGTTTCTGGTAGCACCATTTTTAGCGGGTACGGTAAACACATCCCCCCGGGCTACGTAAACCGCCCGGCTACCGTCAGGGCCGATGTCCCATGACTCTATGTAATCCCTGACATTGACCAGTTGGTCCCTTCCTGCGGAGAGATCCTCCTGAATCTGGATCGACACCTTTTCATAGCGGTCTGTTGCGGTGTTGAGTTTGTAGATGAAGCCCCCATTTTCGAAAACGATCCACTGCCCGTTGTGCGAGGGGAACTTGCAGTCGAATTCAACGAAGTCTGTGACCTTAGTAGTTTGGCGTGTCCTGGTGTCGTAGGCATAGAGGTTCATCCGCTTTTCGCGGTCCGACAGGTAATAAATCCTATCTCCTACCCACATGGGGATGATATCCTGGTTCGGATTGCTGGTGATTTTTTCACTTTTCTTTGTGGAAAAATCAAAAATGCGGATGTCGTCGGCCATTCCACCGGAATATCGTTTCCAGGTGCGGAATTCGCGGAACACGTGGTTGTAGGCAAGCCGGTTGCCGTCGGGTGCATAAGAGCAAAATCCGCCGTGGTTGAAGGGGAGTTGCCGTGATACACCACCCACAACAGGCACGAGGTAGAGTTGACCTTTAAAATCGTTGAACTCCCTCCACCGGCTGCGGTAGATGATGCTGTCGTTGCCTTTCCAGCCGATGCAAACGTTGTTAGGCCCCATGCGATCGGATACGTCGTCACGCCCCAGGGTGGCCGTGTGGGTCAGCCGTTTGGGTTCCCCGCCCTGTGCCGGCATCAGGTAGATCTCGGTATTGCCGTCGTATTGACCGCAGAATGCGAGGTGCCTGCCGTCGGGTGAGAAACGGGCAAACAGTTCGTTTCCGACGTGGCTAGTGAGCCGTCGTGCAACGCCCCCGGTCGCGGGCACGGAGTAAAGGTCGCCCGCATAACTGAAGGCGATGACGTTGTCGTGGATCGTTGGAAAGCGCAGCAGGCGTGCTTCCTGAGCGTTCAGGGCACTGAATGCGACAAGTGCAAAAAGTAAAAGGGCTTTGTACATGCGTTAGATTTTTAAAAGAACACCAAATGTACGAAATGTTTCGTATTAAGAAGCGGGCAACGGCATAAGAACGCACCGGAGCGCGAATTGTTGGCTTGCAAAGGCTACAATTTTTATATATATTTTATTTTTAATTTATATAATATTTATATTTAGAAACTTATGTATATAAAATAAATCTAATGTGAAATAAATGGATTAAATTGGAAGCGGTCACTGCTGAGGTGGTCACGACTGCAGCACACCCAGGGCCCTGCCCACGCGCGTGAATGCGTCGACGCAAGTTTCCAGATGCGCCTGTTCGTGGATGGCGGAAATCTGAACCCGGATGCGGGCTTTCCCAAGCGGGACTACGGGGTAGAAAAAGCCAATGACGTAAATGCCTTCCCGAAGCAGTTCTTCTGCAAATTTCTGGGCCAGGGGTGCATCGTACAGCATGACGGGAACAATGGGATGTTCGCCTGGCAGGATATCAAATCCCGCATCCGTCATGGCCTTGCGGAAATATTTCGCGTTGGCTTCGAGGCGGTCTCTCAACTCGGTAGAAGAGCTCAGCAGGTCGAGCACCTCTAATGATCCTCCCACGATGGAGGGCGCAAGGGTATTGGAAAAGAGGTAGGGCCGCGACCGTTGCCGGAGCAATTCGATGACTTCCTTGCGTCCTGCCGTAAATCCGCCGGATGCGCCACCAAGCGCTTTGCCGTATGTTCCGGTGATGATGTCAACCCGGTTCATCACGTCCCGGTATTCGTGAGTACCCCTGCCGGTCTTCCCTAAAAATCCGGTTGCATGGCATTCGTCGACCATGACCATGGCCCCGTAGCGTTCGGCCAGCGAACAGATGGCGTCGAGTTGGGCAATGGTACCATCCATTGAAAACACTCCGTCAGTTGCGATCATCACACGCCTCGAGCAACCGACAAGCCGGAGAAGCTCCTTCAGGTCCTCCATATCGTTGTGTTTATAACGCTTTCTTCTGGCTTTACACAGGCGGATCCCGTCGATGATGGATGCGTGGTTGAGTTCGTCGGAAACGATGGCGTCGTTTTCCTGCAACAGGGGTTCGAAGAGACCTCCGTTTGCATCAAAGGCCGCTGCGTAAAGTATGCAGTCCTCCATTCCGAGAAATTCCGCCGTTTTGCGCTCGAGTTCCTTGTGCTGGTCCTGGGTTCCACAGATAAAGCGAACGGAAGACATGCCATAGCCGTACCGGTCGATGGCCTTTTTGGCCGCTTCGATGACCCTGGGGTGTGAAGACAGGCCAAGGTAATTGTTGGCACAAAAGTTCAAGACTTCGCCCCCTTCAACTGTGCGAATGACCGCACCCTGGGGGGTCGTGATCGTCCGTTCCGTTTTGTAGAGGCCCTCATCGCGAAGGGTCTGCAATTCACCTTTCAGCCGGTCTAAATCTAGTAACATACAACGCAATTTTTTTTAGTCTCAGCCTTTGAGCAAATCCGGATTGCTGTTGAGCTGTTTGATCATGTCTGCAGTCATTTGTGCAAGGTCGTAGTCAGGACGCCATCCCCATTCTTCCCGGGCGCAGCCGTCATCTATGCTCGCCGTCCACGAATCGGCAATGGCTTGCCGGAAATCGGGCTTGTACTCAATGTGAAAACCCGGAAGGTGTCTGCAAATTTCAGCCGCGAGTTCCTCCGGAGTAAAACTCATTGCCGTCAGGTTATAGGCAGTGCGGTGCCTGATCTTCTCTGTGGGAGCATCCATGAGCTCCAGGGTTGCCCGGATGCTGTCGTCCATATACATCATCGGGAGGCGCGTATCCGGTTTCAAAAAACAGGTGTATTTGCCGTGAAGCAAGGCTGCGTGGAAAATTTCCACCGCGTAATCGGTGGTTCCGCCACCCGGAGGCGATTGCCAGCCCACGATCCCCGGATAGCGAATGGACCTCACGTCGAGGCCATAGCGCCCGGCGTAATAATTGCACCACAATTCGCCACTGTACTTGCTGATGCCATAGACCGTGGCCGGTATAAAGCTGGCCTCCTGTGGGGTCATTTCACGGGGGGTCGTGGGGCCAAAAACGGCCATAGAGCTCGGATAAAATACCCGTTCCAAATGGCAGGCCACGGCGCTTTCCAATACGTTGAGCAGGCCATCCATGTTGATCTTCCAGGTCTGCAGGGGATCCTTTTCCCCTCTGGCCGAGAGGATGGCTGCCAGGTGGTAAATCTGCCGCACGCCATTCTCTTCTATGACCTTGCGCAGACCTGCCTCATCGCGAACGTCGAGCAAAAGGTGGGGTCCGGACTGTTGCCGTGGTGCGTTCAGATCTGAGGTCAGCACTTCCTCTCTTCCCCATCGCCGGCGCAATGCCTCCGACAATACCGTTCCTACCTGCCCGTTTGCGCCGAGGACTAAGATTTTAGCCATGCATTTGTTTTAGCCGCGAAAGATACTTCATTTTACTTTTTCCGTTCTCACCGCGAAACCCATCCGCGACGACCCTGTCAATCTTGCCCAACGGGAATGGTGCTGTTTCACCCGGGTAAGCGCTCAACATTCTCACAAGCGGATCGTTTTTAGCATGATGTTCATGTTTAGCCGCGATTTCCTGCTCCTAATGTCCATTTCACTGCCTTTTGATCTCACCATCCAGGCACAAACCATTTTGCACTACTTCACCGCAACGGAATCCGGAAAATCCGTACTGCTGGAGTGGCAAATGACCCAGGGGGCTACCTGCAATGGCATCCACATTTTGCATGCAGCAGACAGGACCCTGTTTGAAGAAGTGGGAGAAATCGCCGGAGTATGCGGCAGTCCGGTAGAAGCCGTGACCTATACCTTCCTGCACCGGCAGCCGACGATCAATGCCACAAACCGTTACAAACTCGCTTTGGGCAACCTCGGATTCAGCGAAGAGGCGACTGTGCACCTGCTCGACCTGCGCTCGGGATATCAATTGCGACCCCACCCACTCCAAACTTCTTCCACCTTATTTTTTTCACCGGGGAAAGGGCCGCACCTGGTGACATTTTTCAGTTCGGACGCTCGCATCCTCTACCGCACCACAACCGACGAACATGTTTTTATATTGTTGCGGGAAAATTTTGCGCCGGGGGTGTACTTTTTCGAAATCGTCGACGCAGAAGGCAGCCGTCGTGCTTTCGGAAAATGTTGCGTTACTCCATAAATCCCACGTTGGTTATTGCATCCAATTCATGGAGTGATCAGAATGTTCTCACACCCCTCCTGTGCTAGATTGCCTTCCGGGTTAAGGCCCTTGCAAAAAAAAGAATACCTTTGCCGTACAATGCAACGGTCATGGAAGGGGGATTTTACGTAGATTCGGAAATAGGAAAATTGCGCAAGGTCATTGTGCACAGTCCCGACGAGGGAATTGACCGGATCAGTCCCAGACGAGCCAACGAGCTCTTGTTTGACGACATCGTTCACCTCCCCACCATGCGGGCGGAGCATCGCATTTTTGAATCGGTGCTCGTTCGTTTTCTCGGCCGTGACCAGGTATTGGAGACCCAGGAGTTGATTCGCCAAGCCCTCGATGCCAACGATGCGATCAAAGGGGAACTCATGGACCTCATCCGGGATTTCGAAGAATTGCCCAAGGCATTTTTCACCACCCTTTGCAATCTGGACCACGGCACCCTGGCTGAAGTGCTCATTTCGGGCTATTACCGCAAAGAAGACCATATCTTATTCGACCCCATACCGAATTTTATTTTTACACGCGACATTGCCCTGACCATCAAGGATCACATCGTCATCACCAAAGCAGCAAAGTCGGTACGGCATCGCGAAAACCTGCTCACCCGGTTTATCCTTCACGCCCATCCGGATTTCAGTTACCTGGCGAAAGAAAAAAAACTGATCAATCTCAACCTCGTCGACGAATTCCCGCCATCACGCAAAGGCGAACCCATCAGCATCGAAGGGGGTGACCTGATGCTGATCAACGACGAATATCTGCTGATCGGGAGCAGCGAGCGCACCACCGATCACGCGCTGCTAACCCTCAAAGGGGTTTTGTTTGAACGCGGACTGATCGATAACGTGGTGGAAGTTGACGTTCCCAAAGAAAGATCGTTCATGCACATCGATACGATTTTTACGCAGATCAACCACGACCATTTTGTAGCGTTCAAGCCCATTGTAAAAGATGGTCTTGGATCCTACGTTACCGTTCACCGGAAAACGGGCGAGATGGAAGAATATCCATCTGTCCGCGACTTCATGCAGGCAGAGCTCTCCAGGGATGTTTCATTTATCTGGAGTGGAAACGGCGAGTCGCCCTATCAGGAAAGAGAACAGTGGACCGATGGATGCAACCTGCTTACCATCCGGCCGGGTGTTGCGCTGACCTACGATCGCAATCCAAAAACCGAAAAGGCGTTCCGGGATGCCGGGTACGATTTATTGCACGCGGAGGACTTCCTGCGTTCTGACATCGATCCGGATTCACTAAAAAACACCATCATCACGCTTCCGTCCAGCGAATTGTCGCGGGCACGCGGTGGTCCACACTGTATGTCTTGCCCGGTTTTACGTGATCGGTTGCATTCCTGAATGGAATCTTGGCCGCATCCAAACATAAGGGAGTCTCAATGATCCGTCACGAAACGCAAATCAGGGTTCGCTATAGTGAAACAGACCAGATGGGTTATGTGTACTATGGCAACTATGCACAGTATTATGAGATCGCCCGCGTGGAAGCAATGCGTGCAGCAGGCATTCGTTATGCCGATCTCGAACGCGAATATGGCATCTGGCTTCCCGTTGTCTCTATGAACGTTCGTTATCTACGCCCTGCCGCATACGATGACTTGCTAACCTTACGAACGTTTGTTCACCCCATCGATGGATCACACCTAAGATTTGATACGGAAGTGTTCAACGAAGCTGATAAGTTGCTGAATTCAGCCCGGGTGACCTTGTGTTTTGTAGATGCCGTAACCCGGAAAAGAACTTCAGCCCCGGAATGGATCATTCAAAAACTCGCAGGACCTTTTGAGCAAGCAAGCTGCTGACTGGAAAAAAATTCTACTGGGGATGCCCCTGGTAGACGGTGCGCTGCAATGGATGCGGTCGCACACGATGCCTGGGTTCAGAGGGGTTCGCCTTTACGATGTAGCTCAATTTTTGTATCAGGAATCCCAGCGAAACGACCTCAACACGCGTGCAAGCGCGATGACCTATCATTTTTTTCTGGCCCTGTTCCCGTCGTTGATTTCCCTCTTTACCTTGACGGCCTACCTGCCCCGCGAACTCGATTTTTATTCAGCACTTGAGCAGGCATTGCAGTCAATCCTGCCGCCAGGCGCAAAAGACTACGTCATCCATGACCTCATTGCGCAACTCAGGCCCCGCGCACAAAGCGGTTTGTTGTCCATCGGTTTTGTCCTGGCCATCTATTTCGGATCTGAAGGCATCCTGGCGATGATGCGCGGATTCGACAAAACGTATAATTCCAGTTTCCGAAAGCGCAACTGGCTGGAAACCCGCTTCACGGCCTTTGCCCTTACCATTGCGCTCGGGGGCTTGCTCATCCTGTCGATTCTTTCCATCATTTTTGGAGAAAAAATATTGCGTCTGATGCTGGATTACCTCCAGTGGGGCGGATTGGTTAAGCTGGCCATCAAATCGTTGAACTATCTCATCACGCTGGTGCTCTTTTACGCTGTCATCAGCCTGGTGTATCGCTTTGGGCCAGCACTGTACAAGCCCATCCGAGGCCTCTCTCCGGGTGCGTTGTTTGCCACGTTGGCATCCATAGGAACGTCTGTTTTATTCGGCATGTTCATCCAGTCGTATAGTACCTATCACAAAGTGTACGGAGCGATCAGCGCGCTCATCATCACGCTCGTCTGGATGCGCATCAACACAATGATCCTTCTGCTTGGCTTCGAGCTCAATGCCGCGGTGGCCGTAAACCGCGACCTCATGGACGCAAACCAAATCGCCCGGCGAAAACAACAGGCCGAAGATGAGTGACACTGCCCCGGCTTTGGCCTTTCCTTCAGGATGATCCTTCGCTTGTTTGCGCTGCATTCCATCGCGCAGACGCCCTCATTGTCCTGGTGGCCTCATTGCCTTACCTTTGCAGGCTTAGCTGATGATTTACGCTTACAAAAATCACATTCCTGTAGTCCATCCATCGGCTTATATACATCCGCAGGCTGCCGTGACGGGATGTGTGGTCATTGGAAAGGACGTCTATATTGCTCCGTTTGCGGCGATTCGCGGCGACTTTGGCATGATCGTCATCGAAGACGGCTGCAATGTCCAGGAGAGTTGTACGGTGCACATGTTTCCCGGTATAGAAGTTCGCCTTTGCGAAAACGCCCACATCGGGCACGGGGCTATCATACACGGAGCACGCATTGGCCGCAACTGCCTGGTTGGCATGCATTCGGTGATCATGGACCAGGTTGAACTCGGGGAAGATTGCATTGTAGGTGCAATGAGCTTTATCCGCGAGGGCACCATCGTGCCGCCGCGGAGCCTTGTGGTTGGCAATCCTGCCCGCATCGTTCGCGAGGTCGACGACCGCATGCTGGAATGGAAATCCAGGGGTACGGAAATTTACCAGCAACTTGCCCGCGACGCCGCAAAAGACATACGCCCTTGCGAGCCGCTTCGCGAAATGCCCCCAGACTATCCGCTCGCAGGGGGCGATTACCTAAACTGGGCACAATTCAAAAAACAGGATTTAAACTGATCCAGGTCATGGAAGGATACGTTCGCTTTAGTATTGATAAGGGGCTTGCAACACTGCGTTTTCACCATCCGTCGCACAATGCGTTGCCTGGCTACATCTTGTCGCAATTGGCCGAACAGATCGAGAGCCTTGGTCAGCGGGACGACGTTGGTCTGATCGCCCTCAGGTCGGAGGGAGAAAAAACCTTCTGTGCAGGTGCCTCCTTCGACGAGTTGCTCGCCATCCGCGATGCAGATGGCGGAAAACAATTTTTTAGCGGTTTTGCCCGCGTTATCCTCGCGATGAAAAATTGCCCGAAACTCATTGTCGCATTGGTGCATGCTCGCGCAATAGGCGGCGGCGTTGGGCTGGCTGCCGCCGCAGATTATGTAATTGCAACGCGGGATGCCAGCATCCGCCTCAGCGAACTGGCCATTGGAATAGGCCCTTTTGTCATTGGCCCGGTGGTCGAGTATCGCATTGGCCGACCGGCATTTCAAAAATTGTCGCTGACCCCGGATGAATGGCAAACGGCTTCATGGGCCGGTCAGCATGGCTTGTTCCACGAGGTCTTTGAATCAAAGGCCCAGGCGGAAGCCTACTTCGCTGAGTTTACAGGAAAGCTCCTGTCATTCAACCCCCAGGCACTTACCGAACTCAAAGAAATCTTTTGGCAGGGATGCGACCACTGGGAACAACTGCTGTACGACCGGGCCGCCATAAGCGGCAAACTTATCCTCTCAGATTTTAGCCGGCGCACCCTTGCAGCCTTAAAGGCCAAAACCTGATCATTCCACTTCTCTCACACCCCTGCTGGCTGGTGATCTCTCATCAGAATGGATACATCACCGACAACTGTGCTGCAAATTCGCGCTTTTTTAAGTGGGGCAGATTGCTGTTGTTGGACTTCAGAACGCCTGCAAGCTGGACATCCACTCCCATGATCCGGCGCTGATATCCGGCTCCAAAGGCAAAATGATTGATCAAGGTCGCGCTGTTGGATTCCTGGTCAAGCCCATTTTCCCTCAAAAATTCCTGTGATTCGTACGAAAGATAATCAAAAGTCAGTACTGTTTGGCTTTTCAGGGTAAGGTGCACTCCACCGCTTACGAACAGTGCTGCACGCGAACTGAACGGATATATGTACCTGAGTTCTAATGGGAGGATCCAATCTGTACTGCTGATCCTGATGTTGGAAAACTCTTCGGTTTTGCTGTGCCTGGGCTTGGCGATTTCGTTGAATCCCACATCCGTTTCATCCTTAAATACAGCCTGGTTGGCAAAACTCTGGTCAAAGTAGGCCTGACGCTGGATTCCAGACCTAAAAACGATGTTTTTGTTGGTTCGGAACTCTGCGGCCAGCCCTCCGCTCCAGTGGCTGCCACTGGCGAGCGTCGAGACGCCTGCTGACCATCCGGAAGAATGCCTTAAGCTTTTGACCCGGATCGGGGGCACAAGACTTTTTTCCGGCACTGGAAAGGACATTTCCAGAGGTGGAAGCCGATCCATGACCAATGGCTGTTGGGATGGTGGGGGCAGCCCCTCCGAACCAAACCCAAGGACGTCAACTTTCCCGGTTCCGGCAAGCTCTCCCAGTCCGGTCTGGCTCAGTGTGGCTGTGGCGATTTGATGGGTGCCTGATGGCTCAAGGTCAGCATCCCGGCGCGCTGGCCTGACTGCTGAATGTGGCTGACGGTCAGCGATTTTTTGCATACCCTTCATCGAAGCCCCTACTCCGGCGGCAGAATCCCTGGTGTCGAACCGTGACGTTGGTTGGGGGGCCAACTGAGCTTCCGGTTGGGCATCGCGCTGAAGAGCAACCGGCTTTTCAGTCGACCGGCTGAGCTGAGGCAAGCGGCTTCCGTTGTCCTTCCATTTCATGGAGAGCAGTCCGCCCGACAAGGCCAGCACAGCCAGCAGCAATAACCAGGGCCAGACCACCCGTTTAGGCCGGGGGTGCAGCTTTCGCTGAAGGCGGATCCAGTCGGCCTCGTCCCACTTGGGGTCGAGCTGCGACATCCTTTGCCGGATCCTGGCATCAAAATCTTCCGTTTTCATATATTCGATGGTACGCTGTAAGGTAAAATTCCCGGGGACCATTCATCCCCGTATAAGGAAAAAAGCATTTCCTGCAGTTTTGTCCTGGCCTTCGACAGGTTCGACTTGGAGGTGCCCTCCGTGATCTGCAACATTTCGGCGATCTCGCGATGGCTGTATCCATCGATGGCATACATCATAAACACCGCCCGATAGGCAGGGGACAGGCGTTGGACCACGCAAAGAATGTCGGATGCTGATAACTTGCTCAACGTTCTCTCCTCAACGGCCAGTTCCGCATGGTCCTCCACAGCCTGATGGGAAACCGTGTTGCGAATCGACTGACGGTAAAAATCTATGGCCGTATTGACGACAATCGTTCTCAACCAGGCCTTAAAAGGTTTGTCGAATTGATATTTATTCAGGTTGCGGAACATCTTAACAAATGAATCGTCCATCACTTCCTCACAGTCTTCCGGCCGGGACGTATAGCGCATACAAATGCCTTTAACGTAGGCATAGAAATGTTCGTACAATCGCCTTTCCGCGAGCGGCTGCATGCGCAGACAAGCCTCAATCAGCCCGGTCAGCTCTGGTCCGTTGATATGTAGATGGTCCTCCGCCAAAACTTCGATATGCGGCTTGTGCCCTATTTATGCTACGAAAATACTGCTCAATTGGTTGCCACGCGGAGGCGTTATTGGAAAAAAAATAAATCCGGCAAAAGATTAAACTCTCCAATCCCGACCGGGTCAAAGTCTGCAAACGAACCTTTCCGGTAAGTTTACAAACAACATTTTTCAACATTTAAAAATGACATTTATGAAAAACGCTTTTGTTCTGGCAGCCGTTGCTGCACTGCTCATGACCTCCTGCGAGCGTGACGACCTTAGCCTGGACGGGTCGGAATCAAATGAATTGCTCGCGGGCACTTCTGCTGCAATGGAGGAAACGCCCGACTATGACCTGGCTGATCTGGAAGTTCCCGAAACCATAATGGGAGACCCCGCTTCTGAAGCAAGAAAACACCGCTGGCTGAAGCATTGCAAACCGGTTAAACCCGAAGACCTCCCAGCCGCAGTCATTGAGTACATCGATGCAAATTACCCGGATGCAAACATCAAAAGGGCTTGTCAATTTCGCAATGGCAACTTCGTCGTGATCATTATGCTGGCAGACGGAAGTTTCAAAATGCTGGAATTCGGCAAAGAAGGACAATTTATCAAGGAACTAAAACCAAAAAAGCACGGGCCCAAGGATCCAAAAAAACGCCTGGATCCGTTGCAGGAAGGTGATTTGCCAGCTTCCGTTACGGATTACCTTGGATCCAATTATGCAGGATATGATTTCCTGCGTGCCGGTCGCACAAGTTCAGGCGCTTACCTCGTGGTCATTGAAGTGAACGGCGAGAAAAAAATGATCCTCTTTGACGACAGCGGCAATTTCGTAAAAGAATTGTAACCGCCCCAAGAACACCCACTGCAAAAAAGCACTTTCCTCGCTTGCGGAAAGTGCTTTTTTGTTTTCCATCATTAGCCATGAAACCCATAGGTCCGGGCTTAAGATCGGCCCGCGCTGCCGCCACATACCCTGATATCCACCCAAAAATTCGTAATTTTACGCACAACGATGCAAAGAATCACGCCGGTCACATCCTTCGTTCGCCATAAGAAAACTGCCTGTTGCCTTTTTTCGTTAGCGTTCAATTTCATACATCCAACATTCACTGCTCTATGAACCTTTCTAAACCCGAATTGAATATTCCATTCCTGCTTGCCATTCCAAGTCTGTTGGTCCTCATTCAGCCCCTTGCACCAAATTCCAGATCATCATTCTCCTTCTGCCCTAACCAGACAGGATGTTTTCATCATCACGCACCCGCGAACGTCGCAAAGCTCCTTCAAGAGATGACAACGATAAAGCAACTGCC
Source organism: Saprospiraceae bacterium (assembly GCA_019187365.1). Classification (GTDB taxonomy): domain Bacteria; phylum Bacteroidota; class Bacteroidia; order Chitinophagales; family Saprospiraceae; genus Vicinibacter. The sequence goes on along the minus strand of JABARE010000004.1, from coordinate 37,306 downwards.
CTATGACGATTCGACCCATTTCAACCAGTTCACTTTTGTCAACGAGCTGAACCGGGAACAAATGCGCAAATACCAACTGGACAAAATAGTTCATCCATACCATCTCGAGGATGTCGTTCGCTCGGAATTGCGCTACAAACTGATCCTAAAGGATCATTACACTTCTCTGGTGTTCACCAGCCAGATCGGCGAGCACGAGTTGCGGACGGATCTGGTCAACTACAATGATAAATTTGAAATTCTGGGATTTGCCACCATCGCTTACGATGAGATTGCCGAAGGCTGTTTGCGAAAAATGGCAAGGCTGACAGAAAAAGGGATGGTGATCAAGGAGATCCAATACTGTGCAGAGGAAGAAACCACCCTCGAAACCAGGTATAAATGGATGGATTCCGGCAGGATCTTGCCCCACCACGAATAGGCACATCCCATTGTCCGTATCGCGGAATCACATCTCATGGCAGAAATGGTACAAAATATTTTACCACACATGTCCAGAATGGAAATACAATTCACTCCGGTTGCGGTTGTTCGAAACTCGCGGAAAGAGGCCTTCGACGACGATTGGGAGTCCGTAGAATCAGAAATTGAACTTGCCGGTCACCTTCCGGCTGAGTCATTGGACGGCATATCCGGATTCTCTCATCTCGAGATCGTTTATTTCTTTGACCGGATAAAAAACGAGGACGTCGTAATGTCCGGGAGGCCAAGGGACAATCCGAAATATCCTTTGGTAGGCATTTTTGCTCAACGCAAAAAGGACCGTCCCAACAAGATCGGACTGGCAACGGTCGAGTTGCTGGAACACCGTGGCAGAACCCTCGTCGTCCGCATGCTGGATGCAATCGACGGAACCCCGGTGTTGGACATCAAACCAGTGTTTAAAGAATACGAACCGAGAAAAGCGATCCTACAGCCGGAGTGGGTTGGAGACCTTATGAAAAATTATTGGTAAGCGAGATGCTACGGAATTTGGGTCTGATTGCAGCCAAAATCAACAACCCGGAATCTCGATGAAATCTTTCCTTCCTTTTGGCCTGAAAAATGTTGGAGTGCCCGACGTTTGCCAATTGCACCATTTACTCCGCGGTGCCATTCACGCTCCTTACTTCTCCATTTACTGGCGAGAAAGAGAGTACTGTCAGCTGACTCTATAGCTTTATAAACTTCCCATGGTGCCGGATACCGGAATGGGTGGTAGCCTCAATGTAATAGAGCCCGGCAGGAAGGTCAATGACTTCAATGGCCGGATTTTCTTTCAGCAAGTGCTCACATCGCTTTCTCTGTTTTCCGTTGAGATCAAAAATGCTGACCTCATCCCAGTCAACATCCAAAAACAGCAAACGATCTGTTGGGTTTGGAAACACAGCCATTTTATCCTTTGCTTCCTTTGGACTTTGTACGACGGTTGTGACTTTTGTTATGGTGATGATTACTTTGCTCACATTTTCCGGATAAACATCGACTTGGGGAATGACAACCAGGTCGTCTGCGAGCACCATTGCCGAATCACGTTGCAGGATGATTTCCGGGCTCACGCTTTTTACATTCCAGTAGATCCGTTGTCCGGTAGTCGGTTTGAACTTTTGGGGTCGCCTTATGGCCAGATCGGATGTCAGGTATTCTTGCGTTGCGTTGTCATTGACAAAAATGGCCTTGCTTTCGAGCCAGGCGGTCACGGACCAGGACTGCGGGGTTTCCGTTACATTTTCCCATCGGTGATAACCGCCCCACGTACCCCAGTTGTCTCCATCTCCTTTGTCAATTCCAAGGCGCCCGGATCCCGGATCGTTGTTGCTGGCATCGAGGCGGTGATTAAAAAATGCGGGAAAGGACTCGTCGCTGCGAAAATGTGCTTCGGCAAAATTGACATTGTCGCTTGCTGTTTGTTGGTGGGGAGCGCTGCCTGATATCCAGTGATCGCCAAATGCAGGTGCCATGTCGACTCCGTGGGGGCGCTCGCTCCAATGGTTGTGTGTTCCCGTCCCAAGGGAATCACATATCCGGAAATTTTCGACAACCACAGGGCTCCAACGCATGGTCCCGTTGTCGTCATTTTTTCCGTGCCAATGCCGGATATGAGGCAAGTCTCGTTCGGGCGAGCAGTTGGTATACAAATCCCACAGGTCGTAAAACCGGACGGCATCACCGTTTCTTTTGACCAGGTTCGTTGGAAAATTGTCAACGGACGTTCCAAAAATGACCCGTGTGGTCGACGTATCCAATGGACCCGCACAACCGGTATTGAAAAGGGTAGCCGAGCTAAAATGCTGTGGATAGGCTTTAGCAAGCGCGAGGGCTCCTGCGGATCCCATGCTATGGCCATGGATGTGAATGCGATTTTTGTCCACATTGAAATGCCTGGCCAGCCAGTCGTTTATCCAAACGTATCTTCGCTGGGTATAGTTGATGATGGAATCCGCGGTTAAAGAGTCCTTTATGGAAAAGGGATTGTAGTTTTTCGCCCAGCCAAAATGCCAGGTAGCCTGATCCGGATTTGGAGGATTCACGCCACGGTATCCGATCATGTTATCGTCCTGGGCCACGAGGATCCCCCTTTCCGGGTTTATGCCGATCTCCGTTCGCGATCCGGCGAGTGACTGCCTGGCCCTCCCCTGTCCGCCGTGCAACCAAACCGAAAGCGGGAATGCTATCGCTGTATCGAGATTTGCGGGAACGCTCACTAAAAACAATCCGGGCATCCCGTTTTTTGGTGCATTGGCCATGACGGGGAAGTCAGGTCGTCCCTCCCAGTGATTCTGCCTTCCATCAACCCAAAGGCAATATGCAAGGCATTGGTAGCCGGCAGCAAAAGGCGAAGGAAAAATGCGCTGAAGGTGGCATTTTACGGGATCGGATTGGGGATCATAATCAAATGCAACTGCCGCTCGGGTAATGTTGCTTCCGGGGGTAATTGTGTCGCCCCCCGGACGCGTTACAGCAAAGTAAAGAGAGTCTGACTGGTGCGGAGTAAAAACAAACAAGCCTTCGTTTGGGGCAAGCTGGTAGAAACCACCTCTTCCATTGGGAATTCTGTAGCTCGCGCTTGAATCCATTACATTCTCCTTCAAAGCATATGCGAAGGATTCGAGGGCGAAAGGTTTTCCGATCAAGGTTGCATTGGACACATTCTGAAAAAATGCCGGACCCGCATATACTTCGTAGAATTGTTCAACCGCCAGGTTGGCTTTCCAAACTATAAAAACCTGCCCGTCGGCATACCAGGCCCTTACATCCGATTGCGATCTTACGAGAAGAGGAATCAGAAGAAAGCAGACTAAGATCAATGAGTTCTTCATATTAGCCGGGTACAATGCCAAGTTGAAAAATGATTGTGTTGTCTGGTTAATAGGTTGCCACAACGCTGGTCAAAAGTAATTAAATCCATAAATATCGTAACTCTCCATAGCATTCAACTCGATTTTCAAACCCCTTTAAAAATGCCCGGCGTATGAACAAATCAATGGAATCATGTGGGAAACAATTTCCCTTCAAAACACCCATAAAAATTGCTTCAAGAAAACTCCCACTAACCCGGGTGATGAAGCTACAATTTACCCAATAAAAAATTTGAGTTATATTTGCAAACAAACGTTAGGTCAGCAAAATCATCTCCAAAAAGAGGCATCTAATCTAAATTAACCACGCTGTATGAATACAATAGTAAGCATATCATCGGTCTTTGAAAGTTCTCTCGAAAGAGCGTTTAAAACGCCTTTGTTGTGCGACGTGAGCAAAATACATACGGGTTATGGCATCATGCCCAGGGTAACCCATTGCACCGACGATGAAGGTTGGGGGAAGCCGGGATCCAGCAAAAAAGTGCACGTCGGAAAATCGCTTACCCAGAAGGGTGGTTTTGCCTCTGTTGACCGGATTCTCGAAAGGGTAGAAAATCAATACTGGCTGTTTCAGGTAGACCAGTTTCAATCCTGGATGTTGGGATTTGACCGGTTTACCGGCAAATGGCAGGTCACCGAACTGGCACCTAACAAGGTACTTGTTGATTATCAATTCACCCTGCATTCGACCATTCCCCTGTTGTATCCATTAAACTGGTTGTTTGCCAAATTCTTCTGGAAAAATTACATGAAGCATGCGATGGAAAACATCCGGAAAATGACATACAGCCATGAACCCTATTTGCATTCATAAAGACCACTAATACACTACGTACCACTACTCTCCAGGCTCACATTCCAAAAGGCAAAGTGCGCAATAAATGGCAAGGTCTGATTCCAAGGAACGCTATGTCTTTGCCGTCAAATCTTTAACTTTGGGCAAAACAAGTACACCATGTCATTGCGTCCCATCACTGCGATAGTCATTCTCACCTCATTCTCAGGCTTATTCCTGCAATATTCTTCCAATCCGCCAACCGGTCACACGGGCGCCCCCGGAGAACCCACCTGTGCGAGATGTCACGAAGGGGGTAGTTTTTCGGGAAATCCGGAAATCGCCGGACTTCCTGACACCCTCATTGGCGGGCAGGAGTACGAGGTTCAATTCATCAGCCGATCCGACAGTGCTTCGCGAACGGGGTTTCAGTTGACCGTATTGGACGATGGATTTGCTTCTGTCGGAACGTTAAGCGAAATTCCCTTCGAAAAGGTAGACATTATCCGGGATGACATTACCAGGCGTAATTATGCGCGACATGCATCCGCGCTGTTCTTTGATGCAAAAGGTGAAGCATCCTGGAAATTTAAGTTCAAAGCACCTGCATCGGTTTACAACGACAGTCTGACAATATATTTTGCGTGTATGTTGGCAAACGGCGATGGGGATCCATCGGGAGACAATCCCATCGTTTCCAAAAAGACTTATCGTTTTAAATCAGCCGTAAACGATGAAAAACTACCGGACAACTACTTCCATATTGCCATAAAGAGTGAAGGAGTAAATCTGGTGTTTCCAAACGACGTTTCATCCCGGGTGAGAAGGGTGCAAGTCGTCAACACAATGGGAAGGGTTGTTTACAGCAGTGAACGCCTAAACGGCAATGCAGTTCCTTTGAATTTCCTGTTCCCGGGACTTTACTATGTTTCCTATCAAGTTGAGGGCCGCCCCTATCAACAAGCGTTTTACCATCGTTGAGCGGTCGTTATAGAAAAGCTCCATCAATAATTCAGCAGCTCGTGCAACAGCGCTTCCACCCTGTCAGCATTGGGGAGCATTTCCCTTTCGAGAACGGCGTTGAGGGGAATGGCCGGCAGGTCTTTTGCACCGAGGCACCGGACGGGAGCGTCGAGGTATTCAAAGCAATGCTCGGAAATCCTTCCGGCAAGGCTTTGGGCGAAACTGTTTTCCAGGGTTTCCTCCGTTAGCACCAAACAGCGGTGGTGCTTACGTATGTTTGCATACACAGCATCGAAATCTAAGGGAGTGAGGGTGCGCAAATCGAGAATGCTTACCTTGCCCGGGATCTTCAACGCGGCGTTCAATGCCCAATGAACTCCCATGCCGTAAGTGATAACAACCGCGGATGTTTGGTTCGCATCGGCTTCAAGCACCAACCGCGCCTTTCCCAAGGGTATACAGTAATCTTCGTCAGGCATGACGCACCGCGCGGCTTCCGTGCCGGGAACCTTTGACCAGTAAAGACCTTTATGTTCGAAGACGACAACGGGATTGGGATCGTAGTATGCCGCTTTGAGCAGTCCTTTCAGGTCGGCACCATTCGAGGGGTAAGCGACCTTGAGCCCTTTGATGTTGCAGACTACAGACTCGATGCTCGAAGAGTGGTAAGGCCCGCCGCTTCCGTATGCACCGATGGGAACGCGAAGAATCATACTGACAGGCCATTTTCCATTACTCAGATAACACGAGCGAGCTACTTCGGTAAAAAGCTGATTCAATCCCGGCCAGATGTAATCTGCAAACTGAACCTCTACGATGGGTTTGAGGCCTACTGCCGACATGCCTACGGTGCTTCCAACGATAAAAGCTTCCTGTATGGGCGTATTGAAAACCCGGTGGTCTCCAAATTTTTGAGCCAGAGTGGCGGCTTCGCGAAACACACCACCCAGCCTGCGACCGACATCTTGTCCGTAAAGCAGGCATTCGGGATGTCGATGCATCAATTCTTCGATGGCAATCAGCGCACAATCCACCATCACCCTTTCCTCGCCACCTTCCGGATGGCGGATCCCGGTTTCCGCCACGATGGGTGTCGGAGCAAACATATGGGTATATAGGTCCTCGGGCTTTGGATCTTCGGCGTTCCTGGCCCTGACAAAGTCTCTGCCCACCCGCTCTTTCGCTAAACGTTCGGCTTCCTCCACCTCCTGTTCAGAAAATCCCTCCCCAAGCACTACATTCCTCAGTGCAGGATATGGATCTCTTTGGGCGTGTTCGGCCAAATCGTCCCGGTACCAGTCTTTTCGAACCCCACTGGTGTGATGGTTCAGCAGGGGAACTCGGGCGTGAAGAAGCACAGGAACACGCCTTTTGCGGATGCGCGCCAGCAATTTTGAGAGTATGGCGTAACAAGCCTCAAAATCTGAACCGTCGACGGTATGAGCTTCCAGACCTGGAAAACCACGGGCAAAATCCAGCGCCGTCCCGCACCGTATCTCGGAAGCGTGGGCACTGATGTCCCATTCGTTGTCCTGCACAACGAAGAGGATGGGCAGTTTGCGCACCGAGGCCATGTGCAATGCTTCCGCTACTTCCCCCTCGGTCATGGAAGCATCACCCAGGGAACACACAACAACGGGAAGCTGCTCATCTTCCGGGTTCAGGCCCAACCGTTCCCGATACGCCAGCCCCAGAGCTACTCCGGTCGTCGGAATGGCTTGCATTCCGGTAGCCGAGGACTGGTGTGGTATTTTTGGCATCCCGGATCTGCGAAGGCTTGGATGGCTGTAGTACGTTCGCCCACCCGAAAAGGGATCGTCTCTCTTGGCCAGCAATTGTAACATCAATTCCCACGGCTCCATCCCGATGGCTAGCAACAGAGCGTCGTCGCGGTAATATGCCGACAGATAATCTTCCGGTAGTAACTGGAGGCCTAAGGCAATTTGAATGGCCTCGTGCCCTCGCGAAGTCGCATGGACGTATTTGCTGGTAAGCTTTACCTGGTCCTCGTAGAGTTCGGCCATGCACTTGGCCGTAGCCATCAGGCGGAAAGCTCGCATCAACAGGTCGGCGTGGTTGGGTGTCGATTTCTTCACGGGATAGGGACGTCACCGCAAAGGTATCAATCCTTAGAATGTGTTCGGGAGACCACGGGAACTCCAGGCTAAGTGGAAAGCTCGGTCAGAGGATCGAACGGTTATGCCTGGACCGCTGCCATGTTGGGTTCGGCCATCAGCGCGGCAATGGCACGCGCAACCTTTCGTCCGTCCATTGCAGCAGAGAGAATACCGCCTGCATAGCCAGCACCTTCTCCTGCAGGGTGCAGGTTGGTCAGTTCCGGGTGGCAAAGTGCAGGTGCCACGCGTGGTATGGTCACCGGTGCGCTTGTTCTGGATTCCGTGGCAAGGAGCACGGCATCAGGATCCAAAAATCCGGGGTGCCGGCGGCATAAGGTGGCCAGGCCCTCACGTAGGCGAAGACAAAGGTCCTTGGGCAGCAGCGCAGCCAGATTTTGGGGGTAGATGCCGGGGATGTACGAACAGTCAGGAAGCGTTTGGCTGATCTGGCTTTTGAGGAAGTCGCCCAGTCGCTGGGAAGGAGCCCGTTGGGAGCCATCACCGGCATCGAACATCCTCCTTTCGATGCTGGCCTGAAAATCCATCCCCCTGAGAACGCCGCTGGAAGTGAAAGGTAAAAAGTCGGAATCGTCCACTGCAGTAACCAGCCCGCTGTTGGCAAAAGGGGAATCCCTGCGCGAGAGCGACATGCCGTTGACCACGATTTCGCCAGGAGCGGTTGCCGCTGGCACAACAAGACCTCCGGGGCACATGCAAAAGGAAAAAACGCCCTTCCCACGGGCCTGACAGCTCATGTTGTAACTTGCCGGAGGAAGATACTCCGGGCGGCTTTTAAGGTGATATTGCATAGCATCCACGGTGCTCTGAGGATGCTCGATGCGCAGACCAAGGGCGAAAGGTTTGGTCTGCATGGCAATTTGCCTGGATGCAAACATCCGGTATATTTCGCGGGCAGAATGTCCCGTAGCGAGGATCACACGGTCGACACCCCACTCTCCCTTTTCTGTAATCAGTCGCTGTACACGCCCGCGTTCAACCACCATATCGCAGACGCGTTGGCCGAAGTGGACTTCTCCACCGGCTTGCTCGATGCGGCGGCGGATGTTCTCTACGATTCCCGGAAGCTTGTTGCTGCCAATGTGGGGATGGGCCTCGACGAGGATTTCCGGGTTGGCGCCGTGCGCCACCAGCCATTCGAGCGCGGTTCGCACATCGCCACGCTTGTCGGCACGGGTGTACAATTTTCCATCTGAATAGGTGCCTGCGCCCCCTTCGCCAAAACAATAATTTGAATCCGGATTTACGGTGCCGGATTGCTGTATCGCCCGCAAGTCGCGTCGCCGGGCGCGAACGTCCTTTCCTCTTTCGAGCACAACAGGTCGCAAACCGGCGCGGATGAGCTCGAGAGCCGCAAAGTAACCACACGGGCCGGCTCCCACGATGTGTACGGTTTTGCTGCCGGAAACATCTGCGCACTCAAATTCAATGGGCCTTTGAGCTGGAACCGGACCGAAATATACCTCCGCTCGGAGCACCCAAACGATGTTACGGCTTCTGGCATCTATGCTTTTTCTCAAAATGCGGTAGGAAAACTCCTGATCCCGCGGCAGACCCAGTTCGTGTCGTATGGCACTTTGGTGTGCCCCGGATTCTTCCAGTGATTCTGCCGGAATTCGATAGTTTACCGTGGAAGCATTCATGAGACGGCCGCCCGGATCCTGCACAATAGGTCGAGCAAAGGCTCCAACCGATCGAGGCGAAGCATATTGGCCCCATCGGATTTTGCGCGGGAGGGATCCGGGTGGGTCTCAATAAACAACCCGTCGGCACCTACGGCGATGGCTGCACGGGCAATGGTCCCAATGGCCTCCGGCTGCCCTCCGGTCACGCCTGCGCTTTGATTGGGCTTTTGCAAAGAATGGGTGCAGTCCATGACAACCGGGACACCAAACTGCTGCATGATGGGGATCCCACGGTAATCGACGATCAGGTCCTGGTAACCGAAACTGGTGCCCCGGTCAGTAAGCCAAATCCCGTCATTGCCCGACTGACGAACCTTGTCAACGGCAAACTGCATTCCTTCCGGACTCATAAATTGTCCCTTTTTTACGTTGACGATTTTGCCCGTTGAGGCAGCCGCTACCAATAATGACGTCTGGCGACACAAAAAAGCCGGGATCTGCAATACATCTACGAAAGGAGCTGCCATTGCGGCTTCGTCATCGGCATGGATGTCCGTCGTAACCGGCAGGTCCAATTTTCTTCCCGTATCGCGAAGGATTTCCAGTGCCTTGTCATCGCCTATTCCGGTAAAGGAATCGAGGCGGGAGCGGTTTGCCTTGCGATAGGAAGCTTTAAAAATGTAAGGGATGTGGCGCTGCCTGCACATCTCACTCACTGCGCCGGCGACGTCTTCACACAATCCGGCAGACTCCACGACACAAGGGCCTGCGATCAGGAAAAAATTTTGGTGTCGGCGGGATTGGATGATTTCCAGGGCATGATTGTTCATTCTGCAAACTTAGTATTTTAATACCCAGGCGCCTGCATCTACTTGTTGTCTGAGGATAGAGAGCATTTCAGCCAAATCCTTCTCGACGCAATCAAAAACAACTCCCACGCGGGTAAACCGGCCGAAAGTCTCTCTGTGCACGGTAAAATTTGCAGCAGAAAGACGTTGCGCCATGCGAACGGCATTCTGTTGACGAAGAAATGACCCCACAATGATGATGCAGGAACGGTGCTGGACCGTTGCACTGAGTGAATCCACTATGCTCTCCTCGATGACAACTTCTCCGGAATCGCGCACGATGACCTGGTCTGTCTCCTGCTGCATCGCGGCATCGCTGTCCTGGAGCGAGCCGGTATCTTTCTGCTCTGTTGAAGAAACGCTATCAGAGGCCTGTGGCGTTTCCATGATTGGGTCTGTCATCGGGGCTGCACTGTTACAGCTCCTCCAACAAAAAAAGAGCACCAGGGCGCTGAGCAAAACGAGAAGCGATGCAAGTGCCGTGTTGCGTGCCTTCCGCATCTCACGCGATACCCTCGAGGGTGGAACGACGACCGGAGCGGATACTTCGGGTTTTTGATATACCCCAGGACTGATCGCTTTTACCGGCAGCGCCCCCATTCCGTAAAATTCGCGGTGGAGGTTGGTGCTCCCCTGCTCGAAGCGGAGGCGACCGTCTATTTGGTGGAGAACGCCGAAAGGGGGTAAATCGAATGCTTTTGACGATTGCAGCGCCTTGCGGCCTGCTGCTCCCAGAGCGATGAGTTTAGCTCTGAGTTCAACCCCTTCGTAGCCAAATGCGTCGTGCCAATGTTCGAGTTGAACTGAAGCGAGTGCATCGTCTTCCTCATCGAGACTCAGGGTAAGATGCGCTGGCAGGATCATGCCCTGTGTGTGATCCACTGTTGTGGGGTGGCCCGCTCCTCGAAATACGCCCATATCTGGAATGGCAAACCACTGAAACTCGTTCAGATGCCACCACAGCAAATACAGTATGTTCGTCTTGTCAGGCACTGTCAGGACCTTCTTGAGCGGATCAAAAATAAACAAACATTGCGCAGCAGGGCGCAGCCGGCATCACATTGCCCATAACATTAAAACCGGAGAGTGCCAGGACGGCAGTTCGTCAATTCATTCGGCCTTTTCCTTCTTCTTGCGCTTGATCTTAAAGAGTTCGACCACCTCCCTTTCTGTCAGGAAGTTGCACTCGACGAACTGGCTGCTGACCGCCCGCTTGATTTCCTGGTATTCCTTGCTTCGCTTGTCGCGGTAGAAAGCCATGAGTTTCCGGACGAAATCGAGACACATGCCCTTGGTTTCCTGGTCAAAGGCGCTGTTGCCGAAAACATTCATGTAATTGTTGAAAACCCTTAACAACTCAAAGAACGATGGATATTCCGGCTCGCTGAGATTGGTCACTACGTTCCGGAACATTTGCAGGATGGCCAATCGCAGGCACTCATTGATGACGGACATTCCCTCGTACTGGCTATAGAAGGCATTCACCGCGTCGAGGGTGTCCTCGTGGACAAATCCCTTATCGTGAATGGTGGCCATGAGGGTGTAATACCGGATGAGATCGTCTCCCTCGTTTCGGTTGAGCAGGCTGAAAAATTTGCGGTCTGTTTCCTCCCCCATCTGCATATCTTCCCGGTATGCCTTTTTCAAGAACCTGAAATAGAGTTGGTTGAACTGTGGGTTTTCGTAACGGCAGGCATTGAGCGCATTGGCCAGGTGCTGTGTTTCTGTTTGATTGAGGTGGATGAAGTTGGATATGATGGAAATGATCTCAATAAAATCCGGTTCCTTAAAAAAGGATTTTTGCGCAATGAGTTTATGAATCTCTTCGATGTAGCTGTCGTGGCTGGCACGAAATGAAATGCGGCTTAGTAAAAAATGGCGGAGGGAGGCAGATTCTACCTGCAACTCGTTTGCACTTTCCGGGAATTTGGCGTAGAAAAAGTTGTATTGCTGGAATTGATTTTTATATCGCTCCAGCAACAACTTGCGGGCTCCGACATCCCGGAAACGGTCGTGTATCATGGACTGAAAATAGGCCCTGACCTTTTTGTTTTCGATTTGCTCCATCAGGTTGGCTATCCAGATGTCGCTGCTTAAGGCAAAACCGAGTTGCACCGTTTGACCGATGCGTTGCTTTATGACGTCGAAATTTGCGGAGTTGGCAATGGCCAAAAGAAATTGCCGAAACGTTTCCTGAGGACGGACGTACTTGTATTGTTCGTTGAGTTCGCCGCGCAGTACGCAATAGCCAAGGATCCGAGGCTGAAAGAGGCCTTCAAAAAAGGGATTGAGCAACACGCGCTCGAGTTCCGGAAGTTGCAAGGGATGGTGGTCGGCCACCTCATGATAGATCTCAGCGACCATGGGTTCATAGGTATCCTGTAGGACTTTGTACAACTCCGGCGTTTCCTCGTCGAGGTACGCTGACAATTCGTCAGACGATTGAATGAGTTCCGCAACCGCCTGAAGGCGCTCCTTGTAATCTGGCAATAATGACTGCATCGCACTAAATTGATTGTCCATGAATGACGAAACCCGGAGGAAACTCAGCCCATCCAGGTTCGTAAATATTTCAAATAATTTCGAAAATTAGTACTTAAATTTCGAATTTATTAAAAATATTATAATTAAAAACTAATAATCGGTACTGGGTAAAAATTTTATTCTTCCTCCTGGCTTTCGGCATCCGGTTTGCTTTCGGCCTTCATTTCACCACTGACTTTGCGGTGAAAATCGGCAAGCTCCTGTCGGCGGGCGTCTACCTTTTGGGCAATGTTGCTCTCTTTCGTTTCGATCCAGGCCAGGTATTGGGCGTCGGCCTGCTCCTGGGTGAGGGCACCCTTGGCCACGCCACGCTGCAAGTGTTTGCGGTGGAGCACCCCTTTGTACCGCAATATGGCGTTGACTGTATCGGTGGGCTGCGCCCCCTTCATCAGCCATTCAAAAGCCTTATCGCGGTCAATCTCTACAGTGGCGGGCTTGGTAATTGGGTTGTACATCCCCAGTTTCTCAATGAATTTGCCGTCCCGCGGCGAGCGGGCGTCGGCTATCACGATGTGGTAAAAGGGAGCTTTCTTCCGTCCCTTGCGCTGAAGTCTGATCTTAACGGCCATTTATTCGATGTTTTATAAAAGTTAGACCTCTATCGGCTTACCCTGAAAAGCAGGCTCTGCCGACAGTTTGGGGCGCAAAAATACAATGATTCATTCAAAAGCTAAAATGATTCTTGGCCTATCCGCGTATTCATTCCAAGATAAGGGCCTTCACCCCCAACCGTTGCCCGTTCCCGCTTATGACCAGCCAGCAGGTTCCCTTCCACTCGGGCCTCAGCTCCAGCCATGCTCCGGATCCCTCTGTCTGCCCGCTGGCCAAAGGACGCATCAGCCCGTCGTAAAGTACCCATTGACAGGGCTCGACGCAAGGGTCCTGGAGTTCAATGTTCAGCCTGCCGTTGGGTGGATTGGGGTAAACATTGATTTTAGGTGGCCGCCACTCCTCGCCCGGTGCCATTTTTAGCTTTTCCACCCGGAGTTGAACGGGATAGGGATCATTGTTTTCGTTCAATAAAAAGGAAGACATACCGGCATCTCCAATAGCAAGCACTTTGCTGAGTTTGCATCTTTCCTTCGCGACCAGGTCAATGACCATTTCCGATAATCCTCCTGTTACATTCTGGTTGAATAAATTGGCCAATGCAAAACGTATCTGTCCCGGAAGTATCGTTGAGTACAAACGGTAAGCATTTTCGGTCCGCCCGCTCACCCGTACAACCCGGATTTTATTCGTATCAAAGGCCAGGGCGGTTTGTATGCCCCAAAAACTCCTTGCATCAGACAAGAGCAATGGCATACTATAGCTCTACCCGGGCAGCAATTCCCGGTCAAAAGCCCTCCAATGCACGGATGGGCCGGGAAAATTGACCATCTTTTCGTCGGCAGCCTCCGTGCGGACGGGAACTTGGTGGTTGATGTTGCCCTTTTGATCCAAAGCGATCCTGTAAACTCTTCCGGGATAGGCATTTTGGCCGTATGGAACTCCCCGGGTAGAAACGGGGCCCCACTGGTCATCCAAAAAAGCCGCATAAAACATTGGACCGTAAGCCGCTTCGTCCCAATCCCCGCTAAACAGGTATGCAGTGAGTATTTTGGCATCCCGGATATCCAGTATACCGTCGTTATTCATATCTGCTGTCCACTCGTTGCTGGTTCCCCGGAGGCTGTGGATGCCGGCAATGTGTTTTAAAATTTGTACGACGTCAGCAGAACTGACCAAAGACGGCATCGTGTTATCAGGATCCCAGAAGCTTATTATTACACTATCTGGTTCTATGATATCGCTTACCGGAATTGCAATGATGCCACCCTGCAACAAATCAATGCTTGCCGAATGAACTTGCCTTTTTTTGTCCTGAATGCTAAGAATAAAGTGACCCCAGTCGTTCCGGAAAAATTCGGTATATAGGTTGAGCCCAATTCCGATCCCAGTATAATATCGCCTGTTGGAATGGTAAAAAAAACTCTGACAACTACTTTGGTTGCCTGAAGAATCCGTGACGTAAATTGGAATGTAATTCTGATCGCCATATTCGGCATAGAATTCCGTATAATATTTGCCAGGAAAGTTGCGATCCTTATCGAATGAGATCACAAACGGACAGCTATCCTCAGCTCTCAACAAAAAACTCATAGCCAATATCTTCTCCGTTCCACACCATCCAAGGCTCAAAGCAAGGGAATCCCGGCAAACAATAACCGGCGCGACGGTATCCTGATTGCAATCCTGTGCATATAAGAAGACAGCAGACTGAATCGTCAATATGCCCGCTGTCAGTAAGCGCATCTTTCTCTTGAAGTTCTTCATAACAAGACCACTTTTGTTGTCCCCGGGTCTATAAAGATAAGGAAAAGGTGGTTGCCCTAATTTTTTTTGAGATGGCCCAAGAGCCCATTGCCTGCCCACGCTGCTAAGCAGGAGGCAGCGAAATGAGGATTGCCGCCTTAAAATTCAAACCTTGCAGACGAGAGCTGCCTAAGCTGGCGAACCACCCCTGCCGGGTCGGGATCTGCAAAAACGGCATTGCCGGCCACGAGTACGTCTGCACCCGCCCCGGAGATCACCTCTGCATTTTGAAGTCCGACACCGCCATCGATCTCGACGAGGGTGTTGAGGTTGCGCGAATGGATTTCCGCAACGAGGGTGCGGAGTTTTTCGAGGGTGCGGTATATGAATTTCTGTCCGCCAAAACCGGGATTGACCGACATCATGCAAACGATGTCTACATCCTCTAGCACATCATAAAGGCTGCTGACGGGGGTGTGCGGATTGAGTGCGACCCCGGCCTTCGCACCGCAGGCGTGTATCTTCTGGATCACCCGGTGCAAATGTGGGCAGGCCTCGACGTGCACGGTGAGGTGGTCAGCGCCCGCCTCGCGAAAAGCCTCCACGTACTTTTCGGGTTCGACGATCATCAGGTGAACGTCCATCGGCTTGCTGGTCGCGCGGCGTACCGCAGAAATCACGGGAAGGCCAAAAGAAATGTTGGGAACAAAACGCCCATCCATGACGTCGAGATGGATCCAGTCCGCTTCAGATTGATCCAGCCATTTGAGTTCTTCTCCGATTCGGAGAAAATCACAGCTGAGCAGGGAAGGTGCGATCAAAGCCATACGTCCATTGTAAACCGCAGGATCTTATTTACCCCCTGGCGATTTACCGCAATACTAATCAATTCGGTTGGATTTTCCTGGCTCCTTTCGCGGCTGCCCTTTACCTCACCCAAAAAGGGATCGACCGATGCCCAAGCTGCAACCGGTAAAAGCCGGATGATAGCATTCGGATGTCGTAACAGTTGTCATCTGAAGATGTCAGCGGAGTCGTGCGCCCCAGAAGATCGACCGCAGTGGCTGCTGAATAAAATGTGCGGGGGCTGCTGATGCAGAGTTGCTGGCTTGCCGGAACCGGGTAAGCAGTCAGCCCTGGCCCTTCTCCCAAGTCCAGGTGCAACAATTGACTGTATCCATGTTTTCCGTCGCGATCGATCATTTTCAAACGAAAAAAAACCTCACTGGCCACAGCATCATCTGGCAGACTCCATATGTGATGGTAGGTTGAGGGGACATCTCCCTTCCCTTTTGCCTCCACGCGAGCTGCCGACGAAAATTGTTTGCCGTCAAAACCCTCCAAGACTTCGAAGTGAGATACATTCTCCTCCCGGGCCGTTTGCCATTGCAGGAAGACTTTTCCTTCATCCAGCACCTCGCCCCGAAAAAAAAGCAACCGGAGGGGAAGACTGGCAAATGCATACACCGTACCGCAGAGCGTCGTATCCTGGCGCCGTGCCTCTGCCAGGAAGCTGGCATGCGCATCGCATTCGGCGACAAAAGTAAAATCCTGGCAGATCACCGTGCCGGGAGGGACATTGGCAACGCCCACCGTCCGGACGATGGCTCCATAGCTGTGGATCACGGTGTAGTCGATGAAATCTGCATCTCCATCGGTTTTGCGCAGACAAAAGCGGACCGTGAACAAACAATCCGGGGCATCCAGCATCTCTTTGCTGAGAATGGTCACCGACGGCTGTACGGTGTCGATGCAATCCTGCGCCGGCAAGATGGTGCCCACGGCAACCGATGTAACAGCAAGTAAAGCACTTCGCAACATGAGCCCGGCGCGGAGTTTTTTGAGGGTTTTGAAGACCTTCGCCCAGTCGGTGCAAAGGCCACTGTAAAGTTATGAATATTTTTTTTAATATGTTGTAATTTATTTATCAATAAAGTAAACATTTTCCAAGCGGATGGTAGGTTGGCGGTGCAGGTGCAGGTAAACGTTGGCTGTGACCCAAACGTCGGTGGCGCAATACCGCGCGATGCGTTCGATGTCCTCACTTTCGTAGAACACATCGTGCACCTGGCTCCCGTCCATATCTTCCTTAGGGCTTTCCAATCCGAGACAAGCCGACAACAGGTCCAGCGAAGTGTAGTGTTTGATGTCCCCGAATTTCCACAGCTCCATGGTATCGACGAGATGCTTTACTTCCCAGGGCTTGCGGCCCGAAACGTCGAGCAGGGAAGGAAGGGGTATGCCATGCACCTGAGCCCGGCGGCAAAGGTATGGCACGTCGAATTCCCGGATGTTGTGTCCGCAAAGCACGTGTCGGTCCGTCTGGTTAAAGTGCTGATTCAGCAGGTCAAAAAATTCCTGCAACAAGATCTCTTCATCTGGTCCGGCAAAAGTTTTAATGCGCAATTGGTCCTTATGAAAAAAGCCTGCTCCGATGCACACGGCCCTGCCGAATTCAGCAAATATGGCTGCCCGCTCGCGGTAGAGCTGTGCCATTTCTTTATGGGGCTCACGCTCCTGAAAATACCGTGCTTTGCCTGCAAACAGCTTTTTCCACCGGTCGTCAAGGTCTTCGTAATGGGCAGAGCCGCTGACGGTTTCGATGTCGAAAAACAAAATGTGGTTTAGGTTCATGGCAGTTGGCTTTGGTACCTGGAATCTGTCGTTCTATCCAACGAATATAATGTCTTATGCACCATTTTGAGTAACTTTACGCGTTTTCAAAGCAAAACGACAGCGTCATGGCAAATTCCAATCAAAACATCAAGGCCCTGGTGATCATCGCCCTTCTGGGCTTGTTTGGGCTGAACGTCTACCAATTCGTCAACAATTCCAAACTTCAAAAGGACAACCTCGCCAAAGAAACGGAACTCGTCGAGCTCGAAGATGCCAAGGCCAAGCTGGAAAAGGATTTCCAGCAGTCGATTTCGGACCTCAACGACATGAAGACAAACAACGAGGAACTCAACCGCATCATCGATACCCAGAAAGAGGAACTGCGAATCCAGAAAGAGAAGATCAGCGGACTGCTGCGCGACAGCAAAAATTTGTCGCTGGCCCGCAGGGAGATGGATCAGATGAAATCCAAAACCCAGGAGTACATTGCCGAGATCAACCGCCTCAAAGCCGAGAACGAGCAACTGGTTCAACAGAAAGGCACCCTCGAACAGGAAAAACAGAGTCTGACCCGTGAGGTCCAGATGAAGTCAGAAGAAAACCAGCAGCTCACCCAGACCCGGGAATCCCTCACCAGTGAAAAAGAAGCGCTTTCCAAAGAGAAGGACCAGTTGAGTCGCCGGTATAATCGCGCCACCGCCATTCCCGTTGCCAAAATCGATGTAGAAGCATACCAGGAACGCGAAGGAAAAAAGCCCAAAGGCGTTTCCAAAGCAGCGGAAACCGATTTCATTGAAGTGTGTTTCAAGACAACGGTCAACAAGAATGCCGAATCGGGGGTCGAGAATTTTTACATTCGCATCATCTCCCCCACCGGCGAAACCCAATCCATTGAATCCGAGGGTTCGGGCATGATCCGCAACGACGAAAGCGGCGAGCTCATAAAATATTCAGCCCGGGCCTCCACCCAGTACGCCAACGACGAAAAAAAGATCTGCGGATCTTTCAAAAATCCCGGCGGTTTTTCTGCAGGCGTTTACCAGATAGAAGTTTTCAATAAGGGCTACCTGGTCGGCAGCGACTCAAAAAAACTCAAATAGGCATTTGTCCCGCAGTTGTGGTGCGGTTTGATCCAGATCGACCAATTTTGGTTTGACGAGGCATTTGTCGTTTTCAATTATCCCGTCGCGCACCTGGAATGGCTGTCGGCACTTTCCGGCGTTCTGGCGGTATGGCTTGCCGCTCGCGAAAACATCCTCAGCTGGCCTGTCGGGCTGGTCAACATCCTTTCGGCCTTTTTCATTTACCACCACGTCCAACTCTACGCCGACATGTTCCTTCAAGTGTATTTTTTCGGGATGGGCCTGTATGGATGGCATCATTGGCAAAGGGAGCACCGCGCCGCCCTTCCGCTCAAGTGGATGTCGGCCAAAATGCGCCTGGCCAGTGGAGTTTTTGTCGTGTCAGGAAGTGCGGTCATGGGTTGGTGCATGACCCGTCTTCACATCTGGTTTCCCCAATGGTTTTTCGTTGCAGCCGCATTTCCGTATGCCGATTCTGCAGTGGCCGTCGGAAGTGTACTGGCGAATTTTTTGCTCGCCCGCCGGTATCTGGAAAACTGGATCCTCTGGATCGGCATCGACCTGCTTTGCGTGTACCTGTATTTCAATAAAGGCATCCTGTTGATCGCCCTGGAATTTCTCGTTTTCCTGGCTCTTGCCAGCTATGGACTATTTTACTGGACAAGGCTGAAGAAAAGCAATGAGCGCACCACCCAAAGGGTCTAATTCATCCTTAAAGACATCCTGGCCATCGTCTGCACCCAAGGGGATTGCAGGTCAACGCGGGGGACGGGCATATATCCCTTTTCCCATTTCTTTAGAGGGTAAGCGCTATGGGTCTTGCTAATGCTTTCTCATCTTAAATTCGATGGGAAGCCTAAACTGCACACTGACCCTGCGTCCGCGATGGTTTCCCGGGATCCAGTCGGGGATGGTGCGAACCACCCGGAGGGCCTCTTCGTCGCATTGCGGACTCAGCGATCGGATCACACGAGCCTGCCGGACTTTGCCGTAGGCATCCACCACAAACGACACCAATACTACCCCTTCCACTGCGGCGCGCGCAGCTTCGGGTGGATAAATCAACCTGGAATGAATGTGTTGCAAAAGTGCGCGGTCCCCTCCGGGAAAGCTTGGCATGACATCCACAAAATCGAACACCGGAGTTCCTACGGTGTCCCCATTCTCGTCGTCCAGGCCATTGCCCTCTTCCTGTTGGGTCCGGGCAGAACTGTCTGCCGGGTTAAGCGGTTGCGGAGCATCCTTTGGAGGCTCCGGGACTTCTTCATCCCGTGTTACCCGCGTTGACGGCAGTTGATTGCTTTGCTGCTTTGGTCTGGGTGGGGGCTCACTGCGCACTTTGGGGATGGCCAGTTGCGGGGGCGCATCGAGCCTAACTTCCGTCATTTTTTCCAGAGCAGGGGTGGATTTTTTGTGGAAGATCAAAGGCCATGTGAGTAGAATGGCCAGGATCCCTATGGAAAGCAGCAGACCCCACGCAAAATTCCGAGGATAAGACCGGCGCAAAGCATAGGCCCCGTAGGACTTATTGCGTCCCTCAAATACGATTTCGCGCATTTCTTCGGAGTAGAGAAAATGCGGGGTCAAAACCGCTCTGAGCCATGCCGGAAGCCATCTCCTCATGCCAGTAGCCTCATTCATTGCAGATTTGCATCTGATCCTTTACACTTGGTTTTATGAAAGCTTCTTCCCCTTTCGTCTCAAATCGTCTGGTACAGACTGATTCCAGGGCGAGTGAGGGAGCTAGGCCTTTTCGAACAACCATTTGATGGGTCGCGTCAGATTGAACGGCTGAAGTTCGCGTTTTATGTTGAGGTTGGTTTTGATGTGTTCGAGAATTTCATCCGCATCGTCCGAAACGAGAAACAGTCGCTGGTCGATCGGGGAGATGGTATGGTGGCGTTCCATGGTGTCCAAAAATGCGAGCAATTCGCGGTGAAAATCTTTACCGTAAATCACGATGGGGAAGTGGACGAGTTTGCCGGTCTGGACCAGGGTCATCGCCTCAAACAATTCGTCCATGGTGCCAAAGCCTCCTGGAAACACGACAAAGGCATAGGAATACTTGACGAGCAGGGTCTTGCGGGTAAAAAAGTATTTCATGCAGACCCAGCGGTCGAGGTACCTGTTCGGAAACTGTTCTTTGGGAAGCTTGATGTTGCAGCCAACGCTCTTACCACCGGCAGATTGGGCACCTTTGTTTGCAGCTTCCATGATGCCCGGTCCGCCACCCGTCATGATGGTGAACCCAAGGCGGGCTATCTCGGCAGCAATTTGCTCGGCTGCTTTGTAGAAAGGATCCTCCGGAGAGGTACGAGCGGACCCAAATACGGTGACGCATGGGCCGGTGAAATACAATTTGCGGATCCCGTTGAAGAGGTCCCAAAAGACCTGCAGAACAAAGCGCAATTCCGCGCGCCTGCTCATGGGGCCATTGAGATACTCGATTCCGTTTGGGTTTTGATTGGTTGACATAAGCTTAATGGTGCACAAGGATAAAAAAAATGCAACGTATGGCCTTATCTTTATAATTTGCCACCCATCCCCAACAGTTTATGCAATACCAAGAAGTGGCTGCAGTCCAAAAAACATCCCGGATGGCTTCCCGGCTGATCCCCTCCGAGATCATCCGGCTCTCCGCCGAGATCAACCAGCGCGTGTTGTCGGGAGAATCCATTTTCAACCTCACCATTGGCGACTTTGACCCTGGTATTTTTCCTTTGCCCAAAGACCTTTACAAAGCAATCGGGCGCGCCTACGACGAAGGCATGACGAACTATCCGCCCGCCAACGGGGTGTTGCTTTTGAGAAAGGCCTTGTCAGCGCATATTGAAAGGCGAATGGGTCTGTCCACCGATCCGGAGGACATCCTCGTTTCCGGTGGAGCACGCCCGCTGATTTATTCCCTGTACAAGACGGTGGTAGACCCGGGGGACATCGTCGTGTACCCGGTGCCTTCCTGGAACAACAACCATTACTGCCACCTATGTGGGGCCGAGGGCATTTCTGTAGAGACGAAGGCTTCGGAGGAATTCATGCCTCAGGCTGAAAGCCTGCGCCCTCATCTGGAAAAAGCCAGTCTGCTCGCCTTGTGCTCTCCGCAAAATCCCACCGGCACGGTTTTCAGCAAAGAAAACCTGCACGCGATCTGCAAACTGGTACTCGAAGAGAACCGCATAAGGGAGGGCACCAGGAAACCTCTTTATGTGATGTACGACCAGATCTACCAGGAGCTTTGCATGCCGGGTACTGTACACGAGCACCCCGTAAACCTCGAACCCGCCATGCGCGACTACGTCGTCACCATCGACGGGATGTCGAAGGCCTTCGCGGCGACGGGCATCCGGGTGGGCTGGGCCTATGGCCCCCGGGAGGTCCTGTCCAAAATGAGGGCCATACTGTCTCATGTAGGAGCCTGGGCACCCAAACCCGAACAGATGGCCTCCGCCTGGTTTTTACAAAGCATTTCCCCGGTCGATGATTACCTCGAATGGTTTCGGGCCGCTGTCGGCCGGAGGCTGCACGGGCTGTATGCCGATATCCGGGCGCTGAACCAATCAGGCTACCCGATCGATGCGATCCAGCCTAAAGCAGCGATCTACCTTACGGTTCAAATTCCATGGCAAGGGCGCTCTGCGGGAAACCGCCGGCTCGATCAGGTTTCCGACGTTGCGGATTATCTCATAGGGCAATGCAAAATTGGTCTGGTGCCCTTCCGTGCTTTTGGTGCACCGGATGCAGGCGGCTGGCACAGAATCTCCGTGGGCACGCTGCGCGAAAACGACATCCCCCTTGTAGCACAGGCATTGAAAAGGGGCATGGACCAATTCGGCGATTGAGTGTGTTGAATGACAAGAAATTCTAATTCGTGAAAGAGCAGATGACCTCCGGATCCCCCTTGCATGCCATCATTATGGCCGGCGGGGTCGGCAGCCGGTTCTGGCCCTTCAGCCGCACCCACCACCCCAAACAATTCCTCGACATTCTGGATACAGGCAAAACCCTTATCCAGATGACTTACGAACGTTTGTTAGCATTCGTTCCGGAAGACAGAATCTGGGTGGTCAGCCATAAAGATTACGCTGACCTTGTTGCACAACAATTGCCGCGCCTGCTACCCAGTCAACGGTTGCTGGAACCGGAGCGCCGCAACACCGCGCCTTGCGTCGCCCTTGCTGCCAAACACCTTGAGGCCGTCGACCCCAACGCCCTGGCATTGATCGTACCCGCTGATCACCTCATTGCCGACACAGGAAATTATGCCGCAGAAATGCAGGCCGCCGCAGGGTACGTCGAGCAACACCCTGAATGTTTACTGACGTTTGGGATCCGGGCACGCCGTCCAGACACCGGTTATGGTTACATCCGCTACGATGCGGCAAGCGGTCATTCAGGCTTCCATCCTGTGATGCGTTTCGTAGAAAAACCGGACTTGCCAACAGCGATGGGCTACATCGCTTCCGGCGAATACCTGTGGAATTCGGGGATGTTTCTGTGGCGCAACCAAACGATGCTACGACAGATCGCACTCCATGCTCCGGGCATTTCCGCAGCATTTTCAGGCTTCGTACCTTCAGGCGATCTATCTTCGATTTACCCCCTTTGCGACTCCATCAGCATCGACCATGCCATCATGGAAAAAGCGGACAACGTCGTTGTCCGTCCGGTCGATTTTGGCTGGAGCGATCTAGGAACCTGGGCATCGCTTTACGAAATACTGGATAAAGATGTCGCAGGCAATGCAACCAATGGCGGCACAGTGGAACTGGCTGAAACCAACGATTGTCTTGTTTTCAACAGAAGCAATGCCCTCCTTGCGCTGCAGAGCGTATCGAACCTCATTGTCGTGAGCACGCCAGATGCTGTGCTGGTCTGCGATCGCTCCCAGGAGCAAAAGATCAAACAACTGGTCGCAGCAATTGCGAAATCCCGCAGCAACGAATCTCTCTAAAGATCATCCTGTGCGTCAGCGCGCGATGATCACTTTCAAAGTCACCAGCTTGCTTCCATTGGAACAGCGCAGGAAATAGGCCCCCTGCCCCAGATCTTCTGTTGACAATTCCTGAATTTCATTGCTGGTTTGAACAGACAGACGTTCGCGTCCCGTTGCATCCAGTAAACTTATATTCCAGGGTCCGTCACCCAATTGCGAACAATGAACGAACAGTTGTTCGCCTGCCGGGTTTGGAAAAACCATTCCAGCATAACTCGTGGCAGCACGTGAACCGGACGAGGGATCATTCTTCCAGGGATATTCGCGGATGACGTCGTCGTAGGAATACCGGGGCGTTTTCGTGTTTTCCGGACACTCAACGGGTGAGCGTACATCGATGTATTGCACGCGCGTGAGTGCGTTGCTGCCGTTGGTATTGCGCACCGTAAGCTTAACCGTGTAGCGGCCCTTCTTGTCGAAAACCACCACCGGATTCTGGTCAGCCGAGGTAGGCGGATTGCCCGATTCAAACTGCCAGTCCCACTCCACAACGTCGACGCTCGATTTATCAGAGAATTGCACTTCCAGGGGCTGGCAACCGCGCTGGGTGCTGGCAGAAAAGTTGACTTTGGGCACCAGGTAAATGGCTACCTTCCTGAAAACGGTATCGGTACCACAAGGGTTTTGTACGATGAGGCGCACATTAAATTCACCCTCTACGCCATAGTCAATTTCCGGATTCCGGTTAAAACTGGCTTTGCCGTTGCCGAAATCCCAGATGAAGTTGTTTCCGTCGATCGTCTGGTCGGTGAAAAATGCCTTAAAGCCGGTTACCTGAACTGAAAAATCGGCTTCTGGCTTACTGCGGACTTCGATGTAGTCACTGCGCGTCAGCGTATCGCTATAAAAGGCATTGCGCACGATGAGCTGTACGTCGTATTTACCCTTTGCCGGATATCGCACCGCCGGACTTGCCTCGGTACTGGATGTGGGTACTCCGCCGGGGAAAAACCATTCGTACTGGTTACCGGCAAGTGACTGATTATCAAACTGTACTTCGTAACCGGCGCATCCGGAAGTTTTGTTGGCCATAAACGCCGCCGTGGGTTTGACCCCGATGGAAATACGGGTAGTCATTGTGTCAGTGCCGCATCCGTTTATCGCAACGTACTGCACTTCGTAATCGCCCTCGGTGTAATCGTGCTCCGGGTTTGCATCAGCACTGAATGCACCATCGCCAAACAACCATACGTGCGACTTGGCAAAACGCGACTGATTGGTAAAATTGACGTGACCTACGTTGATCTGTTGCGAAAAAGACGCAACGGGTATGCTGTCTATCGTTATATAGGCCTTTTTGGTGATGGCACTGTTATACCTCGAACTGTAAACCGTAAGCCGCACGTCATACTCTCCCGGAAGATCGTAGCGCACGACGGGGTTGCGCTGAGTTGAAATGGACGGTATGCCTCCGGGGAATTCCCATTGCCAGTTGCGCACATTCGGTGTAGAGCGGTCATTAAACCGGATCGTCCCGGGAGCGCACCCGCCTGTTGTGTCTGCTTCAAATTCGGCTGTCGGAATACTAACGATCGTTAATTTCTTTTTCAGGATGTTCTGTCCACAGTCGTTCCGTGCTGTGAGCGTGATCTCATACGTGGTGTCGGTGTAAAATTCGTGGAAGGGGCTGACCTCTTCGCTGAACTCCCCGTCGCCGAAATCCCAGGTGTATTCCTGTCCTCGGTCAGACATATTGATAAAAAACACTTCTCGGCCCTGTATGCCCCAGTCAAAGTCGGCCCTGGGTATGTCGTTGATCTCCACATAGTCGGTCTTGGTCAGAACGACCTCGCACCGTTGGTTGCCAGCCTCGAGTATCACTGGGTAAATGCCCGGTGTCTTATAAACGACAATGGGATTTTGCAAAATAGAAGTATCCGGCATTCCACCGGGAAACGTCCACTTCCACCGGGTTGTATTAAAAGAAAGGTCCTTAAACTTCACAGTTACCGGCTGGCACCCGTAAGTTACATCGGATGAGAAATCCGGCACCGGCGCAGATGAGTTTGGACAGATGTCGAGGCAGTTGCCCAGATAGTTGCCATCCCTTACGTAACCGTTTAATGCATCTTTAGACAGAAAGGACCACAGCGTTACACCATTTGGTGGTCCGGGGCCCATGATGGTGCCACCTGTAAAGGGATCGTGCACCATGCTCCAGTTGTGACCGAGCATGTGCGCCTGCAGCGTCAGATAAAACGGGTGTCGCCCACCACCGGGAACAAAATCGCTGCACAAATTGTAGGGTTGGTCGCCGTTGCAAATCGTGGCCTGGTATGCGGTGCCTACTTCTCCAAGGATGGAAGTAAACTTGGAAGTCCACAGCGTTGCAACATTGTAATTGGATCCCGAAAAGATCGTTGGCGCCACAGCGTAAAATTCGTCCAGCATGGCGTTGATGTCGTTGATGTTGTACCAGGGATCTTTGGAAGGATCGTCGGCAATGTAGATGCCGCTAGCTTCGTAGATGTATTCGTTTTCAAATTCGTCGTCAAAAACCGTTTGTACGTCTGCCAGT
The DNA here is from genome assembly GCA_019187365.1 of Saprospiraceae bacterium. Lineage (GTDB taxonomy): Bacteria > Bacteroidota > Bacteroidia > Chitinophagales > Saprospiraceae > Vicinibacter. Next base: position 11,571 of record JABARE010000004.1, on the reverse strand, counting down.
ACGCTGAGCATCTGGTTTTCCGTTTCCGCAACGGAGGACTTGTATTTCCGGAACATAAAATTGTCGGCTGCAAGCGCAATGCGCACAATTGCACATGGGTTGCAGGGCTTGACGGCCGTTGCTGCCGTGATCTCCTTACTCACTGACTGATGAACATCTGAGTCAACCCCGCAGTGCAGGTTTCCCGAAGGTCTGATCTCCGACATCCTGTATGCGATGAACTGCTGATTTCCCGGTACGTCTGAACGCAGACTTTCTGCGTCGAGGGGTTCGATGAAGTAGCGCTCTTTGCCGTCGTCGACCATGAGCTTGAAAAAATTCTCTGACAGACTCAGGGTGACCCTGGACTGGTTGTCCCCGTTGATGTAACCACGGAACGTTCTAAAAGCCTTAGTCCCCGTTCGGGCATCCGCAACCTTTCCGCTGGCCAGCCTGGTGAGAAATTTTTGCGACAGCAGGCTGTATTCAAAAAGTTGAAGGTCCCATCTGTGCTGAGGTGTTGCCAGTCTGAAGGATTTGACATTGCCCGAAATTCCGTCGATCAATTCCAACATGCGGTTGGCGTCAAATTGCAGCAATTCGAAAGTTTCCAGGTTTTGCCGGGTGGCGACAGATACCGGTGCTTGCAGCGACCTGAGCGCAAGATGCTGTGCCTGTACAGATGCACCGAGCAGCACAAACATCCACAATGTTTTCTTCATGGTTAAGCGTTTCTTGTTATTAAAACAGCCAATTCAAGCAGGCCGTTCGATTTTTTTAATTGCTTAAAATTGTCGGGTTAAAGGCCATGGCAACCATCGAACATCAACGCACAACGGCGATTTTATGAACGCTCGTTCCAAGCTTCGACGTTACCCGCACGAAGTAATTGCCTGGTTCCAGATCTTGGAGACCGAGCACGTGCACTTCGCGCTCCAGACGTAAGGATTGCCGCACCCTTCCGCTAAAATCAAACAACTCCAGCGCGGCAGGATTGTTGGGTTCAGACCAGGACCAAACCGTCAGGCGATCGCGGACCGGGTTGGGCAGGACGCGAGGCAGGTAATCCCCATTGGCCCGCTCCTGATCGTCGCTCCAGGCGCTACGACTCTCCTGTTCGTCCTGATCATGGCCAAATTCGCCAATGCCAATTTCGGGATACTCCGGGCACAGGACTGGAGAGAGCACCTCAACATATTGCAACCTGGTGAGTGCGTTCGTTCCGTTGGTATTGCGAACCGTCAGTTTAACGGTGTATTTTCCCTTTTTATCGAAGCGGACCTTAGGATTTTTGTCGGATGATATAGAAGGATTTCCACTTTCAAATTGCCAATCCCACGAGATGACGTCGATGGAAGATCGGTCGAAGAACTGGACGTCCAGAGGTGCGCATCCCCGCAGGGTATCTGCCGCGTAGTTCACTTTGGGAATGAGGTAAACGGCGATTTTTTTGTCAAAAGTGTCCCACCCGCATTCGTTTTGAACCACTAGGCGAACGTCAAATTCGCCTTCGGCACCGTACTCGTGTTCTGGGTCTTTGTCGAAGCTGATCTGGCTGTCGCCAAAATCCCAGAAGTAATTGGATGCACGTTGTGCCTGGTTGATAAAAGAGGCTTTAAATCCGGCGATCGCATTGGCAAACGCGGCTTCGGGCAAGTCGTTGACCTCGATGAATCCCGGGAGCCCTATGGAGTCGTTGAACAATGGGTTGGAAGCAACAAGGCTCACGTCAAAGGCTCCTATGGAGTTGTATGTAACCAGCGGATCGCGTTCGATGCTGGTTGCGGGATTTCCACCGGGAAAATACCAACGGAAATCTGTAGCAGCAGCGGTAGACTGGTTCTGGAAGCGCACGGTGTATGGCAAACAACCTTTCCGCTCCTCCACCTGAAAGCCGGCTACCGGTTTTTCGCCGATGGTCAATTGACTGTAGGCCGTATCACTTCCACATCCGTTTGAGCTGATGTACGTCACCTCAAAGCGCCCCTGAGCGTAGGTATGACTGGGGTTGGGCGCGGTGGACGTGGTTCCATCGCCAAAATCCCAGAAATGCGCCTTTCCATAACGGGTGGTATTGGTAAAATCGACGACGTTGCCGATCGAAGTAAAATCAAATGAAGCATCGGGCAGACTGTCGATGGTGATGTACATTGTTTTAGTGAGTCCGTGGTGGTAACGCGAGGCGTATACCGTTAGTCTCACATCGTAAACGCCTGGCAAGTCGTATCGAACGACTGGATTGGCAGACAGAGACACGCTGGGCGTTCCACCCGGGAAAGACCATTCCCACCGCCGGACATTGTTCGTCGACCTGTCGAAGAACTTAATGAAGCGCGGTGCGCATCCGCCAGTGGTGTCTGCTTCAAAATCAGCAATTGGAATGCTGACGATGGAAATCTGCTTTTTCACAACGTGCGTTCCACAGTCATTTACGACGCGCATGGTTACCGTGTACGTCGTATCGTAATCGTACACGTGATACGGATTGGCGTCTTCACTCGTATTTCCGTCGCCAAAATCCCAGAAATATGAATCGGCCCGCACCGACTGGTCAATGAAGAATACTTCACGTCCATTGTTGCCATAAGAAAAACCTGCTACGGGCTTGTCGTTCACTTCGATGTACCCAATTTTGACTTCGGAGGCCTCGCAGCGGCTGTTGGATGCCTTCAGCGTCACTTCCCAGGTTCCCGGAACGCGATAGACGACAACGGGATTTTGGAGGGTCGAGCTCGACGGCGTTCCACCAGGGAAGGACCATTCCCATTTGTCGACGAAGGTCGACAGGTCTTTGAAGCGCACCGTCAAAGGCTGACAGCCGTAGGTTACATCTGCCGAAAAGTCTACCGTGGGTGCATCCGAACCGGGGCAGATGGAAAGGCAACCCGACTCGATCAGGCTGTTGATGTTGACGTAGTTGTTGAGGCTGAATACAGATGTCGCCGACCAATGGGCGCTGCCGTTGATCACCGGGGCCATGATGGTAGGCGAAATCTCGGCGTCGTGGAACATGCTCCAGTTGTGTCCGAGTTCGTGTGCCTGAAGGGTGAGGTAATTTCCCTGTCTTCCGCCTGCGGCAATGTAATCGCTACAGACGTTGTAGGGTTGAAGGTTGCAAACCTGGGAGAGATAGGCTACCCCGATTACACCCGTGCGGAATTTGTCCGTCCAGTTGGTGGCTACTTCATATGAAGTACCACTGAATATGGTGATGCCTACCTGTGAAAACACTTCGAGTTGTTCGAAAATATCGCGGATCCCGGCCCAGGGATCGCGCTGTACGTCGTCGGCTACGTAGGTGCCGGTAACCTGGTATTCGTACTGGTGTTCAAATTCGTTGTCGAAAACGGTCTGCACGTCTGCCAGGATAGAAAGCATCTGGTTCTCTGCACCGGCAACCGAACCGTATTTGTTAAACATGGTGATGTCGGCAGCCAGGGCGATCTGCACTTCGACACATTTTGGGCAACGGGCGCTGCGATAGTTCAGCTCTTTATTTTTTTCCTCCATGTGCCTTTGCCCTTCCTGTAGGCGCTCGTTGAGCACATCGGCTCCACAGGAGACGCCCTTCACAGGAACGACATCGGATTGGCGATATAAAAAGTACTGGTGCGAAGCCGGAAACTGTTCCGATAGGCTGGCTTTATTTACCGGTTCAACAAAATAGCGTTCACCGCGATCGTCGACCATCAATTTCAAAAATCCGTCAGCCAACGACATGGAAACCAGTGAGTTGATTTGCCCGGCAAGGTGGCCTTTGAACGTGCGAAAATCCTTTCGCGCCGGCAGGTGGGTTGGCTGCCTTGGGTCGGTGCTGTTTCGCACAGCATTGGGCGATAGCAGGCTGTATTCAAACAATTCGAGCTGCCAGCTTTGCCGGGGTGTGCGCAGGGTGATGCGCTTTACGTTCCCGGGAATGTCGTCGATGGCCTGTTGCAAGGTCGCCGGATCCAGCAACAGCACATCAAATCGGTTGAGGTGCAGCTGCGTGAGCGGATCAACATTGGTAGAAATGGGCTTCAGGGTAACCGACTGCCCCCAAAGAAGGATGGTGGCGATAGACAAAAACAAGGTAAAGAATTTACGCATGGAAGGAGTTTTAGAGCACCAAATGGTAAAAAAGTGAAATATAGTGTTTTTTTGCAATGTATAATTCTCTGTAAAACAGGTGTTAATTTGACAGACAGGATCATCCTGCGCGAGCGCTAAATTTAGGCATTCCCCATGGACTTGTCAAATATTTTAACAGTCGCCTTGCATCGCGTGATCTGGATGCCGCAACAGGGTGAGGATGCTCATTCCCCATCCTGGAAGTGGGTGTATCGGCCTCAGTTGGGAATGCAGAGCCGGTTGGTGCTCAGCTCCCCGCTGGGAATCGGCCAGATGTAGTTGGATGCGTGGACGGGAACTTCCGGGGCCCGGCCAATGCTTCCCGTTTTTGACGGCAGCGGCAGCAATTGTCGTTGGAGGTCCTGCAGGCGCAAACCCTCTCCGAGAAACTCCACGCGGCGTTCCGTGGCCAGACTGTGTTGAATTTGTTCTGCTGTCGTGATTTCAGAGTCTGAAAATGCGTAGGACGGATCTGAGCGATGGCGTAAGGCTTTCAGCAATTCCCTGGCGCTTTCCAATTCTCCCAAATAGGTCAGCGCCTCGGCACCATTGAGAAGGACCTCAGCGTAACGCATTACCGGAACGTAATCTCGAAAGGGTGCTGAAGTGATCTTGAATTTCGTCAGGATGGGGTGTCCCGCCGGACTCACGCCTCGCAGCTTGCTGCGGGCATCTTCTGCTGAGTTGAATGCCTCGTGGTAGCCGATGCCTTCGGGTGCAAGAAAGATGATTGGCTGGGTCACGTAATTGAACGCCAGCGCGTATTGCGGGGGTGGAGTTTCCGTCGTCGTATTGGCAAAGGCAATGGAAAACAGGGCTTCAACCCCGGTATAATTTCCTGAGAACAGCGAAGCAACATCAGCTTCCAGGGCATGCGTACTGCACCCCGAGGCATAGCGGAATGGCGGCTGAGAGGGAACGATCTTCCTGAATTCTTCCACCACCCTTTCGTACAAGCCCATGTTGAGGAAGATGCGCGTCTTCAGTGCGATTGCATTGCTTCGCCGGGCACGGGTGACGTTGCGCAACTCATCGCCGTAGCATTCGGGCAACGTCGCTTCGGCGGCATCCAGATCTTCAATGATCCGGGCATAGACCTCCCCGACAGAACTTCTTGCCAGGTCGTTGTTGCCCGCTGATGTGATGGGTTGAATCCGCAGGGGAACTCCCGGCGCATTGGGGTCGAGCCGGTAAGGTCTGGCAAAAGTCTGCACCAGGCTCAGATAACAAAGCGCCCGAACAAATCTGGCCTCTGCTTTGTAATGTTTCGCCACGCTGTCACTGACGACGGTTTGTTTGCCCATCTGGTCCATTAAAATGTTGGAAGCGTTGATGGCAGAATAGGCAGCAGCCCACAGGTCGTTTACGTATTCGCTGGTTGAGGCTACATTCTGGTTCCAGATTGCCGAACCGGTCGCTGCATTGCCATCGTTCTGGCCAAATTCACCAGCGCGCTGCTCGTTAAAAATGATGAAACGGCCACCATAAAAATTCGGGTTTTGCAGTTTGCCGTACAGGTTATTGACCTGTGCCAGTACTTTTTCCGGAGAGTCAAATGCCCTTTCTGCGGGCAACAACGTAGTCGGATTTGTCTCCAGAAAATCCTCTGAACACGATGTCAGCAAAAACAATGTGGATAGCATTGCACCGGTGATGAAACGGTATGCGAATGGCGTCATACTTTTTACCATATCAAAATCCAATGTTGAAACCGGCAGAGAACACCTGTGCGTTCGGAGGCACATTCTGGTCTTTGCCTGTGTGAATGGAATTGCCGTTGATGCTCACCTCGGGATCCGATCCCCGGTAGCCTGTGAAGGTCAGCAGGTTGGTGGCCTGGACGAATACGCGGGCAGAATGCAGTTTGCCTGCAAGCCCAAGAGGACTCAGCGGTATCTGGTAAGCAAGCAACAGGTTTTTGAGTTTGAGATAATCCCCCCGTTCAACTTTTGAAGTTGACGAAAACGAGAAACCCGCTGAAACGTTATCGCCGTAATACAATTTCTGGATTTCCGTTTTCTGCCCCGGTGTGGTCCACCGATCTTTGATGAAAACGCCGTTGTTGAAATAGCGCTGGTCGCTGTTGGTTGCCCGCGTGCCGTTGTACAGGGAATGCCCGCCCGCAAAGTTCCACTGGATCTGCAATTCGAGCTTTCCATACTGCAGGTGGTTTGTAACGCCTCCATACCACCGGGGCAGCGAAGGCCCCTGAATGACGCCGTCGAGGTAGTTGTCGATTGCAGGAGCGGGACTCCCGTCGAGATATGTCCACTTGGGCGAACCAATGTGGTTGTACTGAACGGCTTTGCCTTCGCGGTTTTGAAACATCATCAGCCCGTTGTCCGGATTTACCCCGAGGCAGGGTACTGCAAAGATGGAACCTGCCGAATGGCCTTCCCGCGTCATATTCTGCACCCCGAATATGCTTGGAACGTAGATGTCGCTCACCAATTCCGTCACCTCATTGATCAATGTCGATGCGTTGCATTGCACGGTCCAGCGCCACCGGCCACGGCTTATCAGATTTGCCTCTGCCATGATCTCGAATCCCTTGTTGGTCATTTTTCCAACATTCGCGTTGACGTAGTTTCCGGGAATTCCGGCTGACAGTGCCTGGGGTGCTTTCAGGATGAGGTCCCGCGATGCATTATGAAAATAGTCGAACTCAAATTGCAATCGCTGATCAAACAAACTTGCGCTCAAACCTACATTGGCCTTCAGCGTACTTTCCCATTTGAGTTCCGGATTTGCGGCCTGTGCAAAAAAGAGTATGGGGTTTCCGGCGTAAGTATTGGATCCATACAATCCCATGGCTGGATACGCGCCGATTTCGCTGTTGCCCACCAGGCCATAGCTTGCTCGCAGGCGCAACTGGCCAACGGCTTTCGCCAGTATGCTGTTGCTGAAAAATTTCTCCCGGTCAAGGCTCCACCCCGCAGAAGCTCCCATGAAATTGCCGAAACGCCGGCCGTCAGCCAGAGCAGACAGCCCGTCGCGTCTGAAGCTGAAGGCAACAAAATAACGCTTGTCGAAATCGTAACTCAGGTAAGACAAATATGAAAGCAGGGTGTTTTCCGTAGCCACGTTGCCATAAGGTGCAATGTTTACAAACCCGCCCTGGTAATTTTCGTAATAGGGATCGGTGATGTTGCTGCGTTGTGCCCCCCAGCCCAGGATCTCTGTTCGCAACTGTTCCTGTCCTGCAATAAGTTGCAGACGGTGTCTTTCGCCAAGAGGCACATCCCAGGTGAGCTGGTTGCGCCACTCGGTGCGGTAAAATTTGGTAAATGCGTTGGTGGCGATGCCATTGGACGATGCCCCCCCACCATGAATGGGGTTGAGAAAAGACTGGTTTTCCGATTGCAGGTGGTTGATTCCGTAACTGGATTTAAAATGCAACCGGGGCATGATCTTCCAGGTGGCAAAAAAATTGCCGATCAGCGCATTGTTTTCGGAACTGCTGAGGTCGAGTTTCTGCACCATAGCCAGGTTGTATGCGTTGATGGTACCAATGGTTGCAGGATTGTTTGCCCCGTATCCAACGCTGATCTTGTTTTGAATGCTGTATGATCCGTCCTCGCGGTATACCGGTACATTGGGTGGCAGCACATAGGTCATTCTTCCCAGGGGTTCGTTGGTGATGTATTCCGAATTGTAGGAGGAAGTGCCCAGCGAATAGCTTGCAATGGCGCCTGTATTGGGTCCTTCGTTGAAACCGTTTGCATACGTCACAAGCGCTCCAACACTCAGGTGGTCGTTGAGCCGGTTCTCGATGTTCAGGCGGGTGGCGTATCGCTCGTAGCGGTTATAGCGGATAAAGCTGTTCTGGTCAGTATAGCCGAAGGAGAAATAGTAGCTCGTCGAGTGGTTGGCACCCGACACACTCAGGTTGTGGCTTTGCGAATAACCGGGTCGGTATGCCACGTCGTACCAGGAAGTGTTGACGATGCTGCCGTCGGCTCTCCTCATAAGGGCGTAACCGGGCTGCAGACCGGCATTGACCATCGCTTCGTTTTTGATGGAGACGTAGTCTTCTGCCCCGAGCAGTTTGGGAAGGTTGTATGGCGTGCTCCGGCTGATCCAGTTGTCGTACTGCACCCTGACCCTGCCCTTCCGACCGCGCTTCGTGGTGATGACCATCACGCCATTGGCCGCTCGGGAGCCATACAACGCTGCGGCCGACGCATCCTTCAGCACATCGACGGTTTCGATGTCACTTGGGTTCAGGTCAGAAAGTGGATTGTTCCCGACAAGACCGCCAATCGCTCCAACAAACATGGCCACGCCGTCTACGACCACCAGCGGATAGAGTCCTGAAGTGATGGAATGGATGCCGCGAATGCGCAGCACGGGAGTTTGGTTGAGAACCCCACTTGGCTGGATGACATCCAATCCCGTTAGCTGGCCGCCGAGGAGCTGGTCAAAACTCACCACCGGCCTGGATTGCAAAGGGGCCACAGCCAATTGTGCTCCGGCACCTGAATATTCCGATTTTTTCTGTGCGGTGTAACCACTACGGACGACCACCTCGCTGAGTTGTGTCCGGTTTGCATCCAGTGCAGTTTCCACAAATTCATCCCGCTCGAGAATGATTTCCTTTCTGAGGTATCCCGTCAGCTGGATGAAGAGGGTTTGTGGATACTGGTCTGGCACCAGCAAAGAAAATTCCCCAAGCACGTTGCTGAATGCTTCGCTTCCGGAAGCTGATGTGGTGATCGCGGCCCCTTCCAACGGGGTGCGGTTGGATGCATCAATGACTTTGCCACGCAAGGTGATTTCCTGGGCATGCAGCATTCCGGCAAAGTGGAAAAGCCCTATCAATATGCAGTGTATGGGCATTGCGCAGGTCGGGAATTGGCGAGCAGGGTGCATTATACGGGTGTTTTCTTTTGTCCCGGTCTGGGAGGGAACCAAAGGTAATTGCCCGACCAGCCAGCCTGAGTCAAATTTTGCAAAACCCGCTTTTCGCCATGTGAATTCCCCTTTCCCCGATGCAAAAGTCACTTCAGTAAGGAGTCTGTTCAAATCATCGCAGTCATGGCATACTCTCTTCTAAGAAGTGCGAATTTCCCCTGCTCCATCCTGCGCGACCCGCCCGGCACACGAGGTCGCTCAACAACGACAAAAACGCCCCGAACGACAACTGAACCGCCAAAACTGCAGGTAAGGGCTTCGGTCGTATCTTGTCTCCGCAATGAAAAACCGGATGTGGCCAGCGGGTTTCCAATTCGTTGTTTTCCCAGCCCCGGCGGGAAAAGCCTTATTACATCCCGCACTCCTGTGGCTGGTCCTGATGGCCAGTTTAACTATATCCTGTGGGCAGCAGACAGACGAAGGTGCACAAGGCGAATGGCTTCGCGGCACCCAAAAAGAAAAACTGAGCACATTGGAGCGCCAGCTTCGCGGATTTGACGTCGCCATGGTCGAGATGGGCTATCGTTACCAGGAGTTATACTGGGCCGGGGTCGAGAAAAACTGGGATTACGCCCGTTATCAGGTGGAAAAGATCGCGCTGGTCATGGAATGGGGTCTTGAAAGAAGGCCGCGCCGCCGGGCATCGGCTGAAGACTTTTTAAGGAACGCTCTTCCCCCGGTCAAAGCGGCGGCAGAAGCGCGCGACAGCATACAGTTTTTGGTTTCATTTGATTCCCTCACCGCTGGATGCAACCAATGTCATGCAAAGGAAAAATTGCCGTACTTTGCTGTCCGCCGGCCATTGACCAAGCCCTCGCCCATCGGAAAATGAACCAACTACAGATCAGCGACGTGCATCAAAGTCAAAGGCGAACGGCCGGTCGCTAACCATCAACTGTTAAAGTCCCGCCATGAAATTCACCCTGGCCATATCAAAAGAACGAATGCCCTTCGCAAGCAACCGCCTTCTGCAGGTAATCACGGTGTCATTTGCCGCAATCTGGATCAGCACCCTAACCGGCACGACGGATCTGAACAACTGGATGCTCGAGAACACGCTCACCATATTATTTCTGATTTTCCTGGTGACAACTTTTCGAACGTACCAATTCAGCGACCTTTCGTACCTGCTCATTTTTGTTTACCTGAGTCTCCACGTTTACGGCTCCAAATACACCTATGCCGAGAACCCCTTTGGTTACTGGATTAAAGATCTTTTCGACGCACAAAGAAACCACTACGACCGGATCGTGCACTTCTGTTTTGGATTTTTGCTGGCCTACCCCATGCGCGAGTTGTTTTTAAAGTGGCTGAAATATCCCATCATCGTTGCCTGGGTCTTGCCCGTTGAAGTCACCCTTTCCATCAGCGGTTTTTACGAGCTGATCGAGTGGGCCGTAGCGGACGTATTTTTCCAAGCGCAGGGCCAAGCCTACCTGGGCACTCAGGGCGATGTTTGGGATGCGCAAAAAGATATTTTCCTGGCATTCTCCGGCGCCATTCTGGCCACTACCGTGGTCTCTTCCATAAAGAAGATCTTTGGCATTCATAACGACGCAAATAAATAAGGGTACCTCGAAAAAACCAGTTTTGATGCCAGAATGAAAAGGGCTGCCTCTCTTCACTCCCTGTTGATGCCAGAATGAAAAGGGCTGCCTCTCTCCACACTCCCTGTTGATGCCAGAAGGAATTTAGCAAAACAAGACGAGGCGCGGTGAAGGAAGCTATGTGGAGCAATAACTGACTGAACCGCAACGAAGTATTGTGAAGCTAAATTCATTTCGCGCGCAAGCCAGTGCGGGCTGGCTGGCGCAAGAGGGAGTGGAGAGAGGCAGCCCCCGAGCAAAACAAGACGAGGCGCGGTGAAGGAAGCTATGTGGAGCAATAACTGACTGAACCGCAACGAAGTATTGTGAAGCTAAATTCATTTCGCGCATTAGCCTGTGCGGTCTGGCTGGCGCAAGAGGGAGTGGAGAGAGGCAGCCCCCGAGCAAAACAAGACGAGGCGCAGCGAAGGAAGCTATGTGGAACGATAACTGACTGAGCTGCAACGAAGTATTGTGAAGCTAAATTCATTGAGTGGGTGAGCCTGTGCGGTCTGGCTGGCGCAATAGTGGGTTATTCGAGGTGCCCATAATTTTAGATCCAACTTTCGGAGGGTACCAGGAGAAGAAAATTTGATCGCTTCAAAATTCTTTTGAGATCATCAATTTAAAAACGTCTGATTAAACATAAATGAGCTAAGCGGTCATTCAAAACATTTAGTGCATCAGGGTAAACCCTGAATTTTTCATTTAGTTACTTACCCAAATTTAGGGTAGGAAATATACACTACAAAATAATTTACTTCCTCTTATTGCCGAATCAAGGGTGGGTCAACATGCAGGAATGGGGGGTCACCTTAAACAGGAATGATGGGTCAACATGGTCAGGAATCTACACCTCGATCTTCTGGCTGGGAACTGCCATGACGAAGCCGTAATCCGAGTACGGTAGGCAGGCTACAAAAAGCTGACATTCTATCTGCTCGCCGCTTTGCGGGTCTGTATATCTCGCTGTTTTTCCGGC
>JABARE010000017.1 GCA_019187365.1 Saprospiraceae bacterium | reverse complement strand
ATTTTCTCAAAACGGATGGCTATGGAAATGGTTCTTACAATCTTGGCCCGTTTCTGATCCAGGAAGGCAGTTGGGTGTTGACATTGTATTATGATGGTTGTCCGGATACCTTTCAGATCATTCCTCCGGACTATTGCTCAGGTTGTTCGGCACTTTCCAAGGTCAGGATCAACAATATTCAATGTAATCCGGCAACGGGTAAATGGTCCTACGATATTATGATCCCGGGGCCAGAGCCACCTGTTGGGGACTGTTGGGTTATCGGGCAAGATGAATTCCAATTTAATGTGACTTATACTTTTGCTGATAATCATTTAAGTAATCAAGATTGCAAAAGTCTTACAATTGGATACGCTCCTGATTGTAGTGGTATACCAACACCGATCTGCTTTGCTAATTTTGATATTTGTCCCCCAAAACCCTGTAACAATGGTAATTATGAGTCTTGTGACCTGGAAGCTTATTTTGACGGCATTCATTGCATAGACAACGGCAATGGCAATTATTCTTATACCGTCGAATTTAATGTCAGTGATGCCACGTACACTTGTTACCGGAGTTTCACGCTAGGATATTTAAACCTGGTCGAAGGTCCGTTCAGTAATCCTTTGGGCCCATTTTACGATGCTGAAAGGTTTTTCGTGATCTATTCCTGCGGTGAGGTCATTCCGTATACATGTGAATGCCCGAATACCGGGTGTTATAAAATATTTAAAGTACGAAGACCTGAAGATTGTATCACAAGGGAGGATTTTGGTGGTGCAATTGAAAGCTCGAGCCGTGATAATATACAAGGAATTGAGATCATTCCAAATCCTGTCATTTCAGATGAATGGCTGATCCGCTCAAGTCTTGAAAAAACAGATTTCGAGATCATCAGTCCCTCCGGGATCAGCATATTCAATGGTACTTTTACCGGACCGGAACTTCAATTAAGAATATCATTGCCAAATGGAGTGTATCTGTTAAGAAATAAAAATTCAAACGGCACCAGTTCATGTCTCAAATTTATTAAAATGTAAATCGATCACTTAAATGGATGAATGCTTTGAATGTATTCATCCTTTTTTCCTATATAACATAGTCATGAAAATATATACAATTACCATAAATACCATTCTATTGATTTGTTTGCCTCTAATTGCTTCAGGGCAAAACAATCATTGTTATATTAATACAGAGGATACAACAAAATGTTATGTAACCAAGCAATACGTTAAGCCTAAGATTGTTCTTGAAAAAAAATGGCAGACTAAAGAAACTACAGCTGCTGATCAGATACCACTTTTTGCTGACATTGATGGAGATTGCTTACCAGAGATAGTATTGCAAGGGAGAAATCAAACAGGTGGATCTATTCCTGATACTCCAAGAGTACATTTTTATAATGGAAGTAATGGAAATCTTAAAGTCAAATTTGATTGTATTGGGTTTGATCCTTATCTAAAACCAGTAATAGCTGACTTAGATAATGATGGAATTAGTGAGATTATTGTTGCTTCGTATAATGGATGGAGTTATTGGGCTGGATTTATTCTCTGTTATGAATTTACCGGTAAGTTAAAATGGAAATCCGATGAATATTTTTACAATCGAGATTATAACCCACAGCATACAACTTTTGGAGTTGCAGATTTTAACCAAGACGGCAAACCGGAAGTGTATTGTACGAACAGGATATTTAATGGACAGACTGGCAAATTATTAGCTGAAGGTGGAATGAATGGTATTGGAGCTACTTTTGTTAATGATGGATCAGGCAAGGCTGCCTTGTCTGTTACTGTTGCTGCTAATCTCGATAGTAATACTAATGATCTTGAGTTGGCAGCTGGTTATACTATATACAAAGTAAAGCTTAACAATCTGCACGGAAAGATGAACAATCAAATGACTCCTATTAATATTAAGATAGGAAATCATTATTTTGATGGAATTACTGCCATATCCGATGTAAATATGGATGGCCATTTAGATGTCATTGTTTCCTCCGCAGGCAAAGACATTAAATCCAAATTGTATGCATACACACTTTTAAACGAAACTCCTATTCTAATTTCTCAGAATTATATTCCCGGTAAAGACGAACGCAATGGATGTCCAAGTATTGCTGATATTGATGGAAATGGTATTCCTGATATTTTAGTAAGTAAATTCAACTTAATCCACAACTTTGAATATGATGGAACATCTATATTAAAGTTAAAGTGGTCACTTAAAGTTCGGGATACACTTGCCTCTACAGGAATTACAACATTTGATCTCAATGGTGATGGTATCCAGGAAATTATTTATCGGGATCAATCCAATCTGTTGATCATTGATGGCAGCGTGAGTCCGCCCCAAATCATTGATAGTATAGGATGTATTGCAGGCACGTTTTTTGAGTATCCAGTTATCGTGGACGCAGATCAATTCGGTAAATCGCTAATTTGTGTAATTTGTAGTGATTTAAAGAATGGTTTAGGACGACTTGTAGGCAACCTTACAACTTTCGGCTCTCCCGACAGCCTTCCCGGCTGGGCACCTGCAAGAGCTGTTTGGAATCAATACGCATACAATCCGCTTTACATCAACGACGATCTCACCGTGCCCAGAGTACCTAAAAACCAGGCTACCTATAAAAATGGCAAATACAATAATTTTTTACAGCAGGAATCTTTGCTCGACAGCAACGGCATGTATAAGGTTGCCGCCGCAAACCTGTGGGGTGAGATTGATTGTATAGACTATGATCCGGTTGCTGGGGAATTTACTGTGACCTTTAATGTGTTTAACCACAAAAAAGCTTCAGCAGGAGTGGATGGTGCATTGCCGGTTTCGTTTTACAATGGGGATCCTGCCACAAGCGGTAGTATAATGGGAATATATCACACACAAGTTCCATTGGATCCCGGAGACAGTCTTGTCCATCAGGAATTTAAATTTAAGGCCTCACAAATCAATGACCTGTATATGGTGGTCAACACCCGTCGCGATACCAGTGGCGTGTTCGATCCTAAGGACTTTTCTTCTTTAGAATGCGATTATGCGGACAATGTTTTTCATACTACTGAGTTCCCTAAAATACAAAGGATCTCAGCTTCAATCTGCAAGGGAAGCACCTATCCATTCTATGATAGCCTATTGATTGAACAAGGGATTTATGTACATACTCTTTACAATCAAAAAGGGTGCGATAGCCTGATCGCTTTACTTGAGCTTGCCATTGTGGATACCGTTCACAGTTTGCAAACGCTGTCTGTATGCGACAGTTTTAACTTGGACGGCATAGTTTACCGGGAGAATGGAACATTTGTAAATCATTTTCAAACCTCTGCTGGTTGCGACAGCGTGGTCACATTAAATCTATCCGTTAGACACAGCAGCGATACACTGATTCACAAGACCGCCTGCAGAAAATTTGACTTTAACGATAAGGTCTATACGGAGGGTGGTCATTATTTTATTAAGTTGAGGAACCGGCAGGGCTGTGACAGCACCATAGAGCTCAACCTGAGTATTGTTGCACTCGACACCAACGTCACCAAACTAAACAATACATTGACGGCCCTGGATAGTCTTGCCACTTACCAATGGGTGGATTGCGACGGGGATTATGCACCTGTTGTGAACGCGACGGAAAGATCCTATACGCCGGTGAGGAGTGGAAATTATGGGGTGATCCTGTCCTATCCACCTTGTTCTGATACCACGGTTTGCATTCAGGTCATCGTGACTCATGCCTTTAACGAGGATGGTTATCGCTGTATGATTTATCCGAATCCAACTTCGGGCAAACTCTACGTGCAACTGCCGGAAAGGATGACAGGAGATTTGATATTAACGATTTGTGATATTCAAGGAAGAGAACTTATTCAAAGATCATTGGCAAGAGGTGGGAGGGAATTTATAGAGGTAGATGTAGGCGGATGGGTGGAAGGAGTGTATTTTATTAGCATTCAGTCTGCTCTTGTATCAGATCAGTTTATTTTTTATAAGATGGGAATGGGCTGGTAGCCATTGCAGGTACATAGTGAGTCTGGGTCGTTTAATAAAGTCTTGCTTTTTATGCGATCGAAGGCGTCTTATGTGTACCAAGGCGGCAAACGTTTGCAGGATGAGGGATCCCCCCCCTCTCCCCCTTAGTAGATTTCTCCATGCAAAGCCTGAATGATCGTTATTGAAGCCAGAGTTGTAAGGGCTTGAAAACGAATTGGTCGGGAGGTCAGAGCGGGGTGAATTGGAACACCACGGTTGCTAATGAAGCGAAAGTCTATGAATTGAGCGGTAATGGAATATTTGACAATGGAAATCAGGCTCGGGCTTTCATCAGCGGGGAGGGGAAATACGGAGAATGCAGAGGGATAGGAGGCTTGTTTTTTCCCGGACGTCCGCACGGGGACACCGGGGTTAAAAACTGAATGGTTGTTAGCAAACGAAATTTCAATCAACGGTCAGGCCTCGCCGCCAACTGGCCACATGCTGCATCGATGTCTTTTCCGCGGCTACGCCGGACAGTGATCATGATGCCGTGTTTGCGGACCTCATGTGCGAAGGCGTTTATGCGATCTTCGTCTGACTTCACAAAAGACATACCAGCCACGGGGTTGTATTCGATGATGTTTACTCTTACGGGAAAATGCGAACAAAGCCGCACCAATTGTCGCGCATCCTGTTCACTGTCGTTGAATCCCTGAAATGCGATGTATTCGTAACTGATCCGGTTGCCGGTGTTTTGATAAAAGTACTTAAGCGCACCGAGCAGCGAAGACAACCGGTTGCTCTCGTTGATCGGCATCAGCCGGCTCCGCTTTTCATCATCTGCAGCATGCAGCGACAAAGCCAGATTGACGCGAATACCGTCATCTGCAAGGCGTTCGATCATCTTGGCGATGCCCGCAGTCGAGACGGTGATCCTCTTTGGCGACAAGCTGGCCCCGGTGGGAGATGTCAGCAGGTCAATACTGCCCAAAACGTTTTTGTAATTCAGCAGGGGCTCACCCATTCCCATGTAAACGATATTGCCGATGCGCTGGCCGTGCTGTTGATCGCAAAACCGGTTGGCGTACAGGTACTGGTCAAAAATTTCAGAGGCCATTAGATTTCTCAACAGCCCCATCGTTCCGGTGGCACAAAACGCACAGGAAAGGCTGCATCCCGATTGGGAAGAAACGCAAAGTGTATATCGATCCGCTTCCTTAGAGGGGATTAACACGGATTCTACAGGGAGGCCATCGTGCATCAAAAATTTGAATTTTGAAGTGCCATCAACGCTTTGCTGGCTGTACGTACACGTCAGGCCGGGAAGAAAAAAACGCTCATGCAATTGGGTGCGCAGTGCAGCGGGCAGGGTACGCATATCGGCAAAATTGCGAACACCGTGTTTCCAAAGCCACCCCTCGAGCTGACGAACGCGGTAAGGCTCCCATCCCATGCCCATCAGTAAATTGGCCCGGTCCTCGCGGGAAAGTGCCAGTATATCAGGTTTTGCCGGGTCCATCTAAGTATAAACAGGATTTTGAAGAGGTGGGTACAAAACAATCGGCGTCCTGCCGGCGTATATACCTTAGATGATGATAACCATGAAATCCTGCCAAAAGTTTTGGTGGCTCCTGCTTCCCCTCCTCATGGCCTGTGCAGCCACCAGGCCAAAGCATGCTTTTGAAAACTATACCAGGCCGGGTAAGCCGGATTACGCACAGCTCAGCAACTGGGCTGCATGGCCCCACAGCCGCGACCTTGCCGACAGTACCCCTGCCGGACTTAAGGATATGCAGGCTGTTTCCCAGGCCGACGTGTTCTTTCTGCACCCTACCACGCTGGTCAGGCACCGCGGCAACGGCCGGTGGAATGCAGAAATCGACGATGCCTACATCAATCGCAAAACGGACGAGAGCTCCATCCTCTACCAGGCTACCCTCTTCAACGGGGTAGGCAGGGTTTATGCCCCCCGCTACCGACAGGCACACCTCGAAACCTTCTTTACCGACGACACCGCTTCGGCACGAAAGGCGCTGGATCTGGCCTACGAAGACGTGGCTGCCGCATTCGAATATTTTTTGGAAAACGAAAACCGAAACCGCCCGATCATCCTTGCCGGGCATAGTCAGGGGGCCTACCACCTGATGCGCCTGCTCTCCGACTATTTTGACGGGAACCTACCTCTTCTGAAAAGACTCGTTGTCGCATACGCCGTGGGCTATCCCATCCCAGCACAGCGATTGAGTACACTGCAACCATGCCGGACACCCGAGCAAACGGCTTGTGTTTGCAGTTGGAGAACCTACCGCAAAGGGCATAAACCGGATTTTCTCGATGAAGAAGAGGAAATGATCATCACCAACCCACTCAGTTGGACGACAGGACCGGAATACGTGGGCAAAGATCAGAATCTGGGTTCTGTGCTCGACGGACTTGACCAAAAGCCCGTTCCCGGAATGAGCGGGGCGCAGATCCACCGTGGGATTTTATGGACCGACAAGCCGCGTTTTAAGGGCAGTTTTTGGTATCCCTTTGCCAATTACCACCGGGGCGATTTCAACATTTTTTACATGAACGTTCGAACCAACGCAGCGCAGCGCCTTGCAGCATTCTGGAAATGAGGAGACACCAGGTCAATCCCATAATCCAGTCAAGTCAGAGACCTCCGGGTGTCTGGGGCCGGAACGGCTGAGGACCAGCAACAATCAGCGCACAAAGCCTCTCTCTCTCATCAGCGCCTGTTGCTCAGGGTCCCTTCCTCGAAATGCGCGGTAGGCTTCTGATTCCTCAATGGTTCCCCCAACGCTGAATACGTAATCATGAAGACGCTTACTGGTCTGTTTGTCGTAGGCGCCGCCTCCCTCGATAAAAGCTTCCCAGGCATCTGAGCTGAGCACATCAGACCACAGGTAGCTGTAATAACCGGCTGAATACTGGTCGTCGGAAAACAAATGCCCGAATTGGGGCGTGCGGTGTCGCATGACAATCTGTTTGGGCATTCCAAGTGCACCGAGCGCCTCTTTTTCGAAACGCGCCGGGTCAATCTCGGCAGCTCCGGCGAGGTGGAGCTTCATATCGATCACCGCACTGGCCAGGTACTCCATCGTCGAAAATCCCTGGTTGAATGCAGCGGCCTTGCGGATCTTCTCCAGCAGCGCGGAAGGCATGGACTCCCCGGTCTTGTGGTGCAGAGCAAAGCGCTCCAGAACCTCCGGGGTCGACAGCCACCGCTCCAGTACCTGCGACGGAAACTCAACGTAGTCGGTGGCGACGCTGGTTCCCGAGAGGCTTGGATAACGAACGTTTGAGCACAGACCATGCAGTGCATGACCAAATTCATGGAAAAGAGTTACGGCATCATCCCAGGAAACCAGCACAGGTTCACCAGATTTGCCCTTCAAAAAATTGCAGTTGTTCGAAACCAGCGTGGGTATCGCACCAATGAGCGTTTCCTGCTCGCGGTAGGCCGTCATCCAGGCTCCGGATCGCTTGCCCTCCCTGGCATAGGGATCAAAATACCACAATCCGGCAAATTCCCCGCTTCCCCGACGACTGACTTCGTACACGCTCACATCCGGATGGAAGACCGGTATTCCGGAAGCCGGCTTGAATTCAAGCCCGAACAACTCCCCGGCAACAAAAAACATCCCTTCGCGAAGCTTTTCGAGCTGTAAGTAATCCTTGATCTCAGCTTCGTCGAGGTCGTATTTCTGTTTGCGCACTTTCTCTGCATAGTAGCGATAGTCCCAGGCCTCGATCTCAATCCCGTCTCCCTGCTGGTCAGCGTAGGCCTGCATGTCGGCAACTTCCTCACCGACGCGGGAAACGGCAAAGGGCCAAACAGATTCCAGCAGCGCCAGCGCCTTTTCCGGAGTCTTGGCCATTTTGTCGGCAAGTTTGAGATGAGCGTGTGTAGGGAAACCCAGCAATTGGGCCCGCTCTGCGCGCAGTTTCAAAATTTGAGGGATGACTTTGTTGTTGTCGTTAGCATCCCCGTTGTCGCCTCGGCTGACAAACATCCGCCAGACCTGCTCGCGCAGATTGCGATTGCGGCAATACGATAAAAACGGTTCGACGGCAGAACGGGTATTGGCAATGACCCAGCTACCTGCTTTCCCCTTAGCCACCGCCGCGTCCGCTGCAGCCTGCACAAAACTCCCCGGAAGGCCTTCGAGGTCTTTTGCATCGGAAACCACCACGTATTTGTCGCGCTCGTCGGCCAGAAGGTGCTGGCTGAATTGGGTAAACAGTGACGCGAGCTGCTGGTTTATGGCAGCAACCTTCCCCTTTGCTTCCTCGTCCAGGCGGGCTCCGGCCAGCGTGAAGTTGGTGTAATACCTCCAAAGCAACCGCTGCTGTTCGGGATTCAACTTCAACGGGTCCTTTTCCATATATACGCGCTCAATGCGTTGAAACAGGGCACTGTTTTGGATGACGGAATCCTGAAAAGCAGCCAGCCTCGGCTCAATCACCGCCTGCACCGAATCCATGGCTGGAGAAGCCATGTTACTCGTCCAGACGGAATAGACCGCCTGAACGCGTCGCAAAGAAGTACCGGCCTTCTCAAGGGCTTCCACGGTATTTTCAAATGTTGGAGGTTCCGCCTGTCCGGCGATTTGATCGATTTCTCTGCGCTTGGCCGCAATGGCTTCCTCAACTGCGGGAAGAAAATCGGCTACGCGCACCTCGTCGAAGGGTGGGACGCCACCATGAGGCCCAGCCCAGGGGTCCAGTAAAGCCTTTACTCCCGGAGAAGGAGTTACGGCCGGAGCGTTACAAGAGCTCAGGCAGCAGAACAGTACAGCCCCTGAAAAAAATGCGATGTAGAAGCAGTGGATCATCTTGGAGAATTTAACAATTGGCCCGGATTGTCCGGGCAGGTCAAATACAAAGGTAATCATTGTGGGAGGGAGTGCCACAGGCAATAGACCGATGTGGCAGACACGGTTGCTTCGGCGATCCGGCCGGAGAAACGCTTTGGGGTCTCATTCCCCGGACGCTCAAATTGCATTCCCTGTACCTCAGAACTTGTCACCTTGTTTGAACGGCCAGGATAAGATCCAGTGTTGACGATCAGTTCGAATGGGGTCTTTGGTCGTGAATTTATGGTGGAACGGTCGTAAGCTCTAACTTGGACCACAGAAAATGGAACATCGCGGTACCGGGTATGATTGCATGCCGGGGTAGCATTCCGGCCGACGGGGCTGTTGCCGGTAAGATCCGGGGATGCCCGTGCCGGATTCGCGAAGCGAATAGAGCCAGATGGGTGTATTATGCATGCTTAAGGGCACCTCTAATAACCCACTCTTGCGCCAGCCAGCCCGCATTGGCTTGCGCGCGAAATGAATTTAGCTTCACAATCCTTCGTTGCGGTTCAGTCAGTTATTGCTCCACATAGCTTCCTTCACCGCGCCTCGTCTTGTTTTGCTTAGGGGCTGCCTCTCTTCACTCCCTCTTGCGCCAGCCAGCCCGCACAGGCTCACCCACTCAATGAATTTAGCTTCACAATCCTTCGTTGCAGCTCAGTCAGTTATCGTTCCACATAGCTTCCTTCGCTGTGCCTCGTCTTGTTTTGCTCGGGGGCTGCCTCTCTCCACTCCCTCTTGCGCCAGCCAGCCCGCATTGGCTTGCGCGCGAAATGAATTTAGCTTCACAATCCTTCGTTGCGGTTCAGTCAGTTATTGCTCCACATAGCTTCCTTCACCGCGCCTCGTCTTGTTTTGCTAAATTCCTTCTGGCATCAACAGGGAGTGAAGGGAGGCAGCCCTTTTCCTTCTGGCATCAACAGGGAGTGAAGGGAGGCAGCCCTTTTCCTTCTGGCATCAACAGGGAGTGAAGGGAGGCAGCCCTTTTCCTTCTGGCATCAACAGGGAGTGAAGGGAGGCATCCCTTTTCATTCTGGCATCAACAGGGAGTGAAGAGAGGCAGCCCTTTTCATTCTGGCATCAAAACTGGGTTATTCGAGGAACCCTTAAGGTATGGGGTAGAATTCAACCATGAACAAACGTTCGTTAGTATAGTTGAGAAGGCACGGGTATTTGGGCTTGGTGCCAGGGCAACGATGTCCGGCTATGTTCTGGTGCGCGTCCGCAACTCACTCATAACGCAGGCTTTCTACTGGATCGAGGTGCGCGGCTTTAAGAGCAGGATAGAGACCCGACAGAATGCCAACGATCATACAGACAAACAGACCCAGTGCAATCCATGCCCAGGGAATGAGGAATTCGCTGCCAATGGCCAGGGTGACGATGTTGCCTACGGGTATGCCGAGCAGCACGCCGACGACGCCTCCTGCCTGACAGATCAGTATGGCCTCTGCCAGGAATTGCGTTACGATGCTTCGGCGCGTGGCACCAAGGGCCTTGGCAATGCCGATTTCGCGGGTCCGCTCCGTGACCGAGACGAGCATGATGTTCATCAACCCAATGGACGCTCCGAGCAAAGTCATCAGCCCGATGGCAATGGCCGCTGCTCGCAACTTTACAGTATTCTCCCTGAGGAATTCTACAATTCCGTCACTTTTGGAGATCTCGAAATCGTTTTCTTCTGAAGGACCAAGTCTGCGGATCACCCGGAAAATACCTGTGGACTGTTCAATGGCACGATCCATCTGAAGGGCATCTTCCATGCCGACATCGATGGAGTAGTTTGACTGCGCGTGACCGAATTCCCGCTTCGCATTGTTGAGGGGGATAAAAACCCGACGGTCTGCTCCTTCGTTCATGGTTGCTCCTCTGGACTTACAAGTCCCCACGACGAGGTAGCGCTGACCGCCGATGAGGATGTACTTATTGGGTGCTTTTTCGGGTTGGCCGTCAAAAAGCCGGTCGACGAGTTCGGCGCCGAGTATGGCGCGAGGCATTCCCGATTCGAGCTCCTGTGAGGAGAAGCTGCGGCCGTTGAGCAACTCGTATCCGGTGACGCGAAAGTAATTTTCGTCGATGCCGCGCACCCGCGTCGTCGGGTTAGTCTTGAGGTGGGCGTACTGAACGATGCTGTTGCCACTTGCGGGAAGAGAAAGGCTTACGTAGCCGATTTTCGCAAGTCGTTCTTTGAAGAGCTCAGCCTGCTGGTAGCTGATGGGAGGAGATTCCTTGTATGCCTGGTTTCTGCGGTTGCGGCGGAATTCCGTCGATTTGCGGTCAATGGAAAAGCTGTTTGCACCCAGGCTTGAAAAATTCTTGCTCATGCTGTAGATCATTCCGTCGATGGACGTCAGAATGCCTACCAGGGCTGTAATGCCCAAAGCAATGATCACCAGGGTCAGGCTGGACCGCAGCAGGTTGGCGCGCACATTGCCCCAGGCCATTCTAAGGATTTCGGCAAACGGCATAGACCTCAAAAATAGGGCAGCCGTTTTACCGGAGCCGGCTTTTTTACAGAATGCGGAAAACCTTCGACAAACGGCCGTCAATCGTCGAGCGGGGCCCTAGACACAAGCCGGAGCATTTCGTCATGGACGAGTCCGTTGGTAGCCACCACATGATGCGCCCGAAGTATGCCTTCGCCAGCGTTTAGAAAATTGCTTGCCCTGCCTCCGGCCTCGCGAACGAGCAAGATGCCTGCAGCAATGTCCCAGGCGTTGAGCCTGGTTTCGTAGTAGGCGTCAAAACGACCGGCCGCGGTATAGGCCAGGTCAAGGGCCGCTGATCCCAGCCTGCGGATTCCCCTCGAATGGTGAAGGACTTCGGTGAAGATCTCAGATAGCTGCGGCCGGTATCCGGCCTTGTAGGGGAAGCCGGTCGCGACAATGGCATCGTCCAGGTGACCGACGTCGCTGACCGAAATGCGACGGCCGTTGAGGTGGGCACCACCATCCAGCCAGGCCGTAAAAGCCTCCTCCTGCATGATGTCGTACACTACCCCGATGATGGGTTCCAGCCGGAATGCCAGTGCAACGCTTACAGAAAAGACAGGAATGCCCTTGAGGAAATTGGTCGTTCCATCCAGCGGGTCGATGATCCAGCAATAGTCTGAACCCGTATGCAAAGTCTGGGTGTTCTCTTCTGTCAGGAAACCTGCTTCGGGCAACAAAGGCCTGAGCGCTTCGGCGAGCATCTTCTCGGTTTCAATGTCGACATAGCTGACCAGACTGTTCTTTTCCTTTTCCCGGACGTGTTCCGCCCTGACCTGTCCCAACTCAGCCCGGATAAACTGTCCTGCTTCCCGGGCTGCACCTTCTGCGATTCCTGCAAATTTTTCCAGTGGATGGGACCCCATCGTGTTTTGTTGCTGCTTTTCAAAAAGCGAATCTACAATGGAAAATGAATTCAGGAAAATAGTTCATAGTTCATTCTCCATTGTCCTTCTCATTCATTGTAGAAGAAAATGCTGAGTTCTGTTTGTGGACTGCTCCAGTCGACCGATTGTAAGGTGATCTCTTTTGGATCGACCTGTGCATTGTACACCTGTTTCCAGCTGAGCTGGGCTACTTTGGATTGGGCATCGGGACCGGTCAGAATCTTGCCGGTGATCTCCCCCGGAATGTAAACTTCCAGCGGAAAATCCCTGAGAACGACAGCGGCGTAATAGAGCCAATCTCCGTCAAAGGCTGTTCCCGAATAAATGGCGCTGACGTATTCCACTTTTTTAAAGTCCGCAGAAACGTTACCGCTGATCCTGCAGGTATAGGTACCCGGATAAAGGTTGTACGTAAATTCTGTTTCGAATTGCTGCTCATTCCACCGGATAGCCGGAGCAGTAGCAACCCATTTGTTGGCCCATGCAATGGCGGGAATATCCGATCCGTCGGATGCCTTCATGGTGCTCGGTGGCTGCGCATCCATACCGCGTATGGTAATGGCAATTTTGGGCCAGCGCGTCACGGCAATGGTGGTTTGTGCTTCGGCGACTTCCACATTTCGGTCGAGATCCGTGACCTTCAGTGTAACGGTGTACTCTCCTTCTTTTGGAAACTTGTACGTGATGATCGTGTCGCTGGAAGTTGCGTCATGGCCATCGCCAAAATCCCAGGAATAGCGCGCATGCTTTGGCGCCGAACCGTTGTTGCGTGCGATGAATGGAACTTCGGCCTGGACGGCCACGATGGTATCCGCAGGCTCGATCCAGATTTGCTGTTTGCGGATGCGGAACCAGTGGAACCCGATCCAGCTGGGGTCCTTTGCTCCCGGAGGGATTCCTTTCAGATAATATCCAAACAGGGTATCTGGAAGATTCATTTCCATGGTCGTCATCGGGCGTATGCGCTCGAGGCCAAATCCTGGGAGGTAGCTCATGCCTTCCGCCGTCAGAGAAAAGGAAGCATCGAGCCCCTCGACTACAAAGTCAAAAACATCAAACGGGATCGAATTGACGTACCCGTTTTTTCCAATGGGCTTCAGTTCGACCTTGGTATACTCCGGGTCTTTTGGTTGGGCGTAAATTTTGTATGATGGAAAGAGGCCTTCGCCGATGGTGTTGTTCTGAACCTTTTTCCAAAGAAAGTCCATTTCATCGGTCGACATTACAGCCGAAAAGGCTTGATAGGCTATGATGTCGCAATGAAATACGCTGCCTTGTTCCAGAGCAACTGCGTTGGCTGCCGTGGTATAGGGTTTAAATTTCTTTTGCACCATGTCAAACTCTATGGTTCCCTCAGAACCGGGGTAGTTTGGATCGTAAACGCGTATTTTCGCCATTTGCTCGTCGATCGTGTAGGCAAAGGCGGCAATGCAATGGGAGGTATCCGACCGGCTGTCCTGAACGTAAAGCAACTGAGGCTGATTCAGGATGAGCAAATTGAAAATGATGTTCCAGAATCGCTCTTCCTCCGGGGCATTGATCATCCCAAGGATGGAAGTATTGTTTCCCTGCCAAAAGGATCCATACACCCGGTGTATGGCCGTTGCAAACTGCAATCCCTTGGAGTCATCTTCCCAAATATCTTCCGTGCGGAACCAAAGTTCCTGGTTGTTGTCGAAATAGGAATACAAGTCAACCGTTGAGCTGAAATTTTTGAAATAATGCGCCGCTGCAATGCTCATTCCGGCACAGATCCCTCTTGCCTCCGGAAAGGTTCCATAGTTGGTAAAGCTCCACCCGTTGCGGCTGGGGTTGAATCCTGTGTCGAAGGCACCACCGCCAATGAGCAATTCTTTTTGGATTTCGGTCACGACCACCCATGAGAAATGCCGCACGGCGAGGTCGATGTATCCCTCGCCGGTGGCGACAATGGGTATGCCTTCCAGCAATCCGGTCTTTCGGTCGTAGTAAAAGCCCATCAGCTGGCCGCCGTTGATCTGCTCAACCGGAACCCTCAGCCGCATCATCTGGTCCGCAAGGCCGCCTCCGTTCGATATTTCAATGAGCGGACTGACGGGCTGGAACAATTCGCCGAATTCGTGGGAGGTGATCGGCGCATAAGCGATTTTAAAGGTTCGCGCCGAGGGATATGCCCCAGCGGGAACCTCGATCTCCAATCCCTCAACGGGACTTCCGGGAGCATCGACGGTGATTGTTCCACCAGGGCTTCCAATGCTGTGTTCTCCCACAGGAACGGTTTGCTCCGTTTGGATTTTACCAGAATCGGGTTCGGAGCCGGGCCCGTCGTCGTCACAGGCAAAAATGAAAGGAAATACCAATGCCACGAACCCCGCGGTCCATCTTAAATTGTAATGCATATAGTAGAGAATTTAATTGCGCTTTCTGCAATTAGAACAATTTTTATTTCCCAGGAATTCCCAGGATGCTGAAAATATTTCTTTCATTGTAAATGCGCTCCCCAGTCCTGTCTCCATACAGTCCGGTAAGGTGTTAAAGAGAATAATACCCACCGAATGTTAGGGTGTATGTAAATGAGAAGATCTGCGGATTCTGCAATTTGCAGAAAAATATATTAACGTTCGTTAGGAAGTTAACGAACGTTAATATCAAAATAATTTAAAAATGTAAATTGTTTACGCAGCAAAATGTGCGAAGAGAGAAAATAATTTTGCTGATCAGTCGCGGGCGACTAACAGTTTGGTCGTTTGATATCGCCGGCCGGATCGCAATTCCACGAGGTAGAGGCCGTCGGGCAATGACTGCAGGCTGACCAGGCCGGCCCTCTGCAGACCCACAGGAACCGCCATCCAAACGCGACCCTGAAGATCCGTCAGACGAAGCACGGCATCCGCTCCGGGCAATTCGGAAAATGAAAACTGCAACTGGTCGCGAGCCGGGTTAGGAAAGAGCATCATTCCGGGATCGCGTTCTTCATCGCGCGTGCCCACCGGGCCAATCTGTATGCGGAAAAATTCAGCTCCCAGCCATCCACCCGTACCGTCTTCTACCACAAAGTGGAATCCGTCAATCTCCATCGCAGAACCGGTATGGCGGTAAGACAACTTGCCGTCGTCAATATCTTTTTGTGTGAAACGCGTCCCATAATCGGCCCGGATACCATCTACGAGCAAATCGCCGCGCTGGGGAATGGCCACCAGCGTGTAGCGGAGTTCTGCGGCCGTGTTATCGGCGTCCTGCACTTCCAGAAGGTCGCGGCCAATGGAACGGGTCTGTCCCTGGTCCATAGTCAGTCCCTGATTCTTTATCAGGAAGGGATTGTTGACCTGGATGTCTGAGCAGATGTCAAGCTTAAATCCGTGGAAATATGCCTGTCCGCTGAGAAAGCGGTCGGTGGTAATTTCAAGCGTCCAGTCCCCTTCTTTGTTTTCTCCGTTGAAGCGCGACAAGGACTCCAGCGGTTTGATGATCTTTTTGTGCGAGGGAGGGCATCCATTCACTACGGTGTACAAACCCTCGTCGTCGAATGCACAGTCAAAAAGGTCCGTCACCCCGCAGTTGCGGTCGAACACCTTGACGCGGGTTCCCTGCGGGCTGACCAGTGTCAGGGTGATGCTGTTCACTCCCACGGCATTGGCATACAGGTCGTTGAGGTTTACGTCGCTGATTACACCGGAGCCCCGGATGGGAACTGCCATATAGCCCGTTTTATTGGCGCTGCGCACCAGCACGTTTCCAATAAAATCCGTCTGTTCGCACTTTTTATTGACCGTCTGGAATGGGGAAGGCGATGTCGGAGAGCCTGGGCCGCAACGGTTTACGGGAACGACCCTCCAATAAAACAGGCTGCTCTCGGGCAGGAAAAAATTTGGAGTGTAGCTGGTGGAGACGATGCCATCGACAGAGAAGATGACAGAAGCTCCAAAAGCCGGGGAGGTGGCAATTTCAAGGCGATAACTCAGTGCATGTTGCGCGGGCGTCCAGCGAAATTCCAGGGACTGTGGCAATCCGGATAAACCGTTGGCGGGATAGACGGTGCGCAAATCTGAAAAATCGACGTTCACGAGGTCCATTTCGACGAGCTCTCGAAGAGTATCCCCGTTTGCAGCAATGCCGAGGACCTCGAACGTAAAGATTCCCGTTTCCTGCACCTGGCTAAAGTCCAAAAACAGGCGGGTGCTGCCCGTGGCGTCAATGAATTCTTCTTCAAACCGGGCAATGGCTCCGGCAGGAAGTCCACCACCAACCAGCAGTTGCAATTTGCCCTGTGCATTGCCAAGGGAGCAGGCGCGAATGTCTATGCTTCTGCTATCCGGAATGCAAAATGTAAATCGCGCAGGAGAAACACCGAGGTTGCCCGATCGGCTTGCGGCTCCGGATAAGATCCGGATGTCGCCATCTGAAAGGTCAAAGAAGATGTTGTCGGCTGCTTCGACCAGAATGCGGGCGCGGATCATACCAACCAAAGTATCCGGGATGTCCACAAACGCACTTCCATCGTTTTCTGTACCCATGACCAGCGGCAAACGAACGTTCGGGTTCGTGCGGTTGGGCATCAGGTAAATGTTGACTTTTTTGCAGGCAACGGAGTCGCCGTCGGTGTTGGCCACATCCCAGCGTACCAGGTTGCAGGCACCGGCGTAGAGCGTATCCGTGGTTCCGCTGTTGGGGTAGCTCACCCGGAAAGGGCCTGCCGACGCAACGGACCAAAAATGCTTTTGCACGGTGGTCACCGCCCCGGATCCGGGAAAGTTGTCGCGCACGTTTAAGCGGAAAGTAACCTTCCGGCTTACAGTAGGCAGGACCTCCGTGCGCTCAAAATTGCCCTTGGAGAGGATGGTATTCCATACGGGCACAACCCGGTCGGGATCATTTCCGGGAAACACAGATTTGAACAGGGGGCCCTCCTCATCGAGCTTGGGCTCTCCGAGGATGGGGCCATAGCCGCCATTATCGTATTGCTCCCAGTTATAAGTAAGGGTCTCTCCGGGGTCGTCGGTGCCTTTGCCGCGCAGCAGAAAGGGCGTGCGGATGGGGATTCGCAATCCTTCCGGGAACAGGATCTCCGCTTCCGGAAACCGGTTAGCCGTAGGCGTTGACTGGCCGCAACGCGATCCATCGCCGGTGCGCGTATAATTGTAGATGCGTTCCACAGAGTTGGTGTGGAAATAATTGGGGTGCGGCAGGGAGCCCGATTCGACGTTCAGTCCGGAGCCACACAAGCCACTGTAAGACATTATGCTCGTCCCGCTGCCGGGCTCATAGCTCGTGCCGGATTCGTTTCCATTGCAATTTGAAAAAGTATGGGACGCGCTGAACTGGTGTCCCATCTCATGGCAGGCAATGCGCTGCGTTACATAAGCGATGTCGGTTCTGTACCAACAGGTGACACCTCCGCCCTTATTTCCGTTGCAAACCGAAGCTAAAAACGCCACCCCACCTACGTCGGTGCATTCGATGGTAAATACGTGTCCGATGTCGTAGGCTGCACGGCCCAGGGTCCCGGTGATGACGTCGGTGTTCTGCCCAAGAGTATTGCCACCCGAAGTTGGGCTGCCGTATGGGTCAGTCTGCGGATCGAGGAATATAATTTTGTCGTTATTGGCGACGAGGTTCATGTGAATGGCCGCTTCCTTTTCGTAAACGGCGTTGATGTAACTCATCGAAGCCACCATTTTGTCGAGGGCGGTGGCCACGGTGCCGCCCCCGAGGGACAGGCTGGATCCCCATTCGCCGGTACAGGCCAATGCCAGCCGGTACGTGCGCAGATCTGCGGGCTCTCCGCCGCTGCCGCGCGACTGGATTTTGATTTGGTCCCCGCCACTGCTTTTGAGTACCAGGTCTTCGAGTTCGTGCGTGCCGCAACGGAGGTGGATCGGGTCACTCAACCCGACCGAGGAGCTGTAAAACGAGGCGTAAAGACCCTGTTGGTTGCGGTCGGGTGCTTCGATGACCACGTCACCTTCGGGCGTAAGCAGGTAGGCCTGGAAGCTATAAGGAGAAATCGACAAGCGCAGGTATCCGTCGCCGTCTGTTCCGCAGAACGTCCTGATTTCGGGAAATTTCCGGGCAAGCTCTTCCTCCATCACGGGCGATTCGCTGAGGTTAAAGCTGCGAAAGAGGCCGTTGGGAAGGGGAAAATCTACAGCAAAAGGCTTCCCCTCAGGGTCGGCGGCACGCTGCACCAGCATTTCGCGAAAGGCTTCCCGGTCGAGGCGGTAGTATTGCACACCGGATACGCGCGACCAGCCCTCATTCAGAGGGTTCCCGGCACCGGGGCCAAGCGGAGTCCATGGGTTTAATTGTGCGGTGAGGGTTCCCAAAAGGGAAAACGCGGTGAGGAGCGTCGATGCGATTCGATTCATAGATTACCTGCTACATTAAAAGTACATCTGATTATAACGTTGGAGTCTGCGAAACGTTCGTCAATCCACGAAAAAAAGCGATGCTTTCATTCGTTTCCGGTCCGGTCGAAAAAAGCCTGCTCATCGAGGATTTCAACGGTGCCCAGCTTTTGTGCTTTTGCAAGTTTCGAACCGGCGTCGCGACCGACCACGAGGATGTTGAGTTTGGAGGAAACAGCAGCCAACACCCTCGCACCCAGCTTTTCGGCCAACCGCTCCGCTTCGTCACGTCCCATGCGTTCCAGCGTTCCCGTAAACAGGATGGTCTTGCCTTCGAAAATGCCGCCACTCCCGGAAACCTGCGGTTGGTCAGCTTCTGTAGCCCGCATATTGACGCCCAGCGCCTCCATTCGGCGGAGCATCTGCAGGTTTTGAGGGTTTGCGAAAAAGCGGACGAGATTGCCCGCTGCAACGGGCCCGACGTCGTCGATCGCCATGAAACGTTCAGCATCCCAATCAGCCAGATCGGGCAAATATTGAACCTGCGCTGCGATGCGCTGAGCAATCTTTTTTCCTACATGGTGAATGCACAAACCGTGTAGCAGACGATAAATCGGATTTTCTTTTGCCTTTTCAACGGACTTGCGCAGATTCTCTGCAGATTTTTTCCCCATCCCTTCAAGCTCCGAAATGTCTTCATAATCCAGGGAATAAAGGTCCGACAGATCCGTTAGCCAGCCCAGATCGTAAAAGCGCTCGATGAGGCTCCTTCCGAGTCCGTCGATGTCCATGGCGTCCTTGGAAGCATGGTGAATCATACACTGCAGGCGTTTGCCTTCGCAACGGTCGTTGGGACATCGCCATGCTGCCTCGTCCTCCTCACGAACCAGGGGGGTGCTGCATGCCGGGCAACGGCTTGGAAAGACGATGGGTTTTTCGAGGCCTTTGCGCAATTCGGGAAATGCCTTTACGATATAGGGGATCACGTCACCGGCACGTTCCACCAGCACCTGGTCGCCGATGCGAAGGTCGCGTTGTGAGATAAAATCCTCGTTGTGCAGCGACACAGAACTCACGGTGACTCCGGCGAGTTGAACCGGTGCGATTTTGGCAACAGGGGTAATGCTCCCGATTTTTCCGATTTGGAACTCGACGTCCAGCAAGCTGGAGCTCGCCTGCCGCGCCTGGAATTTGTGGGCGACAGCCCATCGGGGATGATGCGCCGTCGAGCCGCAGCGCAATTGCATCGAAAGCTCGTTTACTTTGATTACTACGCCGTCGATGTCGTATGCATATGCGTCACGACGGCCGGTCCACTCTCCTACATAACGCTCTACTTCGGCAATGGTCTTGCAAACCTTCCGGTCGGCAATGGCCACTTTGAACCCAAACGCGTCGAGTTGCTCCATCCAGGCGGCATGTGTTGGAAAGGCATCGGGCAGGATGCGGCCATTTTGCCCTTCAGCGTAGGAAACCTGGAAGATGAACGCATCCAGATTTCGCGATGCCGTTTCGGCAGGATCTTTGGCCCGCAGCACGCCGGTTGCTGCATTGCGCGGATTGGCAAACAATGGTAAGCCATCGGTTTCACGCTGGAGGTTGATGGCTTGAAAGCGCTGCTTGCTCAAGACGGCTTCGCCCCGGAGCTCGACCCTGGAAATTCCCAAAGTTGAAAAGGCCACGCGCAGCGGCAACGACCGGATGGTTCGGGCATTGGCCGTTATTTCTTCACCCCGGGCTCCATCTCCGCGGGTGGCGGCGCGCACCAGCCGGTCGTGTTCGTAAATGACGGCGATGCTTCCACCGTCGAATTTCGGTTCGGCAAAGTATTCAAGCGCTTCTTCTGCCCCCAGACCGCAAAGCTTGCGGACCCGAAGGTCAAACGCTTCCAGATCGGCGAGGTCATATGAATTTTCCAAAGACAGCATGGGATTCAGGTGATCCACCGTCGCAAAGGACTCGGTCAGGTCGCTGGAAACCCTTCGCGTGGGAGAATCCTCTGATGCCCATTCCGGATGGACCTGCTCAGAACGCTCCAGCAGTTTATAGATCCGGTCGTATTCGAAATCGCTGATGAGGGGATCGTCGAGTACGTAATACCGCCATTCGTGAAAGCGAAGCACTTCGCGCAGTTGTTCAAGCGAAGGCTGGCTTTGAATGTCTGCCGCTTCGAGGAAGTGGCCGGTCAGGCGATTCAAATCCCGGGTCTGGTCTGGAGTATAGCGCATTGGGCAGTCGAAGGTCCAAAGTTAATGCCAGCAGAACCCATGACAAGAGGGAAAGTGCGGGCGGCACGATGTGGCAGCTCGCAATAAGCCATCAACCGGTATGGAAAACAGTGCTTTCGATCGTTCCTCACAGAGGTACAGATCTGGTGGGCATTAAGGAACGTTTTGCCTTTGCAAAGGGTGTACCACCATCGGAGCAGATGATTGCTTTACCATGTGTAGAACAATGTCAATCTTTCCGAAAACATCGGGTTCCATGCAGAAAGCCCGTTGAGCTTACACACAATGACCCAATTGGAGGTGCAATTGCGCAACCAGAGGGGGCAGGATCCTTTACACGAGTTCCTTGCGAAGTCTTGCTACCGGAATATTGAGTTGCTCGCGGTATTTTGCAATGGTGCGGCGTGCGATGTTGTACCCTCGTTTGAGGAGCAGCGATTTGAGCTTTTCGTCGCTGAGGGGTTTGCTCTTACTTTCATTTTGAACGAGGTCCGAAAGGATTTTTTTTACTTCAAGGGTAGACACCTCGTCGCCTTCTTCATTTTGCATGGACTCAGAGAAAAATTCTTTGAGCCGCTTGGTGCCGTATTCCGTCTGAACGAATTTGCTGTTGGCTACCCGCGAAACCGTGGAAATGTCGAGCTGCGTTTCCTTCGCAATGTCCTTCAGGATCATGGGTCTGATCTTTTTCTGATCGCCCGTAAAAAAGTACTCCCGCTGGTGTTCCATGATGGCATGCATGGTGCGGAATAGAGTGTCCTGCCTTTGCTTGATGGCATCGATAAACCACTTGGCTCCTTCGATCTTGTGCTTTATGAAGAGTATGGCTTCTTTTTCTTTCTTGGAATTGAGACCGGCCTTTTTGTTGTCCTTGTAATGCCGCAGCATCTCAAGGTAATGATCGTTGATGCGCAGATCAGGTGCGTTGCGGCTGTTGAGCGAAAGTTCCAGTTCGCCATCGCGGTTGAGGATGATAAAATCGGGCACGATGACCTGACCCGTGGACATGGGTGCCTGCTGGGAATCGATGTAACCCGAGGAAGGTTTGGGGTTGAGCTTGAGGATCTCGTCAATCGCCACTTTCAACTGGGCCTCCGTCAGATTGAGTACGCGTTGCAATTTGGCATAGTGCTTTTTGGTAAATTCCTCAAAGTTCTTTTCGAGGATGAATTCTGTGAGGCGCAACACCTTTTGCTGGGTGCGGTTGTTGGTCAGTTTCATTTTGGCGCGGATCTGGATCAACAGGCATTCCTGCAGAGAACGCGCACCGATTCCGGGCGGATCAAATGACTGGATCTTGCCAAGCAGTTCGAGTACATCCCGTTCGGAAGCAACAATGTTTTGCGAGAACAGCAGGTCGTCGATGATGGCAGAGGGCTCCCGCCTGAGGTAGCCGTCGTCGTCTATGCTGCCGATGATCTGCAACGCTATCTTGTATTGTTCTTCATCGCGGAGTTTCAACAGGCCAATTTGCTTGCGCAAGTGGTCGTGAAAAGTGTTTTCCACGGCGATCGGGACCGTGCGGGCTTCCTCTTCCGACATACCGTATTCCCCGGTCTTGTAGCGATAAGAAGCCGTATCGTCGTCCATGTAATTGTTGAGATAATCCTCAAAGTGGTCGCTGTTGAGCAGGTCGTCCTGACTTTCTTGCCGGAAATCTTCGCCCTCATCCTGACGGTAATCATCTGTCATGCCGTTCTCAAGCTCCTCTGAGCCGGACTCTCGGTAATCGTCCTGGTCGCTGCCTTCTTCAAGCGCAGGGTTTGACTCCAATTCTTCCTGGATCCTTTGATCCAGAACGGAAGTGGGAATCTGCAGCAATTTCATCAACTGGATTTGCTGAGGGGAGAGTTTCTGGAGTAAGCTCTGACTGAGTTGCTGTTTGATCATAATTCTCTTCTAGGAAACAACGGGAACGGGCCACAAGTTCGAATCCTGCACCGCCTGCCCACTGGTGGGCCGGCCATGTCCAATTCTTCGTAACATTGCAAGGCAAATGTAGCTAAATTCTAAACATATTATAATTTTTATTAATATATAGAATGATGAAGAATGTACCAGCGCGGGTAACCGCTCTACGGGCCCTGATGGCATTGCGCAAAATCGACGCCTGCATCGTTCCGTCGGCCGACCCGCACCAGAGCGAGTATGTGCCGGAACACTGGGCCTACCGCAAGTGGATATCCGGTTTTACGGGCTCGGCAGGCACCGTCATTGTTACGTCCCGGCACGCTGGTCTGTGGACGGATGCCCGATATTTTTTGCAGGCGGAGCGCGAGTTGGCGGGCACGGGCATTCAATTGCACAAGCTGCTGGTACAAACTCAGGCGGAATACGTCGACTGGCTCTGCGGACAATTGAAGCCTGGTCAGGTTGTCGGCTGCGACTTTGCTGCATTTTCGCTTTCCCAGGTGCGCATGTTTGGAAAATTATTCGAGGAAAGCCAAATTGTTCTGAGGGATACGGGCGACCTGATCGCCGAGATCTGGGAAGAGCAGCCTCCCCTCGACGGTGCGCCGGTTTACGAACACCCCCGGAAGTGGGCCGGCGCGAGCCGTGGCCAAAAACTGCGCAAATTGCGGGAACTGGTGCGCAAATCCGGAGCGGATGGAATGTTGTTGTCGGCACTGGACGAGATTGCCTACCTGCTCAACCTGCGGGGCAATGACGTGCGCTGCAACCCGGTATTTGTGGCCTATCTGGCCGTCTTTTCCGATCGCGCAGAATTGTTCGTCCCGCCGGGTAAAATATCGGCAAAACTGGCAGCTCTTATGGAGTCGGATGGCATTTTGTGCAGATCTTATCAGGAAATCGACGCTTTGGTCTCAGGGCTCGATCCGCAAACGCGCATGTTGATCGACCCGGGAACCTTCAATGCCCGCCTGGCCCATATGCTTCCATCCGGAACGGCCATCGAATTGCCCAGCCCTGTGATGCTCATGAAGGCCGTCAAAAGCCCGGTTGAACAAAAGCACCTGCGCGGGGTCATGGTGAAGGACGGCGTGGCGCTGGTACGGGCATTTATCTGGCTTGAAAAGCAGCTCAAAAAGAAGAAGTCGGTAACGGAATACGATTTTGCGATGCAAATCGCACGGTTTCGTTCCCTGCAGCCCCATTATGTCGGTGAAAGTTTTGATGCCATCGTCGGATACCGCTCCAACGGGGCCATCATACATTATAAACCCGAAGCCGCAACCGCTGCCCGGATCACAGCCCGCGGCATCCTGCTCGTCGATTCTGGGGGCCAATACTTCGACGGAACCACCGACATCACGCGGACGATAGCCCTCAGCCCCCAGCCACTAAAAATCAAAAAGCACTACACCGCAGTACTCATGGGGCACATCGCCCTGGCGGGTGCCATTTTTCCGGAAGGTACCAAAGGCATTCAACTCGATGCACTCGCACGCCAGTATCTGTGGCAGGCCGGGTTGAACTACGGTCACGGGACGGGCCATGGCGTGGGGTATTTTATGAACGTACACGAACCCCCACAGGGATTTGTAACGGCATGGAATCAAAGGGGGCAAACCCCTTTTACCTCAGGCATGCTCACTTCCAACGAACCCGGTTATTACGAGGAGGGATCCCATGGAATACGCATTGAGAACCTGGTGCTCAGCATTCCGCACGAGTCGGCAAAGGGGGCAGCATTTCTGCGCTTCGACACCGTAACCTTGTTTCCCATCGAAACCAGCCTGCTTCACCTGCCAATGATGAACCGCCCCGCTGTGCAATGGCTTAACGCCTATCACAAGGAAGTTTTCCGGTGCCTGGCCCCCCTTCTGGATGCCGGGGAACGCAAGTGGCTAAAAGCGAAGTGCAAAGCGATCTGACCGGCCCAGGGCCCCTGCAATTTTATCCGGCAGCAAGTTTTGCCGAATCGGCAAAATTGACTTTACTTTGTGGCCATAATCGAGCCTCATGGAAATCAACGAATTGAGCAAAGGCAGCAAGGGAAGGTGCTTTGTGTTTTTCCTCTTGTTCTTATTTCTGTTCTGCCTGCTCCTGGTTTATATTTACCAGAAGAATTTTCAATTGGACTTTTGAGCGGGAACTAGTCCTCTTCGTTCTCAAAAAGCAATATGCTCGCGATTTCGTACTGGCCTTCGCGTACATAGAGATCTGCCGCCAGCCGGTTCGTACGTGCCTTGCTTTCCACAATCGCCTCAATGCCGTTTCTTAGCAAGAGCACTTTCTTGAGCTCGGCCTTGTAGGCATCCGCCAGGGAAAGCACTTTTCTCCAACCATGCATAGTCGAGGGTTTTAGTTGACAAAATTATATATGTTTTTTATTAATATGTAATTTAAAATTTATTTTTTTCATATTTTATTTAATTTTCAGGGTTTACCCCTGCTTTTTGGCCCTAATCCGGTGCTAATTTATATATATTATTATTTTTAGTAGTGTAAATAATTGAAAATGGTATCGCTTAAAATGTGCAGGGGGGCCTGAAGCGCTTGCACTTGTTTTCGGATCTTTACCCGTAGCGGGAAATCAAATGCCCGCCGAGTGGTCTATGAGAGGGTCTCCAATATGTTGCCTATGGCTGGCTTTGGTCTCGCTTACTTCTGCGTTCGCTCAGGAACGCCCGTTGTGGAAGGAATACCGTGACAATCTGGCTCGAGGCAGCCAGTATGCCCCGCTAGCCTGTCTGGTGCCTCATTCTACGGGAGTCAGTTCAGCGGACAATCCCAATAAAGGGGTGTTGCAGTTTGACCTTCTGGCCGGGGTAGTGTCCAGACTCCTGGTTGAAGGCCCCGAACAGGTCTCCATTTCGCTCACTGCCCCCGGAGGTCGCCATTTTACGCTGATGCTCGTGCACCACAACATCTTTGGCCCCGGGTCCCGCCTATTGCAATCTGACGGCTCGCACTCGGCCATCAATGCCAGTGAGGCACGGCACTACCGCGGGGTAGTGGCCGAATATCCCCAATCGTTTGCAGCGCTTTCTGCATTCGATGGTGAACTTGCGGGTGTGATCTCCATCCCGGAAGCGGGAAATTTTGTACTTGGAAAAACCATTGAACAAGGTGATGGGGCCTTACACATCCTCTATGCGGAAAGAGACCAGACAGTCCGGCCTTTGTTCGAGTGTGCAACCATGGAGAGCCCGCTTCCGGTCCCTGCTTCACCGGATACCATCTATCCCGATCGATGCAAAACGGTAAAGATCTTCCTCGAATGTGATTACCAACTCTTTCTGGATCGCAACAAAAGTGCGGTACAGGTCAAAAATTATGTCGGTTCTCTGTTCAATGTGGTTAAGACCCTTTATTATAACGACGGCATAGGAATAGAGATCTCCGACATCATGGTGTGGACAACCAAAGATCCATTTCTTCACACTGAACTGTCCAGTATACTTTACCACTACAGCGGTTACCGGCAAAACAACTTTACCGGCAACCTGGCTCAACTGGTGACCACCTATAAACCTGCTGAGCCAGGAGGCGTGGCTTTCCTCGGAACGCTCTGCTATTCCACGAATGGTGCGGGAGGACCCCATTCATTTGCTTACATCTACAATTCCTTCAACCAGTTGCCCGCCTACAGCTGGAGTGTGGAAGTCATGGCCCACGAGTTAGGGCACAACTTTGGTTCGCCCCATACCCACGCCTGCGCCTGGGGGCCTTTCCGGAATGAGGCGCTCGACAACTGCAGGGCGACTGAAGGCGGATGTACTCCCGGGCCCATGCCCACAGAGGGTGGCACGATCATGAGTTATTGCCACCTCACCTCGTACGGAATTAATTTCAGCAAGGGCTTTGGAGCCGAACCGGCGGCGTTGTTGCGCTATAAAGTACAGACCAAGTCATGTGTTCTTCCAGCCTTTCTTCCGGAGACCTGGACCACCGAGCCGGTGCCGCATTTCGAAGGCGACGGAACCGAATTGCGCGTTCGACCCGTTGGCAGCCAATTTCAATACGACTGGTACCATTACGATTACCAACTCCCGGCGTTCCACGATACGGTTTTGCCCATCTCTCAATCGGGCATTTACCGGGCCGCTGTTTCAGACCGATGCACGGAATATTCTGCGCCGGACACCATCCAATTAGGCGATTTTCTGGTGAACCTCGGGTGTCCTGTGATTCCCGGTTTTCGGGATTCTGCATCGGTGGGATTCACCATGATTGCAGATCAGGGGACGAACCGGGACAGCCTGGTGGTGCCCCAGAGCCTGTATGCATCGGTTCCGGCCTGGGCCCGCGACGTGCATGTGGCTCTGCACATGACCGTGCGGCCAAATGGCAAATCCTGGACGCGCGATGTAATAACGACTTACACCGGACCTCCCACCACGGGCATTGCCAATCCCAAACACACCCCTAATTCCATTGAACCGGCGGGATTCGACGGCATAAAGACCTATACCCGCATCCTCGGCAATTTCGATCCTGCCGGCACTTGGCATTTTATCACCAACGACAACAAATTTGACGCCGGCGTCGATGCCATGGTGGACTTCAGCATAGCCGTTCACTGGCGCAGTGCCGACTCGGTAGCCCAATGTGCCCTGCCGCTGTGCGATGGGCAGTCGCGAACTTTTGACGCTGGAATACGCCGAGCGCGCTACCTCTGGTCAACCGGCGATACGACAAAAACGGTAAGCGTTGAACAGCCTGGCCCACTCTGGGTTGAGGTATGGCGTGGTACACAACATTCCCGGCACGAGGTAAATCTCTATGTGTACGACAACCACTTCAGCCAGCAAAGGAGAATTTGCCAGGGAGACACCCTGCGCGTTGGCCTGAGCTCCTATCACGCCACTGGGGTTTATCGCGACACCCTCGAAGCATCCAACGGATGCGATAGCCTGTTGACCACCGAACTCGAGGTTTTGCCCGTGTTCCGGACCAGCGAATCGCTCTTCCTATGTTACGCCGACAGCTTTGCGGGAAAAGCATATTACTCGGATGCCGTCGAACGGTTTCACTTCCGCGCAGTGAACGGCTGCGACAGCCTGCACGAAGTTTCCCTGGTGGTCAATCCCGAAATAAACGTTCTGGCCTCCGCCACACCCGCTTGTCCCGAATCGGGCGGAGCGCTCCGCGCACAAGCCTCGGGAGGCAGCGGCGGAGATTACCGTTTCTTTTGGTCGGGAGGCCGGGAGGGCCAGAGTCTGGACAGCCTGCCAACCGGAGATTATACCCTCCGGGTCATTGATTCGGCCGGGTGCAGTGCGGAGACCCGTGTAACCCTAATAAACCTCGACGCTCCGGGTGTCGTGTCGCTGATTTTCGACGTCGATTGCTTTGGCGACCAAAACGGACGCATTTATCTGGACTTTGTTTCCGGCAGATCTCCGATCGGCGTGCTGTGGTCCAGTGGTGCCACGACCAAGGATCTTTTGGGGGTTGCTTCAGGACGCTACACGGCGTTTTTAACAGATGCCAACGGATGTAAGTCCGTTGTGGAAGTTGAGGTGGGCAGTCCCGAATTGCTATTTGTACAGATTGATGTTGCCGGGAGCACTGGAAGCGACGGCCGCGCCAAAGGCTCGGTTTTTGGAGGGACAAACCCCTACCTATACCTGTGGAGCAATGGA
Source organism: Saprospiraceae bacterium (assembly GCA_019187365.1). Taxonomy (GTDB): domain Bacteria; phylum Bacteroidota; class Bacteroidia; order Chitinophagales; family Saprospiraceae; genus Vicinibacter. The sequence continues at coordinate 49,760 of JABARE010000017.1, read as the reverse complement.
GATCGAACGCCGGAGATCACCGGTTTGTCGCCAGGGCAATACACACTTTGGATCGACGACAGCAAAGGGTGCAAGGCATCGGCGGTTTGCACGGTTCCCCAACTTACTGCGACCGGCGATACAAATGATGGAATACCGGTTAGATTATATCCCAATCCTGCTAACGAACGTTTGTTAGTTCTATGGGAAAAATCAGCATTTTCCCGTTGGTCGGTGCGAGACCTGCAGGGCCGCCTGTTGTTGCACGGTACTTGCAAACCGGGGACCAATTCGAAGGAGATCCCGTTACAGGGGTTTGCCGGGGGATTGTACCGGATCGAACTCAGCGGAGAGCGTGCTGAGGTATGGCATTCCCTCTTTTCGGTTGTCCGTTGAGCGACTTCTGTCAGTGTAAACATGGCGGCAAGAGAGCCTAGGATCCGGGAAATTGATGAGCTGAGACGGCTTCTGGAGCCCCTGGTGCTGCGGTTCAACCGGCCGGATTTCATCGCAGATGACCCCATCTCCATTCCCCATCGGTTTACCCGAAAGCAGGACATAGAAATTGCCGGTTTGTGGACTGCCGTGTTGTCGTGGGGCAGACGCAAAACGATTTGCGACAAAGCACTTCAGTTGATGGAATGGATGGATTTTGCGCCCTGGCAGTTTGTGTGCAACCACACGGAAGCCGACCGCAAACCGTTCTCACGCTTTGTGCACCGAACTTTCAATGGGGAAGACGCAAACTGTTTTCTGGACTATTTTAAGAGTTATTACAGCGGTTGCAATTCCCTGGAATCCCTTTTTCAGGAACCCCGAGCTTCGGCCAACGCTCAGGCTGGAGGCCAGTCTGACATCGGCATCGGGCTGGTTCGCCTTCGCGCAGATTTTGAGCAGCGCGTTCCTCACGCCGGACATGCCCTCAAACACCTTTCAACGCCCGCATCCGGATCTCGCTGCAAGCGCTTGCTGATGTTTTTGAGATGGATGGTACGAAGGGATGATGCAGGCGTGGATTTTGGCATCTGGAGATCCCTTGACCCGGCCTGCCTGCTCATGCCGCTCGACGTGCATGTGGAACGATCTGCCCGGGAACTTGGCATGCTTCGTCGGAAACAAAATGACTGGAAGGCAGTGCTCGAACTCAGCGAGACCTGCCGGAGGCTCGATCCGCTGGATCCTGTCCGTTACGATTTTGCGCTGTTTGGGCTGGGGCTTGATACCATTGGCAGCGCACCGCGCCCGTCCATCGTTATCCATCGCAAGAGCCGGCCAGGAAGGTGAATCCGCTCCAGGCTTTTTGTGCCCTTGAGCGGTTATCCGGAGCGCCCACAAACGGCTGTAGGGGGGTCAACCAGAAGGCAGCCATTGCAGTTTGCGGTTAGGGTATCAATTTTTTATTACGAAGGATTTCGTAGAAAATATTTTACCTTTGGCAGCGATATATCTAGATCGAACACTTCATTTTCAACGATTAAAATAAATTTTTATGCGCAATTGGTACGTATGGCTCCTTGCGGCATGTCTGATGATGCCTGCAGGAGCGAATGCTCAGAAAAAGACAGCGAAAGCTAAAGTGGCTGTCACCGCCGAGCGGGCGATTGATTACAAGACCTTGCCCCAGGGAGTCCGCAAAGGGGCTTCCGTGGAAGGCATTACCGAATATTTTCTGGACAATGGTTTGCAGGTCCTTTTGTTTCCGGATCCTTCCAAGCAAACGGTCACGGTGAACATAACGTACAAGGTAGGCTCTCGCCATGAAGGGTACGGTGAGACGGGTATGGCTCACCTGCTCGAACACCTTGTATTTAAGGGGACCCCGCGCCATCCGGACATTCCGAATGAGCTCACCAAGCATGGTGCACGTCCCAATGGCACGACCTGGTACGATCGGACGAATTACTTTGAGACCTTTGCCGCCACCGAAGAAAACCTGCGTTGGGCTCTGGACCTCGAAGCAGACCGCATGGTCAACTCCTTTATTGCAAAGAAGGACCTGGACAGTGAGATGACTGTTGTGCGCAACGAGTTTGAAATGGGGGAGAACGATCCCACGAGCATACTCATGGAGCGCATAATGTCTACGGCATACCTCTGGCACAACTATGGAAAATCGACCATTGGAGCCCGAGCCGACATCGAAAATGTGCCCATAGAGCGTCTGCAGGCCTTTTACCGCAAATACTACCAGCCCGACAATGCGGTGCTCATGGTTGCCGGAAAGATCGATCCGGATAAGACCCTTTGGATGGTGAGTGAATATTTCTCCAGGATCCCGCGACCCGATCGCACGTTGTATCCCACCTACACGGCCGAGCCTGTTCAGGATGGCGAGCGTCAGGTCACCCTACGCAGGGTGGGCGATGTTCAGGCCATCGGATGCCTTTACCACATTCCTCCCGGTTCGCACCCGGATGCAGCTGCCGTGGATATTCTGGTTGACCTCATGACGCAAGAGCCGTCTGGACGTTTGTACAAAGCCCTGGTTGAATCCAAGAAGGCATCCAACCAGTTTGGTTGGTGCGCTACCCTTAAGGAACCGGGGTTTGCATATTTCGGTGCGCAGGTGCGCAAGGAAAGCGATGCGCGGGCAGCCATTGATACCATGATGCAAACCCTTGACGCCATAAGCACCTTGCCGCCAACAGCCGAAGAAGTCGAACGCGCAAAGAACAAGCAGATCAAGAACTTCGAGTTGTTTACCCGCAACACGGAGTCTGTTGGCCGCGCGATCAGCGAATACATTGGCATGGGCGACTGGAGACTGGCGTTCATTTACCGCGACAACATACGCAAAGTCACCCCTGAGGATGTACAGCGGGTTGCGTTGGCCTACTTTAAGCCGTCCAACCGGACCACGGGTATATTCTTCCCGGAGGAGAAGCCAAACCGGGCTGAAGTGCCTGCGGCACCCGACGTGGAAGCCTTGGTCAGGGATTACAAAGGCGATGCTCTCGTCGCCCAGGGAGAGGATTTTGATCCTTCCTGTACCAACATCGAGGCCAGGACCCATCGTGGTGAGGCCGGGGATCTGCGCTATGCATTTCTTCCAAAGGCGACAAAGGGCAACCTCGTTCAGGCGACCCTGACCCTTCGTTTTGGCAACGAGCAAAACCTGAACGGGAAGGCAACGATCAGTTCCTTTGTGGCTAACATGCTCGATCGCGGAACGGAGACCAAGTCGCGACAGGAAATCAAAGATGCCTTCGACAAGTTAAAAGCTCAGGTGCGCATCTTCGGTGGCAGCGGCACGGTGACAGCTGCAATCCAGACCACGCGGGAAAACCTGCCAGCCGTTCTCAGCCTGGTTAACGAGATCCTTCGCAAGCCGTCATTCAACGAAAAGGATTTTGAAGAGCTGCGCAATGAAGAACTCGCAGGCATTGAAGAACAACAATCGGATCCGACCGCACTTGTTCAGAACGCATTTGCCCGTCACCTCAATCCCTATCCAAAGGGGGACATCCGTTACAACAACAGCATCGAAGAAGAGCTCGAAGCGGTTAAGACCGTGAAACTCGAGGATTGCCGGGCTTTCCACCGGAAATATTACGGCGCCGGAAACGCCACCTTTGCCATCGTTGGAGACTTCGACGAGGCAGCCATTAAAAATCAGATGACTGCAGAACTCGGCGGTTGGGAAAGTGATGTGCCCTACGCGCGCGTTCCGGAAAAATATGCAGAAGTTGCTCCGGTTAACATCAACATAGAAACTCCTGACAAAGCCAACGCCATGTTTCTTGCCGGATTGAACCTTCCCTTGCGCGATGACGACCCGGATTACCCGGCGCTGATGCTTGGAAATTACATACTCGGTGGGGGATTCCTCAACAGCCGCCTGGCTGCGCGCATCCGGCAGAAGGAGGGCATCAGTTATGGTGTGGGGTCGCAGTTTTTTGCCGATGAAGAAGATCGCAATGGCGGATTTTTAGGGTATGCCATTTTTGCTCCTGAAAACAGGGACCGGCTCGAGGCGGCTTTTCGCGAAGAAATCGACCGCGTACTCAAAGAGGGATATACGCCCCAGGAAGTGGAGGATGCAAGAAATGGTTTCCTTCAATCCCGAAAAGTTAACCGGTCACAAGATAACGCTCTGGCATCCGCATTAAACAGAATGTTGCCGATGAACCGGACCTTCCGCTTCATTGATGACCTGGAGAACAAGATGGCGAGCCTTACCCCGGAGCAGATTCATGCGGCCATGCGCAGACACATTGATCCTGCCCGTATGAGTTTTTTCAAGGGAGGTGACTTTGCCAATAAACTCAAAAAGCCCTGACCGGTTTCGCGATTCCAGCAAACTAACAAACGTTTATTCAACCGCGCTCCTCCAAAACGGAGCGCGGTTTGTTTTTATAACCACCTACACTAAGGAAGTACTGAGAAACCCCGGTCATAGCTTTTGTATTGCCTGCCTTTGCGTTTGAACTTAGGTCAATCATCCCCGGCGGAAGGATGGGCCATTCCGGAATTCACATGAATATGTGGCAACAGAACGTTTTTGGGATGAAGGGATCCCATAACTTTGTATTTTCAACTGCTCATGTTGTTTCTAAAACAGTGCAACGGTAAGTGATCAAGGTAGCCATTTACGAAGACAACGTCGGACTCCGGGAGGTGCTCGTGTCGGTAATCAAAAGCACACAGGATTTTGAAATGGCCGGTGAATTCGGAAACTGCATGGATGTTCTTGAAAACACACGGGCGTTTCAGCCCGATGTGATCCTTATGGACATCGACATGCCCGGAAAGTCTGGCATCGCAGGTACCGCGGAAGTAAAGGCTGCTTTCCCGAACGTAGAGGTCATCATCAATACTGTATTTGATGACGACAACAGGATTTTCGATGCCTTAAAAGCAGGGGCCACCGGTTATCTCCTTAAAAAAAGCAGTCTGGGACACCTGGTAGGCAGCATTCGCGATGTGAAGGATGGCGGAGCCCCCATGAGTCCGGCCATTGCCCGGAAAGTGCTCGAGCTGTCAATTGCAGACAAACCTTCTGAAACGTCAACCTTCAACCTGAGTGAGCGCGAACTGGATGTGCTGAAAAGCCTGTCGCGTGGACTGAGCTATAAGATGGCAGCCGATGAGATGTGTCTTAGCATAGACACCATCCGGAGTTACGTCAAACGCATTTACGAAAAATTGCATGTGCATTCCGTAACAGAGGCAGTTCACAAGGTTTTTATTGAGAAAAGGGAATAACGGGAAAGGGTCGTCCCGTTCCTGAGCCCTTCAAATACAGAAATAGCAGGTTTGTGGGTGAATGAATTGGGAAGGCGTTTGGAGATCTGGTCATTCAATCCGGTTCATACATTTGCTTGTTATCAGGGAGTTCTATTGACGATGGCAAAGGGCAACAAAATTGCACTGCCTACCCCAATCTGCCTTTATCAGAAGGGGCCCCTGACCTTTGGTTGATGATGTTTACCCGCTGTGAGCACTGCCACGCAGGATGGGTGAACGTTACCACAAAAGGTGGATATGGGAACTGTAGCTGACAGGAATCGCCCTCCTCATTTTCGAAGGCGTTTCGCAGTTGTACCTTTGCCTGGTTCGATAGCGCATGCACCCACGGTGAACCTGGATTCAACAGATCGACTGACCGGTTTAGGCTCTATGTTGAGCACGGCCGCATTTTTTGTGTTATGGTGGCTTACCATACCGGTTCTTCCATCACTCCAGGCTCAGGAGGGAAGTTCCTTGTATTTCGACCATTTTGGCCCCAAGGAAGGACTTGTAGCATCGCAGGTGTTATGTCTTGGAAAAACGAGCGATGGTTTTCTCTGGCTCGGTACGGAAGTAGGGTTGATAAAATGGGATGCCCATCGCTTCAGTAACGTTCGCTTTGATGCAAGGGATTCAGCGCACCTACCGGGAAACTACGTATCCCACCTTATGGTCGATGCCCGCGACAGGATCTGGATGAACATCGACGGACAGCTGTTTGTGTATTATCCAGCTACGCATAAACTGGTTATTCCGGATTTTTGCGATGGCGAACAGAGGAGGGCTTATTACCATTTTAAATACGACCGGAAGAGTGACATCTTATGGGTGGTAACAAAGACCGGGCTCTACTTCTGTAAAGGAGGATCTGAATTTTTTTCTTATTTTCCACTCGATCTTCCGCACAGAGATTTTATGTCGATCGAATTTTTGAGCAATGGAACATTCGTGCTTGTTGGAACATACGGCGTTTATGCATACGATCCGTACCGACATACATACAAGGTGTATAGACTCAGCGGGAGCGATGAGTCGATTGCATCGAACTCGGGATTTTTTTGTTCATATCTTCAGTCAGACAGCGTATTATGGGTGGGAAACTGGGTGGTTGGACTTACCCGAATTCAACTAAAGGACGGTCATCAAACACAGTATCTGTGGAGCAAGGAAAAAACCAAGCACCAGGGGATACTGGCAATATGTCCGTCGCCATTCGACGGAGCAGGCAATGAATTATGGCTTGCAACGATCTCTGGAATCATGCGTTTTGACATGAACCGGGAAACTTTTTCCTTGCATGCAGCATCGGGAAATGCTAAATCAAGTGACGTACCCGGGTCAGGATTCTGTTTTTTGCCAGACGCAGACGGCATACTGTGGATGGGAACGTATAAGGGCCTCCACAAGCTGGATGTCAACAAGCAAAGCTTCCGACATCTTATACTGAATATGCCTGAAGTATACCGCAACTCGCGATTGCATGCTATATGCTGGCTTGATGCCGCCTTCGAGGGCGATCGGCAGGCATACCTCTTCTATCCTTATCTCGACCTCCTGCTTTACGATTTCCGGCGAAACCAATGCATTCTTTTGCCGAAACCTTTGCGCGAAAGGGCGAAAGCAGATGAGGGAGTTCACAACATTTATCTTGACAAAACAGGAAGGCTTTGGGTGTCTTCAACTAAGTACGGATTGCAATACTATTGTTCAGGGGAGAGCGAGATGGTCCGTATATCGAGTGACCCAGGCAAAGATTCGATCGGTCAGGTATACCATATATCGGAAACCCCTTCAGGTAAAATATGGTTTTCCGCTTACAACGGTCCGTTTTCTTTCGACGAGCAGTTGGGGAAGGCCATTGCCGACGAGCGTTTGCATGATTTTCTGGAGGATGGGCGGCTTAGCCGTTTCACAGGAAGTCTTGAATTCCTTTCTGATTCCGGTATGGCATTTATAACCAGAAACCTGGAGAACGGGAGATCCGTTTTGGTCTGGTACAACCTTGCAACCGGTGAAGTGATGTCATTCGATGAACGATCGCATCCGGGCTTGCTTTGGATGCGGAACATGAATAATATTACCAGGTTGGATGATCATTCCTTTTTTGTCAGTTCAACCTCGGGGGGCGCCTTATTTGATTTGAGAACCTGTCCCGCTACTGTGCGTTATTACAATGAATGCGGTGGAAAATCGATTGGTTGTGGTGCGTATCAGGCCAATGCTGAAGGCGATTCTATTGTCTGGTTAAGCGTAGACGCGGGCATCAATCGTCTGGATCTGAATAAGGGTTTCTTGTGCAAATATGCTTATTACAATACTACCATCAGCCAGCTGCCGGGACCGTTCCTGAGTATATCGCCGGGTGAAACCGGGCTGCTGGTCGAACAGATTGGAGGACTGATCGAAGTGGATTTTTATACAGAGAATTTTCGAAAGACAGATTCCATTCAGTTATCAGCCATCGATGTCCGTAACCTTTCCTTGCAAAGATTGCCCCGTAGCGGTGAAAAATTGGGCCTGGCCTATGACCAGAACGCCCTCGAAATCGGGTTTACCCTGTTCAATTTTACCAATGCAGAAGACATCGTCTACCAATACTCATTTGACAAAGCCCCCAGGGGCTTTTCCGATCCCGGGTGGACTACTTTATCAGGCAACAGGATGCTGTTCCAGGGATTAGGCCCCGGAGAATACGGGCTTAAGGTACGGGCCTTCAACTGGAGGGGTCAGCAAGCCAGAAATATTTATACGTTTGCATTCGTCATTCATCCCCCGTTTTGGAAGACGAATGGTTTTTATTTTCTGATTTTCTGCCTGATACTCGCAATCGTATGGGCATTGTTTAAATACCGTGAAGGGCAGAGAATCAAACTCGAGAAGATCCGTTTTTTCATCGCCAGGGACCTGCACGACGACATGGGAAGCAATCTTTCACAATTGAGGATGCTGACTGAGCTGGAGGCGATCAGGACGGGAAATCCCATGTATTCAAAGGTTGCCGCCAAATTGGGCGAGGTCATGCAAAGCATGTCGGAGATCATCTGGAGCATCAATCCAAAATACGATCATTTAAATGAGGTGATTACCAAAGTTCAGGAGTTTGCAATAGAAACTCTTGAAGAGCGGGGAGTTAACCTGAAATTTATTGTTGAACCAATACCCGAATCAATCCGGCTCAGTCCTGAGGCAAAGCGACATTTTTTTCTCATTTTCAAAGAAGCCATCAACAACATTTCAAAATATGCGATGGCCCGCAACGTCACATTGAGCCTGCAGCTTGTTGAAAGGCGTATCATTGCTGAAATTCGCGACGACGGTATTGGTTTTGATCCGGCAATCGTTCATCATGGAAACGGACTGAAGAATATGAAGAGCCGGGCAAAGGCATTGGGAGCTGTGCTTTCCATCCAAACGGATGAGCGCGGAACAATTGTCCACATAGAATATTCACCTCCGAAAGCAGCTTCACTCCATCCTAAAGGCAAAATTCACATGATGATGTGACAAGAGGAGACATCATTATGTGGTGTATTGATTTTTGATAGCAAGACAGTTGAAGGTATATTTGTGCATATGAAAGAAATGTGCAAAATAACCATTCCGATGCTGGCTTGGCTGTTTGTGGTTACAACGACTCCTCTGCCGGCGCAATGCAAGTTGACGGGGTTTCAGTCTACATCTTACTTTGTTGGACAATGCGGTAAATTGACTTTGCAAAGCAATACCGGTATCCTGGTTCCTGCTTATGGTCACTGCAATGGTCTCCGGTTTGAATCGCCATTTACTCCCGACCCCGTAATTACAGACGTACAAAATGCAGAAGAGGATATCTATTTTGAAGTATTTCCCAATCCGGCTACTGAACGCCTGTACTTTTCAGTGGGAGGCATCCGGGAGTACATCATTGTACTCAACGATCTGTATGGTACTGCCCCTCGCATACAACAGGGTGCTACCAGTTTCGAAACATCCTCCCTGCTTCCGGGGTGCTATGTGGTTCGTTTGCTGAGCCGCTCTGGCCGGGAACTCTTTTCCAAAATAATCGTCAAGCCATAATCATTTCAATAATGAGAAAAATAACCTTTTTTCTAATTGCTCTGCTGTACAATGCATTGCTTTACGGTCAGGGTTTTAATTACCAGTCGATCGTGCGCGATGGTGCGGGCAAGCCCCTTGCAAACCAGATCGTTTACCTGAAATTTATTATCAGCACCGACCGATTGGGAAATGATGTGTTATACCGGGAACGGCAGGAACCGATGACGGATGCGTATGGGTTTTTGTCGGTTCATGTCGGAAGTGGGGTAGTGGAAGAAGGCGATATCAGTGCGATCGACTGGAATGCCGGCCCCAGATACCTCAGTGTTCAATGTGCTGACGGACCGAATGGCAACTACCAGGATCTCGGCCAGTCGTTGGTGAACAGCGCGGCATTTACCGGTCCTCAGGGAGAAAGGGGAGAAAAGGGAGACCCGGGTCCGCAGGGGAACCAGGGAGAGACTGGTCCATCGGGAGCCATGGGTTCACAGGGGCCTCCCGGAATTCAAGGCCCACAGGGCGAACAGGGAATTAAAGGAGATCCTGGTCCACAGGGTATCCAGGGTCTGCAAGGCGAGACCGGCCCTGCAGGGCCACAAGGGCCTAAAGGCGATCCGGGACCCGCCGGGAATGACGGAGCTCAGGGACCTGCCGGGCCTCAGGGGATACAAGGAGAACAGGGCATTCAGGGAGAACAGGGCATTACTGGTCCTCAAGGTCTGCAGGGGCCACAGGGTGAACCCGGGGAGGACGGTTCCGGCGTCATGATCATTGGTACCGTGCCCAGTGCAGACAGCCTTGATGCAAATTATGGAGGCAATATAGGGGACATGTTCATCGCGGAAGATACCGGCACCGGCCATGTCTGGAATGGAACGGATTGGACGGCGATCGGGCAAATTCAGGGGCCTACCGGTCCGCAGGGGCCACAGGGCATCCAGGGCCCTCAGGGAGAAACGGGTGCTCAGGGCCCACAGGGACAGGAAGGGCCGACGGGCCCGGCAGGAACACAAGGGCCAGAGGGTCCACAGGGAGCAACGGGTCCACAAGGAGCAACGGGTTCGCAGGGAGCAACGGGTCCACAGGGAGCGACAGGTCCGCAGGGAGCCACAGGCCCGCAGGGAGCCACAGGCGCCGTTGGGCCTCAGGGGGTACAAGGTCCCCCCGGCCCTCCTGGGACCTACACGGCAGGTACAGGAATTACAATTGCTTCCAATGTAATCAGTGCCCAAAACACCAGCGCACTCTGGAACGCCATTCAATTGCAGGGCAAACCAGTGAGTGCACAGGCCCCCACCCAAGGCTACGTTTTGAAATGGTTCCCATTTAACAACCAGCAGTGGGAAGCAGCACCCGACAAGGACAGCAATCCCTGGACTCCTGTTGCGGGAGGCATTGAATACCAGGGACTCCGCATTCTGGCAAACGATTGGCGGTTTGGGGCTACCGGAGGAGGCATGAAAGGCAATAATAACTCTCTGACCTTTACCGTGAATGGCATCGGTCATGTTGGTTATTTCCATGCAACCACGGAGTTCGGTCCGAACCTCCACAACATGACCCGGCTGGGATCGAGCAATTACCGGTGGTCTGAAATCTGGAGCGTTAACGGATTGAACCAGACCTCTGATGCCCGTTTAAAAAAGAACATCCAACCCCTGGGGTCCGCACTGGAAAAAGTGCTGCGTATGAAGCCTGTCTCCTATCAATGGAAGGAGGGCGATGCCTTCCTGCATGCGGGATTTCTTGCCCAGGAACTCGAAACCGTACTTCCTGAAGTCGTTCGAAAGCCCGACGTGAGCGTTGCAAACAGGGAAGACGGCGAAAGGTCTTCTCCAGTGCAGCAGAGCTATGCGGTAAATTATTCGGAGATCATGCCTTTCCTGGTCAAAGCCATTCAAGAGCAACAAGAGTTGATCCAAAAGCTCGAAAGGCGCATTGCTGAACTCGAATCCCGGAAGCAATGAAAGGGGTACTCCTGCTCCTGGTGGCCTACACCTTTTGTAACCTGCCTGCTCTGTATTCGCAGAGTGACTCAGAGCCCCGCAGGCGGGAACGCCCCAGGCGGGCTGCGAGACTGATCTCCAATTGCGAAAGCGAAGGTTGCCAGTGTTGTTACTTCAGGAATTCCAGCTCGGTATTGTGCGTTGAAGAAAATGCCGGTCAGGAAAACATCTCTACAATCTGGGGTGAACTTCTTGAAGAAAATATCCGAGGACGCACTTTCCGCTTTTACAATTTTACTTCAGATAAACTTGATGTGATCCGTGAAGTTATGGCGGTGCTGCCGGACAACTACCTGCCGGATTTGCCAGTAAATTTCAGGATTGCGGTTCCCCAAACGGGAGCGCTGGCTCCCAGTCGTCCGGGAAGACGCTTAATACCGGGACGCCCCGGTCTAAAGGACGGCGACGGTCACAGCATTGGAGGAGGTGCAAGACGCTGCGAAAACAAGAACGACCTTTATGATGTCATCACCATACATCCCATGGCATATGATCGCGAAGAACAAACGGACGTTCGCCTTACAATACTGCACGAGATGGGCCATTTTGTTGACCGCGAACATCAATTGGCGGAACATTATGGGAATCTGTCTGAATACAGAGATCACTTCAACGACTACCTGAATTCAAGTTATACCAGAGATGGAGGAACTGTATATTATTACACTGGTGACAGTCGATTCCCCAGTGAGGTGATCGCTCAGGGGATTGCCTCCTATCATTTTAGAAAAAACTGGCGGTCGAGAGGTGGACAGCAATACGAACCGGATGGAGTATGGTACGATGAGGAGAACCGGTCAGCAGATCCCGCAAAGCCCGGAAAGTTAATCAACCCTTATGGACACCCTTTCCCTCTATGGCTGAGAAGCATTATCAGAGACCACCTTGGGGTTGCAGATCCTGCTCCACGACAACGGCGAAGGTAGATTCGACTTAGCTCAGAAATTTATGCGATTTTCAGTATGCTTGTTCGTACTTCTTCCATGCCTTGTGTTCTCACAGGACATCAGCTCTTTTAGAAAGGGCAACCTGTTCAAAAAAAGTGCATACCTGAGTCTTTCCTATAACGGGAGTTACCAGTCGAGGGATACAGCGGAGGTGAATTCCTCGGGATACCTCGCCAGCTTCCGTGGCAACCTGGAGCTTTTTTCCATCCAGATCCCGATCCATCTCACGTTTCGAACGGGCCGCTTCACTGCAGGATTTTCAAATCCTTTTGTCCGCTTCGGGATGAGTCCTTCGTATCGATGGGTCAAACTTCATCTGGGCCATCGAGTGATACAATTCAGTAATTATTCGCTCAACGGAATCACATTTCTGGGCGCAGGTGTGGAATTGACCCCGGGATTATTCCGCTTCTCCGGCTTGTATGGCACCGTAAAGACACCCAACTACCATCTGGATTCTCTGGCATTCTACTCTCATCTCATCCAGGATTATCGCCGCAGTTTGTATGGTATGAAACTGGGTTTTGGCAAAGATCGAAGGCACATCGACTTTCATTTTTTAAAAACAAAGGATGATTACATTGCCAACACCGATTCGCTGATCAACCGAACCATTTTTCCTCCTGCTGAAAACCTGGTGCTGGGCGCAAAGGGCAAATTTGCTTTTTTGCAGGGTTTCCAGTTTGAGGTCAATGCAGACCTGTCAACATTGACAAACAATCAACTTGCCAGAGAGGACAGTTTGCAGGATAAGCGAAGCAGGGATATACAGAAATTCGTTGACCCCTTCATGACGACCAACAACACCACTCGTGCGAACCTGGCATACGATGCCTCTCTGCAATACAATCATCGCTTCATCAACGTGGGAATTGTGTTCAAACACATAGACCCCAATTACCGAAGTTTCGGCATGCATTACATTCAGGATGATGTTGAAGACATCACCCTCAGGCTTGGTCTTCGCGCATGGAAAAACAAATTGGTGTTGAATACGGTATCCGGCTGGCAGAAAAGCAATCTGAACAGCATCCGGAGGAATACCTCCAAGAAGACGATCCTGAGTGCGAACGCGATGGTGGCGCCTCACAAAAACTTTGCATTACAAGGCTCATTTTCCAATTTTACAATGGATCAGTCGCCCGGGATCGCACAGCTCAATGATACATTCCGGCTGGTAAGGAATACGGCCGTTCTCCAACTCAGCCCGCAGTTGAAATTCGGTAGCGCCAACTGGCCACAACAGTTGGGACTGTCGTATCAGCAAAGCGAACTGGAAGACGTGAGCCCGTTGGCTTCCGGGTTTGGAACCGGAAAGGTAAGCCACTACAGTCTGAATTATAACGTTCAGGCGCGGGCCCTAAAAGCAAGTATGAGTTTGGGCCTGCTCACCGGAACGGAGCAATTTGAACAGGGCGAGCAACGTCGATCTGGTGCAAACCTGAGTTTCAGCAAAAATTTTGAAAAACCAAAATTGGCATTCAGGGCCGGAGGTGGTTACTACCGGCTCATCGCAGGAGATCTTGAAGACGGAAATACACTGAATTTCTCATTGAGTTGCGGGTATTCCATCAACACTTCACTTTCGGTGAATACGTCGCTGGCATATCTCGACAAATCTTCTTTGGTAACACCTCAATTCAAAGACTGGAGATTATCTATTAACCTGAATTATTCCCTCTTTCAAAACAAGCAGTATGGAAGCAATCCAAAATGATCGAAGGGATGCATTTCCTGGAAATGGTTCGCTTATTCACTCATACGAACTAACGTTAGTTCGGATTTGTAAATTTCTAACGGACCACCTGAAGTGGCGGGAAGATTGTTTGATTTTAGCAACGGCGCTGATGGCCTTCATGGTATCTATTGGTCCGGTTAAGGTTGCTGCGCAGTTGACCGTCAATACCGTGATCACGCCCCCATATTCCAGTGACCTCGACTTCTATATTGACGATTTGTCAAACGTTTTTATTACCATTCAGAATACCACAGGAAATACATACCGCTTCAGGTTTACGGCCAGGATCACTGGTCCAAGTGGCATAGAGGCAAACATACAATACCTTGGCGAGCCTCTTGAGATTGCAGGTTTCCAGACGCGGATGTTTACCGGAAATCAGTTAAGTGATCTCGGATCATCGACGGGTGGATTTGAAAATACGAACAACCTTACGGACGAACAGCTCAATGCCATCAACCTGCACCATGCCATACCGGATGGAGATTATACAATATGTTTTTCGGCAGTAGATGAAACCGGCAACCTCATTTCAGACCCTTCAACCGGTTGTGCCGATTTTACGGTGAGTTTCATCGAAAGGCCTCAAATTGTAATGCCTGCTGACGAAGAGGTGGTCAGTGAAACATTTACCATTGCCTGGATGCACGATATCAGTTCGGTGCCTCCGTCAGATCGATTCAGAATGACCTACCGGTTAAATGTGATCGATGCCACGGAGAACGATTTGGCTTATTACATCGACGAAGTTTACGATCTAAACCTGGCGGGAACGTATCAGCAGGAAACGCAACAGGCTATGGCAGTGTTGAGGGGAGGGACCGATCTGTTGATGACTGAGGGACATGAATATCTGGCATTTGTTACCGCATTTGATCCCGATGGCCGTTTGATGTTTGTCGACCGGGGTAACAGCAACATCGTCCGGTTTTATTATCTGTCAAGACCGGAAGACGAGGAGACAGATGAAGTGGAAAACTATTCTGGTTGCATCTCCGAGGAATTCACAATTGGAGACTGCACGGCACCAAGGTGTGAATTTTACTTTCCTTCAGAGAACGATACCCTTCCGTTTACCATGCTGCCGTTGATGATTGAATTCGAGCCTTATTGTCCGGAGTACCGCCGGTTGGAATATACCATCAACCTGGTCGACCCTGCATCGGGTTCAAATCGCTACAACCGCAGCGACGATCTCCGCTGGACTACCGGAGGTCCGTTGCAATTCCTCGTCAGTCAGGGAATTGCCGGTGCCACCGAAGAACGTGCCAGAAAATTCATGTTGAACGACACATGGAATACACCAGCGTTCCAAAGAGCAAGGGGAAATCGTGCAGTTGCAGACGTGAGGATGACCATGGACGACGGCGCAGTTCATCCGTTCGTTCTGCAAAGCAATTTTGTAACTGGAATGCCCATTCCCGGATTGGTAAGCCCTGCCAATGGCGCTGCGATGGATCCGGGGTCCGTTGAATTCCGTTGGGATAATGGGGCTTTGCCGGCAAATTCATTTCCCGACGTGTTTTACCTGGTACGCATGCACGGTCGAACCATCGAGGATGCGAGTTATTATGGAGAAGTGGATGAGCGATGGGTGCTGCAGATCGCGACTTCTGAGCGATTTGATGAGGACAGCATCGTTGGAGCTTTTTCAGCCCGCATCGGTGGAAGAAATTTTGCGTCGGTGGAGGACCTGATGACCGGAATTTACAGAATGAACGATCGCGCACGGACCCTTTCTGACACCGGAGACTATTACTGGAGGGTGATTTGGCTCTTGGATCCTTCACAATCCGTGCCCGAATCCCTTTCCGGCGACTCGCAGCGTGAGGAGTTTTACTTTAGCAATTCCGAATACTACCACAGCAGCCCGATCAGGCGATTCCACATCCGGGCTCAAACAGGGGAAGAGACTCCTCCGGAAGAGAGCCGGAGTACATGTGCTTCACCCTGCCGGTTCCCGGAGATCACTTCAACGACACCTTCCGGAAGCATTACTGCCGGAAGCAATTTTACAGCCGCGGGATTTTCCGTAGAAGTGGAGTCTCTGGAGTCCTCCGGTACGGGTATAGGTTATTTGCAACTAAGCTTTCTTAACAATGTAAAAATTAAATTCAGGCTGAGCGGCATTCAGATCAATGCTTCGAGGCAAATGATAGGAGGTACGCTAACGCCCGTTATTGAAGAAGCTTTTCCAGTTTCCGAACACATTTCTGATCTGGGCCGACTGCTGGGCATGGATGAGGGGGCCGCCGACGCCATGGAGGCAGGACTGGAGGCAGGACTGGAGGCTGGGCCTAAGTTGCTCAGCCTGCTGAGCGCCGGTTCAAAGGTCAGCCTGCCTATAGGCATCGACAAGGAAATTGGTGGTGCCCGGATTGTCATAGGCCTGATGAATCTGCGCGTACTGAAGGACTCTGCTTCGATGGATCTTGTAGTCAATATTCGCATCCCCAACCTCGAATTCGTAAACGGTTTTATTTCACTCGGTGCGCAGGTATGCATTACTCCCGATGGATTTGGGAACGACGTGCGCTTGTATCTACCCCAAGACCAGGTATTTCCCCTTGGCAATGACAATGAATTTCGAATTAAGGGTGCTTTCGGAAATCCTGACCGCACTACGGTGACATCCGTCGAATGGGATTGCGAGGGGTTCAGGGCGCTCAACCTCTTCGGTGCGGTTCGATTTACGCGCGAATGGCTGTTGCCCGAAAACGCATCCGGTGTAGTCCCGGCCTCAGGCCAGGTGGAAGCACGCTTTGGCGGACGCATTACGCGTGGAGGGCACATGATGCTTCGCATGGACATGGACGCATTTCAGGTTCCTGGCATGGAGGGCTGGGGTTTCCAACCCGGACACAATTGCTGGGTCGATCTTTCAGATCTCGAAAATCCGGATCGCCTGCGGGCATGTCTTCCCTCCGGTTACACCCACCCCGCATTGGCCAGTGCTGACGTCTTCAATACCTGGAAGGGATTCTTCTTGGAAGAAGTCAGCATCCGCACGCCGGAACGCTTGCAAGGCCCGGACCACGGACGGCTGACCTTCGCGTTCCGGAATATCTTTATCGACAATACAGGTTTGTCGTTTCGGGCTGCCGCGGAAAACATCCTTCGCTGGGACGGCGATGGCAACTTCAACGGATGGGCCGCTTCACTGGATACTGTGTACGTCGAAATCATTCAGAACAATTTCCGGAGGGCGGGCTTCAACGGTAAACTGGGCATCCCCATTGCAGAGAGAAGCCAGTATATGGTGTACCAGGCTGAACTCAACATCCGCACAAATACAGAAGGTACCGAGGGAAGGGATTCCATCAATTTTGTCATTTCCGTTCGTCCCGCAGAGAACATCCGCATACCGATATCCATGGCAGAAGCCGTAATCCGCAGCGATAGTTATGTCAAAGCATCGCTTGGAACCCACAACTACATCGAGGCAAACCTCAGCGCAATTTTACGCATTGGCAGCGGCAACCTGCCGGAGGGACAAAGCATGCCAACGACCGTTAGTATGCCCGGCATCGAAGTCAGGAACCTGAGAATCAATTCAGAAACGGGTTTCGACACGAGAGCATTTCACTATTCTCTTACGGGCCTGGGCGGATCTTCACCGGGCGGCAGTTCGGGTGGAGGTTCCCATTTCCTGAAGTTGAACTATCCGGATTGGTATCTGCCCGAAGGGGAAGGTGAATCCACCATGTCGGGATTCCCCATTGGCTTGGACAGCTTTGGAATTTCAAACGACCGCATTACCATCAAACCCCGGATTACCCTTACAGGAGGGGAGGGTGGTTTTTCTGCTTCGGCCCGGATTTCGCTCCTGGTCAGCATGGACCTTCTATCTTCACCACAGCGTTTTGACCTAACGGGCGTTAACCTCGAACGCATCGATTTGCGCGTAGAAGCCTCCGATCTTAAGCTCAGCGGATACCTCGAATTTTACAAGGACGCCATCGACGAAGGCGTGAAGGGCGGTATCCAGCTCGAAATCAAACTTGGCATCACGGTGGGCATTGACATCAACGCTGAGTTTGGATGCCGGAAACTCCCGGGTGCAACACGCTATAATGAATCGAGCTGGTTTTCCTATTTTTCAGTTGACGGAATGGTCGTTTTGAATCCTGGCATTACCTTGTTTTCAGGGGTTGTCCTGTATGGCCTCGGAGGTGGATTTTTTCACCACATGAACCTGGTGGGCAATCTTCCAAAGGGTGGAGATGTGCTGGCTGCAGCAGGCTCTCCAGTCGGGTCGAACCGCGCAATTCCCAGAGATGGGTACGTACCCGATTTTGGTACAGACCTTGGCCTTAAATTTATGGTGGTGCTTGGCTCAAACGACCAGGGAAAGGCCTATAACCTCGACGTCACCCTCACCGCAACATTCAGTTTCGCCCACGGTCTCACCATGTTTGATTTCAGGGGATCTTTCCGCGTGATGTCGAATGGCATCTCCGCCGCGACGGTTGGCCGGGAGGACAGGAGTCCTATTGCCGGTTACGTTGGACTGACCCTTAACATGCCTCCGGGGGGACCAACGGTTTTGGATGGCTGTTTTTTCGTAAAGCTCAAAGTGCCATACGAAATGGATCCTCCGATCTTGGGTGGCATTGGGAGATTAGACAGTGTACCGCCCGGGTGGACAGCAGAGCATGCGCTCGTTTGGGCAAAATTCTTCGCGGGAGAGGACAACTGGTATTTCCATATGGGCACGCCGACCAACCGCTGTGGCGTCAGATTGGCCATTGGACCCATCGAACTTCTCAGGGTGACCAATTATCTGATGGTCGGGCACGGTGTTCCGGTCATCATGCCGGAACCGGATTCTGTCTTTCTCAGTATATTCGAACGGGCCAAAGTATCGCCGAACCGCGTGCGAAGTCTCGACGGCGACGTCGACAATTTGGTGGCAGGCCGGTCGCGGCCTGCACCACCACTGGGTGTGGGTTTTGCAATGGGCATGACCATGGTCATGAGCACCGTCGACATCGAATTCTTTCCCTTTTTCTTCAACCTCACCTCGGTAATGGGTTTCGATGTCAATGTGACCCATGCAACTCCGGACATGGACAGGCGTTGTGCCGTAACCGGCATGGAACCAGGAATTGATGGATGGTACGCCACCGGCCAGTTTTACGCTGGCATCGAAGGAGCTTTTGGAATTAAGATCAACCTCTTTGTAGAAGAAATCAAAGTAAATATTTTGCAAGCGTGTGCAGCCATTATCCTCAGGGGCGGCCTGCCAAGGCCTGAGTGGGTAACCGGTAGAGGCCGTTTCTATTACAACGTCTGCAACGGTTTGGCAGAAGGAGATTGCGAATTTGTACTCCAGGCGGGGACCGTCTGTGAAGTGGTGACGGGAAATCCATTCTCCGGCATCCAGATCATCCAGGACATTAGCCCGGCCGACGGCGCCGCCGACGTTTCCGTCTACACGGATGTCAGTGCAGCTTTTTCTATGGATATGAACAGGACTTTTGAAATCGAGGAGTATGGCTCCCCGGTAGACCCTCCGGTGATCCGCAGACTGCAACCGTATATGCACAGTTTTGAGTTGCGCAGGGAAGGATCCAGTGTTAACCTGACCGGAACGGGAAGCTGGAGCGATTCCAATCACATTTATACATTTGCACCGCTGTCTGTGTTGCGGGCACAGACCAGACACAGCATCCGCGTCGAAGCACGCATTCGCGAAAATGACAGAGATGTTCTTGTACGGGGAAGCGTTTTTCGCGAAGAGAAAATCCACCATTTTACTACTGGAGAAGAACCCGATAAGATTGTGGATGACAATCTTTCCTTCACATATCCCTACATTTCCCAAAGACACTTTCTCAAAGGGGAGACACAAGACAACGAAGGATACATCCGTTGCCGGCAGTCCGACAACCGGTGTCTGAAAGAAGGAGATGTCAGCAACGTGCGCACTTCATTTTATGCGCGCTTCACCGATGAAGATGGCCAGGTCACCCATGTTCCCGTGCGGGTGATGCCGCAGGCAAAGGGTGTGATTTTTAATGTTTCCCACCTGCTGCAGGATAAAATTTATTGCCTGCAGATCATCCGGAAGGACCAGCCCATAGGAGAACTTAATATTTCAGAATCGGCGTTGCGCGAACTTTCCGGGCCCCGCATTGATCCGTCCCGTGCTGACCGGTCGTTGCAGGTCGTAAATTTTGCCCACACCATCGGCAACAGTACCGTGAGATCCACCCAGTACAAGAGAATTCAATTGCCATCGGGACAGGTAAAGAAATACGAAGTCGAGCTGTTCTCCTATTTCTTCAAGACTTCGCGGTTTTTGACGATGCGCCAGAAAATGGAAAGCGAACAAAACAACTGGAGATATGAAAACGTCAACTTTTTGGGTTACGACCTGGGGAGGGTGAAGAAGGAGATGACAGAGAGTTTTGAATGGGTTGATGTGTCCAATTTCAAAGTTGTTCCCAAGCCGAATGCACTCGAATTTTCCAAAAGGGTGGAATTTGTGTTGCAAGCACCGCCAGATATTCTCGACGGCCGTAGCACAGCGATGGATTTTCCGGTGAGTCGCTATCTCCTCGAAGTGACCATGCCTAAGATCGTACACGTTTATGCAAATGCAGGCCTGCATCGCGCCGAAATTTTGAGAAGGCATCAGTCTGCCAATCCGGGGCACCGGTACAGTTGTCCGGAACTGGAGGGGATCAGTGGGATGGAACCCTATTCTTCCCGTGTAAAGATCAATTCTGCTTCCTATTACCTGCGGGCACTCTCAGCGGGGGAGGTTCAGGATGCCTTTACCGAGGTCATTGGCTCAACTGGTAGCGCCAGTGTGGGCAACATCTCATTGTTCGCAAGCAGGACAGGAATCCTTTCCGGACTGCCGGGAAACGTGATGTCAAACCGGACTACGCAGATTGACTACGAACCCCACATACAGGGCGTTGAGCATTACCGTGAAGTCCGGTCAGCATTGGTGAATTTTGCCCATGCACAAACGACCGTTAGTTTTGGAGGTGGCCATTCGCAGATCAATACCTATGATATGATGACCCGCAGTCAGCAATCCTTTTTTAATCAGCACATCGGGAGAAGCCGGAGCGTCCAAATGGTCGATCACATGAGAGCTGCCAAGGGAAGAGAGGTCATCGGAATACAGTATCTGTATCCGGATCAGAACGGACTGAACCGGCATGGATCCCGGGCGACAGTAAGCTTTATGTACAATTAAAATGTGAGCAACGATGCAAGCTTTCAGAACCCTGATTTTAGTACTTGCTGTGGTCCATTCTGCTTTTGCAGCAGACGATACAACGCAGTTTTCGATAAAGCTTACAGGGGCATACCTGGAAGGATATGGCCTGGTCTTGCGCTGGGCCCATTCCTCCCCAGGTTCCTGGAGGGTTTGCAATTACTACGGATATAAAATCGAACGTGCCGTGTTCCGTGAGGGAGTGGAAGGCGGAATTCAGTGGACGACGCTGGCCGACAGCCTGAGGCCGCAATCTTTGGAGAGCTGGCGGAGGAAAGTGAAAGCCAATCCGACGGATACCTTGCTGATGGTAGCCGGACAGGCCATCCACGGCAAAGTCAACCCCAGGGAGTTTTCTATAAAGTCCATTCAGGATAAGAGTGCCGAACTCAGTAACCTTTACGCCGCCTGCGTACTGGCCTCAGAATACAGTCGCGACGCTGCTCTCTTTGCCGCAATGCGTTTTGAAGATGCCAGCGCCATTGCCGGAGAGCATTATTTGTACAGGGTAAGCCCGAATACGGTGCAGGTAACCGGCGCAGTCATTGCCCTGGCGGCTAAACCTACGGAGTATCCTAAGGTAATTGTGGATACGGTAAACGAAGGCGAACGCAAAGTCGAGTTGCTGTGGAAGCGAGACATTTATAAAGAGTTCTACAGTGCGTTCAACGTGTATCGTCTGAATGAAAGGAAACAGAAGTGGGAAAAATTAAACGGTGCACCGGTTGCTTCCACCGGATATAAAAAAAGTGATTACTTCATTTACAGGGACTCTCTGACCGAAAACTACCGGCCTGCATCTTACCGGATAGAGGGTCTGACTTCCTTTGGAAACCTGGGCCCAATGTCGGATGTGATTCATGCACAAGGTCGCGACCGCACCCCTCCGGATGCGCCCACCGATGTTCGTTTTGAGTATCTGGGCAACGGATTGATGAAGATCAGTTGGAGGGTAGCTCAACAGGACATCGAGGGCTTCCGCATTTCAAAATCGAACGAAAAGCAAAAGGAATTTGTCGAAATTACCCATGGCCCCCTGCCAAAAAATGCGAGGAGTTACATCGATTCGACCTGCAATGAGATGATCAACAACTACTATTGGATAGGGGTATTTGATGCGGAGAACAACGTCAACGTAAGCTTTCCCAATTACGGCACGATCATCGACAGCATTCCGCCCGGGGCACCCGAAGGCGTTACGGGGTCTGTCGACACCAACGGTGTGGTGACCCTGTCGTGGAAGCTGGGCCCTGAGCCCGATCTCAAAGGGTATTACGTCCATTCGAGCAACCACCCCAAACAGACCTACATCAACCGGACGGGAGAGCCCTTGCGCGATACTTTTTGGACCGACACCCTGCCGCTGAATGTTTTGACCGAAGACATTTACTACAAAATTGTGGCGATTGATCACCGCTCGAATTATTCGCAGTATTCAAAAGTGCTCCACCTGCGCAAGCCGGACCTGGTGCCGCCGAGTGCCCCCGTTTTTACTGGTTCCGTGTCCGATAAGAATGGCAATTTGATCCGTTGGAACAACAGCTCTTCGCACGATGTCAGGCGGAATTACCTGTTGCGAAGGAAAAGGGGAGACCAGAACTTCATTTCAGTGTTCGACTGCCCTTCGACTGTTCCGGCCGGACAGTACCTGGATAAGGACCTGAAACCAGGGGAGACGTATGAGTACACTATGGAAGCCGAAGACGATGCGGGCCTTCGTTCCGGAAGGCTCTCCGTTCTGTCTCTGAGGGCTTACCTGGACAAAACCCTGAAGCCCGTTTCCAAAGTTGTCGTCGAAGTGGACACGAGCCGTAAGCAAGTGTCGCTTTACTGGAACTACCCGAACAAACAACAACAGACCTTTGTGCTTTATCGCGCAACAAAAAGCCAATCGTTTGTTACCCACAAAGTGCTGAAGGCCACAACGGAATATCGCGAAGGATACTCCTCTTTATCAGATTCTGTCCGCTACCGCATCAAGGTGATCAACGATGAGGGGTGGCAGAGTGAGTTCAGCGAAGTGATCTCTGTTAAATAGCCGGATGGATAATGCAGAATGGAATCTGCGTATGTACACATAAAACTAACGAGAGGTAGTACTAACTAACGTTTGTGATACTAATTAACGTTAGTTAATTTTTATTTCGCACAACAGATGATGACCGTGACGTTTCCGCTGTTGGAGAAGAGCCCCGCAAAGGAGCAGCGGTTCAGTACATTACCTCATGGGTATATTCGCCGGGGGCCTGCCGATAGAGCCCCCAGTAGGTTTCGGCAATCGCATCGGGATTGAATTTGGGATCCTCAGGATGGACTCTCCCGCGCACGGTGACCTGTGCAACGTGTACATTGCTTCCTTCCGCTCTGCGCGCCAGCGCCTGCACCAGGTTTCGCATGCCCGCTTTGCCAATGCTCAATGATGACATCATGGGCTCACCCCGGAGGGCCGTTCCTCCCCCGGTAAAGAACAACTTGCCGCGGTTTTCAGATAGCATGGTGGGCATAAGGCGTCGCGCAACGTGAAAAGCTCCTGCCACGCATACTTCAAAACAGCCACGGATTACTTCCCAGTCTTCTTCAAGTACGTCGCAGACATGCATGGCTGAAGCATTGAACAACACCATCTCGGGAAGCTGGCGTTCCGAGCCCAGGGCGTCTATGAGCTGATTAACTGCGGTGGCGTCGGTGAGATCCACAGCTCGACCTTCGCAGCTGATGCCCTGTCCGCGAAGTTCTGTGCACAGCTCATCGAGCTGATCCGGCCGGCGCGCAGCGAGGACCATGTGAAATCCCTCTCTTCCAAAACGGCGTGCAACGCCCTGACTGATACCGGGTCCAGCACCCAGTATGATGGCCAATGGTTTGGTTTGCATATTTACTTTCGGGTAAGGTGAATGATGTGCGTTTCCCGGTTATTCCCTCAGTCTGCTTCAAGGACGGTTTCCAGCGAAATGGCGGCGTTAAAAAGTTTTGAAACGGGGCAGTTTGTTTTTGCGTCTGCAGCCAGTTCGGCCAGTTTGGAAGTTGAAAGTCCGAAAGCCCGAACGCGTGTTCGCAAATGGATCGATGGAATGCTGCCGTTTTCCAACACCACCGTTGCTTCGGTGTGGATGTTTTCTGCTTCAATGCCCGCAGCCTGCAGTATAAAGGCCAGCTTCATCGAGAAGCATCCCGCGTGGGCAGCCCCAATGAGTTCTTCCGGATTGGTTCCCGGCTTGTCCTCAAAGCGCGTGGGATAGGAATATGGGGCATCTTGCAGCACTCCGCTGGGCGTCCTTAAGGTGCCGTTTCCCGCTTTTCCGCTTCCTTTCCAATGTGCGGAGGAGGTTCTGGTAATTTGCATATACTTCGATTTGTTTTTTTAAGACGCGTTGGTCAGGTTCCTGTTGAGCGCAGCGGCCAGCATGCAGCTGCGGTAACCAAACAAGATCTTTTAAAAATGGTTGAAGGATCAGAGGCAGGTCATGCAGTGCCGCGTATTCCCGAATCTGCTATAGGGGGTCGATGCGCAATTCCTTGATGCGCATGCGTCCGCTCGATGGCTCACCGTACAGATAGATCCTGAAACGCCTTCCATTCTGTGCTTCCATAGTGGCTATGGCAAAGCCCGCTTCGTCGCCTTTGGCGTTGCCCTTGTGAACGGGTTGGATGGATTTGGGAGCATTCCGGTCGAGAAATGCGCGCAATGCCTTGAGCGCAATGGCTTTATCGGCAACTTCCAACTGGTCGTTGAAGCAGTACTGAATTTTTGGATCCATCATGCCTTCGAGCCCCTTTAGGTCGGATTTGCGGATCAGGTCAAAAAAGGGCTGAAATGCCTGAGCCCCGCAAAAAACAGGGATCAGGATGGTCAACAAAACAATGAATGTGCGCATGTATTTAAAATGTATACGGGCATTTGCACCGAAGCGTTTCATAGCGGGCTTAAAGTTATGTTAAATGTGCCAATTGGACCCGGATGGACAGGGTCATTCTTTTGACCATCAGATTGGGAAAATCAAGGCAACTTTGCGCCGGAAAATATTGTTTTCAGCATACCATGTATTCCAGGGCCATGTTAATCGTTCTCGACGGATGGGGCATCGGGCAGAATCCCGGTGCAGATGCCATCCTGAAGGCCAACACACCCCATTTTGACCGCCTGCTGGGTGAATATCCTTCCAGCACGCTGACCACCCATGGCGAAGCGGTTGGTTTACCCCCAGGCCAAATGGGAAATTCCGAAGTCGGGCACCTCAACCTCGGAGCAGGCCGCATTGTATACCAGGATCTCAGCCTCATCGACCGGGCGATCACCAAGGGAGAGTTGGCCCACAACCCCGGATTGGCAGCGCTGGCGGCACACTGCATTGACAAAGACCGCCCCTGTCACCTCGTTGGACTGGTCTCAGACGGTGGAGTGCACAGCCAGCTGAACCACCTCTTCCGTCTCGTCGAATGTCTTCAGCAATTGGGGGTACATAAAATTTTCATACACGCCATCACCGATGGGCGCGACACAGACCCTCACAGTGGCAAAGCGTACATTGAATCCCTGGAAAAATTTCTGGAAGGGCGACCTGCCAAAATTGCAAGCCTTATTGGCCGCTATTATGCCATGGATCGCGACAAGCGGTGGGAGCGCATCCGTGCTGCCTATTCCCTTCTCCTCCATGGAACCGGCCACTTCTACGCAACGGCCTCCGGCGCCATACAGGACAGCTACGACCGCGGCGTCACAGACGAGTTTATCGAAGCCTCTAAAGTGGGAGATTCCACAGAAGGGCTTGTGCGTCCGGGCGACGGCGTACTTTGTTTCAATTTTCGCACCGACCGCCTCCGGCAATTGACGGAGGCCTTGTCGCAAGAGGGTTTCACCAAACCCGAAGATCTCAAGGCGCTTCCACTCTTTTACACCACCATGACGCGGTACGATGAAAAATTCCGCAATGTCGGGGTCCTGTTTGACAGCCAGATTCTCAACAATACCCTTGGAGAATGCCTTTCGCGTTTTGGGCTCAGCCAGTTGCGCATTGCCGAGACGGAGAAATACCCCCACGTGAGTTTCTTTTTTTCGGGTGGGAGGGAGCGGCCGTATTCGGGAGAGCGCCGGAGACTCATCCCCTCTCCGAAGGTGGCCACCTACGACCTGCAGCCGGAAATGAGTGCGCACGAAGTCACCCATGCGCTGATGGAAGAACTGCAGGCCGACTGCCCGGATTTTGTTTGCCTCAACTTTGCCAATGCCGACATGGTTGGTCATACGGGCGTTTTTGCTGCAGCCGTCGCGGCAGTGGAGACCGTCGATCAGTGCCTGGCCAAAATCACCGACACTGCCCTTGCCAGGGGATTTGCCATCATCATTCTTGCGGACCACGGAAATGCCGATTACATGATCAACGAAGACGGGTCGCCCAATACCGCCCACACGAAAAACCCCGTGCCCTGTATTCTGCTTACCCCCGACAAGGCACCAGGTTCCATCGGCAACGGCAAACTGGCGGACATTGCACCCACCCTGCTCGAATTGCTTGGCCTTCCCGTACCAGTGGAAATGACCGGAAATTCCCTTTTGATCAAAACGGAAGTTATATGACCCATTCATCCCAACCCATTCCTGGTTTATCGCAGCTTGCCGAAAAGGGTTATCTCGAAATCGACATTGATCCTACACTTGACCTGGAAGCTGAAATCCAGCGCCTTAAAAGGGAAAAAAACGCCGTGGTCCTGGCACACTACTACCAGGAATCGGAAATTCAGGATGTAGCCGATTTTGTCGGTGACAGCCTGCAATTGTCGCAGGAGGCGGCGAGAACAAAAGCAGATATGATCGCTTTTGCAGGGGTCCATTTTATGGCTGAAACAGCAAAAATTCTGTCACCGGAGAAAAAGGTTGTCGTGCCGGATCTCAAAGCAGGATGCTCCCTCGCCGATTCCTGTCCTGCACCAGTGTTTTCGAAGTTTCTGGAAAAGTATCCGGACCATGTCGTGGTGAGCTACGTCAACTGCACTGCGGCGTTGAAGACGATGACGGACATCTGTTGCACCTCATCGAATGCAGCGCACATCATTCGGTCGATCCCGCCGGAGAAGGGCATCGTTTTCGCCCCGGATAAAAACCTCGGAGCATACCTTGAAAAAGTGACTGGAAGGTCGCTCGTCAAGTGGGATGGGGTCTGCATCGTACACGAAATATTCTCAATTGAAAAGATAACCGCCCTGAAAGTCAGGTATCCGGATGCTAAACTGATCGCCCACCCCGAATGCGAAGAGCCCGTGCTCCGCATAGCCGATTTCATTGGCTCCACCAGCGGATTGCTTCAATTTGTTCAAAGGGACCCTGCCACAGAGTTTATCGTGGCTACGGAGAGCGGGATCCTTCACCAGATGCAACTCAAGTGCCCTGGAAAAACCTTCATTCCGGCACCGCCGGAAAACACCTGCGCCTGCAACGAATGCCCGTTCATGAAGCTCAATACCATGGAGAAGCTCTACCTCTGCATGAAATACGAGCAGCCGGAGATCCTGCTCCCGGCAGACGTCATTGCCAAGGCGAGGGCGAGCATCGACCGAATGCTGGAGATCTCCGCTGCGGTCGGACTGAAATGATGCCGATTAAAAGAAACCGCATCGCTGCAAAATATCGGCACCTTTGCTGCGTTTTCCCTCATTGTACCATGAAATTGCACTTGCACCGGCCGGTGGCCATCCTTGGCTTTGTTCTGCTCGCCCTTCAGCCGCTCCTATCGCAGCGGGGGCCTGAGTTGGGAGTCTGGCTGGGCAGCTCTCAATATTTTGGCGACCTCAACAACCTCTACCGTTTCGACCAGCCGGGGCTGGCCGGTGGAATTACCGGGCGATATAATTTTGATTCCCGGATTGCCGCCCGCATGCAGTTGAATTACCACCGGCTGGCCGGAGACGATGCTCATTCCCGCAATGCATTTGACCTAAGGAGAAACCTGAGTTTTTTTGCGAATGTTTTCGAATTGGCTACTGCCCTGGAATTCAACTTTTTCCCGCTGCGCCACGGTTCGCGAGAGGACTTCATCACGCCCTATATGTACGGTGGATATTCATTTTTTTATTACCAGCCGATGACGCATTACCAGGGTGAATCCGTTTCGCTCCGAGAGCTGGGTACCGAAGGGCAGCTTCCCGGGCAGGAGTACAATGAAATAGCAGGAGCCTGGCTCATCGGCGGCGGCCTGAAGGTCGATATCAGCAGCAACTGGAGCCTCAACCTGGACCTGGGTTACAGGCTGGCATCTACTGACTACCTGGATGATGTGAGCGGCTACTTCCCCGATTACCTGGAGTTGCAGACCAATCGAGGCGACCTGGCCGTTGCCCTGGCCGACCGGTCTGTTGAGGTCGATGGCCTTCCTGCGATCGGCCGCACAGGCACTCAGCGGGGTGACCACCGCGAACGCGATGCCTTCCTGAATTTTGGCGTAAACCTGGTGTGCTATTTTGGAAAGCTGCGCTGTCCTCCCATTTCCTATCCTAAGGAATAGTGCGAAGAGCGTCGAGCAGAAGACCGCCGGACATCTATACGCGCTTACATCCAATTTAAATCGCTTACAGACCTGCTTTCGACGACATTTGGAAGCCGATGGTCTAAATTGGCAGAAGCATGTTCATGCCAAGACTAAAATGTAGCTATTTTGCGAACGCATTACACAATTATGGCAACAGTCCTCAATCTCCGGAACGTCGTCAAGGAATACGGTCCGCTAAAAGCCGTCGACGGGGTGAGCTTTTCCGTTCCCCCCTCCTGCATCATTGGTCTGCTGGGACCCAACGGAGCGGGGAAGACCTCGCTCATCCGCATCATCACCGGAATCACCCAGGCCGATTCCGGTGAAATCGAACTGAACGGAGAGAACATCTACCGTTTGCGCGATCCGTCGATCGGGTACATGCCCGAAGAGCGCGGGCTTTACAAAAAAATGAAAGTTGGCGAACAGCTCGTATTTCTGACCCGGCTCCGTGGGCTGAATAAGGAAGATGCATACCGGCGGGTCGTTTACTGGATGAAGAAATTTGAGATTGAATCGTGGTGGAATAAGAAAGTAGAAGAACTTTCAAAGGGCATGTCGCAGAAAGTGCAATTCATTGCGACGGTTTGCCATCAACCGCGGCTGATCATACTCGACGAGCCGTTTTCCGGACTGGATCCGATCAACACCAGTCTGATCAAAGACGAGATACTGAAACTCAAGTCCGAAGGCGCCAGCATACTGTTCTCCACCCATCGCATGGAACAGGTTGAAGAAATGTGTGATTACATTGTGCTCATCAACCGCGGCAAAGTCGTTTTGCAGGGGGAAGTGGGAGATGTGCGCAACCGGTACAAGGAACACCTGTTTGAAGTCCGTTTTGACGCTGACTTTTCGCCACCCTCCGAAGGCGAGTTTGATTTTCTCCCTGTCACCGCAAGGCATACGAACGTTCGTTTGCGGGAGGGACAAACGACCAACCACTTGCTGGAATATCTGTTGAATGCTGGTGTGGGGATCATTTCATTCCGGGAGTTGCTTCCGGGTTTTAGCGATATTTTCATAAAAACCGTAAATGCCTCCAACGATGAATAAGCTCGGATTGATCGTGGCGCGGGAGTACCTCATCAAGGTCAAGAACTGGAAATTTATTCTGACCACCCTGCTGACACCGCTGGGATTTCTCGTATTCTTTATTGTGGTCGGCATCATTTTCAACTACCAGGGAGAAACCGTTTATTCGATCGCCGTAGTCGATGAAAGTGGCATGAACATACAGCTTCCTGAAGAGAAGGGTAAACTCCGCTTTTCGCCGAGTTCCGAATCCATGGACAGTCTCCGGGCAAGATACGCACGGGATGAGATCAGCGGCATCTGGGTGCTTCCCCGCTTTGCAGGGGTCGAAGTGCAAGACTACACCAGTTACTACTATTCGGACAGGCCCGTAGACATCGAACTGGAATCCCGATTGGAAAATCTGCTTCAGCAGGAAATCCGCGACCACAAGATCCGTTTGCTTGGCCTGGAAAAGGAAAGACTCGAAAAGCTGGATACGCGGATCAGCATAGACCCGGAGCCGGTATCTGCCAACGAAAAGGATCGCTCTGCCTACACGGGAAAAATCGCCACAGCCATCGGTGGCGCCATGGGCTACATCATCTTTTTTATCATCTTCCTGTACGGCGCTTCGGTGATGCGATCGGTTGCAGATGAAAAGGTGAATCGCGTCGTGGAAGTGATCATATCTTCAGCCCGGCCTGTGGAGCTCATGTTGGGAAAAATATTGGGCGTCGGACTCGTGGGACTTACGCAGTTGATGATCTGGCTCGTACTCATTCCGGTAATCTACTTTTTTGGGATGACCATAGCCGGTATCGACGTACAGCAGGTGCAGGAAGCCACCCAACCGATGGGCCAGCAATCGCCCGTCGACCAGGAGGAGCTGTTGGTGATGATCCGCGAGATTGCATCGATGAATTGGATCAAGATCGCTTTCATTTTTGTTGTCTATTTCATCGGTGGTTATCTGCTCTATGCATCTATGTTTGCCGCAATCGGCGCAGCTACCGGCGACGACATCAATGATGCCCAATCGCTCACCATTTTTATCACCATACCCATACTGCTTGCCATCTACGTCATGTTTCAGGCCATACGCCTGCCGGAGTCCGGACTTGCCGTTTTCGCTTCGTTCTTTCCCTTCTTTTCTCCGGTGGTCATGCCGGCATTGCTTGCCTTTGATCCACCCTGGTGGCGCATTGTAGTGTCCGTCATCCTGCTTTTTGCTTTTTGCTATTTCATGGTGTGGGTAGCCGGAAGGATTTACCGTACAGGAATACTGATGTACGGAAAAAAGGCAAGCATAAAAGAAATTGGAAAGTGGATCCTACGGGGATAGCGTCATCCGCTATTTTTTGCAATTCCTGAGCCATTGCAAAATGAAGATCAGCGGTTTTACTTTTATGCGCAATACAGCTGGGCTGTATTACCCGTTCAGGGAATCCATACAATCAGTATTGCCCATCGTCGATGAGTTTATCGTCGCCCTGGGCCAAGGCGATGACGGCGATGCCACGGAAGCAATGTTGCTCGAAATGCATGAGCCCAAGATCACTCTATTGAAAACGGAATGGGACACATCCCGGTTTTCCGGCGGAACAGTTTATGCGCAACAAACGGATCTTGCCAGGGAGGCGTGCAGTGGTCACTGGCTGCTATACCTGCAATCCGATGAAGTCATTCATGAGCAGTATTTGAATACAATTACGAACGTTTGTTCGCAATATCTCGAAGACGAACATACGGAGGGGTTCCTCTTCCGGTACCGGCATTTTTGGGGAGACTACAGGCACTGCGTGGTTTCTCATGCATGGTATCCTTCAGAAATTCGCATCATCCGGAACCGCCCGGATATAAGGTCTTTCGCCGATGCACAATCTTTTCGTGCGTTTACTGCTTTCAACGGGGTCAATTACCGGGATCTCAAAAACAGCCGGCATCTGCGGGTAAGGAGGATTCCCGCCGAAGTCTATCACTACGGATGGGTGCGCCCCCCCTCCATGATGAAGCGCAAATCGGTCGTCATGGATGGGTACTATCACAATCCGGAGGAGGTGCAGCGGAGACATGCCGACAAGCCAGAACCTTTCGACTACGGCAACATGTGCGATTACTCTTTATTTGAGGGTACCCATCCGCGCGTTATGGAAGGTTTTATGCAAAAATTTGACTGGGGAAACACCTTGCATTTCGAACCGGATTACAAGCCATCGCGTCCTTCCCTCAAGCATGAAAGATTCAAATATCGCATGCTGACTGCCATTGAACAGAAGGTACTGAGAGGCAAACAACTGTTCGGATACCGGAATTGGAAGATCATCCGGTAATGGCGTGATTTCTCAGGGAAACACTATTTCG
This sequence comes from Saprospiraceae bacterium, assembly GCA_019187365.1. Classification (GTDB taxonomy): domain Bacteria; phylum Bacteroidota; class Bacteroidia; order Chitinophagales; family Saprospiraceae; genus Vicinibacter. The sequence goes on along the minus strand of JABARE010000017.1, from coordinate 17,688 downwards.
ATTTGTGGCGTCAATGGTCTGGATTGGCAGGTGAGGATGTAACCAGCATCGAGATCCTCCTGCTCGAGGGCCAGCGCTGTGTCCATGTGCACCTGGCCTGAAATGAGCCTGGCCATGCACGTCGAGCATGCACCGCTGCAACAGGAATAAGGAGCATCAATGCCTGCTGCAAGCAGCCCATCGAGAATTTTCTGGCCGCCCGCAAGATCGACCTCGTGTTTTTTATCGCCAAGGTGTGCGGTTACGTGTACGTGCTCCAAGGCCGGGCAGGCAAGGGGTGTATCCGGTTTGGGTGGAGCACTAAAATACTCTGCGTGGATGGTGCCGGCTTCGAAACCGCGAGAGACCAGACCTGCCTTCATGTCTTCGATCATCTGGCCGGGACCGCAGAGGTAAAATGAACTCGTTTTGGCGGAGGGAGGGTATTTATGCAAAAAAGCATCGAGCATTGTGCTGCCGATCCTCCCCGTCCATCCATGCCATTTGCTGCGCGCACTTCGCAAAAAGGGAAGCAGGGACTTCGGCGCACGGCTCAGCGTGTACTCTGCGTAAAACTGGCCTGCATAGCGGACTTCCAGATTGCGCAACCGTTCGTAAAAGAGGATGCTTTCTTCGTTGCGGTTGCCGTAGAGCAGGTAAACGGTGGAGCGAGGCTCAGATTCCAACACGCTGGAGATCATTGGCAATACCGGCGTGATGCCGCTACCGGCGGCGATGAAGTAGTGATGGTGTCTCCGTTCCGGTTCGGGCACCAGGGCGAAATGCCCTTCCGGCAAACTGCACTCAAAAGTACTCCCAGGGCGGATGGCCCTGTGAAGCCAATTCGAAACCAGACCATTTGGAACGGCTTTTACGGCAATGCAGGCCTTCTCTTCCCCTGGTAGAGAGCATAGTGAATAGCTGCGCCTCCGCTCCACTCCGTCGAGCACGACTCTCAGGGTAATGTGTTGGCCAGGTTTAAAAATTGGCTTTTTGCCATAGGTGCGCTCGACATCAAAACAGATCCGGCTTGCTTCCGCCGTTTCGCGATGAATCTCGGTGACCGTTGCGTTGAAAAACTCCATATAGATGATGCCATTTCGAAAGGGCAATGGAAGGACAACGCCCAAACGGCCATGGTGGTTCAAGCACTTCTTCCATCAGAGGGTACACCCCGGGGCAATCTGGCAGTTGGAGGATGTCGGAAAGAGTAGCCCCTGATCTTTGTGTCCGGATATCAGGACGCAGCAGCGCCTTTTTCTCCTTTCAGCCGGTTGATCGACTTCACTATCATAAACATGGCCAGGGCAATGATAAGAAAGTTGATGGCAGCGGCAATGAATTTTCCATAGTGAATGGATGAGGCTGGCGTAATGACTTCGCCGTTTGGACCCAGCACTTCCCCGCTGAGCACCCATTGGGCATCGTTAAGATCGCCAACCTGGAATAACATGCCCACCACCGGCATAAAAACCCCATCTACAAAGGCGGTCGTCAGGGTTCCGAAAGCCGCGGCCATTACCAGGCCAACTGCAATGTCGATCAGGTTGCCGTTCATCGCAAATTCCTTGAATTCTTTCAGCATTTGTTGTGGTTTAATGTGATCAACACTGCCTGTGCAGGAGGCAATTCACATTGCGAATTTAAAGAATCTTTCCGTGGGAAAGCAAGCAGGGTTCCGGAAGTCCATCGCACAACAAGGGTGAAGGGACCGTCAGCATTCGATGAATGAAGGGAAATGCCATATACCTATGGTCATTGGGAGCTGCATCTCCAAAGATGAACAACAGGCCAACGCGCCCGCACGCCAAGCAGGTAACTCCGGGGAGCGAAGGATCAGCGGTTTTGCAGCTCCTTCCGTATTTTGTTGAGGGCAGAACCTTCACGTAGCCAGGCGATTTGCTGGTCGTTGTAGGTGTGCAAAAGTTCGACGGTATCCGAGGTTCCGTCGGCGTGTCTGAGCAGCAGTGTCAGCGGCGTTCCCGGCTTCATTTCGCCAAATCCCTGAAAATCGACCAGGTCATCCTGACGAACTTTGTCATAGTCGGAGGGATGGGCAAACGTCAGCGCAAGCATGCCCTGTTTTTTGAGGTTGGTCTCGTGGATGCGCGCAAAGGACTTGACAATAACGGCTTTGACGCCAAGAAAGCGGGGTTGCATGGCTGCGTGTTCGCGCGAAGACCCTTCGCCGTAGTTCTCCTCGCCAAAGACCACCGTAGAGATTCCCCTGGATTGATACAGACGGGCCGAATCGGGTACCGTGAGGTAATCACCCGACACGAAGTTGAGCACCTTGTTGGCTTCATCGTTGAAGGCGTTTATGGCCCCGATGAAGCTGTTGTTGGAAATGTTCTCGAGGTGTCCGCGGTATTCCAACCAGGGGCCTGCCATGGATATGTGGTCGGTTGTACACTTGCCTTTGGCCTTGATCAGAATGCGCATACCGGTCAATTCGGCGGTAGTTATGGGAGAAAAGGGCTTAAGCGATTGTAGCCTCCGGCTGTCGGGCCGGATGATTACCTCGGCAGGCGCGTCTTGCTGGGCAGGCGCCAGATAACCTGCATCCCCCACAGCAAAACCCGCTGCAGGAAGCTCACTTCCCGAAGGGGGATCCAGACGAACTTGTTCTCCCCGGTCGTTGGTCAGTGTGTCGGTGAGCGGGTTAAAGCAAAGATCGCCGGCGATGGCCAGGGCGGTGACGATCTCCGGAGAAGCAACAAAGGCATGGGTACTCGTTAGGCCGTCGTTGCGCTTCGAAAAATTGCGGTTAAACGAAGTGATGATGGAATTCTTGCGGTTTGGATCGTCTATGTGGCGCTTCCATTGCCCAATGCAGGGACCACAGGCGTTGGCAAGCACAATCCCGCCCATCGCTTCAAACTGCGAAAGGATGCCGTCGCGATCTACAGTATAACGGATCTGCTCGGAGCCGGGGGTAATGGTGAACTCGGCTTTTGCCCGCAGGTGTTTGTCCACCGCCTGTTGTGCGATCGAGGCAGCACGGGAAAGATCTTCGTAGGAAGAGTTCGTACACGAACCGATGAGCCCGACTTCGAGCTTGCGGGGAAAAGCTTTTTCTTCAACGGCTTTTGCGAATTGGGAGATCGGCCAGGCAAGGTCTGGGGTATAGGGTCCGTTGATGTGTGGTTCCAGGCTATCCAGGTCAATTTCTACCACCTGGTCAAAGTACTTTCCTGGATCCTGGTAGCATTCAAAATCTCCGGTGAGGTCCGGTGCGATGGAGTCGCATAAATCGGCGACAACCGCCCTGCCGGTATGGCGAAGGTAGCGCCCCATCGATGTGTCGTAGCCAAACGTAGAGGTAGTCGCTCCGATTTCTGCCCCCATATTGCAAATGGTACCCTTGCCGGTACACGAAAGCGACCGGGCCCCTTCTCCGAAATACTCGACGATGGCCCCGGTACCGCCTTTTACCGTGAGAATGCCCGCAAGTTTGAGGATGACGTCTTTGGCAGAAGTCCACCCGCTGAGCTTGCCACGCAGATGCACTCCGATGAGCCGCGGCATTTTGAGCTCCCAAGGCATACCAACCATGACGTCAACCGCATCTGCTCCGCCTACTCCGATGGCGAGCATGCCGAGTCCGCCCGCATTGGGCGTATGTGAATCCGTTCCAATCATCATGCCTCCCGGAAAGGCGTAATTCTCCAGGATGATCTGGTGTATGATGCCTGCACCGGGCTTCCAGAATCCAATGCCGTATTTGTTGGAAATGGATTTGAGAAAATCAAACACTTCCGCATTGTCCTTCAGCGAACTCCGCAAGTCTTGGTCGGCACCCTTCTCCGCCAGGATGAGGTGGTCACAATGTACCGTAGTCGGCACGGCAGTAGATTTTTTACCACAGGTCGTAAATTGTAAAAGGGCCATCTGAGCCGTGGCATCCTGCATGGCCACTCGATCGGGAGAAAAAAAGACATAGTCTTTGCCGCGCACGTGGGATTTTAGCGGCGATTCAGGATGAAGGTGGGTATAGAGTATTTTTTCGGTCAGGGTGAGCTGTTTGCCCAGGGCTTTGCGAGCAGCGGCCACGCGGGCAGAAAAACTGGCATAGTGCCTGTTGAGCATTGCTTGGTCGAACGGAGTATGGGTCATGTCGGTGTTGATTTAGAGGCCCCTTTGAAAATTGCCGCAATGATAGGAGATTCCGGACAAACTGCCAAAGGACAGGGGCCTTCAGTGCATTGAACAAGTGGGTGGGGTAGAAGTTGGAATGCTGTGGGTTTTTTGCAATGTTTACCTTTGGGGAATGGTGAAAGCCCTGCCATGGATATTTGCCCTTACGGCGATAATTTTCTCCTGCTCCAGCGATGAAAGGGGCGACTTCGAGCTCGAATACCGCATGCGCTTCGAGTTGCCGGCAAATGCCAACCCCTTACTGACACATGTTTTTGAACAACGCGTGGCAAGTTCCTGGATCTCCTTTTTAAACGGTAACGGACTCAAAGAGGACGACATTCGCCTGGTACGCCCTTCGCTGGTTTCGATCGCGCCAGTACTCGACCGGGACATCAGCTACGAATTGATATCGGAAGCGCACGCCGGCATCTACGACCCTGCAGATCCGGGAGGAAGACTTTTCGTGGGCGACCTTTACGATAACGTGGAGGCTCCTGCCGAACTGCTGCTGCTGCCAGGCCTCGCCGACGTTCGCGACGTCGTTCGCCAACCGGAATTTCTGATGCAGCTCGAAATGCGGATCCGCGCGGTTCCGGGTGTGGTTTCCGAGCATTTCCTCGTCGTGAGATTTGACGTATTCCTCAAATGAAGGGGTGGCAGAACAGGTAGGTGGCAGAATCCCTGGTTGCAAAAAGACTTCTAAGGAGCTGGAAGAACCACAGGCTGTTTAAGAATATTCTACCCCGGATCCTTAGGGTGGATCGAAATCACATTCACTTCCACAATAAAAAGGCACAAGCAATGAAATTTGTTATGAATCTATGAATTATGGGTAATGTCTTGCATTGCAGGGCGTTCCGGCATACCTGCTTTCATTCTGAGGGGTTCAACTCAAAGCTTTTACAGTACGCGAAGACCCAATGACCTTAGAGATTGCCAATTCCATAAAAATTTGATTTATTGTACTGTCTTTCGAAAGTCTCAATGAATATGCGGAAGCTGCAAATGGAAGTCAGGAAGAGGCTTACGGGAACCTGGGAGAATGGCAGGGAATTTTCGTGCAAATGTTGCACGTTGATTGGCAGGTCACAACTGTCTGAAATGCTTGAGTCGGATGACTTCTTGCGTGGTCAGGTGGCGGAAGTGCCCTCTGGGAAGGCCTTTGCGCGTGAGCCCGGCGTACAGCACGCGATCCAGGCGGAGTACCTCGTACCCGAGCTTTTCAAAAAGGCGTCGCAGGACGCGGTTTTTGCCAGAGTGAATCTCAATGCCCAGTTCGTCGCGCTTTTGGTCCACGAAATCGAGGCTGTCGACTTCTGCAATGCCGTCATCGAGCATCACCCCCTGCAAAATGGATTCAAAATCGCGTCGCGTGAGGTCGCGGTCCAGTTTGACATGGTATAACTTGCGAACGCGGAAAGAAGGATGAGAAAGTCGCTGTGCCAGTTGCCCGTCGTTGGTCATCAGCAGCAAGCCCGTCGTGTTGCGATCCAGGCGCCCGACGGGATAAACGCGTTCGGCGATTTTTCCGCGAAGGAGGTCGTGCACGGTGTTGCGGCCCTTCTCGTCGCTGAGGGTGGTAATAACATTTTTGGGCTTGTTGAGAAGCAGGTAAACGAGATGTACTTCTGGCTTTACCTGCTTACCCTGGCAGGTCACCACGTCTTCTGCCTGTATTTCGCGGGCGGGATTGGTCTCGACCGCTCCATTGACGAGTACATGGCCGCCTTTTACCAATTCAGCGGCTTCCCTGCGGGAGCAGACACCGGAATGGGCAATGTACTTGTTCAGGCGCCAGGTCGTCGGGGCATCTTTTTTTTCTGGCCCCGGCGCTTTAGAACGGCGTGGTGTCTTCTTCATTGATGGCAGATTGCCGGATGATGACGTTTGGTGGCGACATCCCCACGTGTCCAAAAGGATCAAAGGTTTGATCCAGTGGGACAAACTTGGCGTAGGAATCGAGGAAACGCAGTTTTACACTGCCGGTAGGGCCGTTCCTGTGCTTGGCAATGATGAGCTCAGTCGTGCCCTTGGGCAATTCGTAGTTGTTCTCGAGTTCGTAATAGTCGGGCCGGTAAATGAACAATACCAGGTCGGCGTCCTGTTCGATGGCCCCGGATTCCCGGAGGTTGGACAACTGGGGCTTCCGGTTTTCGCGCGTCTGTGTCTCTGCTGCCCGGTTGAGCTGAGACAGAGCGATCACGGGTATGTTGATCTCTTTGGCAAGGCTTTTGAGCGCACGTGAAATCGTTGAGATCTCCTGCTCCCGGCTGCTCTTTTTGTCAACACCACCCACCGTCATCAACTGGAGGTAGTCGATAACGACCATCCCGATCTTGAATTGCTGGTGCATGCGGCGACACTTGGCCCGCAATTCGAATACGTTAAGCGATGGGGTATCGTCGATGTATATGGGTGCATCGCCGAGTTTTTGGATCGCATGGTTGAGTTTGGTCCAGTCGTCTTCGTCGAGTTTGCCATTGCGCAACTTGCCACCTTCGATTTCTGCCTCCATCGACAAAAGGCGATTGGCCAGCTCACCGCTGTTCATTTCCAAAGAAAACAGGGCCACCGGTGTGCCGTAATCCATTGCGGCGTTGCGGCCCAGGGCCAGGGTAAAAGAGGTCTTTCCGACGCCGGGACGAGCAGCAACGATGATGAGGTTTGAACGCTGCCACCCGGAAGTGTATTTGTCCAGGTCCGGGAACCCGCTGGCAACGCCGGAGACCCCCGATTCGTCGTGGATCATATTCTCCAGGCGATTCTTTGCCGATCGGATCAGGGCTCCGACCGATTCGTAACCGCGTCGCAGGTACTTGTCGGTAATGTCGTACAGCCCCTGTTCTGCAGCATCGAGCAAATCGAAAACGTCCTTGGAGTCTTCAAAGGCATCCTGAATGATGTTGGTAGATATCCGGATCAACTCGCGCTGAACGAATTTTTGAGCAACGATGCGCGCATGGTATTCGAGATTGGCCGACGAGGCCACCTTGTGGGCGAGGCCCAGGAGGAACGACAATCCTCCGATCTCTTCCAATTGCTGTTCTTTATGAAGTATCTCTCGTACCGTCAGGACGTCGATGGGTTGGCTGGCTTCGAACAGGCGGATCATCGCCTGGTATATCTTTTGGTGGGCGGGCTTGTAAAAACTCTCGGGCCTGAGGGTGTCGAGAACGATGCTGATGGCGTTTTTGTCGATCATGATGGCCCCCAACACGGTTTCCTCCAATTCAATGGCCTGCGGTGGAACCCGCTCATAGGCGAGCAGATCTGCTTCCGGCGGTTTTTGCCGGTATGCACCCGGTCGCACCCGCAATGTTTCCCTCAATGATTCGGCCATGGTTGGATTTTCCTTTTTCGGTGAATAGCGCCCACAAAATTAGAATTCATCAAATAAGGAAAAAGTTCAATATGTTAGACTGCCCGGCAGTTGTCCACAAGCAGTATGTTGAAAAGATGTGGAAAACTACCATGTGACAAACACCGGGCGAATATACATATTATATAAAAATATAATATATTAAAAGTTACGGGAACAGGGTTTGAACATCAGTCGATTGTGTGAGACGGAAGCCCCGGGGCGCATTTTTATGCCCGTCAAACTGCCGGTACTGCTGCCGGAAAAAGAGAACCCCCGGTGGTCTGCCGGGGGCAACACATGTGAATAAATATTTATAAATATTTTTTTTAATGCGTCGTCAGTTGGCTTTTCCGATGGCGTTGAGTTTTTTTTGAACCTCCTCCACCATTTTTGTCTGGCTGTCGATTTGGACTTTGGTCATCTCCTGCTCCTTCGCGTTGTTGAGCAGGTCGTTTTCCCTTTTCTGAATGGTCTCTCGGGCTTTCTCGATCTCCTTGTGGAACTTGTTGTTGTCTTTCCCAAGGTCGTTCAGCCGGTCGTTTAGTTTTTCGAGCTTCTCTTCTTCTTCTTCCAGTAACTCCCTGGTAAGGGTGCGTTGTACTTCGTAGGAAAACTCCTGAACAAAGGCGGATGCCTGATCGTAGGCCGTTGGGTGGTCAGTGGAGTTGAGAAAAGAGGTTTTCAGGTCGAAGTGCATGACGGCACTTTGCTCGCCGGTGCTGACGTATAAGTCAAGTGGTGCGCCTGCGTTGATTGAGCGAATGGTTGCGCCGGCTATGTAATATTCTTTGGCCTTCTTGTTTTCTTTTAGTTTACCGCTGGGTTTGAGGTAATCTTTCAGGACTTTCTCGATGAATTTCTGGCTTGCGCCGGGAATGCTGACCGACAAGCCAGGCTGCACGCCCAGACTCATGTTCAGTTTTTGTTCGCGCACCTGTGAGCTGCCCACCTGGCACACTGTCAGGATCAGCAGGGCGAAAAGCAGTGATTTTGCCTTTTTCATAGACATTGGTTTTGTAATACTCAACACCATATCGATTTAAAAGTTCCCTGACCGGGTCAGTGCAACAGCCGGTACTTGAATATGCAATAAATTGCCCTCAAGCCGTCTTTCCAGTTGATTTTCTTGCCTTCGGCATAGGTTCGGCCGTAATACGAGATTCCCACTTCGAATATGCGCAGGCCCCGGATGCGGGCGATCCGGGCGGTGACTTCCGGTTCAAAGCCAAAACGCTTTTCCTTCAGCCCGAGCGGGCGAAGAACGTCGCTGCGGAACAGTTTGTAACAGGTCTCCATGTCGGTCAGGTTGAGGTTGGTGCAGGTATTCGACAGAAAGGTCAGGAACTTGTTGCCGATGGAATGCCAGAAAAACAGAATGCGGTGAGGTTTGCCCCCTATAAAGCGCGACCCATAAACCACATCGGCCTTGCCTTCGAGTACCGGAGCCAACAACAGGGGATATTCGCGCGGATCGTACTCGAGGTCGGCATCCTGAATCAGGATCAGGTCTCCGGTGGCAGCGGCGATTCCCGTGTGCAGGGCAGCCCCTTTTCCCTGGTTCACCTCATGCCGGTGGTATCGGTAAGGACCACCGTTGGGGTGTTCTGCCATATAGTTCATCAGGACCTCCTCCGTCCGGTCTTTGGAGCAATCGTTGACCAGCACGATTTCCCTTTGAAGGCCCTGCGGCAAGGTCACTCCGGCTATGGCATCCAGGATCAGGTGGATGGTCTTTTCTTCATTGTACACCGGAATGACAATCGAAAGCTTTGAAAATCGAGCTGGGTTCATCGGAACAAAAATAGTGGAATCGCAGGGAAAGTGGCGGATCCGCCTGCCTGCTCGTTTTGAGCGGGCGCACATTACAGGCAATTGGGACCTCCGGAAGTCCAGACCGTTTGTCCGAAGACGCCCGGCATTTTCCTGTTCACATGCAGAAGTGCGGACACCCGGTGAAATGGCAGAAAATCTTTTTAAAGCAAGGCTTTGTGAAATCGAACCAAGAAGTCATGGCCGTTTTCAATGATTCGAGGTGCCAATTTAACGAGTCTTTCAATTCCTCAGGGAGAACGGCCATATAGAAAGCTTTCATGCCATCTTGTCTGAGCATCTGGAGCGTTTTGAGTTCTATTCCATCGAAGAGCTTACAGCCAACCTGGATGAGTTTTACACCAAATACAACACCATCCGTCTGCACGCTTCGATTGCCAGCTTGCCACCCCTAGTGTTCTGGAATCTGTTCATCCAGGGTCATATTACCTCCTCCTTTACTAAAAGCAACCGAAGGGCATTCAAAGTGGAAATCCCTCTGTGAGAACCATCGGGTAATGAGAGCCTGAGGTCGTTTCCTGGAAGTGCAAAATTATTTTGATGTTTTGATCTATTTATTAACTTTGTAACGAAAGTCTGATTAATAGGGGGTCAAATAACTATTCTATTTTTCCACCTTAAAAGACATCGTTATGAAAAGTATAATTTCATCTCAATATCCCCATCATCGATCAGATCTTTTTTCTACATTTATTACTAATCTAAGGCTCTGGTTCTTTTCCAATACATTCTTTTTCATCATCAATTGTATAAAGGCTGGATTGATTTTCTTAATTTTAACTATGCAATCAACTATCGTACATACCCAAACTGATACCCTCGTTTGTGACAATGGTGGATTTGAGGATGATTTTGATTATTACTTTGGTCAACATGCAAACTACAATACGGGTAGTAATGATTGTACTCCATTGTCGGGAAGCAATCCGGTTTCCTGGAACTCCACTTCATTGCCGAGTTTCAGACAATTAGAAATTGTTTCATCTGGTGTGGATACATTAGTGGGAATTAACCGAACTAAATTTGGCAATAAGGCCCTTTTATTAAATAACCGATACCGGGAATCCGGATCTCTATGTACCCCTGGTGCAGGAATAGATAAAATTATTAAAAGATTTAAAGTCACTGAACAAAACAGGGAATTTACCGTTTGGTTTGCTGCTGTGTTAGAAAACCCGGAAGGACACACCAACAGCCAACCCTACTTTAGCATTAAATGTGACAGAGCTCCCGCTTTCGATCTTTGCTTTGATGCGTCGCTGGTGAAATGTGAAGGTTATTATATCGATAGTATCTGTAACTTTGATTCGATTATTGTTGTGGTTGATTGGACCTGTCACAGAATTAAATTACCGAAGAATATGGTAGACAGTATTGCAACATTAGAAATCGTGGTAGCAGATTGTGGTCAGGCAGCCCATTTTGGCTATGCCTATGTAGATGGGATTTGCGAAGATTGTGATGGTAGTCAATTTGGATCAGCCACATTATACGGTAATCATCCTTTAGATACTATTGGATTGGGAATAAGTTATAATGGATGTTTGGATACGCTCACTTTTTGTGGAAATTATGAGTTGCCTGATCTTTGTGCAAATTGGGAGCTGGATTCTGTAAGAATTCAGGGATACACTATTTTCAATACTTCCATCGATACTGTCCATCAGATATTCTGTTTTGACATGCCTTTGTCAGTTTTTGGTGATACCTGTGTAGAACTATTTGCTGCATTGTATTTCAGTTCGGTAATTAATATTTTGCCACCTGTTTACAGCAATACTATTGAAATCTGTCCTGAAGACTTTAATAAATACAAACTTGAAGTATATACGGGTATATGTCAAGACAATGCTACTTCGAATTTACTTTCTGATGACTATTACTATGTACAGGTTAATTTAGACGAAATGAATGGCGACACCTTCACCATTGAAAGATGGTTAGACGACCCCTATCCAAACGAATCAGGATACCAAATAATCCTCGCAGATACCGGTGACGGTACTTTCAATTTAGGTCCATTCTATATACAAGAAGGAAGCTGGATGCTCATTTTCAAATTTGAAGATTGCAGCGATACGGTTTATATAGTACCTCCAGAGTTTTGTTCCGGTTGTGAAAAATTTTATGAAACAACTATAGGTAACATAGACTGTGATGACAAGGGAACCCTTAATATTTCAGATGATACCTGGACATTTGATATTAACGTACCAGGAACTTCAGGAAGTTATCAAATAAATGGTTCCGGAACTTACAATTATGGAACTACTTATCAAATATCCGGTGGAACCATTGGACATACTTGTATAAGTATTACTTTATCAGACTTAGCAATTAGTTGTGAAGCAGAATTAATAATCTGCCCCCCAAAACCCTGTTCCGATGAGGATGGCTGTGAAATGGAAGTAAACATTGTGAATGTTTATTGCGATGAAGAAGACACCGAATTCTATATTGAACTTAAAGTCATCAATGCCGGTGGCTTAGGTTATCTGTGTTATAAGACCACAGATATTGATGGCCCCGGAACGGCGAATCCCAATAACCAGGAGGGCCGATTGCAAAATCAAATCTTGGGGCCATTTACAGATGATATCTGGCTGGAAATTAAAAAATGTGAGGCTGTAGCCTGTACATGTTCCACTCCGGAATGTTTTAAAATTTTATATGTCCCCTTCCCAGATTGTGAAAATCTTTCGTTCAGGAACTTGAATATAAAAAGTACTGATTCTATAAATGAAATCATACTTAAGGTTTTTCCAAATCCTTTCAAATCCAATGAAATATGGATCTATTCAAATCTGAGCCAAACGAACTACAGCCTATTTGACCTTACTGGAGTAAGCATAAAATCAGGTAGATTTGAAGGAATGGAACATATGTTAAAACTAAATGTCTCAAAAGGAATTTACTTCATGCATTTATACGATGACAAACAACTTTCTAAAATCGTCAAACTGATCAGAATTTAAATAATATTGATTCCTCATGGTTTGATCAATACAATGAAAGTGCATAAATGAGATTATATAAATTTAAATATAGTTTGTTGGCAAAAGGCTTTTTACTTATCTTTTCGATGCATTTTTGTGAGCTATATAGCCAGCAAGCTTTAACATGTAATTTAAAGGATAGTGCTGCTTGCTTATCCATAGTAAAATATCCTGGATCCGAAATTATTTTGAATAAACTGCTTGAATGTGAAACACCAATAATTGTCACAAAAACTCCTTTATTGGCTGACATGGACCATGACTGTATTCCTGAATTGTTGTATCAGGATAATGATAATTTAGCTGTCCTTGTATTTGACTCAAAATCAGGCGCATTAAAGTATAAAATTGAAACATACAACATTTGCGGCCATAATGGCTTTGCAGTAGCAGATGTAAATTATGATGGATATCCTGAAGTTTTCATAGTAGCCTCTTTTTATTTTATCAACCCTATTCAAATTCAGGGAAAACTTATTTGTTATGATCATTTAGGAAATTTACAATGGATATCAGATGAACGGGTCGATCTAAATGAAAAAGGAGAAACTACCCGAATATTTGGTAGTCCCGGACTTGCAGATTTTAATCAGGATGGAATTCCTGAAATTTACATAAGCAACAAAATCTTTAACGCATTAACAGGTAATTTATTGGTTCAAGGGGTGGGGGATGGCATTGGCTTAGTAGATAGGAATAGATTTGGTCTTAATAGAACAATTAGTGTTGCGGCCCAACTTGATCAGAACATTGGCGATCTGGAATTGGCTGCAGGTTACACTATATATAAAGTAAATATTTCAAATACAGTTGGCACCATAGGAAATGTTATGACGCCATTTAACATTATGATAGATGGGAATTTATATGATGGTGCCACGACAATGGGGGATATAAATAATGACGGGTTCTTAGATGTAATAGTTTCTTGTCCTTACACACCTGGTCGTACATTGCTGTATGTTTACAATCTTATAAATGGAGTTACAAACTTACTGTGTAATGTTTCTATAGCTAATGACCTTGAAATTTCTAGCCCTGGTTTTGTTGGAAATATTAAAGGAAATGGAATGCCAAGCATTCTAGTAACAACAAATAAAACTATTTCCAGCTATTCCTTTGATGGTTCGCAATTTTTGCTGCTTGACTTCGACTTAGCAACTACCGATTCATCAGGTGCAACTGGAATAGCTTTTTTTGACCTAAATAATAACGGATTTCAGGAAATAATATACCGAGACCAAACTCATTTAAAAGTTATTGATGGATCAATATCAAATCCAAGGGTGTTAGCTACAATTGAATGTTACTCAGGAACACTTTTTGAGCAACCAATTGTTGGAGATTTAGATAATTCTGGATTTGCCAAACTTTGTGTTTCTTGTTCTACTCTTGGAAGTAATTCAATTAGCAAACTCACCATCTTCGGCCCGCCCGACAGTTTACCAGGTTGGGCTCCAGCACGAGGCATCTGGAATCAATACAATTACCATATTCTTAATATCAATGATGACCTGACTGTGCCTAGGGTACAAAAGAATAATGCTACTTATAAAAATGGAAAGTATAATAATTTTAATGCGCAGGAATCATTGATCGATCGCAATGGTATGTATCTAAAAAGAGCTGCAAGCCTAACTGGTAAAATCAAATGCATTAATTATGATCCCAAAAATAATGAATACACAGTCATCTTTGATGTATTTAATCTTTCCAATGCTTCCTTTAATGCAGACTCCAGTCTGCCTGTCTCATTTTACAATGGTGATCCTGCAACTGGAGGGAATTTAGTCGGTACTTATTATACCTTAATAAACTTAGAAAGTGGCGATAGCTTGCTCAACTTGGAATTTAAATTTACTGTGACCAATCTCACAGATCTTTTTATGGTCATCAATACGACGAGGAATGGATCAGGGCTGTTTGATCCTAATGATTTTTCCATCTTAGAATGTGATTATACCGACAATATATTCCGTACGGTTGAATTGCCAAGGATTGAAAAAATAAACGCAAGCATATGTAAGGGAGATACCTATAATTTCTATGATACACTTATAGATGATGCTGGTACTTACTATCACATATTGGGAGCAGTAAATGGATGTGATAGTTTGATTTTTAATTTGGAATTAACTACTGTTGATACCATTTATACAACACAATCTATAATCGATTGCGATAGATATACATGGAATGGAAAAACATATTCACAGAGTGGTAGCTTTATCCATGACACAATAAATCAATTTGGCTGCGATAGCATTACAACACTTGATCTTGTCATTAACCACTCCGATAGTTTGCTATTAAAACATACAGCTTGTGATAGTTTTACATGGAATGGAAACACTTACCAACAAAGTGGAAATTATCCCTTTCGAACTTTAAATATTCGCGGTTGCGATAGTGTCATTACGCTTGACCTTATAATCAACAATTCCCAGGCTCAGCTAATTGATCATTCTGCATGTAATACCTATTCCTGGAATGGAAATACCTATACCCAATCAGGTCTGTATAAATTCGACACAATAAATCAGTTTGGATGCGATAGTTCAGTTTTGTTAGATCTCACGATCAATTCTGTCATCAATGTGACAATGAAAGATATTGCCTGTGATAGCTATACCTGGAATGGCAATACCTATACGCAATCTGGCACCTATCAACAGAAGACCATAAATCATCAGGGGTGCGACAGCATCACCACCTTGCAATTAGCCGTGAATAATTCAAACAGTTCCTTTAGAGATCTGGTTGTTTGTGATAGCTTCAACTGGAATGGATTTGGTTATGATCAATCTGGCAATTATCAGTACAAGACACTAAATGTCTTTGGATGTGATAGCACAGCAAATCTGCATCTCACAGTTAATAAATCAAGCTCTTCATTGACTTGGCAATCAGCCTGCGATACCTATAGCTGGAATGGTATCACTTTTGATACAAGTGGAGCCTATCAATATCATACATTGAACTCCGCCGGATGTGATAGTACTGCCCTATTAAATTTAATCATCTACAATTCTGAACATATTGATCTGAGCCAAACAGTTTGTGATCGTTTTAACTGGAATGGTATTGTCTATGACAAGAGTGGCATTTATCAATTCAAAACACTAAATACATCAGGCTGTGACAGTATCACTAATTTGAATCTTACCATCAATACGTCCACTAAAGCAGATCTTGCTTTATCTGTTTGCGATAGTCTGAATTTTCTTGGTAAAACCTTAAAGGCTAATGGGGAATACACGTTTATTGTCCAAAACAGTTTAGGCTGCGATTCGACAATCAATTTGCAATTGAATACCAGGTCTGAGCTTTATAATACCGCTGCAATTAACTGTGATACCTTTTTTTGGAATCAGAATGGAATGGCATACTCTAAATCCGGAATTTATTTTCAAAAATATATCAATAGTTTTGGTTGCGATTCCATATACCAGCTCGATTTGACCATATATGAGCATTATGAACATGTGCAACATGCAAATGCCTGTAATGAATATGTGTGGCAGGTAAACAATACTTTGTTAAGGCAGTCTGGCGAATATTTATATCCTTTAAAAACTATTCTTGGTTGCGATTCTATAATCAAATTAAATCTTCTTTTAGATTATGATTTTCTAAAAAGGGATACTGTAATAACTGAAGGTGCTTTTACCTGGCCTGTAAACCAGCAAACTTATTCAACATCAGGTATTTATCAGGAAAAATTTACCTCAAAGGAAGGATGCGATTCTATTCACCAGTTATTTTTAACCATTAAAAATAATATTGGTATTTATTATCCAAACGTCATCCGTCCTGGTGGATCCAATGGCTGGTTCAGTATATTTGACAATGGAAGAACTATCTCTTTTATTGAAACGCTGAAAATCTTCGATCGTTGGGGGGAACTGGTTTGGCAAAAGCACGGAATTCTACCCAATGAACTTCAAATGGGTTGGGATGGAACATTCAATGGCGCAAAGGTATTACCAGGGGTTTATGTATGGCATGCTCAGCTTGTATTAAGAGATGGAAGTGTAATTCATGAAAAGGGAGATGTTACCGTATTGAGATAAATGGTGTGGTGGATATTTCGGTGATACTGACCCCCGTTTCGGTGATACTGACCCCCATGTGGAAAGAGGGTTAGGCAACAATGCCGCCTGACAAAATTACATTTTTTTTCGCAAAGAATCTCCTTTGAGTTCAAGGCGGTGTGAAGTGTGAACGAGACGGTCCAGGATCGCATCCGCGATGGTGGGTTCGCCGATTATGTCATACCAGCTGGCCACGGGGAGTTGGGAAGCGATGATGGTGGCGTGTGTGGCATGGCGGTCTTCAATGATATCCAGGAAGTCCAAACGTTGGTTGGCATCCAGGGAGGTAAGGCCGAAGTCGTCCAGGATGAGCAGGCGCGTTTTAGCCAGATGATCAAAGAGACGGGCGATGGTACCTGCGGCTCTGGCCAGTTTGGTTTGGAGCAGGAGTTTCTGGACGTTGAAGTAGGCCACGGTGTAACCTTGCATGCAGGCATGGTGCCCCAGAGCCGAAGCCAGGAAGCTTTTCCCGCAACCGGTGGCGCCGGTGATCAGGATATTTTCTCCTTGTTGCAGATAGCGGCCTTCGGCGAGTACTGCTTGTAAATTCCTCTCATGTTGACCCGGGGTTCCTGGATGTTGACCCACCCCTGATTCGGCAATAAGAGAAGGAACGTTAATTTGAGTTTAAAGATGCAATTGGTTATTGAGCAGATTTATTATTTTTCCTCCTTAGTGATTCTCCCTTTAATTCAATTCTGATAGCATTGGCGGTCAATCTATCCATAATGGCATCGGCCAGGGTAGGTTCGTTGATGTATTCGTACCATTTCGATACAGGAAGCTGAGAGGTGCCAATGATGTTTTTTTTAGGCCTTCAGCACAGTATGACCAAGGAACGGCTCAAGGAGATACGGCGCCTTGAAAAGGAGATCAGCACGCTCAAAGAGATGGTCATGGAGAAGGATCTCACGATAAAAATGCAACAGGAGCTGATAAAAAAAAGTATCGCTAAGTGAAAAGGCTCAGATGGTAAGGGAGTATTCGGCAAGGGGATTGGCCCTGGAAAGGGCCCTCGAGCTTGCCGGTATCAGCCGCAGCCAATACTATTACGTAAAGAAGCCCGGCAAACCGGGTCGGCAAGCCACAACAACGACCCAGCGCATGGCAGAGGGAACTATGGTGATTTGCGACAATGCTGAAGTCGTTCAAACCATAGAAGGGTGTAATACTCCCCTAAATTGAGACCAGAGGTTTAGTTAATAAAATTCGTAACTTTACTAAACTTATGACAAAACAAACACGGCGCAGGTTCAGCGCGGAATTCAAGGCCAAGGTCGCCCTTGAA